>NZ_BAABBW010000002.1:0-751948 GCF_039538185.1 Gryllotalpicola koreensis
GACTCGACCACGCAACGCGACGAGGCGCTACCGGCCTGGCTGCACTTCTACAATCACCACAGAGCCCACTCCGCCCTCGGAGGCAAGCCACCAGTCACCAGACTGACCAACCTCCCCGGACACCACACTTAGCGGCGACGACCCAGTGGGTCGTCGCGCGCCGGACGCCGAGCGAGCTCTGCTCGCGAGGGGCGCGTATCGAGACCCGCTTCGCGGCAAGAGGGGTCTCGATACGCCCGCTTGGCGGGCTACTCGACCAGCGCGGCCCCACAGCCGAACCGCGCCGCAATATGCTCGCCTCATGACCGATCCGGGGGACCTGCAGCGGCAGGCGGAAGAACTTCAGAAGCAAGCCGAAGAGGCCATGCGCAAGGCGCAGGAGGCGGCTGCTGCCGCCCAAGCCGCGGCAGCGGCGGCTCAGGCGGCGCCGGCCGCCCCAGCGGCGCCTGCGGCCGCGGCATCCGTGCCCCCGGCGCAAGCCGCATCCGGCCCGCTCGGCCAGCCCGACATCGACAAGATCACGGCCGGCTACGGATTCACCGAGACGAGTCTCGAGCTCGGGGCGTTGCTCAACGGCGAGCCGCTGCCAGAGGCGCAGATCCGCATCCCGCTCGGCATGCTGAACCGCCACGGCCTGATCGCGGGGGCCACGGGAACGGGCAAGACGCGCACGCTGCAGTCGATCGTCGAGCAGCTCTCGGCCAACGGCGTCAGTGTGTTCGCGGCCGACATCAAGGGCGATCTGTCGGGCCTCTTGGTCGACGGCGAGCCGAGCGACAAGCTGCTCGCGCGCACGAAGGCGATCGGGCAGGACTGGACCCCCGCCCACTTCCCGACCGAGGTGTTCTCGCTGGGCGGCAAGGGGAAGGGCGTGCCGATCCGCGCGACGATCGCCGGCTTCGGGCCGCTGCTCCTCGCCCGCGTGCTCGGCCTCAACGAGGTGCAGGAATCGAGCCTCGGCCTGGTCTTCCATTACGCCGAGGAGAAGGGCCTCGCCTTGCTCGACCTCGAGGACCTGCGCGCGGTGCTGCAGTACCTCACGAGCCCCGATGGCAAGGCCGAGCTCGCCGGCATCGGCGGCATCTCGCCCGCGACGGCCGGGGTGATCCTGCGCGAGCTGGTGAGCTTCGCGGCGACGGGCGCCGAAGCGTTCTTCGGCGAGCCGGAGATCGACACGGCTGAGTTCCTGCGCCAGGCATCCGACGGCCGTGGCATCGTCAGCCTGCTCGAGGTGCCGGGCGTGGCCGACCAGCCGCAGCTCTACTCGACCTTCCTCATGTGGCTGCTCGCCGATCTCTACAACGGGCTCCCCGAGGTCGGCGACGCCCCGAAGCCGAAGCTCGTCTTCTTCTTCGACGAGGCGCACCTGCTGTTCACGGATGCCAGCAAGGAGTTCATCACCCAGATCACGCAGACCGTGCGGCTGATCCGCTCGAAGGGCGTCGGCGTGTTCTTCATCACGCAGTCCCCGAAAGACGTGCACGAGGACGTGCTTGCCCAGCTCGGCTCGCGCGTGCAGCACGCGCTGCGGGCGTTCACGCCCGACGATGCGAAGGCGCTGCGCGCGACAGTGTCCACCTACCCGAAGTCGGGCTACCACCTCGAAGAGGTGCTCACGAGCCTCGGCACCGGTGAAGCGATCGTGACGGTCATGAACGAGTCGGGCGCGCCGACGCCCGTCGCCTGGACCCGCATGCGCGCCCCGCAGTCGTCGATGACCACCGCGCCGGAATCCGCGATCGACGCCGTCATCAGCGCCTCGCCGCTGTTCGCGAAGTACGGCACGCCGATCGACCGCGAGTCGGCCGGCGAGATCCTGACCGCGAAGCTGAACGCGGCGGCCGAGAAAGCGCAGGCAGAGGCAGATGCGAAGGCGCAGGCCAAGCAGCAGGCGACGGATGCCAAGCAGCACGCCGCCGCCGAGAAGGAGGCCGCGCGTCAGGCGAAGGTTCGCCAGACGCAGGCCGCCCAGGTCGGCAAGGTCGCGGTGAAGGTGCTCACCTCACGAACCACCCAGACGGTGCTGAAGGGTGTCTTCGACGGCATCTTCGGCACGCGCCGCCGCTAGACCCACCCCGTCCAGTTGCGTCGCCGCGTTCGGGCCGAACCCGAGCGGTTTTAGGCCCGAAACCGGCGACGCATCACGCCTTGGCGAACCACACCGTGGTCTCGCCGTACTTCTTCGGCTTCAGCGGCGTGAGCGCCGTGGGCCAGACCGGCTCGGGGGAGCGGCTCGAGCGCTCGACGACTACGAGGGCTTCGGGGGCGAGCAGCGGCACCAGCGCCTCAAGATCCGCCGCCACCTCGGCATCCGACACCTCGTAGGGCGGGTCGCTCAAGACCAGGTCGAAGGGACCGGTGACGGATGCCAGGAAGGAGGCGACCGGGCTCTGCACGACGCTCACCGGCGGGGCATCCGCCCGCATCGCCTGGGTGACGAGCGCCGCGTTGGCCTTCGCTACCCGCACGGCGGACGCGTTCCTCTCGACGAGCGTGACGGCTGCCGCCCCGCGACTCGCCGCCTCGAGCCCGAGCGCCCCCGACCCCGCATACAGGTCGAGCACGCGCGCGCCGTCGAGCGCGTCCCGCGCCTCGAGCGCCGAGAACAGCGCCTCGCGCACGCGGTCGCTCGTCGGCCGGGTCCCGGCCTTCGGCACGGCGAGACTCACGCGCCCCGCGGCGCCCGCGATGATCCGGGTCATATCCACAACCTACCGGGGCCTCGCCGACCATGTCGTAGCTGTGTTCTAGACTCCGAAGCATGGTCGGCCTCGACACCAAGCTCAGCGTCGTGATCGGCGGGCGCTCGGCGGCGGCGTTCCAGAAGGCGTGGGGGCTCGTGACGATCGCCGACCTGCTGAGCCAATACCCGCGGCGCTACGCCCACCGCGGCGAGCCGACCGCCCTCGACGAGCTGCCCGACGGCGAGGTGGCGACCGTTGTCGCGACGGTGCTGCGCATGAGCAGCAAGCCGTTCAAGACCCGCCGCGGCACGATCCAGACCGTGACGATCAGCGACGGGCGCAGCGAGATGACCGCGACGTTCTTCAACCAGCCGTGGCGCGAGAACCAGCTGAAGAAGGGCGCGCGCGGCCTGTTCTCCGGCAAGGTGACGCGGTTCAGGGGCGAGGCGCAGCTGACGCATCCCGAGATCCAGTTGTTCGGCGAGGGCGAGGAGGGGGCGGTGCCCGACCCGGCGGTCGATGAGGAGCGTGCGCGACGCTGGGCGACCGAGCCGCTGCCGGTCTACCCGGCGACGGCGTCGATCCCCAGCTGGACGGTGCAGAAGACGGTGGCGACCGCCCTCCAGGCGCTCGACGCCGAGGACGTGCTCGACCCGCTGCCCGAGGCCGTGCGTGCTGAGCGCGGCCTGCTCGGCTACTTCGACGCGCTGCGGCTGATCCACCAGCCCGAGACCGACGCCGACTGGCGCCGGGCCCGCGACACCCTGCGCTTCCACGAGGCCTTCGTGCTGCAGGCCGCGCTCTTGCAGCAGCGCGCCGTGAGCCGCTCGGCGCACACGCTGCCGCGCAAGGCGATCCCTGGCGGATTCGCCGAACGGCTCGACGAGGCGCTGCCGTTCGAGCTGACCGCCGACCAGGGCCTCGTCGGGGCCGAGCTCGCCTTCGACCTCGCCCGCGACGTGCCGATGAACCGGCTGGTGCAGGGCGAGGTCGGCAGCGGCAAGACGCTCGTCGCCGTGCGCGCGATGGCGACCGTCGCCGACTCGGGCGGCCAGTCGGCCCTGCTCGCCCCGACCGAGGTGCTCGCGGCGCAGCACCTCCGCTCGATCGTCCGGGCGCTCGGTCCCGACCTCTCGGCCGAGCTCATGCCGACGCTGCTCACGGGCCAGCTCACCGCCGCCGAGCGCAAGAAGGCGCTGCTGCGCATCGTCACCGGTCAGGCGCGCATCGTCGTCGGCACGCACGCGCTGCTCTCCGACGCCGTCGAGTTCTACGACCTCGGGCTCGTCGTCGTCGACGAGCAGCACCGCTTCGGCGTCGAGCAGCGCGAGACGCTGCGGGCGAAGGGCAAGACGCCGCCGCATCTGCTCGTGCTGACCGCCACGCCGATTCCGCGCACCGTCGCGATGACCGTGTTCGGCGATCTCGACATCTCGACGATCCGCCAGCTGCCGCAGGGGCGGCAGGGCATCGAGAGCTTCGTCGTGCCGCTCGCCGAGAAGCCGACCTGGTTCAACAACATCTGGAAGCGCGCCAAGGAAGAGATCGACCAGGGCCGGCAGGTCTTCGTGGTCTGCCCTGCCATCAGTCCCAAGGACGTCGAGGAGGGTGACGAGCTCGACGCCGACGAGGCGGCGGAGGGGGTGGATGCCTCACCGAAGCACCCCATCGCCAACGTCGCCGACGTCTTCGCGCACCTGCAGCAGCGTCCCGACCTCGAGGGTGTGCGCATGGGGGTGCTGCACGGCCGCATGTCCTCCGACGAGAAGGACGAGGTGATGGGCGCCTTCGGCCGCCGCGAGCTCGACCTGATCGTCGCCACCACCGTCATCGAGGTCGGGGTCGACGTGCCGAACGCCTCCACCATGATCGTGCTCGACGCCGAGCGCTTCGGCGTGAGCCAGCTGCATCAGCTGCGCGGGCGTGTCGGCCGCGGCAGCGTGCCCGGGGTGTGTCTCTTCGTCACCTATGCCGAAGAGGACACGCTGGCGCGCGACCGTGTCGACGCCGTCGCGAACAACCTCGACGGCTTCGAGCTCGCGCAGATCGACCTCGAGCTGCGGCGCGAGGGCGACGTGCTCGGCGCGCGCCAATCGGGCGGCCGCTCGTCGCTGCGCCTGCTGCGGGTGGCGCTGGACGGCGACCTCATCGGCGACGCGCGCACGGCCGCGGCATCCGTCATCGACTCCGACCCGACGTTGCGCAAGCACACGCCGCTGAAAGAGGCGGTCGATCGCCGCCTCGACGAGTCCGAGCGCGAGTTCCTCTCGAAGGGCTGAGTGCTGCTCATGACCGGTCCCGCGCGGTTAGGCTGAGAGCCTATGAGCAGGCTCGCCGTCGTACCGGGCTCATTCGACCCGGTCACCCTGGGGCACCTCGACGTCATCGAACGCGCCGCGCGCCTCTTCGACAGCGTCCACGTGCTCGTCGTCCACAACCCCGACAAGCCGGGCGGTCTGCTCAGCGCCGACGCCCGCGCGGCGGTGATCGAGAAGGCCGTGGCGGATGCCGGCATCCAGGGCCGCATCGAAGTGGCGCAGTACTCCGCCGGGCTGCTCGCCGACTACTGCACCCAGGTGGGGGCGACCGCCCTGGTCAAGGGACTCCGTTCGCACACCGATCTGGTGTATGAGACTCCTATGGCGATCGTGAACGAGCACCTGGCCGGCGTCGAGACGGTCTTCGTGCTGCCCAAGCCCGAGAACGCGCAGGTGTCGAGCACTCTGGTGCGCCAGGTCATCGCGCTCGGCGGCGACGTGACCCCCTACGTGCCCGCCGCGGTGCTCGAGGCGGTGCGGGCGCAATGACGACGCTTCCGACACCGGTGCCCGACGAGGTCGAGCCGGGCGAGCCGACCGACTCGATCGAGACGACCGACCTCGCCGAGGTCGCCGGCCGCATCATCGCGAGCATCGAGCAGGTCATCGACGGCAAGCACGAGCAGGTGGTCACGGCTCTCACGGTGCTGCTCGCCGAGGGCCACCTGCTCATCGAGGACGTGCCGGGCGTCGGCAAGACGATGCTCGCCAGGTCGCTCGCCAAGGCGGTCGACGGCACGATCAGCCGCATCCAGTTCACGCCCGACCTGCTGCCGAGCGACGTCACGGGCGTCAGCGTCTTCAACCAGGCGACCCGCGAGTTCGAGTTCAAGCCGGGCTCCGTGTTCGCGAACATCGTCATCGGCGACGAGATCAACCGCGCAAGTCCCAAGACGCAGTCCGCGCTGCTCGAGGCGATGGAGGAGCGGCAGGTGTCGGTCGACGGCGGCACCTACCGCCTGGCGAGCCCGTTCATCGTGGTCGCGACCCAGAACCCGGTCGAGATGGAGGGCACCTACGCGCTGCCCGAGGCGCAGCGCGACCGCTTCATGGCCAGGATCGCGATGGGGTACCCGGATGCCGCGAACGAGGTCGAGATGCTGGGAGCCCGCGACACCGTGAACCCCATCGAGTCGCTCGAGCCCGTGGTCGGCCTCGACGCGCTGCGGCAGATGATGGCGGGGGTGCGCGCCGTGTTCACCTCCGGCGCCGTCAAGCAGTACGCCGTCGCGATCGCCCGTGCGACCCGTGACGACCAGGACATCCGGCTCGGCGCGAGCCCTCGCGCCACACTGCAGCTCGTCCGGGCGGCGAAGGCCCGTGCGGCGATCGCGGGGCGCGACTTCGTCTTGCCGGACGACATCGACGCACTCGCCGTGCCGGTACTCGGCCACCGGCTGCTGCCGACCAGCCGCGCGCTCGGGAAGCAGCACGAGACGACCGCGCTCGTCGCCGAGATCGTGCAGCGCATCGTCCAGGCGACACCCGTTCCCTCAGGACACTAGATGGCCTTCCACTCCCGCCCCATGCCGACGCTGCGCGGCTGGGTCGTGGGCGCGTGCGGGGTCCTGCTGCTCGGGGCGGCCGGCTGGTTCTCGCGCGTCGACCTGCTGTTCGCGGGCCTGCTGCTCACCCTGGCGCCGCTCGGGGCGATGATCGCGGTCGCTCTCGACCGGCCATGGCTCGCCGTGACGCGCTCCTATTCGCCTGCGGCCGTCGCCGCAGGCGAGCAGACCCAGGTGCGGCTCGACATGCGCAACGTCGCCGGCCGCCCGGTTCCGGCGATGCGCTGGACCGACCGGCTGCCTGCGGGCTTCGCGGGGCCGCAGGTGCGTGCGCTTCCGCCGCTCGCAGCCCGGGGCGCTGCTGGAGTCCACGGCGCGGATTCCGTCACGCTGCGCTATACCGCCCGCGCCCGACGGCGGGGTGCGTATCTGCTCGGCCCCCTGCTCGTCTCGCACACCGATCCGTTCGGCCTGGCGCGCGGCGGCTACGCCGTGGGCGAGTCGAAAATGCTGCTGGTCACGCCGAAGGTGAGCGTGCTGGGACGCGGCGGAACGGCAGAGGCGCGCGGCGAGGGCATGGACCCCGAGCTGGTGCGGCATTCGATCCCGAGCTCTGACGAGGTCATCCCGCGCGAGTACCGTCCGGGCGACGCCCTGCGCCGCGTGCAGTGGCGGGCGACGGCGCGCCTCGACCAGCTGATGGTGCGGCAGGAGGAGCAGCTCAGCAACCCGCAGGCCTGGGTGCTGATCGACACGCTGAAGGAGCACGGCGGCGACGACGGGCCCTTCGAGCAAGGCGTCGAGCTCGCGGCATCCGTTGCGTCCCATCTGCTCGCGCTCGGCTATCTCGTGGGCGTGCACGAGACCGGCGGGCGGCAGCTCTCCGGCAGCTACGAGCTTCCGGGCGGCGATCAGGTGCTCCTCGCCCAGCTCGCAGGCATCGAGCAGACGCGGGACACGGGCGGCGACGCATCCGGTCGGTTCGCCGCGTCGTTGCGAGGCGGGCGGGCGGCATCGCCCACCTTCCTCGTGCTCGTCGACGGCGACCCGCGGCGCTGGGCGGAGCTCGCGCCGATGCGCCGCTACGCCGCGCCGGCGGTCGCGTTCCTGCTGACTCCGGCCGCGCAGACGGCGCGCGAGCCGCTCGAGAGCGCAGGATGGGTGTGCGTCGAGGTCGATGGCAAGACGGATGCCGCGGCCGCGTGGTCGCTCGCCATGGCGGCCCAGCTGCACGCCTCGACCGCGGGCCTCGCGGGGGCGCGCGATGCTTGACCGCCGCCAGGCGCGTCTGACCGCGCCGCTCGTCGCCACGCGCGGCTCGTGGAATCTGTCCATCGGGCTCTTCCTCGAGGTGATCGCGTGCAGCATCGCGCTCGTCGGCCTCATCCAGGGCGGCGGCTGGTGGTTCGCCCTCGTCGGCATCTCGGCGCTGCTGCTCACGATCCCCGCCGCACTGCGCAGCGTCGGCGTGCGCGCCTGGCTCGCTCTCGTCCTCGACGCGGTGGTCTTCGTTCTGCTGATCCAGCTCATCTATGTGCCGCGCCAGGCGCTGCTCGGGCTGATCCCGACTCCGGAGTCGGTGCACGGCGTCGTCGTCCTCTTCGAGAAGGCGATGTTCGCGATCCAGGACCAGCGCACGCCCGCCGAGCCCCTGCCCGAGCTGATCTTCTTCATCGTGCTGTTCGGCGGTGCCCTCACGATCCTGCTCGATCTGATTGCGGTCGTGCTGCGCGTGCCCGCGGTCACGGCGGTCGTGGTCGGCGGGGTGCTCGTCGTGCCGGCCATCCTGCAGCCGGGCGGCCTCAGCCTGATCGCGCTCGGCGCCGGGGCCGCTTCCTGGCTCGTGCTGCTGGCCGCGGACGGGCGATTGCGCCTCGGCTCGCGCGGCGGCGGAGCGGTGGCGCTCGCGGTCGGAGCGTCCGCCACGCTCATCGCGCTCGTGGTCTCGGCGACCGCGCCCGGATTCGTCGAGCAGGGCCGCACCGCGCAGGCCGGCCCCGTGTCTGTGGGCAACGGCGTGAACCCGCTCATCGATCTCGGTGCAGACCTGCGTCGGCCGGACCCGGTCAACGTGCTGGAATACACGACCTCGGCGACGAACGCTCCGTACCTGCAGCTCACGACCCTCGACACCATCCGCGGCACCAATTGGACGCACACCCCCGGCAAGGTGTCCCCGCTGCAGGGCGGCAGCAGGCTCGCGGCCGTTCCCGGCCTCGACCGGAGCCTCGGCATCTCGGCGAAGCAGACCACGTCGTGGATCTCCGTGCAGAACCTGCGCAGCTCCTGGCTGCCGGCGCCGTACCCCGCGACGAGCGTCAGCGGTCAGCGGGGCGTGCAGACCTACCAGGCCTCCGACCTCACGCTCTTCGCCCAGGACGGCAATCTGAACGGCCAGAGCTACAAGACGAAGAGCCTCGATCTCGAGCCGACCGCGGCTCAGCTCGCCGCACAGGGAGCGGCCGCGCAGCAGGACTTCACCGACGTGAGCGCCGATCTCGAGCTTCCGGGCGACGTGCCGGCGATCATCACCGACACCGCGAACGAGATCGCTGCGGGCGCCGCGTCGACGAGCGAGTTCGACATCGCCCTCGCGATCCAGCAGTACTTCCAGAGCTCGCTCAACGGGTACACCTACTCGACGGACTCGCCCGACACCGTCGACGGCGCGAGCCTCGCGGTGATCGCCAAGTTCCTCCAGGTGCGCGAGGGCTACTGCGTGCACTTCGCGAGCGCGATGGCGGTGATCGCCCGGGTGCTCGGCATCCCGAGCCGCATCGCCATCGGCTACCTGCCCGGCTCGCCGATCCAGACGACGGGCACGCGCGTCACCTACCAGGTGGACTCCAGCGACCTGCACGCCTGGCCGCAGCTGTACTTCCCCGGCGTCGGCTGGGTGAACTTCGAGCCGACCGTGAGCCGGGGCTCGGCGCCCTCCTACACGGTGAGCACCACGCCCGAGACCGGTGCGACCTCGGCCCCGCAGGCGAGCACGGCCCCGTCTGCCGCGCCGTCGCCGACGCCGAGCGCGCGCGCCCTGCCGGATGAGCAGCAGGCGAGCAGCCCCAATGCCGTCGCGGCGAGCAACGGGGTGCCGCTCATGCTCGGCATTCTCGTGCTCCTCGCCGTGCTCGCATCGCCCGCGGTCGCGCGCGTTCTGCGCCGTCGCGGGCGGCTCACCCGCCTGCGCGAGGAGGGCGCGCCGCCCGACGTCGCGTGGGCCGAGATCAGAGACACCGCACAGGACCTCGGCTTCGGGGCCGCGCCGGCCGAGACACCGCGGGCGTTCGCCGCGCGGCTGCGCGCCGACTGGCATCCGGACGCCGCGCACCAGCGGGACCTCGACGACATCCTCGAACAGGTCGAGCTCACCGCATTCGGGCCGCCCCGCCCGTGGGGCCGCTATTTCGAGCTCGCCGACAAGACCGTGCGCGTGACCGCCGCCATGCGCGCGTCACGGCACTGGACGACCCGGCTCATCGCCACCGTTGCGCCCCGCTCGCTGTTCACGGCCATCGGCGAGCGCGGGCGGGCGGCCGTGCACGCGTCGACGTATGATCGAAGGTTGTGAGTGCCGCCAAGAATCCGTATTCGGTCGCCGTCTTCGACCTCATGCACCAGCCCGGGCAGAGCAAGGAGCTGACGCTCGACCTCGCCGTCCCCGAGAAGCTGGGGGAGGGGATGATCGCCGTTCCCGCCGGCGCGCCGATGCAGATCGAGTTGCGCCTCGAGGTGCTGCACGACGGCATCCTCGCCTCGGGCGAGGTCGACACCACGGCCGAGGGCCAGTGCGTGCGCTGCCTGACCGACGTGTCGCAGGCGCTCCAAGTCGATTTCCAAGAGCTGTTCGCGTACACTGGCGACGAAGCTTTTGACTTCGAGGTTCACGATGACCACGTGGATCTTGAACCTCTGGTCAGGGATTCGGTGGTGCTGTCACTGCCATTCCAGCCGGTGTGTCGCCCCGACTGCCCTGGTCTCGACCCAGAGACCGGTGAGCGGTTGGCGGATCACCCGGACCGCAAGCCCCGTGAAAACACAGACCCCCGTTGGGCTGCGCTTGCGGACTTCCGAGCTTCCGAAGACACCGAAGCCGGCATCACCGGCACCGACACAGAAGAGAGATAGCCATGGCTGTTCCCAAGCGCAAGCAGTCGCGCTCCAACACGCGTGCCCGTCGCTCGCAATGGAAGGCAGAGGTCCCGACGCTCGTCAAGACCGTCGAGAACGGTCGCGTGACCTACAGCCTGCCGCACCGTGCGAAGGTCGTCACCGACTCGCAGGGCACCGAGCTGTACCTCGAGTACAAGGGCCGCAAGGTCGCAGACGCGTAAGCGCATGCCTAGCGGCAACACCCCTGAAGGGCGTCCGGGACTGGACGCCCTTCAGTCACGTTTAGGGGTCGCCATCGACCCCGAGCTCCTCACGCTCGCGCTGACGCACCGCTCGTTCGCCTACGAGAACGGCGGACTGCCGCACAACGAGCGCCTCGAGTTCCTCGGCGATTCGATCCTCGGCCAGGCCGTCACGGTGCGCCTGTATCGCGACAACCCCGAGCTCGACGAGGGCGCGCTGGCCAAGCGCCGCGCGTCGGTCGTCTCCGGCGTCGCCCTCGCCGAGATCGCGCGCAGCCTCGGCCTCGGTGAGTTCCTGCGCCTCGGTCGCGGCGAGGAGCTCACCGGCGGCCGGCGCAAGGTGTCGATCCTCGCCGACACCGTCGAGGCGATCATCGGCGCGACCTTCCTCTCCGCCGGCCCCGACGAGGCGACGGCGCTCGTGCTGCGCCTCGTCGCGCCGCTCATGACCGACCCGGCGCGCTTCGGCGCCGCGCTCGACCCGAAGACCGCCCTGCAGGAGCTCGCCGACGAGCGCCACGCGCCTGCCCCGGTCTACGACGTCACCGGCACGGGTCCCGACCACGCGAAGACCTTCCACGCGACCGTCACCGTCGACGGCGTCGCGACCGGTCATGGCGAGGGCACCAGCAAGAAGCACGCCGAGATGGCGGCGGCCCTCGACGCCTGGACCCAGGCCACGAGCGCGGGTGCCTGAGCTTCCCGAGGTCGAGGTGGTGCGCCTCGGCCTCGCGCCGGCCGTCACCGGTGCCGTCATCACGGCGGTGGACGTGTACGACGCGCGGGCGATCACACGCCACGAGCATCGGCGTGGCTCGTTCGCCGACCGGCTGGTGGGGCGACGGATGCTGGAGCCGCATCGCCGCGGCAAGTTCATCTGGATCCCGCTCGAGGACGCGCACGAGGCCGTCCTCGCGCACCTCGGCATGACGGGGCAGCTGCTGCTGCGGGAGCCGTGGGTGCGGCCGGAGGACGAACCTCACGTCCGGGTGCGGATCGAGCTGCGGCATCCGTCGCTGCAAGAACTCGCCGTCTTCTTCAGAGACCAGCGCACCTTCGGATCGCTCGCGCTCGACGAGCTGGTGGCGACGGATGCCGGGGACCTCGTGCCCACCCAGGTGGCGCACATCGCCCGTGACCCGCTCGACGAGCTCTTCGACGATCGCGCATTCCTCGCCGCGCTCACGCGGAAGAACAGCGCGATCAAGCGCGTGCTGCTCGACCAGCGCGCGATCAGCGGCGTCGGCAACATCTATGCGGACGAGGCGCTGTGGGCCGCCCGCATCCACCCGGAGCAGCCCGCGAACACGCTCAGCCGCGCGAAGGCGAAGCTGCTGCTCGGCGAGATCCGCCTCGTGCTGGGCAAAGCGCTCATCGAGGGCGGCACGAGCTTCGACGCGCAGTACGTGAACGTGAACGGGCAGGCGGGCTACTTCGCCCACTCGCTGAACGCCTACGGGCGCGAGGGCGAGCCGTGCCCGCGCTGCGGCACCCCGATCGTGCGCGTCTCGTTCATGAACCGCTCGTCGCACTTCTGCCCGCGCGATCAGCGGCTACGGTAATGCACAGCGACTAGCGAAAGGACCCGTCGTTGCACCTGAAGAGCCTGACCCTGAAGGGGTTCAAGTCCTTCGCGCAGCCGACGACTTTCGCCTTCGAACCCGGTGTGACGTGTGTCGTCGGCCCGAACGGCTCCGGCAAGTCCAACGTCGTCGACGCGCTCGCCTGGGTCATGGGGGAGCAGGGGGCCAAGACCCTGCGCGGCGGCAAGATGGAGGACGTCATCTTCGCCGGCACCGCGACCCGCGGCCCGCTCGGCCGCGCCGAGGTGACCCTGACCATCGACAACAGCGACGGCGCGCTGCCGATCGAGTACACCGAGGTGACGATCTCGCGCACGCTGTTCCGCAACGGCGGCAGCGAGTACGCCATCAACGGCGAATCCTGCCGCCTGCTCGACGTGCAGGAGCTGCTGTCGGATTCCGGGCTCGGCCGCGAGATGCACGTCATCGTCGGGCAGGGCCAGCTCGATCAGGTGCTGCATGCGACGGCCGACGAGCGCCGCGGTTTCATCGAGGAAGCCGCCGGCATCTTGAAGCACCGCCGCCGCAAAGAGAAGACGCTGCGCAAGCTCGAGGCGATGCAGACGAACCTCACCCGCCTGTCCGACCTCGCCGGCGAGATCCGGCGGCAGCTCAAGCCGCTCGGCAAGCAGGCCGAGGTCGCGCGCCAGGCGCAGACGGTGGCGGCGGTCGTGCGGGACGCCCGGGCGCGCCTGCTCGCCGACGAGGTCGTGACCCTGCGAACCCAGCTCGAGAACTACGGCCGCGACGAGCAGGCGCGGCACTCCGAGCGCATCGTGCTGCAGGAGCAGCTCGAGCAGAAGCGGCTGCGCATCGGCCGCATCGAGGCGGCCATGGTCGGCGACGCGGTCGACCGGGCGCGGTCGGTCGCACACGGCCTGGAATCGGTGCTGGAGCGCGTGCGCGGCCTCGACACCCTCGCCCGCCAGAAGATCGCCCTGCTGTCGGCCGAGTCGCAGGCCCCGGAGGCGGTCCAGGGCGTGACGCAGGCGGCGGTCGACGAGGCACGGGCGGAGGCCGAGACGCTGCGCGGCGCCGTGACGGATGCCGAAGCCGGGCTCGCCGCCGCCCAGGACGCGACCCGGGCGACGCGTGCCCGCCTCGACGCCATCGACGAGGAAGTCGCGGCGCAGGCCGAGCTGATCTCGAGGCACGACCTCGAACTGACCAAATTGGCAGGGCAGGCGGATGCCGCAGCCCAGCGTCTCGCGGCGCTGCGCGGCGAGGTGCTGCGTCAGCAGAACCAGCTCGACGCGGCGGCGCAGCGGCGCACCGCAGCCGAGGAGGCCCTCGCCGACAGCGAGGGCGACTCGCCGCTCGGGCCTGACGCGCAGGGGGAGCTCGCCGAGGCGTACGAGCTCGCGCAGGCATCCGTCTTCGACGCAGAGGCCGAGATCGAGCGGTTGCGCGATGAGCTGCGCACCCTCGAACGGGAGCGCGACGCGCTCACCGGCCAGGTCGGGGCGCTCGGCCGCGCGCTCGACATCGGCGGAGGCTCGGCCGACGTGGTGAAGGCAGGTCTCGACGGGGTGCGCGGGCTCGTCGCCGATGCCGTGCAGGTGAAGCCGGGCTATGAGGCGGCCGTCGCGGCGGCTCTCGGCACCCTCGCCGACGCCGTGCTGGTCGAGACGCGGGCGCACGCACAGGCCGTGCTCGAGCACGCGGCGCAGCACGAGCTCGGCCGCATCGACGTGGTCGTCGCATCCGCGACGGAGATGAACCCCAGCTGGCCGAAGCTGCCGGGCGCCCTGTCCGCCCGCGAGGTCGTCACGGCGCCGGGCGGGGTGCTCGGCGTGCTCGCCTACACCGCGGTCGTCGACGATCTCGACGCGGCGCTCGAGCTGGGCCCGAAGCTGACCGATGCTGAACTCGGCGGCCCCGTGACGATGGTCACGAAGGCCGGCGAGCTGGTCACGGAGTACGTCTGGCGCGGCGGGTCGGGCGAGAGCGCCGGCCGCATCGGGCTGCTCGCCGAGCGCGACGCCGCCGTGGCGCGGCTCGAAGAGCTCGAGTCCGCGATCGAGAAGGCGCGCCTCGAGCACGACGAGCAGCGCGAGACGCTGCAGGGCGCGAAGCAGGCATCCGCCGCCGCCCTCACCCAGCTGCGCGCCTACGACGCCCAGCTCGCGGAGTACACAGAGAAGGCCAGCCGCCTCGCTGCACAACTCGAGGCGGCGAACGCCGAGTCCGAGCGCATCCAGCGCAGCATGGCCGAGTCGCAGAGCAAGGTGGCCGAGGCCGAGCAGGCCGCGGCATCCGCCAAGCGCGCGCACGAGACGCATGCCTCGAAGCCTCGCCCGATCCTCGACGTGAGCGAGCGCGACTCCGTCTACGCCGAGGTCGAGAAGGCCCGCGAGGCCGAGGTGCAGGCGCGCCTTACGGTCGAGACCGCCCGCGAGCGCGTGCGTGCGCAACTGCAGCGCGCAGAGCAGCTCGCCCAGCGGCAGAAGGCCGAGCGCGCCGCCGCGGAGGAGGCCGCCCGGCGCGCCGTCATCCGCCGGCATCAGCTCGACGCCGCGCAGGCGGTTGCGACCGATCTGCCCGCCGTGCTCGACTCGATCGACCGCTCACTCGCCCAGGCGCGCCTCGAGCTCGCGAACGCCGAGCGCGAGCGCGCCAGCCAGAACGAGGAGCTCGCGGGGCTGCGCCGCGAGGAATCCGCACTGCGCGAGCGCCTGCAGTCGGTGAGCGAGAACGTGCATGGTCTCGAGCTGCAGATCTACGAGAAGAAGCTGCACCTCTCGAGCCTGCTCGAGCGGGCGGGCAGCGAGCTCGGTCTCGTCGAGGAGGTGCTGATCGCCGAGTATGGGCCCGAGGTCGAGATCCCCGCGGAAGAGGAGGACGGCGAGCCCACCGTCTTCGACCGCGCCGAGCAGCAGCGCAGGCTCGAGAAGGCGCAGCGCTCGCTCGACCAGCTCGGCCGGGTGAATCCGCTGGCCCTCGAGGAGTTCGCCGCGCTCGAGCAGCGCCACCAGTTCCTCACTGAGCAGCTCACCGACCTGCAGAACACCCGCCGCGACCTGATGACGATCATCGAGGAGCTCGACGCGACGATGCAGACGGTCTTCCAGGCCGCCTTCGAGGACACCAAGAACGCCTTCGCCGCAGTCTTCCCGATCCTCTTCCCGGGCGGTGCCGGCAGCATCCAGCTCACCGACCCCGAGAACCTGCTGACCACCGGCATCGAGGTCGCGGTGCGGCCCGCCGGCAAGAAGATCGAGCGGCTCTCGCTGCTCTCGGGCGGCGAGCGCTCGCTCGCGGCCGTGGCCTTCCTCGTCGCGATCTTCAAAGCGCGGCCCAGCCCGTTCTACATCATGGACGAGGTCGAAGCAGCACTTGACGACGCCAACCTCGGCCGCCTGCTGACGGTCTTCGAGGAGTTGCGCGCCGAGAGCCAGCTCATCGTGATCACACACCAGAAGCGCACCATGGAGATCGCGGACGCCCTCTACGGCGTCTCGATGCGACAGGACGGCGTGAGCGCGGTCGTCGGTCAGCGGGTCGGCACCGCCGCCTAAGTAGACTTGCCCGTATGGCAGAAGCTCGCTCGTGGTCGTTCGGCGGCGCGCTCCGCAATCTGTTCACCGGCCAGCAGAAGCGGGTCATCGACGAGGACACCTGGGACGAGCTTGAGGTGGCGCTGATCGGCGCCGACTTCGGCCCCGACATCACCGAGAGCGTCATCGCCGAGCTCAAAGAGAAGGTGGCCAGATACCGCACGGAGGACTACGCGGACCTGCAGCGGATGCTGCGCGAGGGGCTCGAGGAGCGGCTGTCGAAGTTCGACACGACGCTCAAGCTGACCGAGCGCCCCGCCGTCGTGCTCGTCGTCGGCGTCAACGGCGTCGGCAAGACCACGACGATCGGCAAGTTCGCCAAGTTCCTCACCAATTACGGCCGCTCGGTCGTGGTCGGCGCGGCCGACACCTTCCGCGCGGCGGCCGTCGAGCAGCTCGGCACCTGGGCCGAGCGCGCCGGCGTGCAGATCGTGAAGCCGCAGCAGCAGGGCCAGGATCCGGCATCCGTCGCCTATCAGACCGTCGACTTCGCCAAGCGGAACGGCGTCGAGATCGTGATCATCGACACCGCCGGCCGCCTGCACACGAAGGGCGGCCTCATGGATGAGCTCGGCAAGATCAAGCGCGTCGTCGAGAAGCAGGCGCCGATCGCCGAGGTGCTGCTCGTGCTCGACGCGACCACGGGCCAGAACGGTCTCATGCAGGCGCAGGCCTTCCTCGAGAGCGCGGGTGTGACCGGCCTTGTGCTCACGAAGCTCGACGGCTCGGCGAAGGGCGGCTTCGTGCTCGCCGTGCAGGAGCGCACGGGCATCCCGATCAAGCTCGTCGGCCAGGGTGAGGGCATCGGCGACCTGACCGGCTTCACGCCGCACGTGTTCGCGCAGCAGCTGGTGGGGTGAACAGGATGTCTAAAGAGCACGACTACTTCGGGATCGTGGATTCCACGAGCACCGGCGGCCTCTACTGGGACGACGCCCTCGAGGTCGGCGACCAGTTCGTCGACCTGGTTCTGACCGCTGAAGACGAGGACCTCGTGAGCGAGAGCGCGCTCGACCTCGCCGCGGCGATGGCGCAGGGCCTTGAAGCCTTCGACGGCCGCGCCCGCGAAGCGCTCGTCGCCGAGCTCTCCGAGCGCCAGTCGGCCACCACCACCTTCATCGACCGCCAGGTCGACAACAAGGGCGAAGATCTGCAGACCCTGCTCGACCTCATGGTCGACAACTCGGGCGACATCGCCATCGACGTGCTGAAGTCGCTGCAGCTGCTGCGCGTCGTGCTCCACCCCGAGCACACAGAAGGCGACGACGCCTTCGCGACCTTCGACTACGCGATCGACCCCGACGAGTCCGACGAGCTGCTGGTCGTTTCCTTCGGCGCCGACGGCGACGTCATGGACGTCGAGGACGTCCCCGAGTAGCGAAACGCACCCGAGGGTGCAGTTGTGGTCCCCGCGGCCGCCGGAGTGCTGCCCGAACGCACCCTTCGGGGAAGTTCAGGCTGTCGGAAGCCGCCACCGTAGAATTGACCCACCATGGCGATCTTCGGCTCACTCTCCGACCGGCTCACCGAGAGCCTCAAGAACCTCCGCACCAAGGGCAAACTCTCGGCGAGCGATGTCGACGGCACGGTCCGCGAGATCCGGCGCGCACTGCTCGAGGCGGACGTCTCGCTCGATGTCGTCAAGAAGTTCACCGCCGCGGTGCGCGAGCGCGCGCTCTCCGACGACGTGAACCGCGCGCTGAACCCGGCGCAGCAGGTCGTGCAGATCGTCAACGAGGAGCTCATCGAGATCCTCGGCGGGCAGCAGCGCCGCCTCGAGTTCGCGAAGACCCCGCCGACGATCATCATGCTCGCGGGCCTTCAAGGCGCCGGTAAGACGACCCTCGCGGGCAAGCTCGCGAAGTGGCTCAGGAAGGACGGCCACACGCCGATGCTGGTCGCGGCCGACCTGCAGCGCCCCAACGCCGTCACGCAGCTCCAGGTCGTCGGCGAGCAGGCCGGCGTCACGGTCTTCGCCCCCGAGCCGGGCAACGGCGTGGGCGACCCCGTCAAGGTCGCGAAGAACGCGGTCGACGAGGCGCGCCGCCGCCAGTTCGACACCGTCATCATCGACACGGCCGGCCGTCTCGGCGTCGATGCCGAGCTGATGAAGCAGGCGGCCGACATCCGGAAGGCGACGAACCCCGACGAGGTCCTCTTCGTCATCGACGCGATGATCGGCCAGGACGCCGTCGCGACGGCGAAGGCATTCCAGGACGGCGTCGACTTCACGGGCGTCGTGCTCTCCAAGCTCGACGGCGACGCGCGCGGCGGCGCGGCGCTCTCCGTGGCATCCGTCACCGGCCGTCCCATCATGTTCGCCTCGACGGGTGAGGGCCTCGACGACTTCGAGCCCTTCCACCCCGACCGCATGGCGAGCCGCATTCTCGACCTCGGCGACATCCTCACCCTGATCGAGCAGGCGCAGCAGGCCTTCGACGAGGAGGAGGCTCGCCAGGTCGCGGAGAAGTTCGCCACCGACAGCTTCACGCTCGACGACTTCCTCAAGCAGATGCAGCAGCTGCGGAACATGGGCTCGATCAAGAAGATGATCGGCATGCTGCCCGGCGCGGGCGGCATGCGCGAGCAGCTCGACAACTTCGACGAGCGCGAGATCGTGCGCACCGAGGCGATCATCCAGTCGATGACGCCGGCCGAGCGCCGCACGCCGAAGCTGCTGAACGGCTCGCGCCGCCTGCGCATCGCCAAGGGTTCCGGCATGACGGTCACCGACGTGAACCAGCTCGTCACCCGCTTCGAGCAGGCCTCCAAGATGATGAAGACCGTCGCGAAGGGCGGCGTGCCGCAGGTTCCGGGCATGGGCCCGATCCCGGGCGCGGGCTACGGCGGCGGCAAGAGGAAGCAGCAGGCGAAGAAGGGCTCGCGCTCGGGCAACCCCGCGAAGCGTGCGGCCGAGAACGCTGCTCTGGCTGCCGGCGTCAAGCCGGGCGGTGCGAGCGAGTCGACGGGCGCGAGCTTCGGCCGCCCCGGGGCGAAGCCCGAGCAGCAGGCGCCCGACCTGAGCCAGATCCAGAAGCTGTTCGGAAAATAGGCTGTTCCAAACCTCAAAAGGTGGCTGCGGCATCTGTACGAAAGGCATGCCAACAGGGGCATCCGTTCGCCGGTAGCGTGGCACTGTGCAGTTGATCTCTAGAGGAACCACACACAAACTCGAAGGCACGCTGGAGATCCCGGTCTCCAAATACCATGCGCACCGCGCGCTGGTGCTGGCCGCTCTGGCCGAGGGCACGAGCGTGATCACGGGGGTCTCGACGACCAGGCAGGTCGAGTGGACCGTGAGCGTGCTGCGGGCCCTCGGCGCCAAGATCGAGATCACGGATGCCGGCTACACCGTCACCGGAACGGGTGGCCGCTTCCACGGCGCCCCGGTCAACGAGCGCGGCTCGCGCGGTGAGGACGGCCTGCTCAACGTCGGCTCCTCGGGCACGACCCTTTACTTCATCACGGGCCTCATGTCGCTCTCCGACCGACCCACGACGGTCACGGGCATGAAGTACTTCCGCCGCCGCCCGATCAAGGCGCTGCTCAGCGCCCTCACCGAGATGGGCCTCGAGCTCGAGTCGACCAACGACTGCCCGCCGATCACCGTGCAGCCGAAGCGCCCCAGGGGCGGCGACGTGCACATCGCCGGCACGCTCTCGCAGTGGGTCTCGGGTCTGCTGCTCACCGCGATGTTCGCCGAGACCGACACCACGATCCACATCACGGGCGGCCAGCTCAACGAGCAGCCGTACGTCGACCTGACAGTGCGCATGATGCGGCACTGGGGATTCCAGGTCGAGGTCAGCGAGGACTGGCTGAGCTACACCGTGCCGGCGAACCAGACCGGTACCGCCGCGGACTACACGATCCCTGCCGACATCGGCTCCGCCGCCTTCGGCATCGCGGCGGCGGCGCTGCACCCTTCCGACGTCCTCTTCCGCGGCCTGCCCGCCGCGACGACCGCCGAGGTCGACCACCCCGAGGCAGAGTTCCTCGACATCGCGGCCTCGATGGGCGTGCCCATGGTCGTCGACGAGGAGACCGGCTGGGTGCGCATCCGCCATGACGGCCTCACCCTGAAGCCCTTCGACATCGATGCGACGCCGATCCCCGACCTGCTGCCGATCCTCTCGGTGATGGCGAACTTCGCCGAGGGCACGAGTCATCTGCGTAACGTCGGGCACGTGCGCCTCAAGGAGTCGGACCGCGTTGCGGCCATGCTGCAGCTCAACAAGATGGGCGGCGACGCCACGCAGGAGCCGACCGAGCTGCACATCAACGGAACCGCGGGCCGGCGCGGCACGGGAGCGAAGCTCTCCAGCTTCAACGACCACCGCGTGTTGATGTCGCTCGCGATCGCGGGCACGAAGTCGGACGGCGAGACGAGCCTCACCTACCCGCGCGCCTACCGCATCTCGTACCCGACCTTCCTCGAGGCGATGACCTCCATCGGCCTCGACATCGACGTGGACGCCCCGTCGAAGGGCGAGGACGACGAGGAGACGCAGACCCAGGCATCCGCCCCCGTCTCGGCCGAGCCGCTGGTGCTGCCGATCGCCGTGCGCGAATACGCGCAGACCAAGGCCGACGAGGCCGCGGTCATCGAGGTCGGCAACAGCCATCCGGTCACGACGACGTGGGGCCAGCTGCAGGCCGAGGCCGACAAGGTCTCGCAGCTGCTGCTCGAGCTCGGCGTCGAGAAGGGCGAGTCGGTCGGCGTTCAGCTGCCGAACTGGAGCGAGTTCGTCGCGATCTCGCTCGGCGCCATGCAGATCGGCGCCGTGGTGACCCCGATCATGCCGGTGTTCGGCCCGCGCGAGGTCGCCATGACCCTGTCGCGTTCGCGCGCCCGCGTGCTGTTCCTGCCGAACCTGTTCCGCAAGCGGCACGCCCCCGTCGAGCTCGTGGCGGTCGCCGACGAGGCCCGCCAGCAGGGCCGCAAGCTCCATCTCGAGCACGTCATCGTGCTGCAGGCTGAGAACCGGGACGGCGGTGAGTCCGTCAGCATCCCGCCGATCCCCGAAGAAGCGGTCGCGCGCGCAGAGGCCGCGTCGTGGACGTGGCGCTACTACGAGAACGCGCTCGGCTCCGTCGAACCCGATCTCGGCGCGATCGCCGATCGGATGCCGGAGGCCGACGACGTCTGCCAGCTGCTGTTCACCTCAGGCACCACGGGCGAGCCGAAGGGCGTCCAGCACCCGTACCGCACGCTCGGGCTCGCGACCGCGCTGCACGTGCAGCGCTCGGGCCTGACCGCCGAGGACCGCGTCTTCATCCCGAGCCCGCTCGCGCACCAGACCGGCTTCCTCTACGGCATGCTGCTCGCGTGGCGCCTCGGCGTGGCATCCGTCATCCAGCCCGTGTGGGACGGCCAGGTCGCGCTCGACCAGGCATTCGGCCAGGCGAAGGCGAGCTTCGTGCAGGCGGCGACCCCGTTCCTCACCGACCTCGTCGCGCTCGTCGAGGGCGGTGCGCCTAGCCCCAAGGCCCTGCGCATCTTCGTGGCGACCGGCGCGGCGGTGCCGCGCGAGCTCGCGGGCCGCGCGACGACCGTGCTCGACACCGCCGTGCTCGGCGCCTTCGGCACGACCGAAACCTGCCTCGCCACCCTGTCGGGCCCGGGCGATACGCCCGAGAGCATGTGGGGCACCGATGGGCGCGCGCTCGACGGCGTCACCCTGCGCATCACCGACGACGAGGGCGTCGAAGTGCCGGTCGGCACCGAGGGCAACTACGAGTTCTTCTCGCCGACGCTGTTCGGCGGCTATCTCGAGCGCCCCGACCTCACCGCCGACGTGTTCACCGAGGACGGCTGGTACAAGACCGGCGACCTCGCCTACATCGACGAGGCCGGCTACCTGCACATCACAGGCCGCGTGAAAGACGTCATCAACCGCGGCGGCGAGAAGATCCCGGTCGTCGAGATCGAGAACCTGCTCTACCAGCACCCGCTGGTCGCCGACGTCGCGATCGTCGCGATGCCCGACCCGCGTCTTGGCGAGCGTGCGTGCGCCTTCGTCGTGAACGCCAAGGCGGGTGCCAAGCTCGAGTTCGCCGCCATGCAGGAGTACCTCAACACCCACGGCGTCTCGAAGTACTACTGGCCAGAGCGCCTCGAGTACCTCGACGAGCTGCCGCGCAACGCGGTCGGCAAGATCCAGAAGAACGTGCTGCGCGAGCAGGCTGCCGCCCTCGTCGCAAACCAGGAAGGCAAGTAAGTGGCTGTCGCTGAATTCGACGACGCGGAGTTCGCCGCGCTCAAGGCTGAGATCACTGCATGGGTGCAGGGTCCCGGCGAAGAGTGGGCGAACACGATCGAAGAGACCGGGGATGTCCCGGCCGAGCTGTTCGCGGAGCTGAAGAGTCGCGGCTGGCTGAGCCTCGCCGCCCCCGCCGAGTTGGGCGGCCGCGGCATCCCGTTCAGCCGCTATCTCGAGCTGCTCGAGCAGATCTCGAAGTCGCACGGCTCGATCCGCATGCTCGTGCACGTCATCAACGGCACCTGGCGCGCGATGGCCCCGTATGCCAGCCCCGAGCTGCTGGAGGAGGTCGTGAAGCCCTCGGTGGCGGGCGACAAGCTGGTCGCGTTCACGCTCACCGAGCCCGACAACGGCACGGGTGCCGACATCACGACGACGGTGCGCCGCGAGGGCGACGAGTACGTCATGAACGGCGTGAAGCACCTCATCACCTTCGGCGTGAAGGCCGACTACCTGCTCATCGCGGCCCGCCTCGAGGGTTCGACGGGCAACGACGGCACCGTCGCGTTCGCCATGCCGAACCGGCTGCCGGGCGCCGAGGTGATCGACGACTCCGACACGATGGGCGTGCGCGGCACCGACCATGCGATCCTCAAGTTCCACGAGGTGCGGATTCCGGCGAAGTACCGCCTCGGCGACGAGGGCCAGGGCCTCGAGGTCGCCCTCGGCGGCTTCCTGCTGCCGAGCCGCGTCTCGGTCGCGATGAGCGCCGTCGGCCTCGCCGAGCGCGCTCAGGAGCTCGCCATCGCGTTCTCGAAGGAGCGCGTCACCTTCGGCAAGCCGCTCGCGCAGCGTCAGGTGATCCAGTTCTACATCGCCGAGAACTTCGGGCGGATCGCCGCCGCGAAGTCGCTCATCATCCAGGCGGCCCGCGCCTACGAGCAGGGCGCGCCCGAGGCATCCGCCCTCTCCAGCGCGGCCAAGATGATCGCCGTCGAGATGCTCGCCACGGTGACCGACAACGCGCTGCAGGTCTTCGGCGGTCGCGGCTACTGGAAGAAGAACGCCATTGAGCGCGTCTACCGCGACGCGCGCGCCCAGCGCTTCGAAGAGGGCACGAACGAGATCCAGAAGCTGGTCGTGGCCCGCGCCGCCATCACCGGCGAGGCGAACACGGAAGGAATCCTGAATTGGTAGCACCTGAGAGCCCCCGCGTCGTCGTCATCACCGGCGCGAGCCGCGGCATCGGCCGCCTGCTCGCCGAGAAGCTCGGCGCCGAGGGCGCGCACGTCGTCATCAACTACAAGAAGAACGCCGACCTCGCTGAGGAGTCGCTCGCCGCGGTGCGCGCCGCGGGCGGCGACGGCGTGACCGTGCAGGCCGACATCGAGGTGCCCGAGGGCATCGAGGCGCTGTTCGCCGGCGTCGACGCGGCATACGACCACATCAACGCGTTCGTCGCGAACGCAGCCGCGGCGGCGTTCAAGCCGATCACCGAGATGAAGGTGCACCACATCGACCGCAGCTACGCGATGAACGCGCGCAGCTTCGTGCTCGGTGCGCAGCAGGCCGTGAAGCGGATGCCGCACGGTGGCCGCATCCTGTACATCTCGAGCTACGGGTCCTTGCGCGCCTTCCCGACCTACGCGGCGCTCGGCGCCTCGAAGGCGATGGCCGAGCAGTACATGAAGTACATGGCCGCCGAGTTCGGCCCGAAGAACATCACGGTCAACGCGGTCAACGGCGGTCTCATCGACACCGACTCGCTCGACTACTTCTACAACAAGGTGCCGGGCATGGCGCCGATGGACTCGGTCATCTCGAAGCTGCCGCTGCAACGTGCCGCGAAGGCCGACGACATGGCGGATGCCGCGCAGTTCCTGCTGTCGGACAAGGCCGGCTACATCACGGGCCAGGTGCTCACCGTCGACGGCGGTCTCACGATCATCGCCCCGCCGTTCTGGTCGGACACCACCGGCGACCTCCACGCCTCCGTCTTCGGAGAGTAAGTGGACCTGCCGCTCCTCACGCGCCCCTGGCGCCTCGGCCCGCTGGAGCTGCCTCACCGCGTGGTGATGGGCAGCATGCACACGGGCCTTGAGCCGCGCGGCGACGGGGGAGCGGCCCTCGCCGCGTTCTACCGCGAACGCGTCGAAGGCGGCGCGGCGCTCGCGATCACGGGCGGCATCTCCGTCAACGAGGAGGCGCGCGGGGGTCCCGACTACGTTGTGATGACGGATGCCGCGACCATCGCCGCCTACCGCACGGCGACCGCCGCCGTGCATGACGCGGGCGGCTTCCTCTCGGCGCAGCTGTTCCACGCGGGTCGCTACGCCGTGGGGGAGTGGGCCGTCGCCCCGAGCCCCGTGCCGTGGCGTGCCGCCCGCGGCCTCGTGCCGCGCGAGCTCACAGGAGCCGACATCGAGCGCACCATCGCCGACTTCGCGGCCGCGGCTGCCGCCGCGCGCGAGGCGGGCTTCGACGCCGTCGAGCTGATGGCGAGCGAGGGATACCTGCTCAACCAATTCCTCTCGCCGCTCACGAACCAGCGCACCGACGAGTGGGGCGGTGACAGCACGGCGCGCATGCGCTTCCCGCTCGCGGTCTTCGACGCCGTCCGCGCCGCCGTCGGGCCGGATTTCCCGGTCTCGGTGCGCATCTCGGCGACCGACCTGATGCCGGGCTCGACGACCGAGGCCGAGGTCGACGCCTTCGCCCTGGCGCTCGCCGACGCCGGGGTCGATGCCCTGAGCATGGGCGTCGGGTGGCACGAGTCCACGGTGCCGACGGTGCAGGCATCCGTGCCCCATGCCGCCTGGATCGCCTATGGCGAGCGGCTCGCCGATGCCGTGCACGCGCGCCACCCCGAGCTGCCCGTGATCGGCAGCAACCGGGTCACCGAGCTGCGCGATGCGGAGGCGATCCTCGCCCGCGGGCACGTCGACGCGGTCGCGCTCGCGCGCCCGTTCCTCGCCGATCCCGAGATCGTGAACCGCTCGCTGTCGGGCGACTTCGCCCTCATCAACGCGTGCATCGGCTGCGATCAGGCCTGCATCGACCGCTCGCTGGTCTTTCGGGAGATCAGCTGCCTCGTGAACCCGCGCGCCGGCCGCGAGACCGAGTTCCCCCTCGGCGTCACGAACGCGCGCAAGCGCGTGGCGGTCGTCGGCGGCGGCCCCGCGGGACTCGCAGCGGCCGACGACCTGGCGCGGCGCGGCCACGCGGTCACGGTCTTCGAAGCGCGCAAGGAGCTCGGCGGCCAGTTCGGCCTCGCCGCGCGGGTGCCCGGCAAAGAGGACTACCAGCTCACCGTGCGCTCCGCGGCCAAGCGGCTCGCCGCAGCCGGCGCCGAGGTGCGGCTGGGGGAGCGGGCGGATGCCGCGAGCCTCACCGGCTTCGACGGCGTCGTCGTCGCTTCCGGCGTCACCCCGCGCGTCGTCGACATCGAAGGCGCGCAGCTGGCGCACGTGCTGAGCTACGAGCAGGCGATCCGCCAGGGCGTGCCGGCCGGTACCGTCGCGATCATCGGCGGGGGCGGCATCGGCGTCGACCTCGCCGCCTTCCTCGTCGAGTCGCACGATGAGAGGACCCGCGCCCGCGTCTTCGAAGAGCGGTTCGGGCTCGACGGCTCGGCCGAGTTCGCCCGCTCCCGCCCCACCCGGGCGCTGCAGCAGCCGCGGCCGGGCCGCCAGGTGACGGTGCTGCGCCGGGCGGGCAAGTTCGGCCAGGGCGTCGGCATCACGAGCCGCTGGGTCAACGTCGGTGCGCTGCAGCACGCGGGCGTGCGGATGCTCGCCGGCATCGACTACCGCCGCATCACGCCTGAGGGGGTGGAGGTCGTGCACGAGGACGGCACGGTCGAGCTCATCCCGGGCGAGACCGTCGTCGTCTGCGCCGGGCAGGAGCCGCACGAGACCCTCTCGGAGGCGCTCGCCGCCGCAGGCATCCGTCATGAGATCGTCGGCGGCGCGCGCGACGCGCGGTCCGTCGATGCCGTGCGCGCGACGAGCGAGGGCATCGCCGCCGCGCGGCTGCTCGCCGATTAGTCCACCTGCCCGATCATCTGGCAGAATGGAATGTCGGTTTCGTGCGTTCCGACCCTCTATCCGAACGCGTGAAGCCTCCATCAGACCTCCTGCGCGGGTGTGCACCCCACAGCCCGCGCAGTCAGTTCGCTTTCACACTCTGAATCCAACAGGAGAACTGTGGCTGTCAAGATCCGCCTCAAGCGCCTCGGCAAGATCCGTGCCCCCTACTACCGTGTCGTCGTCGCCGACTCGCGCACCAAGCGCGACGGTCGCGTGATCGAGGAGATCGGCAAGTACCACCCCACCGAGCACCCCTCGGTCATCGAGATCGACTCCGACCGTGCGCAGTACTGGCTCGGCGTCGGCGCACAGCCGTCCGAGCAGGTCGCCGCGCTGCTGAAGCTCACCGGCGACTGGGCGAAGTTCAAGGGCGAGAAGGACACCGAGTCCAAGGTCCAGGTGGCCGAGGCCAAGGCCGCCTTCGTCGCCGACGAGAAGAAGAAGCCGGTCCTCAAGCCGAAGACCGAGACCCCGGCCAAGGCCGAGGAGCCCGCCGCAGAGGCAGAGGCACCCGCCGAGGAGACCGAGGCTCCCGCCGAGGCCGCTGAGTAAGCAGGTTCACACACGATGCTCGATTCCGCTGTCACCCACCTCGTCAAGGGGATCGTCGAACACCCCGACGACGTTGAGGTCGCGCAGAAGAGCTCACCGCGTGGCGAGGTCCTCGAGGTTCGCGTGAACCCCGAGGACCTCGGCCGCGTCATCGGCCGCAGCGGTCATACCGTCAGCAGCCTGCGCACCGTCGTGAACGCCCTCGCACAGGGCGAGCGGGTCCGCGTCGACATCGTCGACACCGACCGCTGATGGTGGCCGCCCCCAAGAACTCCGGAACGCAGCTGCGCGTCGGGCGCCTCACCAAGGCCCACGGCCTCAAGGGCGCGATCAAGCTCGAGCTGTACACCGATGACCCCGAGCGGCGCTTCGTGCCGGGCGCCGTGTTCTCGCTCCAGGTCCCGACCACATCGAAGTGGCACGGCAAGACCCTCGAACTGCGCGAGCTGCGCTGGTACAACGGCCACCCCGTCGGCTTCTTTGTCGGCGTCGACGACCGCACAGAGGCCGAGACGCTCATCAAGGCCATCCTCTGGGTCGACGCCGACACCGACGAGGCTCCTGAGGACGACGCGTGGTACGACCACCAGCTCGTCGGCCTCACCGCGTTGCGCGACGGCGTGCCTGTCGGAAAGGTCGCCCGCGTCGATCATCTGCCCGCACAGGACCTGCTCGCGATCGAGACGGATGCCGGCGAGGTGCTCGTCCCGTTCGTGGCCGCTATCGTCCCGGCCGTCGACATCGAGACGGGAACGCTGACGGTGACCCCGCCCGCCGGGCTCTTCGAGGAGCTCCCTGAGGAGGACGGCGAGCAGCCGCTCGCATCCGCTGAGGAGCCTGCCGACACCGAGGGCTGAGAGCCGCCTTTCACCGCTCGGAAACATCCGAGTGCACCTGCCCGAAACACGCCTCTCATACGTTCGAGCCATGACGGTGCCGGCCCTGCTCGCGGTCGTCGAGGGCTCGAGCGATGTGACCGACGACGGCACGTTGGAGCTGCTCCTCACCGCCGTGCGCCGTGCGGCACCCGAGGTGCGCGTGGTGCCCGCGCTGATCGATGTGCACCAGCCCGAGCTCGGGGGCGTGCTGTCGACCGAGTTCGACGACGACGAGCCCGTCGTCGCCGTGCCGCTGATGCTGGCGCCGGGCAGCCATCTGCACGGCGACCTGGAGCGCGAGCTCGGCGCCGAGCCGCCGCGGCCCGCGACTCTCGCCCCGGCGCTCGGCGGTGACGACGCCATCGTCGAGCTCCTCGCCTACCGCCTGCTGCACAGCGGTCTGGGCCCTGACGACGTGATCGTCATGGCCGCCGTGGGTTCCAGCGATCACCACGTGGTGCGCGAGAGCGTCGATGTGGGCCGCAGGCTCGCCCACCTGCTCGAGCGCTATGTCACCGTCGGATTCCTCACCGCGGCGGTTCCGCGCCTGTCGGGAGCGGTCGACACGATGCGCCGGCTGCACCCCGGCAGCCGGGTCGCGGTCTCGACCTTCCTGCTCTCGCCGGGGGGCTTCGCCGACGCGATCGCCGAGGTGGGCGGCGATGTCATCGCCGGCCCCCTCATGATGCCGGGAAGACGTCCACCGCAGGCTCTCGTCGACCTGGTGCTCGCGAGGTACCGCGCGGGCGCCATGCAGCTGGCCCAGGTCGGGCATCCGTAAAATCGCTGCATGCGCATCGACATCGTCACGATCTTCCCGACGTTCTTCGATGCGCTCGACATCTCGTTGCTCGGCAAGGCGAAGTCGACCGGTCTGATCGACCTCGGGGTGCACGATCTGCGCGACTACACGCACGACCGCCACCGCACCGTCGACGACACGCCGTACGGCGGGGGAGCCGGCATGGTGATGAAGCCCGAGCCGTGGGGCGAGGCGCTCGACGAGCTCGTGGCCGACGGCTCGGACCCGCTCGTCATCTTCCCCTCGCCCGCCGGCGAGGTGTTCACTCAGGCCACCGCGCGAGCACTGGCCGACGAGCAGCATCTCGTGTTCGGCTGCGGCCGCTACGAGGGCATCGACCAGCGCGTCTTCGACGAGGCCGCCGACCGCGCCCGGGTCAAGCTCGTCAGCATGGGCGACTACGTGCTGAACGGCGGCGAGGTCGCCGTGATGGCGATGATCGAGGCGATCGGGCGGCTGATCCCCGGTGTGGTCGGGAACCCGGAGTCGCTCGTCGAGGAGAGTCACGAGAACGGCCTGCTCGAGTACCCGAGCTACACCAAGCCGGCCGAGTGGCGGGGGCGTGCGGTGCCGCCGGTGCTGCTCTCCGGCAACCATGGTGCGATCGCGGCGTGGCGGCGCGAGCAGCAGCTCGAGCGCACGCGCCGGGTGCGCCCTGACCTGCTCGCGGACTGATTTGGCCGCACTGCCCGCCTCTGGCAGAATGGATGTTTGTGCCGCACGCGGCCCTGCCACAGGGGAGCGCACTCTGTTGTCGAAAAGACACCGGCGGCACCTTTCTTTTCTTCACCACGACACGCGGTCGACCTGTGGCGGCCGCAGAGAGCGACAGTCTCATGCACATCCTCGACCAGGTGGATGCCGCCAGCCTCAAGTCCGACATCCCCGACTTCCGCCCCGGCGACACCGTCAAGGTGCACGTGAACATCGTCGAAGGCAACCGCTCGCGTGTCCAGGTCTTCCAGGGCGTCGTCATCGGCCGCTCCGGCCACGGCGTGCGCGAGACCTTCACGGTCCGCAAGGTGAGCTTCCAGGTCGGCGTCGAGCGCACCTTCCCGGTGCACTCGCCGATCATCGACAAGATCGAGGTCGTCACCCGCGGTGACGTCCGCCGTGCGAAGCTCTACTACCTGCGCGAGCTGCGCGGCAAGAAGGCCAAGATCAAGGAAAAGCGCGACGCGTAGGCGCCGCTTCTGCCTCAGCGTGAACAGAGCCCCCGAGCCCCTAAACTGGCCCGGGGGCTCTGCTCGTTGAAGCCCCAAGACAAGGGCGAGATGACAGACAGCACGACGGACCAGCCGGCGACCAGGGGGCGGCAGGGTTCCGGGAACCGGAGCAAAGGCCGCGCCGTCTGGCTCTTCATCCGCGACATCGTCGTCATCTTCATCGTCGCGCTCCTCGTCTCGTTCCTCATCAAGACCTTCCTGATCCGCTCGTTCTACATTCCGTCGGCGTCGATGGAGGACACGCTGATGGTCAACGACCGCATCATCGTGAACGAGCTCGAGCCGAAGCTGCTGCCCGTGCACCGCGGCGACATCGTGGTCTTCACCGACCCGGGTGGCTGGCTGGGCCCCGGCGAGAACATCCAGGCGCCGGAGCCGAGCAATCCCATCGCGCGCGGGCTCAGCGACTTCTTCACCTTCATCGGGCTCGGCACCGCCGACAGCGACAACCATCTCGTGAAGCGCGTCATCGGGGTCCCGGGCGACCACGTGGTCTGCTGCAACACTCTCAACCAGATCACGGTGAACGGCACGCCCATCAAGGAGCCGTACACGACCGTGCAGCCGGGCGATCAGGCGGCGGGTGCGCCGTTCGACGTCACCGTGCCGCCCGGGAAGCTCTGGGTGCTCGGTGACAACCGGCACGACTCCGCCGACTCGAGCGCGCACCAGAACCTGCCCAGCAAGGGCTTCGTCCCCGAGAAGGACGTCGTCGGGCGCGCCTTCGTGATCAGCTGGCCGGTCTCGCGCTGGTCGTGGCTCTCGAACTACCCCGACGTGTTCCGCGGCGTCGACAAGGACGACCGGTGACGCCTGTCGCCTCAGCCGCGCCCACGCTCGAGTTTGAGCGCGAGCTGCTCGCCGCGGGATCGCGGTTCGTGATCGGCGTCGACGAGGTCGGCCGCGGTGCGCTCGCGGGCCCCGTTGCCGTCGGCATGGTCGTCGTCGACGCCGCCATGCCGCCGCACCCCGAGCGGCTGCGCGACTCGAAGCTGCTCGCCGAGCCGGTGCGTGAGGAGCTCGCGCCCTTGTGCGCTGCCTGGGGGCTGTACACCGCCGTCGGCGAGGCGACGCCCGCCGAGATCGACGAGCACGGCATCATCGCCGCTCTCGGACTCGCCGGATGGCGTGCGCTCGAGGCGCTGCACGCCGCGGGGGTGGCGGTCGACGAGGCATCCGTTCTCCTCGACGGTAATCACGACTATCTGAACCCGGTGCTCGAGACGCGCATGCCGGTCACGACCCGCATCAAGGCAGACATGAGCTGTGCATCGGTGGCCGCCGCCTCGGTGATCGCCAAGGTGCACCGCGACCGGCTCATGATCGGGCTGCACGACACCTTCCCGGCGTACGAGTGGGTGTCGAACAAGGGGTATGCCGCGCCCGCGCATCTGGCGGCGATCGCCGAGTTCGGGCCGTGCGATCACCACCGCCGCACCTGGCTGCACTGAGCCCTCTTCCCGGGGCGCGCGGCCATAGACTGAGTCCACGATGGACGAGGACGAATTCGACGACTACGACCGCGAGGTCGAGCTTGCTCTGTACCGCGAGTATCGCGATGTCGTGAGTCAGTTCAAGTACGTGATCGAGACCGAGCGCCGGTTCTACCTGGCGAACGAGGTCGAGTTCGTGCGCCGTGACACCGAGCACGACTTCTATTTCGAGCTCACGATGCACGACGTGTGGGTCTGGGACGTGTACCGCGCCGACCGCTTCGTGAAGTCGGTGCGTGTGCTGACCTTCAAGGACGTCAACATCGAGGAGCTGTCCTCGAAGGAGTTCGAGCTTCCGAAGGAGCTCGCGCTCGACGAGTAGCGCGGCACTCTGCGTCCACAGGCGCGTTTGGCGCCGAAGAGTGCCAGTCTCGCCCTGATCGTTGCATAGAGCAACGGATGCCTCGGCCACGCTCGTGGCATGGCAGAGAAAGACGTGCTCGGCAGAAGCGGCGAGCAACTCGCCGCGCGGTTCCTCGAGGCGGGCGGCTACCTGATCGTCGACCGGAACTGGCGCGGTACCCGCGGCGAGCTCGACATCATCGCGGAACGCGACGATACGACGGTATTCGTCGAGGTCAAGACCCGCTCCGCGCTCACCTTCGGGCATCCGTTCGAGGCGATCACACCGCGGAAGCTGCGTGCGCTGAGGCGGCTCGCGGGGGAGTGGTGCGCTCACGCCGAGCGCGTGCGCGGCCGGGTGCGCCTCGACGTGATCGCGGTGATCGGCGGGCTCGACGGGCCGGCGCGCATCGAACATCTGCGCGGGGTGGGCTGATGGGCGTCGCGCGCACTCTCTCCGTCGCGCTGCAGGGGCTGCGGGGTTCGCTGGTCGACGTGGAGGTCTCGATCGCCGCCGGCCTGCCGATGTTCAAGCTCATCGGTTTGCCCGACACCTCGCTGGCCGAGGCGGCGCACCGCGTACTCGCCGCCGCATCGAACTCGGGGTGCTCGCTGGCACAGAGCCGGGTGACCGCGAACCTCTCGCCCGCGACGCTTCCCAAGCACGGCTCGGTGTTCGACCTCGGCATCGCGCTCGCGGCGATGGCCGCGTCGGGCACAGTATCGGCGCGCTCCATCGCCGCGACGGTTCATCTCGGCGAGCTCGGGCTCGACGGGCGCGTGCGGCCCGTGCTGGGCATACTCCCGGCGGTGCATGCGGCGGTTGCGGCCGGCGCGCGGCGGGTGATGGTGCCGATCGGCAACGTCGCGGAGGCGCGGCTCGTTCCCGGCGTCGAGGTGGTCCCCGTCTCCTCGCTGCGCGAGGCCGCGATCCGGCATGGCGGCGACTTCGCCCCGGTGGCCGTCGAACCGGTCCTCTCGGCGGCGCCGGCCGTGCGCGCGGTCGATGACCTCGACCTGGCCGACGTGATCGGGAACACCGAGGCCGTGCACGCGCTGGTCGTCGCGGCCGCGGGCGGACACCACCTGTATTTCCTCGGGCCGCCCGGGGCGGGCAAGACGATGCTCGCCGAGCGGCTGCCCGGGCTGCTGCCCGACCTCGACGAGCATGCCGCGCTCGAGGCGACATCGATCCGCTCGCTCACCGAGCTCGGGTCCGTGAGCGAACTCGTCAGGCGCCCGCCCTACGAGTCGCCTCATCACACGGCATCGGCAGCGGCGCTCGTGGGCGGCGGCAGTGCACGCATCCGGCCGGGGGCCGCGGTGCGGGCGACGCACGGTGTGCTCTTCCTCGACGAGGCGCCCGAGTTCCAGCCGAAGGCGCTCGACGCGCTGCGGCAGCCCCTGGAATCCGGTGTCGTGACGATCAGCAGGGCGAATCAGCAGGCGGATTTCCCCGCGGAGTTCCAGCTGGTGCTGGCGGCGAACCCCTGCCCGTGCGGGCTGTACGGCCTGGGTGCGTCAGCTGATTGCACCTGCGGGCCCGGCCGGCGGCGCGCGTATCTGAATCGCCTCTCCGGGCCGCTCATGGACCGGATCGACCTCCAGCTGACTGTCAAGCGGCTGGCTCCGGCGCAACTGCTCGCGGCGGGCGAGGCGTCGCGCCGTACGACCGAGCAGGCACGCCGGCTCGTCGTGGAGGCGCGCGGCGCCGCGAAGGAGAGATTCGCCGGGCTGCCGTGGGTGCTCAACGGGCGCGTTCCGAGCACGTGGCTCACGGACGGGCCCGGCCGGCTGCCGAAGGCCATCACGACATCGCTCGAGCGGCACTATCAGTCGCACGCGATGACCATGCGGGGGTACGTGCGCGTGCTGCGTGTCGCCTGGACGCTGGCGGATCTCGACGGAGCGACGTCGCCGAAGGCGGAGCACGTCGGCGCGGCGCTGGCGTTGCGAGAAGGGAGTTTCGCATGAGCCGGATCACCGGAATGTCCGCACGTGAGCGCGCCGAACTCTGGGAGAGGCTGAGGCCGGGCCGGCCGGGTGACGACGCCGAGCTCACGGGGCGGGTGATCTGGAGCATCCTCGCGGAGCCCGGGGACGGCGTCGTCGGGCGGCTCGTCGGCGATCTCGGAGCGGCGACGGCACTCGAGCTGCTGTACCGTCCCGGGCCGTTCGCCTCGCCGACCGAGCTGCGCAGCGCGGCGACGGCGGCGCAGCACGCTGTGCACGCGGCCTACCGGGAACGCGGGATCGAGCCGATCGCCGGCGTGCGCGCCGGCTTTCTGCGCTGGCAGCCGCGGATGGACCAGAAGCTCATCGACTCGGTGCTCGCGATGGCGGCGGCCTCTGGCGCCGAGCTGCTCGTACCGGGTGACCCGCAATGGTCTCGAGGTCTTGACGATCTCGGCGATCACGCCCCGCTCGTGCTCTGGGCCCTCGGGGACGTCCAGTTGCTGGGGGACTTCGAGTCGTCCGTCGCGATGGTGGGCACGCGTGCCGCGACGGCGTACGGCAACCATGTGGCGACCGAGCTCGCCGCCGGGCTGGCCGGGCGCGACTGGACGGTGGTCTCCGGCGGCGCCTATGGCGTGGACGCGAGTTCGCATCGGGCGGCGCTCGCGGCCAAGGGCCGCACGATCGCGATCATGGCCGGTGGCCTCAACAGCTTCTACCCGATCGGCAACAGCGAGCTGATCGCGCGCGTCGCGCGCGATGGGCTGGTCCTGGCCGAGGTCCCGTTCGGCACCCCGCCCACGCCATTCCGATTCCTCTCCCGCAACCGCCTGATCGCCGCCGTGGCGAGCGCGGTGGTCGTGGTCGAGGCGGGCTCGCGCTCGGGGTCGATCAACACCGCCAATCACGCGTCCGACCTGGGCAGGCCGATCGGCGCCGTGCCCGGCCCGATCACGAGTCCGTCCTCTGTGGGCTGTCACGAACTCGTCAGGGCGGAGCGCGCCGAACTGGTCGCGAGCGTCGATGATGTCGTGCGGCTCGTCCGCGGGAACGCACCGGAGCCCGAGCCGCTCGCCGACCCCGAGGACCCTCGTTACGGGCGCGTGTTGACCGCCTTGCATGGGCGGGCGGCCCGCTCGATCACCGATGTGGCGCGGAAGAGCGGTATCGGTGAGGCCGAAGTCGCGAGCCTGCTTGGGGTCCTGCTGCTCGACGGCGCTGTCCGCAAGTCCGAGAAGGGCTGGGTGTCGGTGCCGCGGAAGGGGTGAGGGCGAGGCATCCTGGAGACATGCTCCTCTCGGATGCCGCCCTGCGCTTCCTGGAGCACGCGCGCTTCGAGCGCGGCTTGTCCGACGCGACGATCAGGTCGTATCGTGCCGACCTCACCGGGTTGCAGCGGTTCGCGGAATCCGCGGGGGTCGTCGAACTCGCCGAGCTCGATCTCGAGACGCTGCGCGCGTGGCAGTGGCAAGGGTCGGAGTCGAAGCTCTCCGCGGCGACCCTCGCGAGGCGCAGCGCAGCCGCCCGCAGCTTCACAGCATGGGCGGCCCGCACCGGGCTGCTCGCCGCAGACCCGGGCGTGCGGCTCACCTCACCGAAGCTGGGGAAGCATCTGCCGCGTGTCGTCGCGCAGGATCAGATGAACGAACTGCTGGCACGGGCGGCGCAGCGCGCTGAGTCGGGAGAGCCGAGGGAGGTTCGCGACCGGGCCATCCTCGAGTTGCTCTATGCCAGCGGCGTGCGCGTCTCCGAGCTGGTCGGGCTCGACACGGAAGACCTCGATCTCGATCGGCTCACCATGGTCGTCACGGGCAAGGGGGCGAAGCAGCGCACCGTGCCTTTCGGCGTGCCTGCGCTCGGCGCTCTCGTCGACTACCTCCGGTCGGCGCGGCCCGCGCTGCTGGCCAGGGGCGACGGGGGCGCAGGGCAGGCGCTGTTCCTCGGCGGCTCCGGTGCTCGGATGAGCACGCGCGCCGTCTACGGGCTCGTCGCCAAGGCGCTTTCGGCGTTCCCAGGTGGTGGTCCGCAGGGACCCCACACCTTCCGGCACACGGCGGCGACCCACCTGCTCGACGGCGGTGCCGATCTGCGTGCCGTGCAGGAGCTGCTCGGCCATGCCAGCCTCGGCACCACGCAGATCTACACACACGTGTCGATCGAGCGGCTCAAGCAGAGCTACGCCCAGGCCCACCCGCGGGCCTGACGCGCAACGACGTCAGTTCAGCGGCAGCAGGACCGCGGGCGGGATGCCCGCGAAATAGGCAAGCGGCGACACGTACTCGCCGTCGACACGCACCCCCACGTGGATGCACCGCTCGTCGCAATGGCCGCCCCGGGCGGCGACGCCGAACTGCTGCGCCGCGGCTACCGGCGTTCCGACCGCTAACTCGGTCGCGACCGGCTCGAAGCTCACCAGCACGTGCTCGTCGACCCGCAGCGTCACCACCGGGCGGTCGACGACGACGCCGGAGAACTGCACGACCGCCGAGGTCGGCGCGAGCACGGACTGACCGGGCGACGCGGCGACGTCGAGGCCCCGATGCCCCGCGGCGTACGGCCCGGGTGGTGCGACGAAAGGCTCGATGATCGCACCCGGCGGCGAGGTGGGCCAGCGCCAGTGCGGGCCGGCGGCCGTGGCATCCGTTCCCGCCGCACGCGCGGGCGCGAGAACGAGGGCGGCGGCGAGCGCGGCGCCGGCGGCGAGCTTGGCGGTCAACATGGCCGACACCCTCGCAGAACGGAGCGAGGGATCCCCGACACGGACAGCACTTCAGTGCGTAATCCGTTGCGGTCGGCGCCTGTGGAGGGAAAGAGTGTCTCTAGAGAGAGGGGAACACGCGATGTCCATCGGAGAAATCGAGCAGATCGACCCGAAGTTCCGCCGCCGGGTGACCGGCCTCGCAGTCGCCGCCGCTGTCGGCGGCTTCCTATTCGGTTTCGACTCCTCCGTCATCAACGGAGCCGTCGACGCCATCGGCAAGCAGATCGTCGCCCCGGCGGTGTCGGGGCCTGCCGAGGATTTCGTCAAGGGCTTCGTGGTCGCCATCGCGCTGCTCGGCTCGGCGGTCGGCGCATGGATCGCCGGAGCGATCGCCGACCGCTGGGGGCGGCCGCGCGTCATGCTGCTCGGCGCCGTCCTGTTCTTCATCAGCGCGATCGGCGCAGGACTCGCTCAGACGGTCTGGGACCTGGGCTTCTGGCGCGTCGTCGGCGGCCTCGGGATCGGCATCGCCTCGGTGATCGCCCCCGCCTACATCGGCGAGGTCGCGCCGAAGGGTGTGCGCGGCGGACTCGCCTCGCTGCAACAGCTCGCCATCACGATCGGTATCTTCGTGGCGCTGCTGTCCGACTTCATCCTGAACAGTGCGGCCGGCAACGAGGCGACGGCCGCCCTGTGGCTCAACCTCGGCGCATGGCGGTGGATGTTCATCGTCGGCGTCATCCCGGCGATCGTCTACGGCTACCTCGCGCTACGGGTTCCGGAGTCGCCGCGCTACCTGCTGCTCGTCGGCAAGCGCGACGAGGCGGAGAAGGTGTTCTCGACGATCGTGCCCCACGACGAGGTCGACGGCGCCATCGCCGACATCGAGAAGGCCATCGCGGAGGACAGGAAGAACCAGAAGGCGACGCTGCGGGGCCCCTCCTTCGGCCTCCACCCCATCGTCTGGGTCGGCATCATCCTCTCGGTCTTCCAGCAGTTCGTCGGCATCAACGTGGTCTTCTACTACTCGAACTCGCTGTGGACCGCCGTGGGCCTCGGCGACCACGCCTTCCTGCTCAGCGTGATCAGCGGCATCATCAACGTGCTCGTGACGTTCATCGCGATCGCGCTCGTGGACCGCATCGGCCGCCGCGTGCTGCTGCTGATCGGCTCGGTGGGCATGGCGATCCCGCTCGGCCTCGAGGCGGTCGCGTTCAGCTTCGCGACTCTGAACGACGGGCAGCTCAGCCTTCCGACGAGCTGGGCGGTCGTCTCGGTCATCTCGGCGAATGTCTTCATCATCGCGTTCGGCGCCACCTGGGGTCCGCTGGTCTGGGTGCTCCTCGGCGAGATCTTCCCGAGCCGCATCCGCGCTCGGGCGCTGGGTGTGGCCGCGGCCGCGCAGTGGATCGCGAACTTCATCATCTCCGAGACGTTCCCGCCGCTGTCGTCGTGGTCTCTGCCGTGGACGTACACGATCTACGCCGTCTTCGCCGCCCTGTCGTTCTTCTTCGTCCTGTTCCGCGTGCCCGAGACGAAGGGCGTCGCGCTCGAGCAGACCGAGGCGCTGTTCCTCAAGCGGCATCCCGAACTGCGCGAGACAAGCTGATAGACTTTGCGAGCACCCCGCTCGTCGGGGTGACTACGCGTGCCCATCTGCCGGCGACTTCCGGCGGCACAACTCCCTCAGGTCCCGAACGGCGACATCGCCGCGGGCGGGAGCGTGTCGGGCACCAGGACTGTCAACCTCAAGAACAAAGGAACGATCATGGCCGTCGTCACCATGCGCCAGCTGCTCGACAGCGGTGTCCACTTCGGGCACCAGACCCGCCGCTGGAACCCGAAGATGAAGCGCTTCATCCTGACCGAGCGCTCGGGCTCCTACATCATCGACCTTCAGCAGTCGCTCACCTACATCGACAAGGCGTATGACTTCGTGAAGGAGACCGTCGCACACGGCGGCACCATCCTCTTCGTCGGCACCAAGAAGCAGGCCCAGCAGGCCATCGCCGAGCAGGCGACCCGCGTCGGCCAGCCGTACGTCAACCAGCGCTGGCTCGGCGGCCTGCTCACCAACTTCAGTACCGTCTCGAAGCGCCTCGCCCGCATGAAGGAGCTCGAGGAGCTCGACTTCGAGGGCAACACCAGCGGCTTCACCAAGAAGGAGCTGCTGATCAAGAAGCGCGAGCTCGACAAGCTGCACAAGTCGCTCGGCGGCATCCGCAACCTGACGAAGACCCCGAGCGCGATCTGGGTCGTCGACACCAAGAAGGAGCACCTCGCCATCGATGAGGCGAAGAAGCTCGGCATCCCGGTGGTCGGCATCCTCGACACCAACTGCGACCCCGACGAGGTCAACTTCCCGATTCCGGGCAACGACGACGCGATCCGCTCGGTCTCACTGCTCACCCGCATCATCGCGGACGCCGCCGCTGAGGGCCTCATGTCCAAGCACGGCCAGACCGAGGGCGAAGAGGCAGAGCCGCTCGCCGAGTGGGAGCAGGAGCTGCTGAACGCGGGCGAGACGGCAGAGGGCGACGAGGCGACCCCCGCTCAGTCGAGCGCCGAGACCGCCAAGGTCGCGGAGGCCGAGCCGGCCGCCAGCGCCGAGTAAGCACTCGCACTCCGTCACATAGCTCACAACACTCACAACAGGGAGTTCCAGCAGAATGGCAACCATCAGCATCGCCGACATCAAGGCGCTGCGTGAGCAGCTCGGCACCGGCATGGTCGACACCAAGAAGGCGCTCGAGGAGGCCGACGGCGACCTCGAGAAGGCGACCGAGATCCTGCGCCTGAAGGGCGCGAAGGGCAACGCCAAGCGCGCCGACCGCTCGACGAGCGAGGGCCTCGTGGCCGCTCGTGAGAAGGGCAACGAGGCGTGGCTCATCGAGCTCGCGTGCGAGACCGACTTCGTGGCCAAGAACGACAAGTTCATCGCCCTCGCCGACGGCGTGCTCGAGGCCGTCGTGCAGGCCGACGCGAAGACGCTGGAAGAGGCGCTCGCCGCCCCCGCCGCGACCAAGACCGTCGCCGACGTGATCGAGGACCAGGCCGCCGTCATCGGCGAGAAGATCGTGCTGCGCCGCGTGGCATACCTGTCGGGTGACGCGTTCGCGATCTACCTGCACAAGACCTCGAAGGACCTGCCCCCGCAGGTCGGCGTCGTCGTCGCCTACACGGGCTCCGACGAGGAGACCGCGCGCAGCATCGCCCAGCACATCTCCTTCGCGAACCCCGATTACCTGACGCGCGACGATGTTCCGGCCGACAAGGTCGAGAACGAGCGCCGCATCGTCGAGGAGATCTCCCGCCAGGAGGGCAAGCCCGAGGCGATCCTCCCGAAGATCGTCGAGGGCCGTCTTGGCGCCTACTACAAGCAGGTCGCCCTGCTCGAGCAGGACTACGCGAAGGACAACTCGCAGACGGTGGGCAAGGTCGCGCAGAGCGCGGGCCTCGCCATCACCGGCTTCGCGCGCTTCAAGGTCGGCGCGTAGCACACCATGCAGGGGTCCGGATGCCTGAGGCATCCGGACCCCTTTTTCGCGCCTCCGCGCACGGGTGCCCGGCACCCGATACCCTCGACGACAGAGCAGAACACGCAGCTCACTGCACCAGGAAGGACGTAACCACACGATGGCCGACGACACGAAGCGCAGAGTCCTCCTGAAGCTCTCCGGTGAGGCGTTCGGCGGCGGCTCGCTCGGGGTCAACCCCGACGTGATCGCCGCGCTCGCCCGTGAGATCGCGGACGCGGCGCGCACCGTCGAGGTCGCGGTCGTCGTCGGCGGAGGCAACTTCTTCCGCGGCGCTGAGCTCAGCCAGCGCGGCATGGACCGCGGCCGTGCCGACTACATGGGCATGCTCGGCACCGTCATGAACGCGCTCGCCCTGCAGGACTTCCTCGAGCAGGCCGGCGCGGAAACCCGCGTGCAGTCGGCGATCGCGATGACGCAGGTCGCTGAGCCGTACATCCCTCGCCGCGCGGAGCGGCATCTCGAGAAGGGCCGCATCGTCATCTTCGGGGCGGGCGCGGGCCTGCCGTACTTCTCGACGGACACCGTCGCCGCCCAGCGCGCCCTCGAGATCGGTGCGGACGCCGTGCTCGTGGCGAAGAACGGCGTGGACGGTGTCTACACGGCCGACCCCAAGCACGACCCCACTGCGACGAAGATCGACCGCCTCACCTACCAGGACGCGCTGCAGCGCGGGCTCAAGGTCGTCGACTCGACCGCGTTCAGCCTCTGCATGGACAATCGGATGCCGATGCAGGTGTTCGGCATGCAGCCCGACGGCAACGTGAAGGCCGCCATCCTGGGCGAGCCGATCGGCACGCTCGTCACGCACTAGCACGTACGCCGTCGGTCCGCCGTCGGCGCCGTTCTCGCCGATAGAATCGACGGGACAGTTCTACAAAGGAGCCACCGTGATCGCTGATGTCCTGTCCGACGCGACGGAACGCATGGGCAAGTCCGTCGAAGCCGCGAAGGAGGACTTCTCCGAGGTGCGCACCGGCCGTGCGAACCCGGCGCTGTTCGCCCGCGTCCTGGTGGACTACTACGGCAGCCCGACCCCGCTGCAGCAGCTCGCCTCGCTGCAGGTGCCCGAGGCGCGCGTGATCCTGATCCAGCCCTTCGACAAGAGCGCGCTGAAGGACATCGAGAAGGCGATCGTCGCACGCGCAGACCTCGGTGTCACGCCGAACAACGACGGCAACATCATCCGCATCACGATGCCGGAGCTCACCGAGGAGCGCCGCAAGGACTATGTGAAGGTGGTGCGCGCGAAGGCGGAGGAGGCACGGGTCTCGATCCGCAACATCCGCCGCCGCGCCAAGGACGACCTCGACGCCCTCAAGAACGAGGTCGGCGAGGACGAGATCGCCCGCGGTGAGAAGGAGCTCGACGGTCTGACGAAGAAGCACGTCGACCAGATCGACGAGGCCCTCGCCCGCAAGGAAGCCGAACTCCTCGAGGTCTGACACCCATGGCGCAGCGGCCGCAAGGCCCCGACTTCAAGGCGCAAGCCCAGGCCGCCCGCGCCGATCTCGAGCGGCAGCTCAAAGAGTCGCGCGCGCAGTTCGACAATGCTCGTGCCCAGTTCGACGAGGTGAACGAGCGCATCCGCGCCCGTACCGGCCGCAACCTGATCCTGGCGATCGCGATCGGCGTCGGCGCCGGCGCTTTGGTGCTCGCGAGCGTGATCTTCCTCACCGAGCTGTTCATGGTCTTCGCGGCTGCGGCGATCGCGCTCGGCGTCGTCGAGCTCGGTACGGCGCTGCGCGCCAGCGGTCGCGACATCCCCCGTACGGCGAGCGTCATCGCGGCGCTCGCGGTGGTACCGGCGTCGTACTACCTCGATTCGGAGTGGCGCTGGGTGGTCACGATGGCCGGCATGGCCTTCGTCGTGCTCTGGCGGCTGATCGAAGAGGCCTGGCCCTCGCGCCGGAGAGGCGCTCAGGCGCTGCTGCGCGACGTCACGGCATCCATTCTCGTTCTGGCATATGTCGGCCTGCTCGCGAGCTTTGCGGTGCTTCTCGTCTCGCCTCAGGCGTCGCCGAACGGCAAGTGGTGGCTGATCGCCGCCGTGGTCGTCGTCGTCGCGACCGACACCGGCGCATACGCTGCCGGCCTCAATTTCGGGCGCCACAAGATGGTGCCGACGATCAGCCCGAGCAAGACCTGGGAGGGCTTCGCGGGGGCGGCAGCGGCGGCCATCGTCGCCGGCATTCTGCTGTCCTGGCTCATGCTCCACGTGCCGTGGTGGTTCGGCTTCGTGCTCGGCCCCGTGCTGCTGGTGACGGCGACGGTCGGTGATCTCGCCGAGTCGCTCATCAAGCGCGACATCGGCATCAAGGACATGAGCGGCTGGCTGCCCGGCCACGGGGGAGTGCTCGACCGCCTCGACTCGATCCTGCCGTCGATGGCGGCGACCTATGCTCTGTACCTGATCTTCTATCCGCTGTTCTCCTGAAGCGCCCGAACCGAGGAGCTCCATGTCGAATTTCCCCACCGTCGCCCGCGGCAAGCGCGGCTATGACCCTGAGCAGGTCGATGCGTTCCTCGAGAAGGCGCGTGACGTGTTCGACGGGCGTGCTCGCGGGCTCGGCGCCGTCGACATCCGCCGGACGGCCTTCGACCTGACGAAGACCGGATACGAGCCGGACGCGGTGGATGCGGCGCTCGAGCGCCTCGAGGATGTCTTCGCCGAGCGCGAGCGGCAGCGCGCTCGGAGTGAACTCGGAGAAAAGGAGTGGTTCGGCAGGGCGCGCGAGCTCGCGCAGGTGATCGTCAACCGCTTGGACCGCCCGGACAAGCAGCGCTTCACGCGCACCGGGCCGTTCACCCTGGGCTACAGCACGCTCGAGGTCGACCGCTTTTCTGCTCGTCTGATCAGGTATTTCTCCGAAGGCCTCGCCGTCACGGTCGATGAGGTCCGCACGGTCACGTTCCGGCCGCAGCGCGGCGGCTACGCCGAGGCCCAGGTCGACCTGCTGCTCGACTCCGTCGTCGACGTGATGCTGGCGGTTCGGTGATCTCCGGCCGGTCGGGTTTGGCATCCGCACAGCCCGCCGTTATGGTTCTGTGATCGTGGGCAGACGCGTAGCACGCAGGGAGGTCACCCGGGCCTCCAGTCGCCCCGTCACAACTATGCACAATTCCTTCAAGAAGAAGTCCCGGCCGATCGTGGTCCTGTTCGCCGTCGCGGCGATTGCAGGGTTCTTCATGATCAACCTGGTCAACCCGAACAGCTTCGCCACCGCAGACGCCTCCGTGCGGTTCGCGCACGTGCCCGACCGCTATGCCGGCCAGCAGCCCCAGGCTCTCGACGTAGGCGCCGATTACCAGCCCGTGTCGGTCGAGCGCGAGCAGTACAGCGCGACCATCTCGCCCAAGCCCACACCGAAGCCGACGCCGAAACCGACCCAGACCACGGCCAAGGCCGCAACGGGAGGTGCGGCTGCGGTTGCGGCGCCCACGGCTCCGGCCGCGGCGCCCGGCACCGCCCAGGCGTGGGCGCAGCAGTACCTCGCGTCGCTCGGCATGGGCAACGACCAGTACAGCTGCCTCGTCTCCCTGTGGAACCGCGAGTCCGGCTGGAACGTGCACGCCTCCAACCCGAGCGGCGCCTACGGCATTCCGCAGGCGCTGCCCGGCAGCAAGATGTCGAGCGCCGGCCCCGACTGGCAGAACAGCTACGAGACGCAGATCAAGTGGGGCATGGGTTACATCACCGGCCGTTACACGAACCCGTGCGGCGCCTGGAGCCACTCGCAGTCAACAGGCTGGTACTGAGCGCTGACATAGGCTTGATGGATGCCACGCAGCAATCGTCCCCGGGGTCGCAAGGCCGCCGGGGACGAGCGTGAAGAGCTCGACATCGAGCGCCTGACGCTCGGCTGGCGGCGCACCGAGACGCGCCGCGGCACGAGCTACACCGTGCAGCCGATCTCAGCCGCGAACGCCCGCAAGGGCTACGTCTGCCCCGGCTGCGGACGCGAGATCGCCCCGGGCGTCGAGCACGTGGCTGTCTGGCGCGCGGACGGCGTCCTCGGCGACAAGGCCGACCTCGCCGGACGGCGCCATTGGCACACCCACTGCTGGAGGATCGCATGACCGCCGTCGAGATCAGGGGCCCGATCGAGCTGCCCGCCGAGCGCGAGGACATCGAGTTCACCACCCTCGACCGGCTGCGGCTCGTCGGCGAGCTGGCGACGCCGACGGGCGGGCAGCCGGTGGCCACTCTCATCACGCTGCATCCGCTGCCGACCCAGGGCGGCTTCATGGACTCGCACATCCTGCGCAAGGCGGCCGCTCGCCTGCCCGCGCTCGCCGATCTCGCCGTGCTGCGGTTCAACACGCGGGGCACGTCGTCGCCGCGCGGCACGAGCGACGGGGCCTTCGGCGAGGGCATCACCGAGCGCTTCGACCTTGAGGCGGCGGTCCGGTTCGCACGCGAGCGCGGCCTGCCTCGCCCGTGGATCGTGGGCTGGTCGTTCGGCACCGAGGTGGCGATCAAATACGGCCTCGCGCACGACGAGGTCGAAGGAGCCGTCCTGCTCTCGCCGCCCCTCAAGCGCGCCACACGCGACGAACTCGCCGCATGGCACGGCTCGGGCAAGCGCATGGTCGTCCTCGTGCCCGAGCACGACGACTTCCTGCGGCCGGCCGAGGCCGAGCCGATCTTCCGCGCCGCGGTCCCCGAGGCCGAGTTCATCGCCGTGCCGGGCGGCAAGCACCTCTGGGTCGGCGAGAGTCAGACCCGCACGGTTCTCACCGAGATCGTGCGCGCGACGAATCCTGCGGCGCTGCCCCTGCCCGAGACCTACGAGCTGTAGCAAGCCGCAAGCCGCTCTACGAGCGGGCGACTTGTTCGCCCGCGAACGTGGGGACTGCGAAACCCGACCGCGGTGCGCCGCAGGGGCGGCGGCGCACAAATAGGCGCGGCCGACGAGTTGTAAGGCGTCAGCCTTACAACTCGTTCTGGCGGGGGATCACGACCTGCCGCACGATCAGCAGCACTGAGGCGGCGAACGGGATCGCGATGAGCGCGCCGAGCACCCCGAGCAGAGTGCCGCCGGCGAGGGCCGCCACGACGACCAGGGCACCGGGCACGGCCACCGCGCGGTTCATGATGCGCGGGCTGAGCACGTATGCCTCGACCTGCATGTAGACGAGGTAGTAGATCGCAGCGACCAGCGCGGTCAGGGGCGAGCCGAGCAGGAGGCAGAGCAGGCAGATGATCGCCGAGCCCGTCAGCGTGCCCACCAGGGGCACCAGTGAGAAGAGGAAGGCGATGACGGCGAGCAGCATCGGGTACGGCGCGCGGATGATGCTGAGGAAGATCGACGACAGAATGCCGTTGACGAGCGCGAGCGACACCTGCCCGATCACGTACTTGCCGACGGAGTCGGTGACCTGCTCGGCGATGTCGATGAAGCGCTTCCGCTTGCTCGCGGGGACGAGCGCGTAGGCGCCGCGCTTGATGTTCTTGAGGCTGGCCGCGAAGTAGATCGTGAGGATCAGCACGATCAGCACGCCGAACGCGCCTGAGATGAGGCCCAGGCCGGCCTGCAGCACGCCGCCCGTGATCGTGCCGAGGTTGCTCTGCAGCTGATGCCACACCTGCGTGATGGCGTTATCGACGACACCGGGCTGGAACTGGTTCTGCAGCCACTGGTACCACTGCTGGTAGGTGCCCTGGTTGACGAAGTCGGTGACGGACTGAACCAGCTGGCTGCTCTGCTGCACGATCACCGGAACGACCGCCCAGACCACGCCGACGGCGACGCCGAGGACGACGATGAAGACGATGACGATGGATGCCCAGCGGGGCACCCCGCGCTTGGCGAGGAACTCGATCAAGGGCTCGAGGCCGAGGGCGATGAAGAGCGCGGCGCCGATGTAGGTGATGACCGTCGACAGATTGACGATCGACTGGAGGATCAGCCAGCCGACGCCGACGCCGAGCGTTCCGACGAGTCCCAGCGTGAACGCGTTCTTGATCCTCACGCGTTCAGGTTATCTGCGAGGGTCTACTCCCCGTTGGAGGACGAGACCTCTTCCGCCTGAGCGAGCGCGCCGCGCAGGCTCTCGAAGTAGCCGGCGACCGACTCACGCTCGATCCGGATCTGCGAGAGGCGGTCCTCGGCGTCGTCGACCAGCTTGCGGGTGCGGTTCTCGGCGTCCTCGATGGCCGCCTTGGCGCGGTCCTCGGCGTCGCTGATGATCGTGGCGGCCTCCGCTTCGGCCTCCTTGCGCTTCGTGTGCACCTCGGCACGGACATCCGTCTCGATCGCCTTCGCCTCCTCGCGGGCGTCGCTGGCGCGCTTCAGGGCGTCGGCCAGCTGCAGGTTCGCATCGTCGAGGAAACGCTGCGTCTGGGCGACGGCCTCCTGGTGGCGAGCAAGATGCTCCTTCTCGGCCTCGTCGCGGCGCGACTTGAGCTCGACCTCGAGGTCGATGCGTGCCTGCTCGGCGTCGTGGCGCGCCTGCTCCGCCTCCGCCTGCGCGGCCTGGCGCAGCCGCGCGAGCTCGTTCTCGTGGTCGATGCGCTTCTGCTCGAGGCTCGCGCGGTGCTCGGCGAGCTCGGCCTCGAGCTGCGCGGCCTGCGCGGCTGCGGCCTGCGCGAGATCCTGGCGGTGCGCGATGCGCTCGGCCTCGAGCTGGGCCTCATGCTGGTTGCGTGCGTCTGCGAGCTCGCGCTCGAGTTCCGCGCGGCGCTCGGCGACCTCGGTGTCGAGGCCGGCAGAGGCCTCGCGGCTCGCCTGCGCCTCCTTCGCGGCGACGGCACGCACCTCCGCGGCCTCGCGCTCCGCCTCCGACTTCGCGGCGGCGGCCTCGCGCTTGCTCGTGGCGCGCACCTCCGCCGCCTCGGTGGCGACGGCGCCGCGGATCGCGGCGGCCTCGCGCTGTGCGTCCTGCAGCAGCTGCTCGGCGTCGCGCTTCGCGTCAGCAATGATCGAGTTCGCCTCGATCTGCGCGTCTTGCAGGGCGGAGGCGGCTTGGGCGCGCCCCTCATTGACCACGCGCTCCGCCTGTTCCTTCGCGGCGGCCCGGATCTGCTCGGCTTCGCGGGCGACCTGGGCCCGCAGCTTCTCCGCGTCGATGTCCGCCTGCGCGATCATGCGCGTCGACTGCTCCTCGGCGACGCGCAGCGTGTTCTCGAGCTTCGTGCCGAGGCCCGAGAAGGTGGGGCTGCCGACCTCTTCGATCTCGGCGTTGAGCTCGTCGATGCGGCCGTTCAGCCGCTTGATCTCCTTGCCGGCATCCGATGCCTGCGTGTTGGCTTTGATCAGCTCGCGCCGCAGCTCCTGCAGCGCCTTGTCGACCTCGTCCTTGTCGTAGCCGCGGAAGACCTGGGTGAACTCTGACTCTTCGGACACTGCTGGCTCTCCGGTGATCGAGGTGGTGCGGGGCGGGGGAGCGGCGCAGCATCGCGCCGTACCCCAGAAATGCTACAAGCCTCGGCAGGCGCGCCGGACGCCGCGTTCAGGGTTCGTTCCGGGTCCGCCCAGGCGCATCGAATAGCCTGGGGTGACTTTTGGCCGCCGGTCAATACCCGCCCAGCGGGCCAGGAAGGATCTATTCGTGCGTTTCGTCATTGCCATCGCGGCGTTCCTCATCGCTGCGATCATGATCGGCGTGGGCATCGCCCAGCGTACGATCTGGGCACCAGCCGCGAGCGTGACCGCGACCGCAGACGTCCGTCAGAGCGCGCCCTACATCGTCATCTCCGGCAAGACGCTGAACGCCCGTGAGGGTCAGCAGACCCTCACGGTCTCCGGTGCCGCGTCGCCGTTCGTCGCCTACGGCCGCACGGCCGACGTGATCGCCTGGGTCGGCACGGAGCCGTACACCCGGGTCAGCTACAACGCGCAGACCGACAAGCTCACGTCGACGCTCGTGCGCGACGGCAAGTCGGCGACGGGCGGCAAGACGGATGCCACGTCAACGCCGGCCCCGTCCGCGAAGGCCTCGGCGTCTGCGACCCCCCCGCCGAGCGGCACGCCGACGCCCAGCGCCTCGGCTGCGGCATCCGATCAGTCCGCCTCGCTCGACCCGAAGGCGCCGAACCCGGCAGGCAGTGACCTGTGGCTCGAGCAGTTCACGGGCGCCAAGGCCGCGAAGACGACCATGAACGTGCCCGACGGTGTCAGCGTGATCATCGCGACGGACGGCGCGCACGCGGCGCCTCAGAGCGTCTCGCTGACGTGGCCGATGGACACGCGCACCCCGTGGGCCGGCCCGCTCATCGTGCTCGGGGGCCTGCTGGCCATCGCCGGGATCGTGTTCTACATCCTCGCGCTGCGCCACCTGAGGCGCGGCCGCGGGCCGCGTCGAGGCGGTAGCAACGGCCGGCCGCCGCGCCTGCCCAAGCCGCCGCGCGCACGCCGCATGCGCGAGGTCGGGCCGGCGCCCGTCGAGACGCACGGGCGGCGCTCGCTCGGCCGCGGCCTGATCGCCGTGCCGGTCGTGCTGGCCGGGGCGCTCACGCTCGCCGGCTGCTCCTCCGACTACTGGCCTGCCATCGGCCAGTCGTCCACGCCGGTGGCGACCACGACACCGCTCGCGACGCAGCTGCCCGGCCAGGGCACGGACCACCCGGCACCTGCCGTCACCGAGCCGCAGCTCAAGAACATCGTCGCCCGCATCGCCGCGACCGCGAAGACCGCGGATGCCAACCTGGACGCGAACCTGGCCGCGACGCGCTTCACCGGCGCGGCGCTCACCGAGCGTCAGGTCAACTACAAGATCAGGCACGCCAAGCCGCAGTACGCGGCGCCCGCGGCGATCCCCGAGAACGCGAAGCTGTCGATCGTGCTGCCCCAGGCCACCGACATGTGGCCGCGCGTCGTGAACGTCATCGTCGAGGACACCGCGAACAAGAACGCGGCTCCGCTCGACCTCACGCTGACGCAGGCGAGTCCGCGCGAGAACTACAAGGTCGCTTATTCGGTGACCATGCTCGGCGGCGCGAAGATCCCCGACCTCGCCCCCGCGAACATCGGCGCCATCTCGGTGCCGCCGGAGTCCAAGCTGCTCAAGGTGCAGACGGGCAAACTCGCACAGGACTACGCGAGCGTCCTCGCGCTCGGGAAGAGCAGCGACAGCGTCAAGCTGTTCGACCTCGAGCACGACAGCCTCGCGAAGCAGGTCGGCGCCGACTTCAAGGCGCAGCAGATCAAGGAGCTGACGGACAAGAAGTCGGCGGCGACGCTGGCGTACGCCGACCAGCCCGGAACGGCATCGCCCATCGCCCTCGCGACGAACAACGCCGGCGCGCTGGTCGTGACCAACGTGCTCGAGACGCAGACGATCAAGCCCACCGACCCGGCAGCAGAGATCACCCTCAGCGAGCCGGACGGCCCCACCGCAGCGCTCACCGGGCTCACGAAGACGAGCAAGGGTTTGGAGACCGATTACGGCTACCAGCTACTGTTCTATGTGCCGCCTGCCGAGTCCGACGAGCAGATCCGACTGCTCGGCTTCGCGCAGGCCGTGATCGGTGCGAAGGAGCTGCCATAGTGAGTGACGAGAGGGCCGCGCGGGCCGCAAGCCTGCGTGGTGCGGTCGATCTTTCCGGATTGGTGAACAGGCCGGACCCGGCCGCTGCGGAGACGGCCTCTGGGGAGGCATCCGCTGGCTCCCGTCTTGTCGTCGACGTCGACGACCGCACGTTCACGCAGCTGGTCGAGGTGTCGCGCACCGTGCCCGTCCTCGTCGACCTGTGGGCATCGTGGGCCGAGCAGTCGACGCGCCTGTCGGCGACGCTGATCAAGCTGGCGCGCGAATACGCGGGCCGCTTCGTGCTCGCCCGGGTCGAAGCCGAGCGCAGCCCGCAGCTCGCGCAGGCGTTCCAGGCACAGCAGGTTCCGACGGTCGCCGCAGTGATCGGCGGCCGCCCGATCGGACTGTTCGTCGGCGAGCTGCCCGAGCCCGAGATCAGGGACGCGATCGAGCAGGTGCTCGCGTTCGCCGCGCAGAACGGGGTCACCGGTACGGTTCCAGTGGAGGAGACGGATGCCGAGGCCGACGCTGCCGCGGAACCCGAGCCCGCCCCGCTTCCGCCCCTGCATCAGGAGGCGTACGACGCGATCGAGCGCGGCGACTACCAGGCCGCGATCGACGCCTACACTAAGGCGCTCGCGCAGAACCCCGCAGACCACGACGCGAAGGCGGGCCTCGCGCAGGTCAGCCTGCTGCACCGACTGCAGGGGAAGACGCTGGAGGAGATCCGCGCCGCTGCGGCGGCTGCGCCCGACGACGTCGACGCACAGCTCGATGTCGCCGACGCCGACCTGTCGGGCGGGCATGTCGAGGACGCCTTCGACCGCCTGCTGACGCTGTTCCCGAAGCTGGATGCCGCCGGCAAGAACCGCGTACGCGAGCGCCTCGTGGAGCTCTTCGAAGTCGTCGGTGTCGAGGACGCGCGCGTCATCAAGGCGCGGGGGCGGCTCGCGTCGCTGCTGTACTGAACAGCGCAATGAGCGATCTGCGCGTTCTTGAGCTGCCGTCCTCTCATGGGGGCGCCGCGCTTGCCGCGGGTGTCACGCTGCAGGAGATCAGCAGGGCAGATCGTGAGGCGTTGGCCGAGATGTACCTCGTGGCGTACCCGCCTGAAATTGGCGCTGCGGATCTGGGCGATCCTCACCGTGAATGCATCGATTTGGGATATGGGCTTGCCGGGTCCGTTTGTCATTGACCTTTTTGTGCGGCCCGAGTTGCGCGGACGCGGGGTCGGGCGCGCACTGATCTCGGGCGCGATCGCAGCGTGCGCGTCAACGGGCGACAAGACGCTGTCGCTGCGAGTCGGAGAGGGCACATCCTTGGCCGCCCGCCAGCTCTATGGCCGACTCGGCTTCGTTGACCCGGAGTCATAAACCGGCTTTCCACAGGCTCGAACATGTCATCGTGAATGTCGGTGGTGGTCGGTAGCGTGGGTTTCGTGAGCATCGCAGATCAGTTCGATACCGGGGAAGACTCTTCCCCGGGGTTCGGGCTGTCGGCGGGCGAGTTGGCGGCCGCGGGGCGGCCACCGGTGTGGGATCGGGTGCGGCAGATCGACGCCGCGATCGCGGGGCTGCAGGCCGAGCGGGTGCAGCTTTTGGGTCGTCTCGGGGAGGAGGCGGTGCTGCAGGCCGAGCTCGACGTCGAGCTCGACCCCACCGTGTCGTTGGATCGGCGGTTGAACGCGCATCAGCGCTCACTCGCGCTGGAGCTCGCGGCGGCATCGAATACGGGCACGGATGCCGCGCAGCGGCAGCTTGCGGAGGCGTGGACGCTGACGCAGAAGTGCCAGCTCGCCTTGCTGGCCTTGTCGTGCGGGGAGATCTCCTTCGGGCACGCCGTCACGATCGCGCGCGAGGTCGCCGATTTGGACGTCCTTGCTGCGGGGGACGCGCAGGAGGCGCTGCTGCCGTACGCGCGAAGGCTCTCGCCGGGCTTGTTCGCGAAGAAGGCCCGCGAGGTCCTCGACGCGAACGATCCGGAGAGGCTCGCCGACCGGCATTCGCGCGCCTGGGCGCGGCGGAATGTGAGTGTGGACGGCGCCCGGGACGGCATGGCCACGCTGAGCGCGTACCTTGACGCGGGAGATGCGGCCGTGATCCGCACGGGCCTGGCGAACGCGGCCCGGGAGGCCCGCCAGGACGGCGATTCGCGTACGCGGGGCCAGTTGGAGGCCGACTTCCTCGTCGAGCTCCTCATGAACGGAGAAGTCGCCACCTGCGACAGCGACCACGACGGCGACGGCGGCGACCAGGCGGCCCTGACTGACGGGACTCCGGCGGCCGACGCCGGGCCCGACGGTGCCGGGCCTGCTGCCACGCGGCCGCGGGTGCAGCGGCAGAAGCTGGTCGACAAGGCGCCGATCAGCATCGAGGTCCTCATCCCGGCCGCGACCGCCGCCGGCGACGATGCCGCACCGGGGAGGATCCCCGGCGTCGGCATGATCGACCCGGTCGCCGCACGGCAGCTGATCACCCGGGCGCCCAGCCTGCGCCGCATCCTCACCGACCCGATCACGAGCGCGATCCGCGACTTCGACCGCACCACCTACCGCATCCCGGCAGAGCTGAAACGCATGATCCGCATCCGCGACGAGCACTGCCGCGCCCCGAACTGCCCGAGACCGCCGGACGATCTCGACCACACGAACGACTACGCGAAAGGCGGGAAGACCGCCGAAGGCAACCTCGCCGGGCTGTGCGAGAACCACCACTACGTCAAACACGAAACCGGGTGGACACTACGGCAGTACGCCGACGGCATCCTCGACTGGATAAGCCCGTCCGGCCGGCACTACCAAACCCGACCCGACCTCATCATGCCCGCACCACCCCCACCCGACCCCTGGGCCGACGACCCAGACACCTACGCTGACAACACCCCCTTCGACAAACCGTCGGAAGATGGTCGGGCTTAGCTGCCTGCGCCGGGGCGCATCCACGTCCAGGCGCGGGGGCGCACCTCGGTGAACGGGGTGAGCGACGCGACCTCAGGGGCGTCGATGTCGAAGACCGGCGGCGGGACCTCGGCCATCGCCTCGAGGTGATGCTCCGCGAACTCCGCGACCGGGTCCGAGGTGAGTGCCTCGGGCTCCGCCTCAGCCTCTCTTCAAGCCGGCGCTGCGGGCTCCGGCGGCGCTGCGGGCGCGGGGCGCAGGAACACCGCGCCGAGCGGCGGCAGGTTGACCTCGGCGCTCGCGGCACGGCCGCCCCAGCCGCGTTCCTCGGCGTGGATGCGGCCGAGGTTGCCCACCCCTGAGCCGCCGTAGGCTGCGGCATCCGTGTTCACGATCTCGTCCCAGCCGCCCGCGAACGGCAGGCCGAGGCGGTAGCCGAGATGCGGCGCGCCCGAGAAGTTGAAGGCGCACACGACCGGGCCGTCTTCGCTCCAACGCAGGAAGGCGAGCACGTTGTGCTCGGCGTCGCCCGCTTCGATCCACTCGAAGCCGCGCGGCTCGACGTCGTAGCGCCAGAACGCCGAGTTGGCGCGGTAGACGCGGTTGAGCTCGGCGACGAGCTCCGCGATCTCGTGGTGGTCGGGGTAGTCGAGCAGGTGCCAGTCAAGGCCCTTCTGCTCGTTCCACTCGGCCCACTGGCCGAACTCCTGCCCCATGAACAGCAGCTGCTTGCCAGGATGCGCCCACATGAACGCGAGGAATGCGCGCAGATTGGCTCGCTTCTGCCAGTGGTCGCCCGGCATCTTGTCGATCAGCGAGCCCTTGCCGTGCACGACCTCGTCGTGGCTGATCGGCAGCACAAAGTTCTCGGAGTACGCGTAGACCATCGCGAAGGTCATCTCGTTGTGGTGGTACGAGCGGTAGGCCGGGTCGCGCTCGATGTACTGCAGCGAGTCGTGCATCCAGCCCATGTTCCACTTGAAGCCGAAGCCGAGGCCGCCCTGGTCGGTGGGCTTCGTGACGCCGCTCCAGCTCGTGGACTCCTCGGCGATCATCATGATGCCGGGGTAGCGCTTGTACGCCGTGGCGGTCGTCTCCTGCAGGAATCCGATCGCCTCCAGGTATTCGCGGCCGCCGTGGATGTTGGGCGTCCACTCGCCGTCGTTCCGCGAGTAGTCGCGGTAGAGCATCGAGGCGACCGCGTCGACGCGCAGGCCGTCGACGTGGAAGGTCTCGAGCCAGTAGAGCGCGTTCGCGTAGAGGAAGTTGCGCACCTCAGTGCGGCCGAAGTCGAAGACGTAGGTGCCCCAGTCCTTCTGCTCGCCGAGGCGCGGATCGGGATGCTCGTAGAGGGGCGGGCCGTCGAAGCGGGCGAGTGCCCAGTCGTCCTTGGGGAAGTGGCCGGGGACCCAGTCCATGATCACGCCGATGCCGGCCTGGTGCAGGCGGTCGATGAGATAGCGCAGGTCGTCGGGATGCCCGAAGCGGCTCGTCGCCGCGTAGTAGCCCGTCACCTGGTAGCCCCACGACGGCGCGTAGGGGTGCTCGGCGAGCGGCAGGAACTCGACGTGCGTGAAGCCGAGCCAGGTGACGTACTCGATGAGCTGGTCGGCGGCCTCGCGGTAGGAGAGCCCCGGGCGCCATGAGCCGAAGTGCAGCTCATAGATCGAGATCGGCTTGTCGTGGTGGCTCGTGCGGCGGGCGGCCAGCCAGTCGGCGTCGCCCCACTCGTAACGGCTCTCGCCGACGACGGATGCCGTGGCGGGCGGCACCTCGGTGTACTGCGCGAGCGGGTCTGCCTTGCGCACCCAGTCGCCCGACCTCGTGCGCAGGTCGAACTTGTAGAGCGCGCCGGCGGCGAGGCCCGGCACGAAGAGCTCCCACACGCCGCTCGGGCCCATCGAGCGCATCATGTGCCCGGTGCCGTCCCAGCCGTTGAAGTCGCCGACAACGCGCACGGCCGTCGCGTTCGGGGCCCACACGGCGAACGACACGCCCTTCACGGGTGCCGAGACGCCCCAGTGCTCGCGCACGTGCGCGCCGAGCGCGTTCCAGAGCTCCTCGTGGCGGCCCTGCTGAATGAGCCAGGTGTCGCCCTCGCCGAGCGTGGGGGAGAAGCGGTACGGGTCGTCGGCGGTGTACACGCTGCCGTTCTCGTAGCGCGCCTCGATCACATAGTCGCTGAGGCCCGTGATCGACACGCCCTGCCAGACGCCGTAGCCGATGTGCGCGAGCTCGACGTGCGCACCCGAGGCGAGCACCGCGTGCACCGAGCTCGCGAGCGGGCGCAGGGTGCGGATGACGGTGACCGGGTCGGCCACGGTGCCTGTCGCGATCGGATGCTGGCCCAGCACGGCGTGCGGCTCGTGGTGGCGGCCCTCGGCGAGAGACTGCAGCGTCTCGTCGGCGATGCGGGGCAGGGTGACACTGCTCATCAGCTGGGCTCCTTCACGTGGAGGATGTGCACGGGCTCATAGAAGGCGTCGAGCCGCACGTAGTTGCGCGCCGACCAGTTCCAGCGCTGCCCCGTGACGAGGTCGCGCACCTCGAACTCTGCGCCGGGCTCGAGCCCGAGCGCGGTGACGTCGAGGTGCACGAGCGTCTCGCGCACCGAGTGCGGGTCGACGTTCGCGACCACGATCACGGTGTCGGACTTGCCTGAGCGGCTGAAGCGCGCCTCGAGGTGCTTCGAGTAGACCAGCACGGCGTCATCGTCCGAGCTGTGCAGCGTGAGGTTGCGCAGCTGGCGGAGCGCGGGGTGCGCATTGCGGGCCTGGTTCAGCATGGTCAGGTAGGGCGCGAGCGAGTCGCCCGACGCGGCCGCTCGGGCGAAGTCGCGCGGCTTGAATTCGTACTTCTCGTTGTCGATGTACTCCTCGGCGCCCGGCCGGGCGACCGACTCGTAGAGTTCGTACCCGGAATACACGCCCCACAGCGGACCCGCGGTCGCTGCGATCGCGGCGCGGATCTTGAAGGCGGGCCGGCCGCCGAACTGCAGGTATTCGGTGAGGATGTCGGGTGTGTTGACGAACAGGTTCGCGCGGTAGAACGGCGCCCAGTCGCGCGAGATGGTGGTGAGGAACTCCTCGAGCTCGTCCTTCGTGTTCCGCCAGGTGAAGTAGGAGTACGACTGCTGGAAGCCGGCCTTCGCGAGCGTCTGCATGACCGCCGGGCGGCTGAACGCCTCGGCGAGGAAGACGACCTCGGGGTGCGTCGCGTTCACGTCGTGGATCAGCCACTCCCAGAAGCGCAGCGGCTTGGTGTGCGGGTTGTCGACGCGGAAGATGCGGATGCCGAGCGAGATCCAGTGCTCGACGATGCGCCGCACCTCATGCCGGAGCCCGTCGTAGTCGTTGTCGAAATTCAGGGGGTAGATGTCCTGGTACTTCTTCGGCGGGTTCTCGGCGTAGGCGATGGTGCCGTCGGGCAGCGTTGTGAACCACTCGGGGTGCGACGTGACCCACGGATGGTCAGGGGATGCCTGCAGCGCGAGGTCGAGCGCCACCTCGAGGCCCGACAGTTCGGCCTTGCCCAGGAAGTGTCTGAGGTCCTCGACAGTGCCGAGCTCGGGGTGGATCGCGTCGTGCCCGCCCTCGGGGCTGCCAATCGCCCACGGCGAGCCGGGATCGTTCGGCCCCGCCGTCAGCGCGTTGTTCGCGCCCTTGCGGTAGCTGCGGCCGATGGGGTGGATCGGCGGCAGGTAGACGACGTCGAAGCCCATCGCGGCGACCTCGGGCAGGCGCAGGGCAGCCGAGCGGAACGTGCCGGACTGCCAGCTGCCGTCCGAGCGCCGCTTCGCGCCGATCGAGCGGGGGAAGAACTCGTACCAGGCGCCGACGCCCGCGGCGCTGCGCTCGACGACGATGCGGCGGGTCTCCGACAGGGTCTGCAGCGACACCACGGGGCGCTCGGTCATCACCTGGGCGACGCGCTGTTCGGATGCCGCGGCCAGGCGCGCTTCGGGCGGGGCGGCCTCCTCGCGGAGCATCCGTGCGAGGTCGGAGAGCATGCGCCGCTCGGCCTTCGGCCTGCGCGTGTCGGCAGCGGCGCGCTCGGCGAGGATCGCTCCCTCCTGGAAGGTGACCGAGACGTCGACCCCGACCGGGATCTTCTTGTCGGCGACCGCGCGCCAGGTCGCCCACTCGTCCGCCCACGCCTGCATGCGGAAGCGCCACTCGCCCTCGGCCTCGAGCAGCGCGAGCGCGCCCCAGCGGTCGGGGTGCTCGACCCCGAGCGGGTGCATGCGGTGCGCCGTCTGCTCGCCGGACGGGTCGAGCAGCAGCAGGTCGACGCCGATCAGATCGTGCCCCTCGCGGAACGCCGTGATCTCGAACGGCACGACCTCGCCGGCGAACGCCTTCGCGGGGAACAGCCCCCCGTCGACCTCCGGGGCGGGCTCGAGGAGCGGAATCCGGCCCAGAACTCCAGCAAAGGCATCCGTGTCGTTCGCCACGATGCGAACCTATCGTGTCCTGAAGTCGTCACAACCAGGAAACCTGCCGCCATTAGCGTACGAGTGTGAGCGAATTCGACATGCTGGATGCCGTCAGACCCGAGACCCCGCTGACCGCCGACGAGGCCCAGACCAGTGAGTCGCGGCACGTCGGGCCGAGCTTCCAGCCCACGCACCCTCTTGCCCTCGCACCCGTGACCTCGCCGCCGCATTCCGTCGACGGCTTCGTGCGCGAGTTCCTGCGCGAGCTGAACACCGACGCGGGCGTGACGCTCTCGCGGTCGACCGTGAACGATCAGTACCTGTCGCTCGCCCGCACCGTGCGGCACTACCTCTCCGCGCGCTGGCTCGAGAACACGCGCAAGGTGCGCGAGACGAAGGCCAAGATGGTCGGCTACCTGTCGGCCGAGTTCCTGCTGGGTCGCCAGCTCGGCAACGCGCTGCTCGCGACCGACCTCGAGGAGATCGCCGAGAAGGCCCTCGCCGAGTGCGGCATCGACATCGCGACTCTGCGCGCGCAGGAGGTCGAGCCGGGCCTGGGCAACGGCGGCCTCGGCCGGCTGGCCGCCTGCTTCATCGACTCGCTGGCGACGATGGGGGTGCCGTGCATCGGCTACGGCATCCGCTACGAATACGGCATCTTCCGCCAGACCTTCGTCGACGGCCGGCAGGTCGAGCAGCCGGACACCTGGCTCAGCCTCGGCAGCCCGTGGGAGTTCCCGCACCCCGAGCACGCGGTGCAGGTCGACTTCGGCGGGCACACCGAGACCTATACGGATGGCGACGGGGTGGAGCGCACCCGATGGGTTCCCGCCTGGAACGTGCTCGGAATGCCGTACAACTACATGGTCCCCGGCTACCAGAACGGCCAGGTCAACACCCTGCGGCTGTGGAGCGCGCAGGCGACGAAGGCGTTCGACCTGCCGACCTTCAACAGCGGTGACTACGCCGACGCAGTGCGCGCCCAGACCTTCGCCGAGAACATCACGAAGGTGCTGTACCCCGAGGACTCGACGCCCCAGGGCAAGGAGCTGCGGCTGCAGCAGCAGTACTTCTTCGTCGCGTGCTCGATCCGCGACTTCCTCGACCGCTTCATCCTCGACGGCGACGTGACGACGCTGCCCGAGCGGGTCATCTTCCAGCTCAACGACACCCACCCGGTGATCGCGGTGCCCGAGCTGATGCGCGTGCTCGTCGACATCGAGAAACTGGACTGGGACGCGGCCTGGGCGATCACCAAGCAGTGCTTCGCCTACACCTGTCACACGCTGCTGCCCGAGGCGCTCGAGGTGTGGCCGACCGAGCTGCTCGGCCGGCTGCTGCCGCGCCACCTCGAGATCATCTACCGCATCAACGACGAGTTCCTCGCCGAGGTGCGCGCCGCGTATCCCGACGACGAGCTGCGCGCCCGGCAGATGTCGATCATCGCCGAATACCCCGAGCGCTCGGTGCGCATGGCGTATCTCGCCACCGTCGCCGGCTCGAAGGTGAACGGCGTCGCCGAGCTGCACTCGCAGCTGCTGCGCGACAAGGTGTTGCACGACTTCTCCGAGTACTGGCCCGAGAAGTTCACGAACGTCACCAACGGCGTTACCCCGCGCCGCTTCATGCGGCTCGCCAACCCCGGCCTGTCAGGTCTGATCACCGAGACCCTCGGAACCGGCTGGCTGACCGACCTGGAGCGGCTCGCCGAGCTCGAGCCATACGCGGAGGACGCCGACTTCCGCGACGCCTTCGTCAAGATCAAGGAGGCCAACAAGACCCGGCTCTACCGCCTGCTGCAGGCGAGGGACGGCGTCGCGCTGCCCGGCCATCACCTGCTGGACGTGATGGTCAAGCGGCTGCACGAGTACAAGCGGCAGAGCCTCAAACTGCTGCACATCGTCAGCATTTACGAGCAGATCATCACCGGCAAGGTCGCGCTCGACCAGATCACCCCGCGCACCTTCGTCTTCGGCGCGAAGGCCGCCCCCGGCTACCGCATCGCCAAGGAGACCATCTACCTGATCAACTCGGTGGCGAAGGTGGTCAACAGCGACCCGCTCGTGAAGGACGTGCTCAAGGTCGTCTTCCCCGCCAACTACAACGTCACGCTCGCCGAGACGCTGATCCCGGCCGCCGACCTCTCCGAGCAGATCTCGCTCGCGGGCAAGGAGGCGTCGGGCACCGGCAACATGAAATTCGCCCTGAACGGGGCGCTGACCATCGGAACCGACGACGGCGCCAACGTCGAGATCCGCAAGCTGGTCGGCGACGAGCACTTCTTCCTGTTCGGCCTCGCAGAGCCCGAGGTCGCCGAGCTGCAGGCGAAGGGCTACCACCCGCACGAGTACTACGAGAGCGACCCGCAGTTGAAGGCCACCCTCGACCTGATCGCCTCAGGGCACTTCTCGGGCGGCGATCGCTCGGTCTTCGAGCCGCTCGTCTCCAACCTGCTGTACGACGACCGGTTCATGGCGCTCGCCGACTTCAAGGACTACGCGGAGGCGCAGGCGCGCGTGGACGCGGCATACGCCGACCAGGAGACCTGGGCGCGCTCGGCCGTGCTGAACGTGGCGAGGAGCGGCTTCTTCTCGTCCGACCGGTCGATGCGCGACTACATCGACCGGATCTGGCACACCCAGCCGCTGCGGTAGGCGGGGCGGGCGCGCGCTACCTGAAGTCCCGCCCGCTGCAGTGGAACAGCTGCAGCGAGGCGGGGCTCACCTGCACGACGTCGCCCGGCCGGAACCACGTGGTCTCGGTCTTCGGGGTCTCGTCAGCGCTGTCCCACACGAGCTCGTAGCCGTCGACGCCCTCGTGCGCGGGCAGCGTCACCGAGATCTCGCTCTCGACGCCGTGCACGATCAGCAGGATGCGGTTGAACTCCTCGAACTCCGGGGTCGAGGCGGCCACGTACTGCAGGGTGCGCGCTGACGGGTCCTGCCAGTCGGGCTCGTCCATGGTGTTGCCGCCGGCGTCGTACCAGTCCATCTGGCTCGACTGCGGCACGTGCTCGCCGAGCTTGGCGAAGCGCACGGGGCGCACGGCGGGATTCTCGGTGCGCAGGCGGATGAGCTCCGCGGTCACGGCGCGCAGATTCGCGGCATCCGTATCGCGATCCCAGGACAGCCACGTGAGCTCGTTGTCGTGGCAGTACGCGTTGTTGTTGCCCTGCTGCGTGCGGCCGAACTCGTCGCCTGCCGTGATCATGGGCACGCCGGCCGACAGCAGCAGCGTGCCGAGGATGTTGCGCATCGCCTTACGGCGGGCCGAGAGGATGCCGGAGTCGGTGGTCGCGCCCTCCGCGCCGTGGTTGAACGAGCGGTTGTTGTCGGAGCCGTCGCGGTTGAACTCGCCGTTGCCGTAGTTGTGCTTGACGTCGTACGAGACGAGGTCGGCGAGCGTGAAGCCGTCATGGGCGGTGACGAAGTTGACGGATGCCACGGGGCCGCGCTGCTCGCTGAAGGTGTTCGACGAGCCGGCGAGCCGGGTGGCCAGGCCGCCGATGCCGGTCGATGCCGTGCCGTGATGGCGCGCGTCGGCGATGTCGCGCAGCCAGAACTGGCGCATGCGGTCGCGGTAGCGGTCGTTCCATTCGCTCCAGCCGTCGGGGAAGTTGCCGGTCTGCCAGCCGCCGAGGCCGACGTCCCAGGGCTCGGCGATGAGCTTGACGCCCTGCAGCTGCTCGTCGTCGAGGAGCCCGGAGAGCAGCGGGTGATCGCGGTTGTACGCGCCGCTCTCGTCCCGGCCGAGCGTCGCCGCGAGGTCGAAGCGGAAGCCGTCGATCTGGCACTCGTTCGCCCAGTAGCGCACCGAGTCGCGCACGAGCTCGCGGGCGACCGCCTGGCCGAAGTCGACGGTGTTGCCGCAGCCGGTGACGTCGTAGTAGGTGCCGTCGTCGAGCTGCCGGTAGTAGCTCGAGTTGTCGATACCGCGGAAGCTGGAGCGCGGACCGCCGACGCCCGCCTCGGCCGTGTGGTTGTAGACCACGTCGAGGAAGACCTCGAGGCCTGCCTCGTGCAGCAGCTTCACCATGCCCTTGAACTCGCGCAGCACGGCGGACGGGCCGGCGGCCTGGGCGGCCTGCGTCGCGTAGGGCGCGTGCGGCGAGAAGAAGTTCACCGTGTTGTAGCCCCAGTAGTTCGTCAGCCCCTGGCGCAGCAGACGCGGCTCCGACGTGAAGCAGTGCACGGGCAGCAGCTCGATCGCCGTCACGCCCAGCGAGGTGAGGTACTCGATCGAGGCGGGGTGGGCGAGGCCGGCGTAGGTGCCGCGCAGCTCTTCGGGCACAGCCGGGTTGAGCTTCGAGAAGCCGCGCAGGTGCGTCTCGTACACGATGGTCTTGTCGAGCGCGTGCCCCGGCTTCTTCGCCCCGCCCCAGTCGAAGGCCGTGTCGACCACGACGGCGCGCCACTGGTCGGCGCGCGGCTGCACGACGCCCTTGGCGTACGGCTCGAGCAGGAAGGTGGTCGGGTCGAAGGCGTTGCGCGGCGCCTGCGGCCCGTCGACCCTGATCGCGTAGCGCGTCTCAGGCACGAGGCGCGGCGACGAGACCGACCAGACGTCGTCGGCGCCGCGGGTGAGCGGCACGGTCTCGACGATCGCGTTCGGATCGCTCCGATCGAACACGACGAGTTCGATCATCGAGGCGTTCGCGCTCCACACCCCGAGCGTTCCGCCCGCCTCGGTGGGCGTGACGCCCAGGGGGCTCGCCGGAACGGGTGCGGACATGGTGTCTACAGTAGTGAGCGTGGGCGTCTACCTAGACCACGCAGCGACGACGCCGATGCTCCCCGAAGCGATCGACGCGTACGCCCGCGCGATGAGCGAAGTCGGCAACCCGTCGTCGATCCATTCGGCCGGGCAGAACGCCCGCCGGCTGCTCGAGGAGGCGCGCGAGACGGTCGCGGCGTCGCTCGGCTGCGACCCCATCGAGGTGGTCTTCACCTCGGGCGGCACCGAGGCGATCAACCTCGCGCTCAAGGGGGGATTCTGGGCGGCGACGGCGGCATCGCCTGCCCGCCGCCGCCTCGTCGTTCCGAACGGCGAGCACCATGCCACGCTCGACACGGTCGAGTGGCTGGTCGCGCACGAGGGCGCGGACGTCACGTGGGTCGGCCTGGACTCTGAGGGATTCATCGAGACGGATGCCTGGGCCGAGGCGCTCCGCGGCGACGATGTCGCCCTCGCCAGCGCGCTCTGGGTCAACAACGAGGTCGGCACGATCGAGCCCGTCGCCGAGCTGGCCGCGGCCGCGGCATCCGCCTCGGTCCCGCTGCACCTCGACGCCGTCGCCGCCTATGGCCACGTGCCCATCTCCTTCCGCGCGCTCGGCGCTGCGGCGCTGTCGGTGTCGGCGCACAAGATCGGCGGCCCGGTCGGCATCGGCGCGCTCGTGCTGTCGCGCACGGCGCGTGTCGTGCCGACGGTGCACGGCGGCGGTCAGCAGCGCAATGTGCGCTCGGGCACGCAGGACGTCGCCGCCGCCGTGTCGTTCGCCGTTGCGGCGCAGGCGGCGGTCGCCTCCCTGGAGGCGGAACGGGCGCGACTCACGGCGCTGCGCGACCGGCTGATCGCGGGGGTGCGGGCCGCCGTGCCCGAGGCGCGGCTGTCAGGGCCGTCGGGAAACCAGCGGGTGGCCTCGAGCGCCCACTTCACCTTCCCGGGCGCGCAGGGGGACTCGCTGCTCTTCCTGCTCGACGCCGCCGGCGTCGCGGTGTCGACGGGATCAGCCTGCCAGGCCGGCATCCCCGAGCCTTCGCATGTCGTGCTCGCCATGGGGCGCGAGACGGGGGAGGCATCCTCGTGCCTGCGCATCACGCTGGGGCGCACGACGACCGATGCCGACGTGGATGCCTTCCTCGCCGCACTGCCCGACGCCTACGCGCGTGCCGCCAAGGCGGGCTTCACGGCGCGCTGACTCACCAGCGTCGCGTGAACGGCAGCGGCTTGCGCATGCGGATGAGGAGCAGCAGCGGGAAGAGCACGTACGGTCCGTTGTAGAGCAGGAAGATCAGCGGGTGCGGAGTGCGCTGACCCTCGGGGCCGAAGAACTCGACGCCGAAGATCGGGATGCCCGTCAGCGAGATGATCATCGTCGCGTAGATCACCGAGGGCAGCTGGATCCAGTTCCAGCGGCGGATGATCGCCAGGATCAGCACGATGTAGAAGGCGATGTAGCCGAACGCCGAGGTGCCCGAGATGAAGCGCAGCCACAGCGGGTGCGACTGGTAGAGCGGATCGAAGTTCGACGAGTACGTGTAGTTCCACTGCACCAGGAGGTTCGGCGAGTTCGGCACCTGGTCGAGGCCGAGGCCCTCCACGGAGTCGCTGATGACGCAGCTCACGATGAACAGGCTGAAGACGACGAGGAACACGATGTCCATCGGCCGCTGTCGGAGCGGCAGGTTCGTGGTGCGAGTGGCGGTGGGGGAGTCTGAGACGGCTGTGGTCACGGTAGCGACGTTAATACGCTCCCGGCGCGTGCTCCGACACCGAAACGTAGACTGGGCGCATGCGTGTTCTGGCGGCGATGAGCGGTGGTGTCGACTCCTCGGTGGCTGCTGCGCGCGCGAAAGACGCCGGCCATGACGTCGTCGGCGTGCACCTCGCTCTCTCGCGCATGCCCGGCACGTTGCGCACCGGCTCGCGCGGCTGCTGCACGATCGAAGACGCGATGGACGCCCGCCGCGTCGCCGACCTGATCGGCATCCCGTTCTATGTGTGGGACTTCTCCGAGCGGTTCAAGGCCGACGTCGTCGACGACTTCATCGCCGAGTACGAGGCCGGCCGCACCCCGAACCCCTGCATGCGCTGCAACGAGCGCATCAAGTTCGCCGCGCTGCTCGAGAAGGCGCTCGCGCTCGGCTTCGACGCGGTCGTCACCGGGCACTACGCGGCAGTGGTGACGGATGCCGAGGGCAATCGCGAACTGCACAGGGCGGCCGCCTGGGCGAAGGACCAGAGCTATGTCCTCGGAGTGCTGACGGCCGAGCAGCTCGCGCACGCGATGTTCCCGCTCGGCGCGACGCCGTCGAAGGCCGAGGTGCGGGCCGAGGCCGAGGCGCGCGGCTTCGTGACGGCCAAGAAGCCGGACTCGTACGACATCTGCTTCATCCCCGACGGCGACACCCGCGGCTGGCTCGCCGAGCACGTCGGCATCTCGAACGGGGCAATCGTGGATCGCTCCGGGGCGGTCGTCGGCTCGCACTCCGGCGCGCAGGGCTATACCGTCGGCCAGCGCCGCGGGCTCAATCTCACGGTGCCGGCGCCCGACGGGCGGCCGCGCTTCGTGCTCGAGGTGAAGCCGGCCACCAACGAGGTGGTCGTCGGCCCGAAGGAGGCGCTCGACATCGCCGAGGTGGCGGGGTCGCGCTTCACGTGGGCGGGACTGCCGCCGCGGCATCCGTCGACTCCGTTCGACTGCGAGGTGCAGATCCGCGCGCATGCCGACCCGGTGCCTGCGGTCGCCGTGGTGCGCGACGGCGAGCTCGTGATCACGCCGGCGTCCCCGATCAACGGGGTCGCCCCCGGGCAGACCGCGGTGCTCTACATCGGCACGCGCGTGCTCGGCCAGACGACGATCGACCGCGCGGTCAGCGCGGTGTCTGTCAGCGCGTGATCAGCGGCCGTCTGGCCCGAAAATGTGGCGGTAGAGCGTCTGCAGGTCGTTGTCGACCGAGTTGAAGCGCAGGTCGATTTTGTCATCGAGCCGCCGCACTTCTGACTTCACGACGTGAACGAACAGCGTCGACACGATGGTGAGCGTGCCGAGGAACAGGGCGGTGAAGACGCCCATCATCGCCCATACCTGCGCTTCCGTCATATGCGGCACTCCTTCATGATCGTCGTGTTGCGTTGAGAGTGCCAGAGCGCGCCGCAGGCGCGGTGCGGAGATCGACCGAGTTGTGTGCCGAACGCGCTCGCTCATCCCTGTGGACGGCGAGATTCTCGCAATCGAACGCGTGCAATAGGGAGCTGCAGGCTCGTCAAGCACCCTGCCCGTGTCGGTGGTGCTCGGTAGCCTGGGCGCGTGGCAGAAGTGACGCACGAGCAGGCCGCGGCCGAGGTGGCCGAGCTGACCGATCGCATCAACGGGGCGCGTGAGGCGTACTACGGTGCGAATGCTTCGCTGGTCGACGACGCGACCTATGACGGCTGGATGCATCGGCTCGAGGAGCTCGAGCGGCTGTTCCCCGAGTTCGCCAAGCAGGACTCTCCGACGCAGACGGTCGGCGCCGCCGAGGAGACAGGGCTCGACACGATCGAGCATGCCGAGCGCATGCTCAGCCTCGACAACGTCTTCTCGCTCGACGAGTTGCGCGAGTGGTGCGCCAAGGCCGAGGAGCTCGCCGGGCGGAAGGTGCGCTGGCTCACCGAGCTCAAGATCGACGGGCTCGCGATCAGCCTGCGCTACGAGAACGGTGTGCTCACCTCGGCGGCGACGCGCGGCGACGGGCGCGTCGGTGAGATCGTCACCGAGAACGCGCTGAAGCTGGGCGACATCCCCGAGCGGCTGTCAGGCACGGGGCATCCGGCGCTCGTCGAGGTGCGCGGCGAGGTGTTCATCCCGGTCGCGGCCTTCGAGAAGCTGAACCGGCTGCAGGAAGAGTTCAGACGCCGCTACGTTGCCGAGAAGCGCGCCCAGCACGAGACGCGCTGGGGCGACAAGCGGGTCTTCGACGAAGAGAAGGCGAAGGGCACGGCAGGGCGCATGTTCCCGGCGTTCGCGAACCCCCGGAACGCGGCGAGCGGCGGCCTTCGGCAGCAGCTCGACAAGAAGAAGACGGCGCTCGAGCGTGAGGCATCCGTCGCCCGTATCGAGTCGCTGAAGCTGTTCGTGCACGGCATCGGCGCCTGGGCGGACCCGCCGGTGGCCGCCCAGAGCGAGGTCTACGAGCTGCTGGAGTCGTGGGGGCTGCCGACGAGCCCGTACACGCAGGTGTTTGACTCGATCGACGGCGTGGCCGGCTTCGTCGAGAAATACGGCGCCGAGCGGCACTCCGTGCTGCACGAGCTCGACGGCATCGTCGTGAAGGTCGACGAGCTGGCGCTGCATGACGAGATGGGGGCGACGAGCCGCGCGCCGCGCTGGGCGATCGCGTTCAAGTACCCACCTGAGGAGGTGCAGACGAAGCTGCTCGACATCGTCGTCTCGGTCGGGCGCACGGGGCGCGCGACGCCGTTCGCCGTGATGGAGCCCGCGCACGTCGCCGGCTCGGTCGTGCGGCAGGCGACCCTGCACAACCAAGACGTCGTGAAGGCGAAGGGCGTGCTGATCGGCGACACCGTCGTGCTGCGGAAGGCGGGCGACGTGATTCCCGAGGTGCTCGGGCCGGTGGTCGAGAAGCGCGACGGAAGCGAGCGCGAGTTCGTGATGCCCGAGCGCTGCCCTGAGTGCGGCACTCCGCTCGCGCCGGCGCGTGAGGGCGACATCGACCTGCGCTGCCCCAACGCCCGATCGTGCCCGGCGCAGGTGCGCGGGCGTGTGGAGCACGTCGGCTCGCGTGGGGCGCTCGACATCGAGGGGCTCGGCGAGGTGGGTGCCGCTGCGCTCACGGAGGGCACCGATGGCCAGTCGGCTCTGCTGTCGACCGAGGCGGGCCTGTTCGACGTGACGATCGAGGACCTGTTCCCGATCCGGGTGCTGGTGCGCGACGTCGAGACCGGCGAGCCGCGGGTGCGGGACGATGGGAGCTACGACTACCGCACGCCGTTCCAGCGGCGGCGGAAGCTGACGGGGCGCGACGCCGATGCGCCGTACGACCCGGGCGCCGAGACCTTCGCCGGGGACGAGCTCGCGGTGCCGTCGAAGGCCGCGGAAGAGCTGGTCGCCGAGCTCGAGAAGGCCAAGACCAAGGACCTGTGGCGGATGCTGGTCGCGTTGAACATCCGCAACGTGGGGCCGGTGGCGGCCCGCGCGCTCGCGGGGTACTTCGGGTCGCTCGACGCGATCCGGGCTGCGAGCGTCGAGCAGCTCGCCGAGGTCGAGGGCGTCGGGCCGATCATCGCGCAGTCGCTCACCGACTGGTTCGCGGTCGACTGGCATCGCGAGATCGTCGAGCGCTGGGCGGCGGCCGGGGTTCGGTTCGAGATCCCGGGGCACCCGGGGCCCGGCGCCGCACAGCAGGAGGCCGGGGGAGTGCTCGCGGGTCTCACCGTCGTCGCCACGGGCTCGCTCGAGGGCTTCTCGCGCGACGGCGCGAACGAGGCGATCATCGCCGCGGGTGGCAAGGCGGCGTCGAGTGTCTCGAAGAAGACCGACTATGTGGCCGCGGGGCCCGGCGCGGGCTCGAAGCTCGCGAAGGCCGAAGAGCTGGGCATCCCGATTCTGGATGCCGCGCAGTTCGCGATCCTCGTGACGGAAGGGCCGGCAGGTCTTGGGCTCTGAGAACGACGTGCTCGATGACGGGCCGTTCTTCCACGGCACGAAAGCCGATCTGCGGGTGGGCGATCTGCTGACGGCAGGGTTCCGGTCGAACTACCGGCCCGAGATCGTCATGAACCACATCTACTTCACGGCCTTGCGGGATGGTGCGGGCCTCGCCGCCGAGCTGGCCGCCGGCGACGGTGAGCCCCGGGTCTACCTCGTTGAGCCGACGGGCCCGTTCGAGAACGATCCGAACGTGACCGACAAGAGGTTCCCCGGCAACCCGACGCGCTCCTATCGCAGCGCCGACCCGATCCGCGTGGTCGGCGAGGTGACCGACTGGACCCGGCTGACGCCCGAGGCGCTGCAGGCCTGGCACGACCGCATCAGCGGGATGCGCGCGGAACGGGCCGAGATCATCAACTGAGGCGTCGAGCCAGCGAGCCGGATCAGGCGGCACCGTCCTGCCGCGCGAGGTAGCGCTCCACGCGCCGGTCGGGCACGAGCCAGATCAGCGCGACGATGATCGGCGGCACGAGCCCGAGCCAGGGCGTGATGAAGGCCAGCCCGATGCCGATCAGATAGAGGATCGGCGAGAGGATGCCCTTGAGGTCGCGGCCGAGAGCATCACGCAGCGCATCGCCTGACGGCGTGCGGAAGATCGCCCGCTGCAGCACGTAGTAGGCGACCGCGGCGCCGAGCAGGTTGACCCCGTAGACCACGGTCGGGTCGCGCGCGATCGACGACTCATCGAGCCAGCGCTGGGTGAGCGGTACGAGTGAGAGCCAGAACAGCAGGTGCAGATTCGCCCACAGCACCGCGCCGTTGACGCTGCGGACGACCTGGAACAGATGGTGATGGTTCGACCAGTAGATGCCGACGTAGACGAAGCTCAGCAGATAGGTCAGCAGGCCGACGCCCGCGCTGTCCCAGAATTGGCGGATCGTGTCGCCGTGCTCGGGCAGCTTCAGCTCCAGCACCATGATCGTGATGATGATGGCCAGAACGCCGTCGCTGAACGCCTCCAGTCGATTGCTCTGCATGCCCCGATCATCGCAGGCATCCCCGGGCTCGACATCCGTCCGATCAAGGGGGACCGCTCGGTAGGATTGACCTATCACCCGCCCGCAATTCGACGGAGCCGCATGTCTGAAATCAGCACCGAACTGGTGCGCCATCTCGCGGGGCTCGCCCGTATCGACCTCTCCGAGTCCGAGCTCGAGAGCCTCACCGGCGAGCTGGCCCAGATCGTCGAGAGCATCGCCAAAGTGAGCGAGGTCGCGACGCCCGACGTCGTGGCGACGAGTCACCCGATCCCGCTGTCGAACGTGTTCCGCGAGGACGAGGTGCGTCCGTCGCTCACCGTCGAGCAGGCGCTCTCGGGCGCCCCAGAGCGTGAGGGCGACCGCTTCAAGGTCGCGTCGATCCTGGACGAGGAGCAGTAGAGCGGATGCCTGAACTGATCACCCTCACTGCCGCCGAGCTGGCCTCGAAGCTCGCCGCGCGCGAGATCTCGAGCGCCGAGGCCACGCAGGCCCACCTCGACCGCATCGCCGCCGTCGACGGCGATGTCCACGCCTTCCTGCACGTCTCGGAGCACGCGCTCGAGGCGGCGAATCGCATCGACGAGCGCCGCGCCGCGGGCGAAGCACTCGGCGAGCTCGCGGGCGTGCCCGTCGCCGTCAAGGACGTGCTCGCCACGAAGGACATGCCGTCGACCTCGGGCTCGAAGATCCTCGAGGGCTGGCAGCCGCCGTACGACGCGACGGTCGTCGCGCGGCTGCGCGAGGCCGGCCTCGTGCCGCTCGGCAAGACCAACATGGATGAGTTCGCGATGGGCTCCTCGACCGAGCACTCCGCCTACGGTCCGACCCACAACCCGTGGGATCTCACCCGCACGCCCGGCGGTTCGGGCGGCGGCTCGTCGGCCGCGGTGAGCGCGTTCGAGGCGCCGCTCGCCCTCGGCAGCGACACCGGCGGAAGCATCCGCCAGCCCGCTGCCGTCACGGGATCCGTCGGGGTCAAGCCGACCTACGGCGGCGTCAGCCGCTACGGCGCGATTGCGCTCGCCAGCTCGCTCGACCAGGTCGGGCCCGTCAGCCGCAGCGTGCTCGACGCGGCGTTGCTGCACGACGTCATCGGCGGGCACGACCCGCTGGACTCGACCTCCCTCACCGACGTCTGGCTGTCGATGGCCGCGGCCGCCCGCCGCGGCGCGGCCGGCGACGCGCTGAAGGGCCTCAGGGTCGCCGTCGTCAAGGAGCTCTCCGGCGAGAGCGGCGGCTTCCAGGCCGGCGTCAAGCAGCGCTTCGACGAGACCGTGGCCGCACTCACCGCGGCCGGCGCCGAGGTCATCGAGGTCGCGGCCCCGAGCTTCGAGTACGCCGTCGCCGCGTACTACCTGATCCTCCCGGCCGAGGCCTCAAGCAATCTCGCCCGCATGGACTCCGTGCGCTTCGGCCTGCGGGTCAACCCGGAGAGCGGCCCCGTCACGGTCGAACGCGTCATGAGCGCCACCCGTGACGCGGGCTTCGGCGCCGAGGTGAAGCGCCGCATCATCCTCGGCACCTACGCGCTGAGCGCCGGCTACTACGACGCCTACTACGGCAGCGCGCAGAAGGTGCGCACGCTCATCCAGCAGGACTTCGCGAAGGCGTTCGCGCAGGCCGACGTGCTCATCAGCCCGGCCGCGCCGACGACGGCGTTCGAGCTCGGCTCGCTCGTCAACGACCCGCTCGCGATGTACCTGAACGACGTCACGACGATCCCGGCGAACCTGGCCGGCATCCCCGGCATGGCGATCCCCATGGGTCTTGCCCCCGAGGACGGCCTGCCCGTCGGCCTGCAGCTGCTCGCGCCGGCCCATGAGGACGCGCGGCTCTATGAGGTGGGCGCCGCCATCGAGACACTGCTGACGGATGCCTGGGGGCACACGCTGCTCAGCCAGGCACCCGCACTGAAGGAGGTCGCCCGCTGATGGCGAAGGACAAGCTTCTCGACTTCGACAAGGCGATCGAGCTGTACGAGCCGGTGCTCGGCTTCGAGGTGCACGTCGAGCTCAACACCAAGACGAAGATGTTCTGCGGCTGCGCGAACGCCTTCGGCCAGGGTGCGAACACGAACACGTGCCCGACCTGCCTCGGGCTTCCGGGCGGCCTGCCGCAGGTCAACAGGAAGGCGATCGAGTCGAGCATCCGCCTCGGCCTCGCGCTCGGCTGCGAGATCGCGGAGAACTGCCGCTTCGCGCGCAAGCAGTACTTCTACCCCGACCTCGCGAAGGACTTCCAGACCTCGCAGTACGACGAGCCGATCGCCTTCGACGGCTCGGTGACGATCGAGCTCGAGTCGGGCCGCGAGGTCACCGTGCTGATCGAGCGCGCCCACATGGAGGAGGACGCCGGCAAGCTGACGCACGTCGGCGGCGCCACCGGTCGCATCCAGGGCGCGGACTACTCGCTCGTCGACTTCAACCGCGGCGGCGTGCCGCTCGTCGAGATCGTCACGAAGATCATCGAGGGTGCGGAAGGCGATGCCCCCGAGGTCGGTCGCGCCTACGTCGGCGCGATCCGCGACATCGTGCGCTCGCTCGGCGTCTCGAACGCGCGCATGGAGGAGGGCAACATCCGCTGCGACGCGAACGTGTCGTTGCGGCCCCGCGGCTCCGACAAGCTCGGCACCCGTACCGAGACGAAGAACGTCAACTCGCTGCGCTCGGTCGAGCGCGCGGTGCGCTACGAGATCCAGCGCCAGGCGGCGATCCTCGAGGCGGGCGGCACGATCACGCAGGAGACGCGGCACTGGCACGAGGACTCGGGCACGACGAGCGCGGGGCGCCCCAAGTCGGACGCCGACGACTACCGCTACTTCCCGGAGCCCGATCTCGTTCCCGTCGCGCCGAGTCGCGAGTGGGTAGAGGAGCTGCGCGGCACGCTGCCCGAGCCGCCTGCGGCCCGCCGCACCCGGCTGCGCGAGGCGTGGGGCTTCACCAAGCTCGAGTTCCAGGACGTCGCGAACGGCGGCCTGCTTGATGTCGTCGAAGAGACCGTGGCCGCGGGTGCGACGCCTGCTGACGCCCGCAAGTGGTGGACCGGTGAGCTGACGCGCATCGCCAACGCGCAGGGCGTCGCAGTGGACACGCTGGTGACCCCGACCGACGTCGCGCAGCTCTCTGCGCTCGTCGCGAGCGGCGAGCTCACCGACCGCCTGGCCCGCCAGGTGCTCGAGGGCGTCGTCGCGGGTGAGGGCTCACCCGCCGAGGTCGTCGAGAAGCGCGGGCTCAAGGTCGTCTCCGACGATGGTGCGCTCATCGCCGCGATCGACGAGGCGCTCGCCGCGCAGCCCGATGTGCTCGCCAAGATCAAGGACGGCAAGGTGCAGGCGGCCGGTGCGGTCATCGGCGCGGTCATGAAGGCGATGAAGGGCCAGGCGGATGCCGCTCGGGTCCGCGAGCTGGTCCTGGAGCGCGCCGCGCAGTAGCTCAGCGCGCCAGCCGCGGGTGCGCGTTGCGTCGCCGCGTTCGGGCCGAAAAGTTCGATCTTGGGCCCGAAACCGGCGACGCAATGCCGCCTCAACGCTTCAAGGTAGCGGCGAAGTCACGCGGGGTCATGCCGACGGTGGCGGCGAAGTCTCGGCTGAAGTGCGGGTAGTCGGCGTAGCCGAGCTCGGCGGCGAGCCCGCTGAGGTCGGTGGTCGATGACGCGCCGAGGCGTGCCGCCGCCTCTTGCAGACGGCGGCGCTGGATCATCCACTTCGGCGTGAGGCCGACGTAGCGGGCCGCGAGCCGTTCGAGGCGACGCGGGCTGAGCCCGAAGCGGCCGGCCAGCTCGTCGACGCGGGTGAGCGCGGCATCCGTCTCGATCGCCGCCGCGATCTCGTTCATCAGCCTTTCGTCGGTGGTGAGTGACGGCACACGAGCGGCAAGCCACTCCTCAAAGGCGGCGATGGCCGACGGATGCCTCGCGACGGCATCCTCAGAGGCCCCCATGATGTCCCGCACTTCGGTCACGACGTGCTCGTCCGAGAAGTCGATCGAATCGCCCACGAAATCCTCGACAGGTCGGCCGGCCAGTCGGTAACCCGTCGCCACCTGCAGCAGCACGCCGAAAGCGAAGCCGCTTCCCTCGAGATGCCGCACGGTGAGGTCGGGGGTCGGAGCGTAGAGCCGCGCCCGGTCGTGCTCGATGACGAGGTTGCAGGCCGGGTAGACGAGGATCGGCACGTCGTGGCTCGCCCCAGGCGGGAGGGCGTAGTCGACGAGCCAGTAGTGCCGCACCAGTGCGGCCGCCTCGCCCGTGACGGGATAGCGGCGGAAGTCGATCGGAGCCACGACGGGGGCGAGCGGGCCCTTGCTCACCACCTCATCGCGCGCGCCCATGAGGGAAACGCTACGCGTCGGAAAAGTTCAAGACGAGGCATCCGTCGCCTGCCTAGCCTGCCGGTATGGACATCACCGACGGCCGCCCGAACGGCTACACCGCACTGACCCCCTACCTCGTCGTCGAGAACGCGGCCGCAGCGATCGACTTCTACGCCGCCGTCTTCGGGGCGACGACCGTGAGCAGGCTCGAGGGCACGGCGCCCGACGGCAGCACCTACATCGGCCAGGCCGAGCTCGACTTCGGCGGCGCAGGCCGCCTGCAGCTCTCGGACCCGCAGCCCGGTTTCGGCCTCGTCGCGCCCGACCCTTCGGCAGCGGGAATCACTCAGTCGATCATGATCTACGTCTCCGACGTCGATGCCACCATCGCGCGCGCGACCGAGCTCGGCGCCGAGGTCAAGGAGCAGCCGAGCGACTTCGTCTCCGGCGACCGTTTCGGCGCATTCGTCGATCCGTTCGGACGCCGCTGGGCCGTCATGACGCGGGTGGAAGACCTGAGTTCCGACGAATCCGCTCGCCGCGTGGAGGAGTGGTGGGCGACGATTTCCGCACCGGTGTCGAAATAGCGGTGACGGCTCCGACCCCTCTGTGACAGCGTGTGCTGAGCAGAAGGGCAACGGAAGTGACGCACTACATCTTCAACGTGATCGGGCCGGGCACAGACGACGGATACGGCACCTACGGCTCGGCGGAGGCCCAGGGCGCGGCGATGGCGCGGATCGACGCCTTCAACGAGCGCCTCGAGCGCGAAGGGCGCATCATCTACCTGAACGGCCTCGGGGCCGCGGAGACGACCTCGGCCGTCGTGGACGCGCGCGACGGCGAGACGATCGTGACGGACGGCCCCTACGCCGAGTTCAAGGAGTACATCGCCGGCCTCTGGGTGCTTGAGATCGAGAGCCGCGAGAAGGCCCTTGAGCTTGCGGCTGAGGCGTCCCGGGCGTGCGGCCGCAAGATCGAGGTCCGTCCCGCACACGACCCGATCGCGTGACGGCGTTGCCCGCCTCTCTCGACACGATCTTCGACGCGAACGTGCGCGCCGTGATCCCGCTCGTCACCGCCGCGCTCGTGCGGCGGTACGGGGGCCTCGCCGATTGCGAGGACGCCGTGCAGGAGGCGCTGCTCGAGGCATCCGTCGCCTGGCCCAAGACCGGCATACCTCGCGACCCGCGCGCCTGGCTGCTCACGGTCGCGCGCCGCCGCTACATCGACGCGGTGCGATCGGATGTCGCACGCCAGGCCCGTGAGGAGCGGGAGGCCGCGCTCGACATGGTCGGGTCTGCCGCAGCCGCGCAGGACGACTCGCTCGCGATGCTCGTGCTGTGCTGCCACCCGGCGCTGCAGCCCGCGTCACGGGTCGCGCTCACGCTGCGTGCCGTCTGCGGCCTCACGACCGCGCAGATCGCCGCCGCGTTCTACAGCCCCGAGGCGACGATGGCGCAGCGCATCACCCGCGCCAAGCGGGCGATCGACGAGGCGGGGCGGAGTTTCGGGGAGCTGTCGGGGGCGATGCTGCGCGAGCGCGCGGAATCCGTGCGCACCGCGCTCTACCTGATGTTCAACGAGGGCTACGCGCCGTCCGGCGGCGAGCTGCCGGTGCATGGCGAGCTGATCACCGAGTCGATCAGGCTCACCCGTCTGCTGCACGCCGCGCTGTCGGGTGACACCGAGACGACCGCGCTGCTCGCGCTCATGCTGCTGACGGATGCCCGCACCGGGGCCCGCACCGACGCCGAGGGACTCCCCGTCGCGCTGCCCGAGCAGGACCGCTCCCTGTGGGACGCCGCGAAGCTCACCGAGGGTCGTGCCCTCGCAGCCCAGGCGCTGACCGAGGGGCCCGCGACCCCGCTTGCGATCCAGGCAGCGGTCGGCGCGGTGCATGCGTCGGCACCGAGCGCCGACGCGACCGACTGGGAGCAGATTCTCGGACTGTACGACGTGCTCGTGCAACTGCAGCCCGGGCCTGCCGCGCAGCTCGGCCGCGCCGTCGCGGTCGGCATGGCGCGGGGCCCGCTGGCGGGGCTCGCCGAACTGGCGCTGCTCGAGTCCGACGAACGGCTCGCCCGTGGGCATCGCCTGCTGTCGGTGCGCGCCGGGCTGCTCGAGCGCGCGGGCGCCTTCGACGAGGCGGAGAAGACGTATGCCGAAGCCGGCATGAAGGCTCCCAACACCGCCGAGCGGCGTTGGCTCGACGCTCAGGCGCGCCGGCTTGCGGCCGCCGGGCACGACCGAGAGGAATCCCGATGACCCAATATCTGCTTCTGCACGTCACCGACCCGAGTGCCGAGCCGTGGGACGACCTCGTCGACCCAGGCCTCCTCACCGACTGGCTGGATGAGCGCCGCGACGACCGGCAGCCGCACCGCGGCTCGCCCATCGGCACGCGAGGCCAGGCGAAGTCCGTGGCCGTGCGAGGCGGCGAGGTGCAGGTGACCGACGGCCCGTTCCCCGAGTTCAAGGAGTGGTTCATGGGCTACGACCTCATCGACGCCGACTCGATGGAGGACGCGGTGCGCATCGCCGCCACGCATCCGTCGGCCAAGATCGGCCGGCTCTACGTGTTGCCGAATGTCGCCGAATGGAAGGACGAACGATGAGACAGCAGTTCCTGGTCTTGCACGTGACGGACGAAAGGGCGCCGGGGTGGGACGATGCGATCGATCGCCCGCTGATGGATGCGTGGCTCGACCATCGCCGAGGCCCCGACGGGTGGGAGCCGAACGGCTTCCGAGTGGGTGACCCGGCGACGGCCCGCGAGATCGTTCTGCGGGACGACACGGTCAGCGTCACCGACGGGCCGTTCCCGGAGTTCAAGGAATGGTTCATGGGTGTCGAGTGGATCGAGGCGGACGACATGGACCAGGCCGTCGAGCTGCTCGCGAAGCACCCGACGGCGCGCATCGGCCGGGTCATGGTGATCCCGGCGCTGGAAGACCCTGAGGGGAAGTAGGAGAGATGACCGACAACACCCAGCAGTACCTGCTGCTGTTCACGGATGCTCCGGATGCCGAGCCGTACAGCAAGGAAGCCGACGACATCTTCGACTGGCTCGAAGCGGTGGCAGCGCACCGCATCTTCGGCGAGCGGCTCACCGGGCGCGCCGATGCCCGCCTCGTCACGAAGCGGCAGGGCGAGGTCTTCGTGACGGATGCCCCGGTGGCCGAGTTCAAGGAATGGTTCTCGGGCTTCGACCTGATCAGCGCGGCGAGCCTCGACGAGGCGGTGGAGATCGGCTCGCGGCATCCGTGCGCCCGCTTCGGCCGCGTGCTGGTGCTGCCGCTCATGGGCGCGATCGAGTCGAACGCGCTGCTTGAGCAGACCGTCGCAGCGCGAGCCGCAGCGGGAGTGACCGCATGAGAGACTCGGGGGCGTGCCGACGCTCGATGCCGACCTGATCACCGCTCTCCGCGCGGACCTCACCACCGCCGACTTCACCGTCGACACCGTGCGCGGGCTGTGGTCGGAGGCCGCCGGGGGAGCGCTCACCCGCTCGCACCGGGTCGCGGCGCAGCGCGAGCTCGCGGCGGCCCGCGAGGTGGGCGAGCTGACCGCCGCGGGAACGCTCGCCTGGCTGTTCGTGCTCGGCCTTCCCGTGACCGGCAGCGAGCTCGACGCCGCGCTGCCTGAGCTCGGAGCCGACGGCGCCGCGGCGCTGGGCCTCGCCGAGCTCGACGAGACCCAGCCGGCATCCGATCTTCTCCGCCCGCTCGTCGATCTGAGGCCGTATGCCTTCACCGACGCGCGGGGAGCGCAGGAGTGGTGGATCGCGAGCGACCTCGGCGAGCTCGCCCTCGGGCACGCGCTGGGCGCCGACCACGTGCTCGGCGTCGGCGGCGCCTCGACGACGCTGTCGAGCCTGATCCTGCCGCGCGAGGCCGAGCTCGCCCTCGACCTCGGCACGGGATGCGGCATCCAGGCGATGCATGTCGCCAGGCGGGCGCGGCGCGTGATCGCGACGGATATCTCGGCCCGCGCGCTCGAGTACGCCGACTTCAACGCGCGCCTCAACGGCATCGGCAACATCGAGTTCCGGCTCGGCAGCCTCTTCGAGCCCGTCGCGGGCGAGCGCTTCGGCCAGATCGTCAGCAACCCGCCGTTCGTGATCACCCCGCGGGTCGCCGAGGTCCCCGAGTACGAGTACCGGGACGGCGGATTCACCGGCGACGAGCTCGTGCAGCGGGTCGTGGCGGGCATCCGCGAGCATCTCGAGCCGGGCGGCGTCGCCCAGCTGCTCGGCAACTGGGAGTACTACGCCGGCGTCGACGGGCTCGACCGCGTGCGCTCCTGGGCGGAAGGTCTCGACGCGTGGGTCGTCGAGCGCGAGCTGCAGGACGCGCCGCGGTATGCCGAGACCTGGATCCGCGACGGCGGCACCCGCTCGGGCGACCCCGAGTACGACCGCTGGTACGCGCAGTGGCTCGACGACTTCGCGGCGCGCGGCGTCGAGTACGTCGGCTTCGGTTACTTGACCCTGCGGGCCCCGGCCGGCGGCGAGCCGACGCTCGCCCGCTTCGAGCAGGTCGAGTCGAGCGGCACGAACCCGGCGGGCATCGGCGCGCACGTCGCTCAGGCGCTGGCGGCACACGACGCGGTGAGCGGACTGACGGATGCCGCACTCGCCGAGCTGCGCCTGAAGGTCGCCCGCGACGTCACCGAGGAGCGCCACTCCTGGCCGGGCGACGAGGCGCCGATCGTGATCACTCTGCGCCAGGGCGCCGGATTCGGGCGTGCGCTGCAGGTCGACCCCGCTCTGTCGGGGCTCGTCGGGGCGTGCGACGGCGAGCTGACCATCGGCCAGATCTCCGACGCGATCGCGGCCCTGTTCGAGGTCGATGAGGCCGAGCTGCGTGCCGACCTGCTGCCGCGCGTGCGCGAGCTCGTCTTCACGGGTTTCCTCGAACTCGCGTAGGGAAGGATTGTCGCTATGACAGCACCCGAGCGCCCGGCATCCGTACCCACCGTCGACCCCGGCCGCTGGGTGTTCCTCTCGATCGTGCTCGACGTCGTCCTCGTCGTGCTGTTCACGGTGATCGGCCGGGTGAGCCACGGCGAGAACCTCGCCTTCGGCGGCGTCGTGCAGACGGCCTGGCCGTTCCTCGTGGGCACGCTGCTCGGCTGGCTGGTCACCGCCGCCTGGCGCCGGCCGCTCTCGCTCGTGCGCAGCGGCATCCCGATCTGGCTGCTGACCGTGATCGTGGGCATGGTGCTGCGGGTGGTGTCAAGCCAGGGCATCGCGGTCAGCTTCGTGGTCGTGGCGACGATCGTGCTCGGGGTGTTCCTGCTCGGCTGGCGCGCGATCGTCACGCCGATCGCCCGGCGCTCGGCGCGCCGCACCGCGCGCTCCCGCTAGGTCAGCGAGCCCACGGGGTGGTGCCAGTCCCGTGTCGTGCGGCGACAATAGTTGCCGCTTTGTCGGGACCCGCCTTCACGCGGCGACACGAGATGTGGCTCTGGTTTCCGAGTTCGGGCTTCTACTGTCGCCGCGCGAGGTCTGACGTGAGCTGATCGGCTCTACGAGCCGAGGCCGAACGTCGGACCGGCTCTACGAGCCGAGGCCGACTACAAGGTTGATGGTCGACGCGAGGATCACCGTCCCGAACAGGTACGACAAGAGCGTGTGCCGCAGCACGACACGTCGCAGCCTCATCGAGTGCAGCGTCGTGTCGGAGATCTGGTAGGTCATGCCGAGGTCGAACGCGAGATAGAGGAAATCGCTGAACACGGGGTCGGAGTCGTCGTCGTCGGTGGGGAAGTCGATGCCGCCCTCCGGTCGGCCGTAGTACTCGCGGGCGTAGCGCTGCGCGTACAGCGTGTGCACCAGGAACCACGACATGGCGACGCTGACGAGGGCGATGCCGCCGATCGCGGCCCGCTGGCCGGCCGGGTCGTGGCTCGCCCGGGCGATGATGAGCGCGACGGCGGCCAGCGAGGCGATGCTGGCGCCGATGACGAGCAGATCGCTGACGAAGATGCCCGGATCCTCACGGGTGGCGTGCGTGCGCATGCCGTCGGAATCCTGCGGCCACAGGTGACACCAGACCCACACGTTGTAGACGAGGCAGGCGACGAGCCAGCCGACCACGCCGGCGTACCACCACGAGCTCACGAAGCCGGTAATGACGGCCGCGACGGCGCCGACGACGAGCATGATGAGGATTCGGCGCATCGCGAGGCTGCTCGGCCGCTCGTCGTTGTGGGAGGCGGAAGAACTCACGCCACCAGGCTGGCACGGTCCTAGGCTCTGAGCATGACTGACACGGATGTCTCGTCCCGTTCCCTCACCATCGAGTGGGAGGACCCCGCGCCGGCCGCCGCGCAGATCCCCACCATGAGCGGGCTCGACTACATCCGAGGCCTCGCCGACGGCACCTATCCGCCGCCGCCGATCGCGAAGCTCATGGGCTTCACCGTCGCCGAGGTCGAGCAGGGCCGCGTCGTCTTCGAGTGCTCGCCGGGTGAGCAGCACTACAACCCCATCGGCACCGTGCACGGCGGTCTCGCCTGCACCCTGCTCGACTCCGCGATCGGCTGTGCCGCGCAGACGACGCTGCAGCAGGGGCAGGGCTACACCTCGATCGACATCACGGTGAGCTACCTGCGGCCGATCCTCGCGTCGAGCGGTCCGCTGTGCTGCGAGGGCGTCGTCACGAAGCCGGGCTCGCGTGTCGCCTTCGCCGAGGGCCGCCTCACCGACGGCGCGGGGCGCCTCGTCGCGACGGCGACTTCAAGCCTGCTGGTCTTCGCCCTGCAGTAGCTGCTCGCGCACTTTCTTGCGCAGCACCTTGCCGATCATGTTGCGGGGCAGCTCGTCGAGCTGCACGATTCGGCGCGGCACCTTGTAAGGCGTGAGGTTCTCGCGCAGCGTGGCGCGCATCGCCTCTGGATCGAACGGGGCGCCCGGCTGCATGACGACCGCGACGACCACCTCTTCGCCCGAGTGCGGGTGCGGCAGGCCCACGGCCGCGGCATCCTGCACCCCCTCGAGCGCGATCACCGCCTCCTCGACCTCGCTGGGCGCGACGTTGAAGCCCCCCGTGATGATGAGCTCCTTGATGCGGTCGACGATCTCGAAGAATCCGCGCTCGTCCATCACCGCGATGTCGCCGGTGTGGAACCAGCCGTCGCGCAGCACCGCCGCGGTCTCCTCCGCGCGCTTCCAATAGCCCGCGAACACCTGCGGGCCGCGCACGACGAGCTCGCCGGCCTCGCCCGCCGGCTGCTCGGTCTCGTGGTCCTCACGCGAGACGACCTTCGCGAGCGTGCTCGAGACGGGCAGCCCGATGCTGCCGGCATGCCGCTCGTCGGTGAGCGGGTTGATCATCAGGATGGGGCTCGTCTCACTGAGGCCGTAGCCCTCGACCAGGAATCCGCCCGTCTCCCGCTCCCACTGGGCGATGAGCTTCGTGTCGAGTGCCATGCCGCCCGAGACGCCGAGCGTGATGCCCCTCAGCGACACCTTCTTCTCGGCGGCACGCGTGAGCAGCCGCTCGATGATCGGCGGCACGGCGGGCAGATACGTCGCCGGATGCTTCTTGTGCGCCGCGAGCACGAGGTCGGGATCGAAGGCGGGGAACAGCACGAGCCGAGCGCCCATCGACATGGCGAAGGTGAGCCCGAGGGTGAGCCCATAGGCGTGGAAGACCGGCAGCATCGCGTAGACCACGACGCCGCTGCCGCGCTTCACGTCGGGGATCCACGCCTGGCACTGCAGCGCGTTGGCGACGAGGTTCGCGTGCGTCAGCATCGCGCCCTTCGGCGTTCCGGTCGTGCCGCTCGTGTACTGGATGACGGCGAGATCGGATGCCTCGGGCCGCGGGTGCTTTTTCGAGATGCGCCGGTTCGCGAGCAGCTTCTCCCAGGGGATGACCCCCTTGGGCAGCGGCCCCCACATTCTGTCCTTCGCCTCGCGCGCCGCCTTGAGCGGCAGGTTCATGGCGAAGCGCTTCGAGGCGGGCAGGCTGCGCGTGATGTCGATCGAGACGACTGTGTTCACCTCGAGGTCGGCGGGCAGGTCGAGCACCTTCTGCGCGATCTTCTGCCAGACGATCGCGAAGCGCGCGCCGTGATCCTCGAACTGGTGCCGCAACTCGCGCTCCGTGTAGAGCGGGTTGTGCTCGACGACGACCGCGCCGAGCCGCTGCACGGCATAGAAGGCGGCGATGTGCTCCGGGCAGTTCGGCAGCACGAGGGCGACGCGGTCGCCGCGCTGCACGCCGAGCTTCCTCAGGCCCTCGGCCGCGCGCTCGATCTGCTCGCCGAGCTCGCGGTAGCGCGTCTCCGCACCGAGGAAGTCGAGAGCGACCGCGTTCGGGAAGTCCTTCACGGTGCGCTCGATGAGGCGGGGCAGGGACTCTGTCACGGCCGGGACCTCGGCGACCACGCCCGGGGCGTAGTGCGCGAGCCACGGCCTCTCGGCCGACGTCATGGCACTCAGACTAGTGCCGACACGGCTTCCGCGATCGGGGTGGAACCGCCGGTGATCTCCCACTGTTCACCGATGCTTCCCTCGTTCTCCAGCACCGCGATCACCGTCGCCGCGACGTCTGCGCGGGGGATCGATCCGTTGGAGCGGTCGACGCTCTCTGCGATCTCCACGAGCCCCGTCCCCTCGCCGCTCGTGAGCGCGGTCGGCCGCAGGATCGTCCAGTCCAGGCCGGAGGCGCGCAGCTCGGCGTCGGCGTCGCGCTTCGCCGCGACATAGGCCGCCCACTGCGGGTCGGGCACCACGGTCGCGGTGGCCGGGTCGTCGACGCCCGCGGCCGAGATCATGACGTAGCGACGGATGCCTGCGGCGCGGCATGCCGCGATGGTGAGCACTGCCGCCCCGTAGTCGACGGTGCGCTTGCGCTCGACGCCGCTGTTCGCGCCCGCGCCCGCGGTGAACACCACCGCGTCGCAGCCCTCGAGCGCGGCGGCCAGCGTCGCGGCATCCGTCTGCTCCAGGTCGAGCGTGACACCCTCGCCGCCGAGCCGGAAGATGTCCTCTGCCGCCTCCTCGCCGCGCGCGACGCCGACGAAGTCATCGCCGTTGTCGTAGAGCTCGCGCATGAGCTCCTGACCGACTTTGCCGTGTGCACCGATGATCGCGACTCGAGCCATGCCTCCATCCTGGCACCGCGTTGTCGTGGTGCCGCGCAGCGCCGTGGCGGCGCAGCAGGGCCATTTCAGCGGCAACGCTGCTGATCGGAAAAAGCTGCTTACAGCCCTTCGGCCACGGTCGCGGCGACCTGCAGCCACGCCTCGCGCGTCGGGCGCGAGAGCAGCTCATAGCTGATCGTGCCGCCGTCGACGAGGGCGGGGTCGTGCGGCACCTCGAGCACCGAGCGGGTGAGCGAGCCGAAGTGCCCGCGCAACCGGCGGGCGAGCTGCGGATCCGGCGCGTCGGTGGTCGCCGACAGCACGGTCACGGCGTTGTCGATCTTCTGCTCGAGGCCCTTCTCGCGCAGCCCGTCGACGAGCCAGGCCGCGCTCGCGGCGGTGTCCTCACGCACCGTCGTCACGATCACGAGCTGATCGGCGGCTTCGACGGCGGCGAGCCAGTTCGGGGCGCGCATGTTGTTGCCCGTGTCGACCACGATGAGGCGATAGAAACGCTGCAGCGTCGCGTGCAGCCGGGTGAACGCGTCGGCGTCGACGAGGTCCGTCGCGTTCGGGTCCTCGTCGCTCGCGAGCACGTCGAACTGGGCAGATCCCTGCGCGCGCACGTAGTCGTCGAGGTCGCCGATGCGCGACGAGCCCATGTCGCCGAAGCGGTCGAGGTCGTGCAGCAGGCTGACGGCGCTGCGGTGGTGCGCGGCGGCGCGGGCGCGCCACCCGAGCGTGCCGCGGGTCTCGTTGTTGTCCCACGCGAGGGTGTAGCCGCCGCGGTGCTCGCCGAAGGTCGCCGCGAGCATCATCGTCGCCGTGGTCTTGTGGGCGCCGCCCTTCGGATTGATCACGACGATCGTGCGGGGGCCGGCGAACGAGCGCTGCACGGACTCGATCGAGCCGCGGCGCGCGAGCTCCGCCTCGCCGGGTGCCGGGCTGATGAGCCCGAAGGACGCCTTCCGCACCAGGCCCTGCCAGCCGAGCTCGGCGGGCGCGGTCGGCGTCTCAGGCCGCTGCGACATGAAGTCGTCGAGCGTCGGCAGGTGGTCGACGGTGGCCGGCGGCGAGGGGGGCAGCGGCTCGCCATCGTGGGAGTACGGCTCGAACGGCGCGGGCTGGGCCGGGGCGGGCTCGGATGCGGCCGGCGCAGCCGACACGGGGGCGGCCAGGGCGGTCGCCGCAGCCTCCGGGGCAGCCGACGTCGCCGGCGCGGGCGGCGGCGGGACGAGCGGCGTCGCGGCGGGCTGCGCGGGCGCGGGCGTGGCGACGTGGGCCGCGACCGGCGGAAGCGGCACGGACGGGATCGGGGCGGCAGCGGCCGCGGCATCCGTCACGGTCCGCTCACTCGGCGCCCCGTGGTCGTCGGTGGGCGACTGGAAGAGGTATTCGAGGTCGGGCACCGCGGCCGCACGCCCGGCGGGCTGGGTCAGGGTGTCGTCGTCATTGACGGGAACCTGACCGGGGTTGTGCTGGTCGCCGAGCCCCAGGATCGCGTCGAAGTCGAGATCGCCGCTCGGCGCCGGGGTGACCGGGCTGAGCGCCTCGGTGTAGCCGTCGGGGGAGACGCGCACCTCCTGCGAGCCGAGGCTGTCGCGTGCGAGCAGCCGCACGGGTCGCTCGAGCCGCTGGGCGACACCGGCCACGGCGCGGATGATGTCGCGACGCACTCCGTCTTCCGTGCGGCCTTCGATCGTGGTGATCGCACCGTCGACCGAGATCTGGCCGATGTACGGCCCTTCGGCGCTGCGCACCACGGTGGCTTCGATATGAGGAGTGTGGGTCATGGGGGTGGTGTCCGTCACGGGGTTCCCTCCGCTGATCATGGGCCCAGCGCTTCGGGAGAGCGGCGCTGTACCCCTAACGGGGGTAAAGCGTAGTCGATCCGTCGGGGAACCCGTCAAATGGGTAGGGCCGCCCCGAAGGGCGGCCCTACCAGAAGCGACGCGCGTCAGGCCACGCGCGTGGCCGGCGACTGGGTCAGCGTCGGGTCGCTTTCCGCGACCGCTCCGATGACCTCGTCGATCTTGGCGAGCACGGATGCCTCGAGCTTCACGCCCGCTGCGGCGGCGTTCGACGCGATCTGCTCCGGCCGGCTCGCGCCGACGATCGCACCCGCGACGTTGGGGTTCTGCAGCACCCAGGCGACGGCGAGCTGCGCCTGCGTGAGGCCGAGCTCCTCGGCGATCGGCTTCAGACCCTGCACCGCGGTGAGGATGTCGTCGCGCATCCACCGGGAGATCATGTTCTTGCCGCCCTTCTCGTCGGTCGCGCGGCTGCCCTCGGGCACGGGCTGGCCGGGCAGGTACTTGCCCGTCAGAACGCCCTGGGCGATGGGGGAGAAGACGATCTGCGAGAGTCCGAGTTCCTCGGAGGTCGGCACGACCTCCTGCTCGATGACGCGCCACAGCATGCTGTACTGGGGCTGATTCGAGATGAGCTGGAAGCCGAGCTCCTTGGCGAGCTTGTGGCCCGCGCGGATCTGGTCGGCGTTCCATTCGCTGACGCCGATGTAGAGCGCCTTGCCCTGGCGGACCACGTCGGCGAACGCCTGCATGGTCTCCTCGATGGGCGTCTCATAGTCGAAGCGGTGCGCCTGGTAGAGGTCGACGTAGTCGGTGCCGAGGCGGGTGAGCGAGCCGTTGATCGACTCGAGGATGTGCTTGCGGCTGAGGCCGGTGTCGTTCTTGCCGCCCGGGCCGGTCGGCCAGTAGACCTTCGTGAAGATCTCGAGGCTCTCGCGACGCTCGCCCTTGAGGGCGTCGCCGAGCACGACCTCGGCCGCCGTGTTCGCGTAGGCGTCCGCCGTGTCGAAGCTCGAGATGCCCGCGTCGAGCGCCGCGTGGATCGTCGCGTTCGCCGCGTCGTTCTCCACCTGCGAGGCGTGGGTGAGCCAGTTGCCGTAGATGATCTCGGAGATCTTGAGACCCGAGTTGCCGAGGTATCTGAATTCCATGACGCCAGCCTATTCAGAACCGTCGAATCGTTTCGACCCGCTCGGTTGTCAGTTGCCCGGGAGATCATTAAGCGTGGGCAGAGCAGACGGCAGCGATCGGCAGGTGACGAGCGGCCCCGTCGACGACACCGGGGCGAACATCCTGCACGTCGACATGGATGCCTTTTACGCGTCGGTCGAGGTGCTCGACCGCCCCGAGCTCGCCGGAAAGCCGCTGATCGTCGGGCACGCGACCGGCCGCTCCGTCGTCTCGAGCGCGTCGTACGAGGCGCGCCGCTTCGGCGTGCGCTCGGCGATGCCGGTCGCCCAGGCGCTGCGCCTGTGCCCCGACGCGATCACGGTCGACCCGCGCATGGAGCGCTACGCCGAGCTGTCCCGCCAGGTCATGCAGATCTTCCGGCGGGCGACACCGCTCGTCGAGCCGGTGTCGATCGACGAGGCGTTCCTCGACGTCTCCGGCGCGCGCAAGCTGCTCGGCAGCCCTGCGCACATCGCGGCGCAGCTGCGCGAGTGGGTGCGCCGCGAGACCGGCCTGCCGGCATCCGTCGGCGTCGCCGGCACGAAGTTCGTGGCGAAGCTCGCCTCCGGCCGCGCCAAGCCCGACGGCCTGCTCGTCGTCCCCGTCGCGCAGACGCTCGAGTTCCTGCACCCGCTGCCCGTCGGCGCGCTCTGGGGTGTCGGGCCGGCGACGCAGACCGCGCTCGCGAATCTCGGGCTGCGCACCGTCGCCGACATCGCGGCCGCGCCGATCGAATTGCTCGAGAAGCGCCTCGGCGTCGGTGGTCGTCGACTGTGGCAGCTCGCCAACGGCATCGACGTGCGCGAAGTCGAGACGACGCGCATCGAGAAATCGGTCGGGCACGAGGAGACCTTCGAGTTCGACGTCACCGACCCCGCGGTGCTGCGCCGCGAGCTGCTGCGGCTCGCCTCGCGTTCCGCGGAACGCCTGCGCGCGGCATCCGTCGCCGGCCGCACCGTGAGTCTGAAGCTGCGCTTCTCTGACTTCCGCACCATCTCGCGCTCGCGCACGCTGCCCGAGCCGACCTCGGTGGGCCGCCGCATCTACGAAGAGGTCGCGGGCCTGCTCGACGAGGCGTGGCGCGATCGCGCACCCGTGCGGCTGATCGGCGTGCGCGTCGAGCAGATCGAGGCGGATGCCGGGCAGCCCGCGCTCTGGGACCCCGACGAGGACTGGCGCGAGACCGAGCGCGCCGTCGACGGCATCGCGGCGAAGTTCGGTGCGGGAGCGCTCACCCCGGCTGCTCTGCTCGGCACGAAGCCGCGCCAGGTCGGCGACAGCGACCACTACCGGGGCTAGCGCAGGCCGACCTCGATCGGGCGGTGGTCACTGCCGTTGGGGGGCAGCACGACGCTCGAGACCACGTCGAGGCCCCGCTCGAGAATGTGGTCGACGCGCGCCACCGGGAAGTGCGCCGGCCAGGTGAAGCCGAGCCCCCACTGGCTCGTGCGCGGCTCGTCCACCGTGGCGAGCAGCTGGCGGAAGGAGCGGTCGGTCGAGGCGGCGTTGAAGTCGCCGACCGCGATCAGCCGAGGCGAGTGATCGGCGCGCAGGGTCGCGGCGAGCGTTCCGAGCATCGTGTCGCGCTGGGCGAACTCTCCGGGGCGCAGCGAGGCGGCGTGCAGCGCGTAGACGCGCACGGTGCCGGCATCCGTCTTCACGTCCACGCTCAGCGCGCGCTTCCAGCCCAGGCCGAGCGTGAGCGACTGGCCGTGCGAGAGGGGCAGCTCGCTCCAGACGCCGACCGTCCCGACGAGATAGTGGTGCGGGTACTGCCCGTCGAGGGTCGTGAGCGCCGCCTGCGCCGACGTGTCGGTGAGCTCCTGCAGGGCGATCACCTGCGGGTGGCGCGCGGCGAGGGAAGCCACGGTCTTGCCGGGGTCCGGGTTGTCGGCGTCGACGTTCTCGCTGATCACCGTGAGACTCGCCTCGCCCGAGCCCTGATGCGGTGTCAACTGGGGAACGAACAGCGCCGCCCACACGATGGCCGACACGAGCGCGCCGATGCCGACGAAGGCCGAGCGGCGCACCGCGGCGACAACCGCGAAGAACACGATCAGGATGCCGAACCAGGGCAGCACCGACTCGACGAGTCCCATGATGCCGGCCCGGTCGGGAATGGCGCCGTGCCAGAGCAGCAGCCCGCCCACGGCCAGCGCGAGAACGCCGAGAACGGCGTCGGCGACCAGTCGACTCAGGCGGCGGGCGGGCATCATCCGATCTTCCCATGCACGGGTGCGTGCGGCTGAGAAGACCCTGGCACCGCGGCGGGGCGCCGCGTAGCGTGGCCTGCATGAGCAGCGTGGTGGAGAGAATCGCGGAACAGGTTCGGGGCTTCGGGCTCTCGACGGTCTACGGCGAGGCGACGGAGCTGAACGGCGTGCACATCGTGCCGGTCGCGCTCTCGTTCCACGCCTTCGGCGCCGGCGAGGGGCGCGGCAACGGCGGCGGCGCAGGCGAGAAGGTCAATGTCAACGTGAACGGCGAGGGCGAGGGCAGCGGGGGCGGCGGCATCTCGGCGAGCGTGCCGTTCGGCGCCTACGTGCGCGACATCCGCGGGCTGCGCTTCGAGCCGAACGTGATCACGCTGATCGCGGTGGCCACGCCGTTCGTATGGGTCGTCGGCGGCGTGCTCGCGCGGCTTACGCGCGCGAAGAAGAAGCGCCGCTGACGCGCTAGATCCTCCCCCCGCCCCCGGCGAACGCCGCGTAGAGCAGGGGCACGGCGGAGACGCACATCAGCGCGACCCCGAGGGGCGCGGCGACACCGAGCAGCAGGATGCCGCCGATCAGGAACCCGGCGAACAGCACGGCGCCGACCGCACGCCGGATCAGCCGCTCGAGACGCGAGAGTCGCCGATCGAGCACCGGCGTCGCGACGGTCACCGCCCCGTCGTTGACCCGTGTGACGAGCGCGTCGATGCGGCCGGGCAGGCGCAGGAACACCCCGGCGGCTGACAGGGCCTCCCGTGCGGCGGCGGCAACGACGTTGCCGCCCTCCTCGCGCAGCAGGCGCGACGCGAACGGCTCGATCGCGTCCCAGATGTTGAACTCCGGATCGAGCGCGCTGCACACCCCCGAGGTCAGCGACATCGCGCGGATGACGAGCAGGAAGTCCTCCGGCAGCTGGAACGGCAACGAGCGGACCACCCGCCCGAACTCCTGCCCGAAATCGCGGAACTCTCGCTGGTCGACCCGCCGCAGCTGCGCGAACCCCATGCCGCCGAAGCGGTCGAAGAGCTGCGTCATGGCACGCTCGAGCGCGGTCGTGTCGGCGGAGGGCAGCAGGATGCCGACCTCCTGGATGCTCTCGATCAGCGCTCGCCCGTCGCGCGCCGCCACCGCGACGAGCAGCCGGCGCAGGCCCGCCCGCAGCTCGTCGGTGATCTCGCCCATCATCCCGAAATCGATGAAGGTGAGGCGGAAGCCGGGCGCGGCGGAATCAGGGGTGACGAACACGTTCCCCGGGTGCGGGTCGGCGTGGAAATAGCCTTGCCCCAGCAGCTGCTCGAACATCACCTCCGCGAACGCCTTCGCCACCTCTGCGGGGTCGATGCCCGCCGCACGCAGCTCCTCGACGTCGGTGATCTTGATCGCCGTCACATCGGCGAGGGTGAGCACGCGCCGCGTCGTGCGCTCCCACACGACCTCGGGCACGGCGACGCGCCGATCCTGCGCGAACATCGCCGCGAAGCGCTCGGCGCCGACGGCTTCGTGCAGATAGTCGATCTCGTCGAGGCTCGTCTTCGCGAACTCGGCGACGAGCGCCTGCGGGTCGACGTGGTCGGTCACGATGCGCAGCCGGCTGAGCCAGCCGGCGATGCGGCGCAGCGCCGCAAGATCCACGTCGACGATCGCACGGATGCCCGGCCGCTGCACCTTGACGACCGCGGCGTCCCGGCCGAGCTCGGCCGCATCCTGCGCCGACAGCCGCGCCCGATGCGCTTGGCCGAGGGATGCCGCGGCCACCGGCGCCTCCTCGAAGGCCGCGTACGCCTCGGCGAGCGGGGCGCCGAGCTCGGCTGCGGCGAGCTCGCTGACGGCGGCGAACGCCGCGGGCGGAACCTCGTCCTGCAGGCCCGCCAGCTCGCGCGTGATCTCGGGCGGCAGCACGTCGAGCCGGCTCGACAGGAACTGCCCGACCTTGATCATGAGGCCGCCGAGCTCGACGGCCAGCACGTGGAAGCGCTGTGCGAGTCGCGTCAGGCGCGCGGTGCGCCCGCGCGCGGAGATCCGCTCGAGGCCGAGGCGCGGCAGCACGAGCTCGTACCACCACGTCTGGGCCAGGTAGCGGAACGCGAAGCGCAGGATGCGGCGGTAGCGGGCGCGCTCGAGGCCGGCGCCGGGCGCTTCGCCCGCGCCGGAGCCGCGCGCCGGCGGCATCCGATCAACCCTGCGCGAGGATCGCGTACAGCTTGCGGCGCACCTCGTCGAGCAGCGCGGCAGCCTGCTTCTGCTGCGCCGACGTGCCGGAGCGCTGCACCTGCGCCGCCGCCTGCGCCAGCTCCATCCCAGCCGCCGGCAGGGGACCGAACAGCTCGTGCTTGCCGGATGATGTCCATGACGTAGCGCGCTCGGCCGCGGCATCCGCCTCGGCCTGCCCCTGCTCTGTGAGGGAGTAGGTCTTGCGCCCGTCCGTCACCTCGGCGGCGATCACGCCCTCGTCGGCGAGCAGCTGCAGCATCGGGTAGACCTCGCCGGCGGCGGGCTTCCACGAGCCGCCGCTGCGCGAGTCGATCTCGGCGATGATCTCGCCGCCGTGCGCGGGCTTCTCGGCGAGCAGCGCGAGGATCGCGAGCCGCACGTCGCCGCCGCGCTGCTCCCGCGGCGACAGGCGCTGCTCGACCGCGGAGCGCAGCTGATCGAACGCGTCAGACAGAGAAGGGCCGGCACCACGCCGTGCGCCGTATCCGCGCGAGCCGAAGCCCCCGCTCGTGAAGGGACTGCTCATGACGACCTCCTGACGTCAGCGGCGCTCGGAGCGCCGCTTCTCCTCCCGGCGCTTGCGCCAGATCAGCACCCGCAGCAGCACGATGAACGCGACGGTGACCGCGATCACGGGGGCGAACGGGCTCATGCGGCCCAGTCTATGATTGGCGGCAGTACACGGGAGTCCGGTGAGCCGGGCTGAGAGGAAGGTTCTCAACCTTCGACCGTCGAACCTGATCCGGGTCATGCCGGCGCAGGGAGGCAGAATCTCAACATCCCGTGCCCTCGTTTCGTGAGCGAAAGGGATGAACGAGTGCACGCAACAACCGATTCACTGACGGCTGCCGCGCCGAAGCGCGCCAGGTCGCTGAAGTGGCGCCCCGTCGACATCGTCGTGGCCGCCGTGCTGGCGGTCGCCGCCGGCATCGTCTTCTGGGTGTGGGACCTCGCGTCCAACCCCGTCGGCGCGCCGATCGAGGCGGCCCTGCCCGGGCTGCAGGGCATCATCAACGGGCCGTGGCTGTTTGCCGGCGTGCTCGTGGGGCTCGTGGTGCGCAAGCCGGGCGCCGCGCTGTTCGGCGAGCTCGTCGCGGCGAGTGTGTCGGCGCTGCTCGGCACGGTGTGGGGCCCCTTGACGCTCGTTTCCGGCCTCGTGCAGGGCCTCGGCGTCGAGGCCGTCTTCGCGATCCTGCTCTACCGCCGCTGGGGTCTCGGCGCCACGCTGCTCGGCGGTCTCGGCGCCGGCGTGGGCGAGTCGATCCTCGACCTCACCGTGTGGTATCCGGGCGCGAAGCCGCTGTTCGCGGTGCTGTACGCCTCGAGCACGATCGTCTCGGGCATTGTCGTCGCCGGCCTCGGCTCGTGGCTGCTCGTCAAGGCGCTCGCCAAGACGGGGGCGCTCAGCCGCTTCGCGTCGGGGCGCGAGGCGGTGGCGCGGTCCTGAGCGCGAGGGGTTCGACCCGGGCAGCCGGGGTCACGGCCCGGGGCTGGGGCTGGCGTCACGCGGGCCGCCGCGCGTGGGCGCTCGATGGGCTCGATCTCGTCATCGAGCCGGGGGAGCGGGTGCTGCTGCTCGGCGCCTCCGGCTCCGGCAAGTCGACACTGCTCGCGGCGCTCGCGGGCGTGCTCGGCGGCGAGGACGAGGGGGAGGAGCGCGGCACGCTCCTCGTCGATGGGGCAGATCCGGCCGCCCTGCGCGGGCGGGTCGGGCTCGTCCTGCAGGACCCCGACGCGCAGCAGGTGCTTGCCCGGGTCGGGGACGACGTCGCTTTCGGGCTCGAGAACCTCGGCGTGCCGACGAACGAGCTGTGGCCGCGCGTCGCCGAGGCACTCGACGCGGTCGGCCTCGACGTGCCCTTCGGCCGGCAGACCGCCGAGCTCTCCGGCGGGCAGAAGCAGCGCCTCGCCCTCGCCGGTGTGCTCGCGATGCGCCCCGGACTGCTGCTGCTCGACGAGCCGACGGCGAACCTCGACCCGGAGGGCGTCGCCGAGGTGCGCGACGCGGTGGCGAGGGTGACGGATGCCACGGGCGCGACGCTCGTCGTCGTGGAGCACCGCGTCGCGGTGTGGCGCGACCTTGTGACCCGGGCGATCGTGATCGGCCCGGACGGCCGGCTGCTCGCCGACGGACCACCTGACCGCGTGCTCGCGGAGCGCGCTGACGAACTCGCCGCGACAGGCGTCTGGGTGCCCGGCCGCCGGGTGCTCCCGCCGCTGCCGGTGCGGGCCGCGGGCGCACCGCTGCTGTCCGCGCGGGGACTCGCCGTCGGCCGCGCCCGTTCGGCGACGGTGGCAAGCGGTCTTGACCTCGAGCTGGGGGAGGGCGAGGCGCTCGTCGTCTCCGGGGCGAACGGCGCTGGGAAGTCGACGCTCGCACTCACACTCGGCGGCCTCCTGCCGCCGCGTTCCGGCGAGGTGACCGCGTCGCCGCGGCTGGCCGCCGGTGCGCCACCCGCCCCCATCCGCTGGTCGTCGCGCGAGCTGCTGACCCGCATCGGCAGCATTTTCCAGAACCCGGAGCACCAGTTGCTCGCGTCGACCGTGCGCGGCGAGCTGGCGGTCGGCCCGCGGGCGCTCGGGCTGCCCGACGCCGAGATCACGGTGCGCGTCGACGAGCTGCTCGCCCGGCTCGACCTCGCGGGGCTCGCCGAGGCGAACCCGTTCACGCTCTCGGGCGGCCAGAAGCGCCGACTCTCGGTGGCGACGGCGCTTGCGACCCGGCCGCGGGTGCTGCTTCTCGACGAGCCGACCTTCGGGCAGGACGCGCGCACCTGGGCCGAGCTCGTGCTGCTGCTGCGCGAGTTCGCCGACGACGGCAACGCGATCGTCGCCGTGAGCCACGATGAGGAGCTTCCGGCGGCGCTCGGGGCCCGAGAATGGCGCCTCGAGCCGGGGCGGGAGGCGGTGCCGCGATGAGCGCCCTGCTGCCCGCCTTCCGCACCGGCCCTCTCGCCCGCGTGAACCCCGTCACGAAGCTCGCCTGCGCGCTGCTGGTGGCGTTCACGCTGCTCGCGACCGTCGACTGGGTGAGCGCCGTCGTCGCGGTCGGGCTCGAGGCGGTGGTGCTGGCGTTCACGCGGCTGCCCTGGCGGCGGGTGCTGCCGCGGCTCGTGCCCCTCGGCGCCGCGGCTCTGCTCGCGGGCGTGACGACGACGCTCTACGGCGTGCCCACCGGCCGCGTGTGGTGGCAGTGGGGCGTCATCGAGATCACCGACGGCTCCATCGACTTCGCCGTCGCGACCGCGCTGCGCATCCTCGCGATCGGCGTCCCGTCGGTCATCCTGTTCCTCACGATCGACCCCACCGAGCTCGCCGACGGGCTCGCGCAGCTCGTGCGTCTGCCCGCCCGGTTCGTGATCGGCGCCCTCGCCGCGCTGCGGCTGGTCGGCCTCTTCATGGACGACTGGCGCGCGCTCACCCTTGCGCGACGCGCCCGGGGCGTCGCCGACCGCGGACGGCTGCAGCGCTACGCCGGGCTCGTGTTCGCGCTGCTCGTGCTCGCCATCCGCCGGGGAACGAAGCTGACCACCGCGATGGAGGCGCGCGGCTTCGGTGCGGCCGGTCCGCGCAGCTGGGCGCGACCGGCGACGCTGGGGCGGGCGGACGCCGCAGCGCTCGCGATCGGCGTCGCGATCGCCGCTCTTGCGGTGATCGTCTCGGTCTCGACGGGAAGCTGGCACTGGATTGCGTCCTGAGCAGAAAGCGCTCGAGGCCGTCAGGGCACTCGACGCGAGGAATCCGATCGTCCTCATCGACGGTCCGAGCGGGGCGGGCAAGTCGACGCTCGCCGATGGGCTGATCAGGGCGTGGCCGACGGATGCCGCACCGCAACTCGTCCGCCTTGACGACCTCTACCCGGGCTGGGGCGGACTTGCGGCCGGCAGCCATCAGGTCGCGACCGAGCTGCTCGCGCCGCTGCGCGAGAGCGGGGCGGGCCGCTGGCGCGGCTGGAACTGGGCCGCGGGCCGCCCCGCCGACTGGCACGAAATATCGGCGACCCGGCCGCTGGTCGTCGAGGGCTGCGGCGCGCTCTCGCTGGCATCCGCCCCGCATGCCGATCTGAGGATCTGGCTCTCGGCGGACGACGCCGTGCGCAAGCGGCGCGCGCTCGCCCGCGACCGCGGCGCCTTCGACGCGCACTGGGAGATGTGGGACGCGCAGTTCACGGAGTTCGTGCGCACGCAGCATCCGCTCGCGCTCGCTGACCTGGTTCTGGACGGTACGCCAGCCCCTAGCTCGGTGTCATGAGCAGGGTCTAGATTCTCGGCATGAGCACCGCAGAGACCGCGAAGGAATATGTCACCGAGTTCCTCGACGGCCCCCTTCAGGGACAGACCGACCGCCGCAGCTTCATCGACGGGGAGTACGAGAAGGACCTTGAGGCCTTCGTCGCCGTCGAGGGGCTGCCGTCGACGCTGCACTACATCGCCGCCTCGACGAAGCAGGTCGGCGAGACGCTGTTCGTGAGCTACCGCTTCGATCCGGCCACGAGTGACTCGATCGAGCCCGACGACCAGGACACGAACATTTAGGGGTTACGCCCAGCCCAGCTTGTGCAGCTCGGCGTCGTCGAGCCCGAAGTAGTGCGCGATCTCGTGCACGAGCGTCACGTGGATCTCGTCGCGCAGCTCGTCGAGGCTGTCGCAGGCCGCGAGGTGCGGCTCGCGATACAGGATGATGCGATCGGGCAACTCGCCGAAGCCGTAGCGGTCGCGCTCGGTGAGGTCGGTGCCGTCGTACAGGCCGAGCAGGTCGAGCGAGCCGTCCTCCGGTCGGTCCTCGACGAGGAACACGACGTTCTCAAGGCCGTCGACCATCTCGTCGGGCAACTGATCCAATTCCTCGACGACCAGTTTCTCGAAGGAATCGTGCGTCAGATCGAGCACCTGACCACGATACCGTTGTCGGCGTGAAGAACGGCGAAGTGTCCTTCTGGTGGTCGCAGCTCGGTCCCGTCGAGCCGCAGCCGGCGCTCGACGGCTCGATCGAAGCGGACGTCTGCATCGTCGGTGCCGGCTACACCGGGCTGTGGACGGCCTTCTATCTGAAGAAGGCGCGGCCCTCGCTGCGGGTCGTCGTGCTCGAGCAGCGCTTCGCGGGTTACGGCGCCTCAGGACGCAACGGCGGCTGGCTCGCCAACTCGATCACGGGCGGCCGCGAGCAGTACGTGGCACGCCACGGCCGCGCCGCGGTCGCGCGCTTCCAGCAGCTCGCGAACGAGACCGTCGACGAGGTGATCGCGGTCGCCGCCGCCGAGGGCATCGACGCCGACATCCACAAGGGCGGCGAGTTCACGATCGCGACGGATGCCGCACAGCTCGGCCGTCTTGAGGCGTTCGCCGCCGCTGAGCAGCAGTGGGCCGAGAGCGGCGTCGTGCTGCTCACCGCCGACGAAGCGCGTGCCCGCATCGCGGTCGACGGCGTGCGTGGCGGCGTCTGGCATCCGCACACGGCTCGGCTGCACCCGGCGAAGCTCGCGCGCGGCCTGCGCGAGACGGTGCTGCGGCTCGGCGTCGAGCTGTACGAGGGGACCCGGGTCGAGTCGATCGAGCCGCATCACGCGCTCACCGCGCGCGGCGCGGTGAAGGCATCCGCGATCGTGCGCGCCACCGAGGGCTTCACGGCGGGCTTCCGGCAGTTCCACCGTGAGTGGCTGCCGCTGAACTCGTCTCTCGTGGTGACGACGCCGCTGCCGGCATCCGTCTGGGGAGAAATCGGGTGGCACGGGCGTGAGACGCTCGGCGATATGGCGCACGCCTATATGTACGCACAGCGCACAGCCGACGACCGCATCGCGTTCGGCGGACGCGGGCGGCCGTATCGCTTCGGATCCGGGGTGGATGCCGACGGGCAGACGCCTGCCGGGACGGTCGCCGAGCTGCGCGCGCTCATTGAGCGGTTCTGGCCGGTGCTGCGCGGCGTGCAGCTCGACCACGCCTGGTCGGGGGTGCTCGGAGTGCCGCGCGACTGGTCGGCGACCGTCGGCCTCGACCGGGCGACGGGGCTCGGCTGGGCGGGCGGCTACGTCGGCACAGGCGTCGCGTCGACGAACCTCGCGGGCCGCACGCTCGCCGACCTGATCCTCGAGAAAGACTCCGAGCTCGTCACGCTGCCGTGGGTCGGGCACCGGGTGCGCACCTGGGAGCCCGAGCCGCTGCGCTGGGTCGCGGTGCAGGCGCTGTACGCCCTGTACCACGCGGCAGACCGCGCCGAGCATGCCGGGCGCCCGACGACCTCACCTCTCGCGCGGCTCGCCGACGTGGTGTCAGGGCACCGCTGAGCGTGCCTCCTCGCTAGTGCTGCGTGCTGCTCTGCAGCAGGGCAGCCTGCGTGCGGCTCTGCAGACCGAGTTTGGCGAGCAGCGACGAGACGTAGTTCTTCACGGTCTTCTCGGCGAGGCCGATCTCGTGGCCGATCTGCTTGTTCGACAGTCCGTCGGCGATGAGCGCGAGCACCTGCTTCTCACGTGCCGTCAGCGCGTCGAAGCGGGGGTCGTCCACGCCGTGCCGCATGCGCTGCGTGACCCGCTCGCGCAGCCCCGCGTCGATGAGCGACTCGCCGCGGGCGGCGCGGCGCACGCTCTCGACGAGACCGTTGCCGCGGATGTCCTTCAGCACATACCCGACCGCACCCGCGAGGATCGCGGAGTAGACGGCCTCGTCGTCGTCGTAGGCGGTGAGCATCACGCACCGGGTCTCGGGCATCGCGGCGAGCACGTCGCGGCAGACGTCTACGCCGCTGCCGTCCGGAAGGCGCACGTCGAGCAGCACCACGTCAGGGCGCGTCGCGAGGATGCGGCCGAGCGCGTGCGTCGCGCCGTCGCTCTCGCCGACCACCTCGATGTCGCGCTCGCGATCGAGCAGGTCGGCGACGCCGCGGCGCACCACTTCATGGTCGTCGACGAGGAAAACCCGGGTCATGCCTGTTCTTTCTCTGCGGTGGCGGTCGGTTCTGTGGCGGCCGATTCTGTGGCCATCAGCAGCAGCGCAGCGGCCTCGTCCCAGAGCAGGGCGTGGCCGCAGTCGTGCGCGCGCTCGGGGATCTGCCCCGAATACGCCACGTAGTAGTGCCCGTCGCGGTGGATCCAGCCGCGCTTGCGCCCATCGACGTAGACGGCGCAGGTGTCGATGTCGACCTCGCGAGCGACGAGCTGCACCACGTGCGGCTCCTCATCGGGAACGCGCACGTTGGCGACCATGCTCCCGTGGGTTCCCAGCACCCCTGCGGTGCGGGGCGTGGGTCGCTCGAGCATCAACACGATGGGCACCTTCGATCCGGCAGGGGTGGACTGCCTCTTGAGCCACTCTGGCGGCTGCGAGAGGGGATGGCCAGGGCAGAAAGTCCCGGTGCCCGCAGGCTACGCCGATCACCGCGCATCCAGAAGGGCGCTGAGTCGAAAGGCCCGGTGCGCCGAGCGCGTGCGGCGCAAGACTGCGGCCATGAGCACAATGAATGCGGGCGAGAAGCCCAAGAAGATCGTGGTCGGGCTCGACGGCTCCGAGCGGTCGATCGGGGCGCTGCGGCGGGCGGTCGTCCTGGCGGACGCGCTCGGCGCAGACCTCGAGCTGGTCGCGGTGTGGCAGTATCCGTCGATCGGCTCCGGCTCCTATCCGGCCGACACCGAGCTGTTCGAGAGCTGGGCGCGCGACTCCCTCGTCGAGGCGAAAGCCAAGGTGTGGGGCGCCACGCCGCCCGCATCGCTGCAGGCCTACGTGCGCAACGGCTCGCCGGCGCGCGTGCTGATCGAGGAGAGCAGAGATGCCGACATGCTGGTCGTCGGCAGCCGGGGGCACGGTGGATTCGCCGGCCTCATGCTCGGCTCGGTGAGCATGGCCGTCGCGGAGCACGCGAAGTGCCCGGTGCTCGTGGTGCACGACGTGCCGGTCAGCGCGAAGACTGCGTCGCAGCCCGCGGTCGCAACCGCTCAGGGCTGATCGCTCAAGGCTGATCGGCCGCGAGCAGTTCCCGCACCTCGGCGTCGGTCGTCTGCGTGAAGTCGACGTAGGCCTGGCCGACGCCGAGGAACGCGCTCGGGTACCAGGGCGAGATGAGTTCGTCGACGGATGCCTGAACCGCGGCCCTGGCGCCCGGGAGCACCACGGGTGATGCCGCGATGAGGCGGCTCGGCTCGAGCTGCCGCGCTGCGGCCGCTGCCGCCCGCATGGTCGCACCGGTGGCGATGCCGTCGTCGACGAGCAGCACGGTGCGGCCGGCGAGCCGGAGCGGCGGCCGGTCGCCGCGGTAGGCGGCAACACGCCGATCGAGCTCGACGCGCTCATGGGCGAGAGCGTCGGCCCAGGCATCCGTCTCGCCGCTGCGCCGGCCAAAGCCGGATGTGGCCCGCTCGCGCAACTCGTCGTTCGCGACGACCGCGAGCTCGCCGCCGACCGAGGCGATCGCGCCCATCGCGACCTCGGGGCTGCCCGGCACGCCGAGCTTGCGCACGACGAGCACGTCGAACGGCGCGTCGAGCGCCCGCGCGAGCTCGGCGGCGACGGGCACGCCGCCGCGGGGAAGCGCGAGGACGACGACGTGGGCGAGTCCCGGGAACCGTTCGACGACGGTTTCCGCGAGGACCCTGCCGGCCTCGCGCCGGTCACGATAGATGTTCATGGCTCACACCACGTATTGGGGTGATCGACGGGGATTGAACCCGCGACCCCCTGGACCACAACCAGGTGCTCTACCGACTGAGCTACGACCACCATGCGACCCAACTCAGAAGAAGAGCGGGCAACCCGTCAAGTGTATTACATGCGAGGGGCCCACTCGTTCACCACGTCGGTGGCGAGGGCGAGGGCTTCTTCGCTCGTGGGGCCGGGTTCGGACACGAACACGGCCTTGCGGTAGTAGTCGAGCTCACGGATCGACTCGAGGATGTCGGCGAGCGCGCGGTGGCCACCGGCCTTCTCGGGAGCCTGGAAGTAGACGCGCGGGAACCAGCGGCGCGAGAGCTCCTTGATGGAGCTGACGTCGATCGAGCGGTAGTGCAGGTGCGCGTCGAGGCGCGGCATGTACTTCGTGATGAACATGCGGTCGGTGCCGATGGTGTTGCCGGCCAGCGGCGCCTTGCCCTCGTCGGGCACGTGCGCCAGCACGTACTCCATGACCTCGTATTCGGCCTCGGCGAGACTCTTGCCGTTCGGGATCTCGGTGATCAGCCCGCTCGTCGTGTGCATGTTCGTCACGAACTCGCCCATGCCGGCGATCGCCTCGTCGCTCGCCTTGATGACGATGTCGATGCCCGCGTCGACGGGCTTGAGGTTCGAGTCGGTGATCACGACGGCGATCTCGACGAGCTCGTCCTTCTCCGGGTCGAGCCCCGTCATCTCGCAGTCGATCCAGACGAGACGATCAGAGGCAGCAGACATGCCTCGATCCTATTGCGCACCTCTTGCTTAGGCTGGGAGGGTGCAGTTCACCCTTTTCACCTCCGCGTTCTGCGGGCCGTGCATGGCGACGCGCGCGGTCCTCGCCGAGGTATCGCGCCTGGTGCCGGGGGCCGCGGTGGTCGAGAAGGACGTGGTGCGCTACGAGGCGGATGCCGAGGCGGCAGGCATCCGTTCGACACCGACCGTGATCGTGACGGATGCCAGGGGAGCCGAGGTCTTCCGCGCCGAGGGCGTGCCGACCCTGAACCAGGTTCTCGTCGCGGCGGCGCGGGCGTTGTAGGCGCTCCGGTAGCCTTGAGCGCGAGCCCCCGTAGCTCAGCGGATAGAGCAGGAGCCTTCTAATCTCTTGGTCGCTGGTTCGATTCCAGCCGGGGGCACGTCCGCCTCATCGAGACGTTCCGAAACGGGGTTATCGTCGCGCAGAAGCCCTTTTTCGCGCGTCTCGCTGTCAGCCTTTGCGGCCGAAGAAGAAGTAGGTCAGCGGGCCGAACCAGTTCACGAGGATGACGGGGATCCAGGCCGGCTTCGGGCCGTTGACCTCCTCCTTCGGGCGGCCCGCGAGATCGGTGAAGGCGAGCACCGCGAGCGAGACCTGAACGGTCCCCGCGACGACGACGCCGATGCGGGCGGCGGGGGAGAGATCCGAGAACTTCTTCGTGTTGCGGCTCACGGGAACATTGTGCCCCGCGGCGGCCTCTTGCGGGCGAGATGTCGATTCGCAAGGCTCGGCTTCGACCAGAGGGTGACTCGAGGAGGAGCACCATGACCACCACTGACGTTCGGAACCCCGCCGCCACCGGCCGCCCGCCCGCCGCCGACCTGGCGACCTGGCGGGCCGCCCGCGACGAGCTGCTGGCGCGCGAGAAGGCGCACACCCACGAGGGCGACGCCATCGCGGCCGCGCGCCGGCGACTGCCGATGGTCGAGATCGACGGCGCGACCGAGGTGGTCGGCGCCGCCGGCCCCGTCCCGTTCCGAGACCTCTTCCAGGGCCGCAACGAGCTCATCGTCTACAAGCACATGTGGCACGACGGCGCTCCGTTCCAAGGGCAGTGCGAGGGCTGCACCGTCAGCGCCTGGCAGCAGCGTGACGCGGTCTACCTCAATGCCCGCGGAGTCTCCTTCGCGATCCTGACCGAGGGCCCGTGGGAAGAAGTCCCGCCCTACCTCGAGTTCATGGGCTACACCCAGCCCTGGTACTCCGTGCGCGGCGTCGACGCGCCGATCGGCGGCGAGATGGGCCACTTCACCGTGTTCCTGCGCGACGGCGACCGCGTGTTCCTCACCTACGACACGACGGGTCGCGGCACCGAAGCGCCCGACGCGTCGTTCGCGCTGCTCGACATGACCCCGTACGGCCGCGGCGAAGCGTGGCAGGACAACCCGGACGGCTGGCCAGAGGGTCAGCGAGCATGCTGGTATTGGCGATCGGATGCCTCAGGCGAGCCCACCTGGGAGACGAGCCGCCCCGTGCCGCAGTGGACCCGCCCCGGCGCGACCCCGGTCACCGAGCTCGGCCGCCACGAGCATCATCAATGAGCTTGCTAGCTAGCTCTGTGGGAACGCAGACCGCAATTCTGCGAGCCACGTCGTGGCCGAGGAATCCGACGGCGCGCGCCAGTCGCCGCGCGGCGAGAGCGAGCCGCCGGCCGCGACCTTCGGCCCGTTCGGAACGGCGGTGCGCTTGAACTGCGCGAAGCCGAAGAAGCGCTTCAGGAACACCTCGAGCCATGTCACGATCTCGTCGGTCGTGTACTCGACCTTGGACGCGTCGGGGAACCCCGCAGGCCAACTGCCGGCCGAGGCATCCGCCCACGCCTTCGTCGCCAGCCAGGCGATCTTGCTGGGCCGCAGACCATAGCGCAGCACGTGGAACAGCGCGAAGTCGTGCAGCGCGTAGGGGCCGATCGTCTTCTCGGTCGACTGGGCGACGCCGTCCGCGCCGACGGGCACGAGCTCGGGCGAGATCTCGGTCGCGAGCACGCGCTCGAGCACCTCCGACACCTCGGAAGAGAACAGGCCCGAGCCGCTGACCCAGCGGATCAGGTGCTGCATCAACGTCTTCGGCACGCCCGAGTTCACGGCGTAGTGCGACATCTGGTCGCCGACGCCGTAGGTCGCCCAGCCGAGCGCGAACTCCGAGAGGTCGCCCGTGCCGACCACGATGCCCCCGCGCTGGTTGGCGATGCGGAACAGGTAGTCGGTGCGCAGGCCGGCCTGCACGTTCTCGAAGGTCACGTCGTAGACCGGCTCGCCGTCGGCGTACGGATGCCCGATGCGGCGGAACATCTCCTCGGCGGTCGGCTTGATGTCGAGCTCTTCGAAGGTGACGCCGAGGGCGGCGGCCAGCGCGTAGGCGTTCGACTTCGTGGCATCCGATGTCGCAAAACCGGGCATGGTGACAGCGATGATGTCGCTGCGCGGCCGGCCGAGCCGATCGAGCGCCTGGGCGCACACGAGCAGCGCGTGCGTCGAGTCGAGCCCGCCCGAGACGCCGATGACGAGTTTTGGTCCGCCGATCGCCGTCATGCGCTGCTCGAGCCCCGAGACCTGGATGTTGTACGCCTCGTAGCAGTCCTGCGCGAGCCGCGCCGGGTCGTCGGGCACGAACGGATACCGGTCGACCGCGCGCTCGAAGCCGATGTCCGCGGTCGGCGGGTTCAGCTCGAACGTCACGCGGCGGAACTCGGCGACGCGCCGGTCGAGCGCGCGGCGGTTGTCGTCGAAGGTGCCCTGGCGCAGCCGCTCCTGCCTGAGGGTCTCGACGTCGATGTCGGCGATCGCGATGCGCGGCCCGTCGGGGAAGCGATCGGTGGCGGCCAGCAGTCGGCCCGTCTCGTAGATCAGCGTCTCGCCGTCCCACGAGAGATCGTTGCTCGACTCGCCCGTGCCGGCAGCGGCATATACATAGGCGGCGAGGCACCGCGCCGAGGCCGACTTCGCGAGCAGCTGGCGGTCGTCGGCGCGGCCCACGGTGATGGGGCTGCCCGAGAGGTTCAGCAGAACGGTCGCGCCCGCGAGTGCGGCCTCGGCGCTCGGCGGCACGGGCACCCACATGTCCTCGCAGACCTCGGCGTGCACGACGAGGCCGGGCACATCGGATGCCTCGAACAGCAGCTCGGGCCCGAAGGGTGCGTCCTGCCCGGCCACCTCGATGGTGCCGCCGCGCTGGTCGTCGCCCGGCGCGTACCAGCGCCGCTCGTAGAACTCGCGATAGTTCGGCAGATACGACTTCGGCGCGACCCCGAGCACCCGCCCGCGGTGGATCACGACCGCGCAGTTGAAGAGGCGGTTGCCGTGCCGCAGCGGCGCGCCGACGACGAGCACCGGCAGCAGCGAGGCGGATTCCTTGACGATGCGCCGCAGCGCGGCATCCACCCCGTCCAATACCGCGTCCTGCAGCACGAGGTCGTCGTGCGCGTAGCCGGTGAGGCAGAGCTCGGTGAACACGGCGACCGCGACGGACTTCTCATCGCACGCCCTAACCTGCTCGAGCAGCCGCTCGGCATTCGCGGCTGGGTCCGCGATCACGAGTGGGAAGGTCACCGCGGCGATGCGGGCGAAGCCCTGCGCATAGGCGCCGGCATCCGCGCCGAGCGAGCGCGCGCTCGCGAGACCGTCAGTCATGCAGCAAGTCTTGCAGACGGGCCAGCGGGCGCAGCAGAACTACGCCGTGTAGCGCTCGGGGGCCTGCTCCTCCTGGTGCAGGTACGCGGGTGCCTTGGGCAGCTGGGCCATGGCCTCGGTCGGCAGCTCGACGGCCGGGTTCTGCGCGGGCGCTGCGGCGGGAGCAGGAGTCGCAGCCGGGGCCGCGTACTTCTCGTGGTGCTGCTCGGCGACCCACTTGTCCTGCTCGGCGTCCAGCTGCCCGGTCGGCGTGCCCGACTCGAACCGCCAGCGCTCGAGGTCGCCCGCGAAGATGCGCTTGGCGCGGCCCGGTTTGTTCTGCCACTCGATGAGGCGGTCGCGGAACTCGGCGACGACAGGGTCGAGCTGGTAGCCGAAGGTGGCCGAGTTGCGCTTCATCTCGGCGAGCTGGTGGCTCGCCCAGTTCGCGGCGATGCCCGCGCCCTTGATGGGCAGCAGCCGCACCTGGATGTCCGCTTGACCGACGGCGCGGTCGCTGAGCACCTGCTCGCCGGGGGTCAGCGAGTTCCAGACGGATGCCTCGGTCGCGGCATCCACCAGCGCGGCGATCGCCGCCGCCTTCTGCTGGCGCTCGGTGCGAGCAAGGACGCCGCGCACGGTGCCGCGGGCGATCCAAGCGGCGATGAGGCCGGAGATCACGATGCCGACGAACAGCACCGCGATGGCGAAGATGAGGGAGCGGTTGCCGGGGTCGGTGAACCAGCTCACGAAGTCGTTCCACAGCTGCATGCGGCGAGGGTACGACGAGCCCCGGCCCGAGCCGGGAACTAACGGCGGCGTGCCGTGGTTTGACACCATGGACATGACTTCACGAAAGGGGTCCAACATGCAGACCTTCGTTCTCGCAGGCGGGTGCTTCTGGTGTCTCGACGCCGTCTACCGCACGCTGCGCGGCGTCAGCGACGTCGTCAGCGGCTACACCGGCGGAACGGTCGCGAACCCGAGCTACGAGCTCGTGTGCACCGGAACCACGAACCACGCCGAGGCGGTCGCCGTCACCTTCGACGAGACCGAGATCCCGGCATCCGTCATCCTCGACGCGTTCTTCACCCTGCACGACCCGCGCCAGCTGAACAGGCAGGGCGCCGACGTCGGCACGCAGTACCGCTCGGCGATGTTCTACGCGGATGACGAGCAGAAGAAGCTGTTCGAAGAGGCGATCGAGCGCGCCAACGAGATCTGGGGCGGCGGCGTGGTCACCCAGCTCGAGCCGCTCGGCGAGTTCTATCGCGCCGAGGAGTACCACCAGGACTTCTTCGCCAAGAACCCCGGCCAGGGCTACTGCCTCGCGGTGGCGCTGCCCAAGGTGAACAAGGTGCGCAAGGCCTTCGGCGAGTACGTCCGCGCGGCGTAGCCCGAGAGCTCTTCCCCAGCACAGCCCCCGGATTCGCGGATTCGTCCCCGATCCGGGGGCTTCGTCATGTGAGCGGATGCCTGTGCAGATCACACTCGTGGGAACCGCGCCGCCTCGGCGCCGATCAGGGAGGTTCCGCAATGAGTTCCAGCATCACCGTTCGCGGCTTCGTCGCGACCCAGCCCAAGCACACCGTGATCAACGGGCTGCCCATCGCCAGCTTCCGCCTGGCATCCACCGACCGCCGCTACAACCGCAGCACCGGCCAGTGGGAGAACGGCGCGACGAACTGGTTCAGCGTGAGCTGCTTCCGCGAGCTCGCGACCAACGTCTTCGCGAGCGTGAACAAGGGGGACCCGGTCATCGTGGAGGGCCGGCTCAAGGTGTCCGAGTGGAGCGCGGGCGGCAAGTCGGGCATCGACGTCGAGATCGACGCCGACGGCGTCGGGCACGACTTCCGCTGGGGGAAGTCTCGGGGCTTCGACCGCCCGGCGAAGCCCCGCACCGGGCGCGACGACGGCGCACCCGGTGTCGGCGATGAGCAGCTGCCGCCCGACGACCGCGCCGACGAGCCGTCATTCCTGCCGGCCGAGAACGACGGCGATCTCTGGGCGAACCCGGCCACGGCGATCTCGTCTGCGACGACGACGGATGCCGGCGATCCGGCGACCTTCGACCTTGTCGACATCGACGAGGACACCGGCGAAGTGCTCGAGGACGCGTAGCGGGCCGCCCGGGGTCCTGCTGGCTGCGCCCCGTAGACTCGACCGAGGTCCGCCGCCGGGTGGGCCGGTGAGGGGAAGACGTGCGGGTCGGTCGAGCGCTGCCGCTGGCCGCTGCTGGCGTCGTCGCGCTCGCCCTCGCGCTCACCGGCTGCACCGGCACGGGCTCGCACGCCGACGCCCCGAGCCCGACGCAGACCGCGTGGACAGAGGCACCGACGGACAGCCCGGCGCCGACCCCGGGCGCGACCGCGTTCGTCTCTTCGGGAACTGCGGCGCAGAATCAGCCGGTGTTCGACGCGGCGATCCGCAAGGTGCTCGCGAAGAACGCGGAGGCCGATGGGAACGCCGTCGTGGCCGCGCTCAAGGCCGCGGGCTTCCCGATGAACGCCACGCAGGTGAGCCAGAGCACGACCTCGGCGAACCTCAAGCCCGGCTCGATCATGGTGGGCGTCAAGGTCGGCGACTCGTGTCTGGTCGGGCAGTGGGGCGCAGCGGTCGACGGCTATCAGTCGACGGTCGCGCCGGTGCTCGGCTCGGGCGGCTGCCTCATCGGCGGTATCCCCGTAGTGGGCTAGTTAGACTCGATCAACGTGGCTGACTACATCTATTCCATGGTCCGCGCCCGCAAGGCCGTGGGCGACAAGGTGATCCTCGACGACGTGACGATGGCGTTCCTGCCCGGGGCGAAGATCGGCGTGGTCGGCCCGAACGGCGCCGGTAAGTCCACGATCCTCAAGATCATGGCCGGCCGCGACCAGCCGAGCAACGGCGAGGCGCGGCTCAGCCCGGGCTACTCCGTCGGCATCCTGATGCAGGAGCCCGAGCTCGACGAGGACAAGACCGTCCTCGAGAACGTGCAGCAGGGCGTCGGCCCGATCAAGGCGAAGGTCGACCGCTTCAACGAGATCTCGGCCGCCATGGCCGACCCCGACGCCGACTTCGACGCGCTGCTCGCCGAGATGGGCACCCTGCAAGAGGAGATCGACGCGGCGGACGCATGGGATCTCGACTCTCAGCTCGAGCAGGCGATGGACGCGCTGCGCTGCCCACCGTCGGACGCGATCGTGAGCGTTCTCTCCGGTGGTGAGAAGCGCCGCGTGGCGCTGTGCAAGCTGCTGCTTGAGAAGCCCGACCTGCTGCTGCTCGACGAGCCCACTAACCACCTCGACGCCGAGAGCGTGCTCTGGCTCGAGCAGCACCTCGCCAAGTACCCCGGCGCCGTGCTCGCCGTCACCCACGACCGCTACTTCCTCGACCACGTCGCCGGCTGGATCTGCGAGGTCGACCGCGGCCGCCTCTACCCCTACGAGGGCAACTACTCGACCTACCTCGAGAAGAAGGCCGAGCGCCTCGAGGTGCAGGGCAAGAAGGACGCCAAGCTCGCGAAGCGCCTCGACGAGGAGCTCGCCTGGGTGCGCAGCAACGCCAAGGGCCGTCAGGCCAAGTCGAAGGCGCGCCTCGCCCGCTACGAGGAGATGGCCGCAGAGGCCGAGCGCACGAGGAAGCTCGACTTCGAGGAGATCCAGATCCCTGCGGGCCCGCGCCTCGGCGACATCGTCATCGAGGCCAACGACCTGAAGAAGGGCTTCGGCGAGCGTGTGCTGGTCGACGGGCTGAGCTTCACGCTGCCGCGCAATGGCATCGTCGGCGTCATCGGCCCGAACGGCGTCGGCAAGACGACGCTGTTCAAGACCATCGTCGGCTTCGAGGAGCTCGACGGCGGCACGCTCAAGATCGGCGACACGGTCAAGATCTCGTACGTCGACCAGAGCCGCGCGAACATCGACCCGAACAAGACCCTGTGGGAGGTCGTCAGCGACGGCCTCGACTACATCCAGGTCGGCAAGACCGAGGTGCCGAGCCGGGCCTACGTCTCCACCTTCGGGTTCAAGGGGCCCGATCAGCAGAAGAAGGCGGGCGTGCTCTCCGGCGGTGAGCGCAACCGCCTCAACCTGGCGCTCACGCTCAAAGAGGGCGGCAACCTGCTGCTCCTCGACGAGCCGACCAACGACCTCGACGTCGAGACCCTGTCGAGCCTCGAGAACGCGCTTCTCGAGTTCCCCGGCTGCGCCGTGGTGATCACCCACGACCGGTGGTTCCTCGACCGCATCGCGACGCACATCCTCGCCTACGAGGGCACCGAGGAGAATCCGGCGAACTGGTATTGGTTCGAGGGCAACTTCGAGGCCTACGAGGAGAACAAGGTGCAGCGCCTGGGCGCCGATGCCGCCAAGCCGCACCGCAGCACCTATCGCAAGCTGACGCGCGACTGATGACGGAGACCGCGCAGGCGACGGATGCCGCAGCCGCGGCATCCCGTCGCATCCACGTCCCCACGGTCATGCGCTTCAGCGACCTCGACGCGTACGGCCACGTCAACAACGTCGCCATGCTGCGCTTCTTCGAGGAGGCGCGTGTGCAGGCGTTCTGGGCGGGCGACCCCGACGAGGAGGGGCACCTCGACCCGGGCCCGTTCGCGGACACCGCCATCCTGCGCTCCAAGCCCGGCGAGGGCACCCTGACCGTGCTCGCCCATCAGGAGATCGAGTACCTGGCGCAGATCCCGTTCCTGCGCTCCCCGCTCGACCTGCAGCTCTGGATCGGGCACATCGGCGGCGCGAGCCTCGACATGTACTACGAGATCTACTCGCCGGTGACGGCCAGGGAGCGCGTGCTGTACGCGCGTGCCGCGACCACGCTCGTGCTCGTCGATGCCGAGACCGGCCGCCCGCGCCGCATCGGCGACGCGGAGCGCGCCGCCTGGGAGCCCTACGTGGGCGAGCCCCTGCAGTTCCGCCGCGGCTCGGGCGTGCGCTAGACAGGTCGGCCGCGCCGCGGCACGATGAGCGCCATGCGCGAGGTCATCTCCACCCCGGCGGCGCCGGGCTCGCCCTTCTACAGCCAGGCCGTGAAGGCCGGCGGATTCGTCTACATCTCGGGCCTCGTCGGTGTCGACGTCACGACCGGGACGGTGGCCGGCTCGACGATCCAGGAGCAGACCAGGCAGGCGCTTACGAACTGTGAGAGCGTGCTGGCGAGGGCGGGCGGCACCCTCGACGACGTCCTCGAGGTGGGCATCCTTCTCGTCGACCCCGACGACTTCGCCGGCATGAACGAGGAGTACGCGCGCTGGTTCCCCCAGAACCCGCCCGCGCGCTATGCGGCGAAGCTGGGAGCCGTGCTGCCCGGCGTCCTCATCTCCGTTCGCATGACCGCCTACGTCGGGGTCTAGCGGAAGGGATTTTGACGCGCACCCGGCGTGTCGGGGGCGGTGGGCGGCGTGTCGGCGCGAATCTCTTCCGCTGGGAAGGCGGGCGCGTGACCGCGGCAGCGGATACGCCGGCCTACGCGTCGAATTCCAGGCTCGAGCCGTTCACGGTGATGGTGACCTCGTCGAGCGGCCGCGTCGCGGGGCCGTGGGTCGCCTTCCCTGTGAATGCGTCGAACTTCGAGCCGTGGCACGGGCACTGCAGCTCCGAGCCGGCGGCTGCGACGATGCAGCCCTGATGCGTGCACACGGCGGTGTGCGCGACGAACTGGCCCGACTTCGGCTGGGCGATCGCGATCGCCGGGTTCGACTGCGAACCCGTCTGCACGATGACAGAGCCGCCGACGGGCACCTGCGACGCGGCGACGGATGCCTTGCCCGATGCTGCCTTCGTCGGAGTGACGTCCCCGCCCGAGTCGCCGGGGGCATGCCCGTTCGTGGGGGAGCAGGCGGCGAGGGCGAGGGCGGTGGCGCCGGCGCCGGTCACGGCGAAGGCGGCTCGGCGAGTGATGCGGGTCATATCGGCATCCTGTCGCGTTCGCCTAGGCGCCTGCTGTGCCGCCGACAGCGGCCTCGTCGGCCGCACTGTCGGGCGCGCGCAGCATGCCCTCCTGCGCGACGGTCGCGGCGAGCACGCCGTCCTGCCGGTAGATGCGGGCGTGCGCGAGACCGCGGCCGCCCTGCGCGCTGGGGGAGTCCTCGACGTACAGTAGCCACTCGTCGGCGCGGGCGGGCCGGTGCCACCACATGGCGTGGTCGAGGCTTGCCATCTTCAGCCCGGGCGTCGCCCACGCGAGGCCGTGGCGGCGCAGCACGGGCTCGAGGATCGTGTAGTCGCTCGCATACGCCATCGCCGCGCGGTGCAGCACGGGGTCGTCGGGCAGCGTCGCCTTCGCCTTGAGCCACACCGCCTGGTGCGCGACGCGCTCGCCCGTGTCGTCGAGCGGCAAGTAGACGGGGGCATCGATGTAGCGGATGTCGAAGGGGCGGGCGGCGGTCCAGAACTGAGCGGCGGGGTGCTGGATGCCGGCGAGCAGCTCGCTCACCGTCGGCAGCGACTCGGGCCCCGGCAGGTCGTGCGGCATGTCGACCTGGTGCTCGATGCCGCCCTGGTCGATCTGGAACGAGGCGATGAGCGACATGATCGGCACGCCCTGCTGGAAGGTCTGCACGCGCCGGGTCGAGAACGAGCGGCCGTCATGGATGCGGTCGACGCCGAGCGTGACACCGAGCTTCACGTCGCCGGGCCTGAGGAAGTAGCCGTGCAGCGAGTGGATGATGCGCTCGTCGGGCAGCGTGCGCGACGCCGCGACGATCGACTGGGCGAGCACCTGGCCGCCGAAGACGCGGCCGTGCGGCATCCACTGGCTCGGACCCGTGAAGATGTCCTCGTTGGTGCGCGCGTGCGTGTCCGTCAGATCCAGAGCCGTGAGCATCGCGGTGACCGGGTCCATGTCTCGTAGTCTATTCAGAGCCCATGAGTTCGACTTTCTCGCTCGACGACGCCCATTCCGTCTCCGACCTGCAGACCTATCTGGGGCGCGCCGGGCGCGTCGAGAACGGGTCTGTGCGCCTGGTCGCCGCAGCCGGTGTGCTCGCCGCATACACCGCTGTCCTCTACCCGCACGGACTGCTCGACCAGACGCCGACGGTCCTCGGGCTGCGCACCTTCCGCACCGCGTCCGACACCGAGTTCGACGCCGTCGTGCCGACCCGCTCGTTGCTCGACCGGCTCGCGCGAGCCGACCCTGCGCAGATCCGCCTTCCGCTCGAGGTCTCGACGGTCACGTGGGCGGGCATCTCGCCGCCCCGAGGCGGCTGGCAGCGCGTGGGGGCGACGGATGCCGCGCTGCTGAAGCGCGTCGCCGCCGAGGGCATCGCCGAGGTTGCCCGGGCGATCCCCGAGGGCACCGGCGAGCAGCTCGTGTGGCGCGTGCGCGGCTCGGTGTGGGGCGCGCCGATCGACGAGCTCGGAGACGTCGCGGCCGGTGTTGCGTTCGCTGCCGACTCCCTGGGATTCCTCGGCGGTGACGATCGCGAAGAGATCGCGATCTTCGAGACCGGCCCCTGGACGAGGCTCTCGATGCGCCGCGGCCACGTGCTGGTGAAGCGCGCGGCCTGGTCGCTCAGAGGCTAGCCGCACCAGATCGTTGAGGAGCCGCCCTCGCGAAGCGATCGTCCGGGCAAGATCGTTTCGAGACGCGCCTGCCGCGCTCCTCAACGATCGGAGACTGCCCGGCCGGCGACGCGACCGCTGAAGAGGCATCCGCCCAGGAACGTCCCCTCGAGCGCGCGGTAGCCGTGCACCCCGCCGCCGCCGAAGCCGGCGACCTCGCCCGCGGCGTACAGCCCGGGCAGCGGCTCGCCGTCGATGCCGAGCACGCGCGACGAGAGATCGGTCTGGATGCCGCCGAGGCTCTTCCTGGTGAGGATGTGCAGCTTCACCGCGATGAGCGGGCCGGCCTTCGGGTCGAGGATGCGGTGCGGGGTCGCGACCCGGCCGAGCCGGTCGCCCAGGTAGCGTCGCGCCTCGTGGATGCCCGCGATCTGCGGGTCCTTGCTGTACGGGTTCGCAAGCTCGAGATCGCGCTCGCGCAACTGCCTCTCGATCAGAGCGGTATCGAGCGGGGCATCCGTCTTCGCCTTCATGCCCGCGAGCAGCTCAGGTAGCGTGTCCGCGATGACGAAGTCCTCGCCATGCTGTTTGAACGCCTCGACGGGTCCGGGGGCGCCTGGCGTGACCCGCTTCAGCACCCGGCCCCAGTCCTTCCCGGTCAGGTCGGGGTTCTGCTCGCTGCCCGAGAGCGCGAACTCCTTCTCGATGATCTTCTGGGTCAGCACGAACCAGGTGTGGTCGTAGCCCGTCTTCTGGATGTGCTCGAGCGTCGCGAGCGTGTCGTAGCCCGGGAAGTTCGGGGCGGGCAGCCGTCGGCCGACGGCGTCGAACCACATCGACGACGGCCCCGGCAGGATGCGGATGCCGTGCATCGGCCAGATCGGATTCCAATTGACGATGCCCTCGGTGTAATGCCACATGCGGTCGGTGTTCACGAGCCGGGCGCCCGCCGCCTCGGCGATCGCGAGCATGCGCCCGTCGACGTGCGCGGGAACGCCCGAGATCATCGTCGCCGGGGGAGTGCCGAGCCGCTCCGGCCACGACTTCCGCACCAGCGCGTGGTTGCCCCCGATGCCGCCCGTCGCGAGGATCACGGCCGGGGCGCGCAGCTCGAAGTCCCCGACGACCTCGCGATTCGAGGACTGCCCGCGCTCGATCTCGTCGTCGGCGAGCACGGCGCCGCGGATGCCGGTGACTGCGCCCGCCTCGACGATGAGCTCGTCGACGCGATGCCGGTGGCGCAGCGCGACGCGCCCCGCTGCCGCGGCGGTCTTCACCCGGTCGGCGAACGGCTGCACGACCCCGGGGCCCGTGCCCCAGGCGATGTGGAAGCGCGGCACCGAGTTGCCGTGGCCGCCCGCCGACCAGCCGCCGCGCTCGGCCCAGCCGACCAGCGGGAAGATACGGATGCCCTTCGAGCGCAGCCAGGAGCGCTTCTCGCCCGCGGCGAACTCGAGATAGGCATCCGCCCATCTCCTGCCCCATGAATCTTCGTCTGGCCGATCGAAACCGGCCGTGCCGAACCAGTCCTGCCGGGCGAGCGCGAGAGAGTCGTGTACCCCGAGGCGGCGCTGCTCGGGGGTGTCGACCAGGAACAGCCCGCCGAACGACCAGAACGCCTGGCCGCCGAGGGCGACCGCCGGCTCCTGGTCGACGAGCGTCACTCGCTTGCCGGCCTCCAGCAGTTCGCACGCGGCGACGAGTCCGGCCAGCCCGTGGCCGACGACGATGGCATCAGAGTTTTCTCCAGCAGCGGACCCCGTTGTCCTGACAGCGCTCACGCCTCGAAAGTATTCACCATCGCGTGCGCGGCGCGTTCCAGGTAGGCCCAGAGTGTCGCGTCCTGCAACGGTGGCAGCGCGAGATCGTCGAGCGCGGCGCGCATGTGCGCGAGCCAGCGGTCGCGGGCGTCGGGGTTCACCGTGAAGGGCGCGTGCCGCATCCGCAGCCGCGGGTGGCCGCGCTGCTCGGAATACGTCGTCGGGCCGCCCCAGTACTGCTCGAGGAACATCAGCAGACGCTGCTCAGCCGGGCCGAGATCGGCTTCGGGGTACATCGGCCGCAGCACTTCATCGTCGGCGACGCCGCGATAGAACGCGTGCACGAGCCGCTCGAATGTCGGCCGGCCGCCGATCTGCTCGTAGAACGAGCCGCCCGCCTGCACGCCGTTCTCGGCGCTGCGCAGCATGATCGGCTGGGCGCTCGGTGCGGGAGCGGTCTCGTCGCTCACAGCTCTCCCTCCGGAGGATTCACGTCGGGCGGTCCGGCGTCGTTCGGCTTGCGGCGCACGGTGCGGCGCTTGGGTTTCGGCTGCTCCGCCTGCACGGCGGGCAGCGGTCGGGTGCGCGGCGGGTGCGCGCCGTTCACCGACGAGATGTTCTCGAAGCCTGAGAGGATCGGGTTGGTGAGCGACGGCACGGTCACGTTCATCTCACGCGCCGTGTCGAAGATGCGCGCGTTGAGCTCGTGGGCGACGTCGTCGCGCGCGGTCGAGCGGGTCTTCACGGCGACGCGCAGCACGACCATGTCGGTGGAGATCGACTGGATGCCCCAGATCTCCGGCTTCTCCATGATGCGCGGCCGCCACTTCGGCTCGCGGGCAAGGGCTTCTGCGGTCTGCAGCAGCCGGCTCTGCACCTCTTCGACGTCGTTCTCGTAGCCGACGGCCACGTCGACGATGACCCGGCTCCAGCCCTGCGACATGTTGCCGACGCGCAGGATCTGCCCGTTGCGCACGTACCAGAGGGTGCCGTTCACGTCGCGGATCTGGGTGGTGCGGATGCCGACGGCCTCGACCACCCCATCGGTCGCGAGGCTCACCATGCCCGCCTCGACGATGTCGCCGACGCCGAGCTGGTCCTCCATGACCATGAGCAGCCCGTTGAAGATGTCGCCGATCACGTTCTGTGCGCCGAAGCCGAGGCCGGCGCCGATCGCCGCCGACAGGATCGCGAAGGAGGCGAGCACGCCGGGGGCGAGCACCTGCAGCACGAGCAGCAGGGCGATGACCCACACCACGACGTTCGCGATGTTGGTCAGCACCGAGCCGAGCGTGCGGGTGCGCTGCACGACGCGCACGGTCGCGACGGGGGAGACCTGCAGTGCCTGCGTCGTCTCGACGCCCTGGGCCTTCTTCACGGTGTTCACGATGCGGTGCACGATGTGCCGGATCGCGATCCGCAGGATCCACGAGGCGATGATCGCCCCGATCACGATCAGCACGGCGGAGCCGAAGCGGAAGATGGCGGTGCCGAGCGGTGTCGCGAAGAACTCGCTCAGGCCATGCCAGAAGTCGTTCGTTGCGGTGTCCACGGGAGTCGCATTCAGCATCGCGGTCCAGTCTACGAATCGGAAGCTCAGACGAGCCCGTGCTCGTAGGCGAAGATCACGGCGTGCACCTGGTCCCGCAGCGCCAGCTTGGCGAGCACGCGGCCGACGTGGGTCTTCACTGTGGATTCGGTGAGGAACAGCTCCGCGGCGATCTCGGTGTTCGACAGACCGCGGCCGATCGCGACGAGGATCTCGCGTTCGCGCGGGGTGAGCGCCGCCGCGGCATCCGTGCCGTCGCCAGAATCACCGGGCAACTGTGCGCCGAACAGCTCGATCATGCGCCGGGTCACGCGCGGCGAGACGGCCGCGTCGCCGCCTGCCACGGCGCGGATCGCGGCGAGCAGCTCCTCGGGGCGGGCGTCCTTCAGCAGGAATCCGCTCGCACCCGCCCGCAGCGCGCCGAACGCGTACTCGTCGAGGTCGAAGGTGGTGAGCACGAGCACCCGCGTCTCCGGCAGCTCGACCGCGATGTCGGCGGTGGCGGCAATGCCGTCGACCCCGGGCATCCGCACGTCCATCAGCACCACGTCAGGACGGGTGCGGCGCGCGAGTTCGAGAGCGGAGGCGCCATCGGATGCCTCGCCCACGACCTCGATGTCGGGCTGAGCCTCCAGCACCATGCGGAAGCCCATGCGGACGAGGGACTGGTCGTCGGCGATGGCGACACGCGTCACGTGCTCTCCTTCGATCGAGGTTGCGGGTTTCGGGGAAGCGCGGCGGCGAGGTGCCACCCCGCTCCGTTGTCGTGGTGGCCGGAAGACAGGGTGCCGCCGAGCGATGCCACCCGTTCGCCAAGCCCGATCAGGCCCCGTCCGGCGCCGACCGACGGCGTCGGCATGCCCGGCAGCCCGTCGTCGTCGACGACGACCGCGATAGGGTCGCCGTCGGCGTCGATGAGCACCTCGACGCGCGTCGGTCCGTGCGAATAGCGCAGCGCGTTGGTCAGGCCCTCCTGCACGATGCGGTAGACGGCGAGCTCGAGGGCCGGGTCCTCGGGCAGCGCGCCCTCGCTGCGGAAGGCGATCGGCAGGCCGAGTTCCCGGAAGCGTTCCACGAGCCGGGGCAGATCGGCGGCCGTCGGCTGCGGGGCGAGCGTCGCCTCCTCGCGGTCGCTGCCGAGCACCCCGAGCATCTGGCGCATACCGGAGAGCGCCTCGCGCCCCGTGTCGGCGACCTGTCTCATCGCGGCGGCGGCGCGCGCGGCATCCGTCTGCGCGGCGAGCGCCGACCCGTCGGCCAGCGTGACCATCACGGTCAGCGAGTGCGAGACGACGTCGTGCATGTCGCGCGCGATGCGCGCCCGCTCGGCGACGGCGGCGAGCAGAGCCTGCTGGTCGCGCTCGCGTGCGAGCTGGCGCGCCCGGTCGATGAGCGCCGCGAGGTAGCGCTTGCGGTTGCCGACCGTGATGCCGATGGCGAGCGCGATGAGCAGCTCGAAGCCGAAGATCGGCACCCACTGGGCGGGAAGGTGGGAGGCGGTGCGGGCGGCTCCGAAGGGGGAGGCGAGCCACACATACAGCGTCGAGGCGGCTTCGACGATTCCGGCGCCGACCCACGCGGCGGCGTTGGAACGGTACACGGCGAGGCTGTACACGCCGAAGACGGGGATCAGCTCGGAGGCGCCGGTGTCGGTGAACGGCACCGGGATCAGCGCGATGCAGAGCACGCCGAACGCGAGGACCGGGCGAGTGCGGCGCAGGCGGATACCGGCGCAGGAGGCCACGACGAGAAGGGCGGCGATCACCGCACCCCAGCGGCCGAGCGCCGTGTGGGAGCTCGTGATCAGCGAGATGAGCGTGATCAGGGTGGCGGGCAGCCCCCAGAAGATGGCGATGAGCCAGTCCGCGAGCTGCTCGTGCCGCGCCCAGAATCGCCGGACGACCCCCGGCTGGCGAGGCAGCCGGAGGTCGTCGTGGGCGTCAGGAGCGGCGGTCACGCGACTCCGCGATCAGGCGTCGCGACGCTTGAGGAGCGTGATCGCGGCGATGCCGACGGCCAGCACCTCCGCACCCAGAACGCCGAAGCCCTGCCAGCCGTTGAGGCTGATGGTGTCCGAGGTGGCCGAGACCGTGGTCTGGCCCCCGCCGGTCGTCTGCGCGGCCGTCGAGGCGTCGCTCGCATACGCGAACAGCTGCCCGCCTGCGTTCGACGGCAGGAACGCGCTGACGTCGGCGGGCCAGTGCGTGCCGCTCAGCAGAGCGCTCAGGATCTGCAGGATGAGCGGCGCGACGAGCAGCAGGCCCAGGGTGATGGCAATGCCGCCGGCGCTGACGCGCACCAGGCTGCCGATGCCGAACGCGAGCAGGGCGATCAGCACGACGTAGACCGAAGAGCCGAGGATCGGCAGGAAGATCTTCGAGTCGCTGAGGCTGAAGTCGACGTTCTGCCGCCCCAGGATGGGGTGCACGGCGAGAGCGGCGATCCAGGTCGACACGGCGCTCACGACGAAGGTCGCGACGGCCAGCACGAGTGCCTTGGCGAAGAACGCGCCGAGGCGCCGCGGGTCGGCGGTGAACGTGCTGCGGATCATGCCCGTGGCGTATTCGCCCGAGATGATCAGCACGCCGAGCACGCCGACCACGAGCGAGGTGAAGTTCACTCCGAGCGTGACGACGGTGACGGCGATCGTCCCGGCCGAGTCGCCGGTCAGATGCGGGTTGCTCGTGCCGCCGAAGTTGCCGACCGAGGCGATCAGGATCGGGAAACCGATGTTGAGCACGAACAGGATGCCGAAGCACCACATGGTCGAGCGGATGCTGCGCAGCTTGATCCACTCGCTGCGGACCAGCCGGGGGAAGCTCAGGCGGATGTTGTCGAGCCCCGCGAGCGCGTTGCTCTGCGTGGGTGCGGTTGCCGTGGTCATGACACCACCTCCGAGTGGTATTCGACCTCGTCCTGGGTGAGTTCGAGGTAGGCCTGCTCAAGGCTGGCCGTGACAGGGGTGAGTTCGTGCAGCACGACGCCGGCGCGGGCCGCGGCCTCGCCGATGGCCTGCGCATTGATGCCGTTGACCGACAGCGCCCCGTCGGCCGCTTTCTGCACGTTGACGTCGGGCGATGCGATCGCCCCGATCAGCAGATCGGGAGTGGGCGTGCGCACGGTGACGCGCTGGCCGGATGCCCCCGAGAGGATCTCGCCGATCGGGGCATCCGCCAGCACCTTGCCGCGTCCGAGCACGACGACATGGTCCGCCGTCTGCGCCATCTCGCTCATCAGGTGGCTCGAGAGGAACACGGTGCGGCCCTGCGAGGCGAGGTAGCGCGAGAGCTGCCGCACCCAGAGCACGCCCTCGGGGTCGAGGCCGTTGACCGGCTCGTCGAGGATGAGCGTCTGCGGGTCGCCGAGCAGCGCGACGGCGATGCCGAGGCGCTGGCCCATGCCGAGCGAGAAGCCGCCGACCCGCTTCTTGGCGACCGACTCGAGGCCGGTCATGTGAATCACCTCGTCGACGCGCGTCTTCGGGATGCCGTGCGTCGCGGCGAGGGCCAGCAGGTGGTTGAACGCGCTGCGGCCGGTGTGCACCGCCTTCGCCTCGAGCAGGGCGCCGACCTGTCGCAGCGGGTCGCGCAGGCTGGCGTAGGGCCTGCCGTCGATGGTGGCGGATCCCGAGGTCGGGCGGTCGAGCCCCATGATCATGCGCATGGTGGTCGACTTGCCGGCGCCGTTCGGGCCAAGGAACCCGGTGACGACTCCGGGCTGGGCGGTGAACGAGATGTCGTCCACCGCGAGCTTTGGACCGTACCTCTTCGAGAGGTGCTGGATTTCGATCATGCGCCCACCGTATTGAAAACGGGCCCCGGCAGGCATCAGCCGCGGGGCCCGTTTCGAGGCGCGGACGCCTCAGACCTGGGTACTACGAACGATCAGTTGTCCGCTGCCTGCACGCGCAGCGCGCGCTTGACGCGGGCGAGGTTCTCGACCACGAGGCGGCGCAGCGCGGCGGGCTCCGGGTTCGCGTCGACCCAGGCGCGGGTGGCATCCGCCAGCTCCTGGTTCGCGAGCGTGAACGGATAGAGCCCGTTGATGAGCCCGGCCGCGATCGCGTAGCTGCGCGAGTCCCAGATGGTGCGCAGGCTGTCGAAGTACTTCGCGATGTAGGGCGTGAGCAAGGCAGGGTCGTGCGCGCGCTGGAAGCCGGCGCCCGTTGCGCGGACGATCAGGTTGGGCGCGCCGTCCTGTTCGACGACGGAGGCCCAGGCCGCGGCCTTCCCTGCGGCGGTCGGCAGCGCTGCGCGGGCGTGGGCTGCCGCCTGGTTGCCGCTCGCGGTGTTGTCGCCCGCGAGCGCCGCGTCGATCTCCTCGGTGCCGGCCTTGCCGCCCACGACGAGCGACTGCAGCAGCTCCCAGCCGAGGTCGGTGTCGACCTCGAGCCCGGGCAGGGCGACCGAGCCGTCGCGGAGCCCGGCGACGGTCGCAAGCTGCGCGTCGGTGCGCGCGAGCTGCGCGAACACCTTCACGAACTGGAACTGCGCATCGCTGCCCGGCTCGGCCGCCTGCGCGAGGGCCCAGATGCCGTCGGCTGCCGCGATGCCCGCGGCCTCCTGGCGCGCGGGCGCAACGTAGGCCCCCACCGACAGCACGAGCTGGTTCAGGGCGGTGCGCATCGTGGTCGACCCGGTCTCAGCGCCGACGTTGTTCAGCACGAGCTGCACGAAGTCGCTCGCCTTCGCCTCGGCGTCGCGCGTGGCATCCCATACGGCGCCCCAGACGATCGAGCGCGCGAGCTCGCTGTCGATCTTGCCGAGGTGCGCGATCGCCGTCTGCAGCGAGCGCTCGTCGAGCCGGATCTTCGCGTAGGCCAGGTCGTCGTCGTTGAGCAGCACGAGGTCGGGCTGTGCGAGCCCGACGAGCTCGGTCACCTCGGTGCGCTCGCCGTCCACGTCGAGCTCGACGCGGTGCGTGCGCGACAGCTTGTCGCCTGACAGCGTGTAGAAGCCGATCGCGAGCCGGTGCGGGCGGATCGTCGGGTAGTCGGATGCCGCGGACTGCAGCACCGCGAACGAGGTGATGTTGCCCTCGGCATCCGTCTCGATGTCCGGTCGCAGCGTGTTGACGCCCGCCGTCTCGAGCCACTTCTTCGACCAGTCGGCGAGGTCGCGCCCGCTCGTCTTCTCGAGCTCGGCGAGCAGGTCGGCGAGCGTGGCGTTCGAGAACTCGTGCTTCACGAGGTACTCGTGCACGCCGGCGAGGAACGCGTCCTGCCCGACCCAGGCCACGAGCTGCTTGAGCACCGACGCGCCCTTGGCATACGTGATGCCGTCGAAGTTGACCTGCACGTCTTCGAGATCGCGGATGTCGGCGACGATCGGGTGCGTCGAGGGCAGCTGGTCCTGGTTGTACGCCCACGACTTCTCGGTCGAGGCGAAGGTCGCCCAGGCCTCCGTCCACTCAGTGGCCTCGGCGGTGGCAAGCGTCGACGCGTACTCGGCGAACGACTCGTTGAGCCAGAGGTCGTTCCACCACTTCATGGTGACCAGGTCGCCGAACCACATGTGCGCGAGCTCGTGCAGCACCGTGACGACGCGGCGCTCGCGCACGGCATCCGTCACCTTCGACCTGAAGACGTATGCCTCGGTGTGCGTGACCGCGCCCGCGTTCTCCATCGCGCCGGCGTTGAACTCGGGCACGAAGACCTGGTCGTACTTCGCGAAGGGGTAGGGGTAGCCGAACTTCGACTCGAAGAACGCGAAGCCCTGCCGGGTCTTCTCGAAGATGTAGCCGGCGTCGAGGTAGGGCACGAGCGACTTGCGCGCGTAGACGCCGAGGGGGATCGTGCGGCCGTCGGCCGAGGTGAGCTCGCTCGTCTCGCCCTGGTACGGGCCCGCGATGATCGCGGTGATGTACGAGGACAGCACGGGCGTCGGGTCGAAGACGAAGGTGTGCGCGTCCTTGAGGGATTCCCCGTCGATGGGCCCCGAGAAGATCGGCTCGGGGGTGGGGGAGTTGCTGATGACGATCCAGTCCGACGGCGTCGTCACCGTGAACTGGAAGCTCGCCTTGAGGTCGGGCTGCTCGAACACCGCGAAGACGCGCCGCGAGTCGGGCACCTCGAACTGCGAGTAGAGGTACACCTCGCCGTCGACCGGGTCGACGAAGCGGTGCAGGCCCTCGCCGGTGTTCGTGTAGAGCGCGTCGGCGACGACGACGAGGGTGTTGGATGCCGCGAGCTCGGGCAGCTGGATGCGCACTCCGTCGTTGACGGCCGCCACATCGAGCTCTGCGCCGTTGAGCTTCACCGAGTGCACGGTCTTCGAGATGAAGTCGATGAAGGTCGACGCGCCCGGGGTCGCCGAGAAGGTCACCTTCGTCTCGCTGCGGAAGACCTCGGGGCCGGTCGTCAGGTCGAGTTTGACCTCGTAGGCGTGGGTCTGGACGACCGCCTTGCGTTCGGCGGCTTCGATTCTCGTGAGGTTCTCTCCGGGCATGACCTCAACCCTACGTAAGTCGCACGGGCGGAGTAGAAACGAGGCATGGCTACCTCCGTTGACTTCTGGTTCGACCCCTCGTGCCCCTGGGCCTGGATGACCTCGCGCTGGGTCGACGAGGTGAGCGGTGCGCGCGAGCTTGGCGTGACCTGGCACATCATGAGCCTCGCGATCCTGAACGAGGACAAGGATGTGCCGCAGAGCTACCGCAAGAACTTCCCGCGCTACCTGCGCTACGCGCGGCTCGTGACGGCTGTCGAGCAGCTCGAGGGGCAGGCGAAGGTGAAGCCGCTGTACGACGCGCTCGGCACGCGCATCCACCCGGGCGGCTCGAAGGACGCCGACGAGGTAATCGCCGGCGCGCTCGCCGAGGTGGGCCTGCCCGCCGAGTACGCGGCCTATGCCGACAGCGACGCGTACGACACCGAACTGCGCGCGAGCCACAATGACGGCATCGAGCGGGTCGGGCAGGAGGTCGGCACCCCGATCATCGCCGTGAACGGCGCCGCGTTCTTCGGCCCCGTGATCTCGCCGACGCCGCGCGGCGAGCAGGCGCTGACGCTGTGGGACGGCATCGTCGCCGCCGCGTCGTACGACGGCTTCTTCGAGCTGAAGCGCACCCGCACGAGGGCACCGCAGTTCGACTGATCTAGGTCGGCGGTATGACGGATGCCGCCGCGATCCCCGCCTCGCGGCCGATGCGCCCGGCATCCGTCGCCAACCAGCCTTGAGGCATGCAGAACCTCATCGAGGCCCGCAGCCTCTTCAAGGACTTCGGGCCGACCCGCGCCCTGCGCGGCGTCGACCTCGCCGTCGCGGCGGGAGAGTCCGTCGCGATCATGGGCCCCTCCGGCAGCGGCAAGACCACGCTGCTGCACTGCCTCGCCGGCATCGAGACGCCGGGCGCCGGGCAGGTGCTGTTCGACCGGCTGGGCGAGGTCGTCGATGTCGCGGCTCTCTCCGACCGCCGCCGCAGCGAGCTGCGCCGCACGGCGTTCGGCTTCGTCTTCCAGCAGGGCCTGCTGCTTCCCGAGCTCACGGCCGGCGAGAACGTGGCGCTTCCCCTGCTGCTGCTCGGCAGGCCGCGAACGGATGCCGAAGCCGAAGCCGCCCGTCTGCTCACCCTGCTCGGCATCGGCGACAAAGCGGGCGCGCGCATCGGCGAGCTCTCCGGCGGCCAGCAGCAGCGCGTCGCCATCGCCCGCGCCCAGGCGGCACAGCCGTCGGTCGTCTTCGCGGACGAGCCGACCGGCGCCCTCGACTCCGTGACCTCTGCCGAGGTCATGACCGCGCTGCTCGCCTCGACGGTCGGGTCGGGGCGAGCGCTCATCGTCGTCACGCACGACGCCGGTGTGGCCGCCCGCTGCGACCGGACGCTGCACATGGCCGACGGGGTCATCGTCGAGGCGCCGGCCCGCGTGGGGGAGGCGTCATGAGGCTCGTCGCCCTCACCCGGGTGTTCGCGCGCCGCGCCGGCGGCGACGCCGCCACCCTCGTGCTGTCCGTGGTCGCCTTCGCCGTCGTGACGCTGTGCACGACGGTCGTCACCGGCGGCGCCTTCGCGTTCTTCACCTTCACCGGCCCGAACGCGAGCACCTACCGCATCCTCGCGCTGCTCGCGCTCATCCTGCTCGTGATCCCGCTCGCCTCGCTCGGCGGTGCGGCGGCCCGTCTCGCCGCCCGACGCCGGGACACCAGGCTGTCCAGCCTGCGGCTGCTCGGCGCGTCGGCGGGCCTCGTCTCGGCGCTCACGGTCGTGGAATCGACGGCGGTCGCCCTCGCGGGGGCGGTGGTCGGCGCCGCGGCATCCCTGCTCGCCCTGCCGCTCTTCGGCCTGTTGCACTTCGATGGCCGGGCGCTCGGCGGCGCCATCTGGCCGCCGTTCTGGGTGTTCTTCGCGGTCATCGGCGCCGTCGCCCTGTTGAGCGCTGTGAGCGCGACCATCGGCCTGCGCTCGGTCGTGCTCACGCCGCTCGGTGTGCGCACCCGCGTGGTGGGCGCGCGCGTCCGGTGGATCCGGGTCGTGATCGGCGCCGTCGTCGTCATCGGCGCCTACGTCGCGCTCAGTGCGCTGAATCTCATCGGCGGCATCGGCGGCATGATCCTCATCTACGCGGTTCTGCTCGGCTGCTTCGCGGCGGTGCTGTCGGTGCTCGGTGCGGTCGGCCCGGTCGTGCTGCGGATGTTCGGGCGCCGCTGGCTGAAGCGGGCTGCTCGGCCCGCCCGGCTGATCGCCGCGCGCACCGTTCTCGACGACGTGAAGGCGGCGTGGCGGCAGGTCGGGGCGCTGTCCTCCGTGAGCTTCGTCGCGGTGTTCGCGGGTGTCGGCGTCGCGCTCACGGGCTCGGACTCGACGAGCTCGGTCGCGCGGCTCCTCGCTGCCGACATCCGCACCGGCGTCGTCCTGACGCTGATCATGTCCTTCGCGATGGTCGCCTGCGCGATCGGCGTCAACCAGGCGGCGGCGATCCTCGACCGCCGTGCGCTCTATGTGAGCCTTGATCGGGTCGGCATGCCGGTAGGAGTGATGGATGCCGCGCGCCGACGCGCCGTGATGGGCCCGCTGCTCGTCGTGACGATCGGCTCGGCCGTCACCGCCGCGATCGTGATGTTCCCGCTCACCGGCTACGCACTGCTGGTCAAGCCGCTCGCGGTCGGGATCATCGCGGGCTGCCTCGCGCTCGGCATCGCGCTCGTCTGGGCGGGCCTCGCCGCGACGCGTCCCGTCCTCACGCGCGTTCTCGCCACAGGCATGCCGGATCCCGCGTGATCGCTACGCTGATCCGCCCGCCGGTCCCCGCCCGGCGGGCCCGCGAGGGCGCCGTACACGCCGCCGCCCTCGCTACGCTGAATCCATGCGCATCCACATCGCCACGGACCACGCCGGACTCGACCTCAGCCAGAAGATCCAGGCGCATCTGCGCGAGGCGGGCCACGAGGTCGTCGACCACGGCCCGACGGCGTACGACGCGCTCGATGACTACCCGGCGTTCTGCATCAACGCGGCGCAGGCGGTCATCACCGACCAGCGGGCGGGCACCGAGGCGCTCGGCGTCGTCTTCGGCGGCTCCGGGAACGGCGAGCAGATCGCGGCGAACAAGGTGAAGGGCATCCGCGCCGCTCTCGTCTGGAACGACTCGACGGCGCTGCTCGCCCGCCAGCACAACGACGCGAACGTCATCTCCATCGGCGCGCGCCAGCACACCGAGGACGAGGCGATCCGCTTCATCGACCTGTTCATCGCCGAGCCGTTCAGCGAAGAGGAAAGGCACGCGCGCCGCATCGCCCAGCTCGCCGAGTACGAGGCCACCGGCGACATCGCCGGCAAGGGCGTCGACCACTGACGGAGGCCGCCCACCATGCCTGAGGGCCACTCCGTCCACCGCATCGCCCGCCAGTTCGCCCGCAACTTCGTCAGGCATCGGGTGGCTGTCTCGAGCCCGCAGGGCCGATTCGCGGCCGGCGCGAAGATGCTCGACGGAGCCACGATGACGCGGGCCACCGCGGTCGGCAAGCAGATGTTCCTCGAGTTCGACAACGGCCTGTGGCTGCGCGTGCACCTCGGGCTGTACGGCGCGTGGGATTTTGCGGGCGAGATCACGACGGATGCCACGATCCGCTCGGCCGGCGGCCGGATGGGCCAGACCAACCAGCGCGGCACCGAGATCGACGGCGAGCCGCTCGAGACGGACCGCGACTACCTGGACGACGCCGCGGGCGAGGACTCCGTGCGCTCGATCGGCGCCCCGCGCAAGGCGCGCCTGCACATGGCCGAGTCGGAGAAGGAGAACGACGACGCCAACTTCGAGTTCCCACCGCCGCCCGTTGGCCAGGTGCGCGTGCGCCTGCTCACCGACACCGCTTGCGCCGACCTGCGCGGGCCCACCGCGTGCGAGGCGATCTCGGCGTTCGAGGTGCAGCAGGTCATCGACCGGCTCGGCCCCGACCCCCTCAACGACGCGTCGCAGGAGGCCGAGGATCGTGTCGTCGCCGGCATCCGCAAGTCCAATCAGCCGGTCGGCCAGCTGCTCATGGACCAGTCCGTCGTCTCCGGAATCGGCAACGTGTACCGCGCCGAGCTGCTCTACCGCGCCCGGCTCAACCCCTTCACCCCGGGGAAGAAGGTGCCGGAAGAGACGGCTCGGCAGCTCTGGCGCGACTGGGTGCACCTGCTCGACGTCGGGGTGCGCACCGGGCAGATGATGACCATCGACGGCCTCACCGGCGAGGCCTATCGCAAGGCCATGGCGAAGCGCGACGACCGGCATTGGGTCTACCACCGCACGGGGCTGCCGTGCCGCACCTGCGGCACCCACATCGCCATGCAGGACATGGCGAACCGCAAGCTGTACTGGTGCCCGACGTGTCAGGCCTGACCTTCAGCGGAGCACGACTGCTCGACGGCCGCGTCGTCGACGTGACGGTGTCGGGCGGCCTCATCACTGCCGTGACCCCGGCGGGCGAGCTGCCCGCCGTCGGCGAGCATGTCGAGCTCGACGGCCACCTGCTGATCCCAGGGCTCTGGGACCGGCACACGCACTTCGCGCAGTGGGCGCAGTCATCGCGCCGGGTGCAGCTCGGTGATGCGGAGTCGGCGGCGGATGCCGCGGGCGTGCTCGCCGCGCACGCCGAGGCGCACCCCGACGGAGCCGTGGTCGGCGTCGGCTTCCGCGATGCGCTCTGGCCCGACCGGCCGCACTTCTCGCTTCTGGACGACGCGCTGAGCCCAGGGGGAGTGAGCGACGACGCCGACCCTGAGCGGAAGGTCATCGCGATCAGCGCCGACCTGCACACCGTCTGGCTCAATTCGGCGGCGCTCAGGGCGCACGGCTTCTACGAGCACCCGAGCGGAGTGCTGCGCGAGCAGGACGCCTTCGCCGTGATCGACGCGCTCGGCGACGTGTCCGTCGACACCGTCGACCGCTGGGCGCACGAGGCGGCCGAGGCCGCAGCCGCGCGCGGCGTGGTCGGCATCGTCGACTTCGACATGGACTTCGCGCCGGATGCCTGGCGGCGGCGCTTCGCCGCGGGCTTCGACGAACTGCGCGTCGAGGCGGCGTTCTATCCGCAGGACCGCGAGCAGGCTTTCGCACTCGATCTGCCGAGCGGTACCCCGCTCGAGGAATCCGGGCTGCTCGTCCTCGGACCCCTCAAGGTGATCACGGACGGTTCGCTCAACACGCGCACCGCGTACTGCGACGCCCCGTACCCGGGCCGCTCCGGCGACGACCGCTTCGGCCTGCTCACGGTGCCCCCGAACGAGCTCGCTCCGCTCCTCGCGCTCTCGGCGCGCCGGGGGATACACGCCGCCGTGCACGCGATCGGCGACCACGCGGTCGCGTACGCGCTGGACTGCTTCGGAGCAACCGGAGCGCGCGGCACGATCGAGCATGCGCAACTTCTCCGGCCGGAGGACCTGCCCCGCTTCGCCGAGCTCGGCGTCACCGCGAGCGTCCAGCCGGAGCACGCCATGGACGACCGGGACGTCGCCGACCGCTACTGGCGCGGGCGCACCGGCCGAGCGTTCCCGCTGCGCAGCCTGCTCGACGCGGGCGCGCAACTCGCCTTCGGCTCCGACGCCCCCGTCGCGCCGCTCGACCCCTGGCTCGCGATCGCCTCGGCCGTCTTCCGCACGCGGGGTGGCCGTACGGCGTGGCACGGGGAGCAGCGCCTGACGTTGCAGCAGGCGGTGCAGGCATCCGTTCGCTCCTCGATCGCCGTCGGTCAGCCGGCCGACCTCGTCGTGCTGGGCGCCGACCCGCGCGCGGCGGACGTCGCCGAGCTACGCAGCCAGCCTGTCGTCGCCACGATGGTCGCGGGTCGCTTCAGCTACGACGCGATTCGTTGAGCGCCGCAACAGAATGCCGCTCGTGCGGCTCGCGGCCCAGAACGCGTACGCGACGACGATCGCGATGACGACGATCGCGGCGCAGTAGAGCGCGACGCTGCCATAGCCGGACGCGGGGTCGAGGAACGGATAGGGCACCCAGTGATCCGTGGCCCCGCGGGTGAGCGTGACGCCGAGCCAGACGACCGCGTACGGGAAGATCACCCAGACTTTCGAATACCGCAGCGGGGCGCGGTCGCCGATCAGCAGCCAGTCGAGCAGCACATAGGCGGGCATGACCCCGTGCACGATGGCGTTGGTCCAGACGATCTCGGGCGGCCCCAGGGGCGCGAGCAGCGTCCAGTACACCGAGCCGACGATGAAGAGGTAGGTGGCGACGGCGCCGCGCGCGTATTCGAGCCAGCGCAGCCGGCGCCCCGTGAGCAGCGCGACGGCTGCGAGAGTCAGCACGAAGCCCGCGGCGAGGTTGTTCTGGTTGGTGAAGTAGCCGAACCAGTCCCACGGCCAGATGTCGCCGCCGTGGGTCGCGTCGTAGACGAACGAGCGGGTGACGGCGATGAGCATGAGGGCGCTGAATCCGAATCGCAGCACTGCGACGGTGTACTTCACGTCGGCGAGCGTAACCCACGGCCCGAAACCCGGCAGGCCCATGCCTTATGCTGGACAGGCTGCCTTCCGGCGGCAGAACACCCTTCGGGGGCGTAGCTCAATGGTAGAGCCTCAGTCTTCCAAACTGATTACGCGGGTTCGATTCCCGTCGCCCCCTCGCGGTACCACCGTGCGGATCGCATGCATCCGGGGCGTAGCTCAGCTTGGCTAGAGCGCCCGCTTTGGGGGCGGGAAGTCGCAGGTTCGAATCCTGTCGCCCCGACCACCGCCGCAGAAGTCCACCATCTAGGAGAACCACCAGTGCCCACCACGGTCGAACAGCTGAGCCCGACGCGCGTCAAGCTCACCACCACGGTCACGCCGGAGCAGCTGAAGCCCAGCATCACCCACGCTTACGAGCACATCGCCGCCGACGTCACCATCCCCGGCTTCCGCAAGGGCAAGGTGCCGCCGGCCATCATCGACACCCGCGTCGGCAAGGGCGCCGTGCTCGAGCACGCGATCAACGACTCGCTCGACGGCGCCTACCGCGAGGCCGTCACCGAGACCAAGGTGCGCCCGCTCGGTCGCCCCGAGGCCGACGTGGTGACCGTTCCCGATGTGAACACCTTCGCCGGCGACCTCGTCGTCACCTTCGAGGTCGACGTGCGCCCCGAGATCACCGTCCCCGACTACGACAAGGTCGCGATCACCGTCGAGTCGTCCGAGATCACCGACGCCGACGTCGAGGAGGAGCTCGACCGCCTGCGCAGCCGCTTCGGCACGCTCGTCACGGTCGACCGCCCGGCCAAGTCCGGCGACTTCGTTCAGATCGACCTGCAGGCGAAGATCGGCGACACCGTCGTCGACAACGCCGAGAACATCTCCTACGAGCTCGGCTCCGGCGACCTGCTCGACGGCCTCGACGACGCGCTGGAGTCCCTCACCGCCGGCGAGGAGACCACGTTCCGCTCGAACCTGCTCGGCGGCGACCACGAGGGCGAGGAGGCCGAGATCTCGGTCACCGTCAAGGCCGTCAAGGAGCGCGAGCTGCCCGAGGCCGACGACGACTTCGCCCAGATCTCGAGCGAGTACGACACCATCGCCGAGCTGCGCGAGGGCCTCAAGTCCGAGGCCGCCAAGTCGAAGACCTTCGCCCAGGGCAACGAGGCGCGCAACAAGCTCGTCGACCTGCTGCTCGAGCAGGCTGACATCCCCGTGCCTGAGGCCGTCATCGAGGACGAGATCCACCGCCACCTCGAGGCCGAGAACCGCCTCGAGGACGACGAGCACCGCGCCGAGGTCAAGGAGGCGAGCGAGAAGGCCCTGCGCACGCAGATCCTCTTCGACGAGATCGCCGAGGCCGAGAAGGTCACCGTGAGCCAGAACGAGCTCACCTCGTACCTCGTGCAGGCATCCGCCCAGTACGGCATGGACCCCAACGAGTTCATCAAGATCCTGGCGGACAACGGCCAGATCCCGCAGATGGTCGGCGAGGTCGCGCGCAGCAAGGCGATCTCGATCGCGCTGGGCAAGGCCGTCGTCACCGACGAGGCCGGCAACGCGGTCGACCTGAGTGAGTTCGCCGCCGTGCAGAACGACGAGGACGACTCCGACATCATCCTGCAGGCCGAGCCGCAGCCGACCGAGGACGAGGCCGTCGAGAGCGCGGCTGAGGCCATCGCCGAGGCGAACAAGCCGGCCAAGAAGAAGACGAAGAAGAAGGACGACGCCGAGTAGTCGACGAGTCCACATGACGGATGCCGGGGCTGATGCGCCTCGGCATCCGTTGTCGTTAATCAGCACTGCAGTGCTCTGCATGCGCCGTGGGCGAACAGCCCCGGTCCCGTGCGTTGGCCCCCGATAGATTCATTGAAGCTACTCACTGAAACGGAGCATCACACATGGCCGAACCGACACTGACTCCCAGTGTTTTCGATCGACTGCTGAGGGACCGGATCGTCTGGCTCGGCGAAGAGGTCCGCGATGACAACGCGAACGAGATCGCCGCGAAGCTCCTGCTCCTCGCCGCAGAGGACCCCAAGAAGGACATCTACCTCTACATCAACTCGCCCGGCGGCTCGATCACGGCCGGCATGGCGATCTACGACACCATGCAGTTCGTGCCGAACGACATCGTGACCGTCGGCATCGGCATGGCCGCGTCGATGGGGCAGCTGCTGCTGACCGCGGGCACCAAGGGCAAGCGCTACATCACGCCGAACGCGCGCGTGCTGCTGCACCAGCCGCACGGCGGCTTCGGCGGCACCGCGAGCGACATCCAGACGCAGGCCGCTCTCATCATGGACATGAAGAAGCGCCTCGCCGAGATCACGGCCGCGCAGACCGGAAAGACCGTCGAGCAGGTCACCGCCGACGGGGACCGCGACCACTGGTTCAACGCGCAGGAGGCGCTGGAGTACGGCTTCGTGGACCACATCCGCGACAGCGCCGTCGATGTCGCCGGTGGCGGCGGCACGGACCGGCAGGCGTAGGCGAGCGAAGAAGAGAGACTGACTGATGGAGAATCCCACGTTCATGGCGGGCGGCAGCGCCCTCCACATGCCGAGCTCGCGCTACATCCTGCCGAGCTTCGAAGAGCGCACGGCCTACGGCTACAAGCGCCAGGACCCGTACGCGAAGCTGTTCGAGGACCGCATCATCTTCCTGGGCGTCCAGGTCGACGACGCGAGCGCCGACGACATCATGGCCCAGCTGCTCGTGCTCGAGAGCCAGGACCCCGACCGCGACATCGTGATGTACATCAACTCGCCCGGCGGCTCGTTCACCGCGATGACGGCGATCTACGACACGATGCAGTACATCCGCCCGCAGATCCAGACGGTCGTGCTCGGTCAGGCGGCTTCTGCCGCCGCCGTGCTCACCGCGGCCGGCACGCCGGGCAAGCGCCTCGCGCTGCCGAACGCCCGCATCCTGATCCACCAGCCGGCGGTCGGCGAGGCGGGGCGCGGGCAGGCGTCCGACATCGAGATCCAGGCCAACGAGATCATGCGCATGCGCACCTGGCTGGAGGAGACGCTGGCCAGGCACTCGGGGCGCACCCAGGAGGAGGTCAACAAGGACATCGACCGCGACAAGATCCTGTCGGCGGCCGAGGCCCAGGAGTACGGCCTCATCGACCAGGTGCTCTCCAGCCGGAAGACCATCCAGGCGGCTCTGACCAAGTAGCCGCATCGGCCGGATAACACTCGGGGCCGACATCGCGCAGATACCTGCCGATGTCGGCCCCTCGCGTTAGGCTCGTCACCAGGCAGCCCGCCACCCGCGATTGCACTTTCGGAGGAGTTTAGGAATGGCACGCATCGGAGAGAGCGCCGACCTGCTCAAGTGCTCGTTCTGCGGGAAGAGCCAGAAGCAGGTCGTGCAGCTGATCGCCGGCCCCGGCGTGTACATCTGCGACGAGTGCGTCGAGCTGTGCAACGAGATCATCGAAGAGCGCATGGCGGATGCCGAGGCGGGCGCCTCCGGTGAGTTCGAGCTTCCCAAGCCGAAGGAGATCTACTCCTTCCTCGAGGAGTACGTGATCGGGCAAGACGCCGCGAAGAAGGCTCTGGCCGTCGCCGTCTACAACCACTACAAGCGGGTGCGTGCCCGAAACGCGATCGGTCCGGCCGACGTCAAGGCCGACGAGGTCGAGATCGCGAAGTCCAACATCCTGCTGATCGGCCCGACGGGCTGCGGCAAGACCTATCTGGCGCAGACCCTCGCCAAGCGGCTCAACGTGCCGTTCGCGGTCGCCGACGCGACCGCCCTCACCGAGGCGGGCTATGTCGGCGAAGACGTCGAGAACATCCTGCTCAAGCTGATCCAGGCCGCCGACTACGACGTCAAGCGCGCCGAGACCGGCATCATCTACATCGACGAGGTCGACAAGATCGCCCGCAAGGCCGAGAACCCGTCGATCACCCGCGACGTCTCCGGCGAGGGCGTGCAGCAGGCGCTGCTCAAGATCCTCGAGGGCACCGTCGCCTCCGTGCCGCCGCAGGGGGGCCGCAAGCACCCCCACCAGGAGTTCATCCAGATCGACACGACGAACGTGCTGTTCATCGTCGCCGGCGCCTTCGCCGGGTTGGAAGACATCATCTCGGCTCGCGCAGGCAAGAAGGGCATCGGCTTCGGCGCCCCCTTGCATGTGAAGGGCGACGATCTCAACCTGTTCAGCGAGGTCCTTCCGGAGGACCTGCACAAGTTCGGGTTGATCCCCGAGTTCATCGGCCGCCTTCCCGTCGTCACGACGGTGACCCCGCTCGACCGCGAGGCGCTGATCCAGATCCTCACCGTTCCGAAGAACGCGCTCGTCAAGCAGTACCAGCGCATGTTCGAGCTCGACGGAGTCGAGCTGGCCTTCGAGCCCGGCGCTCTCGAGGCGATCGCCGATCTCGCCGTGCTGCGCCAGACGGGCGCCCGCGGCCTGCGCGCCATCATGGAAGAGGTGCTCGGGCCGGTGATGTTCGAGGTGCCGTCGACCGACGAGGTCGCCCGCGTCGTCATCACCCGCGAGTCGGTCGAGTCGAATGCCGCGCCGACGATCGTCCCAGTGCGCGCTTCGCGCCGCGAAGAGAAGTCAGCCTAGGGCCTCGTTCAGTCGAGCAGGCCGCGGCGCTTCAGCAGCGGCTCGAGCTCAGCGCGGCGCCCGCGGAAGTCGACGTAGGCCTCGATCGGGTCCTTCGTTCCGCCGACGCCCAGCAGGCGCGAACGGAAGCGGTCGCCGTTGTCGCGCGTCAGCCCGCCGTTCTCCTTGAACCACTCGACGGTGTCCGCATCGAGCACCTCGCTCCAGATGTACGAGTAGTACTGCGCGTCATAGCCGCCCGAGAAGGTGTGGGCGAAGTACGAGCTCTGATAGCGCGGCGGCACGGGCGCGAAGTCGAGGCCGACGGCGGCGAGGGCGGATGCCTCGAACGCGGCGACATCGGTCACGGCATCCGCCTGGTCCGGACTCAGCACGTGCCATGCCTGGTCGAGCAGCGCGGCGCCGAGGTACTCGCTCGTCGCGAAGCCTTCGTTGAACGTCTCGGATGCGACGATCCGGTCGACGATGTCCTGGGGGATCGGCTCGCCCGTCTCGTAGTGCTTGGCGTAGTTGGCGAGCACCTCGGGCCACAGCATCCACATCTCGTTCACCTGCGACGGGAACTCGACGAAGTCGCGGTGCACGCTGGTGCCCGCGAAGCGCGGGTAGACCGCGTGTCCGAACAGCCCGTGCAGGGCGTGCCCGAACTCGTGGAAGAGGGTGTGCACCTCATCGAAGGTGAGCAGCGTCGGCTCACCTGCCGCCGGCTTGGGAACGTTGTGGTTGTTGACGACGATGGCCGTCGGCTCGCCGAGGAGCTCGGACTGGTCCACGAGGCTGTTCATCCAGGCGCCGCCGCGCTTCGAGTCGCGCGTGTAGAGGTCGTACAGGAAGAGCCCCAGCGCCGAGCCGTCCGCGTTGAACACCTCGAAGACGCGCACGTCGGGGTGGTACCCGACGAGGTCGGGGCGTTCGGTGAAGGTGAGTCCAAAGAGCTTCGTCGCGGCGAAGAACACGCCGTCGTGCAGCACCCGCTCGGCCTCGAAATAGGGACGCAGCGCCGCTGTGTCGACGTCGTACTGCGCGACGCGCACCTTCTCGGTCCAGTAGTCCCAGTCCGCGGAGGAGACGGCGGTGCCCGCGGTCGCCTCGAGCGCCTCGTGTTCGCGGCGCGCGTTGCGCCCCGCGGCGGGCGCGAGCGCGCCGAGCATGTCGGCGACGTTGGCCGCAGTGCCCGCGGTCTGGCCGGCGGTGACGAAGTCGGCGTGGCTCGCGAAGCCGAGCAGCTGGGCGCGCTGCGCCCGCAGCCGCACGAGCTCGAGCACGATCGGTCGGTTGTCATTGGCGCCGTCGCGGGCCCCGCGCGAGCGTGACGCCGTCATGATGCGATCGCGCACCTCGGGGCGAGTGAGCGAGGCGAGCCAGGGATGCCCCGTCGGAAGCACCAGCGTCACGAGGTACTTCCCCTCGAGCCCGCGCTCCTTGGCGGCCTCGGCGGCAGCGGACAGCTCGCCCTCGCCGAGCCCCTCGAGCTCCGCAGCCTCGTCGAAGACCACGGCGAGTTCGTTGGTGTCCGCGAGCAGCTGCTTCTCGAACTTCGCCTGAAGGCCGGAGATGCGCTGGTTCAGGGCCGACAGCTCGGCCTTGGCCGCGTCGTCGAGGCCGGCACCGGCGAGGGTGAAGTCCACGAAGTAGCGCTCGACGAGGTAGCGCGACTCGGCGTCGAGATCGTTGCGGGACGGCAGCCCGTCGTGCACCGCACGGATGCGCTCATAGAGCGCCGCGTTGAGCTTGATGGCGTCCTCGTGGGCAGCCATGCGCGGCGCGAGGCGCTCGTCGAGCGCGTTCGTCGCGTCGGTCGAGTCGGCCGACGACTTGTTGTAGAAGACGTAGGCGACGCGGCGCAGCGTCTGGCCGGCGCGCTCCAGCGGAATGAGGGTGTTCTCGAACGTCGGCGCCTGAGGACTCGCCGTGATGGCCTCGATCTCCGCGAGGTGCTCCGCGAACGCGGCGTCGAAGGCGGGCTCATAGTGCTCGTCCGCGATGAGGGCGAACGGCGGAAGCCGGTAGTCGAGCGTGCTGGGGGAGAGAAGCGGGTTGGAGGCATCCGTCATGTCTCAAATCTAGCGAGGCGCCCGCAACTCATGCAAAGAAACAGTTGCAAAGAATCATTTGCATATTTACAGTGGGGTCATGACCGAACGCCAGCACCGCGACCTCGACCTGGCCGCGCTCAAGGGGCTCTCGCACCCCCTGCGCGTGCGCCTCTTCGACACGCTCAGCTCGCTGGGCCCGATGACGGCGAGTCGTCTGGCGGAGCAGCTGGGGGAATCGAGCGGCGCGACGAGCTATCACCTGCGTCAGCTCGAGAAGCACGGCCTCGTGCGCGAGGTGGAGGGGCGGGGAACCGCCCGTGAGCGCTGGTGGGAGCGCACGCCGGGCTCGGTGACGATCAGCGACCGCGGCCCCAACGACACGCCCGCGGGCCGCCAGATCGTCGAAGAGGTCTCGCGCCAGCAGCAGGAGCTGCAGTCGCAGAACGTGCGCGAGTTCCTGCGCTATGCGCGCGAGCGGCTGCCGGAGGCCTGGCAGCTCGCGAACGACTTCACCCTGAGCAACCAGTTCCTGCCACCCGAGGTCGTCGAAGAGCTCGTCCGCCGCTTCCACGAGCTGCTCGACGAGATCATCGAGCCATACCGGGGCAAGCAGCTCCCGGGCACCCGCCCCGTCCAGATCCAGTTCAACGCCTTCGCCCTCATCGGGGGAGAGGAAATGACCGAATGACCGCCATCTCCGTGCGCGCCGCACACACCGCACCGTCCGACCGCCTGTTGATCCAGCTCGGCCTCGCGCTCGTGCGTCTCGGCCATGCCCGAGCGCGGCGCCGCGAGCGGATCCTGCGCCGCGAACGCGCCATGATCGCCGCCGAGCGGCGACTCGCCGAGTACGAGCGGGGGATGCTCGACGTGATCGGCGCCCGCCGATAGCAGCTACTCGGCTGCAGCGCCCTCGGCGTGCGCCTCGAAGTCGTTCGAGGTGATCGTGGCGGTGCCGCTTGCCGTGTTGTAGCGGATGACGGTGCCGTCGTCGAGCTCGACGACGGGCTTGCCCTCGAGCCACGTCAGCGTCCAGCGCCAGGTAGACGCGTCGACACCGTCGGCGCGGAGCTCCTCTTCGACGGCCCTGACCGCCGCCGTGACCACCTCGGGCAGGGTTGCCGGGGCGACGCCGCCGACAGGCCAGCGAGTGCCGAGCTGCATCACGCCTCCGTATGCGTTCAGGCGGGCTGCGCCGCGGTCTGCAGTTCAAAGTACGCCGACGAGCTCGCCTCGCCGCCGGCGTCGGCCAGAACAGGCGGCAGAGTCTCGCCGTCGGCCTGGGTCCACCTGATGACGCTCGCGCCCTGGGCGGCGGCGGCCTCGCGGACCGCGTTGAACAGCTCCTGTGCGACGGACTCGTCGCCTGCGTGGATCGCGTCGACAAAGACGCCGGTCTCGCCGAGCAGCGGCCGCGGGAACGCGTGGAAGTGGACGAAACCGCTCACATCGCCCTCCTCGTCGAGTGCGACGAGAGCCGACTCGGGGTGAGCAGGGTCCGAGAGCCAGGTCCACAGCTGCAGGGCGCGTTGCTCGGTCAACTCGACCCCGCGTTCCGACGCGTACACCTCATACAGGCTCAGTCATGGGAAGAAATCGCTGTCGCGAGCTTCCCGGATCGTAACGGTCATTGCACCCCTCCTGCGGCGACGATAGCGCGAATTGTGCTGATCAGGCGAGATCTCCGAGCGTGACGTCGCGCACGGCGACCTCCTCGGCGATCTCGTAGGCGATCGCCGAAATGCGCCCGACGGCCTTCAGATCGTCCTCGGCGAGCCGCAGCGCGGCGAGCTGCTCCTCGGTCCCCGTGAGCGTCAGCGAGACGATCGGCGTCTTCTGCGAGACCTTCGCGTCGGTCTTGGCGCGGCGGATGCCCACGAGCGCGCTGCTGGCGACCGAGAGCACCGCTGCGCCGTCGCCGGCGACGGCGAGCTCGTCGACCGCGGGCCACGCGGCGGTGTGCACCGAGCCCTCGTTGAACCAGCTCCAGGTCTCCTCGGTCGCGAACGGGATCACCGGCGCGAACAGGCGGATCATGACGCTGAGCGCGAGGCGCAGGGCGGCGACGGCGGATGCCTGGCCCGAGGCATCCCCGGCTCCATGAGCCCGCTCCTTGACGAGCTCGAGATAGTCGTCACAGAACGTCCAGAAGAACGACTCGGTGATCTCGAGCGCGCGGGCGTGGTCGTAGGACTCGAGCGCGGCGGTCGCATCGGCGACCACCTTGGCGAGCTCGCGCAGCATCGCCTTGTCGAGCTCCGCGGTGATCTCGGCGCCTGCGGCGGCCTCGAAGCCCAATACGAACTTCGCCGCGTTGAGCACCTTGATCGCGAGGCGGCGGCCGATCTTGATCTGCGTGGGATTGTTCATGTCGAACGCCGCGTCGGCGCCGAGACGGCTGGAGGCCGCCCAATAGCGCGTGGCGTCCGAGCCGTGCTGGTCGAGGATCGCGGCGGGCGTGACCACATTGCCCTTCGACTTCGACATCTTCTTGCGATCGGGGTCGACGATGAAGCCGGAGATCGCGGCGTGCCGCCACGGCAGTGAATCATGCTGCTGCACCGAGCGAAGCAGGGTCGAGAACAGCCAGGTGCGGATGATGTCCTGGCCCTGCGGGCGCAGGTCGAACGGGAAGAGCGCGCCGAAGAGCTCGGGGTCGCGCTCCCACCCGGCGGCGATCTGCGGGGTGAGCGACGACGTCATCCAGGTGTCCATGATGTCGACCTCGCCGACGAAGCCGCCGGCCTGGCCGCGCTGCGATTCGTCGAAGCCGACGGGTGCGTCAGACGACGGGTCGACGGGCAGTGACTCGGCCGTGGGCAGGATCACCTGGTCGAACTGCGTCTCGCCGTTCTCGTCGACGCGATACCAGACGGGCAGTGGCACACCGAAGAAGCGCTGCCGCGAGATCAGCCAGTCGCCGGCGAGGCCGTTCACCCAGTTCTCATAGCGCACGCGCATGAAGTCCGGGTGCCAGTCGAGGCCGCGGCCGGCCTCGAGCAGCCGTGCGCGCAGCGCCTCGTCCTTCCCGCCGTTCTTCACGTACCACTGGCGGGTCGAGACGATCTCGAGCGGGCGGTCGCCCTTCTCGTAGAACTTCACCGGGTGCTGGATGGGCTTGGGCGCGCCGATGAGCTCGCCGGACTCGGTGAGCAGCTCGACCATGGTCTTCTTCGCGGTGAACACGGTGGCGCCGGCGATGCGGGCGTACGCCTCGCGCCCGGCATCCGTCGTGATCGCCTCAGGCGCGTCCGCGACGATGCGGCCATCGAAGCCGATGATCGCGCGCGTCGGAAGCTGCAGCTCGCGCCACCAGGTGACGTCGGTGATGTCGCCGAAGGTGCAGATCATCGCGATGCCGGAGCCCTTGTCGGGTTGCGCGAGGTGGTGGGCGACCACCGGCACCTCGACGCCGAACACGGGCGTGCGCACCGTCGTGCCGAACAGCGGCTGGTAGCGCTCGTCGTCGGGGTGCGCGACCACCGCGACGCAGGCAGCGAGCAGCTCGGGGCGCGTCGTCTCGATGAACACGTCGCCATCGGCGCCGTGGAAGGCGAGCCGGTGATAGGCGCCGGGCTGGTCGCGGTCCTCGAGCTCGGCCTGCGCGACGGCGGAGCGGAAGGTCACATCCCACAGGGTCGGCGCCCAGTCCTGGTACGCCTCGCCGCGCTCGACGTTCTTCAGGAACGCGAGCTGCGACGCGCGGATCGACTCCGGCCCGATCGTGCGGTAGGTCTGCGCCCAGTCGACCGAGAGGCCCAGCTTGCGCCACAGCGCCTCGAACTGCTTCTCGTCCTCTTCCGTGAGGCGCTCGCACAGCTCGATGAAGTTGCGGCGCGAGACGGGTACCTGGTCGGCGGCGCGGCTGGACTTGTTGTCCCCGCCCTCGTACGGCGGCACGAAGTCGGGCGTGTACGGCAGCGACGGATCGCAGCGCACGCCGTAGTAGTTCTGCACGCGGCGCTCGGTCGGTAGCCCGTTGTCGTCCCACCCGATCGGATAGAACACGGTCTTGCCCCGCATGCGCTGGTAGCGCGCGATCACATCGGTGTGCGTATAGCTGAAAACGTGGCCGATGTGCAGCGAACCCGACGCGGTCGGCGGCGGCGTGTCGATCGAGTAGATCGAGGAGCGATCGGATGCCTCGAGTGCGGCCTTCTTGTCGAAGGCGTACGTCCCAGACCGCTGCCAGGACTCACCCCACTTGGATTCGAGGCCCTCGAGGGCGGGCTTGTCAGGGATCGCAGTCATGTCGGGGCCTCATTCGGTATATGCGGCACCGCGTCAGAGGGTGCCTGAGTGTGGGATGTGCGCTCAGTCTACCGGTCGGCGCTGCGGATGGCCGTGTTGCCTGCGCGCCTGCCGCCTGGCGAGGGCGCGCCAGATGCCGACGGCGATCGCAGCGAGGGCGTACGGCCCGGCGACCGTGAGGGCGCGCCAGATGAGCAGGCCCGCCGTCGCGGCGTCGACCGCGGGGCCGCCGCCCGTGCCGAACAGCGCGAGAAGGATCGCGACGTCGACCACGCCGACGCCCTGCAGCGGGAACATCGTGAGCGGATAGGCGAAGAAGAAGATGGTCGCGATCGCGAGGGTGCTCGCATCGGACGGCGTCACGCCCACGAAGCGGAACGCGAGGAGCACGAGTGCGAACTCGACCCCCAGCATGACGGCCAGCACCAGGGATGCCCGCGGCAGACGTCGCGGCAGGCCTCCGGCCGCAGCCTGCTGGAAGGTGGCGCAGGCCTGCGCCCACCGCTCTGGCTCGACGCGGGGGCGGAAACGCTGCGCGACGCGGCCCGCCCACCTGCCGAGCCGGAGCGCGGTCTCCTGAGCGCTCGCCACCATCAGCATCGCGGCGACGAGCACGGCCGCGAAGGCGAGGCTGACCATGTCGAGCAGTTGAAGGGGGCGGTACGCACCGGTGACGGCGACCAGCAGGAATCCGACGATCGGGATGCCGAACCGGGCGACGAACATCGTCAGGGTGTTCAGCACCGACCCGGCGAGGGCTGAGCCCGTCGAGATTCCGCCCGAGCTGAAGATCGCCACGCGGGCCGCGATCTTCCCCGGGGCCGACGCGAACGCGGCCGTCGTCAGCGCTGTCACGTCGGTGGCGAAAGCGCGCCAGAAAGTGACGCCGGGAATGTAGATCGTCAACGGCAGCGCACTGAGCAGCTGCCGCAGCACCAGCACCGCGAGCAGCACGACGATCTCCCACCAGCGCAGCCGGCCGAGGGCGGTGCCGATCGCGCCGACGTTCAGATCGTGCATCGTGCGAACCACCGCGATGATGACAAGTGCGACCAGCACCAGCAGCCCGATCCGCAGCACCCACCGCCACGTGCGGGAGCGGGTGTTCGCGGATGCGATCGCCATGGCCGCACCTTAGCGCGCTCCTCACCCGTCGGGGCGCGGCACCCGATAGACTTTTCCGCATCGACTGCGATCCGGCCATCACCGGGGAGTCTTCGGAAGAACGGCGCGAGCCAAGTAGAACCGAACGGGTCGGGCCCGTCACAGCCTAGGAACGAGAGGGTGAGACATCCGTTCTCACCAATCGAGGTGGTACCGCGCGACGTGAGCCGCGTCCTCGTCTGAAGCACAAGACACCCGAGGAGCCCCGTTGCCGTACCCCAAGTCCGATGAGCCGGAAGTCGTGCCGAGCCCGCGCTTCCCGGAGATCGAGCAGAAGGTGCTCGCGTTCTGGAAGCGCGACGACACCTTCCGCGCTTCGGTCGAGCAGCGCGACGGATGCCCGGAGTGGGTGTTCTACGACGGGCCGCCGTTCGCGAACGGCCTGCCGCACTACGGCCACCTGCTGACCGGCTACGCGAAGGACCTGTTCCCGCGCTATCAGACCATGCGCGGCAAGCAGGTCAAGCGCGTCTTCGGCTGGGACACGCACGGCCTGCCCGCCGAGCTCGAGGCCGAGCGTCAGCTCGGCATCAACGGCAAGGCCGACATCGAGAAGATGGGCCTCGCCGCGTTCAACCGCGCCGCCAAGGAATCCGTGCTGCGCTACACGCAGGAGTGGCAGGAGTACGTCACCCGCCAGGCGCGCTGGGTCGACTTCGACGGCGGCTACAAGACCCTCGACCTCACCTTCATGGAGAGCGTGCTGTGGGCGTTCAAGCAGCTCTACGACAAGGGCCTCGCCTACGAGGGCTACCGCGTGCTGCCGTACTGCTGGCGCGACGAGACCCCGCTCAGCAACCACGAGCTGCGCATGGACGACGACGTCTACAAGATGCGCCAGGACCAGACCGTGACGGTCACCTTCCCGCTCGTCGGTGAGAAGGCCGAGGCGCTCGGCCTCACCGCCGTGCGCGCGCTCGCGTGGACGACCACGCCGTGGACGCTGCCGACGAACCTCGCGCTCGCGGTCGGCCCCGACATCACCTATGCCGTGGTGCCCGCGGGCCCGAACGGCGCCGCCGACACGCCGGAGGAGGCGGGGGAGTACCTGCTCGCCCGCGAGCTCGTCGGGAACCACGCGAAGGACCTCGGCTACGACGATGCGGCGCAGGCGCTGGCATCCGTCACCCGTGAATTCACGGGCGCGCAGCTGGCGGGCGTGCAGTACGACCGACTCTGGGATTTCTATGCGGATGCCGAGACCTGGGGCACCCAGAACGCGTGGCGCATCCTCGTCGACGACTACGTGACGACCGCCGACGGCACCGGCATCGTGCATCAGGCGCCCGCCTACGGTGAGGACGACCAGCGGGTCTGCGAGGCGAACGGCATCCCCGTGATCGTCTCGGTGGACGACGGCGGGAAGTTCCTCGCCAACGTGACGCCGGTCGCCGGGCTGCAGGTGTTCGACGCGAACAAGCCGCTCACGCAGCTGCTGCGCGCCGAGGGCCGGCTGTTGCGCCTCGCGAGCTACGAGCACTCCTACCCGCACTGCTGGCGGTGCCGGAACCCGCTGATCTACAAGGCGGTCTCCAGCTGGTTCGTGCGCGTCACCGAGTTCAAGGACCGCATGGTCCAGCTCAACCAGGAGATCACCTGGGTGCCCGAGAACGTCAAGGACGGCCAGTTCGGCAAGTGGCTCGAGGGCGCCCGCGACTGGTCGATCAGCCGCAACCGCTTCTGGGGCTCGCCCATCCCGGTGTGGAGATCGGATGACGCGAACTACCCGCGCATCGACGTGTACGGCTCGCTCGAGGAGCTCGAGCGCGACTTCGGCGCACTGCCCCGCAACGCGGAAGGCCAGGTCGACCTGCACCGGCCGTACATCGACGAACTGACGCGACCGAACCCCGACGACCCGACGGGCCGCTCCACCATGCGACGCATCGCCGATGTGTTCGACGTGTGGTTCGACTCGGGCTCGATGCCGTTCGCCCAGGTGCACTACCCGTTCGAGAACCAAGCCTGGTTCGACTCGCACAATCCGGCGGACTACATCGTCGAGTACATCGGGCAGACGCGCGGCTGGTTCTACGTGCAGCACGTGCTCGCCACGGCGCTGTTCGACCGGCCGGCGTTCCGCTCGGCGCTCAGCCACGGCATCGTGCTCGGCTCCGACGGGCAGAAGATGTCGAAGAGCCTGCGCAACTATCCCGACGTGTCGGAGGTCTTCGATCGCGACGGCTCGGATGCCATGCGGTGGTTCCTGATGTCGTCGTCCGTGATCCGCGGCGGCAACCTCATCGTGACGGAGGAGGGCATCCGCTCGGGCGTCCGTGAGCTGCTGCTGCCGCTGTGGAGCTCGTACTACTTCTTCACGATCTACGCGAACGCCTGCGGCTACGAGGCCAAGCGGTCGACGGCGTCGGGCAACGAGCTCGACCGCTACATCCTCGCCAAGCTGCGCGAGACCGTCGAGACCGTCACCGAGCACTTCGACGACCTCGACAGCCCGTTCGCCGCGGCTGCCCTGCGCGACTTCGCCGACGTGCTCACCAACTGGTATGTGCGCCGCTCCCGCGACCGGTTCTGGGTCGGCGTCACGGAGTCGGGCGAGAACGCCGAGGCATTCGACACCCTCTTCACCGTGCTCGAGACGCTCTGCCGCCTCGCCGCGCCGCTGCTGCCGCTCGTCACCGAGGAGATCTGGCAGGGGCTCACCGGCGGTCGCAGCGTGCACCTCACCGACTGGCCGGAGGCGGCCGAGTTCCCGGCGGACCACGAACTGGTCGCGGCCATGGACGCCGTGCGCCAGATCGCCTCGACGGGCCTCTCGCTGCGCAAGGCGGGCGGCTTGCGCGTGCGGCTTCCGCTCGCGAAGCTGACGGTCGTGGTTCCGGATGCCTCGCGCCTGGCTGGCTTCGAGGGAATCCTGCGCGACGAGCTGAACGTCAAGGCGGTCGCATTCGTGGCCGAGACCCCGACCAGCGCCGACGACTACGGCATCACCCGCCGGCTGTCGGTCAACGCGCGCGCTGCGGGCCCCCGCCTCGGCAAGCAGGTGCAGGAGGCCATCAAGGCTGCGCGCACGGGCGACTGGTCCGAGGCCGACGGCATCGTGACGGCCGGCGGCATCCCGCTCGAGGCGGGGGAGTACGAGCTCGTGCTCGAGGTGGCACAGAGTGCCGGAGATGCCTCAGAGGCGCTGGCACTGCTGCCTGCCGGCGGCTTCGTGCTGCTCGACACGCACGTGACGCCCGAGCTCGCCGCCGAGGGAACCGCGCGCGACCTGATCCGCAGCGTGCAGGACGCGCGCAAGGCGGCGGGGCTCGACGTGAGCGACCGCATCCGGCTGCGGTTGACGCTTGATCAGGAGTCCGCCCGCGCCGCACGCACGCACGCCGAGCTGATCGCGGCCGAGACCCTCGCGGTCGACTACGCCGTCGCCGAGGGCGAGCAGAGCATCGAAGTCGAGAAGGTGCACGCATGAGTGACAGATCGCACCGGGATGCCGCCGACGCGGTGTACGCCCAGCTGCTGACACGCGTCGGCGAAGGCAAGCCCGAGCGCCGCCTCGATGCGACCCGGCGCGCCGTCGAGGTGCTCGGCGACCCGCAGAAGGCGTACCCGATCATCCACATCACGGGCACTAACGGGAAGACGTCGACGAGCCGCATCGCCGAGAGCATCCTGCGCGCCTACGGGCTGCGCACGGGCCTGCTGACGAGCCCGCATCTCGAGCGCTTCAACGAGCGCATCCTGATCGACGGCGAGCCGATTGACGACGAGGCCCTCGCCCGCAACTGGGAGGAGATCACGCCGTATCTGGAGCTCGTCGACGCCGAGCTCGAGGCGGCGGGCCGGGCGCGTCTCACTTTCTTCGAAGCCGTCACCGCCCTCGGTTTCGCGTGCTTCGCCGACGCCCCGATCGATGTCGCCGTCGTCGAGGTCGGCATGGGCGGCGAATGGGATTCCACGAACGTGGGCGACGGGACCGTCGCCGTGTTCACGCCGATCTCGCTCGACCACATGGCCCAGCTCGGGAACACCGTCGCTGAGATCGCCCGCACCAAGGCGGGCATCATCAAGGACGGCGCAACGGTCGTGACCGCCCGGCAGACGCCCGAGGCGATGCGCGAGCTGCAGGCCGCGGCGGCGCAGCACGGGGCATCCGTCATCTCCCAGCCTGCGCAGTTCGACGTGACCTCGACGTCCGTCGCCGTCGGGGGCCAGCTCGTCGACGTGCGCGGCGTGGCGGGCGCCTACGACGGTCTCGCGCTGCCGCTCTACGGCGACCACCAGGCGCAGAACGCGGCCGTCGCGATCGCCGCCGTCGAGGCGTTCATCGGCGGGGGCGAGCACGCGCTGACCTACGACCTCGTCGCAGAGGGCATCGCGGGGGCGACGTCGCCCGGCCGGCTGCAGCTCATCGGCACCGAGCCGACGGTGATCGTGGATGCCGCGCATAATCCGTCCGGCGCCGCCACCCTGCGCGCCGCACTCGAGCGCTTCTTCGACTTCGACGAGGTCGCCGTCGTGCTCGGCGTGCTCAAGGACAAGGACGCGCACGGCATCATCGACGCACTCGGCCCGGTCGCGACCCAGCTGATCGTGACGCAGTCGCATTCCGAGCGCGCGCGGGCGAGCGAGGACCTCGCCGAGGACGTCTACGAGTGGACCCACGAGCACGTCGACGAGGCCGACGACCTCGGTGAGGCGATCGAGGCCGCTCGCGCCTGGGCGCTCGAGGGCGAGAAGCGCGCCGTCGTCGTGACCGGCTCGATCACGCTCGTCGGCGAGGCCATGACGCTCGCGGGCGAGCGCGGCTGGAAGAGCACGCGCCCCGGCGACGGGGAGGGCGACGAGTGAGGCAGCGCGGAGTCCGGGAATCCGTCGGCTCGATCGTGCTCGGCTTCGAGCTGATCGTGCTGTTCCTCGGCACGCTCGTCGCGTGGGGGCTGCACGCCGCTCCCGCGGGCATCGTGATCGGCGGCGGGGCGGGGCTCATCGTGCTCGCGATCGTCGCGATCCTGACCCTGCGCTACCGCATCGGGACCTGGATCGGATTCGCCGTCCAGATCCTCGCCGTCGTCGCGGGCGTCTGGGTGCACATGATGTTCATCGTCGGCGCGCTCTTCCTCGCCATCTGGATCTACGCGATGTACTCGGCCGAGCGCGCCGAGCGAATCAGGGCGAATCAGCCCGCCAACGGAACGGAGAACCCGCAGTGAGCACCCCTGTCGAAGAGACCCTCGTCCTCGTCAAGCCGGACGGGGTCGCCCGCAATCTGACCGGCGAGATCCTGCGCCGCATCGAGGCGAAGGGCTATCAGCTCGTCGACATCCGCCTCGTCGAGGCCGACCTCGATCTGCTCTCGCAGCACTACGCCGAGCACCAGGGCAAGCCGTTCTACGAGCCGCTGCTCGAGTTCATGCAGTCGGGGCCGATCGTCGCGATCCGCGTGGCGGGTCAGCGCGTCATCGAGGGCTTCCGCTCGCTCGCCGGCACAACCGACCCCACGACGGCGGCGCCCGGCACGATCCGCGGCGACCTGGGCCGCGACTGGGGTCTCAAGGTGCAGCAGAACCTCGTGCACGGCTCCGACTCGCCCGAGTCGGCCGCGCGCGAGCTCGCCCTGTGGTTCGCGTAGAGCGCCGGTCCGTTCCCGAGCTCAGCCGAACAGCTGGCTGATCAGGTCGAGCCGCAGCTGCGCCTCGAGGGCGATCACCACGTAGAGTGCGAGCGAGAGCAGCGGCACCCAGGTGATCAGCGCGCTGCCCGCGCCGATCAGCCGGGTGCCGTATCGCCCCGCCGCCATGTTGTGCAGCGTCACGGCGAGCCACATCGGGATCACGACGGCGTAGACGAGCGAGCACCACGGGCACAGCGTGCCGATGAAGAAGATGCTCTCGGTCGACAGCCACCCGATGAAGATGATCGCGAACCAGTGGCCGGCGTTGAAGACGAGCCAGAACCAGTTCGGGAAGCGCACCCGCCCGAGCATCGCGACGCCGACGATGACCGGCGCGGTGAACATCATGAGTCCGAGCATCGGATTCGGGAATCCGAAGACGCTGCCCTGCCACGATCCGATGTTCTTGCCGCACTGGATCGCCGCCGAGACGGTGCAGCCGAGCTTCGTGCCTGGGTCGGCAAGCAGGGCGAGATCGTCCTTCATGAGCGAGAACGAGGCCAGCAGGCCGAGCGCGCCGCCGACGATCAGCAGGATCGCGAGCGCGAGGTGGCGGGGAGGGGCTTCGATCTCGGTGGCGGTCTCAGACACGCCCTGAGTATCGCATGCCTCCTTCGGCATGAACCGGGTCGGAAGACACGCCGTGCGATAATGAGGTGCAGGTCATCCCGCGAGGCGGACGATGACCACAGAGAACAAGGTTTTCGCGCACCCCAAGCGTGTGCGAGCAGGCGGGCGACACGGCCCGCCGGAAGGTTTGCGGCGGCTCGCGAAGCCGCCCCTGGAGAGTTCCCGTAGCGACCGGGGTGAAGGCTTCGGCCGCTCGGTACGAGGAGTGCACCAGCGATGGTGGAAAAAGATGAATACAACGGTTCGAACGATGGCAAGCGCCGTGGGCGCTTCTTCGGCGGGCGGCGGCGCAAGACGGACGAGGCGGATGCCCGGCCAGAGGCCGTGACCACGGAGACGGTCGCCGTCCCTGCCGCCGAGACCGTAGAGGCGGCGGCCGTCGGAATGCCGGCCGAGCCGAAGCCCGCGGTCGATGAAGAGGCCATCGCCGCCGAGCAGGACCACCCGCTCGCCCCCGCCGTGCCGCAGCCGTTGACCACGCCGATTCCGGTCGTGGGCACGCAGGCCGGCTCGGTCACGGGCCCCGTCTCGACCACGATGCTGCTTTTCCAGGCGCCGCCGGCGCTGCCGACCCCCGCCTTCGACGAGGAGGACGAGACGGATGCCGATGCCGGCGCCCCCGGCACGCGACGCCGTCGCCGCCGCGGCGGTGCAGGCGGGGCATCCGACGACCAGCCGCGCGAGCGGCAGCAGCCTGCCAAGCGCGAGCCCGAGCTCATCACCGAGCCGCAGAAGGTCAAGGGCTCGACGCGTCTCGAGGCGAAGAAGCAGCGCCGCCGCGACGGCCGTGATGCCGGCCGCCGCCGCGCGGTCATCACCGAGGCCGAGTTCCTCGCCCGACGGGAGGCCGTCGACCGCACCATGGTCGTCCGTTCCAAGGGCGGCCGCATCCAGATCGGCGTCCTTGAGGACAAGGTGCTCGTCGAGCACTACGTCGCGAAGTCCCAGGAGGCGTCGCTGATCGGCAACGTCTACCTCGGCAAGGTGCAGAACGTGCTGCCCAGCATGGAAGCCGCGTTCGTCGACATCGGCCGCGGCCGCAACGCCGTGCTGTACTCCGGCGAGGTCGACTGGGAGGCCGCGCAGGCCGAGTCCGGCGAGAAGAACCAGCCGCGCCGCATCGAGCTCGCGCTGAAGCCCGGCGACAAGGTCCTCGTGCAGGTCACGAAGGACCCGGTGGGCCACAAGGGCGCCCGCCTCACGAGCCAGGTGTCGCTGCCCGGCCGCTACCTCGTGTACGTGCCGAACGGCTCCATGAACGGCATCAGCCGCAAGTTGCCGGACACCGAGCGCGCGCGCCTCAAGAAGATCCTCAAAGCGGTCCTGCCCGACAACGTCGGCGTTATCGTCCGGACCGCGGCCGAGGGGGCCACCGAGGAGCAGCTCACCCTCGACGTCACGCGCCTCACCTCGCAGTGGGCGTCGATCCGCGAGGCCGTCGAGAAGGTGCAGGCGCCCGCTCTGCTGCACAGCGAGCCCGACCTGCTGATCAAGATCGTCCGTGACGTCTTCAATGAGGACTTCCAGAAGATGGTCATCCAGGGCGACGACGCCCGCGAGACCATCGAGCGCTATCTCGGCCACGTCGCGCCCGACCTGCTCGACCGCGTCGAGCCGTATGCCGGCGACAAGGACGACGCGTTCGACGAGTACCGCATCTCCGAGCAGATCGAGAAGGCGCTCGACCGCAAGGTCTGGCTGCCGTCCGGCGGTTCGCTGATCATCGACCGCACCGAGGCGATGACGGTCATCGACGTCAATACGGGCAAGTTCGTCGGTTCCGGCGGCAACCTCGAGGAGACAGTGACCAAGAACAACCTCGAGGCGGCCGAAGAGATCGTGCGCCAGCTGCGGCTGCGCGACATCGGCGGCATCGTCGTGGTCGACTTCATCGACATGGTGCTCGAGTCCAACCGCGACCTCGTGCTGCGACGTCTTGTCGAGTGCCTGAGCCGTGACCGCACGAAGCACCAGGTGGCCGAGGTCACCTCGCTCGGCCTCGTGCAGATGACCCGCAAGAAGCTGGGCCTCGGCCTGCTCGAGACCTTCAGCGAGCCCTGCGAGGTCTGCGCCGGCCGCGGCGTGATCGTGCACCACGACCCTGTCGTGAAGCATCGCGTGCAGCAGCCCGAGCGCGGCGGCGAGCGTCGGCGCGGGCGCGGCGGCAGCGGCGCGGCTTCGAACAACGGCAATGGGAACGGCAACGGCGCGCATGCGCATGAGGGCACGCACCAGCTCACCGAGGAGGCGCGCAGCAGCCTGGCCCGCATCGCGGCCAGCACGCTCGGTCACCCGGTGACCGGCGCCGTGCCCGTCGTCGAGGTCGACGCGCAGCTCGAAGAGGCCGCCGCGGAGGAGGCGCCGCGCTCCGGCAGCCGTCGCTCGCGCTCGCGCCGCGCACGCGGCGGGGAGGCGGGGGATGCCCCGCAGGGCGAGCCGCAGCAGGAGGCATCCGTCATCGAGCTGCCGCAGGCGCAGCCCGTGCAGGAGCCGCGCATGGTCAATGCAGAGGCGACCGCGCAGCTGCTCGACTCCGTGCTCGACGCGCTGCCGGCGAAGCAGGCTCCGCGCCGCAGCCGCCGCGTGTCGACAGGCGCGCTGACGGCCGAGTCCGGTGCGGGGTCAGCGCCGGTCGACCGCGCGGACGCGTAGGCCGCTCGCGCGCAGGCGCTCGACGAGCTGCCGCATCGACACCGGCTGGGCGCCGAGGGCGACGAGCTCGTCGTAGCGCTCGGCCGGAACGTCGTAGTGGTCGAGATCGAACGCACGGCGTGGCACTCCGGCTCTGTCGGCGAAGGCGTGCAATTCTGAGAGCGACGCATCGCTGACCAGGTGCGACCACAGCGTGCCGTGAGCCGGCCACGCAGGGCGGTCGATCAGCACGGTCATGGGCGTCGAGCCTACCGGAGCGCCCCGTGCGCAAAGGCGGCACCGGTTTTGACCGGCCATGCGCCATCAGGTACTCTTGATTGTTGGCGTGCGCTGGCTCTTGCCGTGCCCCCACCCCCGGTTTCCCGCGCCTCACCTGGCCGGTCATCAAACCAGAAATCAAGCATCGGAGCGGCTTCGCTCCCCGGAGAAGTAGGTACTCAAGTGGTTTTCGCAGTTGTGCGCGCCGGCGGTCGGCAGGAGAAGGTCGAGGTCGGCACCATCGTGACGCTCGACCGCATCAAGGCTGACGAGAACGGCAACGTCGAGCTCGCCCCGGTGCTGCTCGTCGACGGCGACAAGATCACCTCCGACGCCAAGGCGCTCGCCAAGGTGAAGGTGACCGCTGAGGTCCTCGGCGACCTCCGCGGCCCGAAGATCGTGATCCAGAAGTTCAAGAACAAGACCGGTTACAAGAAGCGCCAGGGCCACCGTCAGGACCTCACGCGCGTCAAGGTCACCGGCATCAAGTAAGACCCGAGAGACATAGAGGCAGACTGAGATGGCACACAAGAAGGGCGCGAGCTCCACTCGTAACGGCCGCGACTCCAACGCGCAGCGCCTCGGCGTCAAGCGCTTCGGCGGCGAGCAGGTCAACGCGGGCGAGATCATCGTCCGCCAGCGCGGCACCCACTTCCACCCCGGCGCCAACGTGGGCCGCGGCGGCGATGACACCCTGTTCGCCCTCTCGGCCGGCGCGGTCGAGTTCGGCGTCAAGGGCCGCCGCAAGGTCGTCAACATCGTGACGGCCGAGGCGTAATTCCGCGAGTCGTTGAGATTCAATGGAGGGGCGGGCTTCGGCCCGCCCCTCTTCTTTTTCTAAGGAGCACACCTCATGGCGACGTTCGTCGACCACGTGACCCTGCACCTGCGGGCCGGTCACGGCGGCAACGGCTGCGTGAGCGTGCGCCGTGAGAAGTTCAAGCCGCTGGCCGGTCCCGACGGCGGCAACGGCGGCCACGGCGGCGACATCGTGCTCGTCGCCGACCCGCAAGTGACGACGCTGCTCGGCTACCACCGGCGGCCGCACCAGTCGAGCGACAACGGCGGCTTCGGCATGGGCGACATGCGCCACGGGGCCCGAGGTGAGGATCTCGAGCTGCCCGTGCCGGTCGGCACCGTCGTGAAGACGCCAGACGGCGACGAGCTCGCCGACCTCGCCGAGCCCGGTATGCGCTTCGTCGCAGCCGCCGGCGGCGTCGGGGGGCTGGGCAATGCGGCCCTCGCCAACCCGAAGCGCAAGGCGCCCGGATTCGCCCTGCTCGGCACGCCCGGGTGGGAGGGCGACGTCGAGCTCGAGCTCAAGACGATGGCGGATGTCGCGCTGGTCGGCTACCCCTCTGCGGGCAAGTCCTCGCTGGTGGCGGCGCTGTCGGCGGCGAAGCCGAAGATCGCGGACTACCCGTTCACGACCCTCACCCCGAACCTCGGGGTCGTGCAGGCGGGGGAGTCCCGCTACACGATCGCCGACGTGCCGGGCCTCATCGAGGGCGCCAGCGAGGGCAAGGGCCTCGGCCTCGATTTCCTCCGTCACGTCGAGCGCTGCACCGCGCTGCTGCACGTGCTCGACTGCGCGACGCTCGAGCCCGGCAGGGACCCGATCACCGACCTCGAGGTGATCCTCGCCGAGCTCGGCAGGTACCCGGTTCCCGCCGGCCAGACGCCGCTGCTCGAGCGCCCGCAGCTCGTCGCGCTCAACAAGATCGACGTGCCGGACGCCGCAGAGCTCGCCGACTTCGTGCGCCCCGAGCTCGAGGCCCGCGGCTTCCGTGTGTTCGAGATCTCGACGGTGAGTCACGCGGGGCTGCGCTCGCTGTCCTTCGCGCTCGGCGAGTTGGTTGACGCGGAGCGCGCCCGCCTCGCGAGCGAGCAGGAGGAGAGGCCGCGCATCGTCATGCGCCCGCAGGCCGTCGACGCCGCACCCTTCACGATCAAGGTCGAGGGCGGCAGCGACGGCACCTATTACCGCGTGCTCGGCCAGAAGCCCGAGATGTGGGTCGCTCAGACCGACTTCCAGAACGACGAGGCCGTCGGCTTCCTCGCGGACCGGCTCGCGAAGCTCGGCGTCGAGGACGGGCTGTTCGCGGCGGGCGCCGTGGCCGGCGACACCGTCGTGATCGGCCCCGGCGGTGGCATCGTCTTCGACTGGGAGCCGACGCTGACCTCGACGGCCGAGCTCGTGACCGCGCCGCGCGGCACGGACGAGCGCCTCAGCCAGAGCGGCCGCGCGACGCGCCGCGAGCGCCGCGAGCAGTACTACGAGCGGATGGACGGCAAGGCCGCCGCACGCGCCGAACTCGACGCCGAGCGCGAGGCCGGCATCTGGAACGACGACGATCTCGAAAGGGAAGACGATTAGCACCCGCACCACCGTGGCCGAGGCCAAGCGCATCGTCGTGAAGGTCGGCTCGTCGTCGATCAGCGGCGACAACTCCTGGCAGATCGCTCCGCTCGTCCTCGCGCTGGCTGCGGCGCACCGCCGCGGCGCCGAGGTGGTCCTCGTCTCATCGGGCGCCATCGCGACGGGCATGCCGTTCCTCGAGCTCGATGCGCGGCCCGACGACCTCGCCACCCAGCAGGCCGCCGCGGCGGTCGGCCAGAGCGTGCTCGTGCACCGCTACCAGGCCGCGCTCGACCCCTACGGCATCGTCGCCGGGCAGGTGCTGCTCACTGCCAATGACATGGAGGACCCGACGCATCGCGAGAACGCGCACCGTGCGATGGAGCGGCTCCTCGCCCTGCGCATCCTGCCGATCGTCAACGAGAACGACACCGTCGCGACCAACGAGATCCGCTTCGGCGACAATGACCGGCTCGCGGCGCTCGTCGCCCGCCTGATCGGCGCCGAGGTGCTCGTGCTCCTCTCCGACGTCGACGCGCTCTACACGAAGCCGCCGCAGCAGCCGGGCGCCGAGCCCATCCCGTACGTCGGCATCGGCGACGAGCTCGAGGGGGTCGAGATCCAGGCGACCACGGTGAACAGCGTCGGCACAGGCGGAGCGCTGACGAAGGTGTCCGCCGCGCGGCACGCGGCCGAGGCGGGCATCGCCGTGGTGCTGACGTCGACGCATCTCGTCGCGGACGCCCTCGATGGGGCATCCGTCGGCACCTACTTCGAGCCTGCTCCCGCGAACTAGACTGGGCGGCATGTCCCTGCTCGAGAACGCCGCGCCCGCGGCGGCGGGCGACCTCGACTCCGCCGCCTTCCTCGCGAAGCTCGACGCCGCGAAGTCCGCTGCCCGGGTGCTCGCCACGACGAACACCGCCGCGAAGGACGCCGCACTCGAGGCCATCGCCCAGGATCTGCTCGCGTGCGTCGACGACATCGTCGCAGCCAATGCCGAAGACCTCGCGCGCGGCCGCGAGAACGGACTCAGCACAGGCCTGCTCGACCGCCTCACGCTCACCCCGCAGCGCGTGCAGGGACTCGCGGATGCCGTGCTCGACATCGTCGGCATCGCCGACCCCGTCGGCGAATCCGTGCGCGGCAAGACCCTTCCGAACGGTGTGCACCTCGAGCAGGTGCGGGTTCCGTTCGGCGTCGTCGGCGCCATCTACGAGGCGCGCCCCAACGTCACGGTCGACATCGCGGCGCTCGCGCTCAAGAGCGGCAACGTCGCGGTGCTCCGGGGCGGCTCGGCCGCCGAGCGCACGAATGCGGTGCTCGTCGCGGTGATCCAGGCGGCTCTCACGCGCACTGGCCTGCCTGCGGCATCCGTGCAGACCATCGACGAGTTCGGCCGCCCAGGGGCCGCCGCGCTGATGCGGGCGCGCGGCCACGTCGACCTGCTCGTGCCGCGGGGCAGCGCGCAGCTGATCCAGACCGTCGTCACCGAGTCGACCGTGCCCGTCATCGAGACCGGTGCGGGCGTCGTGCACATCGTGCTCGATGCGAGCGCGCGCGAGGACTGGGCCGTCGACATCGTGCGCAATGCGAAGGTGCAGCGGCCCAGCGTCTGCAACGCGGTCGAGACCCTGCTGGTGCATGCGGACGCCGCGCAGCGGCTGCTTCCGCCGGTGCTGGGCGCTTTGCGCGCGGAGGGCGTGACGATCCACTCCGACGAGCGGGCGCTCGCGATCTTCCCCGACGCGGTGCCCGCCACCGAGGAGGACTGGGAGACCGAGTACATGAGCCTTGACCTCGCCGTGCGCGTCGTCGACGACCTCGACGAGGCCGTCGAGCACATCCGCCGCTACTCGACGAGCCACACCGAGTCGATCGTCACGAACGACCTCGCGAACGCCGACCGCTTCCTCGCCGAGGTGGACTCCGCGGTCGTCATGGTGAACGCCTCGACGCGTTTCACCGACGGCGGCGAGTTCGGCTTCGGCGCCGAAGTCGGCATCTCAACCCAGAAACTGCACGCGCGCGGGCCGATGGGACTTCCCGAGCTCACCAGCACGAAGTGGCTGGTGCGCGGCTCAGGGCAGATCCGCGGATAGACTGAGCCCGACGCCCCACGTCGAAAGGAACGAATCCGCAATGCTGCACACTGCCGTCCTCGCCGCGTTCGAGTACCAGGAACACGAGCTTCCTATCCCGGCGATCGTCTACGGCATCATCGGTGCAGTGGTGTTCATCTTCCTCGGCGCCGTGACGTGGAGCTACAAAGACGTGTCGCGGCGGCATGCGCCGTCCGGGGACCCCGAGGCCGCGCAGCACCAGACGTCGACCGGCTCGGAGTCGCACAGCGGCGGCCACCCGGGCCACCACTAGGGCCGGCAGCCAGCAGCTCGCATGGTCGCGCCTCAGCTCGGCCGCCGACGCGTCGGGGTCATGGGTGGAACCTTCGACCCGATCCACCACGGCCACCTGGTCGCGGCCAGTGAGGTCGCGCAGTCGTTCGGGCTCGACGAGGTCGTCTTCGTGCCCACCGGGCAGCCCTGGCAGAAGGGGCCGGTGAGCCCGGCCGAGCACCGCTACCTGATGACCGTCATCGCGACGGCATCCAACCCCCGCTTCACGGTCAGCAGGGTGGATATCGACCGGCCGGGGCCGACGTACACGATCGACACTCTGCGCGACCTCAAGGCGCAGCGCCCAGATGACGAGCTCTACTTCATCTCAGGCGCCGATGCGATCGCCCAGATCCTCACCTGGCACGACGTCGAGCAGCTCTGGGAGCTCGCTCACTTCGTCGCTGTGAGTCGTCCGGGACATGAACTGAGCATTACGGGTTTACCCAAGGGCGACGTAAGCTTGTTGGAAGTTCCGGCACTGGCGATCTCCTCCACGGATTGCCGCAGCCGGGTGAGCAGGGGCTTCCCCGTCTGGTACCTGGTTCCTGACGGCGTTGTCCAGTACATCTCCAAGCATCATCTCTATCGGAGCGTGGCATGACGTTGAGGCAGGATCAGCAGCAGCCGCTGACGCGCCGTCAGCTTCGCGAAAGGGAGCGGGCGGCTCAGGAAGCCGGCACCGGCGAGCAGCAGGTCCCCGCGGTCGAACTCCCGTTCTCCGCTTCTCCGCCTCAGCCGGCCGTGCCGGCACCGGTTCCCGCAGACCTGCGTCCCGTCATCTCGACGGATGCCCCGCAGGCGCCCGCCCCGGACACGGTGCCGCCGGCAACTCCGGCCGCCCCCGTCGTGCCGCTGACGCGCCGCCAGCTGCGCGCGCTGCAGCAGGCGCAGGAGATCCAGTCGGCTCCGGTCGAGGAGGCCGCGCAGGCGCCGCAACCGGCCGAGCAGGCATCCGCGCCCATCGTCGATGTGCCGATCGGCGCCCTGCCGCTGCCGCAGCCGCCCGTGCTGCCGCCCGTCGTCATCCAGTCGGCGCCCGAGACGGAGATCCCGGCCGCGTTCACGGCCGCCACGCCCGAGGTCATCGACGATGCGCCTGTCGGCCCGACCACGGGCGAGGTGCGCGCCTACCAGCCGCCGACCGGTCACTGGTCGCTCAGCGCCAGCGAGAGCTTCGACGACGTGCTCGCCTCGGGTGTCGCCGACGCGCACATTCGATCGGTCGAGTCCTCGGGCGCGACCACCGCGTCGAACGCGCTCATCATCCCCGTCGTGCCCTCGGCCGTCGATATGACCGGCCCGCTGAACGCGACCGGCGAGATCCTGTTGACGGGGTCGATCGACCTGCCCCGCGGCCTCGGTTCGACCGGCCAGGTGCAGGGTCATTTCGACGGCTCAGACATCGACCGGCTGCTCGATCAGCATGACCGCGACGTCGCTCCCAACTCCAGCGTCGAGCCGGTGGCCGCGACGAAGGCGGTCTCGACGCACGTCCCGACCGTCAGCACCAATATCGTTCCGCCCAAGAAGACGAGCCACCGCGTCGGCGCGATCGTCGGCATCTCCGCCGGCGGCGTCGCTGCGCTCGGTGTGATCGGCGCGGTCATCGCCGGGTTCGTCTTCCACGCATTCTGAGAGAGACCACTGCATGACGGCATCCGCCCAGGCCCGAGAGCTGCTCCACCTGGCTGCGACCGCAGCCGACTCGAAGGCCGGCGAGGACCTGGTCGCGCTCGACGTCAGCGGCCCGCTGCCGCTGACCGACATCTTTCTGCTGGCATCCGGCAACTCCGAGCGCAACGTCGTCGCGATCTCCGATGCGGTGGAGGACGCGCTGAACGAGGCCGGTGTGAAGACGTTGCGCCGCGAGGGGAAGGAGCAGGGCCGCTGGGTGCTGCTCGACTTCGGCGACCTCGTTGTGCACGTCTTCCATCAAGAGGACCGGCAGTACTACTCCCTCGAGCGGCTGTGGCGCGACTGCCCCGTCGTGCCCCTCGATTTCTTGGCACGCTCATCGCTGTAGTAAGCTGAACGGGTTGCCGCGAGAGCGGGAACAACCCGGTACGGGTCTGTGGCGCAGCTGGTAGCGCACCTGCATGGCATGCAGGGGGTCAGGGGTTCGAGTCCCCTCAGATCCACCAAGAAATCCCGGTCAGAACATGATTCTGGCCGGGATTCCTCGTTTGCTGAACGTGGCGCTAGTCGTCGCTGTTCTTCTGCGTGAGATCCAGCGACCCGGTCAGCGTCTTGTCTGCAAGCGAGGAGTTCGGCAGCGCGGGGGAGCGATCCGAGCCGTCGGCGCCCTCGCCCGCGTGGCGCGCCTCGATCTCGCGGTTCATCTCCACGAGCTGCTCGTCGCTCAGCCTGTAGCGGCTGATGATGACGATCGCGAGGATCAGCAGGATCGCCGGGATCACGGACACGAGCCAGAGGATGCCCTGCTGCGCGGAATCCGATTGCCGCTCCGTGTCCGACACGTAGCCCGTGACCGCGAGCACGATGCCGGGCACGACACCGCCGAGCGCGAAGCCCGCCTTGAAGAAGATGCCGGTGAGCGCGTTGACGATGCCCGAGATGCGCCGCCCGGTCTTCCACTCGCCGAAGGTGATGACCTCGGGCACGAGCGCCCACATGTAGCCGGTCGCGACGATGATGCCGATCGACCGGATGATCTGCGCCACGAGCACCCACGCGACATGGTGGGAGGGGTCCGGGATGAAGTAGAGCATCGCGAGACCGACGATGCCCACGAGCAGGAACGCGATGAACAGCGCGCGCTTGCCGATCGCGCGGCGGATCGCCGGGACGAGCGGCAGGAAGACGAACGCGGGCAGGACGCCGAGCGCGTTGAACCAGCCCGCGAGGTCCTCCCGGTGCACGACCTCGGTCATGTAGTAGGCGGCGCCCGAGTTGCCGACCGCCATCATCGCGAACGCCGTGACGAAGAAGAACGCGAGCGTGCGCAGGTGCTGGTTGCGGCGGAATTCGACGAGCAGGTCGGAGAGCTTCACGTCCTCTTGGTGGGCGGTGTCCATGACGACGCGCTCACGGGTCTGGCTGAAGCAGAACACGAGGACCACGAGCCCGACCGCGGCGAAGATCGTCATGGTGGTCTGCCAGGCGCCCGCGGCATCCGGCGTTCCCCAGTCGCCCGTCGGCGAGATGGCCTGCACGATCACGGGAACGCCGAACGCGACCGCGAGGCCGCCGATGTTCGCCATGAACATGCGCGTCGTGGTGAGGACCGAGATCTCCTGGTTGTCGCGCGTGAGCGACGCGTTCAGCGCGCCGTAGGGCACGTTGAGCAGCGTGTACAGCATCGACAGGCCCACATAGGTGATGTAGGCGTAGAGCAGCGAGCCCGAGAAGCCGTTCCAGAAGACGAGGACCGCGAAGACGGAGAGGGGGATGCCGGCGAGCACCAGATACCCGCGGTAGCGGCCCCACGGCGTGGTGTGCTTGTCGACGAAGGTGCCGACCAGCGGGTCCCAGACGACGTCGATGAGGCGCACGACGAGGAACATCGTCGCGGCGACGCCGGCGCCGAGGCCGAACACCTGCGTGTAGAAGAACAGCAGGTAGGTCGCGACCGTGTTGTAGATGAGGTTCTGCGCGAGATCGCCCGCGCCGAATCCGATGCGCTGCAGCCAGCTCAGGCGATGGAAGCCGTGCTCGGCGGCGTCGGGGCTTGCGTCAGTGCTCGCCATGGTTTCCGAGTGTAGAGCCGGGCCCGTCAGTCGATCCAGAGCACGACACCGGTCATCCCGGTGAGGACGGCGGCGATGCCGGCACGGATGCCGCGGCCGCAGCGCTCGGCGGTGAAGCTCGCCGCGTCGTAGCTCGAGGACATGCCGAGGCCCTCGCCGCGGAAGGAGGCACCCGTCCAGTCGACGGCGGTGACGTTGCCGGTGGGCTCGGCGATCTCGGCGCCGACGACGAGGAACTGCTGGTCGAGGTGGTTCGCCGTCACGGTCGCGAGCGGGTCGATCAGGTCGTTGCCGGCCGTCACGATGAGGTCGGGGTTCAGCTTCATCGCCTGCACGATGCCGTCGATGAGGTCGTCGCCAGCGGCGACCGTGCGCAGTTCGACGTCTTCGGCGTTCGCCCACGACGTGATCGCCGCGACGAGCGTCTTCGTCGGCCGGTCGCTGCCCGCCTTCAGCAAAACGACACGCATTCCGGGCGACGGGTGGACATTCTTCCACGAGCCGGGCGCTGGGTGCACGGTCGCCTCCGGACTCGGCGAGGTCGCAGGAGCGAAGCCGACGGCCGGCTCTCCGACGGCGGTGGGGTCGGGGTGAGGAGCGCTCCAGTCGGACTGCGCGCAGCCGGCCAGAACGGCGGTCGCGAGGAGCGCGGCGGTGAGCGCGGCGAGAGGGCGATGGAGGGGCACTCAACCACCTTCGCCGATGCGGCGAGCCGCTCGGCGCGATTCCGAAGCGCGTTCACCTTCCGTTCGTTTGCCGACAGGAATCCATTAATTCTCGCACTGAATGGTCATAGGCAACCCGAAGGAGTTCCATGCCCGCCCCCGCCCGCAGGGTCGCCCTGACGCTGCTCGCCGCCGCCGCGGTCGCCGTGCTCGGCTTCCTGACCTCGGCGCCGGCCGCCGCCCACGGCTTCACCTCGGTCGTCTACGCCACGGTGACGGGCGACCGCTCGGGGCACGTGCGCGCGGTTGTGGATCTCGAGTACGACCTGCTGGTGGTCTCCGCCGCCGACGCGCAGGGCGACGGCGCGCTGTTCGAGGCCGGGCAGCCGGCCTTCGACGACGGCGATGAGAAGGCAGAGGCGGCCGCGCTCGACGCGCACGCCGACACGGTGCTCGGCTATGTGGCCGAGCACTTCACCGTGGCATCCGCCGGCACGCCCTGCACCCCGCGGATCGACGGGCCCGCGACGATGAGGCAGCGTGACGGCGCCCCCTACGCGACCATCGTCTTCGACTACGCCTGTCCCAAGCCGAGCCCGGCGCACGTGATCACGAGCACGCTCTTCCCGGATTCGGAGGGCTATGTGCGCGACACGAAGACCGTGCTGAGCTACACCCTTGACACGCACTCCGGCAGCGCGGCCCTCGACGCCCAGCAGCCGTCGTTCTCCACTGAGCAGAGCACGGGGGAGCGGTTCTGGGAGTTCTTCCGGCTGGGCGCCGAGCACCTGCTCGGCGGCATCGACCACATCCTGTTCCTGCTCGCCCTCATCGCCGGCTCCCGCCGCCTCCGCGAGGTGATCTACGCGGCGACGACCTTCACGCTCGCGCACTCCGTGACCTTCATCCTCGCGGCGACGCACGTGGTGAGCGCCCCGGCGGCCCTCGTCGAACCCGTCATCGCCCTCTCGATCACTGCCGTCGCGGCCTGGTACCTCTGGCGGCTCTGGCGCGGGCGAGCGGATGCCGCACGGCTCGACATCGCGCGCGGGCCGCTGGGGCTCGACCGGCCCGGCTGGCTGCGCCTCGGCGTCGTGTTCGTCTTCGGGCTCGTGCACGGGCTGGGCTTCGCCAGCGCTCTCGGCATCGACGAGCCGTGGTCGTGGACGCTGCTGTGGTCGCTGCTCGTCTTCAACGTCGGCATCGAGGCCGTGCAGCTGTCGATCATCGCGATCGTCTTCCCGCTGCTCGCCCTGCTGCGGCACCGCTCGCCGCGGCTCTTCATCTGGGTGACGGTCGTCATCGCCACCGCCGTCTCGATCGCGGGTCTCGTCTGGTTCGTCCAGCGGGTGCTCGGACTGTGAGACGCCCCTTGAGCTCATCCCCGAAGAAACACAACGCAGTTCCCATCTCATAGAACGGATCACCCCATGCCCGAAACCGCAGCAACGCACATGCTGCGCCGCGGTCGCCGTCGCGCGACCGTCGTCCTCTCCGCCGTCGCGCTCGGCGCGTCGTGCGTGCTCGGCGGCATCGCCGCCGCCCCCGCCCCCGCCCTGGCCGCCGACACCCCGTCGGCGAACCAGACCGGCATCGTCCTGGGCGTCGGCGCCACGGAGTCCCAGCGCATCCTGAGCTGGTACACCGCCGTCGACACCGCGCAGGAGGTGCAGCTCGCCCCCACCGCCGCACTGGTGGACGGCGCGTTCCCCGCCGACGCGCTGAGCTTCGCCGCGCTCGGCGCCGCGAACACGACGACGACCGGCTACAACCGGCACGCGACGCTGGACGGCCTGCAGGAGAACACGCAGTACTCGTACCGCGTGGGCTCCGACGGCGACTGGTCGGCGACCTACTCGTTCAAGACGCAGTCCTTCGACGGGCCGTTCGACTTCCTGTTCTACGGCGACCCGCAGATCGGCTCGTCGGGCGACGCCGTGGCCGACGGCGCGGGCTGGGCCGACACCTTGAACGTGTCGCTGGCCGCGAACCCGAACGCCGAGCTGCTCGTCTCCGGCGGTGACCAGGTCGAGACCGCGAACACCGAGGCGCACTGGAACAACTTCCTGATCTCCGACAAGCTGCGCCAGTACCCGTGGGCGGCCACGATCGGCAACCACGACGTCGGCGGCAAGGCGTACGAGCAGCACTTCTACACGCCGAACACCGATCGCACGGCCCCGTACTACAGCAACGGGAACCCTGCGGGCGCCAGCTCGGGCGGCGACTACTGGTACATCTACAAGGACGTGCTGTTCATCGACTTGAACAGCAACAGCTACGCCACCTCGCAGGGCGGCGGCGGCGATGCCGCGCACGTCTCCTATGTCACCGACGTGGTGAACCAGCACGGCGCCGAGGCGAAGTACACCGTGCTCGTCTACCACCACGCGATCTACTCGCCGGCCGATCACGCCAAGGACGGCGACAACAAGGTGCGCCGCGTGGACTTCCCGACGACCTTCTCGAAGCTCGGCGTCGACCTGGTGCTCCAGGGCCACGACCACAGCTACTCGCGCAGCTATGAGATCAAGAACGGCGCGAAGGCGAACCCCGACGAGCAGCCCGGCCAGGAGGAGGTCAACGTGGGCCCCGGCGGCGTCATCTACGTCACCGCGAACTCGGCCTCCGGCTCGAAGTACTACGACATCACCGCCCCCGATAACAGCGGGACGAGCGGCGCCGGCAACGGCGCAGACCCGCTGAAGCCGCAGGACTACTGGTACAACTCCGTGCAGAACCAGGAGCACGTCCGCACCTATGTGAAGGTGTCCGTGCAGGCCGACCAGCTCGTCGTGCAGAACATCCGCAGCGGCACCTGCGCCGCGCCGAACGCGGCCGTCGAGCGCGGCAAGGTCGCATGGTGCGGGCCGGACAGCGGGGCATCCGCCGCGCAGCCCGTCGGCTCGATCGTGGACAAGGTGACCATCCGCCCGAACCACGGCGACGGACAGGACATCCAGGTCACCGTGCCGCAGGCCGCCCCCGGCGAGTTCGGCTGGACGATCGACGGCCGCAACGGCCTCGTCGACCTCGGCACCGCCGTCGAGAAGCCGGGCGACTACTTCGAAGCACAGGGCCAGATCAACCCGATCGCCGTGACCGACACACGCAACTCGCGTGCGCCGTGGTCGATCTCGGCCTCGGTCGGGGACTTCCGCGACGGCGCCAACACCTTCTCGGGCAAGTTCCTCGGCTGGACCCCGAAGGTCACCACCCCCGGAGCGGGTGCGGCGGCGGGCGCGCCCGTGAAGTCGGGCTTCGACGGCGGCGACGGCCTCTCGGTGTCCCGCACGCTCGGCACCGCGGGCCAGGGGCACGAGCGCGGCACGGCGAAGCTCGGCGCCGGCCTCGATCTCAAGATCCCGACCGAGGTGAGCAAGGGCAGCTACCGCGGCACGCTCACCATCACCGCGCTGAGCGAGTAGCCCGCGCAGCATCACAGACGACCCGGCGCGGGTGGGACACGCACGCCCACCCGCGCCGGGTCACCACCGTCTCACCACCCACCGGCAGGAACGCCATGCACACCATCACCTCTCGCCGCCCGACGCGCCCCGTGCGCGCGCTCATCGCCCTCGCCACTGCCGCGCTGCTGCCGGCCCTCACGCTTCTCGCGGCAGCCCCCGCCCGCGCCGCCGGCGACGACGATGTCACCTGGACCGTGCGGACCGCCTCGAACTCCTACGGCGCCGAGCGCACGAGCTTCCGCTACACGGCGGGCGTCGGCACGAAGCTGTCGGACGCGATCGTCGTGACGAACCGAGGCGACGAGCCGCTCGACCTCGGGGTCTACGCCGCCGACGGCTACACGACCTCAGCCGGCCAGCTCGACCTGCGGCTGCCCGATCAGAAGCAGCGCGGAGTGGGCGCCTGGGTGACGGCGTCAGCCGACACGGTCCGCGTCGCACCGGGGGAGACGAAGCAGGTGCCCTTCCAGGTGGCAGTGCCGAAGGGCAGTGCCCCTGGCGACTATGTCGGCGGCATCGTCACGACGCTGACGCAGCCCGGGCAGGCATCCGGCATCAACGTCGACCGCCGCCTCGGCATCCGCATCGCGCTGCGCGTCAGCGGCGCACTCAGCCCGGCGCTCGCGGTCACGGACGCCCGGGCGCACTTCAGCGGCGGCCTGAACCCCTTCGCCGGCGGCGACGCGACCCTCAGCTACACGATCCGGAACACGGGGAACACGACGCTGTCGGCGACGCAGAGCGTCTCCGCAGCCGGTCCGTTCGGGCTCTTCCCCGTCGCGGCCGGGAAGATCGCGCCGCCGCCCGCGCTGCTGCCGGGGGAGAGCCGGAAGGTCACGGTGCCGCTCCACGGCGTCGCCGCCGCGTTCTGGTTCGCCGCGACCGCGAAGGTCACGCCGACGTTCGTCGACGCGTCCGGCTCGACGAACCCGCTCGCCGCGGTGACGGCGACCGCAACGGCGCCGGCCGTCCCGTGGATGCTGCTCGTCGTCATCCTCGTGATCGCCGCGCTGGCGTTCGGAGCGGGGATGCTGCAGCGCCGACGCCGCGCCCGGGCGAAGCAGCGCGAGGAAGCGCGCGTGCAGCAGGCCGTCGAGCAGGCTCTGGCCGACGCCGCCGAGACGGCGCCGGCCGAGCGCTGACGCTATCGCCGGAACAGGCTGCCACCTGAGCGCAGCCGCGACAGTGCGTCGATCGTCGCGGCGAGCACCAGCACGGCGCCCGCGATGACGTTGTTGAGGCCGGAGGGCAGATTGAGCAGTCCGAGGCCGTTCGTGATCACCGTGATCACGAGCGCGCCGACGGCGGCGTGCACGAGCCGGCCGCGGCCCCCGAACAGGCTGACGCCGCCGACCACCGCCGCAGCGACACCCGACAGCACGATGTCCTTGCCGGCGGTGGCATCCACCGATCCCACGCGCCCCGCCGTGAACAGACCGGAGCCCACCGCGAGGAACGAGCAGATCACGAACACGAGGAAGCGGATCAGCACGACGTTCACCCCCGAGCGGCGCGCCGCCTCTGCGTTGCCGCCGACCGCGTAGATGTAGCGGCCGAACTTCGTGCGGTCGAGCACGAAGGTGCCGATCCACAGGACCGCGAGCACGATCGGCACGACGATCGGCACGCCGCGGATCGCGATGATCGACGACGAGCGGTCCTGGCTGAGCAGGAACACGGCGATGCCGCCGAGCACCAGCAGCGCGCCCGACTTGACGAAGACGAGCGAGAGCGGGCCGTTCGGCACCTTCGCCGCGGTACGGCGGCCACGATCCCAGAACGCGGTGGCGAGCGACAGCGCGACGAACACCGCGAGCATGAGCCAGCCGCCCCACACCGGCAGGTTGCTGTTCATCAGCGCGACGATCGCGGGGGTCTGCACCTGGTAGTTGCCGCCCGCGCCGATGATGATCAGCTCGAGCCCCTGGAAGCCGAGGAACAGGCCCAGGGTGACGACGAAGGAAGGGATGCCGACCCGTGCCACGAAGAAGCCGATGAAGGAGCCGATCGCGAGGCCCGCCACGAAGGCGATGAGCAGCGCGAGGAACCAGTTCAGCTTCGTGGCATCCGTCAGCACGATCCAGATGCACATCGTGAGGCCGCCGGTCACGCCGGCGGACAGGTCGATCTCGCCGAGCAGGATGACGAACACGAGCGCCATGCCGAGCATGACGAGTTCGGCCGACTGGGTGAGCAGGTTCGCGAAATTGCGCTCGGTGAGGAAGTACGGGCTCAGGAACGAGAACAGGATGCTGAGCACGATGAAGCCGGCGACGGCGGGCAGCGCCCCCATCTCGCCCTGGCGCACGCGTGAGGCCCAGCCGCGGATCTGGTCGCCGAGGCTGCCCTCCTGGCCGCTGCCGATCAGGTCGCTCGTGGGCTCGGGGAGAAGGGTGGTCGTGTTGGTGTCGTTGCTCATGCGCCGGCTCCGCTCGGGGTGTAGGTCTTGCTGCCGGTGATGTAGCCGACGACGTCGTCGTACGTGGTCTCCGCGGTGCGCACCTCGGCCACCATCGTGCCGAGGTACAGCACGCTGATGTAGTCCGCCACCTTGAAGACGTCGGCGAGGTTGTGGCTGATGATGATGACCGCGACGCCCTGGCTCGCGAGGCGCTGGACGAGGCTCAGCACCTGCTCGGTCTGGGCGACGCCGAGCGCCGCGGTCGGCTCGTCGAGGATCACGACCTTCGCCTTCTTGAGCACCGCGCGCGCGATGGCGACGGTCTGGCGCTGTCCGCCGGAGAGCGAGGCGACCTTCTGCCGCACCGACTTGACGGTGCGGACGTTGAGGGAGCGCAGGACCTCTGAGCTCTGCCGCTCCATCTTGCCCTCGTCGAAGGTGCCGGCGACCAGCTCTTCACGGCCGAGGAACATGTTCTGGACGATGTCGAGGTTGTCGCAGAGCGCGAGGTCCTGGTAGACGACCTCGATGCCGAGGGCGGAGGCGTCGCGCGGGTGGGTGAGCGAGACCGGCTCGCCCTCGAAGCGCACCTCGCCCTCGTCATAGGGCTGCACGCCGGCGAGGCCCTTGATGAGCGTCGACTTGCCGGCGCCGTTGTCGCCGACCAGGGCGGTCACCTTGCCCGGGTAGGCGCGCAGCTCGACGCCGCGCAGCACGTTCACGGGCCCGAAGCTCTTGACGACCCCCGTCAGCTCGATGATGGGAGTTTCCATGTGGGGATTCCTTCCGGACGTCAGGCGGAGGGGCCGGAGGCCGGATTCACCGGCACACCGACCCCTCCGCCCGGGTTGCTCCGACTACTTGACGCCGTAGGTGGTGCAGGCGGCGGCGACGGCTCCGGTGCAGAGATCGGATGCCTTGGCGTCACCGGCCTGGACGACCTTCTCGACATCGGCGGCCTTCACCAGCACGGGCGTGACCGCGATGTACGGCGTGCCGTCGTCGAGCTTCTTGTCGACCTTCGGCTTCTGGCCCTTCAGCAGCTCGATCGCGAGGTCGCTCGCGGCCTTCGCCTCATCGGGCACGTGCTTCCACACGGTGCCCGTCTGCTTGCCCAGGAGGACGTTCTGCAGGCCCTCGGTCGAGGCATCCTGGCCCGAGACCGGAACCTTCAGGTGGTTCTTGTCGAGGATCGAGATGACGCCGGCCGCGTCGGTGTCGTTGGCGACCCACACCGCGTCGACCTTGCCGCCGAGCGAGGTCAGAGCCTGCTCGAAGTTGGTCGCGGACTTGGCGCCGTCCCAGACACCCGGCGGCTCCTTGGCGGGCTTGATGCCCGCATCGCCCATGACCTTGGCTGCGCCGTCATGGAACATCTTGGCGTTGCCGTCGGTCGGGTCGCCGCCCATGTAGACGACGACCGCGGTCGCCGGGTCCTTGTTCTCGGCCTTGAGGCCGTCGACGATCGCCTGGCCCTCGAGCTCTCCGACCTTCTCGTTGTCGAACGACACGTAGTAGTCGGCGCCGGCGATGGGACGGTCGTAGGCGATGACGGGGATGCCTTGGGCCTTCGCCTTCTTCGCCACGGAGACGCCCGCGCCGTTGTAGTCGACGAGCAGCATCACGCCGCAGCCCTGCGAGAGCTCCTGGTCGGCGATGGTGGCGTACTTGCTGGTGTCGCCCTGGGCATTCTGGATGTTGGTCTTGAAGCCGGCGCCCTCGAGCGCCTGCTTCAAGTCGGGGCGGTCCATGTTCTCCCAGCGGGGCGAGGACGCCGCGTCGGGCAAGATGACGCAGGCCGTCTTCGAAGATGCTTTGCCGGCCGAGCCGGACTTGCTGTTGTTGCCGCCGCTGCCAGAGCACCCGGCCAGCACCAGTGCTGCCGCGGATGCCAGAACAGCGAGCGAAACCAATGAGCTGCGCTTCACGTCGCGCTCTCCTTCGATTGCTGTGTGAGCGAGAACTCTCTCGCTGCCACGTCGTCATTGAGCGTGGCATAGGAATCATGCCTGAATCCGGCGACTATTGCACGGAACCGGTTAAGGGTTTTTCTGTCAGTACCAGTTCGGCGTGTGCGACATCTCGAAGGACCACGCGCCGCAGGGGGTTCCATACGAGCTCTTGATGTACGCGAGACCCCAGTTGATCTGGGTCACGTAGCTCGTCATCCAGTCGCTGCCGTATGTTGCCATCTTCTGCCCGGGCCAGGCCTGGGGGATGCCGTAGGCGGCGCTCGACATGTTGTAGGCGTTCACCCGCCAGCCCGATTCGTGCGTCCACAGGTCGTACAGGCAGCCCCATTGATCGCCGCCCCAGCCGTGGGCGCCGAGCTGCGAGCGGGCATACGCCTGAGCGGCCGCGGGGTCGGGCGTGATGCTCCGCGAGACCTGGTACAGGTACGAGCTGTCGCCCTGCGCGGCGCGCTGCGCGGCCAGCGCCGCGAGATACGCCTGGTGCTCCGCGTCCAGCTGCTGCAGGCGCGCGCTCTCGTTCTTGAGCTCGGCCATCTGCGCGAAGGCGGTCTTGCTCTGCGCCTGCGACTTCGCGAGCGCGCTGTCGGCGTTCTTCTGCGCGGCCTGCGCCGACGCGAGCGCGGTCTGGGCGTCGCCGGCCAGCTTCTGCCTCACCTGGCGGGCGGCGGCGGCCTCGGCCGACAGGGACGCGGCGACGTTCGACTGCTGGGTCGCCTGGTCGCGCAGGCCCGCGGCGAGATCGGTGAGGCGGCTCATCGCGCTCAGCTTGTCGAGGAGCTCGGATGCCTTCCCGCGGTCCAGCAGCAGCAGCTGGGTGGTCAGCCCGCTGTTGCCGCCGGCCAGGTACAGCTGGGAGGTGATCGAGCCGAAGCGGCGGTCGGCCGACGTGGCGGCCTGCTTCGCGGCATCCGCCTGCGCCTGCAGCTTGTCCGCCTTGGTGCTGGCGGTCTGGTACGCCTGCTCGGCCTTCGCATAGTCGTTCTGCTTCTCGAGCGCGGTGGCGGCCGCAGCGATCGCGGCGCTCTGGTTCTTGCGCACGAGTCCCTGGATCTTGGCGTACTCGGCCTGCGACGCCGCCGCGTTCTGCTTCGCGGCCTGGATCTCGGCCTGGGTGGGCCACTGCTGGTCGGCCGCCGCGGGAGCGGCCGCGCCGATGCCGCTCACCAGCACGGCGGCGACAGCCGCGGCCAGGGCGCTCAGGGTCACTCTCGTCCTACGCATACGCACGTCACCCTACAAAGCGCGGGGCGGGGCGGGCCGCGCGAACACGCGGTGACCCGAGAAATCCTGTCGACCCCCGCACGGGGGACAGTGCTGGGCGCATGTCGCACGCCGGTGCTTGACTGGGCGAGTGATGCAGCGCACGGTCCTGCTGGTGGCGATCCTCGCCTCGTTCGTGGCCTTCCTCGACGGCAGCATCGTGAACGTGGCACTGCCGGCGATCGAGCGCGAGCTCGGCGGGGGCCTCGCGCTGCAGCAGTGGGTGGTCGACGCGTACCTCGTGACCCTGGGCGCGCTCATCCTCGTGGCGGGCTCGCTGAGCGACCTGTTCAGCCGCACCCGAGTGCTGTTCGCGGGGCTGATCGGCTTCGGTGCGGCATCCGTGCTGTGCGCCGTCGCGCCGACGGCCGGCGTGCTGATCGCCGCGCGGGCGGTGCAGGGCGTGGCCGGCGCGCTGCTCGTGCCGAGCTCGCTCGCCCTGATCATCTCGGCTTTCGAGGGCGAGGACCAATCGAAGGCGATCGGCCGGTGGACGGCATGGACCGGCGTCGCCATGCTCATCGGGCCGTTCCTCGGCGGGGTGTTCGTCGACGCGCTGTCCTGGCGGTGGGTGTTCGCGGTCAACGTGCTGCCCATCGCGGTCACGCTGATGCTGCTCAGCCGGCTGCCCAAGGCGGCGTCGCGCCCGGGCGCCCGCGTCGACGTTCCCGGTGCCGTGCTCGGTGCGCTCGCGCTCGGCGGCATCGTGTTCGCGCTCATCGAGCAGGGCCAGCGCGGCTGGGCCGATGTCGTCGTGCTCGCCTCCGCGGTGATCGGCGTCGCGGCGGCCGTCGCGTTCGTGCTCGTGGAGCGCCGGGCGCGGCAGCCGATGCTGCCGCTGTCGATCTTCCGCGTGCACGACTTCGCCGTCGGGAATGTCGCGACCGCCGCGATCTACGCCGCGTTCTCGCTCGGCCCGCTGATGGTCGGGCTCTACCTGCAGCAGGTCGCGCACCTCGCCGCGTCGCTCGCCGGGCTCGCGCTCGTCCCGTCGACGGTCGTCTCGCTGCTGCTCGCGGGGCGGTTCGGGGCACTGGCGGGCAAGATCGGCGCACGATGGTTCATGGCAGCCGGCCCGACGATCGTCGCGATCGGATTCCTCACGATGCTGCTGATCAGAGACCCGTTCGACTACTGGACCCAGCTGCTGCCCGGCACGGTCATCTTCGGCTTCGGCGTCGCGATGACCGTCGCCCCGCTGACCTCGGCCGTGCTCGGCGCGACACCGCCCGCGCAGGCGGGCATCGCCTCGGCGGTCAACAACGCCGTCGCGCGCGTCGCGGGCCTGGTCGCGATCGCGTGCGCGGGATTCATCGTGGGGGAGCACCTCGACCTCGCCGGACTGCAGCGCACGATCATCGTGCTCGCCGTGCTGCTGGTCGCGGGCGGGGCGGTCTCGGGCGTCGGCATCCGCGACGAGTTCCTGCAGAACCGGGCTACACCAGCTCCTCGCCCGTGATCTCCTCGCGGATGCGGCGCAGGTCCTCGAGCAGTGAGCCGATCAGGATCCAGTGCGTCGGGTCGGGGCGCGCCACCGTGAGCGGGGCGGTGAGCGCGGGCGGCTCGACGACGTGATCGGATGCCTCGGCCGCGGCCTCCGCGGGGGTGAGCCGCAGCAGCCTGAGGTCATGCGCGGCCCGCCGGGTCTCCTCCGCGAGCGCCGCGATGGTCGGCTCATCGAGCAGCTCGTCGGTGTAGCGGTCGTGCAGCGTGCGCGTCATCGCGGTGGTGCGGTTCACGAGGTGCGCGAGACGGTCGCGCAGCGCGAGCGCCTCGGTGAGGCCCGGCTGATGGCGGTTGCGCCTCGGATTGATCGACAGCGACTCGTCGGCGGCCTTCAGCGCGGCATCCGTCTTCTCCACCATCGGGCGCAGCAGCCGCGCGAGCACCAGCAGCTCCTCGAGCCGCGCCGGGCTCTGCGGCGCGGTGAGGGCGCCGGCGATCGCGTCGATACGGTCGGCGATCTCGTCGAGCAGCTCGTCGACGGCGGCCCGCGCGGGCGCGATCGCGATCGGCGGCACGACGAAGATGTTCACGACGAGGCCGATCGCGGCGCCGATCACGGTCTCGACGATGCGGTCGACCGCGTAGCCCGGCGTCGTCGCGCCGAGAGAGAGCACGAGCATCGCGCTGATCGGCACCTGCACCGAGGTCGTCGGGGTGAGCCGGAGCGCCCACGACACGGCGATCGCGGCGACGATCGAGAGCAGCACGACCCAGTAGCCGCCGCCGAACACGATGCCGACGATGTACGCGACGAGAACCCCGGCGATGACGCCGAGACTGCGCTCGACGGCCCGCGACAACGACTGGTTGAGGCTCGGCTGCACCACGAGCAGGGCGGCGATGCCGGCGAACGCGGGGAGCTGCCCCGGGATGATGAGGCCCGCGACGATCCACGCCGCGATGGTCGCGAGCGCCATCTTCGCCGCCTGCAGCAGCGGGATGCGGGCGGAGGCGCGCAGCGTGTCGAGGTAGCGCACCTAGACCCGTCTGCCTTCGTCGTGGTGCCCGCCGACGAACCCCAGGTCGCGCAGCTGGCGGTACAGGCTCATGCCGTCGGGGCCGTAGACCCAGGGCACGCCGCCCGCCTCGCTGTGCCGCTCGGCCTTCGAACGGCCACCGGCGAGCACCGCCTCCGTCGGGTAGAGCTGCCTGATCGCGACCGCGGCGACGGAGTCCGGATGCTGCGCGATGAACTCGCTGTAGATCGCCTCGTCGTGCTGGCCGTCGTCGCCGAAGAGCAGCCATTTCACGTGCGGGAACTCGCTCGCCAGGCGGTGGAGGTTCTCCTCTTTGTGGACGCGGCCGCTGCGGAAGAAGCGGTCATGCGTCGGGCCCCAGTCGGTCAGCAGCAGGGGGCCGGAGGGGAAGAGGTTGCGGGTCAGGAACCGACGCAGCGTCGGCGCGACGTTCCACGGGCCCGTCGAGAGATAGACGAACGGCACACCGCGGTGCTCCGAGCGGATGCGCTCGTAGAGCACCGCCATGCCGGGCGTCGGCACGCGGGCGTGCTCGTTGAGCACGAAGGTGTTCCATCCGGCGAGGAACGGCCGCGGCAGCCAGGTCACCATCACCGTGTCGTCGACGTCGCTCACGACGCCGAACTCGGTCTCCGACCCCACGATCAACAGGGTCGCCGTAGTGGGGGAGTCGATCCCCTGCAGGTGCAGGGTGATCTCGTGCCGCCCCGGCGGCAGTTCGACGGGCACCACCTGGTCGATGACGCCGCCGCGGTCGGGTTGCAGCAGGTACTCGGCGCCCGCGATCTCGGCGACGACGGGCACGTCGTTGATCGGCACGCTCGTGAAGCTCCGCCAGCCGCGCACGCTCTCCTCGCGTCTGCGATACTGCCCGCCGAACCGGGTGCCGGGGCGCGGGTCTTTCGCGAGCACGACACGCCCGAGCACGCGGGCCCAGTGCGGAGTGCCGTAGCCCGCGTACGGGACGACCGTCGGCAGGAATCCCTTGGCCCGCGCGCGCTTCGCGCGATAGCGGTTCACCGCGTCGTCGAACTGCGCCGCGCGGTGCGGGTGGGTGCCTTGCCTGGACATCGGAAAGAGTCTGGCATGCCCACACGACGCGCCGATTCAGGAATCCGCAAGTGAAGCCCCGTCAAGAACTGACGGTCTACACTCAACCGCAAGACCACATCGAAGGGGACTTAACTTCCGTGCCTATCCACGACCTGGCCAAGGACCCTGAGCGCTCACTGGCCGCGCTCGTTCGCACAGAGCCGATTCAGGAGCGCAGCGCAGCGCGAGTCGACGCCTTGCTGGACGCCGCGGCCGCTGTCGTCGACGAGATCGGCTTCGACCGCCTGACGACGGCGATGGTCGCGGAGCGGGCGGATGCCTCGATCGGCACGGTCTACCGCTATTTCCCCGACCGCATCGCCCTGCTGCAGGGGCTGCGCGAGCGCGCCATAGGGCGCTTCCGCGTCGCCGTGGTGCAGCGCATCGAAGAGGTCCGCCCGGGCACCTGGCTCGAGGCGGTCGAGTGCTCGATCGACGCATCGGCCGCGATGTACCGCACCGAGCCCGGCTTCCGCATCATCCGCTTCGCCGACGACGAGCGCGGCAACGAGGGGACCGGCGAGTTCTCGGGCGAGACGGCAGCGTTCTCGCGCGGCCTCGCCGAGGTCCTCTCTGCCGAGTTCGGCCTCCCCGCCGGCGAGGACCTCGAGTTCCGCCTCGGCATCGCGGTCGAGATCGGCGACGCTCTCGTCGGGCGCGCATTCGCGTCGTCGGCCGAGGGCGACGAGCGCTACATCGACGAGGCGCGCGCCGTGATCGGCGCCTATCTGGGCCGCTTCTACAGCTGAGTCGCCGCCGTGCACCGTGTACGCGTATTGCGGACATCGTTGCCAGTGTCAGTGGTCCGTGGTCGGATTGACCCGTGATCGAATTCCGCGCCGTCACGAAGCGCTTCCCTGACGGCACGCTGGCCGTCTCAGAGCTCGACCTGGTGATCCCACCGCGTCAGGTGACCGTCTTCGTCGGCTCCTCCGGCAGCGGCAAGACGACGATCCTGCGCATGATCAACCGCATGGTCGACCCGTCGAGCGGCTCGATTCTGATCGACGGCGTCGACATCGCCACCCGCGAGCCCGTCGCCCTGCGCCGATCCATCGGCTACGTCATGCAGAACTCGGGCCTGCTGCCGCATCGCACGGTCGTCGACAACATCGCGACGGTGCCGCTGCTGCGGGGTGAGAAGAGGGCGGATGCCCGGGCGAAGGCGCGCGAGCTGATGACCGTCGTCGGCCTCGATGCCACGCTCGCCGACCGCTACCCCGCCCAGCTCTCCGGCGGCCAGCAGCAGCGGGTCGGCGTCGCCCGCGGGCTTGCGGTCGACCCCAACATCCTGCTGATGGACGAGCCGTTCGGCGCCGTCGACCCGCTCGTGCGCGTCGAGCTGCAGACCGAGCTGAAGCGGCTGCAGCACGAGCTCGACAAGACCGTGGTCTTCGTCACCCACGACATCGACGAGGCGTTCCTGCTCGGCGACCAGGTGGTGCTCTTCAAGCCGGGCGGCATCATCGCGCAGGCCGGCGCGCCCGCCGAGCTGCTCGAGAAGCCGGCCGACGACTTCGTCTCGCAGTTCATCGAGGCCGGCCGGCCGAGGAGCATCCTCCGGTGAACTGGGTCGTCACCAACTGGAGCCAGGTGTCGGAGTACGGCCTGGCGCACATCTGGCTGTCGATCCCGCCGATCGTCCTGGGCTTCGTGATCTCGATCCCGATCGGGTGGATCGCGAACAGATTCGCCTTCTCGCGAGGTGCGATCCGCGTCGTGTCGCCGGTGCTGCTCGCGATCGCCGGCATCCTGTATGCGGTCCCCTCGCTCCCGCTGTTCACGCTGCTTCCTTCTCTGATCGGAACCAAAATCCTCGACCCGATCAACGTCGAGATCGCCTTGACGCTGTACGCGCTCGCGCTGATGGTCCGCACGACGGCCGACGGTCTCGCATCCGTCTCGGGCGACGTCAAGCTCTCCGCGTCGGCGATCGGCTACAGCACCTGGCGGCGGTTCTTCGGGGTCGAGCTGCCGCTCGCCGGGCCGGTCCTGCTCGCCGGCATCCGGGTCGTCTCGGTGAGCACCGTGTCGCTCGTGACCGTCGGCTCGGTCATCGGGGTGAACAGCCTGGGCTTCTTCTTCATCGAGGGCTACCAGCGGGCGTTCTTCACCGAGGTGTGGGTCGGCATCATCGGCACCGTGCTGATCGCCCTCGTCTTCGACACGCTGCTCGTCCTGCTGGGCCGCTGGCTCATGCCGTGGACGAGGCGGCAACGGGTCGTCGCCCGGGCCACCGCCACGGCCCAGAGTCGATGGGCGGTGCTGCGATGAACTCGTATTCGCAGGCGTTCGCCTGGCTGGCCGAGGCGGCGCATTGGTCGGGGCCTGCCGGCATCCCGCAACGGGTTCTCGAGCACCTCGGCTACACGGGGCTCACCCTCGTGATCGCCATCGCTGTCGCGCTGCCCGTCGGTCTGTTCATCGGGCACACCGGCCGCGGGCGCGAGATCATCGTGCCGTTCACCGGCGCGCTGCGCGCGCTGCCCACCCTCGGGCTGCTGATCGTGCTCGCGCTGGCGGTCGGCAGCGGCATCCTCGCGCCCCTGATCGCCCTCGTCATCCTCGCGCTGCCGCCGATCATCGCCGGGGCGTACTCCGGCCTCGAGTCGGTCAGCCGCGAGGTGGTCGACGCCGCCCGGTCAGTGGGCTTCACGGGTTCCGGCGTACTTTGGAAGGTGGAAGTCCCGCTGGCGCTGCCGCTCATCGTGGGCGGCATCCGATCCGCCGCCCTGCAGGTGATCGCCACCTGGACGGTCGCCGCGTACCTTCCGTTAGGAGGCCTCGGCCGCTTTCTTTACGATGCGTTACCCAATCAGGATTACGCGCAGCTTCTGGCTGGTTCGATTCTTGTGATCGTGCTTGCGCTGCTGGTCGACGGGCTGTTCGCCCTGATCCAGCGGCTGGTCACTCCCCGGGGAGTGAGCGCAGGGCGCACCGCCGACATCCGCACCAAGACGCAATCACCCACCCGAAAGGACCCGTCATGGCTCGCACCAGAAAAGGCTTGATCGCCGCAGCAGGCGCTCTCAGCCTCGCAGCCCTCGTACTCACGGGCTGCTCCGGCAACAACGGCAACCCGCTTTCGAACGACTCCGGGTCGAAGGGGTCGTCCGACACGATCACCATCGGCTCGGCCGCGTTCCCCGAGTCCGCGATCCTCGCCTACATCTACGCCGACGCGCTCGAGGACGCCGGCGTCAAGACCACGGTCAAGGCGAACATCGGCCAGCGCGACCGCTACATCGCCGCGCTCAAGGACAACGAGATCCAGCTGGTTCCGGAGTACACCGGCAACCTGCTGCAGTTCCTCGACCCGAAGGCCACCGCCAGCTCGAGCGACGACGTCTACAGCGCGCTGCAGTCCGCCCTGAAGACGGGCGGCGACAAGCTCGACGCGGGCAAGGCCGAGGTGCTCGACCAGTCGCCCGGGCAGGACGCCGACTCGTACACCGTCACGAAGAAGTTCAGCGAGCAGTACGGCGTGACGAGCCTCGCCGACCTCAGCAAGGTCAAGGTGCCGCTCTCGGTCGGCGCGAACCCCGAGTTCGCGACGCGCCCCTACGGCATCCCCGGCCTCAAGTCGGCCTACGGCGTGACGGCGACGCTCAAGCCGTTCAGCGACAGCGGCGGCCCGAACACGCTGAAGGCGCTGCTCGACAACACCGTGCAGCTCGCGGACATCTACACGAGCGACCCGTCGATCAAGGCGAACGACCTCGTCACCCTGAAGGATCCGAAGAACCTCATCGCCGCGCAGAACATCGTGCCGCTCATCGCGAGCGACAAAGCCTCGGCCAAGGTGAAGGACACGCTCAACAAGGTCTCCGCGAAGATCACGACCGCCGAGCTGAGCGACATGCTCACGAAGAGCTACACCGACAAGCAGTCGTCGGACGCGATCGCGAAGGCCTGGGTCAAGGCGAACGGCTTCTGATCCGGCATCCGTGAGTCCCGAACGCCCCCTGCCGCTCGCAGGGGGCGTTCGTCATGCTCCGGTAACCTTGAGAGTCGGCGCCCGGCGCCGGAACACGCAGCACGGAAGACAGGAAACACGTGGCAGACGAGCAGACGGTGACGCGGGAGAGCGACGAGGAGCGCGAGGCGCGCTACGACTTCGCCGCCATCCAGGACAAGTGGGCTCCCGTGTGGGAGGCGCTCAAGCCTTTCGCGACCGACGACCCGGCCGACAAGCGGCCGCGCAAGTACGTGCTCGACATGTTCCCGTACCCCTCAGGCGACCTGCACATGGGCCACGCCGAGGCGTTCGGCTTCGGCGACATCGTCGCCCGCTACTGGCGCCAGCAGGGCTTCAACGTGCTGCACCCGATCGGCTGGGACAGCTTCGGGCTGCCCGCCGAGAACGCCGCCATCAAGCGCGGCTTCGACCCCCGGGGCTGGACCTACGACAACATCGCCCAGCAGAAGGCGTCCTTCAAGATCTACGCGCCCAGCTTCGACTGGTCGCGCGAGCTGCACACGAGCGATCCCGAGTACTACAAGTGGAACCAGTGGCTGTTCCTCAAGCTGTACGAGAAGGGCCTCGCCTACCGCAAGGACGGCAGCGTCAACTGGTGCCCCAACGACCAGACCGTGCTCGCCAACGAGCAGGTCATCGACGGGCACTGCGAGCGCTGCGGCTTCCTCGTCACGAAGAAGAAGCTGACGCAGTGGTACTTCCGCGTCACGGATTACGCCGACCGCCTGCTCGATGACCTGAACCAGCTCGAGGGCACCTGGCCGACGCGCGTGCTGACCATGCAGCGCAACTGGATCGGCCGCTCGGTCGGCGCCGATGTGCGCTTCACGATCGAGGGGCGTGACGAGCCGGTGCCTGTCTACACGACGCGGCCCGACACGCTCTACGGCGTGACGTTCATGGTGGTCGCGCCCGACTCCGACCTCGCTCAGGAGCTGGCGGCCGGGGCATCCCCCGAGGTCAAGGCCGAGTTCGACGCCTACCTCGAGAAGGTGCGAGGCACGACCGAGATCGAGCGCCTCTCGACCGAGCGCGAGAAGACCGGGGTGTTCCTCGGCCGCTATGCGAAGAACCCGCTCACGGGTGAGCGCCTGCCGATCTGGGCGGCCGACTACGTGCTCGCCGAGTACGGCCACGGCGCGATCATGGCCGTGCCCGCGCACGACCAGCGCGACCTCGACTTCGCCCGCGCCTTCGACCTGCCGGTGCGCGTCGTCGTCGACACGAACGCGCCCGTCACCGGCGCGATCCCCGTGATCACCGGCGACGAGCTGCCCGACGAGCCCGAGCCCGTGCTGCCCGACCCCGCCGTGACCGGCGAGGCGCTCACCGGTGTCGGCCGCCTGATCAACTCGGGCCCGTTCAACGGGCTGAGCAAGAACACGGCCATCACGAAGGTCACGGAGGCGCTGCAGGCCTCCGGAATCGGGGGAGCCGCGCGCAACTACCGCCTGCGCGACTGGCTGATCTCGCGGCAGCGCTACTGGGGCACGCCCATCCCGATCATCCACTGCCCGGTGGACGGCGAGGTGCCGGTGCCTGAGGACCAGCTGCCGGTCGTGCTGCCGGATGCCGCGGGCCTCGACCTGCGCCCGAAGGGCTCGAGCCCGCTGGGGGCGGCGGAGGACTGGGTGAATGTCACCTGCCCGACGTGCGGCGGCCCCGCCAAGCGGGACAGCGACACGATGGACACCTTCGTCGACTCGTCCTGGTATTTCCTCCGCTTCCTGTCGGCGAACGACGACACGCGCGCCTTCGACCCGGCCGAAGCCCTGAAGTGGGCGCCGGTCGACCAGTACGTCGGCGGCGTCGAGCACGCGATCCTGCACCTGCTGTACGCGCGTTTCATCACGAAGGTGCTGTTCGACCAGGGCCTGATCGACTTCACCGAGCCGTTCATGTCGCTGCTGAACCAGGGCCAGGTACTCATGGACGGCTCGGCGATGAGCAAGAGCAAGGGCAATCTCGTCGAGTTCGCCTCGCAGCTGCGCGAGTACGGCGCCGACGCCCTGCGCGTCACGATGGCCTTCGCCGGCCCGCCGGAGGACGACATCGACTGGGCCGACGTCTCGGCGACCGGCTCGTCGAAGTTCCTGGCCCGCGCGTGGCGCATCGCGCGCGACGTGACCTCGTCGCCCGACGTGATCTGGAAGGACGGCGACCTTGCGCTGCGCAAGCAGACCCACCGTTTCCTCGCCGATGCACCGGGTCTCGTCGAGTCGTTCAAGTTCAACGTCGTCGTCGCGCGCCTCATCGAGCTCGTGAACGCGACCCGCAAGGCGATCGACTCCGGCCCGGGCGCAGCCGACCCGGCCGTCCGCGAGGCGGCCGAGGTCGTCGCGATGTCGCTGAACCTGTTCGCGCCGTACACCGCAGAGGACATGTGGCAGCTGCTCGGCTACGAGCCGACGGTCGCCAATGTGCAATGGCGCAAGCCCGAGCGCACCCTGCTCGTGGAGGAGACCGTGACCGCGATCGTGCAGGTCAACGGCAAGGTGCGCGACCGGCTCGAGGTGCCGGCCAAGATCGGCGCCGATGAGCTCGAGCAGCTCGCGCGCTCGTCCGCGGCGGTGGCGCGCGCCGTCGGCGATCAGCAGGTCGTCAACGTGATCGTGCGGGCGCCCAGGCTCGTCAACATCGCGACCAAGCCTTAGGGCACTTCCCCAGCACAGCGCGCGGCAGCGCACGGGCATCCACAAAACGGATGCCCGGCACGTCGCCGTCCCGGAGCCGGCTTCTAACCTCACCGGGTGAGCGATTCCGAACCGGACCCGGGCGAGGTGCTGGCCGACTCCGCGCGGGTCGGCTCGCGCTGGCGCGTCGGGCTCGGCGCGGCCGTCGTGCTGCTCGTGCTCGGCGTCGCTGTCGCGGTGATCGCGGGACTCGTCTCCGGCGGCGGGGGAGCCCAGCCGATCGCCGAGCTCACCCCGTCTCCGGGCGTCGGGGTCACCCCCGCGTCGCCGGTGCCGACGGCGATGGCATCCGTCGTCGTCCATGTGCTGGGGCAGGTGAAGCGGCCTGGAGTGTACGAGCTTCCCGACGGCGCGCGCGTGATCGACGCGATCGGCGCCGCGGGCGGGTTCGCCGCGGGCGCCGATCAGGGCGGGCTGAATCTCGCCCAGGTGCTCACCGACGGTGAGCAGGTGGCGGTGCCGAAGCCGGGTCAGATGCCAGTGGCATCTGACCCCGCCGGCTCGGCCGGCGGCACCACTCCGGCTCCTGGGGCGAAGGTCGACCTGAACTCGGCGACGCCCGAGCAGCTCGAGACACTGCCGCGGGTGGGTCCCGCGATGGCGCAGCGCATCATCGACTGGCGCACCCAGAACGGGCGCTTCGCGTCCGTCGACGACCTGAAGAACGTCTCGGGCATCGGCGACAAGACCTTCGAGCAGCTCAAAGATCTCGTGGTGGTGCGATGAGGGTGCGCGGCGTCGACCTGCGGCTGGCTGGTCCGGCCGCCGCCGCATGGCTCGCGGCCGGCGTGCTGCTCGCCCGGCCGGGTGCGGCCTGGTGGTGCGCGGCGGCCTGCCTCGTGCTCGCGGTCTGCGGGGCCGTGATCGGATTCCTGCGCCGCAGCCGCCTCGCCGGGCTGGTCGTGCTCGTCCTGGCGGCGATCGGCCTCGCTGCCGCTGCGACCGCCATCGCCGCCCCCGTGCGTCACCCGCCGGCGCTCGACGCGGCGGCCGACGGGCACACGGTCGCCCTTGTCGCGACGGTGGACTCCGGCGCCCGTGCCGCCGCGGGCAGTCCCTTCGGCGGCGGCGACCGGGTGAGCTTCCGGGTCACCGCGACCGAGCTTACGGTCGGGCGCGAGCGCATCACCGGCCGCATCCCCGCACTTGCCTACGCGAGCCGCAGCGGTCGTGCGCTGCAGATCGGCGAGCGGGTGCGCATCAGCGGCACCGCGAAGAGCGGGCCGCCCGCCGACGACGTCGCCCTGATCGTCTACGCCGACGCCGTTCACGAGACCGCGCCGCCGCCCGCATGGCTCGCCTGGTCGGACGGACTGCGCGCCCGCTTCGACGCCGCGACCGCCCGCCTGCCCGGCGACGGCGGCGAACTGCTTCCCGGCCTCGTGATCGGCGATGAGACCCGGGTCGGCGCCGACTTGGACTCCGCGATGAAGGCGGCGTCACTCAGCCATCTGACCGCCGTCTCCGGATCGAACTGCGCCGTGATCATCGCGGGGCTGCTCGCACTCGGTGCCGCCGTCGGCCTGCCACGCGGCTGGCGCGCCGCGCTGGCCCTCGCGGGCCTCTCCGGCTTCGTCGTGCTCGTCACCCCGGGCGCGAGCGTGCTGCGCGCCGCCGTCATGGCGGCGATCGTCGTGCTCGGCACCGCGCTGGGGCGGCCAGGCCGCGCCGTTCCCGCTCTCGCGCTCGCGGTGCTGGTGCTGCTCGTGCAGAATCCCTGGCTGGCCCGCGACTACGGCTTCGCGCTCTCGGTCGTCGCGACGGCAGCGCTGCTCGTGCTCGCCCCGCCACTCGCCCGCAGACTCGAGCGCTGGCTGCCCCGCTGGCTGGCACTCGGCCTGTCCGTGCCGCTGGCTGCGCAGCTCGCCTGCCAGCCCGTGCTCGTGCTGCTGAATCCGACGGTGCCGCTGTACGGCGTCGTCGCGAACGTGCTCGCCGAGCCGGCCGCGCCGCTCGCCACCGTGATCGGACTGATCGGATGCCTGCTCGTGCCCCTCTCCACCCAGCTGGCGGCGCCGCTGCTGTGGGCGGCGTGGGGTCCCGCCTCGTGGATCGCGGGCATCGCGCGCACCTCGACGGGGCTGCCCGCGAGCGCCCTGCCCTGGCCGGGCGGTGTCGCCGGCTTCGGCCTCGCGACGGTGCTCATCGTCGCCCTCGTCGCGGTCGTGGCGCGACCGCGCACGGTGCGGGGCCGACGGGTGCGAGGCGCGACGGCCGGGGCATCCGCCCTGCTGCTCGTCGCCGCGCTCGGCCTGCAGGCCGGTCCGGCCATCGCCGCCAAGGCGGCGATGCCACGCGACTGGGTCGTCGGCCTGTGCGACATCGGGCAGGGCGACGCGATCGTCGTGCGCGACGGGGCGAGCTACGCACTCATCGACACCGGGCCCGACCCGAAGGCGCTCACGGCCTGCCTGCACCAGCTCGGCATCCGCCGCCTCGCCCTGCTCGTGCTGACGCACTACGACGCCGATCACGTCGGGGGCCTCGACGCGGTCGCGGGCATCACGAACACCGCGGTGATCGGCACACCGCCGCCTGGTGACGCGGCCGCCGCGCGGCGCGTGGAAGAGCTGCGCGAGCACGGGGTGCGGACCCGCTTCGGGCTGCGCGGCGATCAGGGCTCGCTCGGCGGACTGCGCTGGCAGGTGCTCTGGCCCGACGGCGTCCACCCCGACATGTCGACGAGCAACGAGGGCGGCGTCACGCTCGAGGTCGAGGGGCACGGCATCCGGATGCTGTTCCTCGCCGACCTCGACGAGAAAGCCCAGGACGCCGTGCTCGCCGACGGCGCGCTGCCGCGCGTCGACGTCGTGAAGGTCGCCCATCACGGCTCAGCGGATCAGAGCGCGAGGCTGTACGGCCTCATCCATGCGCGCCTCGGCCTGATCTCGTCAGGCCTCGGCAACAGCTACGGTCACCCGACGGCGAAAGCGCTCGCCCTGCTGCGCGCGGCGGGAACGCAGCTCGCCCGCACCGACCTCGAGGGCACCGTGCTCGTGACCGCCCGCGACGGGGCGCTCGCCCTGTGGACACAGAAGAAGGCGACGGATGCCGCCCTGTGGACTCCCGCCCGGCGATGACGGCGCGCGCGGCTAGGCTGGGAGAGGCAAGGAGGACGAGTGGCCGCGAAGACCGCCATCCCGCAGGTGAGTTGGGCGCAGGTGAAGCCCGCTCCCGTCGTGCTGGTCTCCGGGACGGAGACCGTGCTCGCCGACCGTGCGATCCGCCTGCTGCGCGATCAGCTGAAGGACGCCGACCCGAGCCTCGAGGTCAGTGACCTCGACGCGGCGGACTACGCGCCGGGCGAGCTCGTGACCCTCGCGAGCCCGTCGCTGTTCGGCGAGCCGCGGCTGATCAGGGCGAGCGGAGTCGAGAAGGCATCCGACGCGTTCATCCTCGAGACGCTGGACTACCTGGCCGCGCCCGATGACGGCGCGGTGCTCGTGCTGCGCCACGGCGGGGGAGTGCGTGGGAAGAAGCTGCTCGATGAGATCCGCGCCGGGCGCGGCGGCGGCATCGAGGTGGTCTGCGCCGAGCTCAAGCGCGATTCAGACAAGTTCGACTTCGCCCGCGACGAGTTCCGCCGTGCGGGCAAGAAGATCACGGCTCCGGCGCTGCGCGCCGTCGTCTCGGCGTTCGCCGACGACCTCGCCGAGCTCGCGTCCGCGTGTCAGCAGCTGATCAGCGACAGCGCGGCCGAGATCGATGAGAAGGTCGTGGACAGCTACTACGGCGGCCGCGTCGAGGTGAACTCCTTCGCGGTGGCCGACGCCGCGATCGCGGGCCGCTACGGCGAGGCCCTCGTGACGCTGCGGCACGCGCTCGCGAGCGGAGCCGACCCGGTGCCGATGGTCGCCGCGTTCGCGAGCAAGGTGCGCACCATGGCGAAGCTGAAGGGCTCCCGCGGTGCCGACGGTCAGCTCGCGAGCCAGTTCGGCCTCTCACCGTGGCAGGTCAAGCGCGCCCGCGAAGAGCTGCAGGGGTGGGATGAGCGCGGCCTCGCCGTCGCGATCCAGGCGCTGGCCGCGGCCGACGCCGAGGTGAAGGGCGCGGGGCGCGACCCCGTGTTCGCGCTCGAGCGGCTGGTGCGCATCGTGAGCGCGAAAGGGCGCGCCTAGGCAAAGAAAAAGGCCCCGCCGAGGCGGGGCCTTGATCGTGGGCTGCTTACAGGCTGTTCACCAGCTTGGCCAGGCCCGACTTGCGGTTCGCGGCCTGGTTCTTGTGGATGACGCCCTTGCTGACGGCCTTGTCGAGCTTCTTCGACGCGGTCTTGAGCGCGGCGGCGGCCTTCTCGGCGTCACCGGCGGCGACGGCGGTGCGGGTCGCGCGGACGAGCGTCTTGAGCTCGCTCTTGACGGCCTTGTTGCGCTCCTCGGCCTTGCGGTTGGTCTTGATGCGCTTGAGCTGCGACTTGATGTTTGCCACTGAGATGTTCTTTCGGTTGAACGGACTGATGAAGGCCACCAGGTGGTAGAGGGGCACCGGCGGCGATTCGCACGCGTGTGGGACACGTGCGGAAGTCGACCACTCATGCTATCAGAGCGTCCCCGATAGCCTCGAGAGCATGCCAGAGCTCGCGCGCCACATCGCCTCCGTCCCGGCATCCGGGATCCGCCGCGTCTTCGACGTCGCGCATCACCTGCCTGACGTGATCATGCTGGCGATCGGCGAGCCCGATGCCGAGCCGGCTCCGCACATCGCGGCCGCTGCCGCGCGCGCGTGGGCCGACGGCTTCACCGACTACACGCCGAACGGCGGCATCCTCGAGTTCCGCGAGGCGGTCGTGAACAAGCTCAAGGCAGTGAACGGCATCGATGTCGGGCTCGACCAGGTCTGGAGCACCATCGGCGCGACGCAGGCGCTCTACCAGGCGCAGGGGCTCGTGCTCGATCCGGGCGACGAGATCCTCGTGCCCGACCCCGGCTACACGACGTTCCCGATGGCGGCGCGCATGCACAGCGCGGTTCCCGTGCGCTACGCGCTCAGGCCGGAGAACGGATTCCTGCCGCAGACCGCCGACCTCGAGGCCCTCGTCACTCCGCGCACGCGGGTGCTTCTCATCAACTCGCCCTCGAACCCGCTCGGCGCGGTCTTCCCCGAGGAGACCCTGCGGGAGCTGCTCGATTTCGCCCGCCGCCACGACCTCTGGGTGATCAGCGACGAGGTGTACGAGTACTTCGCCCACGGCCGGAAGCACGTCAGCATCGCGAGCCTCGCGGAGCCGGGCGACGACCGCGTGCTGTCGGTGTTCTCGCTCTCGAAGACGTACGCGATGACGGGCATCCGTGCGGGCTATCTCGTCACCCCGCCGGGGTTCGGCGACGAGCTGCGCCGCGTGCAGGAGGGCTCGATCAGCTGCATCAACGCGCCGGCGCAGTACGCCGCCATCGCCGCGCTCACCGGCCCGCAGGACGCCGTGGCCGAGGCCGCCGCCCACTACCGCGACAACGTCGCGCAGGCGACGGCGCTGCTCACCGAGCGCGGCATCCGCCACTACGAGCCGCAGGGCGCCTTCTACCTCTGGGTCGACGTGTCGCACGCCATCTCGTACGACACCGGCGGCGACGTGCTGGCCTGGGCCGAGCGCTTCGTCACCGAGAAGCGGGTCGCCGTCGCGCCCGGCAGCGCCTTCGGGCCGTCGGGCGAGGGCTGGATCCGGGTGTGCGCGGCGAGCCCCACCGACGCCCTGCTCGAAGGGCTGAGTCGGCTTCCACCTGTCGTCTGAGAGAATCGTCGGGACATGTCACCACGAGCCCAGACGGCCCTCGAGCCCGCAGCGACCGACCCGGCGCGCATCCGCAATTTCTGCATCATCGCGCACATCGACCACGGCAAGTCCACGCTGGCCGATCGGATGCTGCAGTTGACCGGCATCGTGCAGGAGCGAGACATGCGCGCGCAGTACCTCGACCGCATGGACATCGAGCGCGAGCGCGGCATCACGATCAAGAGCCAGGCGGTGCGGATGCCGTGGCAGCGCGGCTCCGACACCTACGCCCTCAACATGATCGACACCCCCGGCCACGTCGACTTCACCTACGAGGTCTCGCGCTCGCTCGCCGCGTGCGAAGGCGCGATCCTGCTCGTCGACGCGGCGCAGGGCATCGAGGCGCAGACGCTCGCGAACCTGTACCTGGCGCTCGAGAACGACCTCGAGATCATCCCGGTGCTCAACAAGATCGACCTGCCCGCGGCCGACCCCGACAAGTACGCCGCCGAACTCGCGAACCTGATCGGGGGCAGCCCCGACGACGTGCTGCGCGTCTCGGGCAAGACGGGCCAGGGCGTCGACGTGCTGCTCGACCGCGTCGTCGAGCGCATCCCAGCCCCGAAGGGCGACGCCGACGGGCCCGCGCGGGCCATGATCTTCGACTCGGTCTACGACGCGTACCGCGGCGTCGTCACCTATGTGCGCATGGTCGACGGCACGCTCACGCCGCGCCAGCGCATCCAGATGATGTCGACGCGCGCGACGCACGAGCTGCTCGAGATCGGCGTGAGCTCGCCCGAGCCGACGCCCACCAAGGGACTCGGCGTCGGCGAGGTCGGCTACCTCATCACGGGTGTGAAGGATGTGCGCCAATCGAAGGTCGGCGACACCGTGACCGACGCGGTGAAGCCCGCCAAAGAGGCGCTCGCGGGCTACACCGACCCGAAGCCGATGGTGTTCTCGGGCCTGTACCCGATCGACGCGAGCGACTACCCCGAGCTGCGCGAGGCCCTCGACAAGCTGAAGCTGTCGGATGCCGCGCTGAACTACGAGCCCGAGACCTCGGTGGCTCTCGGCTTCGGCTTCCGCTGCGGCTTCCTCGGCCTGCTGCACCTCGAGATCGTGACGGAGCGGCTCGAGCGCGAGTTCGGCCTCGACATCATCACGACCGCGCCGAGCGTGGTCTACGAGGTGACGACGGAGGACAAGAAGACCGTCACCGTCACGAACCCGTCCGAGTTCCCGACGGGCAAGATCGACTCCGTGCGCGAGCCGATGGTGCGCGCCGCGATCCTCGCGCCGAAGGACTACGTCGGCACGATCATGGAGCTCTGCCAGTCGCGCCGAGGCACGCTCATCGGCATGGACTACCTCAGCGAGGACCGGGTCGAGATCAAGTACACGATCCCGCTGGGCGAGATCGTCTTCGACTTCTTCGACCAGCTGAAGAGCCGCACACAGGGCTACGCGAGCCTCGACTACGAGCCCGCCGGCGAGCAGGAGGCCGACCTCGTCAAGGTCGACATCCTGCTGCAGGGCGAGCAGGTCGACGCGTTCAGCGCGATCGTGCACCGCGACAAGGCCTACGCCTACGGCGTGCTGATGACCGGCCGCCTCAAGGAGCTCATTCCCCGCCAACAGTTCGAAGTGCCTGTGCAGGCGGCCATCGGGGCCCGTATCATCGCCCGCGAGTCGATTCGCGCGATGCGCAAGGACGTGCTCGCCAAGTGCTACGGCGGCGACATCACCCGCAAGCGCAAGCTGCTCGAGAAGCAGAAGGAGGGCAAGAAGCGCATGAAGATGGTCGGTCGGGTGGAAGTCCCGCAGGAGGCGTTCATCGCCGCGCTCTCCGGCGACACGGAGCGGAAGGACAAGGACAAGTGAACGCCGTCCGCCGCGGTCGCGACGGGGCATCCGAATCTCCCGTCACCTACGGCGCGATCGGCGGCACTCAGGCGGCCGACCTGCTGCAGTACCCTCCGCACGGCTACAAGCCGATGGAGCGCAGCGTGCGCCTCGGCAGCGGGGAGGAGCGCTGGGAGACGTCCAAGGCGGCGCTCATGTCGTGGGGCGTGCAGCGCGGCGCCGGCCTCAAGGTGACCAACGTCGACCTCGGCACGGGGGAGCAGTACGCGGGCATCCGCTACAACGAGGACGGCACGCCCGCCGGCATGCGCGAGACCGGGGGCGGCGAGTCGGTGTTCAACGACGAGGGCGAGCCGCTGATCTCCAACGGCATGTCCGCCGTGCTGCGCACGAAGGTCGGCCCGATCATGGTCGACGCGCCCGTGCGCATCGTCTATGTGATCGACGACCCGAAGCGCGTCGGCTTCGCCTACGGCACCCTGCACGGGCACCCCGAGAGCGGCGAGGAGTCTTTCGTGCTCGAGCACCGCGACGACGACTCGGTGTGGCTCACCGTGCGCAGCTTCTCGCGCCCCGCCTCGTTCGGCTGGCGGCTGCTCGCGCCGGTCGCGAGCACGGTGCGCAAGGGCATCACCGCGAAGTACCTGCGCGCGCTGCATCCGATCAATGCCGCCTAGCGCCCTTCCCCTCGGCGACCCGGCGCCCACTGACGGGCGGCTGCCCGCACAGGCCGCCGTCGGTGCCGACGGCCGTGACTTCGGCGTGTACCTGCACGTGCCCTTCTGCCGGGTGCGCTGCGGCTACTGCGACTTCAACACCTACACGGCGAACGAGCTGCGCGGCGTGAGGCAGACCGATTACGCCGACCAGGCGGTGGAGGAGATCGGATTCGCCGCCCGAGCGCTGCAGGAGTCGGGGGTGCCCTCCCGCCCGGTCTCGACGGTGTTCTTCGGCGGCGGCACGCCCACCCTGCTGCCGGCGGGCGACCTCGGCCGCATGCTCGCGGCGGTGCGCGACACCTGGGGCCTCGCCGAGGGTGCTGAGGTGACCACCGAGGCGAACCCCGACTCGGTCGACGCCGCCGCGTTGCGCGCGCTCGCCGACGCCGGCTTCACGCGGGTCAGCTTCGGCATGCAGTCGGCCGTGCCGAGCGTGCTCGCGACCCTCGAGCGCACGCACGACCCCGAGCGCGTCCCGCTCGTCGTCGCGTGGGCGCGCGACGCGGGACTCGACGTCAGCCTCGACCTGATCTACGGCACCCCCCGGGAGAGCCTCGACGACTGGCGCCGTTCGCTCGACGCGGCACTCGCGATGGCGCCCGATCATCTGAGCGCCTATGCGCTCATCGTCGAGGAAGGCACTAAGCTCGCCCGGCAGATCCGCCGCGGCGAGGTCGCCCAGCCCGACGACGACCTCACGGCGGACATGTACGAACTGGCGGATGCCGCGCTCGGCGCCGCCGGCTACCACTGGTACGAGGTGTCGAACTGGGCGAAGGCGCCTGAGCATCGCTCGCGGCACAACCTCGGCTACTGGCGCGGCGCGGACTGGTGGGGCGTGGGCCCCGGCGCGCACAGTCACGTCGGGGGCGTGCGCTGGTGGAACGTCAAGCACCCCGCCGCCTACGCGGCGCGTGTGCTGCAGGGCGAGTCGCCCGCCGCAGGCCGCGAGACGCTCGATGACGAGACGCGGCGCATCGAGGACGTGCTGCTCAAGGTGCGCATCGTCGAGGGGCTGCCGACCGCCGAGCTCGACGACGAGGCGCGCGGCGAGGTGGCCGGGCTGATCGCCGAGGGGCTGATCGACGGCGCGGCGGCGATCAGCGGAAGCATCCGTCTCACCCTGCGCGGGCGCCTGCTGGCCGACGCCGTCGTGCGTCGACTCGTGCCCTGACTACTTGAAGAACTTGATGGCGAGCGGGTAGGTGTACGGCTCGCCGCGGTTCGCCGCAAGCGCGCCGAGGATGCTGAAGATGATGTTCAGCACCCACGCCGCGGCGAGGATGACGAAGCCGACGATGATGATGGACAGGATCCAGCCGATGATCTCGACGATGATCAGTGTGATCTGGAAGTTCAGCGTCGTGGTCGCGTGCTGCCGGATGAACGGCCCCCGGTCCTTGTAGACCACGTAGATGACGATCGCGCCGATGAGCCCGGCGAACAGGCCGCCGGTGATGAGGTTGAGGCCGCCCGCGATGACGTGCGTGAGGACGGACCAGGTGCGCTCCTCATCGGGGCGCAGGGGCGGCGGTGTGTACGACAAGGTGTGCGACCTCCCGGCACATAGGTTAGGTGTCAGCGTAGCCGCGATAGTATTGGCACTCATAGGTCCTGAGTGCTAGTCGTGTGAGGGAGGCGTCGTCGATGGTTTCTGAGCGGGGGCTCGCCGTGCTCCGCGCGATCGTGCAGGACTATGTGTCGACCCGTGAGCCGGTCGGCTCGAAGAGCATCGTCGACAAGCACCACTTCGGCGTCTCGGCCGCGACGATCCGCAACGACATGGCGCTCCTCGAGGACGAGGAGCTGATCGCGGCGCCGCACACGTCTTCCGGCCGGGTGCCGACCGACAAGGGCTACCGCGTCTTCGTCGACCAGCTCGCCGACGTCAGGCCGCTCAGCTCGGCGCAGCGGCACGCGATCGAGATCTTCCTCGGGGCATCCGTCGACATCGACGACGTGCTCTCGCGCACGGTGCGCGCGCTGGCGCAGCTGACGCACCAGGTCGCGCTGATCCAGTACCCGTCCGTCTCCCGCGCGCGCATCCAGCACCTCGAATTCGTGGCGCTCGCGCCGCGCCGCGTGCTGACGGTGCTCATCGCCGACACGGGCGTGGTCGAGCAGCGCGTCGTCGAGCTCGGCGTCGACTACGACGAAGCGGCTCTGCGCGCCCTGCGCGACGCGGCGAACGGCACGCTGGTCGGCATGCCGATGGCGGATGCCGCGACGACGCTTCCCACGATCGTCGACGCCTTCCCCGAGAGCGCCCGCCCGCTCGTCGGCGAGCTGTTGGGCTCGGTGGCGGGCATCATCGGCGCGACCAAGCAGGAGCGCCTCATCATGGCGGGCACCGCGAACCTGGTGCGCACCGAGCACGATTTCACCGGCAGCATCTTCCCGATCATGGAGGCCATCGAAGAGCAGGTCGAGCTGCTCAAGCTCTTCAGCGAGATGGCCGCCGAGCAGCACGGCGTCGTCGGCAACCGCGACGTGAGCGTGTCGATCGGGCGCGAGAACGAGCCCTTCGGGCTCGCCGAGACCTCGGTGCTGACCACGGGCTACGGCGCGGCGGGCGGCGCGGTCGCGCGCCTCGGCGTGCTCGGCCCGACGCGCATGGACTACTCCACCAACATGGCCGCGGTGCGCGCCGTCGCCCGCTATCTGAGCCGCGCGCTCGGCGATCAGGCCTGAACCCCGAACTAAGGAGCCGCCACCTGTGGCAGCAGACCACTATGAAGTCCTGGGCGTCGATCGCGACGCCAGCCCCGACGAGATCAAGAAGGCGTACCGCCGGCTCGCGCGCGAGCTGCACCCCGATGTGAACCCGAGTCCAGAGGCCGCGGAGCGTTTCAAGCTCGTGACCCACGCCTACGACGTGCTCTCCGACCCCCAGCAGCGCCAGCAGTACGACCTCGGCCCCCAAGCCGGGCCGTTCGGCGGCGGCGCGCAGGGCTTCGGCGGCTTCGAGGACATCTTCTCGACCTTCTTCGGCGGCGGGGGCGGCAGCCGCGGCCCCAAGTCGCGGCGCGAGCGCGGCCAGGACGCGCTGTTGCGCGTCGAGATCGACCTCGCCGACGTGATCTTCGGCGCACACCGCGACCTCGAGGTCGACACCGCGGTCGTCTGCGACCGCTGCCAGGGCTCGTGCTGTGAGCCGGGCACCCACCCCGTGACGTGCGACATCTGCAACGGCACCGGCTCGATCCAGCGCTCGGTGCGGTCTCTGCTCGGCAATGTGATGACCTCAAGCCCCTGCGGCACCTGCCGCGGCTACGGCACGATCATCGCGACGCCCTGCGTGACCTGCCAGGGCCAGGGCCGCGTGCGCGCGCGCAAGACGATCCCCGTCGACATCCCCGCCGGGGTCGACACCGGCCTGCGTCTGCAGCTGCCCGGCCACGGCGAGGTCGGCCCGGCCGGCGGCGCCAACGGCGACCTGTACCTCGAGATCAAGGTCAAGCACGACGACGTCTTCAGCCGCGACGGCGACGACCTGCTGGCGACGCTCGAGGTGTCCATGCCCGACGCGATCCTCGGAACGACAACCTCGTTCCACGCCCTCGACGGCGATGTCGACATCGAGCTGCGTCCGGGAACGCAGAGCGCCGAGATCATCACCGTCAAGAACCGCGGCATCACGCACCTGCGCGGCAACGGCCGCGGCGATCTGCGCATCGGCGTCCAGGTGGTCACGCCCACCAAGCTCGGGCGCAGCGAGCGCGAGCTGATCGAGCGCTTCGCGCAGCAGTACAAGGGCGACAAGCCGCGGCTCTCGCAGTTCCAGCAGGGGCTGTTCGCCAAGATCCGCGACCGGTTCCTCAACCTGTAGCGAGCCCGTGGCGAATTTCTACCTGCTCGAGGAGCTCGCCGACGCGAGAGCCGGCGGCACCGTCACCGTGGCGGGCGCCGAGGCGAAGCACATCGCGACGGTCGCGCGCACGCGCGTCGGCGAGCGGCTGCTCGTCGGCAACGGCCGGGGCCTCGTCGTCGACGGCGTGGTCGAGCAGGTGACGCCGGCGTCGGTCTCGGTGCGGGCCCTGCAGGTGGAGCAGACGGATGCCGCGAGCCCGCGCATCCTGCTTGCGCAGGCGCTCGCGAAGGGCGACCGTGACGAGCTCGCGATCCAGGCGGCCACCGAGTTGGGCGTCGACGGGGTGATCCCGTGGCAGGCCGAGCGCTCGGTCTCGCGCTGGGCCGGCCCGAAGCTCGACAAGGGCCGGGAGCGCTGGGCGACGATCGTGCGCGAGGCGGCGAAGCAGTCGATGCGGCCGTGGCTGCCTGCTGTCGCGCCGCTCGCCACGACGAAGGAGCTCGCGGGGCTCGGCGCGCGCCACCGCGTTCTCGTGCTGGAGCCCGGCGCTCGGCATCCGATCACCTCCCTCACCCCTGATGGGCGCGATCTGCTGCTCGTGGTGGGGCCTGAGGGCGGTGTCGCGCCGGCTGAGCTCGAGGTGCTCGAGGCAGCGGGGGCCGAGCTCGTGCGGCTCGGGGACACCGTGCTGCGCACCTCTACCGCCGGCCCCGCCGCCCTCGCGGTGCTCAACGCGGCGCTCGGCCGCTGGTGACCTCTGATCCCTAGACTGGAAGCATGAGCGACCGCGCCCCCTCCGTCTTCTCGCGCATCATCGCGGGCGAGATCCCCGCAGACGTCGTCTACGACTCCGAGCGCGTGATCGCGTTCAAGGACATCGCGCCCCAGGCGCCCGTGCACCTGCTCGTCGTGCCGAAGACCGAGGAGTACGCGAACGTCGGCGAACTCGCCGCCGGTGACCCTGAACTGCTCGCCGAGGTGGTCGAGACCGCGCAGCGGCTCGCCGACGAGCACGCCGACGGCGACTACCGCCTCATCTTCAACACCGGCCCCGGCGCGGGCCAGACCGTCTTCCACGTGCACGCGCACGTCCTCGCCGGCGGCCTCACGGAAGGATCCCTTGTCTGACACCCCAGCCCCGCAGCCGTCGGAGGCGCACCTCGAGATCGACGGCGTCGCCATGGTGCGGCTGCTCGGCCCGCAGGACAGGCTGCTGACGACGCTCGAGAAGCAGTACCCGGCGGTGCAGGTGCACGTGCGCGGCAACGAGCTCACCCTCGTCGGCGACCCGGAGCAGGTCGCGAGCGCCCGCACCCTGGTCGAGGAGCTCATCGCGCTCGTGCGCAACGGCCACGACCTGCACCCCGCCGAGGTGAGCCGCGGCCGCCAGATGGTCGACGCGGGCCTCAGCCCCTCCGCCGTGCTCGGCGAGGCGATCCTGCAGGTGCGCGGGAAGACGATCCGGCCGATGACGCCCGGCCAGGCCGACTATGTGCACGCGATCGATCAGAACACGATCGTGTTCGGCATCGGGCCCGCCGGCACCGGCAAGACCTACCTCGCCATGGCGAAGGCCGTGCAGGCGCTGCAGCGCCGGGAGGTCGAGCGGATCATCCTGTCGAGGCCGGCTATCGAGGCGGGGGAGCGGCTCGGCTACCTGCCCGGCACCCTGACCGACAAGATCGACCCGTATCTGCGGCCGCTGTATGACGCGCTCAACGAGATGATGGACCCTGAGCTCGTGCCCAAGCTGCTCGCCGCGGGCACCATCGAGGTCGCGCCGCTCGCCTATATGCGCGGCCGCACCCTGAACTCGTCCTTCGTTGTGCTCGACGAGGCGCAGAACACCACGCCCGAGCAGATGAAGATGTTCCTCACCCGGCTCGGCTTCGGCTCGCACATGGTGATCACGGGCGATGTCACGCAGATCGACCTGCCCGCAGGGGCATCCGGTCTCCGTCTCGTCACGCGCGTGCTGAAGGACATCGACGACATCGAGTTCTCGTACCTGACGAGCGACGACGTCGTGCGCCACAGCCTGGTGGGCCGCATCGTCGACGCCTACACCGAGTACGACCAGCGGCAGCAGGCGCAGCACTTCGAGCGCGAGCAGGCACGTGATTTCGCGAACCGCGCGGAGCGCCGCGCCGCCGACCCGAACCTCCGACCCAGAAGGCCGAGGACCTAGCTCGTGACGATCGAAGTCAACAACGAGTCCGCAATGGAGGTCGACGAGGCCGCCCTGCAGCGTCTCGCCGTCTATGCGCTCGACGCGATGCACGTGAGCCCAGAGGCCGAGCTCGCGATCCTGCTCGTCGATGAGGCCGCCATGGAGCAGCTGCACGTGCAGTGGATGGACGAGCCCGGCCCGACCGACGTGCTCAGCTTCCCGATGGACGAGCTGCGCCCAGGAACCGAGGACCAGCCGAGCCCCGCCGGCCTGCTCGGCGACGTCGTGCTCTGCCCGCAGGTGGCGCAGCTGCAGGCCGAGAAGGCCGGGCATGGGACGCAGGAGGAGCTCCAGCTGCTCACCGCCCACGGCATCCTGCACCTGCTCGGCTTCGACCACGCCGAGCCCGCGGAGGAGCGCGAGATGTTCAGCATCCAGCGCGACATCCTCGTCGGCTTCGCGCTGCAGGAACGGCGCCGGTAGGCGAGCTTGTTCGCCGCCCTGCTCTTCATCGGCGCGTTGCTGCTCGTCGCGCTCGGTGGCTTCCTCGCCGCCCTCGAGTCCGCGCTGTCCGCCACCGGCGGCGAGTTCCGCGACCAGAACGCCGTCAGCTTCCTGCGCATCGTCGCCGAGACGACGGCCGCCGTGCTCGTCACACTCGGCTTCGTCATCGTGCTCGACCACTGGTGGCTCGCCCTCATCCTGAGCGCGCTCATCATGACCGGCGCGAGCTTCGTGCTCGTCGGCACGAGCCCCCGCAGCGTCGGCCGCGCCCACCCCGAGGGGCTGCTGCGCTTCGCCCGCCCCCTGCTCGTCGCCGTGCGCACCGTGCTCGGCCCCGTCGCCGGCTTGCTGGTCGCGTTCGGCGACCGGGTCACGCCCATGCGGGCCCGCTCGACGGTCGGCAGTGAGGAGCAGCTGCTCACCCTCATCGACGACGCCGCGTCGCACGACGTGCTCGAGGAGCAGGACGCCGAGCTGATCCACTCCGTCTTCGAGTTCGGCGACCGGCTCGTGCGCGAGGTGATGGTGCCCCGCACCGACATGGTGACAGTGGATGCCGATGCCACCGTCGCGGCGGCGATGAGCGTGTTCCTCGGCCGAGGCGTCTCGCGCGTGCCGGTGATCGGCGAGGGTCCCGACGACGTCACCGGCGTGCTGTACCTGCGCGATGTCGCGCGCCTCGTGTACGAGCGACCGAGCGGGGCGGATGCCTCGGCTGCGGCATCCCTGCAGCGGCCTGCCGTCTTCGTGCCGGAGTCCAAGCCGGCCGACGCGCTGCTGCGGCAGATGCAGCTCGAGAAGAACCACCTGGCGCTCGTCGTCGACGAGTACGGCGGCATCGCCGGCCTCGTCACCATGGAAGACCTGATCGAGGAGCTCGTCGGCGAGATCACGGACGAGTACGACAAAGGCGCGCCGCTGATCGAGCCGCTCGGCTCGGATGACAGCGGGTTCCGCGTCAGCGCGCGCCTGTCGACCGACGAGCTCGGCGAGCTGTTCGACCTCGAGCTCGACGACGACGACGTCGACTCGGTCGGCGGCCTGCTCACGAAGGCGCTCGGCCGCCTGCCTGAGCCCGGCGATTCCGCGGTCGTCGCAGGCCTCGAACTCACGGCCGAGCGCACCGAGGGGCGGCGCGGCCGCCTCGCGACCGTGCTCGTGCGGCGTGCCACCATGGAGAGCAATGAGTGAGTCATCCGCCGCCGGTTTCAAAGCCGGGTTCGTCAGCTTCGTGGGCCGCCCCAATGTCGGCAAGTCGACGCTCACCAACGCGCTCGTCGGCGAGAAGGTGGCGATCACCTCGTCGAAGCCGCAGACCACGCGCCGCGCGATCCGGGGCATCGTGAACCGGCCAGACGCGCAGCTCGTCATCGTCGACACCCCGGGCGTGCACCGCCCCCGCACCCTGCTGGGCGAGCGGCTCAACGCCGTCGTGGAGGAGACGCTCGCGTCGGTCGATGTGATCGGCATGTGCTTTCCGGCCGACGAGAAGATCGGCCCGGGCGACCGCTTCATCGTCGAGCGCATCGAGGGAGCGCCGCGTGCGAAGAAGGTCGCGATCGTGACCAAGACGGATGCCACGGGCAAGACCGCCGTCGCCGAGCAGTTGCTCGCCGTGAGCGCCCTGCGCGACTGGGACGCCATCATCCCGATCTCCGCGGCGAAGGGCCGCCAGCTGGACGAGCTCGTCGACGAGCTCGTGAAGCTGCTGCCGGAGTCACCGAAGCTCTACCCCGACGATCAGCTCACCGACGAGGCGACGATCGACCGCATCGCCGAGTTCGTGCGCGAGGCGGTGCTCGAGGAGGCCCGCGAGGAGCTGCCGCACTCGCTCGCCGTCACGATCGACGACATGGTCGAGCGCGAGGACAAGGACCTGGTCGAGATCTACGCCAACCTCTTCGTCGAGCGCGACAGCCAGAAGGCGATCGTGATCGGCCGGGGCGGCGCGCGCCTCAAGCAGATCGGCGCCGATGCGCGTGCGCAGATCGAGGGGCTGCTCGGCCGCAAGGTGTTCCTGTCGATCCACGTGAAGGTCGCGAAGGATTGGCAGAGCGACCCGAAGCAGCTCGGACGGCTGGGTTTTTGATCAGCGCGCGTGCGCCGTGGCAGCAGCCTCCTACATCTCGCGGATGATTCCGCCTGTGGCTGCGTGGCCGTCGCAACACGCCCAACTACCGTTGGTGCATGCGCACGATCACGGGCCGGCAGTTCGGCTTCGACGTCGCCGCGGCTGCGCTGTTCGCGCTCGTGTGCGGATTCATCATGCTGGTGAACCTGCGCGGGCTCGGGTCGGAGCGGTTGCAGTTCGTTCCGCTCCTGCTCATCACGGCGGCGGTGGCACTGCGGCGCCTGTCGCCGGCGGTCGCTCTCGCGTTGGCGTGGATCTCGGCGATCGCGCAGCTGGGACTCCGACTCGACCCATCGATCCACAACCTCGGCATCTGCGCGGTGCTGTTCGCCACCGCCGCATACGGCGGTCGAGTGCTCCGCTGGTTCGGCCTCGCCTCCGCGGTCGCGGGGGCGACCGTCGCCACGGCTTACCTGCTGGTCGTCCAGAGCTGGTTCGGCGGCGTCTCCTACTATCCGCTGCTGTTCCCCGGCCAGCTGCGCGACTTCTCCCTGCTGTTCATCGGGTCGCTCGCACTGCTGGTGCTGTCTTGGGTCTCCGGTCTGCTGATCCGCTCGACCCGCGCCGGACGGGCGGCGCGTGAGAGAGAGGAAGAAGCGCGGCACGACGCCGACCTTGCCGAGTACCGCGTCGTCGTCGAGCAGGAGCGCAACCGCATCGCACGCGACATGCACGATGTGGTCGCACACTCTCTCGCCGTGGTCATCGCGCAGGCGGACGGAGCGCGATTCGCGGCATCCGCCCGTCCCGAGGTCGCCGTCGGAGCGCTCGAGACGATCTCGAGCGTCGCGCGCGATGCGCTCGGAGACGTCCGGATGCTGCTCGCCGAGCTGCGGCACGACGAGGGGTCGACCCCGCAGCCGAGTGTCGCGGATCTCGACGCGCTGTTCGGCCAACTGCGGGGCGCGGGCCTCGAGCTGCGCGTGCACGAGTCCGGCGAGCGGCGCTCGCTCGGGGCGGGCCACGACATCGCCGCATATCGCATCATTCAGGAGGGCCTCACGAACGCGCTGCGGCATGGCACACGGGGGGAGCCCGTCGATCTGACCCTGTTCTGGGCCGCCGACGCCCTGCATCTCGAGCTGGTCAACGCCGTGGGGTCCGCGACGGACACGGCAGGCGTCGGCCACGGACTGCCCGGCATGCGCGAGCGCGCTCAGCTCGCGGGCGGCATGCTCGAAGCGCGTGCCGACGACGTCGGCCACTTCGTCGTGCGGGCCGGCATCCCGTTCGGGCCGGCCGGGGTGACGACATGACCGCGATCCGCGTGGCGCTCGTCGACGACCAGGCGCTGTTCCGCGCCGGCGTCCGCATGCTCATCGAGTCGCAGGACGACCTCGTGTTCGCCGGCGAGGCAGGCGACGGCGCGGCGGCGCGCGAGTTGGCCGCGCGCAGCAGGCCCGACGTGGTTCTGATGGACGTACGGATGCCGCGCGTCGACGGCATCCAGGCGACGCGCGACATCCTCGCCGACGCTGCCGCGGGCGGCTACCAACCGCCGCGCATCATCATGCTCACGACCTTCGACCTCGACGAGAACGCCGCCCGGGCGATCCGAATCGGCGCGAGCGGATTCGTGCTGAAGGACGCAGACGCCGAGTTCCTGCTCGCCGCGATCCGCACGGTGCACCAGGGCAATTCGGTGATCGCCGCCGCCGCGACCCGCGAGTTGTTCGCCCACGTCGACCGCGGAGTCGAGCGGCGGCCCGCGCCGCCCAGCTGGGGCGAGCTGACCCAGCGCGAGCGGGAGATCTTCCGGCTCGCGGCCCGCGGGCTGTCGAACGGGGAGATCGCCGCTGCCGAATTCCTCTCCGAGGCGACCGTGAAGACCCACATCAGCCGTGTGCTCGCGAAGCTCGGCCTGCGCGATCGGGTGCAGCTCGTCGTGTTCGCCTATGAGCACCTGCTGCCGACGGAGGACTGAGCAGCGTCATCCTCTGGGATGACCCGAAGCAGACTTTCGGACGACGCGCAGCCGGCCCGGGCATCCGTAGCGTCGGGATCATGTTGCTGCTCTCCGACCCGCGCGTCGCGCTCGTCCCGGTCCTCGACGACTCCGAGCCCCTGATCCCGTTCCCCGCCGTCATCGGGAACGCGACCGGCCTCACCGGAGAGACCGTGCACGTGCGCCGCGGACTCGGCGCGCGCCTCGTCACCGCCGCGCTCAGCCTGCCGGAGGGGGTCTCGTTCAAGATCGCGGAAGGGCACCGCAGCGTGGAAGCGCAGCTCGGCATCATCGCGCGGTACTCCGACGAGGTGCGCCGTGCGCATCCCGGCCTCGACCGGCGCGAGCTCGCCCGGCTGGTGAGCCGCTTCGTCTCGCCCATCTCGGTCGCCCCGCATGTCGCGGGGGCGGCCGTCGACGTGACCCTCGTCGACGACTACGGCGCCGAGCTCGACCTGGGCACCGAGATCGACGCCACCCCGGAGGCGAGCGGCGGCGCCTGCTACTTCGACGCCCCCGGCATCTCGGCCCGGGCCCGGGCCAACCGTGAGCTGCTCGCCCGGGCGCTCGGCGGCGCGGGGCTCGTCAACTACCCGACCGAGTGGTGGCACTGGTCGTACGGCGACCGGTACTGGGCTCTCGTGACCGCCGCTCCGCACGCGCTCTACGGCGCGGTCGAAGAGGGAGTGGCGGCGTGACCGGCGCGCGGCTGCTCGTCGACGCCGACGCGATCGCGGCCAACACGCGCCTCTTCGCGAGCCTCACCGCAGGCGAGCTGATGGCGGTCGTCAAGGCGCAGGGTTACGGCGCGGGCGCCGGGCTGGTCGCCCGCACGGCGCTCGAGGCCGGGGCGACGCGCCTCGGCGTGACGAGCGTCGCCGAGGCGCTGGCCCTGCGCGTGGCGGGCATCGACGCCCCGATCCTCAGCTGGCTGAACCCGATCGACGCGGACTTCAGCGCCGCGATCGCGCACGACATCGACCTTGCGGCGCCCGGCGTCGCGCACCTCGACGCCGTCCGGCGCGCGGCGCGGGGGCTGGGCCGACCTGCCCGTGTGCACCTGCAGGTCGACTGCGGTCTCGCCCGCGAGGGCTGCCCGCCCGAGCTGTGGCCGCAGCTGCTCGCCGTCGCCGCCGCGGCGTCCGCCCGCGGCGAGCTCGACGTCGTGGGCGTCATGGGGCACCTGAGCTCGGCGGACGACCCCGCCGACCCGGCGAACCGCCGCGAGCGCACCCGTTTCGCGCATGCTTTGCGGCTCGCGCGGGCCGCGGGGCTGTTCGTGCCGCTGCGGCACCTCGCAGCGACCTCGGCCACCCTGACCCAGCCCGGCGCGCGGCACAGCATGTGCCGCGTCGGGGCGGGGCTCGTGGGCATCGACCCGACCGGAACTCACCGGCTGCGCGGCGCCCTCGCCCTCGAGGCGCAGATCGTCGACGTGCGCGATGTGGCAGCGGGAACGCCCGTGGGATACGGCCACAGCTGGCTCGCACCGCGCGCGACGCGGCTCGCCCTGGTGGCGGCGGGGTACGCCGATGGCGTGCCGCGCACGGCGACGACGGATGCCGCGGTGCTCGTCTCCGGCCGGCGCCGCCCGATCGTCGGGCGGGTCTCGATGGACCAGTTCGTCGTCGACCTCGACGGCGCACCAGCGCTGCCGGGGGAGTACGTGACGGTGTTCGGTCCGGGTGACCGCGGCGAGCCGACCGTGGCGGAGTGGGCCGCGTGGTGCGGCACCATCCCGAACGAGATCGTCACGGGGGTCGGACCGCGTGTCGAACGGATGCCGGTCGCGGCATCCGCGCCCCTGGCGGTCGCCCGTTGAGCGGCCGCACCCGCGTCGCGATCATCGGCGGCGGCGCGAACGGCGAACACGAAGTGTCGCTCGCCTCGGCCGCGGCGGCGCGTGCCGCGCTCGACCGCGACCGCTATGAGTCGGTGGCATTCACCATCGAGCGTGACGGCGGCTGGCTTCTGGACTCGCGGCGCGTCAGCTTCGCCGAGGCCGTCGCCGAGCTCGCCCGGTGCGAGATCGCCCTTCCGCTGGTGCACGGTGCGCCGGGGGAGGACGGCACCCTGGCGGCGCTGTGCGAGCTCGTCGGCGTGCCGCATGTGGGCAGCGGAATCGGCGCCGGCGCGCTCGCGATCGACAAGCACGCCACCAAGCTCGTCGCGGAATCCGTGGGCCTGCACACCGCGGCAGGCGCCCTGCTCACCCCCGCGACCCGCGACGCCTACGCCTGGTGCGGTCCCGTCGTCGTCAAGCCGGTGACCGCGGGGTCGAGTCGCGGCGTGACGGCCGTGCGCGCGGCATCCGATCTGCCTGCCGCGCTCGACGCGGCCTTCGCCTGGGACGCGCGGGTGCTCGTCGAAGAGCTCGTCGTCGGCCGTGAGATCGACATCGCCGTGTTCGAGTCGCGTGGGGAACCGCGCATCAGCCCGCCGCTCGAGATCCGCTCGGAGGGCTTCTTCGACTACGACGCGAAATACGGCGAGCGGCACGACTCCGAGGTCGTGTTCGAGGTGCCCGCGCGGCTCACCCCGCTCGAGCTGCGCCGCCTCGAGCAGGGTGCCCTGGCGCTCTACCGCGCCCTCGGCTGCCGCGGCGTCGCGCGCCTCGACTTCTTTCTCACCGCCCGAGGCTGGGTGCTCAACGAGGTGAACACGGTGCCGGGTTTCACCGCGGTGTCGCAGGTGCCGCAGATGTTCGCCGCCGCGGGCATCCCATACTCCGAACTGCTCGAGCTGCTGATCGATGAGGCGCTGAGTCAGACTCGGGTGTTACTCTGATCCCAATGTTCGGCCAGCTCCTCCTTAGCTGCCGCGCCGAGTCCTCCATCTGAGGCCAGACTCGTCGCGGAGTTTTCTGTCGGCTTCTTCCCTGAACGTCAGAGAGCAAGAGAGTCAGAGCGATGAAGAACAACCAGAAGCCGAGCTCGATGCCGATCCACCGGTATCGCCCCTTCCACGAGCAGATCACCGTCGAGCTGCCCGACCGCACGTGGCCGACCAAGCGCATCACCGAGGCGCCGCGCTGGTGCGCGGTCGATCTGCGAGACGGCAACCAGGCCCTGATCGACCCGATGAGCCCCGAGCGCAAGCGCATCATGTTCGATCTGCTGGTGAGGCTCGGCTACAAGGAGATCGAGGTCGGGTTCCCCTCTGCGAGCCAGACCGACTTCGACTTCGTGCGCAGCCTCATCGACGAGGGCGCCATTCCGGACGACGTGACGATCCAGGTGCTGACGCAGAGCCGTGACCACCTGATCAAGCGCACTTACGAGGCCATCGCCGGCGCGAAGCAGGCCATCGTGCACCTGTACAACTCGACCAGCATCCTGCAGCGCGATGTGGTGTTCCGCACCGACGTGCAGGGCGTCATCGACATCGCGCTGCACGGCGCGCGGCTGTGCCGAGAGTACGAGAAGACCATTCCCGAGACGCAGGTGTTCTACGAGTACTCGCCCGAGTCGTACACGGGCACCGAGCTCGAGGTCGCCGCGCGCATCTGCAACGAGGTGCTCGAGGTCTTCGAGCCGACGCCCGAGCGCAAGGTCATCATCAACCTGCCCGCCACGGTCGAGATGGCGACCCCGAACGTGTACGCGGACTCGATCGAGTGGATGTCCCGCCACCTGAACCACCGCGAGAACGTCATCCTCTCGCTGCACCCGCACAACGACCGCGGCACCGCGGTCGCCGCCGCCGAGCTGGGTTACCTGGCCGGCGGAGACCGCATCGAGGGGTGCCTCTTCGGCAACGGCGAGCGCACCGGCAACGTCGACCTGGTGACGCTCGGCGTCAACCTGTTCACGCAGGGCATCGACCCGCAGATCGACTTCAGCGACATCGATGACATCAAGCGCACGGTGGAGTTCTGCAACCAGCTGCCCGTCGGCGAGCGCGTGCCGTGGGGCGGCGACCTGGTCTTCACGGCGTTCTCGGGCTCTCACCAGGATGCGATCAAGAAGGGCTTCGAGAAGATGGCGGCGGATGCCGCGGCCGCCGGTGTCTCGGTCGACGAGATCGAATGGGCCGTGCCGTACCTGCCCGTCGACCCGCGGGATCTCGGCCGCAGCTACGAGGCCGTCATCCGCGTCAACTCGCAGTCCGGCAAGGGCGGCGTCGCGTACCTGCTGAAGACCGACCACGCACTCGACCTGCCGCGCATGCTGCAGATCGAGTTCTCGGGCGTCGTGCAGGCGAAGACGGACGCCGAGGGCGGGGAGGTCTCGAGCGACGAGCTCTGGGCGGTCTTCCAGGACGAGTACCTGCCCGCCGCCGACGCCGACGACAAGTGGGGCCGCTTCGAGCTGCTCGGCACGAAGATCGACAGTGAGGCGACGGGGGAGTGCTTCTTCACCGCGCGCCTGCGGGACGGCGACGGCGTCGACATCGCGAGCGGCGAGGGCAACGGCCCGATCGACGCCTTCATCAAGGTGCTGGAGCAGCGCGGCATCCGCGTCTCCCTCTATGACTACGTCGAGCACACGATGAGCGCGAGCGGCGACGCGAAGGCGGCCTCGTACGTCGACCTCGACGTGAACGGCACGCGCCTGTGGGGCGTCGGGATCGACGCGAACACGTCGATCGCGTCGCTCAAGGCCATCGTGTCGGCCGTGAACCGGGCGATCCGCGCGCAGCAGGCGGCTGACGCGCCCGAGACCGAGCTGGTCGGCGCCTAGCTTTCAGCCTTCTGCTCTCGGCAGATCGGCCCTCGGCAGAAAACGCCGAGGGCCGATCGCCCTGCGGGTGACAGTGGGGTCATGACAGACGAAGCCCCCAAGACCCCGGTGTTCACCGAGCGCGCCCGACGCGAGCTGTTCGAGCAGCGCGTGCTCGTGCTCGACGGCGTGCTCGATGACGACAACGGCACACTGCTCACAACCGAGCTGCTCGCCCTCGCGGCAGAGGACCCTGCCGCCGACATCGCACTGTGGATCCACTCGCCTGGCGGATCGGTGCCTGCCATGCTGGCGATCCGCGACGTGATGCGGCTGGTGCCCTGCGATGTGTCGACACTCGTGCTCGGCATGGCGGCCAGCGCCGGCCAGTTCCTGCTCTCGGCGGGCGCACCGGGCAAACGCCGCGCGCTGCCGCACTCGCGCGTGCTCATGCACCAGGGCTCGGCTGGCATCGGCGGCACGGCGGTCGACGTCGAACTGCAGGCCGATGACCTGCGTCGCCTGCGCGACACCGTGCTGGGGTTGATCGCCGCCGACACGGGCCAGCCGATCGAGCGGGTGTTCGAGGACTCGCTGCACGACCGCTGGTACACGGCCGAGCAGGCGAGGACTTACGGATTCATCGACGAGATCGTCTCGGCCTTCGATGAGGTGCGCCCGCGGGGCCGCGACCGGGCAGGGTTCCACGCATGAGCAGCTACACGATCCCCAACGTGATCGCCCGCGACGCGCGCGGCGAGCGGATCATGGACGTCTACTCGCACCTCCTGACGGAGCGCATCGTCTACCTCGGCACCGCCATCGACGCCGGCGTCGCCAACACCCTGATCGCGCAGTTCCTGCACCTCGAGGCGGACAACCCCGAGAGCGACATCCAGCTCTACATCAACTGCGAGGGCGGCGACCCGAGCGCGATGCTCGCGATCTACGACACCATGCGGTATATCCGGCCGCAGGTGGCGACGACGTGCGTCGGGCAGGCCGTCGCAGTGGGCGCGGTGCTGCTCGCCGCAGGGGCGGAGGGGAAGCGTGCGGCGCTGCCGCACACCCGGGTGATCCTGCACCAGCCGGCCGCGCAGGGTCGCGGGGCGATTCCCGACCTCATCCTGCAGGCCGACGAGGTGGTGCGCATTCGCGCCGATCTCGAGGGGATCCTCGCCCGGCACACCGGTCAGAGCGTCGAGACCCTGCGCGCCGACACCGACCACGACCGCATCTTCACGGCCGAGGCCGCGCGGGCCTACGGACTGCTCGACCACGTCATTGAGCAGCGGTGACGGATGCCGGCTCAGGCGGCCAGGGCGAACATCGACGGGCCGCGCGGCGCGTGCACCGGCGCACTCTGTGTCGCGCGCAGCCCCTCGGCCACCGCGACCGTGAGATCGAGCAGTGTGACATCGAGCGCGTCGGCGACGGCGGCGATGACCTCGCTCGACGGCTCCTTCGCGCCGCGCTCGATCTCGGAGAGATACTGCGTCGAGACCCCGGCCCGGCGAGCGGTTTCGTTCAGCGTCTCGCCGCGGCCGTGGCGCAGCGCCCGGAAGCGGTCGCCGAGCATGTGCCGCCAGAGCGGCTGACGATCGAAGTGCGGCGTCGGTTCTGACATGGCCACATGCTAGGCCGCGGATTCGGCGGCGCTCCCGCCGTTCTGCTCAGAGCAGAACGTGGCACCGCCGGCGAGTACAGAGTCGTTGCTCGCACGACGACCGCATTCGCGCGAATACTCCGTACTCGGCGGCGCGATCAGCCGCGCGCCACGATCGAGAAGGTCATCGGGACGCGCTCACGGCCTTCAGGCAGCACCCAGTTCGCGCCCTCGGGCACCATCCCGGCAAGGAATGGCCATTGCAGCGTGTCCTGCTCGCCGAAGGCCTCGATTGTGAGGCCCACCCCGAGCAGGGCGCCGATGATCTCCGACAGCGGGTGCTGCCACTCGTACTGCGCGGAGTTCGTGAGGCGCGCATCGCCCGCGTAGCTGAACTCGTTGTCGAAGCGCGACGGCTCCGGCGAGTGGAAGTAGGGGTACGTCACGGCGAGCACCCCGTCGGCGCGATCCGGATCGAGGGTCATCACCATGGGGTGCGACTCGCGGATGTAGAAGAGGCCACCGGGCTTCAGCAGAGCGCGGATGGTGCGCGCCCAGGCCGCGAGATCGGGCAGCCAGCACAGCACGCCGATGCTCGTGTAGACCACGTCGAACTTCTCGTGGATGAGATCGGATGCCGCATCGACGGTGGTCTGCACGAAGCGCGCCTCGAGCCCGGCCCGCTCGGCCAGGGTGCGCGCCGCAGCGACGGCCTCGCCCGAGAAGTCGAGCCCCGTCACCTGCGCGCCGAGCCGCGTGAAGCTCAGTGTGTCGGTGCCGATGTGGCACTGCAGGTGCAGCAACGACAGGCCATTGACCGAGCCGTTCGGCAGGTGGGGCGCCATCAGCGCCAGGTCGTCGCGCACGACGGAGGAGATGCGCGCGGAATCCGCCACGAACCCGTCGGTGTCGTAGGCGACGAGGTGCCCGGCGACGCGCTCGTCCCAGTTGGCGCGGTTCGCGTCGAGGGGCGTCGGGTCAGTCATCCGTTCTCTCCTTGCCGTCGCCACGCGACACGACCTTGTAGACCGGGATCGTGCCGGTCGGAGTGGCCACGTACTCGCGCGGTGCGGTCTCGCGGCGGCGCAGCAGCCCGAAGCCGACGCGTGCCCGCGAGAGCTCGAGGCTGCGCTGCTCGGGAAGGCTCCAGCCGAACGCCACGGCGAGCAGCCGCACCGCGAAGACCACCGCGGCGCAGATCGCGGCCGAGAGGAACACCGACACGTTCGCGTCGTGCAGCAGCACGAGCGTGAGCGTGCCCGCGCCGGCCGCGACGGCGTAGAGCGAGCCGACGTGCATGACCGTGATCGGCATGTTGAGCAGGATGTCGCGCAGCATGCCGCCGCCCACCGCGGCGATCAGTCCGACGAACGCGGCGGGCACCTCTGGCAGGCCGAAGGCGAGCGCCTTGGTCGTGCCGATCGCGCCAAACAGGCCAAGGGTCAGCGCATCGAGCACGGTGATGACGGGGTCGATGCTCGAGAACACGCGGGCGAGCAGCATGCCGATGAGCGCTGCCGCGATCGCGACCGGGATGTACCAGTTGCTCGAGAGCGCGACGAGCGCCGTGCCGAGCGAGACGTCGCGCAGGATGCCGCCGCCGAGCCCCGTCGCCACACCGATGAACGCGACGCCGAACAGGTCGATGCGCCGCTCGCGGAAGCCGCTCGCATAGGCCGCTCCCTGGATGCTGCCGACGGCCACCGCGGCGAACTCGGCCCATGCCGGAATGCTGAAAGTCGCGCCGCCCACGGCTGACCATCCTGCCAGTCGAACGGCACGCACGCTGAGATAATCGATCGTGCCTGTTTACCGTGACGAGGCCGTCGTCCTGAGGACCCACAAGCTGGGCGAGGCCGACCGCATCGTCACGCTGCTCTCGCGGCGGCACGGGAAGATCCGCGCCGTCGCCAAGGGCGTGCGGCGCACGGGCTCGAAGTTCGGGGCACGGCTCGAGCCGTTCATGGTCGCCGACCTGCAGCTCTACGAGGGGCGCAGCCTCGACGTGATCCAGCAGGCCGAGACGCTCGGCGCGTACGGCGCCGAGATCGCGGGCGACTACGCCAGCTATACCGCGGCGAACGCCATGGTCGAGACCGCCGACCGGCTCACCGAGGCCGAGGGCTCGCTGCAGCAGTACCTGCTGCTCGTCGGGGCGCTGCGCTCCCTCAGCCGCCGCGAGCACACACCGGGTCTCACCCTCGACTCCTACCTGCTGCGCAGCCTGTCGATCGCCGGCTGGGCGCCGTCGTTCGGCACGTGCTCGCGCTGCGGCAAGCCCGGACCGCACGACCGCATCGTGCCCCAGCTCGGCGGCGTCGTCTGCGACGACTGCGCCCCGCCCGGCACCGCTCACGTCGACGCGGCCACCCTCGGGCTGCTGGGAGCGCTGCTCTCCGGCGACTGGAGCGCGGCCGAGGCATCCGATGACTCCACGCGCTCACGCGCGAGCGGTATCGTCGCCGCCTACCTGCAATGGCATCTCGAGCGCGGCCTGCGCTCGCTGAACCACGTCTCTCGAGAGGTCCCGCCCGCGCTGTGACTCCCAAGCCCTTCACCCACAAGGACGCCGTCGCCTACCGTCCCGTCGACTGGACCGGCATCTACCCGCCGACCCTGCCGAAGGCGGCGGTGCCCGATCACGTCGCGATCGTGATGGACGGGAACGGCCGCTGGGCGAACCGGCAGGGGCTGCCGCGCGTCGAGGGGCATCGCGCCGGCGAGGCCGCCCTGCTCGACGTCGTCGCGGGGGCCCTGCAGATCGGCGTCAAGCACCTGAGCGTCTACGCGTTCTCGACCGAGAACTGGGTGCGCTCGCCCGACGAGGTGCGCTTCCTGATGGGCTTCAACCGCGACGTGCTGCACCGCCGCCGCGACCAGCTCAACGAGTGGGGCGTGCGGGTGCGCTGGGCGGGCAGGAAGCCCCGGCTCTGGGCATCCGTCATCAAGGAATTGCAATACGCGGAAGAGCTGACCAAGGCGAACGACACCCTGACGCTCACGATGTGTGTGAACTACGGAGGCCGCACCGAGCTCGCCGATGCGATGCGGGGCATCGCCGACGACGTCGCGGCCGGGCGGCTGCGCCCCAGCGCGGTGAACGAGAAGCTGATCCAGCGCCGGCTGTACCTGCCTGATCTGCCCGACGTTGACCTGTTCGTGCGGTCGAGCGGCGAGCAGCGCACCTCCAACTTCCTGCTGTGGCAGTCCGCGTATGCCGAGATGGTGTTCCTCGACACGCTCTGGCCCGACTTCTCGCGCACCGACCTCTGGGAGGCCGTCGAGATCTTTGCGCGCCGCAGCCGGCGCTTCGGGGGCGCGGTCGACGCGCCGACAGCCGGGGGCACGCCGTGATCGTCCGCTTCGAGGAGTACGACAACACCTCCCTCGAGACGCTCACGTGCCAGGCGCGCAGCGCGGACTCGCGCGGGGCGTGGTTCACGATCGATCCGGATTCCGCGCTGTTCGTGCCCTGGAACGCCGACTGGTGCGTGCGCTTCTACACCGGCGACGTCGGCGGCCTCGAGGTGTTCGCCCAGGCGGTGAAGCCCGTGCGCATCTCGGCCGAGCTGATCGAGTTCATCGCGCTCGACCTCGGCGTCGAGGTCGAGGACGGCGCCGTCCGCCTCACCGGCGAGGACGAGTTCGAGTGGAACCAGGTCGCGCAGGACTACCCGGCCGATCTCATCGCCCGCGCGCAACGCGCGGTCAACGAGGCGTTCGAGCGCATCATGCTCGCCGAGTACCCCTTCGACCGCTCGGCGGCCGACATCGTCGAGGCCCTGCGTAATGTGCAGGACACATCGGCTGAATAGGTTGATCAGGTGGAGATCAGACTGCGAACGGATGCCGACATGCCGGCTCTGCTCGCCGCGCTGAAGGCCACCCACGAGGTCGACAAGTACCCCGTTCTGCCGAACCACGTGACGCGCGAGTGGCTGCTCGAGGGGGACGACGGCATGGCCTGGGTCGCCGAGGACGGCGCCGACGTGGTCGGTCACGTCGCGGTCGCAGAGACCGAGGAGGACCCGGACTCGCTCAGCGTGCACCGCCTCTTCGTGCGTCCGAGCGCGCGCGGCCATGGCGTCGCGAGCGCGTTGCTCACCACCGTCGAGACGTACGCGCGACTGCTCGGGCAGGACCTGTTCCTCGAGGTGCTGAGCCACAACGTCGACGCGATCCACCTCTACGAGAGCCGCGGCTGGTTCCGGGCGGGCGGCTACACCGCCGTCTGGGCAGGCCCCGATGGGAACCATGCCGAGATCAACCTGTTCGCAGCCCCGCACAACGACCCCACGCACGTGCTTCGCCTCGGTTCGGGGCGTCCCACGGAATAGGCGCCGTCCGCGATTCCGCTTTGTCACAAGACGAACGATTCGTCACATGAAATCGACGGCTACGACCCGCCAATCGTGCGAAATGTGACGAATCGTGCGGACGGGGTGGGTGATGCGGAGCGGGAATAGCGGAGAGAGCCGACCGTTGACCATGAGGTGACGGAAAATGCGCAGCCCATCAAGGTCGACATCTGGTCGGACATCGCCTGCCCCTGGTGCTACATCGGGAAGCGGAAGTTCGAAGCGGGCAGCGGGCTGTTCGCGGGTGGCGGCGACGGCCGCGGTGTCGAGATCGAGTACCACTCCTTCGAGCTGAGTCCCGACACGCCCGTGGACTTCGAGGGCGGCGAGGCCGAGTTCCTCGCCCGTCATAAGGGGATTCCCGAGGCTCAGGCGCAGGAGATGCTCGACCGGGTGACCGGCATCGCGGCATCCGTCGGCCTGGCCTACGACTACGACCACCTGCAGCACACCAACACGGTGCTCGCGCACGAGGCGATCCACTTCGCGAAGGCCCACGGCAAGCAGCTCGAGCTCACCGAGCGGCTGCTCTCGGCCTACTTCCTCGAGGGCCGCCACGTCGGCAAGGTCGAGGAGCTCTCCGCTCTGGGTGGTGAGGTGGGGCTCGATCCGGATGCCCTGACCGCCGCTCTCGAGTCGCACGAGTTCCTCGGGGCCGTGCGCAAAGACCAGCAGACCGCGGCCGAGTACGGTATCAACGGCGTGCCGTTCTTCGTGATCGACGGCAAGTACGGCGTCTCGGGGGCCCAGGAGGCACAGACCTTCGCGCGCGTGCTCGAGCAGGTCTGGAACACGCGTGCCGAGGCCGAGGAGGTCAGCGCGTGAAGCTCGTGCAATTGGGAGAGACGGATGCCGCAGCCTGCGTCGACGGCGTCTGCGAGATCCCGGGCACCGCTCAGCAGGCCGACGCCGAGCTCGAGTCGGTCGACAACCGGGGTTAGCCGCCGCTCCGCGCGTGCCTCGTAACGGTGTAGAGCCCTCGGGTGACCGAGCCCAGCCCGATACCGGCGAGGCTGGCGAGCAGCACGAGGAGGCCGCCGCCGAACGCGGCCGCCGCGAATACGTTGAACAGGACGCCCCAGAGCGCAACGTTGAACGGGGCACGGCTTGCCGCTCGCTGCGTCGCGGACGGGCCGGGCCACCACACGAGCGGAGCAGACCAGGCGAGCGCCATCACGACCAGAAGAAGCCAGGTGCCGAGCAGGTTCGGGGTCGGGACCAGGTAGTAGAGCGCGGCGATCACGAGCATCGCGACGGACATGATCGCGCTGATGATCAGGTCGGTGCGCTGCGATTTCGTGAACTTCAGGGAACGCGGGCGGCGCTTCTGCACGGCAGTATCTGCGGCCGGATCCGCCGCCCGGCGGCGGCCGACGATGAGATAGCGCAGCTGGACGCCGAGCATGAACCCGCCGACCTGCGCAACGACGCCGGCCGACATGGCCGCCGGCCAGGACGGGCCGAAGGCCAGCATTCCTGCGAACAGCCCGGCGACCGTGAGTACGACACCGATGACGGGCGGAGCCGCCGCCCACACAGCCGCGCCCCAGGCGACAGCGACCGCACAGCCGGTCAGGACGACGCCGATGCCGCCGCCCTGGCCCGGGCGAACGAGCCCCGCGTGCAGTCCATAGACGATTCCGTAGGCGACCGCGAGTGCGGCGATGTACCAACCGAGGGCAGGAACGGCGGCACCGCGCCAGTCCAGCGCGTCGCGCCATGCCGCGCGCCTCCGCCGGCGTTTCGCGCTGGCGCGCTTCCGCGCCTTCCGGGCCTCGTCGGTGCCCGTCCTGTCCACCGCCGCATCCCCCATGCCGCGATCCCCCCTCTGCTGCTATTCCGGCTCGGTGATGTCGGCGACGACCGCGCCGAACGAGGCGATCAGCTCGTCGGCGGAGACGAACGCCGAATATCCGTGGGCGCCCGCGCCCATCGCGACTTTCTGACCGACGAGCGTCTCATCGGCATACACCGGCCACTCGCGTGCAGAGCCGAGCGGCGTGATCGTGCCGCGCTCGTAGCCGGTCGCCTCGAGCGCGAGCGACGCGTCGGGCAGCTGCAGCTTGTTGACGCCGACCAATGCGCGCAGCTTCGGCCACGAGATCTTGCGCCCGCCCGGCACGAGCGCGAACAGGAAGTCGCCGTCGTGCCGCTTCACAACGAGGGTCTTGACGATGCCGCCGGGCTCGATACCGAGAACGTGTGCGGCCTCAGCGAGCGAGTTCGCGGCGGGGCGGGAGACGACCTCGACGGCGAGGCCTCGAGCTGCGGCATCCGCCTCTACTCGCGCCGTGCCGATCAAGCCGTCGAAACGGTCATCCACGTAGCTCGCACCCTTTCAGCGTCCATCTGAGAAACTTGGAGAGATGTCCACCGCAACCCTAGCTGTCCAGAAAGCACAGGCCGCCGCGCCGCTGATGCTGGGCGAGCACCAGATCGACGTGCCCGTCGTGCTGGCTCCCATGGCCGGCATCACGAACACGGCGTTCCGCAGGCTCTGCCGCGAGTTCGGCGTGGGGCTCTACGTCAGCGAGATGATCACGAGCCGCGCGCTCGTCGAACGCAACGCCGAGACGATGCGGCTCATCGGCCACCACCCGTCCGAAACCTTCCGTTCGGTGCAGCTCTACACAACCGACCCGGTGACCGTCGGCGACGCCGTGCGCGTCATCGTTGCCGAGGGCCTCGCCGACCACGTCGACCTGAACTTCGGCTGCCCGGTTCCCAAGGTCACCCGCAAGGGCGGCGGCAGCGCGCTGCCGTGGAAGCTCGGCCTGTTCCGCGAGATCGTCGAGAGCGCGAAGGCCGCGGCCGAGCACCTGCCGCTCACCGTCAAGATGCGCAAGGGCATCGACGACGAGCACCTCACCTACCTCGACGCGGGCCGCATCGCGCAAGACGCGGGCGTCGCCTATGTCGCCCTGCACGGCCGCACCGCCGCCGACATGTACTCGGGGCACGCCGACTGGTCGGCGATCGCGAATCTCAAGGACGCGCTCGACATCCCCGTGCTCGGCAACGGCGACATCTGGTCGGCCGACGACGCCCTGCGCATGATGCGCGAGACCGGCGCCGATGGCGTGGTGGTGGGGCGCGGATGCCTGGGGCGGCCGTGGCTCTTCGGTGATCTCGCCGCAGCGATGCGGGGGGAGTGGCACGAAGGCGCCGGGCTGAATCCATCAAGATCCCAACCCACCTTGGGCATGGTCGCGCAGGCGTTCCGCCGTCACGCCGAGTTGCTCGTCGAGTTCTTCGAAGACGAGGGGCGCGGCTGCCGCGACATCCGCAAGCACGTCGCCTGGTACTTCAAGGGCTACCCTGTCGGGGGCGAGCTGCGGGCGAAGCTCGCCACCTCGTCGAGCCTCGCGGAGATCGACGAGCTGCTCGCGACGATGGACTGGGACGCGCCGTACCCGGGTGAAGGCGCCGAGGGCGCGCGTGGTCGCCAGGGCAGTCCGCGCACGCCGTCGCTGCCCGACCGCTGGCTGGAATCACGCGAGCTCGATGGCGCAACCCGCGCCGACATGTCCGCCGCCGAGGTGCACAACAGTGGCGGCTGAGCCGCGCCCCACCGCCCCGTCTCCTTATGGGGAGTTCGACACAGAGCGGTGGATGCCCGAGGAGCACTCCAACCGCCGCAGCGACTTCGCCCGTGACCGTGCCCGCCTGTTCCATTCGAGCGCGCTGCGCCGGCTCGCCGCCAAGACTCAGGTGCTGAGCCCCACCGTCGGCCTCGATTTCGCGCGCAACCGCCTCACCCACTCGCTCGAGGTCGCCCAGATCGGCCGTGAGCTCGCGACCAACCTCGGGCTCAACCCCGACGTCGTCGACACCGCCTGCCTCGCGCACGACCTCGGCCACCCGCCCTTCGGGCACAACGGCGAGCGGGCGCTCTCCGAATGGGCCGCAGATATCGGCGGCTTCGAGGGGAACGCCCAGACGCTGCGGGTCGTCACGCGCCTCGAACCGAAGGTGTTCGGGCCCGACGGGCGCCCCTACGGTCTGAACCTCACCCGCGCGAGCCTCGACGCGAGCACGAAGTACCCGTGGCCGATCCAGCAGGCGGTCAACGACCCCTCGGGGCGCGCGAAGTTCGGCTTCTACGCCGACGACACGGACGTGTTCGAGTGGCTGCGACAGGGCGCGCCCGATCGGGTGCGGTGCATCGAGGCGCAGGTCATGGACCTCTCCGACGACATCGCCTACTCGGTGCATGACTTCGAAGACGCGATCGTGAACGGGTTCATCGACGTAGGCGTGCTCGCCTCGGCATCCGATCACGACGCCCTGATGGCCAAGGTGAAGGAGTGGGTGGGCGACGAGTTCTCCCGCGACGAGCTCGAGGCCGCGTACGAGCGGCTGCGGGCGATGGAGCAGTGGATCCACGCGTGGAACGGCTCGCGCCTCGCCCAGGCCCAGCTGAAGAACCTCACGAGCCAGCTCATCGGCCGCTTCGCGCGCAACGCCACGGTCGCGACCCGCATGGCGTACCCGCGGCCGAGCCTCACGCGCTACGGCGCTCAGATGGTCGTGCCCGCCGAGGAGGCGGCCGAGATCGGCGTCATGAAAGGGCTCACCGCCGCGTTCATCATGAGCAACAACGAGCGTCAGCCCGTCTACCACCGCCAGCGCGAGCTGCTCACAGGCCTCGCCGATGCGCTGCTCGCCACAGGACCCCGCGATCTCGACCGCGGCTTCGCCGAGGACTGGGAGAAGGCGGCCGATGATGCGGGCCGCAAACGCGCCGTCGTCGATCAGGTCGCGAGCCTCACCGACCAGAGCGCGATCGCCTGGTTCGAGAGGCTCGTGCAGCAGTAGCGTGCACCCGCGACCGTAGGATCGAATTCATGCCCGGCCTCATCCGTCACAGCGACATCGACGAGGTCAAGGCGCGCACGAACATCGCCGATGTGATCGGCGAGTACGTCGCGCTCAAGCCGGCCGGCATCGGCTCGATGAAGGGCCTGTGCCCCTTCCACGACGAGCGCAGCCCGAGCTTCAATGTGCGGCCACAGCTGGGCTTCTATCACTGCTTCGGCTGCGGCGAATCCGGCGACGTCTACAAGTTCCTGCAGACCATCGACCACGTGACCTTCGCCGAGGCGGTCGAGCGGCTCGCGGCGCGCGCCGGCTACCAGCTCACCTACGAGGACGGCGGCAGCACGCAGGAGGATCGCGGCACCCGCGCCCGGATCCTCGCCGCGAACAAGGCCGCAGAGGAGTTCTACGTCGCCCGACTCACCGCGCCCGACGCCGAGCCCGGCCGGCGCTTCCTGGGTGAGCGCGGCTTCGACGCCGCGGCCGCGGCGCGCTTCGGCGTCGGCTACGCCCCGAAGAGCTGGGACGAGCTCACGAACCACCTCAAGGGCAGGGGTTTCGGCATCGATGAGCTGGCGGCGGCCGGCCTCGTCTCGCAGAACGACCGCGGGGGAGCCTACGACCGCTTCCGCGGCCGCGTCATCTGGCCGATCCGCGACGTGACAGGCACGACGGTGGGCTTCGGCGCACGCCGGCTCTTCGACGACGACAACGGACCCAAGTACCTCAACACGCCCGAGACCGCGGTCTTCCACAAGGCCCAGGTGCTCTACGGCCTCGACATCGCGAAGCGCGACGTCAGCAAGGGCAAGCAGGTCGTGGTCGTCGAGGGCTACACCGACGTGATGGCCTGCCATCTCGCGGGCATCACGACCGCGGTCGCGACCTGCGGAACGTCCTTCGGCCCCGATCACGTGAAGCTGCTGCGCCGTGTGCTCGGCGACGAGGGCGGCGAAGGGCAGGTCGTCTTCACCTTCGACCCCGACGCCGCGGGCCAGAAGGCGGCCGAGCGCTCGTTCACCGTGCTGCAGGAGCAGCGCATCGCCGCGCAGACCTACGTCGCCGTCGGGCCGGAGGGACTCGACCCCTGCGACCTGCGGCTCGCGAAGGGCGACCAGGCCGTCGCGCAGATGATCGCCGACAAGAAGCCCATGTTCGAGTTCATGCTGCGGCAGGTGGTCACCCGCTTCGACCTCGACACCGTCGAGGGCCGGGTCGGCGCGCTGCGCGCGGGGGCGCCGATCGTGGCAGGCATCCGTGACCCCGCTCTGCGGCCTGGATACACGCGCGAGCTGGCCCGCATGGCCGGCGCCGAGCTGAGCGAGGCGCAGGCGGCGGTGCGCGCGTTCTCGAACCGCGGCAGGCAGGCGACGGATGCCGCACCGCAGCTGCCTCAGGAGACGATCACCCTCGCCGACCTCGGCAGGGACCCCATCACGACGACCGAGCGGCAGGCGCTCATGGCCGTGCTGCAGCTGCCGGAGGCGGTCGGCAGCGAGCTCGTGGGCCGGGCCGTGCAGGCGCGCTTCTCGAACCCGACGCTCGAGCTCGTGAAGAGCGCGGTCGCGGCGAACATCGACGCGTTCGGTGCGCCGGACTGGTTCGCCCGCATCCGCGCGGAACTGCCCGAGCAGTTCCGCCCGATCGTCGAGCAGCTGGCGTTGTCGCCGATCCCCGAACGCAGCGAGGACGCGGCAAAGATCTGGGCGAAGGCGATCGTCGCCTCGCTCATCGAGAAGGACATGGTGACGCTCAAGGCCGAGCTGCAGAGCCGGCTGCAGCGCACCGACCCGTCGGATTCCGACACCCGCATCGCGATCAGCAGGGCGATGGCCGAGTTGGAGCTGGAGCGACGCAGGTTGCGCGGCGAGTAGGCCCAGGCCGGTTGGTTAACGCACGAGAAACAAGCCGAGTCCTAGGCTGTACCGACCACATTCCTGTTCCTCACAAAGAAAGTGAGTCCAACGGCATGAATTCCGCTACGGCTCGTCGCGCCCGGTTCCTGGTGGCGACCGCCTCCCTCGCGGCGGCGACGCTCATCCTGACCGGGTGCTCCGGCGGCAAGTCCGGCAACACCGGCTCTGCCTCGAAGAGCATCACGATCGGCACGACCGACACCGTCACCTCGCTCGACCCGGCCGGCTCGTACGACAACGGCTCGCTGTCCGTCCAGGTCAACGTCTTCCCGCTGCTCTTCGACTCGCCCTACGGCAGCCCCGACGTGAAGCCCGACATCGCCGAGAGCGGCAGCTTCGTCGACTCGAACACCTTCGAGGTGAAGCTCAAGCCGGGCCTCAAGTTCGCGAACGGGCACGACCTCACGGCATCCGATGTCAAGTTCACCTTCGATCGCCAGCAGGCGATCGGCAAGTCGGGGGCAGACGGCGGCAACGGTCCGAGCTCGCTGCTCGCCAACCTCGAGAACACCACCGTCAAGGACGACAGCACGGTCGACTTCCATCTCAAGGTCGCCAACGACCAGACCTTCGAGCAGGTGCTCTCGAGCGAGGCAGGCTTCATCGTCGACGAGCAGGTCTTCAGCCCGACGAAGCTCACGCCCGACAACGACATCGTCAAGGCGGATGCGTTCGCCGGCCAGTACAAGATCACGAGCTACAAGGTCAACCAGCTCATCGAGTACAAGAAGTACTCGGGCTACCAGGGCCTGCTCGCGCCCGCGAAGACCGACACGATCATCGCGAAGTATTACAAGGATTCCTCGAACCTGAAGCTCGACGTGCAGAGCGGCGGCATCGACGTCGCCTACCGCAGCCTGTCGGCACAGGACGTCGACGCGCTCAAGAAGCAGAAGGACAAGGTGACGGTCACCACCGGTCCCGGCGGCGAGATCCGCTACATCGTCTTCAACTTCAAGACACAGCCCTTCGGCACCGGCCAGCCCGACGCCGACCCGAAGAAGGCGCTGGCCGTGCGCACGGCCGTGGCCGACCTGGTGGACCGTCAGGCGCTGAGCGAGCTGTACAAGAACACCTACACGCCGCTGTACTCATACGTTCCCGACGGCCTGACGGGCGCGAACACCGCGCTCAAGGGTCTCTACGGCGACGGCAACGGCGGCCCTTCGAAGGACAAGGCGACAGAGGCGCTGAAGGCGGCGGGCATCACCACGCCCGTGCAGCTCGACATCACCTACAACAGCGACCACTACGGCCCGCAGTCCGGTGACGAGTACGGCCTCATCAAGGACCAGCTCGAGTCGAGCGGTCTGTTCAAGGTCAACCTCGCGGGCGTCGAGAACGTGCAGTTCTCGAAGGATGCTCCGAACGACGGCTACCCGGTCTTCCAGCGAGGCTGGTTCCCCGACTACGCCGACGCGGACAACTACCTGACGCCGTTCTTCCCCCAGGGCGGCTTCCTGCACAACCACTACGACAACCCGCAGGTCGACTCGCTCATCACCAAGGAGCTGGGCGACAAGGACGCGGCTTCCCGTGCGAAGACGATCGGCGACATCCAGGATGCCGTCGCGAAGGACCTCGACACCATCCCGCTCTTGCAGGGCACTCAGGTCGTCGTGACCGGCAAGGATGTCAAGGGCGCCGTGCTCGACGCCTCGTTCAAGTTCCGCTACGCGACGCTGAGCAAGTAAGCACGACCGTGCTCGGGGGCGGCCGCATGGCCGCCCCCTTGCACTGCTCCGGAAGGACCCGTGTTCATGACGACTTCGCCAGAGACCATCCCCTCGCCGTTGGCGCCCGCCCCGGCGCAGCCGCGGGGCGCCGCGAGTCTGCGAGGCGGCGGCGGACTGCTGCGCTACCTGGTGGTGCGGTTCCTGCTGATCTTCCCCACGATCTTCGTCCTCGTGACGGTCGTCTTCTTCCTGATGCGCGCCACGGGCGACCCCATCACGGCGGCCCAGGGCGGCCGGCTCGCTCCGGCGGAGCTCGCGCGGCGCATCCACGCAGCAGGGTACGACCGCCCACTCATCGTGCAGTACCTCGACTTCCTCGGCGGCATCCTGCACGGCGACTTCGGAACCACGTACTCCGACCACCAGCCTGTGACGACGGTGCTGGTCACGTATGGCACGGCCACGCTCGAGCTCGCCTTCTACGCGCTGATCGTCGCCTTCATCGTCGGCATCCCGCTCGGCATGCTCGCCGCGTGGATCCGCGACCGCTGGGGCGACGCCCTGTTGCGCGTGCTCGCGATCGTGTTCTACGCGACGCCGATCTTCTTCTCCGGGCTGCTGATGAAGCTCGTCTTCTCGATCAGGCTCGGCTGGCTGCCGGTCGACGGGCGAGCGGACACCGGCACCGAGCTCGAGCTGCAGCTGCTGCCGCACCCCACCGGCATCTACCTCATCGACGCGTTCCGCACCGGCGACCCCGCCGCCGTCGGCGACGTGCTCAGGCACGCCGTGCTGCCGGGCGTCGCCCTCGGACTGCTCACGGCCGGCGTCTTCCTGCGCCTGGTGCGCACGAACGTCATCGGCACGCTCAACACCGAGTACGTGACCGCCGCGCGCAGCCGCGGCGTGAGCGAGTACCGCCTGGTCACGAAGCACGCCTACCGGCCCGCGCTCATCCCGATCATCACCGTCATCGGCCTGCAGATCGCGATGCTGCTCGGCGGCGCCGTGCTGACCGAGACGACCTTCGAGTGGAACGGCCTCGGCTACCAGCTCAACCACTATCTCGAGGCCCGAGACTTCGTCGCCGTGCAGGGCATCGTCGCCCTGCTCGCCGTCATCGTCGCCGTCGTCAACTTCATCGTCGACGTCATAGCCGCATTCATCGACCCGAGGGTGAGGTACTGAGATGACGACGGTCACCCTCAAGCGGCGCGGCGCCTGGCTCGACCGCATGCCGATCGCCAAGCAGGTGCGCCAGAGCGTCGGCGTGCAGCGCTTCATGCTCGTCACGGGCATCGTCATCACCGCGGTGTTCGTGCTCGTCGCGATCTTCGCCCCGCTCCTCGCCCCGTACGGCTTCGCCCAGCTGCGCGACGCGAACGGCATCTTCCCCCGCCAGGCGGCCCCCTCGGCGGCCCACCCGTGGGGCACCACGGTGGCGGGCTATGACGTGCTGAGCCGCACCCTCTGGGCATCCCAGACCGCGCTGCTCGCCATCATCGTCGCGGTCGTGCTGTCGCTCATCCTCGGCGTGCTGCTGGGCCTGCTCTCCGGCTACTTCGGCGGCCCGCTCGACCGCGTGCTCGTCGTGGTCTGCGACGCGATCTACGCGTTCCCGACCCTGCTGCTCGCGATCATCGTGTCGATCATGATCAGCCACGGGCAGTCGGGCCTCTGGAACGGGGTCTTCGCCGCGGGCATCTCGATCACGGTCGTCTACATCCCGCAGTACTTCCGCGTGGTTCGCGCCGAGGTCGTGCGCATCAAGGCAGAGGCCTATGTGGAATCCGCCAAGGTCCTCGGCACGAGCAACGCGCGCATCATCTTCCGCCACGTGCTGCGCAACTCGGTGCGCACTCTGCCGCTCATCATCACGCTGAACGGCACGGATGCCTTCGAGACCCTCGCCGGCCTCGGGTTCCTCGGGCTCGGCATCGAGCCCACCTCCGCGGCCGAGTGGGGCTACGACCTGCAGAAGGCCGTCGCCGACGTCACGAGCGGCATCTGGTGGACCGCGCTGTACCCCGGCCTCGCCATCGTGCTGCTGGCGCTCGGCATCTCGCTCATGGGCGAGAGCCTCAACGACCTGGCCGACCCGCGTCTGCGCCGCCGCGGAGCCGCGAGCGAAGTCACCGAAGCCGAGGCAGAGGAGGTCGCGTCGTGAGCGACGTCGTCGACATCACCGACCTGACCGTCCGGTTCGCGACCGACGCCGGCTCCGTGGCCGCCGTGTGCGGCGTCAGCCTGTCGGTCGCTCCGCGCGAGATCGTCGCGATCGTGGGCGAGTCCGGCTCGGGCAAGTCCGTGACCGCCAAGTCGATCCTCGGCATGCTGCCCGAGACGGCGAGCACGGGCGGCACGGTGGTGCTGCGCGGCCGCGACTCCGAGCTCGGAGTCGACGTCGTGCGCCTCGACAAGCGCACGCTGCGCGAGATCAGGGGCCGCGACGCCGCGATGGTGTTCCAGGAGCCGTCGACCGCGCTGAATCCCGTCTACCCGATCTGGTGGCAGATCGCGGAAGGGCTGCGGGCGCACGGCAAGGTCGGCAGGCGGCAGGCGCGCAAGCGCGCCGTCGAGATCCTGCACCGCGTCGGCATCCCGGAGGCCTCGACACGCATCGACTACTACCCGCACGAGTTCTCCGGCGGCCAGAAGCAGCGCATCGTGATCGCGATGGCGCTCATTCTCGGCCCGAGCCTGATCATCGCCGACGAGCCGACCACGGCACTGGACGTCACCGTGCAGGCCGAGATCCTCGAGCTGCTGCGCTGGTGCCGCGACGAGTACGGCTCGTCGATCGTGCTCATCACGCACAATATGGGCGTCGTCGCCGACCTCGCCGATCGCGTGGCCGTCATGTACCAGGGCGAGATCGTCGAGCAGGCGGATTCCACGACGCTGTTCGCCTCGCCCCGGCATCCGTACACCCAGTCCCTGCTCGCCGCGGTCCCGCGCGTCGGCGCCGGTCATTCGCGGCTCAGCGTGAGCGAGCGGGCGACGGATGCCCCAGCCGAGCAACCTGCCGGCGAAGCCGTCGTGCGCGCCCAGGGGCTCGAAGTGACCTACCCCGGCCGCCTCGGCCGCGCCGGATTCCGCGCCGTGCGCGGCGTCGACCTCGAGATCGGCGCGGGCGAGGTGCTCGGGCTCGTGGGGGAGTCGGGCAGCGGCAAGACCACCATCGGGCGCGCGATCGCCGGCCTCACGCGGGTCACGGGCGGGTCGCTCACGGTGCTCGGCCACGAGATGTCCGGCATCCGCGAGCGCGACTTCCGCCCCGCGCGCAAGGACATCGGCTTCGTCTTCCAGGACCCGGCGTCGAGCTTCAACCCGCTGCTCACCATCGGCGACGCGATCGCCGAGCCGATGCTGGTGCACGGCGCGGTGCCGTCGGTGGCCGCCGCCCAGTCACGCGCGCGCGAGCTGCTCGGCGCCGTGCAGCTGCCCGAGGAGTACGCGCAGCGCTTCCCGCACGAGCTCTCCGGCGGTCAGCGGCAGCGCGTCTCGCTCGCCCGCGCGCTCGCGCTCGAGCCGAAGCTCGTGATCTTCGACGAGCCGACCTCGGCCCTCGACGTCTCCGTGCAGGCCCGCGTGCTCGAGCTGATCACCCGCTTGCAGGCCGAGTTCGGCTTCGCGGGGCTGTTCATCAGCCACGATCTCGCCGTCGTCGATCTGATCGCGACCCGCATCGCGGTCATGCACACGGGCGAGATCGTCGAGTCCGGACCCAACGCGCAGGTGCTCGGCGCCCCGCAGGACCCGTACACGCAGAAGCTGCTCGCCTCGCTGCCCGTGCCGGATCCGGTGGCGCAGGCGGCACGGCGGGCCGAGCTGAAGGAGCTCGCCGCGGCTCAGTAGGCTCGGGAAGGTGAAGACGCACCCGGCGGGCGAGGCGAGCCCGATCGTCGTTCAGGACCTTTCGGCGCAGTACCGCACGAAGGGACGCGTCAGCGGCTACGCGCTGCGCGGGGTGAGCTTCGAGGTGCGCGCGGGCGAGGTGCTCGGCGTGCTGGGGGAGTCCGGTGGTGGGAAGAGCACCCTCGCGCGTATTCTCGCGGGCGAGCTCGTGCGAAAGGGGGCCGGCGGCTACGACATCCGTATTTCCGGCGGCGATGCGTTCGTCAACGGCGTCGCCCTGCGCACCATCTCGCAGGCCAAGCGCAACCGCCTCACGTTCCACACCGCGTACCTCGCGCAGGACGCCAACGACCGGCTCGAGCGCAGCTCGACAGTGGCCGAGCTGCTGCAGCAGCCGATCTTCGCCCGCGACAAGCGCTTCGACCCTCAGGCAGCGCAGAACCGCGCGCTGACGGTGCTCGACGCGGTGAGCCTGCCCCTCGCCGTGATGGAGAAGTACCCCTACGAGCTCTCCGACGGGCAACGCCAGCGCGTCGCCCTGGCCCGCGCGCTCGTGCTCGGGCCGAACGTGCTGATCGCCGACGAGCCGACCGCGGGCATCGACGTGACCGTGCGTGACACCGTGCTGCGGGTGATCACGCAGCTGCGGCAGGACCCGCGGTTCGCGGGCCTCGTCATCACCCACGACCTCGCGGTGCTGCGGCAGCTCGGCGCGAAGGTCGCGATCGTGCACGACGGCGTGATCGTCGGGTACGGGGAGATCGACGACGTCTTCCGGAATCCGGACCACCCGTACGTGTCGCGCCTGGCGAAGGCGCTGGGAGCGTGACCTTCCGGTCAGATGCTCCCCGGCTTGGACTCGAACCAAGAACCTATCGGTTAACAGCCGATTGCTCTGCCAATTGAGCTACCGAGGAAAGCGGCCCGGAGGCCGGGCAACGAGGACTAGCTTAACCGGTCGAAACCGCGCTCTCCAAATCGGGCGCGCGCTCAACCCTCGAGCTGATCGACGCCCGGCTGCCAGGCCTGACCGGGCACGCCCCAGCCGCGCTTTCGGCTGATCTTCTGCCACTCCTTGTCGAACGGGCGGGGCAGGCGGTCGAGGTACAGGATGCCGTCGAGATGGTCGTACTCGTGCTGGAAGATGCGCGCCAGCCAGCCCTCTGCCTCGATCTCGAACGGGGTGCCGTCGAGGTCGACGGCCTTGAGAATCGCGGCGGGGGAGCGGCGCAGCGGGAACCGCTCGCCGGGGAACGAGAGGCAGCCCTCGATCTCCTCCTCCTCGTCGGCGTCGCCGACGGGAGTCGGGTGGATCCAGAGCACCGGGTTGATGGCGACGCCGCGGTGCTCGATGTCGTCGTCGTCCGTCCAACCGAACACGAACAGGCGCTTGTCCACGCCGACCTGCGGCCCGGCGAGGCCGACGCCGGGTGCGGCATCCATCGTCTCGTACATGTCGGCGACCAGCGTGCGCAGTTCGTCGTCGAACACGGTGACGGGCTGGGCGGGCCTGTGCAGCACGGGCTCACCCTGGATTCGGATCGGGAGTACGGCCATTCGCCCAGGATATCGGCGCTGCGTCCGGTAACTTTCTCACGTGCCAGCCGCCTCGATCGGGCTCGATCCCCTGAGTCTCGACCCCCGCCAGTTCATCGGCATACCGCTCGCCCTGGTCGGCGCGGTGTTCCTTTCGCTCGGCGCGCAGCTGCAGCATCGCGGCGTGACCAAGGTCGACGATGCGAGCACGACGGATGCCGCGAAGGGCGGCCTCGACTTCGGCCAGTTGCGCTCGCTGCTCGCCCGGCCGAGTTGGGTGACAGGAACGCTCATGCTGGGCGCGGCGATCGTGCTGCAGCTCACGAGCCTCGCGTTCGCGCCCCTGATCGTCGTGCAGCCGCTCGGCGCCTTCGCGCTGGTCGTGACGGCCGTCGTCAACTCGCGGGTCATGCACCATCAGCTGAATCGGCTGACGATCCTCGCCATCTGCCTGTGCGTCGCCGGCGTCGGGGCGTTCGTCGTCGTGGCAGCGTTCCAGGCGCGCGAAGTGCCCGTCACCGAGCGGGCGCTGGTCGAGATCCTGATCATCCTGGGCTGCGTGCTCGTGCTCGCGGCGGCGATGTTCGCCGCGTTCCGCAAGCGGATGCGCGCGCTGATGTACGTCATCTCCGCCGGCATCCTGTACGGCTTCGTCGCGACCCTCGCAAAGGTCGTGATCGCCCGCCTGCAGCAGCACGAGTTCGATCTGCTCACGGGTGTGTGCGTGGCCGCGCTCATCGCCGCCGTCGCCCTGGGCGCCTACTTCGTGCAGAACGCCTACGCCTCGGGGCCGCCCGACCTGGTGATCGCCGGCCTGACGGTCATCGACCCGCTGGTCGCCGTGACGATCGGCATCACGATCCTCAACGAGGCTCTGCAGGTGGGCCCGCTCACGATCGCCGTGTGGCTCGTGACCGGGGCCGTCGCGATCGCGGGTGTCTTCCTCTTGGCGCGTCATCACCCGCAGATGCCGAGCTGACCTGCCTAGACTGGGGCCGCCGTACCCCTCGGCATCCCCCGTTCTTCCCACAAGGACTCACGACGTGACCGATTCGAGCGACGAGCCCCTGCAGCCGCTGACGATCCTGCTCGGCTGCGACACCTTTTCCCCCGATGTGAACGGCGCCGCGCGCTTCGCGGAGCGCCTGGCCGCCGGCCTCGTGGAGCGCGGCCACACGGTGCACGTGATCGCACCGTCCACCACCGTGTTCAAGACCGGTGAGTGGGACGAGATGCACGAGGGTGCGCGCCTGCACATGCATCGCCTGTTCAGCCTGCGCTGGTACCCGCACCCGTGGCTGCGCTACATGATGCCGTGGACGATCCGCCGCAACACCGCCCGCATCCTCGACCGGGTGAAGCCCGACGCCGTGCACTTCCAGTCGCACTTCGTGGTCGGGCGCGGGCTCACCGACACGGCGCGGGCGCGGGGCATCCGTGTCGTCGCGACCAATCACACGATGCCCGAGAACATGATCGAGCACACGACGCTGCCGAAGCCGCTGCAGCCGGTCCTGCTCAAGTGGGCATGGTGGGACGCGAAGCGGATTCTAAAGCGGGCGGATGCCGTGACGACGCCCACTCGGCGCGCCGCCGACTACCTCGAAGAGGCGACCGGGATCACCGGCGTGCACGCGATCGGCAACGGGGTGCGGGTCTCGGACTACACGCCCGACTTCGAGCACCGCGGCAACCGCATCGTGTTCGTCGGGCGGGTGACGAGCGAGAAGCGCCTCGAGGTGCTGGTGCGCGCCGTCGCCCTGCTGCCGACGGACCTCGAGTGGTCGCTCGAGATCGTCGGAGACGGCGAGCAGCGGCATCACCTCGAGCGGCTGGCCGCCCAGCTCGGCGTGAGCGAGCGCGTCTCGTTCGCCGGCCTCGTGTCGGACGCCGACCTCAAGAAGGCCTACACGCGCGCCGACGTGCTCGCGATGCCGTCGACGGCCGAGCTGCAGTCGATCGTCACGATGGAGGCGATGTCCTCCGGCCTGCCCGTCGTCGCGGCCGACGCGATGGCGCTGCCGCACCTCGTCCATGACGGAGAGAACGGATTCCTGTTCCGACCTGACGACGCGCAGGATCTCGCCGCGAAGCTCGCGAAGATCCTGACGCTGCCCGATGAGGAGTTCCGGCGCATGAAGAAGGCATCGCTGCGGCTCATCCAAGTGCACGACATCGAGCGGACGCTGACGACCTTCGAGTGTCTGTATCGTGGAAAGCCGGTGGTGGACCCTGTGACCGAGCTGGACCCGGAGGACCCCGTCACCGAGGGGCGGTAGCTCAGCCGGTTAGAGCAGGGGACTCATAATCCCTGGGTCGCGGGTTCAAGTCCCGCCCGCCCTACTTTTGCTCCTCGTTTCGTGCCCGACATTTGTTGCATCAGTTCACATACGTGCAACGAAATGCCTATATGGTGTCCTCCTAACAGGGGACACGCCCGATGGCCCCTTTTTTCGAGGACGAACATGACGCAGCGCCCTGCGCACCTTGAGAGTGCGCCTGCACAGAGTGTCGATTTCCTGGTCATCGGAGCTGGACCGACCGGTCTGGGTGCCGCAGCCCGACTCGAGAGGCGCGGGGCAGAGTACCTTCTCGTCGACGCGAGCGCTCAGGTCGGTGGAGCAGCAGCCGCCGAGACCGACGCCCGCGGCTTCTCGTGGAGCGTCGCCGGCGCCAGCGGCGCGCAGTGGCAGGCCATCGCCGAGCGGCTCGTCGACCCGAACCGGCTGTGGCTCGGCACGCGTATCGCGCATGTCGACGTCGCACGCCGCACCGCGATCCTCGCCGACGGCCGCGCCGTCGAGTACCGCTGGTGCGTCTCGAGCGCCCCGCTGCCGACGGCGCTGAGCTGGGCGGGTGCCCGCGACCTCGGTGTCGGGCTGCACGCGCACCGCGTGCTCGCGGTCGGGGTGGGATTCCGCGGCAGGGTGCCCGCCGGCCTGGCATCCGCCCTCGACGCCGAGCACGCGCCCTGGTCGCGCCTCATCGACAGCTCGCAGCTCGCCCCGGCGGGCCACTGGAGCGTCCTCGCCGAGCTGCGCATCCCCGGCCGCGACGACATCGACACGGTGCGCGTCGTCGACTCGGTCGTGAAGGCCCTCGCCGCGTACGGCGCGGCGCCGACGACGCCGGCCACGATCTGGACGCGCGAGTTCGCACCGGCCCGCCCCGAGCCGAGTGAGGATCGCGACGAGCTGCTGCGCGCGATCGACGAGCGACTGAGGGCGAACGGATTCTTCAGCCGGGGCCTCCTCGGTGGCTGGCGGCCCGAGGCATCCGATCTCGGCGGCGCGTACCGTCAGGGCGGCGAGGCCGTCGAAGCGGCGCTCGCGGGTGCTGCGGAAGAGGCGTACTGGTCGGGCGGTGCCCGGCCGGTGGCGGCCGAGGCGGAGACCGCCGCCTGAACGGTGCCACCGCTTGCTAGCGTGGCGGGCATGCTGATCGCGATGGCGGGACTGCCAGGAAGCGGCAAGAGCGCCATCGCCGGGGAACTCGCGAGGCGGCTGCCCGCCGCGCATCTCGCGGTCGACGAGCTCGAGGACGCGATGCTCCGCGCGGGACTGCGCAACAGCTTCGAGGTGGGCCTCGCCGCCTACCTCGGCGCGGAGGCCCTTGCCGAGGCGAATCTGCGCATCGGCGCCCATGTGGTCGTCGACGCCGTCAACGACCATGCCTACGCTCGCGGCCAGTGGTACCAGCTGGCCGGCCGGGCCGACGTGCCGCTCGTCTTCGTCGAGGTCGTCTGCACGGACGTCGAACTGCATCGCCAGCGCCTCGAGCACCGCCGTCGGCCCTACACGGCGCTGCCGGAGCCCACCTGGGAGTCGCTGTTGCCGCGCCGCGCCGCGCTCGCGCAATGGGCCGACGAGCGCATCACGGTGGACACCGCGAACGGCAATCCCGCCGCCCTCGCGACACGCGTGCTGGAGGAGCTCAGCGGGCGGTGAATGTCGGTGATGTGTTCGATACTTGAAGCGTGCACATCGTCCTCGACCGCAGGCCCGATGGCGGCGTGACGGCGACCGAGCTCGACGCGGCGGCCATGCCGCACGGGACCGCCGCGGTCGAGGCATCCGATCTCGCGGAATTCGTGCGCAGCCGCGAACCCGAGCATCCCCGCTGGGTGTGGTCGAGCGCGGCCCGGTGGTACCCCGCGCTGCTCGCAGCGGGGGTGCGCGTCGAGCGGTGCGTCGACCTGGCGCTGTGCCGGCGCATCCTGCGCACCTCGCTGCTCACCGCGGACTCGGAGCTCGCGCATGAGCCGGCGACCGGGTGGGACGACCTGGCGCGCATCGCGACGGCGGCCGCCGAGACGCCCGGCGCACCCACGCTCTTCGAGGTCGGCGAATCCGCGCCTGCGGCGGCCCTCGACCCCGTGCGCGAGTTCCAGGCGCAGCAGGCGGCGGCGATCGGCGCGACGCAGCCGGCGCCGCTCCGGCTGCTGCTCGCCGCGGAGTCCGCCGGCGCGCTCATCGCCGAGGAGATCCGCTTCACCGGCATGCCGTGGCGCGCCGACGTGCACGACCGCGTGCTCACCGAGGCGCTCGGCCCGCGCGCGCCCGACGGCCGCCACCCGGCCCGGCTCGAGGCGCTCGCGGCGAAGATCCGCGAGCTGCTGGATGCGCCGCGCCTCAATCCCGACTCGCAGCCCGAGCTGCTGGCCGCACTGCGCCGCGTCGGACTGGACGTCACCTCGACAAGGAAGTGGGAGCTGCGCGAGCTCGAGCACCCGGTCATCGAGCCGCTCCTCGAGTACAAGAACCTGTATCGGCTGTTCACCGCCAACGGCTGGGCGTGGCTCGACACCTGGGTGCACGACGGCCGATTCCGCCCCGACTACGTCGTCGGCGGCGTCGTGACCGGCCGCTGGGCGACGAGCGGCGGCGGTGCGCTGCAGCTGCCCAAGAACATCCGGCGTGCGGTCGTCGCCGATCCGGGGTGGAAGCTCGTTGTGGCCGACGCGGCGCAGCTGGAGCCGCGGGTGCTCACAGGGCTCGCATCCGATGTGAACATGGCGGATGCCGGGCGCGGCCGCGACCTCTACGACTCGGTCGTCGCGGCCGGTGTCGTCGCGAGCCGTCGCGAGGCCAAGGTCGCCATGCTCGGCGCGATGTACGGGGCGACGACGGGGGATTCCGCGCGGCTGATGCCCGCGCTTCGCCGCGCCTTCCCGCAGGCGATCGGGCTCGTCGATCGGGCGGCCGAGCAGGGTGAGCGCGGCGACCAGGTGATGAGCAGGCTCGGCCGCACCTCGCCCCGCCCGGGCGGAGCCTGGCGCGAGGTGCAGGACCGCGCGAGCCAGCCGGGCGCCTCCGCTGCCGATGAGCGCCGGGCGCGGTCGCAGGCGCGCGACTGGGGGCGCTTCACGCGGAACTTCGTGGTGCAGGCATCCGCCGCCGAATGGGCGCTGTGCTGGATGGCCGAGCTGCGCCTGCGGCTCGCCGAGCTGGGCAGCGACCTCGTGACTGCGCCGCACCTGGTCTTCTTCCTGCACGACGAGATCATGGTGCACACGCCCGAGCGATTCGCGCCGCAGGTCGAGCGACTCGTGCGTGACGCGGCCGCGCAGGCGGGGCGGCTGCTGTTCGGAACATTCCCCGTCGACTTCCCGTTGCAGGTGGCGACCGTCGACACGTATGCAGATGCGAAGTGATCGCGCCGCCCCGACTTAGGATCGAGCCCATGACTGACACCATCACCCCCGCAGAGCGCCTGGCCACCTTCCGCAGCCGCCGCGAGGAGTCGGTCAAACAGCCGCAGGGCAGTCTTGCCCTCGTGAACACGCAATGGATCACGGGCGACCCCGAGGGCGCCCAGACCGTGTGGGGCGTCGCGGGCACCTACTACCCGCTGCCCGCCGGCGAGAAGGGCCTGCGGCTGGTCGCGACCGCAGCCGACGGCATCCGTGTCGATGGCGAGCCCGTCGACGGCGAGGTGATCCTCTCCGCCAAGGACGGCGACAAGCCCAGCGCCATCACCTTCGACGACCACACCACGGGCACCGTGATCGTGAACGAGGCGGGCACCGAGTACGCGCTGCGTGTGTGGGATGCCAAGTCGGAGGACCTCGAGAACTTCGGGGGCATCGACGCCTATGACTACGACCCCGCGTGGGTCATCACGGCGACGTTCACCCCGGTCGAGGGCCTGTCGGTCGGCTTCGAGCACATCAAGGACGAGGGCGAGCGCGAGACCGCGATCCCCGGTGAGATCACCTTCGAGAAGGACGGCATCGCCTACAACCTCGCCGCCTTCAAGTCGGGCCGTGCCCTTCAGCTCGTGTTCGCCGACGCGACCAACGACGTCGAGACCTATTCGGTCGGCCGCTTCCTGTTCGTGGCGCCGAACCCCGACGGCACCATCACGCTGGACTTCAATCTCGCGGTGCTGCCCCCGTGCGCGTTCAGCTACCAGTTCAACTGCCCGCTGCCGCCGAAGCAGAACCGCTTCTCCGTGCCGATCCGCGCGGGCGAGAAGAACGCGCTGAACAAGGCGGGCGAGCTGCTGCACGCGTTCTGAGAACGGATGCCTGACATGAGCGAGCCACGACGGTACGTCAAGCCCGGTGCCTTCACAAGCCGGGTCTTCAATCCCGTGGTCGGCTGGCTGACGCGCCGCGGCATCCGCTTGGCCGGCTCAGCCGTGCTGGAGGTACGCGGTCGCAAATCGGGCGAGCCCCGCACGACGCCGGTCAACCCGCTCTCGCTTGACGGTGAACGGTATCTGTTGGCGCCGCGGGGCGAGACCGAATGGGTGCGGAACATCCGGGTGGCTGGGCGTGCGGCGCTCGTCTACGGCCGGAGGCGTGAGGAGTTCACGATTGTCGAGGTGCCTGATGCCGAGAAGCTGCCGATCATCCGTGCCTACCTGAAGGCATGGGCGTGGGAGGTGGGTTCGTTCTTCGAAGGCATCTCGGTGAAGTCGAGCGACCAAGAGGTCGCCGCGGTCGCCTCCGGCTTCCCGATCTTCCGCATCGTCGCAGCCTGACGAACCTCGCACTTCTCGGCGGGGCTCTCATCAGGCGATGGCGCTCCTGGTGGCGCGGCTGCGCGGTCGGCCCCCGGTGAGCCACGAGATCGCCGCGATCACCAGGGTGGTTCCGACGATCGCGAGGGCCGTCTCACCCCACGGCATCACGAACAAGCTGGTGCGGGAGGTGCCGTCGATCGCGAAGGCCCCGATCGTGCCGGTGAGGGCGCCGAGCAGCATGCCGATGCCGGTGATCATCACCGCCTGCCACGCCGCAAAGCGCCGCCGGACGCGCGGGGCCGCGCCGATCGCGTCGAGTACCTCGACGTCACGGCGGCCGTCGCTGCGGGCGAGCGCAAGGGCCACACCCGCGGCGCTGAGCGCGAGGAACGCGCTCGCGGCGAGTGCGCTCCAGACCTCGAGACGGGCCGCTCCCGACTGCGGCCCAGAATCGTACTGAGCACTCGCCTCTGCTTCCCCGGTCAGGCGCTGCAGTGAGCCATTGAGCGCATCGAGCTCGGTCTGATCGATCCGGTGCTTCGGCTGCACGAAGGTCCCCATCGGCTGTGTCGGCAGTCCGATGCGCGCTGCGGCGGCCGGTGCGACGACAGCCATCACGGCGAGGTCGTGGCCGGCCGGCTGATAGACGGCATCGACGGTCGCGGGGTCCTGCGCCGGGGACGTTGGATCGAATCCGCTGAAATGCTGTGCATCGAAGTACCCGATGGTCAGCGTCTCGTCGTGCAGCAGTTGCCGATGAAGAACGACCGCGCCGCCGGCCTCGAGCGTGCGCGTGGCGGCGACGGACGGGGTGCGCCCCAAGATCGTCGTGAGGTCGGCGGCGTCCCCGACCACGATGCGGGGGACCTCCGCGTTCCAGTTCACGCCGTTGACGCTCCAGTCCCGGCACCGCGGGTCGTTGGCCTTGAAGGAGACGGTCGGCGGCTGATCGGGATTGGTCGCGGGGCACCGTTGGGATGGGGGAATCACGACATCCGCGTACCGAGCGGTGTCGCTCGGGCTGGTCTCCGGTGGAAGCGAGGCTCCCGAGACCGTCGCAACCCGCGCGGCGCCGATGCCGTCGGCGACGGCACCGCGCACCTCGGAAGCCGACGGGCTGGCACTCTGCCCGAATTGCGCGGGGATGAAGAGTTGGCCGGGCTCCACGGAGTACTGCCAGGATGCCGTGTCGGTCGCGCTCTGGGAGGCGAACAGGGTCGCAGCGAAGATGGCGATGAAGCTGGTTGCCATGATCGCGCCCAGCGCGGGCACGGTGCGCGTGTGGTTTCGCGCGAGGTCGCGCCCGGCAAGACGGGCTCCGACGCCGAGGCGGCCGACGAGCCGTGCCGTCCAGCGCACGATGACGCTCGCGCACAGCAGCAGGCCGAGCTGAGTGATGATGATTCCGGCCGCGAGACTGTAGCCGCCGAGTTGCGACAGCCGGGTCTGGTGCTGCGCGACCCAGCTCTGATGCGCACCGGGGCCGAAGGTCACCGCTTCGGACTGCAAGGTGAGCAGATAGGCGTTGAAGAGACCGCAGACAAGGCTCAGCGCGACGCCTGCGGCCACGATGATGGCTCCCACCACGGGCCGTCGGCGGCTGGGCTTCAGCGGCTTGCGCGTTCCGCGCAGCGCGGCGACCGTGTCAGCGCGCGATGCGCCGATCGCGGGCACCGCCGCGGCGATCATCCCGGCGAGCACGGCGTAGCCGAGGACCGCGGCATGCGCCCACCAGACCAGGTGGTAGCCGGCGTAGTGCCGAATGGTGCCGTCGGCGGTGAGCGCCAACCACGCCGACCCGGCCGCTATGCCGAGCCCGACGCCGATCGCACCGGCGACGGCCCCGACGATGGCGCCGGTGCATAGCATGAGGGCGAACAGCAGTCGCCGAGAAGCGCCGGTCGCCGCGACCACGGCCAGCGCGCGCTGCCGGGATCTTGCGCCGATGCTGAAGGCCGACCCTGCCAGCAGAGCGATGATGAACGCCACCAGGGCTGCGGCGAAGCCGAACTCCATCAGGTAGATGCCGGCGTTGAGCGTCCAGTCGCTGTCCGGCGGCCCGAAATGCGCGACGAGAGCTCGGGACCAGACGGTGACGCCGGCGTGATTGAAGCGGGCGGACTGCGCCCAGCTCACATCGACGTCGGGAAGGAAGAACCGCTCGTCCCGCAGGCTCGGCTGCGCGGTGGTGCCGTCATAGCTGCCCGTGGGCAGATACAGGGCGGCGCGCGACGAGGGCTGGCGGTGATCGGCGAGCACTCCGACGACCGTGAACGACCGGTTGACCGGCTGGGTGAGGTCAACGCTGTCGCCGAGACGTACGCCGAGCCTGTCGAGTGCGGCCTGTGTCGCCGTGATCTCCTGGGCCGTCCGAGGCGCCCGCCCCGCCGTGAGGTCGAAGAGGCCGTGGAATGAGCGGTCGGATGTCGGGCCGAGGGTGACCGGCAGGCTGAGCTGCCCGGCGCTCGACTGCACGCGGGCCGTCGAGTCCGCGATGCCGAGCACCCGGGTGCCCGGCGGCAGCAGCGTGTGCGGGTCGATCAGCTTCCCCGTGTCCGGGTGCAGCAGGTTTCCCTTGTCGTCGGTCGCGCCGTTGAGGTCGAGCAGGTCGAACTGGTACTGCCGTGCCGTGGGGTCGGGCGAGCGCACCACGGTCAGCACGCTCTGCGTCTGCCCGAGGCGGCTCACGATCGACTCGTGAACGGTGGGCAGCTGGCTCTGGAAACGCAGCACGAAGGCGGAGAGCCCGGCGACCGGGAGCGCGACGATCAGCACGATCAGCACCGCATGCCGCAGCGAGAGCGTGGTGCCGCGACGCGCCAGCTTGAATGCGACGGATGCCGCGCTCACAGGTGCCGCCCGGAGGCGGCGAGCAGCTGCTCAGGGGTGTCCCGGCGCACAGCGTCGGTGATCCGCCCATCGCGCAGGAAGACGATGCGGTCGGCCCAGGCGGCGTGGCGAGAGTCGTGGGTGACGAGGATGCCGCCTGCCCCGGCGTCGATGCGCCGACGCAGCATGCGCATCACGAGCTCGCCGGTCGTCGAGTCGAGCGCGCCCGTCGGCTCGTCGGCGAGGATCAGGCGGCGCTGCCCGACGATCGCCCGGGCGATCGCGACGCGCTGCTGCTGCCCTCCCGAGAGATCGTCGGGAAAGGCATCCGCCCGATCATCGAGCTCGACGGAGCGCAGCGCGTCATGCCCGGCCGAGCGCGCCTTGGTGCCGCGCCAGCCGTCGAGCTCGAGCGGCAGCGTCACGTTCTCGAGCGCGGTCAGCGACGGCACGAGGTTGAAGTCCTGGAACACGAAGCCGAGCGAGCGCCGGCGCAGCTGGGCGAGCCCGTGAACTGCGAGCGTCGACAGGTAGGTGCCGCCGACGATGACCTCACCCGCCGTCGGCGTCGTGAGGCCGCCCGCGATCGTGAGCAGCGTCGACTTGCCCGAGCCCGAGGCACCCATCACCGCGACCAGTTCGCCGGCATTCACCTCGAGATCGATGCCGGAGAGTGCGGTGACGGATGCCTCGCCCTTGCCGTACTGCATGGCGATGCCCTCCAGGCACAGCAGGGGAGTGCTCACGACTGCACCGCCTTCGCCGGGCGGCCGCGCTTCGGCACCTCGGTGTTGAGGGGCAGCGGCCCGGCCACGCCCGCGGCGACGGCGCGCGCCAGGCGGCCCTCCGCGTGGTCGAGCCAGCGCAGCTCGCCGTCGACCTGGAAGATCTGGGCGTCGACGAGCAGCAGGTACGCGAGATCCTCCGGCGACGTGGGCTCATCGATGGAGTCCTTGGTGCGGGTGAGGTCCCGCAGCAGCGCGAGCGCCGCCGTGCGCTGCACCTGGATGACATCGGCGAGCTCGACGCCGGGAAGGGTGGCAGCCACCGCCAGCTTGATCGCCAGTTCGTCACGTGCCGCGGTCTGGCGCTCGACGGGGGAGGAGAGCCAGCTCGCGACGGCCTCGTGCCCGGCATCCGTGATCTCGTAATAGGCGCGGCCCTCGCGGTCGCTCGCGCCCTTCGAGACGAGGCCGTCACGCTCAAGGCGCTCGAGGGTCTGGTAGATCTGGCCGACGTTGAGCGGCCAGGTGCCGCCGGTGCGCCGGTCGAACTCTGCACGAAGCTGATACCCGTAGCACGGGCCCTGATCGAGGATGGCGAGCAGGCTCTGACGAACTGACATGGAGTATGTATATACCGAGTAATTGCATACTGACAATGTCGACACGCGCGCCGCTCGAATTACGCGCTTGGAATTCGAAGCCGTGCTATGTGAGAATTCCCCTGTCGACATCGACGCCGTTCATCGGTCGGAGGGGAAGCCGCACCGGAACGAACGGAGGAGCGATGATGGCCACAACTGCACAGCCACAACCTTCGCTGGCCAGCGCTGCACGGGCCCGCGGGGTGCTTTTCGTGCACTCCTCACCGCGCGCGATCTGCCCGCATCTCGAGTGGGCGGTCGGCGGGGTGCTCGGTCGCGCCGTGAACTTCGAGTGGGCCCCGCAGCCTGTGCTGCGCGGCACCATGCGTGCTGAGTTCTACTGGGAGGGCGACCCCGGCACCGGCGCCGCCCTGGCGAGCGCGCTGCGCGGCTGGGACGACGTGCGCTACGAGATCACGCAGGATCCGACAGCCTCGACCGACGGCGCCCGCTACCTGCACACGCCGACGCTCGGCATCCACGTCGCGCAGACCGACACGGCAGGCAACATCGTCATCTCAGAGGACCGCATGCGCTACGCGATGGAGCTCGCGGGCAGCGACGCGCTCGCCCTGCACCGCGAGCTGCACGCGGCCCTCGGCCAACCGTGGGACGACGAGCTCGAGGCATTCCGGCACGCGAGCGATGACAACCCGGTGATCTGGCTGCACTCGTTCGCGGGGTGAGCCTGCGGTGTCTAGACCGTCTTGAACGCGACCACCGCGTTGTGCCCGCCGAAGCCGAAGGAGTTGCTCACGGCCGCGAGATCCCCGGCCGGCAGCTGGCGCGGCGACGTCACGACGTCGAGCGCGATGTCGGGGTCCTGGTTCTCGAGGTTGATCGTGGGCGGCGCCGTGCGCTCGTGCAGCGCCAGGACCGTGAACATGGCCTCGAGGGCGCCCGTGCCGCCGAGCAGGTGCCCGGTCGACGCCTTGGTCGCGGTGACCGCGATCTGGTCGAGGTGGTCGCCGAAGATCGCGCGCAGCGCCTTGTACTCGGCGATGTCGCCGACGCCGGTCGACGTGGCGTGCGCGTTCACGTGGACGATGTCGGATGCCGCGAGGCCGGCCTGCTCCAGCGCGATGTTCGTAGCGCGGGTGGCGCCGAGTCCCTCGGGGTCGGGCGCGGTGATGTGGTACGAGTCGCTCGTGATGCCGCCGCCGGCGACCTCGGCGTAGATCTTCGCGCCGCGCGCCTTCGCGTGCTCCTCGGTCTCGAGGATCAGCGCCGCGGCGCCCTCGCCCATGACGAATCCGTCACGGTCCCTGTCGTAGGGGCGCGAGGCGCGGGCCGGGTCGTCGTTGCGCTTCGAGAGCGCCTGCATGCTCGAGAAGGCCGCGACCGTGATGGGGTGGATGCAGGACTCCGAGCCGCCCGTGATGACGATGTCGGCGAGACCGGCCTGCAGGTGGTCGTACGCGTTGGCGAGCGACTCGGTGCTCGACGCGCAGGCCGAGACGACGGTGCGGGCTCCGGCCCGGGCGTTGAGGTTCATCGACACCGCGGCTGCCGGGCTGTTCGGCATGATCATCGGGACGGTCATGGGCAGCACGCGGCGCGGGCCGCGGTCGCGCAGGGTGTCCCACGCGTCGAGCAGCGTCCACACCCCGCCGATGCCGGTGGCCCAGTCGACGAGCAGGCGGTCGGGATCGAAGTCGGTCACGCCGGCATCCGCCCAGGCCTCACGTGCCGCGATCAGAGCGAACTGCGCAGCCGGGTCGAGGCGCTTCAGCTCGACGCGCTCCATGACCTCCTCGGGGCGCACCAGCGCCTCTGCCGCGAAGGTCACGGGGATCTCGTACTGCGCGACCCACTCGTGCGTGAAGCTGCGGGCGCCCGACTCGCCGGCGAGCAGCGCCTTCCAGGTGTCCTGAGCGGTGCCGCCGAGCGGCGTGGTCGCGCCGATTCCGGTGACGACGATCTTCTTCGGTCCCACGATGTTCCTTACTGCGTTGCTGACGAACTGCCCACCCCGCGCGGAGCGCAAACGACGACGCGGTCGACTCTGACGTCAGTCAGACGCCGACCGCGTGCGACGGAAAGGGTCAGGCTCCGGCCTTGACGATGTAGTCGACGGCGTCGCCGACGGTCTTGAGGTTCTTCACCTCGTCGTCGGGGATCTTCACGTCGAACTTGTCCTCGGCGTTGACCACGATCGTCATCATCGAGATCGAGTCGATGTCGAGGTCGTCGGTGAAGGACTTGTCCAGCTGAACGGAGTCGGTGGCGATGCCGGTCTCGTCATTGATCAGCTCGGCCAGGCCGGCGAGGACTTCTTCGGTGGACAGTGCCATGTGGATTCTCCTTGATGGTGTCGTGTGACCGCCCACAAGCTTAGTGAACGGCGCATTCCGTGCGTGGTAGGTCAGGCGCCTGCCGTGAGCTCGACCGCCGCGGCAAGGTCGTCCGGCGTCTTGATGGCGACGGCGGGCACACCCTTGAGACCGCGCTTGGCGAGCCCGACCAGGGCGCCGGCCGGGGCGAACTCGATGATGCCCGAGACGCCTGCTGCGGCGAACGCCTCCATGTCGAGGTCCCAGCGCACGGGGCTCGCGACCTGCCCGACGACGAGATCGAGGAACGCCGAGCCTGAGGCGACGGCTGAGCCGTCCTTGTTGGTCCAGAGCGTGATCGCCGGGTCGGCGGGGGAGTAGTCGGATGCCGCGGCGCGCAGCGTCTTGCGCGCGGGCGCCATGAAGCGGGTGTGGAACGCGCCGGCGACCTGCAGCGGGATCACCCGGGTGCCGCGCAGGGGCTCCTCGCTGAGCTTCGCGAGCGCGTCGAGCTCGCCGGCGACGACGATCTGGCCGCCGCCGTTGTAGTTGGCGGGCTCGAGGCCGAGGGCCGTGATGTGCTCGACCACCGCGTCGGGTTCGCCGCCGAGCACGGCGCTCATGCCGGTGGGGACCGCGGCGGCGGCATCCGCCATCGCGAGGGCGCGGGTGCGCACGAAGGCGAGCGCCTCTTCTTCGGTGAGCACGCCGGCGACGGCCGCGGCCGTGATCTCACCCACGGAGTGGCCTGCGACCGCGCCGATCTCGACGCCTTCCGCGCGCAGGGCGCGGGCCGTCAGGAGGCCTGCTGCGACGATGAGCGGCTGGGCGATCGCCGTGTCGCGGATCGTGTCGGCATCGCTCACCGTGCCGTGCGTGATGAGGTCGATGCCGATGGCGCTCGACCAACCCGCGACGACCTCGCGCGCGGCGGGGTCGGCGATCCAGGGCTCGAGGAAACCGGGGGTCTGGGAGCCCTGGCCGGGCGCGACGAAGACGATCACGTTGTCCATCCTTTCGGAAGACCTCGACCCGGTCTTGTGGAACAACCAGATCAAGAATCCCCGGATCCTTTGTCTGGGTTCTACTACCTCAGGCCCCTGCGGCGGCTGTTGCCATCGGGTTCGGCGATCGCGCCGATGATCAGCGCCGACTGCAGGATGAGCGCCTCTCGCGCCCCCGTCGCGTCCCAGCCGATCACGTCGCCGACGCGCTTGAGCCGGTAGCGCACGGTGTTCGGGTGCACGAACAGCTCGCGGGCGGTCGCCTCGAGGCTGCGGCCGTTGTCGAGGTAGCTCCACAGCGTGTTCAGCAGCTCGGGGGAATGCGCCTTGAGCGGCTGGTAGATGCGGTTGACCAGCGTCGAGCGGGCGAGCGGGTCGCCCGCGAAGGCGCGCTCGGGCAGCAGGTCGTCGGCGTGCACCGGCCGCGGGCAGTTGCGCCACGCCTTCGCGACGGCGAAGCCCGCGAGGGCGGCCTTGGCGCTCTTCGACGCGTCGACGATGCTCGGCACAGCATGGCCCAGTACGAGGAAGCCCTGGCCGAAGTTCGGCTCGAGCTGCGTCGCGATCTCGAGGAATCCGATGGGCGCTGGCGCGGTCGCGGCCTCATCGTCTTCCGCCTGGTGGGCAGGGCCCGCCCGGCCGATCACGACCACGAGCCGGCTGCCCTGGACGCCGATCAGAACGTCGGCCTTGAGGTGGCGCGCCGTGCGGCGGATCTGGTCGACGTCGAGCATGCGGGGCGCCGTGCCGACGAGCACGGAGACCTCGCCGCGGCCGTGCCAGCCGAGGGCGGCGATGCGGCTCGGCAGCTCGTCGTCGTACTCGCCGGTGAGGATCGAGTCGACGACGAGCGCCTCGAGCCGGGCATCCCACAGTCCGCGTGATTCTGCGGCCCGCGCGTACACGTCCGCGGAAGCGAACGCGATCTCGCGCGAGTAGATCAGGATCGCGTCGCGCACGAGCTCGCCGCCGTCTTTCGCGCGGTCCTCGACGACGGAGACGACCACGCGGATCAGCTGGAGCGTCTGCTGCAGGCTGATCGAGCGCAGCAGCTCACGCGGCGCGGCGCCGAACACATCGGAGGCGACCCAGGGTGTCGCCGTCGGGTCCTCGAACCACTGGATGAACGAGGTGATGCCGGCCTGGGCCACGAGCCCGACCGCCGAGCGGCGGCCGGGGGGCATTTCGCTGAACCAGGGGAGGGTGTCCTCCAGTCGCTTCAGCGTCGCGCTGGAGAGCTCGCCCGAGATCTTGCGGAGCCAGGCGAGCGTCTCGTCCTTGGTGCGGCGCGGCGCCACCCTAGGCGTCACCGCCGGCGTTGCCCGACGTCCCGGCGTTCACGTTGAACAGCTCGTAGCGCTGGATGGCCTGGAGCGGGGCCGACGGGTCGACCTTGCCTTCGGCGACCAGCTGCTCGAGGGTGCGGACGACGATCGAGTGGCTGTCGATGTAGAAGTACCGCCGGGCCGCCGCGCGCGTGTCCGAGAAGCCGAAGTCGTCGGCGCCGAGCGTCGCGAAGCGGTTCGGCACGAACTGGCGGATCTGGTCGGGCACCGCGTGGGTGAAGTCGGTGACGGCCACGATCGGGCCCTCGGCCTCGGCGAGCTTCGCCGTGACATAGGGCTTCCAGGCCGGCTCTTCGGGGTGCAGGAAGTTGTGCTCCTCGGCCTTGAGACCGTCGCGGCGCAGCTCGTTCCAGCTCGTCACCGACCACACGTCGGCCGAGACGCCCCACTCGTCGGCGAGGATCTGCTGCGCCTCGAGGGCCCAGGGCAGGGCGACGCCCGAGGCGAGGATCTGCGACTTCACGGCCTTGTCGGCGGGGCCGTCCTGAAGTTTGTAGATGCCCTTGACGACGCCGTCGACGTCGAGGTTCTCGGGCTCCGCAGGCTGCACGATCGGCTCGTTGTAGACCGTCAGGTAGTACATGACGTTCGGCTCGGGGTGTGTGCCGCCGTACATGCGCTCGAGGCCGGCGCGCACGATGTGGCCGATCTCGTAACCGTATGCCGGGTCATACGCGACCACGGCCGGGTTGGTCGCCGCGATCATCGGCGAGTGCCCGTCCATGTGCTGCGTGCCCTCGCCGGTCAGCGTGGTGCGGCCGGCGGTCGCGCCGATCAGGAAGCCGCGCGCCAGCTGGTCGCCCGCCGCCCACAACGCGTCGGCGGTGCGCTGGAATCCGAACATCGAGTAGAAGATGTAGACCGGGATGAACGGCTCGCCGTGCGTCGCGTAGGACGTGGCGAGGGCGGTGAACGCCGCCGTCGCTCCGGCCTCGTTGATGCCGACGTGGAACAGCTGGCCCTGCGGGCTCTCCTTGTAGGAGAGCAGCAGCTCGCGGTCGACCGAGGTGTAGTGCTGGCCGCGCGGGTTGTAGATCTTCGCGTTCGGGAAGAACGCGTCCATGCCGAAGGTGCGCGCCTCGTCGGGGATGACCGGCACGATGCGCGGGCCCCAGCTCTTGTCGCGCAGCAGGTCCTTCAGCAGGCGGACGAACGCCATCGTGGTGGCGACCTCCTGCTGGCCGGAACCGCGCTTCGCGATCGCGTAGGCCTTGTCGTCGGGCAGCTCGAGCTGGGTGTACTTCGAGCGACGCTCGGGCAGGAAGCCGCCGAGCGCCCGGCGGCGCTCGAGCAGATACTGGATGGCCTCGTCCTCGGGACCGGGGTTGTAGTAGGGCGGCAGCCAGTGATCGCCGTTGTTCAGCTGCTCGTCCGTCACGGGGATGTCGAGCGTGTCGCGGAAGAGCTTCAGGTCCTCGAGGGTCAGCTTCTTCATCTGGTGGGTCGCGTTGCGGCCCTCGAAGTGCGGCCCGAGGCCGTAGCCCTTGATGGTGTGCGCGAGGATGACCGTCGGCTGGCCCTTGTGCTCGACCGCAGCCTTGTAAGCCGCGTAGATCTTGCGGTAGTCGTGACCGCCGCGCTTGAGCGCCCAGATCTGGTCGTCGCTGTAGTCCTTGACGAGCTCGAGCGCGCGCGGGTCGCGGCCGAAGAAGTTCTCGCGCACATAGGCGCCGTTCTCGGCCTTGTAGGTCTGGAAGTCCCCATCGGGCGTGTTGTTGAACAGGTTCAGCAGCGCGCCGTCGGTGTCGCGGGCGATCAGGTCGTCCCACTCGCGGCCCCAGATCAGCTTGATGACATTCCAGCCGGCGCCACGGAAGAAGCTCTCGAGCTCCTGGATGATCTTGCCGTTGCCGCGCACCGGGCCGTCGAGACGCTGCAGGTTGCAGTTGACGACGAAGGTGAGGTTGTCGAGGCCCTCGTTGGCGGCGAGCTGAAGCGCACCGCGCGACTCGACCTCGTCCATCTCGCCGTCGCCGAGGAACGCCCAGACGTGCGAGTCGTTGTCCTTGATGCCGCGGTTCGCGATGTAGCGGTTGAAGGATGCCTGGTAGATCGCGTTGATCGGCCCGAGACCCATCGACACGGTCGGGAACTGCCAGAACTCGCTGAGCATGCGCGGGTGCGGGTAGGAGGGCAGGCCGTGCGGGGCGCGCGACTTCTCCTGCCGGAATCCGTCGAGGTCCTGCTCGGTCATGCGGCCCTCGAGGAACGCACGGGCATATGCGCCGGGGCTCGAGTGGCCCTGCAGGAACAGCTGGTCGCCGCCGGACGGGTGGTCCTGGCCGCGGAAGAAGTGGTTGAAGCCGACCTCCCACAGCGACGCGTAGGACGCGTAACTCGAGATGTGGCCGCCGACGCCGACGCCCGGGCGCTGCGCGCGGTGCACGGTGATCGCGGCGTTCCAGCGCAGCCAGCGGCGGTAGCGGCGCTCGAGCTCCTCATCGCCGGGGAAGTCGGGTTCGTCCTCGGCCGAGATGGTGTTGATGTAGTCGGTGGTGGGCACCTGGGGCACGCCGAGGTGGAGTTCCTTGGAGCGGCCGAGCAGGCTGATCATGATCTCGCGGGCGCGCTCGGGGCCCGCGCTCTTCACCAGTCCATCGAGGGAATCACGCCATTCGGCGGTCTCCTCGGGGTCCGAATCGACGGGAGTCACCGAATACGGATCCTGGTGGTTAACAGTCACTTCGACCTCTTCCTTGTGCCGGTCAGTACCTGTGTGGGGCGCAGCGTTGTCGGGTTGCGACACGGCACCGGCATTCAGCCTAGTAGTGCGCACGACATGCTGGCGCCCACCGGCGGGGCCGGGCATAGGCTTACGCGCATGGCGTTGGAGAACGACACCCAGGCCCCCGATTTCGAGCTTCCCAACCAGTTCGGCGAGCCTGTTCGCTTGAGTGATTTCCGCGGACGGAAAGCTGTGGCGCTCGTCTTCTTTCCGCTGGCCTTCTCGGGAACGTGCACCGGCGAGCTGTGCGAGCTGCGCGACAATCTGAGCCTCTTCGACGATGCGTCGGTCGAGCTGATCGGCATCTCGGTCGACTCGAAGTGGGCGCTGCGCGCCTGGGCGGAGACGCAGTGCTACGGATTCCAGCTGCTGGCCGACTTCTGGCCGCACGGCGCCGTCGCGAAGGACTACGGGGTGTTCCTCGCCGAGGCGGGCTTCGCCAACCGCGCGACCTTCGTCATCGACGAGCAGGGCGTGATCAGGGCGAGCTTCATCTCGGCCCCGGGGGAGGCCCGGCCGCTGGCCGCCTACCGCGCCGCGCTTGAGCAGCTGGCCGCGCGCCGCGCCCTGTCCTAGCCCACTAGCCCAGGCGCTCGAGCGCGTCGCTCAGGAAGGCGTCCCGCCTCTTCATCATCACCTCGCGGGTGAGGTCGGGGCGATCGATGGCCTCGATGGTCGTCTCGACGAACCACCCCAGATCCGGCGGTGTGTTGACGCCCGCCACGGCGTCCCAGTAGGCGACGTCCTGCGCGGGCTCTGCGGCTTCGCGCTCCCACCCGGCGAGGACGTGATCGGATGCCTCAGGCCCCCAGCTCAACGCGGCATCGAGGCGCAGCGACGCGAGGTCGACGCCCGCCGGTCCCCGGCCAGCGCAGTCCCAGTCGATGACCGCGACGATCTCACCGTCGCGCCAGAGTGTGTTGCCCGGCCACAGGTCGCCGTGCACGAGTCCGGTGGGGCTCTCCGGATGCATGCCATCGAGCCGCCGGGCCGCGCGCTCGAGAAGCGGGTGCGGTGACGCGGTGCGCAGCGCGTCGAAGTCGACGCCGTCGATGGGCCGTGACACGTGGGGCAGCTCGATGTCGCCGAGGTCCGCGCGGAAGATCACGGCAGCCATGGCGCCCAGCGCCTCGAGCCGCGCCGGGTCGGGCTCGACCGGCTGCGAGCTCGACCCGTCGATCCACTCGATGAGCAGCAGGGACTCCTCATCCGAGATACGCGAGCCGAGCACATCCGGCACCGGCACCCCGTGCTCGTCGGCGATCGGCATCGCGGTCTCGGCGCGTGCCTGCACCCGAGCCTCCGCAGCGGTGCCGACGCGCAGCACGGCTCGGCCGCCCGCAGACGCATCGCCCCAGCCGATCAGCCACGGCGAACCGCCGGCTTTGAGCGGTCTGATCTCGGTCACCGCATCGCCGCCGACGAGCTGGAGGACCCACATGAGCTGGTCCCGCGTCGGGCCGGCGCCTCGTGCACTGGCATCCGTCATGCCATCGACGCTACGCAAGGATGGAGGGATGAGCTACGACGCGCAGGAACGGATCACCGAATACACGGCCCGTCGCATCGAGCTCGTCACGAATGCCCGCTTCGAGGCGCTCGTCGCCGCCTTCGAGGGCGCGGTGCCGGAGTTGACGGATGCCGCGGCGCTCGCCCGCCTCGCCGAGGACGGCGACTGGCAGTCGTTCACCCGCGCTCTGGCGTGGGAGTCGCCGAGCGGCTTCGTGCGCGTGTGGTCGTCCCGGCCCGGCGAACTGCTGGCCGCGGCGGGCAGCGGCCGCCCGAGCGCGGTGTGGCTCATCGTCAACCATGCGATCGGCGCCCGGCTGTTCCGGCACGACCCGGCGACCGTGCTCTACAGCCCGCTGCGCCTCGAGGCGCACGCTGCGGCCGACGCGGGCACGGTGCTCGCCTTCGAGCTGCCGAGCGCTCGGCTGCGCAGCTTCGGAACCAACAAGGTCACCCAGGCCGGTGCCGAACTGGACCGGGCGCTGGGTGACCTTGTCGAGGACCTCGGATTCCCGAGGCCGGGTGCCTTGCGGCGCTAAGGGCTAGACCGCCTCTGCGATGGAGAAGCGGACGTTGCCCTGCTCGCTCACGTCGGCGTCGAGCACCTTGTCGTCGAGCGACAGTGCGGCGTTCGGCTCGAGGAAGACGCGCGCACCGCCCGCCTCCACGACGGTGTCGGCCTCGGCGGGCTGGGGAGCCACCTCGACGGCGTATTCACGGGACTCGGGCGCCGCCGCGCTGATGCGCAGCCCCGCCTCTTCACTGGTGCCCCCGCGCGAGGCGAGGGACTTGACCACGGTGCTGGCGTTCTCGGTCAGGGTGAGCATGGAGCTTCCTTCCGCTGGCGTTCAGGAGACAGCCACGTTTCCGCCTCTCGCGCTCTGCCTCAACCCCATTCGGGGGACATTGCGGAGATTGCCAGGTCGAGAATGGTTCACGATGACCGAACGGGATGAGATCGAACGGATGCTGCGCAGCCGGCTCTCGGAGCTCGAGTCGCGGGCATCCGCGCTCGATGACGCACTGGCCGCCCTCGGCGGCCTGCGCGATGCCAGCACCGACGACGAGCACGATCCCGACGGCGCTCCCGTCTCCGGCGAGTGGTCGCGGCTCACCGGCATCCGTCACGAGATCGAGGCGGAGATCGCGGCGACGAATGCCGCACTGACGCGCCTCGCCGCGGGAGGTTACGGCGTGTGCGCGAGGTGCGGGAGCCCCATCGCGCCGGCCCGCCTCGCGGCGAGGCCGACCGCGACGCTCTGCATCGCCTGCGCCGAGCTCGCCGGCCGTCGCCCGTAGAATCGAGCCGAGGGCCTTTAGCTCAGTTGGTAGAGCACTGCGTTTACACCGCAGGTGTCGTCGGTTCGAGCCCGGCAGGGCCCACCTCAGCGGGCAAGCAGGCGCTGCAGCCGCGCCTTCCTGCGGTTCTCGGCGACGATCCATACGAGGTCGACGTCGCTTGCGGCGCGGGTCTCGAGCTCGCGCCATTCGGCCAGGCCGCGCTCCGGCGCGGCCGCGATCGCGACGCTCCAGCAGTAGCCCAGTGCCTGCCGCAGGGTGCGCACGTCCTCGTGCCGGCGCTCGTCGAACGGCACCGCCTGCAGGCGGTCGGTCGCGCGCAGGCAGGCGTCGAGTGCGGCATCCGCCATCTCCGGCGTGCGCAGCAGACGCGGCTCGCAGATGCCCGCCACGGCGGCACGTACGACACGCGGGTGCCCTGCCAGGAATCCGTCGACCAGATCCCTCAGCAGCTCGGGCGACGCGTCGCCGATGCGCTGCAATGCCATCGCCGCGCCCTCGCGAACCCGCCAGTTGTCATCGGACGCGAGCTCGGTCAGACGCGCGAGCACCGCAGGATCGTCAGGACGCTCGACGTAGAGCCGCCCGAGGGCCGCGGCAGCGCACAGCCGTCGGAACTCGTCGGGGGAGCCGGTCAGCTGCCACACGATCTCCTCGGGCGCGACGTCCGCGAACGCGTCGACGAGGGTCAGATTCGCGCGCGGCCCCGGCAACCCCGAATTCTCATCGAGGTACTTGAGCAGGTGCAGTGGCTTGTGCCGCATCGACAGGAGGTCCTCCTGCGCATCGGTGCGGGCGGTCATGACGGGCTACTTGTTCGGAACGACGATGGTCGGCCCTTCGAGGTTGAGCACGACCGTGTGACTGACCGAACCGAGGAAGAAACGCTGGATGCCGCGCGACGAGCGCGTGCCGACGACGAGCAGCGAGCCGCGGGCCGCCTGGTCGAGCAGCCCCCACGGGGCGAGGCCGTGCACGAGCTTCTTGGTGATGACGAGCTCGGGCCAGTCCTCGGCGAACTGTGCCACCGACTCGTCGAGCACGTCCTGATGCACCTTCTGCAGCGACTCGAGGAAGCCGTCGTCCGGCGGCAGATAGGCGTCCTGCCACGGGGTAGGCTCCTGCCAGACGTGCACGATGACGAGCTCCTCGCCGCCGCGTGCGAGCGCGATGCGCGCCGCCACCCGCGCTGCGGCGAGTGATGCCGGCGTGCCATCGACGCCCACCACGACGCCCGTGCCGAGTTCGCTTTCACCATGGGGGATGAGCGCGACCGGCCCGTTCGCGCGCGCCGCGAGGCGGGCGCCGAAGGAGAACGCGTAGCGCAGCGACAGCCCGCGCCGCCGGTCGGTGCCGACCACGACGAGCTTCTCCGGGCTCGTGAGCCCCGCGAGCACCTGCGGAGGATCGCCCTCCACGATCCGGGTGGTGACGGTGATCGAGGGATGCTTCTTCTCGATCTCGCCTGCGACGGCCTCGGCGTCCCGTTGGATCTGCGCCCGCTGCTCGTCGTCGTAGCTCTTCTTCGCGTCCAGCACCGTCAGCAGCGTCAGCGGCGCGGCGAGCCGATCGATGCGCTGCAGCACCCACTCGAGCGCGGCGTCTGCCGACTCCGCGGGCTTCCAGCCCAGAACGACCTCATCTACCTCGTAAACGCGCTTCCCTGCGGCATCCGTCATGTCGTCACTCAACCGCCGTGCGCCTGCGTTCGTCAAGGTGTCTGAGATACTGAGGTCATGGTCGAAGCTGTGCTCTGGTCCGTCGTCGGTCTCATCGCCCTGGTGGGCACCGTGATCGGCATCGCCGCCGCCGTGTCGCTGGGCTCGTCCGCTTACCGCAAGTAGCTCACATACCGGTAGCGCAGGCCCTCCGGGCTTTCATGCCAGCCCGATTCCGGGTCGACGGATGCCTGCCGCCAGTCGTCGCCGATCGGGGGAGCGAACGCGTCGCCCGGTGCGTCGATGTCGACCTCGGTGACCTCGAGCCGGTCGGCGAGCCCGATCATCTGCGCGTAGATCTCGCCGCCCCCGATGCACCACAGCTGCTTCGCCGGGTCGGCGGCGGCCAGCGCCTGCTCGACCGAGCCGACGACGAGAGCCCCGGGCGCGTCGTACGCCGCGTTGCGCGTCACGACGATGTTGTCGCGCCCCGGCATCGGCCGGATGCGCGCGGGGAACGATTCCCATGTCTTGCGGCCCATGATGACCGTGCCGCCGAGGGTGAACTCCTTGAAGCGCCGCTGCTCGCCGGGGATGTGCCACGGGATGTCGCCCTCGCCGCCGATGACGCCCGTCGTGGTCTGCGCCCAGATCAGCGCGAGCGAAGTGCTCACACCGCGACCGCGGCGCGGATCGTCGGGTGGTGCTGGTAGCCGACGACCTCGAAGTCCTCGTAGGCGTAGTCGAAGATCGACTCCGGCTTCCGGTTCAGTTTCAGCGTCGGGTACGGGTACGGGTCGCGCGTCAGCTGCTCGGCGACCTGCTCGACGTGGTTGTCGTAGATGTGGCAGTCGCCGCCAGTCCACACGAAGTCGCCGAGCTCGAGGCCGGTCTGCTGGGCGACCAGGTGCGTGAGCAGCGCATAGCTCGCGATGTTGAACGGCACGCCGAGGAACAGGTCGGCGCTGCGCTGGTAGAGCTGGCAGCTCAGCTTGCCGTCGGCAACGTAGAACTGGAACAGCGCGTGGCACGGCATGAGCGCCATCTGGTCGAGCTCGCCGACGTTCCAGGCGCTCACGATGATGCGGCGCGAGTCGGGCGTGGTCTTCAGCTGCTCGATCACCTGGCTGATCTGGTCGATGTGACGGCCGTCAGGGGTGGGCCATGAGCGCCACTGCACCCCGTACACCGGGCCGAGCTCGCCTGCGGCATCCGCCCATTCGTCCCAGATGGTGACCCCGTTGTCGCGCAACCACTGCACATTGCTCTCGCCCCTGAGGAACCAGAGCAGCTCGTAGGCGATCGACTTGAAGTGCACGCGCTTCGTGGTGATGAGCGGGAAGCCCTCAGCGAGATCGAAGCGCAGCTGTCGCCCGAACACGCTGCGCGTGCCCGTTCCGGTGCGGTCGCTCTTGTGCGCTCCCGTCGCCATGACGTCGCGCAGCAGGTCTTCGTACGGAGTCTCGATCAGCGCACCCACGACACCAAGGTTACGGCGCAGGCGCGGCTGCGGGCGCGCGGGTTCCAAGGGAGTACGGATGCCCGGCCGATAGGCTGATCACGTGGAAAAAGGCGGCAATGGGGACGGCGTGTCGCGATCCGGCGACCCCGGCATGGGCGATGACCCGGAGGTCACCGCGATCACGCGACGCCTCGACCGCACCGGCGACACCCTGGGGGCGATGAACGAGCTCGAGCAGCTGCTCATCGAGCGCACGGGGCAGATCCCGGTCATCTCGCCGGAGCTGCTCGCCGCTCACTCGGCGCGCATCGAACGGACGGAGGCACTGCAGGCGTCAGCCGAGCCAGAGCAGGAACAGCCGTCAGACCCGGTCCTCATCGACTGGGCGCTGCCTGCCCGCGCCCCGCTCGACCCGGCGCCGGTCTTCGACCCTTGGGTCGACCCTGAAGCGATCGCCGCGGCGTTCGACGCCGACGCCGGCCAGGAATTCACCGACGTCTCGACGAAGGTCTTCGCCGTGTTCTCTGCCGAGCGGCTTGAGGCCGAGAGGTCAGAGCCCGAGCCTGCACCTGAGCCGCAACCGGTTCCGGTTCCTGCGCTCGAATCCGAGGACCTCGACGAGCTCGACGGCATCGACGACCTCGTCAGCGCCCCACCACCCCCGCCTGCCCCACTCGCCGCAGAGCCGCCGCCGAACGAGCCCGCGCCCGCGGAGGAGGAGCCCGCGCCGAAGCCGAAGCGCCGGTTCTGGCCGTTCGGCCGCCGCTAGGCTGGCAGGCATGCCGTACGCCCTCTCCGACGTGCTCGCCGTCACCGAGCGGCTCTGGCCGGCCGATGGCGCGGAGAGCTGGGATGCCCCCGGCCTCGTCGCCGGCGCCCCGGGCCAGAGCGTGTCGTCGATCCACCTCGTCGTCGACGCCGTCACCGAGTCCCTCGACGAGGCGATCGCAAGCGGCGCCGACCTGGTCATCGCTCATCACCCGCTTCTGCTGTTCGGGGTGAAGTCGGTCGCCGAGACGCACTACAAGGGCTCCGTGCTCGCGAAGCTGATCCGCTCGCAGACCGCCCTGCTTTCCGCCCACACGAACGCCGATGTCGTCGCCGACGGCACGAGCGCCGTCCTCGCGGAGCGGCTCGGGCTCGCCGGCATCCGCCCCATCGCCCCGTCGGCGGCGCCCGGCACCGGCATCGGCCGCGTCGGTGAACTGCCCGAAGCCGTCAGCCTCGGCCGTCTCGCCCGCACGCTGGCCGACGTGCTGCCGCCGACCGCAGGCGGCATCCGTGTCGCCGGCTCCTACGACCAGCCCGTGCGCACCGTCGCCGTCTGCGGGGGAGCGGGCGACTCGTTGCTCGCGCACCCCGAGGTGCTGGCCGCCGACGTCTACATCACCGCCGATCTGCGTCACCACCCCGCCTCGGAGGCCCGCGAGCAGCACCTGCTCGGCGCCGGCCCCGCCCTCATCGACGTGTCGCACTGGGCCAGCGAGTGGCTCTGGCTCGACACGGCGGCCGCCCAGCTGCGGCACGAGCTGCCCGAGGCATCCGTCACCGTCAGCGAAGTCCGGACGGACCCGTGGGACTTCGCGATCGTCCGCTGAGAAAAGAGATACATGAAAGCGTCCCCCGCGCATCAGAAGGAGCTGTTGCGCCTGCAGGAGCAGGACAACCGGTTGGCCCGCATCGCCCACAGCCTGAAGAATCTGCCGCAGGACAAGCAGCTCGACGAGCTGAAGCCGCAGGCGGAGCAGCTGAGGGCGCGCCTCGTCGAAGTGACGGGACGGCTTGAGGATGCCAAGGCCGAGCAGCAGCGCCTGGAGTCGGACGTCGCGGTGGTCGAGCAGCGCCTCGCGCGGGACGCCGAGCGTCTGCAGGTCTCGGTGTCGCCGAAGGACATCGAGGGCCTCGAGGCCGAGATCGCGTCGCTGAACCGTCGCCGTTCGACCCTCGAGGACGCCGAGCTCGAGGTGATGGAGCGCGCCGAGACCGCAGAGCAGGAACTCGCGGCGGTCAAGGCCGAGCAGGAGCAGCTGGCGGCATCCGTCGACTCGCTCACGACCGCGCGCGACGCCGAGATCGCCAGATTCCAGCGCGAGCGCGATGACGCGGCCGCCGACCGCATGGTGGTGGCGCAGGGGATTCCGCAGGAGCTGCTCGACCTCTACGAGCGGCAGCGCTCGCGCTACGGCGTCGGGGCCGCCGCAGTGCGCGGGGGAGTGAATCTCGGCACCAACCTCACCATCTCGCCGAGCGACCTCAACGCGGTGCGCGCCGCAGCGCCTGACGAGGTCATCATCGACAGCGACTCGGGAGCGATCCTCGTGAGGGACGAGAACTCGTAGAATCAGTCCCTAGGAATGGGTCGGCAAGACGGCCGCGTCAGTCCGGTGCTCGCATCGGCTGCCGAGGAACGTCCGGGCTCCGCAGAGCAGGGCGGTGGGTAACACCCACCCGGGGCAACCCGCGAGACAGTGCCACAGAGAACAGACCGCCGTGCGGCTGAGGTCGTGCGGTAAGGGTGAAACGGTGGGGTAAGAGCCCACCAGCGACCGGGGCGACCCGGCCGGCTCGGCAAACCTCGCCCGGAGCAAGGTCAGACAGGGGACCATGAGGCTGCTCGTCTCGTCCCCGGGTAGACCGCTGGAGCGGCACGGCAACGTGTCGCCGAGAGAGATGGCCGTCCAGGAATCCGCTTGATCGCGATTTCGAACAGAACCCGGCGTATCAGCCGGCCCATTCCGCCCGTTTCGCTCCGCGCTCTTCGGCCCTTTCGGAGCGGAACGGGGCGTCGCTTCTCGCGCATTCTCCGAACGGAGGACGGTGGAAGCGGTTCACCGCCCTGCGCTCCCCGCTGCGCGCTACGTCGACAACGATCCTCCGTTCGGAGAATGCGGCACACGCAACTCCAGGCCGGTGCAGAGACGAGCCTGCTCGAGCGCGTCCGCGAGCATCACCTGTGCCCGTGACGGCACGGGCTTGTGGTCGTGCACGGCCCTCGCCGCAGCCGCACGCGAGGGCAGCGGCCATCGAAGCGGAGCCCAGTGACGCGCCACTTCACGGCCATCGGCCACGGCGGCGAGCGTTCGACCGGCGTGGCGTGGCACTCTGACGTGCAGGCGCCCGTCCTGCGGGGCGTCAATTCCGTGGATCCGCAGCAGACTCACGCAGTCCAGAAGTCCGCCCACGCGAAGCGCATCGAGTTCGTCCTCCGTCAGGTGATTGCACGCCTGAAGTCCGCGCCGTACGCGGACGATGTCGCGGCTCAACTGATACACATCGACCACAGAGTGCTGGCCGTGAACGGATGCCACGAGCTGCGCCGTCGTGGCAACGTGTCCGAATTCGCAGAGAGTCAAAGCCATGCAGAGAGCATCGCGGAGGCACGACAGGCGCGTGCTCTGCTCTCCACAGGGCTACGCGTGCTTCTTTGCGGCGAGGGCTGCGGCGCCGAGGATGCCGGCGTTGTTGAGGAACTGCGCCGGGACCATCTCCGTCTCGATGTCCACGAACTCGCCCCATTCGTCGAAGTGCTTGCTGACGCCGCCGCCGACGATGAAGACGTCGGGGGAGAACAGCTTCTCGAGCGTGCGGTAGTACTTGGTGAGGCGCTTGCCCCAGCGCTCCCAGGAGAGGTCGTCACGCTCCTTCGCGGAGAACGCCGCCTTCGACTCCGCGTCGTGGCCGTCGATCTCGAGGTGGCCGAGCTCGGTGTTCGGCACCAGCATGCCGTCGACGATGAGCGCCGACCCGATGCCGGTGCCGAGGGTCGTCAGCATGACGACGCCCTTGCGGCCCTTCGCTGCGCCGTACTCCGTCTCGGCGAAGCCCGCGGCGTCGGCGTCGTTCACGAACAGGATCGGCCGGCCGATCGCCTGCTCGAAGAACTTCTCGGCCTCGAAGCCGATCCACTTCTTCGACACGTTCGCGGCTGACATCGTCTTGCCGTGTCGCACGACGGCCGGGAAGTCGACGCCGATCGGCAGTGACGGGTCCGCCTTGAGCTGCTCGAGGACCTTCTTGGTCGTCTCGACGATGTCGTCGGGCTTGCCGCCTTCGGGGGTGGGGAGCTTCACGCGGGGCGACACCAGGGCGCCGGTCGCGAGATCGACGATCCCGCCCTTGATGCCTGTTCCGCCGATGTCGATGCCGATCGCCGTGGTCGTCATGGCGACAGGTTATCGTGCGCCCGCGGCCCCTATGGAAGCGTCAGGACTTCCGCGCCGCGCTCGGTGACGACGAGGGTGTGCTCGAACTGGGCGGTGATCGACCTGTCGCGCGTCGTGACGGTCCAGTCGTCGTCCCACATGTCCCACGCGATGCCGCCGAGCGTGAGCATCGGCTCGATCGTGAACACCATGCCGGGCTCCATCACGGTGTCATAGAGGGGCGCGGAGTCGTAGTGGGGGATGATCAGCCCCGAATGGAACGACCGCCCGACACCGTGCCCCGTGAAGTCGCGCACCACGCCATAGCCGAAGCGCTTGGCATAAGCCTCGATCGCGCGGCCGATGACGTTCACCTGACGCCCGGGGGCCACGGCCTTGATGCCGCGGTTCAGCGCCTCGCGGGTGCGGTCGACGAGGTCGACGACCTCCTGCTTCGGCGTGCCGACCAGGAAGGTCTGGTTGCTGTCGCCGTGGAATCCGTTCTTATATGCCGTGATGTCGATGTTGACGATGTCGCCGTCCTCGAGAATGGTGTCGTCGGGGATGCCGTGGCAGATCACCTCGTTGAGCGACGAGCACAGCGACTTCGGGTAGCCGCGGTAGCCGAGCGTCGACGGGTAGGCGCCGTTGGCGACGAGGAACTCGTGACCGATGCGGTCGAGCTCGTCGGTCGTCACGCCCGGAACCGCATGTTGCCCGACCAGTTCGATCGCCTGCGCGGCGATGCGGCCGGACTCGCGGATGAGCGCGACCTCCTCCGCCGAGTAGATATCGCCCGCGGTGTTCTTCTCAGGCGACGGCTTCCCGACATATTCCGGTCGGGGAATGTCGGACGGAACCGGGCGGCGCGGGGAGATGCGGCCCGGGGTCAGGTGACCGGCGGAATCCTTGGGCATACGATCAAGCTTATGAGCGATGACGCGGTGCCCGACCTCGAGCACAAGTGGTGGTACAACGACAAGACCGGCGCCGTCGAGCAGGGCTTCGTCTCCCCTGCGTTGCAGCGCATCGGGCCGTTCGACACGAAGGAAGAGGCCGAGCACGCGCTCGAGAAGCTCCGCGAGAACAGCGCGAAGTGGGCGGAAGAGGACGCCGAAGAGGACTACTGACCTCGCCTCAGTAACTGTTCTCCGGCCCGGGGTAGACGCCGTTCTCGACATCGCCCTTCCATGCCACCGCCGCGTCGCGCAGGGTTTGGCCGATCTGCGCGTACTGCTTGACGAACTTCGGGATGCGGCCCTGCGTGAGCCCGGCCCAATCCGTCCAGACGAGCAGCTGGCCGTCACAGTGCGGCCCGGCGCCGACACTGATCGTCGGGATCGACAGCGCCGCGGTGACCTTCGCCGCGGCATCCGCCGGCACCATCTCGAGCACGACGGCGAAGGCGCCGGCCTCTTCGATCGCCTTCGCGTCGGCGAGCAGCTGCTCCTCACCGCTGCCTCGGCCCTGGATCACGTGGCCGCCGAGCTGGTGCTCGCTCTGCGGCGTGAAGCCGATGTGCGCCATCACCGGGATGCCCGCGTCGACGATGCGGCGGATCTGATCGGCCGATCGGATGCCGCCCTCGAGCTTCACGGCGTGCGCGCCGGTCTCCTTCATCATGCGGATCGCGGTGTGCACGGCATCCCTGGTGTTCGCCTCGTACGATCCGAACGGCATGTCCGCGATCACGAAGGCGCGGGTGACCGCCCCGGCCACGGCGCGTACGAGCGGAATGAGCTCGTCCACCGTGACCGGAAGGGTGGTGTCATAGCCGAAGACGTTGTTGCCGGCCGAGTCGCCGACGAGCAGGAAGTCGATACCTGCCTCGTCGAAGATGTGGGCGGTGAGCTGGTCGTAGCTCGTCAAGCCCGTGATCTTGATGCCGTTCTTCTTGGCGTTGAGGAAATGCCTGGTGCGGACGCGCTTGAGGTTCTGCGGTGCCCCGCCGTATGGCGCTTCTTCGCGCATGGCGGACGACCCGGAGTTCTCCTGTGTCATGGCGCCAGTCTAGGGAGCACCATCCACTAGCCTGAGGACAGAAGGGAAGGGGCCCAATGTCCATGGACAAGCAGCGGGACTTCGTACTGCGCACCATCGAGGAGCGCGGCGTCAAGTTCGTGCGCCTCTGGTTCACCGACGTCGTCGGCACGCTCAAGTCGGTCGCTCTCGCACCCGCCGAGGTCGAGGGAGCGTTCACGGAGGGCCTCGGCTTCGACGGCTCGGCGATCGAGGGGCTGACGCGCGCCTATGAATCCGATCTGCTCGCCCACCCTGACCCCACGACGTTCCAGATCCTGCCGTGGCGCGGCGAGATCGACCCGACCGCGCGCATGTTCTGCGACATCACGACGCCCGACGGCGAGCCCGCGGTCGCCGACCCGCGCAATGTGCTCAAGCGCACGCTAGAGAAGGCGGCCGAGGCCGGCTTCACCTTCTACACGCACCCCGAGATCGAGTTCTACCTGCTCAAGTCCGCGCGCTTCGGCGAGGGCGGCCCCGAGCCTGTCGACGCCGCCGGCTACTTCGACAACGTGCCGGGCGGCACCGCGCACGACTTCCGCCGCCGGGCGGTGCGCATGCTCGAGGACCTCGGCATCTCGGTCGAGTTCAGCCACCACGAGGCGGGCCCCGGCCAGAACGAGATCGATCTGCGCTACGCCGACGCGCTGACGATGGCCGACAACATCATGACGTTCCGCACGGTCGTCAAAGAGGTCGCGATCGAACAAGGCGTCTATGCCACCTTCATGCCGAAGCCGCTCGCCGGCCACCCCGGCAGCGGCATGCACACGCACATGTCGCTGTTCGAGGGCGACACGAACGCGTTCTACGAGGCAGGCGCGCAGTACCAGCTGTCGAAGACGGCGCGGAAGTTCATCGCGGGCCTGCTGCGGCACGCGCCCGAGATCAGCGCCGTCACCAACCAGTTCGTGAACTCGTACAAGCGGCTGTGGTCGGGCGATGAGGCGCCGAGCTATGTCAGCTGGGGCCACAACAACCGCTCGGCGCTCGTGCGCGTGCCGCTGTACAAGCCGAACAAGGGCCAGAGCGCACGCATCGAGTACCGCGCGATCGACTCCGCCGCGAACCCGTATCTCGCGTACTCGCTCATGCTCGCTGCCGGTCTCACGGGCATCCAGGAGGACTACGAGCTTCCGGAGGAGGCCACGGAGGACGTCTGGTCGCTGACGGATGCCGAGCGCAAGGCCCTCGGATACGAGGCGCTGCCCTCGAACCTCGACGAGGCGATCCGCCTCATGGAGAACTCCGAGCTGGTCGCAGAGACCCTCGGCGAGCAGGTCTTCGAGAACGTGCTGCGCAACAAGCGGCAGGAGTGGGTGGGCTACCGCGCCCAGGTCACCCCGTGGGAGCTGCGCTCGAACCTTGAGCTGCTCTAGATCCCTTCGGCCACCTGATTCATGCGCGTCCCCGAGCCGCTGTCGCTGACCGCGCTCGCGCGGGCAGGCTTCACCGAGCTCTCTGCGGCGCGCGAGCGCCTCATCGAGCTTCCGGAGCTGGTCGGCGTGCCGGCCGAGGCGACGCTGGCGCTGTTCCGTCGCGTCGCGGACCCCGATGCGGCACTCGACCGCCTGATCGCGATGGCACGACGGTCACCAGACCAGGTGCACGCGCATGTCTCCGACCCTGCCCGCGCCGTGCGGGTCGCACGCGTCGTCGGTGCCAGCGAGGGGCTGTTCGACTTCCTCATGCGCCACACGGCCGAGCTCGAGGCCCTCGACGCCCCCATGCGCGCGCTTCCGGGGCCCGAGGAACTGCGGGTGGACCTGCTCGAATCCGTCGGGGCCGATGCCCAGGCATCCGCGCCCATCGCCGCGCTCACCGAGGAGGAGGGTTGGTCGGCGTTCCGCCGACGCTATCGGCGTCGACTGCTGCAGCTCGCGAGCTTCGACCTGGAGCAGGCAGACCCGGTCGCGGGACTCGACGCAGTCGCCGCCTGCCTCTCCGACCTCGCAGGTGCCGCGATCGAGGCGTCGCTCGCCGTCGCGCGCGCCAGTGCGATCGGCACCGGCCCCGGGAAGTACCCACGCGAGCAGGTCGAAGCGACCCGGCTCGCCGTCATCGGCATGGGCAAGGCGGGCGCGCGCGAGCTCAACTACGTGAGCGACGTCGATGTCATCTTCGTCTCGGAGGGCGCGATCGATGTCGCGACCCGGCTCGCCGTGCTGACGATGAGGGGCACGGATGCCCCGGCGATAGAGCCCGGTCTGTGGCAGCTCGACGCGAACCTGCGCCCCGAGGGCAAGGACGGGGTGCTCGTGCGCTCGCTCGACTCTCACCTCGCCTATTACGAGCGCTGGGCGAAGACGTGGGAGTTCCAAGCCCTGCTCAAGGCGCGACCGCTCGCCGGCGACCTCGAGCTGGGCGGCCGCTACACCGCGGCGCTCCTGCCGCAGGTGTGGAACAGCTCGGAGCGCGACGGCTTCGTCGAGTCGGTGCAGCGCATGCGCGAGCGCGTCGTCGAGCACATCGTGCCGGAGGACGTCGATTGGGAGCTCAAGCTCGGCCCAGGCGGCCTGCGCGACATCGAGTTCACGGTGCAGCTGCTCCAGCTGGTGCACGGCCACGTGGACGCATCCGTTCACCAGTCCGCCACACTGCCCGCTCTCGCCGCGCTCGTCGCCGGCGGCTACGTCGGCCGCGGCGCCGGCGCCGAGTTCGCCGACGACTACCGCACGCTGCGCCTCATCGAGCATCGCGTGCAGCTCACCCGCCTGCGGCGCACGCACCTGATGCCACGCGACGAGGGCGCGCAGCGCACTCTCGCCCGCTCGACGGGGCTCGCACCGAGTGCGGCCGGCCTCGTTGAGCGGTGGGCCGACATCAAGCGGCGGGTGCGCGGTCTGCACGAGCAGCTGTTCTACCGCCCGCTGCTCTCCGCAGTGGCCGCCTTGCCCGCCGAGGACGTCATGATGGGCGCCAGGGCGCTGTCGCCGGAGCAGGCGCAGGCGCGTCTCGCCGCCATCGGGTTCCGCGACCCGCGCGGGGCGCTCGCGCACATCGGCGCGCTCACGGAGGGTGTCTCGCGTGCCGCGACCATCCAGCGCACCCTGCTGCCCGTCATGCTGCAGTGGTTCGCCGACGGCGCCGACCCCGACTACGGCCTGCTGACCTTCCGCCGACTCTCCGACGATCTCGGCGACTCGCACTGGTTCCTGCGGATGCTGCGCGACTCGTCCGGTGCCGCGCATCGCCTCACCCGGCTGCTCTCCGGCTCGCGCTTCGTCGGCGAGCTGCTCGGGTCGCTGCCCGAGGCCGTCGCATGGCTCGATTCCGACGACGAGCTGAAGCCGCGTTCCCGCGCGGTCATGGAGGAGGAGCGGGATGCCGTGCTCGGGCGGCACGAGGACGCGGCATCCGTCGCCAATGCCATGCTCTGGGCGCGTCGCCGCGGCGTGCTGCGGCTCGCGATCGGCGGCATCCTCGGCGTCACGAGCATCGAGGAGGTCGCACAGGGTCTCAGCGACATCACGGACGTGTTCCTGCAGACGCTGCTCGCCGCCGTGCGCCGCGAGCAGCGCGCGACCGAGCCGGAGGGCTTCGAGTTCGCCATCATCGCGATGGGCCGCTTCGGCGGCCGCGAGCTCGGCTTCGGCTCCGACGCCGACGTCATGTACGTCTTCCGCACCCCGGAGAGCACGCCCGCCGCGAGCCGCGCCGGGTTGCACATCGCCGCCGAGCTGAAGCGCCTCAGCGAGGACCCGCGGCTGCCGTTCGACCTCGATCTCGATCTGCGGCCGGAAGGCCGCAACGGACCGGTTGCGCGCTCGCTCGAGGCATACGCCGCCTACTACGCCCGCTGGTCGCTCACCTGGGAGGCGCAGGCGCTGCTGCGCGGACGCGGTGCCGCCGGTGACGCTGCGCTCATCGCCGACTTCGAGGCACTCGCCGATCGCACCAGGTATCCGGCGTCCATCGGCCCCGCCGAGGTGCGCGAGGTGCGGCGCATCAAGGCGCGTGTCGAATCCGAGCGCCTGCCGCAGGGCGCCGACCCGGCGCGCCATCTCAAGTTGGGGCGGGGCTCGCTCTCCGACGTCGAGTGGTTCGTGCAGCTCATCCAGCTGCAGAATGCGGCCCGCCTGCCGCAGCTGCGCACGACCTCGACGCTTGCCGCCCTGCAGGCCGAGGTCGAGGCGGGGCTCGTGAGCGAAGCGGATGCCGAGCTGCTGCGCACCGCATGGGTGTTCGCCTCCCGCGCCCGCAGCGCGATGACGCTCTGGACGGCGAAGACCTCCGACGTGCTGCCCTCGGACCGGGTGCAGCTCGACGGTGTGGCCCGGCTGATGGGCTACCCGCCGCGCTCGGCGAGCCGCCTCGAGGAGGACTACCTCGCCGTCACGCGGCGCGCCCGCAAGGTCTTCGAGCGCGGCTTCTACGAGGCCCCATAGCGAGAGGGCCCTCGCCGAAGCGAGGACCCTCTGCATGGCGTGCCGTCAGCAGATCAGACGCCGTAGTACAGCTCGTACTCGAACGGGTGCGGGCGCTGAGCGAGGGGCTTGAGCTCCTTCTCGCGCTTGTACTCGATCCACGTCTCGATGAGCTCCTCGGTGAACACGCCGCCCTTGGTGAGGAAGTCGTGGTCAGCCTCGAGCGCGTCGAGGACCTTGTCGAGCGAGCCGGGAACCTGCGGGATGAGCTTGGCCTCCTCGGGGGGGAGCTCGTAGAGATCCTTGTCAACCGGCTCGTGCGGCTCGATGCGGTTCTGGATTCCGTCGAGGCCCGCCATGAGCTGCGCGGCGAAGGCGAGGTACGGGTTGCCCGAGGCATCCGGCGCGCGGAACTCGATGCGCTTGGCCTTGGGGTTCGTGCCCGTGATCGGGATGCGGATGGCCGCCGAGCGGTTGCCCGCCGAGTAGACCAGGTTGACGGGGGCCTCGAAGCCGGGGACCAGGCGGTGGTACGAGTTCACCGTCGGGTTCGTGAAAGCGAGGATGGCCGGGGCGTGCGCGAGCAGGCCGCCGATGTACCAGCGCGCGATGTCAGACAGGCCGCCGTAGCCGGCCTCGTCATAGAACAGCGGCTGGCCGCCGTTCCACAGCGACTGGTGGGTGTGCATTCCCGAGCCGTTGTCGCCGAAGAGGGGCTTCGGCATGAAGGTGGCCGTCTTGCCCCACAGCTCTGCCGTGTTCTTGACGATGTACTTGAACTTCAGGATGTCGTCGGCGGCGTGCACCATCGTGTCGAAGCGGTAGTTGATCTCCGCCTGGCCGCCTGTGCCGACCTCGTGGTGCGCCCGCTCGAGGATGAGGCCGGCGTCGATCAGCTTGAGCGAGATGTCGTCGCGCAGGTCGGCCTGCTTGTCGACGGGGGAGACGGGGAAGTAGCCGCCCTTGTACGGGGTCTTGTTGCCCAGGTTGCCGCCCTCTTCGACGCGGCCGGAGTTCCAGGCGCCCTCCTCCGAGTCAACGTGGAAGAAGGAGCCGTTCTGCTTCACCTCGTAGCGCACGTCGTCGAAGATGTAGAACTCGGCCTCCGGGGCGAAGAACGCGGTGTCGGCGATGCCGGTCGACGCGAGGTACTTCTCGGCCTTCTTGGCGACCTGGCGCGGGTCCTTGGAGTAGATCTCACCGTTGCGCGGGTTGTAGATGTCGAAGACCAGGATGAGCGTCTTCTCGGCGCGGAACGGGTCGACGTACGCGGTCGTCACGTCGGGGATCAGCTGCATGTCGGACTCATGGATGTTCGCGAAACCACGAATCGACGAACCGTCGAAGAGCTGGCCGACGGTGAAGAACTCCTCGTCGACGGTTGACGCGGGGATGTTGAAGTGCTGCTGCACACCGGGGAGGTCGGTGAAGCGGATATCAAGGAATTTGACGTCTTCGTCCTTGATGAACTTCAGCACCTCGGATGAATCCTTGAACATTCAAACTCCAAAAGGCTGACGGGAAGGGCGCGAGCGCGACCTGTTTGCAGGGTATGGGCAGGCAGTTTCTCTGCAGTGACGCAAATGTTTCGGGCCTGTTACGTGGCAGGCTATCAGTCGCGAGTTCTTAGGATTGACCCGTGAGTTCACGAGTTACGGATGCTGCACCGAGCAACTTCCCGGGGGAGAGGCTCGGCCTTCCGGAGCACGGGAAGGGGTCCGTCGGCAGGTTCGGCCGCCGCCTCGCCGGCCTGTTCATCGACTGGATCATCGCGATGGCGGTCTCGTGGCTCGTCACCCGCCACTACGGCGGCCTCTACGTCTACCCGTTCTTCGCCGCGATCCAGATCCTGTCCATCTGGGCGTTGGGCGGTTCCATCGGGCACCGCATCGTCGGGTTGCGCCTCTCCGCCCTGCCGGGCACCCAGCCGGCGTTCTGGCGGCCGGTGGTGCGCAGCGTCCTGCTCGCGATCGTGATCCCGGCCCTTGCCTGGGACTCCGATCAGCGCGGCTTCCACGACAAGATCGCAGGAACCGTGCTACTGCGCCTTTAGCGCGCCGGTCCCCGCCCGGCGCGTCGCAGTCGGCCTTACGGGTCCATGCGTTCGCGGGCGAACAAGTCGCCCGCTCGTAGAGCGTGTCGCGACCCCGGCTACCGCGGCTGGCGCGGGGCGCGCACGCGGTTCGGGTCGACGCCCTTCGGGATCGGCAGCGGCGCCTGCAGCGAGGACAGGCGATTGTCGACGGCCTGCACCTCGGTCTTCGTCAACGACGGCTTGATCTTGGTGAGCGCGGAGGCCACCTTGCGCAGCGGCACCGAGTCGGCGTCAGGGCCGACGCTGATCGTCGTCACGGCGACGTTCGGCACGGTGCGGTTGATCTTGCGACGCTCCTCGTCGAGCATCCGCCCGGTCCGCGACTTGGGACCCTCGCTGATGAGCACGACACCGCCGCGGCCGACGGCACGATAGACGGCGTCACGGGTCTTGCTGTTGACCGCAACCGGCATCTCGCTGCCACGCCATCCGCGCTTGAGCGACGAGCGGAGCACGGCGCCCACCGCCCCCGGCTGGCCGTTGATCTGCGAATAGGCGGCGCCCTCCGCGCGGCGGCCCAGGACCACCGTGGCGAACAGCACGCCGCCGAGCACGCCGGCGACGATCCAGAGCACGGTCGAGATGATGCCGGTGCTCAGCACGAGCGCCAGAACGACGCCGACGACGACGGGCAGCAGGAAGGCGCCGATCATCAGCGGAAGCGCCTGCTTGTCGTACTTGCGGGTCATCTGGAAGACGTCCCACATCTGCCGGATGCGGCCCGGTTCCTTGGGCGTCTGAGCCGCGGCGGAGCTGTTCTGTGCCATAGCTAAAAGGGTACCTGAGACCGTCAGGCCGAAAGCTCGGAGAGAGCCTCTCTGGCCTGCGCCCAGAGCCGCCCTGCACGGTACGAGGAGCGCACCAGCGGGCCCGACATGACGCCGAGGAATCCGATCTCCCGTGCGGCCTGCTCGAAATCGACGAACTCCTCGGGCGTGACCCACCGCGCGACGGGCAGGTGCCGCGGACTGGGGCGCAGGTACTGGGTGATCGTGATCAGGTCGGTACCGGCGCTGTGCAGGTCCTCGAGGGCGTGCAGCACCTCGTCGGGCTCCTCGCCCATGCCGAGGATGAGGTTCGACTTTGTGATCATGCCCGCGTTCTTCGCCTGCGTCAGCACGTCGAGCGAGCGCTCGTAGCGGAACGCGGGGCGGATGCGCTTGAAGATGCGCGGCACGGTCTCGACGTTGTGCGCGAACACCTCGGGCTGGGCGTTGAACACCTCGTTCAGGTGCCGAGGGTTCCCCGAGAAGTCGGGCACGAGGATCTCGACGCCGACGCCCGGCGCCTGGCGGTGGATCTCGCGGATCGTCTCGGCGTAGAGCCACGACCCCTCGTCGTCCAGGTCGTCGCGCGCGACGCCGGTGACGGTCGCGTAGCGCAGCTCCATCTGGGCGACGGATTCCGCGACCCGGCGCGGCTCGTCGCGGTCGTAGTCGGCCGGCTTGCCCGTGTCGATCTGGCAGAAGTCGCAGCGGCGGGTGCAGGCGGAGCCGCCGATGAGGAAGGTCGCCTCGCGGTCCTCCCAGCACTCGAAGATGTTGGGGCAGCCAGCCTCCTGGCAGACCGTGTGCAGCTGCTCGCTCTTCACGAGGTTCTGCAGTTGGCGGTACTCGGGGCCCATCTTGGCCCTGGTCTTGATCCAGTCGGGCTTCTTCTCGATGGGGGTCTGCGCGTTGCGCACCTCGAGGCGCAGCAGCCGGCGGCCGCCGGTGTCGTGCGCCGGGCCGCCGCCGTTGGAGATGTTGGTGATGGTCACGCGGGCACCGCCCCCTCGGTGGCGGGCGCGAAGATCCGGTCGAAGACGCGGGTGAGCACCGGAACGACCTCCTCCGGTGTGACGGTGCGGTCGCCGAGCTCGCGGGTGATCGTGGTAACTCCGGCGTCGCGGATGCCGCACGCGACGATCTGCTCGTAGGCATCGAGGCTGTTCGAGCAGTTCAGGGCGAAGCCGTGCATGGTGACGCCCTCGGCGACGCGCAGGCCGATGGCGCCGATCTTGGCGTCGGAAGCCGGTTCGCCGGTATCCGTCGTCTGGCTCACCCAGACCCCGCTGCGGCCCTCGACGCGATGCCCCTCGACACCGAACTCCGCAATGACGTCGATCATCAGCTGCTCAAGGCGGCGGACGAACGCGACCACGTCGACGGGCTCTGCGAGGCGCATGATCGGGTAGCCGACCAGCTGGCCGGGCCCGTGCCAGGTGATCTTGCCCCCGCGATCGACGTCGATCACGGGGGTTCCGTCGGTGGGCCGCTCGGAGGCCTCTGTGCGTTTGCCCGCGGTGAAAACAGACGGGTGCTCGAGGAGCAGGAGCGTATCGGGCGCCGACCCGCGAACGACGGCGGCGTGAGTCTCACGCTGCAGTTCGAGGGCTTCGAGGTACGGCACGGAATTGGCGCTTAGTCCCGTGACGCGGTACTCGATCATGTCGAAGGGTTTCCCTACGTCGGTGGTTTGAAGTTGTGGGGCCAGCCTACGTCACCGTGCGTTCTCGCCCAGCACCGGCCGGACAGCGGCAGAGTTGTCCACATTCGCCGGGTCGAGCGGGTCGGCGCGCCCGGCGAGGTGACGAAGATGGTCGGCATGACGGATGCTTGGGCCGCGCGCGCCGCCGCGCTCATCGCCGCGGAATCCGAGCACCTGCCGCGCGTCCTCGATGTGACGGTGCTCGGGGAACGGCGGGAGCTCGTGCTCGATGAGCCCGCGGGACCCCGTCTCGGCGAGCTTCTGACGCAGCGGCGGCGGCTTCCGGCGGGCGAGGGTGTGACGATCGTGATCGGCGCCGCCCGGGCGGTCGCCGCGCTGCACGCGGCGGGCTTCTGCGGGGTCTCCCTCAGCGACGACGAACTGCGCTTCGACGAGCTCGGCACGCCGATGGTGCTCGGACTCGACCGTGCGCGTGAGATCGTGTCCGCCGGCGCACAGGGCCCGGCGGACGACTGGCGCGAAGTCGCCGCGCTCGCCGACCGGCTCGGGCTCGTCGCGCATGGGCGCGCAGCAGGTGCGCTGGGGCCGGCGCAGCTCGGGCTCGGGCTGGCACTGGCGACCTTGACCGCGGGGGAGACCGCGCAGAGCCTCGACCGCCTCGAGACGGCGCTGTTCGAACTCGCCGAGCCGCAGGCCGTCCAGCTCGCCGGCTCGGCCGAGACCGTTCGCGAGCGCGTAATGCCACCACTGGCCGAGCGCCGTTCGGCCGCCGCTCACCGCCGCCCGAGCGGGTCCGCCTTGATCGAGGCCTTCGACGCCGGGCCTGCCGCCCTGATCGCCGGGCCGCTCGGCGAGGTGCGGGCGCGCGTCGCCGGTCTCGCCGGCAGGCTGCACGGGCGCGGGCGGCTGCTGCTCGTCGCAGGTGCGGCGGCGGCCGTGCTGACGGTCGCCGCGGTGGTGCTCATGCCGAGCGGGGCGCCTCGCGACCCCGACCCCGTCAGCGTCGCGACCGCTCCGGCCGTTGCGGGGACCACGGCGCGGGCCACCCCGACGCCGACCGGCGGGCCGGTGCTCTCAGGCGACGACCCGGTGGCCGCGGCATCCGTTCTGCTCGGTCAGCGCGACGGATGCCTCGCGCTGAGCACCGCCGAGAAGGCCGGCTGTCTCGCGCGGGTCGCCGACGGGCAGGCATCCGCCCTCGATCTGCCTGCGCGCCCGCTCGCCGGGCTCGCGCCGTCTCTGCTGGAGCGCACGGGGGACTCAGCGCTCATCGCGCTCACCCCGGAAACCCCAGGAACGGCACCGGCCTCGGCCCTGCTGATGAGGACCGAGGCCGGTTGGAGGCTGAGACAGCTCTATGAGAACTAAATCCCCAGGTCGCCCTCGAACGCCGCCTGCTCGAGACGGGCCTTGACGGCGCCGAGGTAACGGGCCGCGTCGGCTCCCGCGATCGTGCGGTGGTCGTACGACAGCGCGAGGTACACGATCGAGCGGATCGCGATGACGTCCTGGCCGTCGACCGTGATCACCGTCGGCTCCTTGACGACGATGCCCGTTCCGAGGATCGCCGACTGCGGCAGGAACACGACAGGCGTGTCGAACAGGGCGCCGCGCGAGCCGGTGTTGGTCAGCGTGAAAGTGCCGCCGGCGAGCTCGTCCGGCTTCAGCTTGTTCTCACGGGTGCGGCCCGCGAGGTCGGCGATCTGAGCGGCGAGGCCCGCGATGTCGAGCGAACTCGCGTCCTTGATGACCGGGGTGAGCAGGCCGCGATCGGTGTCGACGGCGATCGCGAGGTTCTCGGTGGCGGGGTAGGTGATGGTCTCGCCGTCGAAGGTCGAGTTGATGATCGGGTAGACCTGCAGTGCCTCGAGTGCTGCCTTCGCGAAGAACGGCAGGAACGAGAGCTTGTTGCCGGTCTTGGTCTGGAAGTCGGCCTTCACCCTGTCGCGCAGGGCGGCCACCTTGGTGACGTCGACCTTCACGACCGTGGTGAGCTGGGCCGTCTGCTGCATCGACTCGACCGCGCGCTGCGACATGACCTTCGTGAGGCGCGATGCCGCGGCGCTCGTGCCGCGCAGCGGCGAGACCTCAAGAGGCGCCGGAGCGGCCGGCGCGGCAGCGGCCGGCGCGGCGCCGCCCGAGGCGGCGTTGAGCACGTCCTCCTTGCGGATGCGACCGCCGACACCGGTGCCCGAGATGGAATTCAGGTCGACACCCTGCTCGCTCGCGATCTTGCGGACGATCGGCGTGACGTAGCCGCCACCGGCGTGGGAGCCGGTAGCCGACGCCGCGGGAGCGGCCGCTGCAGCGGGCTGAGGCACGGGAGCGGGGGCCGCGGCCTGGGCCGCAGGGGCGGGAGCCGCGACGGGCGCGGGCTGAGCCGCGGGCGCGGGCTCAGGAGCGGCGGCGGGCTCCGGTGCGGGCGCGGGGGCCGCAGGAGCAGGCTCGGGGGCGGGTGCAGGCTCCGCGACAGGCGCCGGCTCGGGTGCGGCGACAGGCTCGGGCTCGGCCGCGGGGGCAGGCTCGGCCTCTGCAGGGGCGGCGGCGCCACTGCCGTCGCCGATGGTCACGAGTGCCGTGCCGACCTCGACCGTCTCGTCCTCCTGAACGAGGATCGCCTCGATGACGCCGGCGACCGGCGAGGGGATCTCGGTGTCGACCTTGTCGGTCGAGACCTCCAGCAGGGGCTCGTCGACTTCGACGCGGTCGCCGACGTTCTTGAGCCAGCGGGTAACCGTGCCTTCTGTAACACTCTCGCCGAGCGCCGGGAGGCTGACGGATTCGCTCATGTGACTGTCTCCTTAGACCTTCAGTTCAGAACTAGCTTATTGCCAAGTGCCTGGCTCACAGCGCGTGCAGCGGCTTGCCTGCGAGCTTCAGGAATGCCTCGCCGAGTGCCTCGTTCTGCGTCGGATGGGCGTGGATGAAGGGCGCCACGTCCTCAGGGTGGGCCTCCCAGCCGACGGCGAGCTGCGCTTCGCCGATCAGCTCGCCGACGCGCGCGCCGAGCAGGTGCATGCCGACAACGGGGCCGTCCGCGAGGCGCACGACCTTGACCACGCCGCCCGTGCCGAGGATCTCGCTGCGCGCGTTCCCGGCGAGGCTGTACTCGTACGACGAGACCGCGTCGACGGAATCCTCACCGTACTTCGCGACCGCCGCAGCCTCGGTCAGCCCGACCGACGCCACCTCTGGCGCGCAGTACGCGATCCGCGGCACGAGCAGGTCGTCGACGGCGAGCGGGGCGAGGCCCGCGATCTCCTCTGCCACGAAGACGCCCTGCTGGAAGCCGCGGTGGGCGAGCTGCGGGCCGGCGACGATGTCGCCGACGGCGTACACGCCAGGCACGGTGGTCTGCAGCCGCTCGTCCGTGACGACGAAGCCGCGGTCGAGCTGCACGCCGGCCTCTTCCAGCCCCAGCCCGGCCGTCACGGGGGCGCGCCCCACGGCGACGAGCAGCAGCTCGGCCTCGACGCCGTCGCCGTTCTCGAGGGTGAGCCGCACTCCGGCATCCGTCTGCTCGACGCCGCGCAGCGGCACGCCGAGCCGGAAGTCGATCTCGCGGCGGCGGAACGCGCGCTCGAGGCCCTTGCTGATCGCCTCGTCCTCGGCCGGGAGCAGGTGCGGCAGCGCCTCGACGATCGTCACCTCGGCGCCGAGCGAGCGCCACAGGCTCGCGAACTCGACGCCGATCACGCCACCGCCGAGAACCGCGACCGTGGCAGGGATGCTGGAGAGACGCAGCGCCTCGTCGCTCGTGACGATCCGGCCGCCGATCTGCACGCCGGGCAGCGTGCGCGCCGTCGCGCCGGTGGCGAGCACGACGTTCGCGCCGGTGTAGCTGTCGTCGCCGACGGCGACCGTCGTGGGGGAGACGAGGCGCCCTTCGCCGGTGACGACCGTGATGCCGCGGGCCCGGATCAGGCTCTCGAGCCCCTTGAACTTGCGTGCCACGACGCCGTCGCGATACGCGCCGAGCCGCTCGGGGTCGACGCCCTCGAAGCTGAGCAGCACGCCGTGCTTCTCGGCCGAGCGGGCAGAATCAGCCACCTCGGCGCTGTGCAGCAGCGCCTTCGTCGGAATGCAGCCGCGATGCAGGCAGGTGCCGCCGAGCTTGTCCTTCTCGATAAGGGCGACCCGCGAGCCCAATTCCGCGGCGCGCAATGCTGCCGCGTAGCCCCCGCTGCCGCCGCCGAGGACGACGAGATCGAAGGTGTGGTCTGCCACGCTCCCGACCCTAGCCCGCGGCGGGCTCGGTCACGGCGAGCCGTTCCGCGTGGCGCAGCAGCAGGCGCACGGCGACGCCGGTGCCGCCCTTCCCGGTGAAGCCATAGGCGCCGCCCTTGTTCTCCTCCGAGCCGGCGATGTCGAGGTGCGCCCACGGGATGCGCGGGCCGCCGTCACCGTCGCCCGTGCCGACGAACTCCCGCAGGAAGACCCCGGCGAGCAGCATGCCGCCGGCCGGCACGCCGGGGTTCGCGTTGGCGATGTCGGCGATGGTCGAGCTGATCGTCGCCCGCAGCTCGTCGGGCAGGGGCATCGGCCACAGGGGCTCGCCCGCCTCGGCGGCGGCGGTTCGCAGCCCGTCGACGAGCTCGTCGTCACCCATGACGGCCGAGTAGCGCGTGCCGAGGGCGACGACTTTCGCGCCCGTCAGGGTGGCGATGTCGATGATCTGGTCGGGCTGTTCCTCGCTCGCGGCGACGAGCCCATCCGCCATGACGAGCCGGCCCTCCGCATCGGTGTTCAGCACCTCGACGGTCTTGCCGCCGCGGATGCGCAGCACGTCGCCGGGGCGGATCGCGGTGCCCGACGGCATGTTCTCGGCGAGGCACAGCCACGCCGTCACGCGCACGGGCAGTTCGAGCTCGGCGACCGCGCGCAGCACGGCGAGGGCCACCGCCGCACCCGTCATGTCGCCCTTCATGCCGATCATGCCGGTCGGCGGCTTGAGCGACAGGCCGCCCGAGTCGAAGGTGATGCCCTTTCCGACGAGCGCGAGATGCTGCGTCGCGCCGACGGGCGCATAGCTCAGCTTCGCGAGGCGCGGCGGCCGGCTCGAGCCCTGGCCGACGCCGAGGATGCCGCCGAAGCCCTCGTCGGCGAGCTCCTGCTCGTCCCACACCCGGACCTCGACGGGCAGGTGGCCGACGGCCTCGCGCGCGGCGTGCACGAAGGTCTCCGGGTAGAGGTCGAGGGGCGGCTGGTTGAAGAGGTCCTTGACGAGGGCCACCGCGTCGGCCTCGATGCAGGCGCGGGCGACAGCGGCCGCGGCATCCGTCTCACCGCTCACCACCTGGATGCGCCCGACCGGCGCCTTCTGAGACGCCTTCGGCGAGCGGTAGGCGTCGTACGAGTACGCGCCGAGCGCCGCACCGGTCAGCACGGGGGCGAGCAGTCCGTCATCGGCGGTCAGGGCGAGGGCGACGGATGCCGCACCCGCGAGCTGCCTCACCGCCGATCCGGCCGCCGCCCGCAGGCTGTCGACGGTGACGCCCGTGCCGACGCCGATGACGGCTACCGCGCGGCCGTCGACGACCAGCCGGGCCAGCTCGTCGGCCCCGCCGCCGAAGCCGATCAGCGGCAGCTGAGCGGTGGTCGCCTCGGCGAGCTCCGGAGCGAGTTCGGGGGCGACGAGGGCAGGGGCGGGCTTGTCGGACGTCGCGGCGAACACCAGGATCTCGGCGTCGGCTGCGGCCACCTCAGGAACGATCGTGAGCTCAGCTGCGGTCATGCGAAAACCCTATCGGCGCGGGCCGAGCGCACCTGTTCGCTCTGGGCATGACCGGGTGCCAGGGGGCGTGCGCACCCCGCGCCTACAGTTGAAGAATGCGCAACCCCCGCGAACTGTACGAGCTCACCGCCGCAGCCATGGACGTGCCGGCCGGGTTGCCGCTGATCGCCGGCCTGACGGGGTTCGCCGACGCCGGCAGCACGGTCTCGCAGCTGGGCGCGTACCTGCTCGAGAACCTGCCGCATCATGAGCTGCTCGCGCAGTTCGACAACGACATCCTGCTCGACTACCGGGCCCGGCGTCCCACCTTCACCTTCGAGCACGACCACCTCGAGGACTACCGGCCGCCGAAGCTCGCCCTGTACCTCATCGATGACGAGGTCGGGCGCCCGTTCCTCTTCCTGCAGGGCTACGAGCCCGACTTCGAGTGGGAGGCGTTCAGCGCGGCCGTCGTCGGCCTGATCGAGACGCTCGAGGTGTCCAGCACCACGTGGGTGCACGCGATCCCGATGCCCGTGCCGCACACGCGCCCGCTCGCGCTGACCGTGAGCGGCAACAACACCGAGCTGATCGAGCAGCTCTCGGTGTGGCGGCCGCGCACTCAGGCGCCCGCCACGGCGATGCACCTGATCGAGTTCCGGCTCACCGAGCGGCAGCACCTGACCACCGGTCTCGTCGTCCTGGTTCCCCACTACCTCGGCGACACCGAGTACCCGGCCGCCCTGATCGCGGCGCTGCAGGGCATCTCTGCCTCGACCGGTCTCGTGTTCCCCACCGACTTCCTGCGCGACGACGACCGCGACTTCATCGCGAACATCAACGAGCAGGTGCAGGGCAACGCCGAGCTCCAGCGGCTCGTCGGCGCCCTCGAGGAGCGTCACGACACGTATATGCAGGACAACCCCGTGAAGCGGGGGATGGGGGATGCCGGCAGCCTGCCCACCGCCGACGAGATCGCCGCCGAGCTGGAGCAGTTCCTGGCGCACCAGCGCCGTCATGGGCAGGACGACTCAGGCGATAGCCTTGACTGAGTGAGCCGCCGCGGAGCCCTGGTCTATGCGACCGGGCTCGTCGCGTATCTGGTGGCGATCACGCAGCGCACCACGATCGGCGTCGCCGGGGTCAGCGCGACCGAGCGGTTCCATGCGAACGCCGCGATCCTGTCGATGCTCGCGGTGCTGCAGCTCGTGGTCTACGCCGGAGCGCAGATCCCCTTCGGGGTGCTGCTCGACCGGCTGGGGCCGCGGCGCATGATGATCGGCGGCCTCAGCGTGATGGCGATCGGGCAGATCGTCGTCGCGCTGTCGCCGAACGTCGTTGACGCGATCGTCGGCCGCGTGCTCGTCGGCGCGGGCGACGCGACCATCTTCCTCTCGGTCATCCGGCTCGTGAGCTCCTGGTTCCCCGGCCCGCGCGTTCCCATCGCCGTGCAGTGGCTGAGCAACGCGGGTCAGCTCGGCCAGGTGCTCTCGGCCGTGCCGTTCGCAGCGCTCCTGCATGAGCAGGGGTGGACGCCCGCGTTCCTCGCGGCCGCGGGCTTCGTGGTGCTCGGCATCGTGCTCGTGATCGTCCTGGTCGTCGATCGCCCGGCCGATGCGCAGGAGGGGCCGAGGCCCGAGAGCTGGACCCAGTCCCTGCGGCAGCTGGGGGAGAGCCTGCGGCGACCGGGCACCCAGCTCGGCTTCTGGTCGCACTTCGTCACGATGAGCCCGATGACGATGTTCACCCTGATGTGGGGCCTGCCGTATCTGGTCTTCGGTCTCGGCTACCCGCGCTCCCAGGCATCCGTTCTCCTGATCGTGCCCGTGATCGCCGGGATGATCGTCGGCCCCGTGCTGGGCGTGCTCACCGGCCGCCACCCGCTGCGGCGCTCCAACATCGTCCTGTTCGTCGTCGCGGCGATGGCCTTGATCTGGGCCGTCATGCTGCTCTGGCCGGGCAAGCCGCCGTTCGCGGTGGTCGTCACGATGCTCGTGATCGTGGGAATCGGCGGGCCCGGCTCGGCGATCGGCTTCGACTTCGCCCGCACCTCCAACCCGCTGCACGCCCTCGGGTCGGCGAACGGCGTCGTGAACGTCGGCGGCTTCAGCGCGAGCTTCGTGATGATCTACGTCGTCGGCTCGCTGCTCGACCTCGCGAACTCGCACTTCGGGCAGCCGCTGTATTCGCTCGCCTCGTTCCGCGTCGCATTCCTCGTGGTGTTCGTGATCCTGGCCGTCGGGCTGGTCGGCGTCGTGCGCGCCAGGCGCAGAACACGCGCGCGGATGCTGGACGAGGAGGGAATACGCGTGGCCCCGATCTGGGTTGCATTCAATGACGCATGGGCTCGTCGAAAGGCTGCGCGAGGCTGACGCTCGCCACCGCGGGCCTGTGTCATACTTGAACTTCAGGACCCGTTCATGTTCGCGGGGCGCCAGCTGAATGACAGCGACGCCGTCACCACCCGGACTTGACATGGGCCTTTGTAATGTCCGCGAAACGGACGGAAGGTGACGACCATGGCTGCTACGAAGACTGCCGAGCCCGAGACCACCGAGACTGCCACGAAGAAGAAGCCCGCCGCGAAGACCGCAGCCACCGCGAAGAAGACCTCGACCGCGAAGTCCGCCGGCGCCGCAAAGCGCACCAGCACGAAGAAGGCTGCGGCGAACGACGAGGCCGAGAACGAGGAAGAGCTCGACGAGGAGCTCGACGAGGGCGAGGTCGCCGACACCGAGACCGCCGAGGCGGCGCCTGCTGCCGAGGAAGGCGAGGACTCGGAGGAGACCGAGGAGTCCGAAGAGAAGCCGGCCGCTCCCGAGATGACCGAGCCGCTGCCCACGGGCGCGATCGTGCTGCGCGCCGCCGACGAGGACGACGACGTCCCCGTCTACTCGACCACGATCACCGGCGCCACGGCCGACCCGGTGAAGGACTACCTCAAGCAGATCGGCAAGGTCGCGCTGCTCAACGCCGAGCAGGAGGTCGAGCTCGCGATGCGCATCGAGGCCGGCCTGTTCGCCGAGGAGAAGCTCTCGCACATGGACGATAAGGAGAAGCGCACCCAGCTGGGTCGCGAGCTCTCCTGGGTCGCCCGTGACGGCCAGCGCGCCAAGAGCCACCTGCTGGGCGCGAACCTGCGCCTCGTCGTCTCGCTCGCCAAGCGCTACACAGGCCGCGGCATGCAGTTCCTCGACCTCATCCAGGAAGGCAACCTGGGTCTCATCCGCGCCGTGGAGAAGTTCGACTACACCAAGGGCTTCAAGTTCTCGACATATGCCACCTGGTGGATCCGTCAGGCGATCACCCGCGCCATGGCCGACCAGGCCCGCACCATCCGCATCCCGGTGCACATGGTCGAGGTCATCAACAAGCTCGCCCGCGTGCAGCGCCAGATGCTGCAGGACCTGGGCCGCGAGCCCACGCCGGAGGAGCTGAGCCGCGAGCTCGACATGACCCCTGAGAAGGTCGTCGAGGTGCAGAAGTACGGCCGCGAGCCCATCTCGCTGCACACGCCCCTCGGCGAGGACGGCGACAGCGAGTTCGGTGACCTCATCGAGGACACCGAGGCGGTCGTCCCGGCCGACGCGGTGGGCTTCACGATGCTGCAGAAGCAACTCGAGAGCCTGCTCGACTCGCTCTCCGAGCGCGAGGCGGGCGTGATCCGCATGCGCTTCGGCCTCGGCGACGGCCAGCCGAAGACGCTCGACCAGATCGGCGACACCTTCGGCGTGACGCGCGAGCGCATCCGTCAGATCGAGTCCAAGACCATGGCCAAACTGCGTCACCCCTCGCGGTCGCAGTCGCTGCGCGACTACCTGGAGTAGACACAACGGATGGAACTCTTCGCGAACGAGGGCAAGCAGATCGACGTCGTCGTGAACGGCGTCAGCTACCCCCGGCACACGATCAAGACCCGCTTCATCACGCCGAACGAGTCGTATCTCGGCCTCATCGAGCAGTACGTGCTGCCGCACTTCGAGCGCGGCGACGTGCTGTTCTCCGCGTCGAAGATCGTGTCGATCGCGAGCGGTAACGTCATCGACCCCGACACCATTAAGGTCACTCCGCTCGCGCGCTGGCTGTCGTCCAAGGTCGATGCCGACCTGCAGAAGGGCGCAGGGGTGGGCGTTCCGCTCAAGATGCAGTACGCGATCGACACGGTCGGCGTGCCCCGCATCCTGCTCGGCGCCGCCGCGGCCGTGATCGGCAAGGTCATCTTCCGCCGGAAGGGCTGGTTCTACGTCGTCACGGGCCCGAAGGTCGTGGGCATCGACGGCCTGGGCGACGACTACGGCGACCCCGACGAGTTCCACCGCCAGGGCATCCCGCTGCCCGACAACGCGCAGGAGCTCTCCGACGAGGTGCTCGTCAAGCTCGGCATCCCGCTCGTCATCACCGACATCAACGACTTCGGCGGCAGCATCCTCGCCATCTCCAAGTCGCTGCTGGCGCAGAAGACGAAGAACGAGCTGCACGACCTCGTGCGCGACAACCCCTTCGGCCAGGGCCACCAGCAGACCCCGTTCGTGCTGGTCAAGGGAGTGTTTGCATGAGCGCGAGGGATGCCTTTGCATTCCTCGTCGGCAAGGCAGCGCTGACCGGCCTGCGCGCGATCGGCCGGCCCGGCTACCACATTCCGGGCGCCCTGGCCTATCGCATCTCGCCGTCGGTGCTGCAGTACATCCGCAAGCCGGCCGAGGTCGTCTTCATCACGGGCACCAACGGGAAGTCCACGACGACCTCGCTCGTGCAGCAGGTGCTCGCCGCCTCGGGCAAGAAGGTGGCGTACAACACCGAGTCGAACAACCAGCCGGGCATCGTCGCGAGCCTGCTGCGCTACACGAGCGTCTTCAACCGCTCGAAGGCCGACGTGCTCGTGCTCGAGGTCGCCGAAGAGGCGCTCTCGAAGATCGTGCCCGTCATCCACCCGCAGCACCTGCTGCTCACCAACGTCCAGAAGGACGTGCCGCAGGTCAACCAGAGCCCCAACTACATCCGCGACCGCATCTCCGAGATCATCACCGCCGACATGGCGCTGATCGTCAACAACGACGACCCCGACGTCTCGTCGATCGGCGCGAAGTGGCAGAACGTGCGCAGCTACGGCATCGCCCGGAATCCGTACACGCTCGAACCCGAGACCGGCCGCTACGCCATTGCGCGCCCGTGCCCGGTCTGCTCGGGCAAGCTCGTCTTCGACTCCCTCAACATGCCGAGCATCGGGCGCTTCCACTGCACGAAATGCGGCTTCGCGTCGAAGCCCGTGCCCGACTACCAGGCCGACGGCTTCGACCTCGAGGCGGGAACGATCACCATCGGCGGCCGTGACTTCCCGATGCACTACAAGGCGGCGCATTTCGCCTACGACTACCTGCTCGCGTACGCCTACGCCACGGAGCTCGGGATCTCCGCCGAGGTGATCGCGCGCGCCTTCGACTCCTTCGTCAACATCCAGGGGCGCCTCGAGGACATCGCGACGGCAGGCAAGACCGTGCACTACGCGCGCTTCAAGCAGGAGACGCCCGACACGCTCGCGCTCGCGATCGAGAACATCCGTCGCGACCCGAAACCCAAGACCGTGATCGCCGCGCTCAACATCGTCGAGAACGCGTGGGGCCCCGCCACCGCGAACACCGCGTACGGCTTCGACGTCGACTTCTCGCGCCTCGCCGACGCGAACGTGGAGAAGTTCCTCTGCGTGGGCCACGTCGTCGCCTACGACACCGCGAACATCCTGCGCTACGCGGGCGTGCCGCGCGAGAAGCTCGTCGTGCTCGACACCGATGACCCCGCCGAGATCGCGAAGCTGCTGCGCGCCGAGACCTCGAAGGACGTCTACCTGCTGACGTGGCTGCACCACTACCAGGACATCCGGAAGGCGATGAGCAATGAATGACACCGCCCGCCCGACCTTGACCGTGAACTGGATGTTCCCCGACCAGCTCTGGCTGAACGGCGACCGCGGCAACCTCATGGCCCTCGACCGCCTGGGGGAGCAGCTCGGCTTCGACGTCGTGCTCAACCGCATCGAAGACGTCTCGCAGCCGATTCCCGCCGACCTCGCGGTCTTCGGCTCGGGCGACCTCGACGTGCTGACGGCGCTCGCGGCCGACGGCGAGGCGCTGCGCTCTTTCCTGGCATCCGTTCGCCGCATCGTCGTCTTCGGCACGACCATCGCCCTGTTCACCCGCACCACCGCACGGGTGACCCATCCGGGCTTCAACGGGCTCGGGCTGCTGCCGGCCGATGCGGTCGAGCGGCCGACCGACGGCCATGTGTACGGTGATGATTTCCTGATCGAGTACGCGCCGGGCACCGCCCACCCCGTCGCCGCCGGCATCTACGTCAAGACGATCGCAGTGACGACGGATGCCGGGGTGGAGCCGTTCGCGAAGGTGCTGTTCGGCCTCGACAACACGGCGAAGCTGACGAACACCGGCTTCGACGGCGCCCGCCACGACAAGCTCGTGTGGACGAACCTGCTCGGCCCCGCCTTCGTGCGCAACCCGTGGCTCGCCCGCTCGCTCGTGGAGGAGCTGCTCGGGCCGCTGCCGGGGGACCTCGAGGGCGAATGGGACCTCGAGAAGGCATCCCTCGACGCCGTCCGGAAGTTCATCGCGGCCAAGTAGCGCCGAACAGGACAGAACAGAGAAGGGGCCAGGCTTCCGCCTGGCCCCTCACGTCTCTTCCGGTGGCTTACGCGCGCGTGTCCTCGAGGAGTCGTGCCGACTCGTCGTGCCAGCTCTCGGCGATCGCCTCGAGCTTCTGCTGGTGCTTCTTCGCGTGGTGCGCACAGAACAGCAGCTCGGTGCCGTTCACCGTGGCGCGCACATACGCCTGAGCGCCACATGCGTCACAGCGGTCGGCCGCGGTCAGCTGCGGCTCTGCCCGGAGGTCGTCGGTCGGTGTGGTGTTGAGCGACATTACGAGTACCTCCTACGTATCGAACCGCTTGTCGTTGTACCCAGTGAAACACGCTCTGCTGACAATTCCTGCCTTGAGCCGCGCATTTCGCTCGCGGCGTACGGCGGCCCCGACAGGGTGTCGTCAGTCTGATGGGTCATGCGGTTCGTAGTCTTGAACACGTGGGAAGTGCCGATTATTCTGCGAGACACCTGTCCGTCCTCGAGGGCCTCGAGGCGGTGCGCAAGCGCCCGGGCATGTACATCGGCTCGACCGACGAGCGCGGCCTCATGCACTGCCTGTGGGAGATCATCGACAACTCCGTCGACGAGGCGCTCGCGGGGCACGGCGACGAGATCGAGGTCGTGCTGCACCCGGACGACAGCGTAGAGGTGCGTGATCGCGCGCGCGGCATCCCGGTCGACATCGAGCCCAAGACCGGGCTCTCGGGCGTCGAGGTCGTCTTCACGAAGCTGCACGCGGGCGGCAAGTTCGGCGGAGGTTCCTACTCTGCCTCAGGCGGCTTGCACGGCGTCGGCGCCTCGGTGGTGAACGCGCTGAGCGAGCGCCTCGACGTCGAGGTCGACCGCGACGGCAAGACCTGGGCGATGAGCTTCCACCGCGGCGAGCCGGGCGTCTTCGACGACAAAGGCAAGCCGCCGACCCCCGACGCGCCGTTCACGCCCTTCGTCAAGAACAGCGAGCTGCGCGTCGCGGGCAAGGTCGCGAAGGGCAAGACGGGTACCCGCATCCGTTATTGGGCCGACCGGCAGATCTTCGCACCGCAAGCCTCCTTCCAGCCTGACGGGCTCATCGCCCGCGCCCGCCAGACCGCGTTCCTCGTTCCGGGGCTGCGCATCGTCATCGACGACCGGCGCAGCGCGGAGGGGGAGAAGGCGGAGTTCCACTTCGACGGCGGCATCTCGCAGTTCGCCGACTACCTCGCGCCCGACGCGGCGGTCACCGATACCTGGCGCATCACCGGCGAGGGGCACTTCACCGAGACGGTCCCGGTGCTGGGCGAGAACGGCAACATGGTGCCGACCGAGGTCAAGCGCACGTGCGAGGTCGACATCGCGATGCGCTGGGGAACCGGCTACGAGACCGTGATGAAGAGCTTCGTCAACATCATCGCGACGCCGAAGGGCGGCAGCCACCAGACCGGCTTCGAGCAGGGGCTGATGAAGTTCTTCCGCGCCCAATTCGAGCAGAACGCGCGCCGCCTCAAGATCTCCGCCAACGAGAAGCTCGAGAAGGACGACCTGCTCGCCGGCCTGACCGCCGTGCTCACCGTGCGCCTGCCCGAGCCGCAGTTCGAGGGCCAGACGAAGGAGGTGCTCGGCACTCCTGCCGTGCGCAACATCGTCGCCAATGTGCTCGCCAAGGGACTCGGCGAGCGGTTCGGCTCCACCAAGCGGGACGACAAGGCGCAGGCATCCGTTCTGCTCGACAAGCTCGTCGCCGAGATGAAGTCGCGCATCTCCGCGCGCGCCCATAAGGAGACGCAGCGCCGCAAGAACGCGCTGGAGTCGTCGACGCTGCCTGCGAAACTGGTCGACTGCCGCTCGACGGACGTCGCGCAGACCGAGCTGTTCATCGTCGAGGGCGACTCGGCCCTCGGCACGGCGCGGCGCGGGCGCGACAGCGAGTACCAGGCGCTGCTGCCGATCCGCGGGAAGATCCTCAACGTGCAGCGGGCATCCATCTCGGACATGCTGTCGAACGCCGAGTGCGCGGCCATCATCCAGGTGATCGGCGCGGGCTCAGGCCGCACCTTCGACCTCGACGCGGCGCGCTATGGCAAGGTCATCATCATGTCAGACGCCGACGTCGACGGCGCGCACATCCGCACCCTGCTGCTGACGCTGTTCTTCCGCTACATGCGGCCGATGGTCGAGCAGGGGCGCGTGTTCGCCGCCGTGCCGCCGCTGCACCGGGTGCAGACCGTGGGCCGCGGCTCGCGCGCGTCGGAGACGATCTACACCTACTCCGAGAAGGAGCTGCACGCCGTGCTCGCCGACCTCAAGAAGCGCAACATCGGGTGGAAAGACCCGATCCAGCGCTACAAGGGGCTAGGCGAGATGGACGCCGACCAGCTCGCATCGACGACGATGGACCGGGCGCATCGGATGCTGCGCCGCGTGCGCGTCTCGGACGCCGAGCAGGCCGCGAAGGTGTTCGAGATGCTCATGGGCAACGAGGTCGCGCCTCGCAAGGAGTTCATCATCGCGGGCTCCGACCAGCTCTCCCGCGACCGTATCGACGCGTAGGCGCCGTTCCTTCGGGAAGGGACTCGGCGCTCGCGTCGGCATGTCGCGCACGACACGCCGGGAGCGTGTCGAAATCCCTTCCCTTAGAAGAGCGCTTCGGGGTCGGACGCCTCTCCAGCCGAAACCGGCAGCCGCTCAGCCCCCACCGCCGCGCCGACGCTCGCCACGACGTTGTCGAGCGGGACACCGCTCGCGTCGCGCTTCGCGAGCGTCTCGGGCAGCTCGCGCGCCGCGCCGTCGGAGGCCACCGCGCGCGCAGGCTGCGGGCCGACCCAGGCGAGCGAGAGCATGCCCTCGCCCTTGAGGAACGCGTGCGCGCGCACGCCGCCGGTCGCGCGCCCCTTGCCCGGGAACTCGCCGAAGGCGGACACCTTGCCGCGGCCGGGGTCGGTGCCGGGCAACGTCGCGAGCGGCACCGAGACCGTGACGACGACGTTCTCTGCAGCGGGGTCGACGACGAAGAATCCGATCGCCTTCGCCTCTGCGCCGAGGTTGATCCCTGCCATGCCGCCCGCCGCCGCACCCTGAGGGCGCACGGCGGAGGCGGAGAAGTGCAGCAGCTGGGCGTCCGACGCGACGAAGACGAGCTCGCGGTCGTCCGCCGCATGGGCGACGCCGACGAGCTCGTCGCCGGCCTTGAGACCGATGATCTCGACGTCGGGCCGGTTCGGCCAGCTGCCCGGCGCGACCCGCTTCACGACGCCCTGCGCGGTGCCGAGGGCGATCGGCGCGGCGTCCGCAGCGAGCGACACGAGGCCGAGCACGCGCTCGCTCTTGCCGAGTCCTCCGAGGTATTCCGCGATGCGCGCGCCCGCCGCCAGGTGGATCGAGTTCACCGGCACGACCGGCAGGTCGACGGGGGAGAAGCGGATGAGGCGGCCGTGGTTCGTGACGGCGCCGATCTCGGCCCGTGCGGTCGTCACGAGGGTCGACAGGAGCGCGTCGTGCTTCGAGCGGCGCGGCGCCAGCGCGGGTGCCGGCGCGCCCTCTGCCAGGTCGACGCGCACGGTGCGGCCGGTCGTCGACAGGTAGACGAGGGCGGGGGAGTCCGCGATCTCGAGTGCGGGGCCCGAGAAGGTCGCTGACTTCTTCGAGCCGACCGCGGCGATCGAGGGCTTCGCCTCGGTGAGCAGGGTGCGACGCGGGGTGCCGAAGCGCTCTGCGACGTCATCGAGCTCATCGGCGACGACGCCGCGGATGCGGGCCGGCGACGCGAGGATCGCCTCGAGCTCGGCGATCTCGGCCTCCAGCTGGGCCTTCTCGGTCTCGAGCTCGATGCGGCTGAACTTGGTGAGCCGCCTGAGGCGCAGCTCGAGGATGTACTCGGCCTGCAGCTGGGACAGGTCGAAGACGCTCTGCAGGCGGGCGGATGCCTCGGCGGAGTCGTCAGAGGTCCTGATGACCTGGATCACCTCGTCGATGTCGAGGATCGCGATCAGCAGGCCCTCGACGAGGTGCAGGCGCTCCTGTCGGCGCGCCAGGCGGAAGCGGGAGCGCCGGGTGACGACCTCGATGCGGTGGTCTAGATAGACGCGCAGCAGCTCGCGCAGGCCGAGGGTCTGCGGACCGCCGTCGACGAGGGCGACGTTGTTGATCGCGAAGCCGTCTTCGAGCGGCGTGTGCTTGTAGAGCTGCTCGAGCACCGCCTCGGGGTTGAACCCCGTCTTGATGCCGATGACGAGGCGCAGGCCGTGCTGCCGGTCGGTGAGGTCGGTGACGTCGGAGATGCCCTGCAGCTTCTTGCTGCTGACGCCGTCCTTGATGCGGTCGATGACCTTCTCGGGGCCGACGAGATAGGGCAGCTCGGTGATGACGAGGCCCGTCTTGCGGGCCGTGATCTGCTCGACCCGCACCTTGGCGCGGGTGCGGAAGGTGCCGCGGCCGCTCTCATAGGCCTCGCGGATGCCGGCGAGGCCGACGATCGTGCCACCGCCCGGCAGGTCGGGGCCGGGAACGTAGGCCATGAGGTCGTCGAGCGAGGCATCCGGATTCTCCAGCAGATGCTTCGCGGCCCCCACGACCTCGATCAGGTTGTGCGGCGCCATGTTGGTCGCCATGCCGACCGCGATGCCGCTCGCCCCGTTGACGAGCAGGTTGGGGATCGCCGAGGGGAGCACGGCGGGCTCCTGCTGCGACGAGTCGTAGTTCGGCTGGAAGTCGACGGTGTCCTCGTCGATGTCGGCCGTCATCTCGAGGGAGACGGCCGCGAGCCGCGCCTCCGTGTATCGCGCGGCGGCCGGCCCGTCATCGAGCGAGCCGAAATTGCCGTGGCCGTCGATGAGCGGCACCCGCAGCGTGAAGTCCTGCGCCATGCGCACGAGCGCGTCGTAGATCGCGCCGTCGCCGTGCGGGTGCAGCTTGCCCATCACCTCGCCGGTGACACGCGCGGACTTCACGTGGCCGCGATCGGGGCGCAGCCCCATCTCGCTCATCATGTAGAGGATGCGGCGCTGCACGGGCTTGAGCCCGTCACGCGCATCGGGCAGCGCGCGGGCGTAGATGACCGAGTAGGCGTACTCCAGATACGAGCCCTGCATCTCGGTCGAGACGTCGACGTCTTCGATCCGTTCCACAATGTCGGCGGGGGGAGTGCGATCTGCTGGGCTCATCTGCTCTTTCTGCGTCTCTGGCACACTGAAAGCCATGGCGACTCTACCGAACGCGTATTCGCAATCCGTGAGCCTCGCCGCCGTCCTCGCGAGTTGCTTCGCGGCCGTCGAGCGCGGCGCTCCGCAACTGCCGCTGCCTGCCGTCGACGCCGCTGTCGTGGTGCTCGCCGATGGCCTCGGAGCCCTGCCGCTCAAAGCCCGCGCGGGCCACGCGCGCACGATCGCGCCTCGGCTGAACCGCACGACGACGATCGAGAGCGGATTCCCGACGACGACGGCCGCCGCCCTGGCGACCCTCTGCACCGGCGCCTATCCCGGGCAGCACGGCATCACGGGCTACGAGGTCGTCGACCCCGTCGCCGACCGCGTGTTCAACCACCTGAGCGGGTGGCGCTCAGGCCCGGACCCCGTCGTGTGGCAGCGGGTGCCCACCCTGTTCGAGACGCACGCCGCCGCAGGCATCCGCTCATATCTCGTCGGCAACGGCCGCTATGCGAGCACGCGGCTCACGCAGGCCGTGCACCGCGGCGCGGAATACCTTCCCGCTCGCTCGATCGCCGATCGGATGTCCGCCGCGATCTCGCTCGCCCGCGCTGGTCGCGCGGTGGTGTTCGTCTACGTTCCCGAGCTCGACATGGCGGCCCACCAGTACGGCTGGCAGTCGCCGGAGTGGACGGCGGCCCTCGAGGAGCTGGACGCCGGCATGGCACAGCTCGAGCGCGGCCTCGGCAGGAACCACGGCGCTCTGCTCACGGCGGATCACGGCATGGTCGACATCGCTCCTGCCGGCAAGATCTTCTTCGATCGCGAGCCGGAGCTCGTCGCCGGGGTGCGGCACGTCGCGGGCGATTACCGCTGCGTGCAGCTGCACCTCGAGCCGGGCGCCAGTGCTGGCGATGTCGAGCGACTCGCACAGCTGTGGCACGAGGCCGAGGGCGACCGCGCCTGGATCGCGACGAGGGACGAGGCGATCGCCGCGGGCTGGTTCGGCCCCGACGGTGTGGACGACGAGGTCCTGCCGCGCATCGGCGACATGCTCGTCGCCGCACGCGCGCAGATCGCCTACTACGACGCCCGCAGCACCAACGAGGGCAACTGGTCGATGGTGGGCCAGCACGGCTCGTTCAGTCCCGACGAGGTCAGGGTGCCGCTGATCGGTTTCGGAGCGTTCGCCGCCTAGCGTCAGGCCGAGGTGTCGTCGTCCCCGCGCGCGCCGAAGACGATCTCGTCCCAGCTGGGCATCGACGCGCGGCCGCGCTTCGACGAGCCGCGCACGCCGACCGGGCCGGTCTCGCGCGGCGCGAAGCCGCCCGCGGTCACCGCGATGGGGCCGGAGGGGTGCTCGTCATGCGTCTGGGGCGCCTCGGCTCCGTCTTCGGGTGCCGGCAGCTCGAGCTCGATGGGCTGCGAGTCGCGGGCGGACGCCTCACGCTCACCGCGGCGACGGCGCAGCGCCTCGAGCAGGTCGGCCGTGTTGTGCACGTCGCGGGCCTGGTCGTCGGTGGCGCGCTTGATCGCGCCTGCCGGGATCGTGGGGGCGTGCGACTGCGCCGGCACGGCGGGCGCAGCGGCCGCGGGGGCGGCTTCGGGCCGGCGGGGCTCGACGAACTCGAACTGACCGGAGTCGAAGCGCGATTCGTCCGGCTCGAGGGGAACGGCGCGCAGCCGCGGGATCAAGCCGGCGGGCGGCAGCTCGCCGTGCTGCGACAGCGTGCTCGCCTCGGCGTTGGCCGGCGCGAGATGCGCCTTGCGGGGCTCGTACGTCCAGCGGGCGTCGTGCTCGATGTCGTCGGCGGTGAAGGTGAGCTTGACGACCCATCCGGTCTCGTCCTCGCGCCAGCTCGCCCACCGCTCGCCGCTCGCGCCGAGCGCCGCGAGGCGGTCTCGGATGGCGGTGCCGAAGGTCGCGTTCTCGCTGAGCACGTCGACGTCGGCAGCGATGCGCACCGGCACCGCGAGCGCCTGGGCGACGATGTGCTCGCGCTCGGCGATGATCGGGCCTTCGAAGCGCTGCACGTACTCGAGGGACGCCCCTGTCAGCTCGGCGACGTCCTCAGCCGACAGCCCGCCCCTGATATGCGCCTGGATCTCGCGCGGCGAGATGCGCACCCCGGTGTCCTGCTGTTCGACCTTCAGGCGGCGCAGCTTGGTGAGCGCGACCTCGTCGATCGCAATGCGGTATCGATCGCCGTCGTTGCTCGCGGCGATCATGGCGCCTTCCTCGACGCCGATGACCTTCAATTCCTGCATGAGATCTTCGCCTTCCCCAGCCTCCGGGACTTCGTCAGGATGCCATGCGGAACAGGCGCCGCCCGGGAATAACGCGGGCGTGCCGCGAGTTTCCCCGGGCAGCGTCGGGGTACTACTCGAATCGGTTTGATAATCCCCGATGCGTGATGCAGAATATCGCCGCCGATCATGCTGGTCGGCGGGCAATTTCAGAAGTGGATGGGCATGGCAACCGATTACGACGCGCCAAGGAAGAACGACGACGAATCCGAATCGATCGAGGCGCTGAAGGAGCGGGTTCCGGACAAGACGTCCGCCGTCATCGACGAGGACCCCGACAACCCGGGCAGCTTCGAACTCCAAGGCGCCGACCTCTCCGACATGGACCTCGACGTCGTGGTGCTGCCCCCGCAGGCTGACGAGTTCACGTGCGTCAGCTGCTTCCTCGTGAAGCACCGCTCGCAGCTGGACCACGAGACGAAGCTCGGTCCTGTTTGCATCGAGTGCGCTGCGTAAGTACGCACCCCGAAGATGGACATCGCCCCCGGAATCCCCGGGGGCTTTTCCATGCCTACTTCTCGCCGTTGAGAACGGATGCCAACTCGTGCGGTCGCCGCGTCGACACGATCCAGTACGGCACGGGGTCCGCGGCGTCCAGGATCGGCACCTTGACGATGGGCAGCGAGCCGCGCAGCAACAGCCAGGCGCGCGCGTCGAGTCGCCGGCCGCGCTCGAGGCTCGCCTCGGCGCCGCTGAACGACTCGACACGGCCGATGTACTCGCGCTCGATGTTCGCCCGCCCCGCCCGGAACTCCTCGCTCGTCACCTCGAGCACGGGGGAGAAGCCGATCAGGAGCGCGACGATCACCCCGTACATCACGATCGCGAGGACGATGCCGACGGTCCGGTTGATCGGCCAGAAGATGCCGAGGCACGCCGGCATGATCAGGGCGGTGGCCACGAACAACCAGGGGGCGGCGTACAGCCGCTCGCGGAACAGCGTCATGATGCCATCCCACCACGAGAAGCCCTGCAAGCTTTCTGCACTAACCTCGTCACCGTGACTGAGACCGTCGACGTGCCCATCGTCGCGCCCGCCGCTCCCGTCTATGCCCACCCCGGCGATGCCGGCGCGGACCTCGTGTCGACGGAGGCCGTCCGCATCGAGCCCGGCCGGCGGGTCACCGTCGGCACCGGTGTCGCGGTGGCGCTGCCGGAGGGCTACGCCGGCTTCGTGGTTCCGCGCAGCGGCCTGGCCGCACGCCACGGCATCACGATCGTCAACGCACCGGGAACCGTGGACGCCGGTTATCGGGGCGAGATCAAGGTCACCCTGCTGAACACGGACTCATCGGAGCCCTACGACGTCGCCGTCGGCGACCGCATCGCCCAGCTCGTGCTCGTACCGGTAGCCCGGGCAGTATTCCTCCCCGTCGACGCGCTGCCCGACAGCGTGCGCGGCACGGGTGGTTTCGGGTCGACGGGGTACTCGAACGAGCAAGCCGGCGAACAGACACAGACCACTACGGGAGAGCGCGCGTGAGCGACATCGATCCGATCGAATACGAGAAGTCCTTCCCGGAGGACCGCGACACCGAGGGCCCTCTCGACGATGCCGAGGCCAACCCGGTGCGGCCGTACATCGACCTCGGCGGCGTCAAGGTGCTGCCGCGCGAGGGACTGCACCTGCGCCTCGAGATCGAGGAGGAGAGCCAGCGGGTCGTCGCCGTCAGCCTCGACTACGCCGGCTCGACCCTGCAGGTCCAGCCGTTCGCCTCGCCGCGCTCGAGCGGCCTGTGGCACGAGATCCGCGGCCAGATCGCCGAGCAGGTGACGGCGCAGGGCGGCCGCGTGACCGAGCGCGACGGCGTGTTCGGGCCGGAACTCGTCGCCGAGGTGCCCGTCGCCGGCGGCGTCCCCGGCGAGACCCGCATCGCGCGCTTCATCGGCGTCGACGGCCCGCGCTGGTTCCTGCGCGGCGTGATCTCCGGCGACGGCGCGATCAAGCCCGAGGCCGGCGAGGCCATTGAGGACCTGTTCCGCAGCATCGTGGTCGTGCGCGGCTCCGTGCCGATGCCGCCGCGCGACCTCATCCCCCTCAAGATGCCGCCCACGCCGGCCGCCCCGAGCGCGTGATGACCGACGCCGACGAGCCGAAGGGCGAGAAGGACGCCCCGGCCGACGACGCCCTGAGCAGGACCCTCGGCGCTGCGGCCGCCAAGAACACCGGGCTCGGAGCGCTCGCGAGCGAGCAGGCGCCGAGCGGCGACGCCCTGCTCAAGGCGATGGGCGGTGTGCGCGGGGTCTGCGAGGCCGTGCTGCCGGGCCTCGCCTTCATCGTGCTCTACACGGTGCTCATCACGCCGCTGCCCGACTCCGCAGTGCCGGTCGCGCTGGGGGCATCCGTTCTCATCGCCCTCGTCTTCACGGTCTGGCGTGTGATCGCCAAAGAGAACGTGACCCAGGCCGTCGCCGGGCTGATCGGCGTCGGCGCGAGCGCGATCCTCGCGATCGCGACGAACCGCCCCGTGAACAACTTCGCGCTCGGGCTCGGCATCGACGCCCTCTACGGCGTCGCGTTCCTCGTGTCGGTGCTGGTGCGCTGGCCGATCATCGGCATCGCCGTCGGCTATCTGTACGGCGAGGGCGTCGCCTGGCGGAAGCACCGCGCGACCTACCGCGTGGCGGTGATCTCGACGCTGCTGTGGCTCGCGCTCTTCGTCGCCCGGCTCGTCGTGCAGGTGCCGCTGTTCCTTGCGGGCAACACCGCCGCCCTCGCCATCGCGCATCTCGTCATGGGCGTGCCGCTCTACGTGCCCGTGCTGCTCGTCACCTGGCTGTTGGTGCGCGACGTGTACGCTCGCAAAAACGACCAGCAGGCGTAGCGGCGCTGCTACAGTTATCTCGACGTCAAGATAAATTCATCAGATCGCCAAGGAGGCCGACCCCGTGTCAGCAGTCAACAGCTTCGGCGCGAAATCCACGCTCTCGGTCGGGGGCACCGACTACGAGATCTTTCGTGTCGACAGCGTAACCGGGTACGAGAAACTCCCGTTCAGCCTCAAGATCCTGCTTGAGAACCTGCTTCGCACCGAAGACGGCGCGAACGTCACGGCCGAGCAGATCACGGCCCTCGGCAGCTGGGTTCCAACGGCGGAGCCCGACACCGAGATCCAGTTCACGCCCGCCCGCGTCGTCATGCAGGACTTCACCGGCGTGCCCTGCATCGTCGACCTCGCCACCATGCGCGAAGCGGTCGCGGCCCTCGGCGGCGACCCGAAGAAGATCAACCCGCTCGCACCGGCCGAGCTCGTCATCGACCACTCCGTCATCGCCGACCTGTTCGGCCAGGCGGACGCGTTCGAGCGCAACGTCGAGATCGAGTACGAGCGCAACGGCGAGCGGTACCAGTTCCTGCGCTGGGGCCAGACGGCCTTCGACGACTTCAAGGTCGTGCCGCCCGGCACCGGCATCGTGCACCAGGTGAACATCGAACACCTCGCCCGGGTCACCTACACCCGCGAGGTCGGCGGCGTGCTGCGCGCCTACCCCGACACGCTCGTCGGCACCGACTCGCACACCACCATGGTCAACGGCCTCGGCGTGCTGGGCTGGGGCGTCGGCGGCATCGAGGCGGAGGCCGCCATGCTCGGCCAGCCCGTCTCGATGCTCATCCCCAAGGTGGTCGGCTTCAAGCTGACCGGCTCGATCCCGACCGGCGTGACCGCGACCGACGTCGTGCTCACGATCACCGACCTGCTGCGCAAGCACGGCGTCGTGGGCAAGTTCGTCGAGTTCTACGGCGAGGGCGTCGGCGCCGTGCCGCTCGCGAACCGCGCCACGATCGGCAACATGAGCCCCGAGTTCGGCTCGACCGCCGCGATCTTCCCGATCGACGACGTGACGCTCGACTACCTGCGTCTCACCGGCCGCCCCGAGGAGCAGGTCGCCCTCGTCGAGGCGTACTCGAAGCAGCAGCACCTCTGGCACGACCCGTCGCACGAGGCCGAGTACTCGGAGTACCTCGAGCTCGACCTGTCGACCGTCGTGCCCTCGATCGCCGGCCCGAAGCGCCCGCAGGACCGCATCGTGCTGTCCGACGCGAAGTCGCAGTTCGAGAAGGACCTGCCGAACTACGCGGACGCCCTCGATGAGACGGATGTCGACGAGGCCGTGGCCGAGACCTTCCCGGCCTCAGACCCGATCGCGGTCGGCGCGAGCGCCCGCAACGGCGAGGCGCACCACCACACGAGCCACGCGCCGGCGGTGGTCTCCAAGCCCTCGAAGGTGACGCTGGCCGACGGCACGAGCTACACGCTCGACCACGGCGCCGTCACGATCGCGGCGATCACCTCGTGCACCAACACCTCGAACCCGTCGGTGATGCTCGCCGCTGGCCTGCTGGCCCGCAACGCGGTCAAGAAGGGCCTCAAGGCGAAGCCGTGGGTCAAGACCACGCTGGCTCCCGGCTCGCGCGTCGTCACCGAGTACTACGAGAAGGCCGGCCTCACGCAGGACCTCGAGGACCTCGGCTTCTACACGGTCGGCTACGGCTGCACCACGTGCATCGGCAACTCCGGCCCGCTCATCGACGAGGTGTCGCAGGCCGTCAACGACAACGACCTCGCCGTCACCGCGGTGCTCTCCGGCAACCGCAACTTCGAGGGCCGCATCAACCCCGACGTGAAGATGAACTACCTCGCCTCGCCGCCGCTGGTCGTGGCGTACGCGCTGGCCGGGTCGATGAACTTCGACTTCGAGAACGACGCACTGGGCACGGATGCCGAGGGCAACGCCGTCTTCCTCAAGGACATCTGGCCCTCCGCCGACGAGGTGCAGTCGACGATCGACTCATCGATCAACAACGAGATGTTCACCCGCCAGTACGCCTCGGTGTTCGAGGGCGACGACCGCTGGAAGAACCTGCCCACCCCGACCGGCGACGTGTTCGAGTGGGACAGCGAGTCGACCTACGTCCGCAAGCCACCGTACTTCGAGGGCATGACGCTCGAGACGAGCCCCGTCGCCGACATCGCCGGCGCCCGCGTGCTCGCCAAGCTGGGCGACTCGGTCACGACCGACCACATCAGCCCCGCCGGCTCGATCAAGAAGGACTCGCCCGCCGGCCGGTACCTCGACGCCCACGGCGTCGAGTACAAGGACTTCAACTCCTACGGCTCGCGCCGCGGGAACCACGAGGTCATGATCCGCGGCACCTTCGCGAACATCCGGCTCAAGAACCAGCTGCTGGACGGCGTCGAGGGCGGCTACACCCGCGACTTCACGCAGCCTGACGGGCCGCAGTCGTTCATCTACGACGCCTCCGAGAACTACAAGAAGGCCGGCACCCCGCTCGTCATCTTCGGCGGCAAGGAGTACGGCTCGGGCTCGAGCCGCGACTGGGCGGCCAAGGGCACCAACCTGCTCGGCGTCAAGGCGGTCATCACCGAGAGCTTCGAGCGCATCCACCGCTCGAACCTCATCGGCATGGGCGTCGTCCCGCTGCAGTTCCCGGCTGGCGAGTCGGCCGACTCGCTGGGCCTCGACGGCACCGAGGTCGTCTCGATCACGGGCCTGACCCAGCTGAACGAGGGCACCACGCCGAAGACGGTGCACGTCACCGCCGAGCCGAGCGAGCACTCGCCCGCCGGCAAGCAGACCGTCGAGTTCGACGCGGTCGTCCGCATCGACACGCCCGGTGAGGCCGACTACTACCGCAACGGGGGCATCCTGCAGTACGTCCTCCGGAGCCTCGTCTAGCACAAGGGATCGCGCCGCGGTACCGCACGATGCGTGCAGGTGCCGCGGCGTAACCTTTCTTACGATGTCTCTTCTCGACCAGATCCGCAGCCCGCGAGACCTCGACGGTCTGACCGACGAGGAGCTCGTCCGGCTGGCTGCCGAGGTCCGAGAGTTCTTGATCGAGAACGTCTCGAAGACCGGCGGTCACCTCGGCCCGAACCTCGGCGTCGTCGAGCTCACGATCGCGATCCACCGCGTCTTCGAGAGCCCGAAGGACCCGATCGTCTTCGACACGGGCCACCAGTCCTATGTGCACAAGCTGCTCACGGGGCGCCGCGACTTCAGCCGTCTGCGCCAGCGCGGCGGCCTCGCCGGGTACCCGCAGCGCGAGGAATCCGTTCACGACATCGTCGAGTCCTCGCACGCCTCCAGCTCGCTGTCGTGGGCCGACGGCATCAGCCGCGCCTTCACCGTCACCGGCCAGACGGGCCGCCACGTGATCGCCGTCGTCGGCGACGGTGCGCTCACGGGCGGTATGACGTGGGAGGCGCTCAACAACATCACCGACGACAACGACCGCAACCTGGTCATCGTCGTCAACGACAACGGCCGCTCCTACGCGCCCACCATCGGCGGCATGGCGCGCTTCCTCAACGGCGTGCGCACGCAGAAAACGTACCGCGACCTGTACCTCAAGTCGCGCAGCGCGGCCGGCAGGCTCGGTACGCCCGGCTCGGCGCTGTACAGCGGCATGCGCGGCGCGATGCACGGATTCCTCTCGCGGGTCACCGGCAATGAGCAGCTCTACTCGAACCTCGACATCAAATACATCGGGCCGGTCAACGGGCACGACATCGCGGCGATGGAAGAGGCGCTGCGCCAGGCGAAGAACTACGGCGCCCCGGTGATCGTGCACGCGATCACCCAGAAGGGCCGCGGCTACCAGCCCGCGCTCGACGATGAGGCCGACCAGTTCCACGCCGTCGGGCAGATCGACCCGTCGACGGGGCTCTCGCTCGCCGAGGCGGCCAGCACGCCGTCGTGGCCGTCGGTGTTCGCCGACGAGCTGCTGACGCTTGCCGAGCGCGACCCGAAGATCGTCGGCATCACCGCCGCCATGGAGCGCTCCGTGGGCCTGCACAAGCTGGCGGAGCGGTTCCCCGAGCGCGTGCACGACGTCGGCATCGCCGAGCAGCACGCCGTGACGTCGGCCGCCGGCCTTGCCTTCGGTGGCCTGCACCCCGTCGTCGCGCTCTACGCGACGTTCATGAACCGCGCCTTCGACCAGGCTCTGATGGATGTCGCCCTGCACCGAGCCGGTGTCACCTTCGTGCTGCCCAGCTCGGGCATCACCGGGCCGGACGGGCCGAGCCACCACGGCATGTGGGATCTCGCGCTGCTTCAGCTCATCCCCGGAATCCGGCTCGCCGCGCCGCGCGACGCCGCGCGCCTGCGCGAGGAGCTCGCCGAGGCCGTCGCCGTGCAGAACGGGCCGACCGTCGTGCGCTTCCCGAAGGGGAACGTGGGGGAGGACATCCCGGCCCTGCGGCGCCTTTCCGACGGCGTCGATGTCTTGCGCGAGTCCGAGCGCAAAGACGTGCTCTTCGTCGGTGTCGGGCCCTTTGCACGGTTGGCGTTGCAGGCAGCAGAGCTGCTGGAGGCTCAGGGCATCGGTGCGACCGTTGTCGACCCGCGCTGGGTCGTTCCCGTGCCGAAGAGCATCGTCGAGCTCTCCGCCGAGTACCGCATCGTCATCAGCCTCGAGGACGGCATCCGCGTCGGCGGCGTCGGAACCCGGCTGCGACAGGACCTGCGCGCCGCGGGAATCGACACCGCCGTCGACGAGCTGGGTCTGCCCGATGAGTTCATCGCGCACGCGACGCGCGACCAGATCCTGACGGATGCCGGGCTGACCCCCCAGCGCATCGCCCGCGACGTCGTCGCGCAGGTGCTCGGCAGCAAGGTGCCCCGGGCCCGTGCCGCAGAGGACACAGACACCGGGGCACTCGAGCGCCGCAGCTGAGGGCTAGCCGACCAGCTCGGCCTGCTTCGCGCGGGTCTCTGCCCCCACGATGCGCGGGGTGTGGAAGGTGCCGCCGAAGACGCGCTCGCTCGCACCCACGCGGTCCAGGTACGGGGTCAGGCCGCCCATCTGGAACGGGTAGCCCGCGCCGAGGATGAGCGCGAGGTCGATGTCCTCGGGGGCCGAGACGACGCCCTCCTCGAGCATCCGATGCACCTCGTCGGCGAAGCCGTCCTGCACCGCCTGCAGCACCTGCTCCTTGGTGTGCGGCTTGCCGCCCGGGTTCAGGTTCGATTTGACGATGCGCTCGGCGTCCTTGCTGATGCCCTTGACCTTGCCCTTCGCGTCCTTCTCGAGCAGCTGCCCCGCATCGGCCACCCGGTGCAGGTTCTCGGAGCGGTAGAAGCGATCGGGCCAGGCGGCGTGGTGCGTGTCGAGCACGTGCGCGCCCACCTTGAGCCCGACCAGGTCGAGCAGCACCGACGGCGGCATCGGCAGGCCGAGCGGCGCGAGCGCCTCGTCCACGACCTCGAACGGCGTGCCGTCGTCGACGGCGCGCATGGCCTCGCCGAGGACCTTGGCGAGCACGCGGTTCACGACGAATCCGGTGGAGTCGGTCGTGATGATCGCGTTCTTCTTGAGGTTCTTCGCGACCGCCATGGCCGTCGCGAGCGTCGTCTCGTTCGTCTTCGGCGCGTTCACGACTTCGATCAGCGGCATGACGGCGACCGGGTTGAAGAAGTGGAAGCCGACGAGCCGCTCGGGGTGCTCAAGCTTGGCGCCGATCGCGTCGACCGACAGCGACGAGGTGTTCGTCGCGAACACCGCCTCGGGCGAGACGATCTTCTCGAACTCGGCGAACACGTCCTGCTTGACGGACAGCTCCTCGAAGACGGCCTCGATCACCCAGTCGCAGTCGGCGTACTGGCTGCGGTCGGTCGTGCCCGAGATGAGCCCCTTGAGCTTGTTGTGCTGGTCGGGGTTCACGCGCCCCTTGTCGGCGAGCTTCTGCAGCTCGTCATGGATGTAGGCGAGGCCCTTGTCGACGCGCTCCTGGTCGAGGTCGGTGATGACCACCGGCACCTCGAGGCGCCGCAGGAAGAGCAGAGCGAACTGGCTCGCCATGAGTCCCGCCCCGATGACGCCGACCTTGCCGACCTTCTTCGCGAGCGACTTGTCGGGGGCGCCGACGGGGCGCTTGGCCCGGTGCTGCACGAGGTTGAAGGCATAGATGGATGCCGCGAACTGGTCGCCGGAGATGAGATCGGCCAGCGCCTCGTCCTCGCGAGCGAAGCCGGCCTCGATGTCGCCGTCCTTCGCCTTCGAGAGCAGCTCGAGGGCTGCGTATGGCGACGTGGGCACGGTTCCGATGCTGCTCTCGAGCGTGTTCCGGGCGATCTTGATCGCAGCGGGCCACTTGACCGTGCGCTCGATGCGGCCCGGCTGGTTCGGGCGCTCGACCTTGATCTTCCCGTTGAGCACGCCGTCGGCCCACGTGAAGGAGTCCTCGAGATAGTTGACAGGATCGATGATCGCGTCGAACATGCCGAGCTTGTAGCCGTCGGGCGCGCTCAGCATCCGATTCATCTTGAGCGGGTTCTCGATGACGACCTTGAGCGCGTTCTCGATGCCGATCAGGTTCGGCAGCAGGGTCGCGCCGCCCCAGCCGGGGATGATCCCGAGGAAGACCTCGGGCAGGGCGATCGCCGGTGCCGATGAGTCCACCGTGCGGTACGTCGAGTTCAGCGCGATCTCGACGCCGCCGCCGAGCGCGAGGCCGTTGACGAAGGCGAAAGACGGCACGCCGAGCTTGCCGATCTTGAGGTAGGTGGCGTGACCGAGCTGCGCGAGCAGCTTCGCGGCGTCGCGGCTGGGGATCTCGTTGACCTTGCTGAGGTCGGCCCCGGCCGCGAGGATGAACGGCTTGCCGGTGATGCCGACGGCATCGATCTCGCCGGCCGCCGCGCGCTGCGCGAGCTCGTCGAGCACATTGCCGAGCTCGACGAGGGTCGCGGGACCGAGCGTGTTGGGGCGGGTGTGGTCGCGGCCGTTGTCGAGCGTGATGAGCGCAAGCTTCTTGCCGCTCGGCAGCGGGATGTCCTTGACGTACGAGTGGGTGATGACCTCGTCCTCCGTGAACTGCAGCAGCGGGGAGAAGTCGATCTTCGAGTAGTCGGTCATTTACTTGACTCCGTTCCAGTTCGGGTTCTCCCAGATGACCGAGCCGCCCTGGCCGAGGCCGACGCACATGGCGGTCAGGCCGTAGCGCACCTCGGGGTGCTCGGCGAACTGGCGGGCGAGCTGCATCATGAGGCGGGGGCCGGATGCCGCGAGCGGATGCCCGATCGCGATGGCGCCGCCCCACAGGTTCACGCGGGGGTCGTCGTCATCGATGCCGAAGTGGTCGAGGAACGAGAGCACCTGCACGCTGAACGCCTCGTTCAGCTCGAACAGGCCGATGTCCTCGATCGTGAGGCCGGCCTTCTTCAAGGCCTTCTCGGTGCTCGGCACGGGGCCGAGGCCCATGACCTCGGGCTCGACGCCTGCGAAGGCGAAGTTCACGAGCCGCATCTTCGGCGTCAGGCCGTACTTCTCGACGGCCTCGCCGCTCGCGACGAGCGACATCGTCGCGCCGTCGGTGAGCGGGGAGGAGTTGCCGGCCGTCACCTTGCCGTGCGGGCGGAACGGGGTCTTCAGGGTGGCGAGCCCTTCCATCGTGGTGCCGGGGCGGCGCCCCTCGTCCTCGGTGGCGAGGCCCCAGCCCGCCTCGCTGCGCAGCGCGACCGGAACGAGGTCCGGCTGGATCCTGCCGGCCTGGTAGGCGGCCTCGACCTTCTGCTGGCTGCGCATGCCGTAGTAGTCGCTGCGCTCCTTGGTCAGCTCGGGAAAGCGGTCATGCAGGCGCTCGGCCGTGTTGCCCATGAACAGCGCGTCCTGGGCGACGAGCTTCTCGGTGAGGAACCGCGGGTTCGGGTCGGCGCCGAGGCCCATCGGGTGCCGCCCCATGTGCTCGACGCCGCCGGCGAGGGCGACGTCGTACGAGCCGAAGCCGATGGCGGAGGCCATCGTGGTGACGCTCGTCATACCGCCCGCGCACATGCGGTCGATGGCGAAGCCGGGGACCGACTTCGGCAGGCCGGCGAGGATCGCCGCGGTACGGCCGAGCGTCAGGCCTTGGTCGCCCTGCTGGGTGGTCGCGGCGATGGCGACGTCATCGATGACGTCCTTCGGCAGGCTGGGATTGCGCTCCAGCAGGCCGACGATCGTCTTCACGACCAGGTCGTCCGCACGGGTTCCCCAGTACATCCCCTTCTCGCCTGCGCGCCCGAAGGGCGTTCTGGCGCCGTCGACGAAATACACCTCGGCTGTCATGGCCACACTGCCTTTCCAAGTTCGTGGATACTCCCTGATCCTAGGAATCCACGCGCTCCGCCGCGGGAATCGGCTGTCGGAATCTACGAAGCGCTTTCCTCAGCCTCCGCCGCAGACTGTTCGGCCTCCACAAACGCGGCGGCGATGAGCGGAGCGGTCGCCTCGATCTGCCACGGGCGGGCGCCGCCGCCGGCGAGCTGCGCGGCGATGGACCCGGCGTTGATCTCTGCCGGCGGCTCCCAGGCGGCCCGGCGCAGCAGCTCGGGGGTGAGCACGTTCTCCACGGGGATCTCGTGCTCCTCGGCATAGGCGAGAACCCGTTCGCGGGCGAGCCGGTAGCGGGCATCCGCCTCGGGGTTGCGGTCGGCCCAGGCGCGCACGGGCGGCACATGCTCGCCCGACGGCCGTGACACAGGCAGGTCGTCAGTGGTGCGCCCGAGCTCGATGGCGTTCCACCAGCGGTCGATCTCGCTGCGGCTTGCGCGGCCTGTGAACTCCTTGAGCCCGGCGAGCTCGCGCTTGGAAGCGGGCATCGCCTTCGCGACGGCGGTGAGCGCGCCGTCGGGCACCAGCCTGCCCGGCGCCGTGTCCCTCTCGCGTGCCAGCTCGTCGCGGGCGAGCCAGAGCTCGCGGGCGACGGCGAGATTGCGCACCCCGCGGACCGAGTGGATGCCGGAGAGCCGGCGCCACGGCTCGGCGCGCGGCGCCTTCGCCTCCTTGACCAGCTCGCCGTGGAACTCCTGCCGGGCGATCTCGGTCTTCCCTGCGGAGATCAGCAGCTTCTCGACCTCGTCGCGCAGGTCGACGAGCAGCTCCACGTCGAGGGCGGCATACGTCAGCCACGACTGGGGGAGCGGGCGGGTCGACCAGTCCGCGGCCGAGTGCTCCTTCGCGAGGTGGATGCCGAGCAGGCTCTCGGTGAGCGGCCCGAGGCCGACCCGCGGCAGCCCCAGCAGGCGCGCCGCGAGCTCGGTGTCGAAGATGTCGACGGGGTCGAGGCCGACGTCGCGCAGGCAGGCGAGATCCTGACTGGCGGCGTGCAGCACCCATTCCTCGCCGACGATCGCGTCCTGCAGCGCGGTGAGCTCGTGCCCGACCTCCGCCTCGAGGGCGATCGGGTCGAAGAGGAACACCCCTGAGCCCCTGCGGAACACCTGGATCAGATAGGCGCGCTGCGAGTACCGGAATCCGCTCGCCCGCTCCGCATCGACCGCGACGGGACCCGACCCGGCTGCAAGAGCCGCCACCGCCGCCTCGTACTCCGCTGCGGTGGCGGTCACCGCGTATTCGACAGCTTCGTTCGTCACAGTCTCGTTCGTATCAGGCACGCTTGCTCTTGGCCTTACGTAGCGAGAGTACGCTCACACCCTCCGCCGTCGGGGGGATGCCTGCCAGCATGCACACCAGGTCGCCCCACGCCTCGACGTGCGTGCCGAGGTCGAGGTCGGTCGGGGTCCACGAGGCGCGCAGCTCGATCTGGGCGCCGTCGCCCTGCGCCGCCAGCTGCCCGAAGCCCGTCGAGATGATCTTCGTCGCCGTGCCGGATGCCGAGTGGTAGCCGGCACGCCGCGACTCGAGTGCGTCGACGAGCCACGACCAGGTGACGTCGGCGAGGAAGGGGTCCAGGCCGATGTCGGTCTCGAGCGGCGCCTGCGCGAAGCACACGACGCGGAAGCTGCCGCCCCATTCCTCGGAGCCGGCGGGGTCGTGCAGCAGCACGAAGCGCCCCGTGCCCAGCTCGGAGTCGACGCCGTGCCGCTCGGGGGTCACGTCCGCGGCGAGCGCGAACGACTCCGGGGCGAGCTGACCGGGCGCGCTGATCGGCGTCAGCTGCAGATCTGGCCGGATGACGGCTTGCTTGATGGAATCCAACGCGGCGGTGAACTCAGCCGAAGCCCCGCGCCCGGACGGTGTGGACGACACAGCATGAACATTAGAGTTCTAGGTGAGGGTCCGCGAACAGGCACGCCGCGCGAAGGGGGTCGAGATGGCCGGTTGGCGCAGGCGCGTCGGCTATCCGCTGGTGTTCGGAGCCGTGGGGGCCGCGACGTTCGCGGTCGTGGCCGGCGCGTCATCGGTGCTGATCGCGCGCAAGGTGCTGACGCCGCCGCGCCGCCGCGATGAGGACGTCATCGTGCGGGCCGTCGCGCCCGACGCATCCGTCATCACCCTGTCGCCGACGCCGGAGACGCTGCTGCGCGGCAATTACAGCTTCTGGTTCGACAAGGATGCCGGGCATGCGCGCCTCGGGCCGATCCTGTCGCGCAGCGGGGTGTCGGTGACGCGGCGCGTCGAGCGCGTGAGCTTCGGCGACCTGACCAAGGCGAAGCGCGGCCGCATCAGCGGCTGGTGGTACGTGCGCCCCGAGGAGCTCGGTCTGCCGGTCAAGTCGATCGGCATCGACACCGACGGGGGAGTCGCACCCGCCTGGCGCTTCAACGGCCCGAAGGGCGACGACGGGGTGCGCAGCGGCAAGTGGGCCATCCACGTGCACGGCCGCGGCACTCAGCGGCAGGAGTGCCTGCGCGCCGTCCCCGCGTTCCGCGAGCACGGCTGGACGAGCCTCGTCATCTCCTACCGCAACGACGGCGACGGGCCCCGCAGCGACGACGGCCGCTACGGCCTCGGCTCGACCGAGTGGCGCGACGTCGAGGCGGCGATCGAGTACGCCGTCGCGCACGGCGCCACCGACATCGTCATCATGGGCTGGTCGATGGGCGGCGCGATCACCCTGCAGGCGATCACCCGCTCGCTGCACGCCGAGCTGATCCGCGGCGTCGTTCTCGACTCGCCCGTCATCGACTGGGTCGATACCCTGCGCTACCAGGCGGGCGAGCTGCATGTGCCCGACCCGATCACCGAGAGCGCGCTCAAGCTGCTGGACGCCCCGTGGGGCGGCCACCTGACCGGGGCATCCGCACCGATTGGGCTGCCCGAGCTCGACTTCGTGCAGCGTGCCGACGTACTGACAAAGCCGATCCTGCTGCTGCACAGCGACGACGACGGCTACGTGCCGGCCTACGCCTCACGTGCCCTGGCGGCGCGGCGCCCCGACATCGTGACCTTCGTGCGCTTCACCAGAGCGCGCCATACCAAGCTGTGGAATTTCGACCAGAAGAAGTGGACGAAGGCGATCAGCAGGTGGCTCGACCAGCTCGAGGTCGGCGACGGGACGCCTACGCCGCCCGACGCTTAGCGGTGACCTGGTGCTTCGTGCGCCCCAGTAGCGCAGCCATTCCGCGCAGCCGCAGCGGCGACACCGCCTGGGCCAGCCCGATCGTCTGCGGGTAGTCGTCCGGCACGGCGAGCACCTCCGCCGAGGTGAGCCCGGCGAGCCCCTGAACGAGGATCGACGCGAAGCCGCGCGTCGTCGGCGACTCCTTCGGCGCCGTCACGAACAGGTGCACCACATCGTCGTCGTCGATCTCGACGAACAGAAAGACCGGGCTCTGGCACTCGACGACCTGCTCGAAGAGATCGGGGTGGTCCCGATACCTCTCGGGCAGCTCCGGCAGCTCGTTCGAGAACTCGAGCAGCAGCTGCAGCCGCTCGGGCTGCGAGAGCGCGAGGAACTCCTCGCGGATCTCAGCGAGCGCGTCAGGAAGAGTGGTTTCAGGCATCCGCACCGAGCTTAATCGGCACGCGCACCGCCGAACCCCACTCCGTCCACGAGCCGTCGTAGTTCTTGACGTTCTCGAAACCGAGCAGGTGGGTGAGCACGAACCAGGTGTGGCTCGACCGCTCGCCGATGCGGCAGTAGGCGATGACGTCATCGCCCGGCTTCAGGCCAGCGCCGTCGAGGTAGACCTCCTCGAGCTCGGCGCGCGACTTGAACGTCGCGTCCGGCGCGGCGGCCTTGGCCCACGGCACGGATGCCGCGGACGGGATGTGCCCGGGCCGCAGCGCGCCCTCGGTCGGATAGCCGGGGATCTCGGTGCGCTCGCCCGTGTACTCCTCGAAGCTGCGCACGTCGATGAGCGGGCCGCGCCCGAGATGGGCGAGCACGTCCTCTTTGAAGGCGCGCACGGCCGAGTCGTCGCGCGTGACGACGGGGTAGTCGACGGATGCCACGGCCGGGGCATCCGTCGTCAGCTCCCGCCCCTCGGCGATCCACTTGTCGCGGCCGCCGTCGAGCAGCCGCACGTCCTCGTGGCCGAACAGCGTGAACACCCAGAGCGCGTACGCCGCCCACCAGTTGTTCTTGTCGCCGTAGATGACGACCGTCGAGTCGCGGGCGATGCCCTTCGATCCCAGCACCCGCGCGAAGCCCTCCCCGTCGATGTAGTCGCGCACCACCGGGTCGTTGAGGTCGGTGTGCCAATCGATCTTCACCGCCCCGGGGATGTGCCCGGTCTCGTACAGCAGCACGTCCTCATCGGATTCCACGACGACCAGCCCGGGTTCGCCGAGGTGTTCCGCGAGCCACTGCGTCGACACGAGGCGCTCGGGGTGGGCGTAGGCGGCGAACTTCTCGTACGGGTCTGCCTGGACGGTCATCGTGCTCTCCTTGATTAGGCTTGGCCTGACGTTCCCAACGCTAGGCGCGTGTGTGCCATGCCGCATCGGCCGCGGGTAAGACTTCGACATCTGACGAGTACGAATGACGACCGATGCCCTCGGCACCACCCCGCTGACCAGCCTGACGCAGCTCGCTCCCACCATCACGGGGGAGCAGCTGCTCGCGAGCCTGACGCCGCCCGCGCAGTTCGCCGGCGCGAGCTTCGACAACTACCGGCCGGATCCCGACTACCCGTCGCAGCAGCAGGCCGTCGACGTCCTGCGCGAGTTCGGTGCGGCGGCCGGCGTGCAGAAGACCGGTGGATTCCTTGGCTTCGGCCGCCGGAAGAAGCCGGCGGACGGCGGGCCGAAGCCGGGCGTCTACCTCGACGGCGGCTTCGGCGTCGGCAAGACGCACCTGCTCGCAGCGCTCTGGCACCAAGCATCCGGTCGCAAGCTGTTCGGCACCTTCATCGAGTACACGGCCCTTGTCGGCGCGCTCGGCTACGCGAAGACCGTCGAGCTGCTCACAGGCTCCTCGCTCATCTGCATCGACGAGTTCGAGCTCGACGACCCGGGCGACACGATGATGATGACCCGCCTGATCGGCGACCTCGTCGCCGGCGGCACGCGCTTCGCCGCGACCAGCAACACGCCGCCGAACGCGCTCGGCGAGGGCCGCTTCGCGGCGAGCGACTTCCTGCGCGAGATCCACGCGATGTCGGGCAACTTCACGACGCTGCGCATCGACGGGCTCGACTTCCGCCGGCGCGCGACGAGCGGAGAGGCGATCGTGACGGATGCCGCAGCCGTGACCGCCGCCGTCGAGGCGGTGCGCGCGGCCGGGCGCGTGGCCACCCGCGACGACTTCACGGCCTTCGTCGACCACCTCGCCACGGTGCACCCGTCGCGCTACCTGCTGATGGTCGACGGCATCGACCTGATCGCCTTCGACGACGTCGTGCAGCTGCACGACCAGATGCAGGCGCTGCGGCTCGTCGCCTTCATCGACCGTGCGTACGACGCCGAGCTGCCCATCGTCGCGTCGGGCACGCCCCTCTCCGCGGTGTTCGACGAGGCGATGCTCGGCGGCGGCTTCCAGAAGAAGTACCTGCGCTCCATCTCGCGCATGATCGCCCTCACCGCGGCCGCCCCCTCGAACGGGGGCTGACGCTGAACGGATTGCCACCGCGCTCCCGGTAGCCGGAAACACGATGTTTACACATCGCTTTTCACCGTAACCGCGCCGAAACACACTTCGATAAGGCGTGAAACCTCTTCTCGCGAAACTGGCCGAGTCCTAGCAACCCGAAGAGAGAGGTACCAGACGTCATGTCGGTTCTCGCTACAGCGACGACGGACGCGATCACCAACAACCTGAATTCCCTGTGGTTGATGGTCGCCGCCGCCCTCGTGCTCATCATGACGCCTGGCGTCGCCTTCTTCTACGGCGGCATGGTCCGCGCGAAGTCCGTCATCAACATGATGATGATGAGCTTCGGCGCCATCGCGCTCGTCTCCGTGCTGTGGGTCATCTACGGCTACTCGATGTCCTTCTCGTCAGGCGACGGCTGGCTCATCCCGCACGTGCTCGCCAACCCCTTCCACGACTTCCTGCTGACCAACGAGATCCACTTCAAGGGCGGCACCGAGCTCGGCCTGCAGAGCCTCGACGTGCACGGCCTCGCCTTCGCGGGCTTCCAGGCCACCTTCGCGATCATCACCGTCGCGCTGATCTCGGGCGCCATCGCCGACCGCGCGAAGTTCGGCGCGTGGATGGTCTTCGCCGGCATCTGGGTCACCGTCGTGTACTTCCCGGTCGCGAGCTGGGTCTTCAACTTCACCGCAGGCGGCAGCACCGACGGCGGCTGGGGGCAGCACGGCTACTCCGACGGCGGCTGGTCCGTCTGGGGTCTCGGCGTGAACGACTTCGCCGGTGGAACCGCGGTCCACATCAACGCCGGTGCGGCCGGTCTCGCCCTCGCGCTCGTGCTCGGCAAGCGCGTCGGCTTCGCGAAGGGCATGGCCAAGCCGCACAACGTGCCGCTCACCCTGCTCGGCGCCTCGCTGCTGTGGTTCGGCTGGTTCGGCTTCAACGCCGGCTCGGAGGGCGCCGTCGACGGCATCTCCGCCCTCGCCTGGGTCAACACCCTCGCAGCCCCGGCGGCGGCCACCATCGGCTGGCTGATCACCGAGAAGATCAAGGACGGCAAGCCCACCTCGATCGGCGCCGCCTCGGGCGCGGTCGCCGGCCTCGTCGCCATCACCCCGGCCTGTAACATCCTCGCGCCGGGCTGGGGCATCGTCCTCGGTCTGATCACCGGCGCCATCTGCTGCCTCGCGATCGAGCTCAAGTGGCGCCTCGGCTTCGACGACTCGCTCGACGTGGTCGGTGTCCACCTGGTCGGCGGTATCGTCGGTACCCTCTACATCGGCTTCTTCGGCAACGGCATCGGCCTCATCGACACCGGCTCGTTCTACCAGCTCGGCGCCCAGGCCATCGGCGCCTTCGCCGTCGCGATCTACTCCTTCGTGCTCGCCTACGTCATCGGCTGGATCATCCAGAAGACGATGGGCTTCCGCATCACGAGCGAGGACGAGAGCGCCGGCGTCGACACGGTGGTCCACGGCGAGGAGAGCTACTCGCTCGACCCCGCAGCGGTCTGATCGCACCCCGCACCAACTGCATCCCCGAAAGGGCCGCCGGTTCGCCGGCGGCCCTTTTCGTTCACCGCGTGGTACGGATGCCGCGACCGTTGTTCACACGACACGAACGCTGACGCCACCTCGGGGCAACCCGCGCTCGCGACTCTGGCCGCGTGCAGAAGGTGTCTCGGCGCACGGCCCTAATCGGCGGGGCCGGTGTCCTCGCACTCGTCCCCGGCGCCCTTGCCATCGACTTCGGAGCACGCATCCCGCCCTCGTCGCGTCCGGCGGCGCACCGCCCGGTCCGCGCAGGCGGGACGACACTCGAAGCGGCCGCGGCGCCCCAGCACGCCGGCTCCTACCGCCGTCTCGCCGCCGGCCCGGGGTATGCGCCGCTGCTGCGCGAGGAGCTCGCCTCCCGGGCATCCGCCGCCGCCTCGCTCACGCCGCTCGCGGCGATCGTGCAGCTGACGGACCTGCACATCGTCGACGCGCAGTCGCCCGCGCGCTTCGAGATGTTCGCCGCGCACAACGGATCGGCGTTCCGCCCGCAGGAGGCGCTCGGAACGCATGGTGCCGCCCGGCTCATCGCGCGCATCAACGAGGTCGGCGCGGGACCGTTCACCGGCCGGGCGCTCGACGCTGCCGTGTCGACCGGCGACAACACCGACAACGGTGAGACGCTCGAGCTCGACTGGTATCTCGCCGCGCTCAGCGGCGGGGCGATCGTGGCGAACTCCGGCTCGCGCACGGTGTGGGAGGGCGCCCAAAGCTCGGGCAACGCCGACTGGTACAACCCCGAGCTCAGCGTCGCCGACGTCTACAAGAGCGCCGGATTCCCCGCGCTGCCCGGCTTCTTCGGCCGGGTGGCCGCGGCGCACACGAGCCCCGGGCTCGGCATCCCCTGGTACGCCGTCTTCGGCAACCACGACGACTCGGTGTGCGGCTCGCTGTCGAACCTGCACGCCGCGTGGGACGACGTGTACGTCGGCGACGTGAAGTTCACGGGATTCACGACGGATGCCGCGAACGCGGCCGTGCGCACGCTGTGGACCAGCTCGGCCAGCACCCGCGCGGCGCGCGCGGCCGTGCAGGAGCTGACCGTGCTGCCGGCGCTCGAGCGGCGGTGGACGGTGACGCCGGACGCGCGCCGCAAGCCGTTCAGCAAGGCGGAGTACCTCGCCGCGCACCTCGCGCCGGAGAACACCGGGGCGGGCCCGGTCGGGCACGGCTTCAGTCCGGACGACCTCGCGGCCGGGCGCACGTACTACACGGCGCAGCTGGCGCCGGGCGTGCTCGCCGTCTCGCTCGACTCGACCACCCCGGCCGGCCTCGCGCACGGCTCGATCTCGGACGCGCAGTTCCGCTGGCTGGAGGAGACCCTGGCCGCCCACCCCGACGAGTACGTCATCGTGTTCAGCCATCACACGAGCGGGTCCATGGACAACCCGCTGCCCGACCCCGACGACCCCGAGGCGGCGCGGCACAGCGGCGCCGAGGTGAAGGCGCTGCTGCATCGGCATCCCCCGGTCGTCGCCTGGGTCAACGGGCACGTGCACGCCAATCGCATCACGCCGCACCGGGGCGCGGACGCACAGCATTCGTTCTGGGAGATCACGACGGCGAGCCACATCGACTTCCCGCAGCAGGCGCGCATCATCGAGCTCGCGCGCAGCGGCGCCGGCCTGCTGTCGATCTTCACGACGCTGATCGAGTCGGATGCGCCGTACCAGGCCGGCTACGACGACGGCTCGCAGCTCGCGCTCGCCTCGCTCTACCGCGAGCTGTCCTTCAACGACCCGCACCGCGCGCCCGGGCACGAGGGCGCACCCGCCGATCGGAACACCGAGCTGCTCCTCGCCGACCCGCTCGCGTGAAGGCTCAGCCGGCCTTGCGCTCGAGCGTCCAGCCGCCGTCGCCGAGCGTGTACACGAGCCGGTTGCTCGGGCCCTCCGTGTCGCCGCGCCAGAACGCGATGCGCCGCGGGGTGAGCGCGTAGCCGGCCCAGGTGGCGGGCGGCTCGAGGGGCTGCCCGGGGTGGGCGGCGTCGAAGGCCGCCCAGGCGGCGCGCCGTTCTGCGACCGGTCGCGCGGCGAGCTCATCGGTGTTCAGCCAGGCGAGCAGCTGCAGCGCCCTCGTGCGCGTCGGGTACACGGCGGCCGCCTCCGCGGGCGTCTCGGCCTCGACATCGCCGGTGACGACGAGCTGCCGCGCGTGCTCGGGCCACACGAGCACGGCGGTCGCCCGCGGCTCGGCCGCCAGTTCGGCCGCCTTGCGGCTGCGCGCCTCGGTGTGGAAGTGCAGCCGCGTGCCGTCGAAGGCCGACAGCAGCACATTGCGCGCGTTCGGGTAGCCGTCGAGGCCGGCGGTCGCGAACACCATGAGCGGCTTCACGGGGTCGGTGGGCGAGGGCAGCCAGGAGCCCATCAGGGCGAGGGGATCCTCCGGCGCGGCATCCGTCTCGTCCTGATCGCGACCGAAGGTGCCCGGGATCGTCACCGTGCCGCCATGGGGTCGAAGCGCGCGATCTCGGCGAGCGATGCCGCGGCCTGGTCGACGGATGCCTGCCACAGCGCCGCCCCGAACTCCGCGGAGGCGTGCCGGGGGTCGCCCACGACGCCCGGCGTGCCGAAGTCGTTCGACAGCCAACCGAAGCTCACCGGGCCGCCGTTGAAGCGGATGTACTCGAACTCGGCGAGGTGCGGCGGCGCCCAATTGTCGACCCCGGCGAGGTCGACGAGCTCGGGCCGCAGGTGCATGACCATCGAGGTCTCGGCCGCGCCGCCGTGGATGCCGAGGCCGTGCTCGTCGCGATCCTCGCCGCCCGGCGCTGGCGCGCGGGTGAGCGTCGGCATCAGGAAGGTCTTCAGCCCGTAGCGCTTGCGCACCTCGCGCAGCACGACCTGCAGCAGCGCCGTGTTGCCGCCGTGGCCGTTGGCATAGACGAGCGTTCCCGCGCCCATCAGCGAAACAGCGCGACCGACCTGCACGAAGGTCTCGAACGCCGTCTCGGAATCGAGCCAGACCGTGCCAGGGGCCCAGCTGTGCTCGTCCGACTTGGTGTACGCGATGGTCGGCAGCTGCCACACGTCGAGCCCGTCGGCGGCGGCCCGCTCGACCGCGGCGGTCGCGATCTCGTCCGCCATGAGCGCGTCGGTGATCAGGGGCAGGTGCGGGCCGTGGTGCTCGATCGCCCCCATCGGCTGGACGACGATGGTGCCGGGGCCGAAGGAGCCGGCGACAGCGGGGCCGGAGAGCTCGGCGATCTTCCGGGTCACTTGCCGAGCCCGCCCGTCAGCAGGCCGGCGGGGGCGCCGAGGTGGCCGGGGTTCAGCAGGCCGTCCGGGTCGGTGCGCTCCTTCAGCGCGGTGAGCTCTTCGACGCCGTGGTCGACGTAGTACTGGTGCGGGCTGTGCACGCGCACGCCGAGCTCCTGCAGCTTGGGATACCCGGCGTAGACGTCGTCGGCCCCGGTGTACTCGGCGGCCAGCATCCCGATGGGGAAGCGGTGGCCGGCCTCGATGTGCAGCATGCCGCCAGGGTAGACCGCGTGTACCTCGTCGATGCGGTCGATGAGCGCCTCGCCGGCGACCTCGACGTGGAAGTACACCTTGTCCGGTGAGTTCTTCTTGAGCCACCAGATCGGGTGGTTGTACGAGAGCATCGACACCTTGACCGTCTGGGCAGCGCCCTCGCGCACGTCGGTCACGCGCCCGCCGTTCGCGGAGATGATGACGGATGCCTCATCGAGCGTCGCCGCGTCGAGGATCGCGCGCAGCGACGACGCCCCCTTCACGATCGCCGGGTCGTCGGGCAGCTTCGCCGAGATGAACGGCAGGTCGGCGCTCACCAGCCGCGGCTGCGGCGACATGCCGTACAGCGCGCGCAGAGCGGCCTGCGCCCCCTCGAAGGTCTCGAACGCCGCGTACACCGCGCGCCAGTCCTGCAGCGGCTCGAGCCCGACGGTCGCGCGGACGATGACGCCCGCGGTCCCGTAGGTGTGCACGAAGGTCTGCGCCTCTTCCCCTTCGACGTGCACGATGGTCGGCTCGGCGGCGGGCAGGGCGACGTCGAGCGCCGTGACGAAACCCTCCCAATTCGAGCCGTGCACGATGGTCCCCGTTCCGCCGGAGCCACCGGAGAGGAATCCGCCGATCGTCGACTGCGCCGTGGACGGGTACATCCAGAGCTGCTGACCGGCGGCATTCGCCGCCTGCTCCGTGAGGATCATGGGCGCGCCGGCCTCTGCGGTGATCCAGCCGTCGCCCACCTCGACGACGGCCCTGGCTCGACTCGTGTCGAGCACCAGGCCGCCGTCGAGGGGGATGCCCTGCCCGTAGTTCCCCGTGCCCTTGCCCCGCGTCGTCACCGGGACGCCGTGGCGGGTCGCCGCGGCGAGCACCGCGGCGATCTGCTCGGCGGAGCCGGGGTAGGCGACGAGATCGGCGAGGCCGAGGGGCAGCTGCTCGACGAGGATGGGACTCATCAGCGCCTCGTCGACGGACGCGCGCTCGCGGGTCCTGAGGTCGGCGCTGACGCCGCGTTCGCCGAGCAGCTCGGTGAGCTCGAGACGCAGCGCCTCGATGGCGTCGGGGAGGGTGGGCATGAGTGGTACTCCTTACCAGCCGAGGCTGATCTTCTTGTCGAGGAACTCGTTGGTGTAGAGGTCGGACGGCGTGAGGCCCGCCTTCACGTGCCCGCCGGTGGCGGTGAAGATCGGCGTGGCGATCTTCACGAAGTCTGCGACCCGGGTCTCGTCGAGGTCGCCGACGTAGCCGTCGCTGCCGTCCGTCGCGATCTTGAGCGCCTTCATCTGCTTCACGGCGAAGGCGCCGACGTTCGCGTCGTAGGTCCAGCCGTTGTTGTACTTCTGCACGAGCTGGTCGATCAGGTCATTGGTCGCCGTCGGGTTCTTCAGGTAGTCGACATCGGCCTGCTGCATGATCGGCACGAGCTTCTTGAGGCACGGCGTCAGCTTCTCGAGGTCGCCGGTGCGCACCGACATCGTCTCGGGGTAGGGCGACCAGCCGGTGTCGGCGATCAGCTGATATTTGACGGGCTTGCCCCAGGCCGACACCTCGTTCTCGTAGATGTACGGCTCTGCGGTCGCGAAGCCCTGCTGCGCGTCCTTGCCCTGGGCGGTGACGAACTTCGACGGGGTGCCGTCGTAGCTGCCGTCGAGGGTGGCCTTCGGCAGGTAGCCGGCCTCGGTCAGGTAGTCCATGTACGCGGCGCCGTTGAAGTAGCGCACCACGCCGCCGTCCTTGTCGAGGGCGGCTCCGAGCTGCTTGATGGTCTTGACCTTCGGATATTTGGCCGGGTCCCACATGATGATCATGGGCGACTTGTCGTTCTCGGCGAAGACCGCCGTGGTGGGCAGGCTGCCCGAGAACTCGACGGCCTCGTCGGTGGAGACGTAGCCGATCGTGATCGAGGTGTCCTGGTACATCTGAGCGCTGACCGTCGAGTATCCGATGGCGGGGCCTCCCGCGCGGATCTCGAGCTTGACGCCGGTCGGCTTGCCGTTCGCGTACAGATCGCCCGTGACGCTCTTCTTGTCGGCGTCGATCGTCGGGTTCGGTCCGAGCATCTGGTACAGGTGGCCGTGGTCGGCCTCCGGATTCCAGTCGGTCTGGGCGACGACCGTCGCGGGGCAGACGCCGGAGAGGTCGACCGCCGGGCCGCTGGCCGCAGCCGGTTTCGCCGTGTCGGTCGAGCTCGCGGTGCTCGACGAGCCGCTCGAACAGCCGACGAGCGTGAGGGCGGATGCCGAGAGCACGGCGGCCGCGATCACGAGACGCTTCTTGGTGCGCATTGATTGCTCCGTTTCGCAGGGGTGTGTGGTGCAGGAGTGCGGTGCGTGGTGGTGCGGGGAGAAGGTCAGTTGAAGTCGTACCAACGGCCGACGGCGAGGCGCCCGATGAGGCCGAAGAGCAGGAACACGACGACGCCGAGCAGCGAGGCGATGATGATCGTCGCGTAGAGCTCCGGCCCCTGCAGGCGCGAGGCGGTCACCTGGATGAGGACACCGAGCCCCGGCTGGCCCCGCTGGAAGAACTGGTCGCCGACGATCGCGCCGATGACGGCAAGACCGGCCGAGGTGCGCAGGCCGACGAAGATCGAAGGCAGCGCGCCGGGGATCTGCAGTTTCGCCAGGCGCGTCAGCCGCCCCGCGCCCTGCAGCTGGAAGAGCTCGCGCTGCGCCTTGTCGCTCGCCTGCAGGCCGAACAGCGTGTTCGACACCATCGGGAAGAGGGCGATCATCACGGTGACGATCACACGGCTCAGGAACTCGTAGCCGAACAGGGCGCCGATGAGCGGCACGAGGGCGAGGATCGGGACGCACTGCAGCATCACCGCGTAGGGGTAGAGCGCATTCTCGAGCCCCTTCGCCTGCGCCATCAGCATCGCCCAGACGACGCCGATCACGATCGCGACGCCGAGACCCGTCAGGGTGACGACCGTGGTGCGGCCGAGCGCCTGCCAGAGCTGCGCGTCGAAGGTCGTCGGGGTGCCGTTCGGCAGCGTGTCGTGGAACATCGCCCTCAGCACGAGGTGCGGGTACGGCACGAGGAAGGCGAGATGGCGGACCCGGTCGTAGTAGTTCGCGACGCCGTACCACGCAGCGACGAACAGGACGAAGACGACGAGGGGCTGCCACCAGGAGAGGCGGCGGCGCCTCCGGCGCAGCCGGGGAACGGCGACGGCGGCGCGGCTCTCGGCCACCTGCTGAAGTGTCGCGGTCACTTGTGGCCCTCCCTGAGTGCGTGCGAGACCTCGCCGACCAGCTCGGCGAACTCTGGAGTGAATCGGATGTCTGGGTCGCGCGGCATCGGGAAGGGGACGTCGAAACGGCGGACGACCGTGCCCGGCCGCCCCGACATGACCACGACCTTCGTCGAGAGGTACACCGCCTCTGACACCGAGTGCGTGATGAACAGCCCGGCGAAGCGCTGCTCGACGAAGAGCCGCAGCAGCTCGTCGTTGAGGCGCTCGCGGGTGATCTCGTCGAGCGCGCCGAAGGGCTCGTCGAACAGGAAGAGCTCGGGGTCGAGGGTGAGCGAGCGCGCGAGGGACGTGCGCATGCGCATGCCGCCGGAGAGCTGCTTCGGCAGGTGCCGCTCGAAGCCGGTGAGGCCGACGAGCTCGATCGCCTGCTTCGCCTTCTCCTTCCGCAGCTGCTTGGGCTGCTTGTTCAGCTCGGCGAGCAGCTCGACATTGTCCGCGACGCTGCGCCACGGCAGCAGGGTCGCGTCCTGGAAGACATAGCCGATGCGCCGCGTCCGCACCGAGGCAGTTCCGGCGCTCGCGGTCTCGAGCCCTGACGCGATGCGCAGCAGCGTCGATTTGCCGCAGCCGGAGGGCCCGACGACGGAGACGAACTCGCCGCGGTCGACGGTCAGGTCGACCTCGTGCAGGGCGACGGTGCCGTCGGGGAACGTCATGGCGACGTCGGAGAAGTCGAGCAGCGTCGTGCCGGTCTGAGCCGGCGCAGGGGCGGTTGTGCTCACGGATTCCTCGTTCTCGAAGGGTCAGGCGGTGGGAGCGAGCTCGCTCGCGGGGGTGAACGGTGTGGTGGCCGGCGTGCCGGGCTGTGCGACCGAGCGGGTGACCTCGGTCATCGCGACCACGTGCCCGGCATGGATGACGATGCGGTCGGCGGGCGCGTTCGCGATGACGTCGATCAGACCGGTGCCGCGCACCGCGAGGAAGTCGGCGGCGGCGCCCACCCTCGCTCCGGCATCCGGAAGCCCCATCACGCTGCGCGCGCCGTCACTCACCAGGTGGTAGGCCTCGGCCGCGGTGAGGTGCCCGGCCGTGATCAGCAGCGACGCCGTCTCCAGCGCATCGGAGCGCCCGACCGGGTTGAACGGGTCGCGCACGTTATCGGCGCCTGCGGCGACGCGAACGCCCGCGTCGATCAGCGGCCTCAGGGCCGTGAGCCCGCGCGGGGTCGAGACCGGGTGCTGCCAGCCCTGCAGGTAGAGGTTCGTGATGGGCAGGGAGATGACGCCGAGGTCGGCGGCCTTGACCTCGGCGATCACCTCGGCGAGACGCTGCGGGTCGAGAGTGCCGAGCCGCACGCAGTGGCCGGCGGAGTACTGCCGGTCGCGCGGCCAGTCGCGCACGGCCCGGGCGTAGCGCTCGATCGTCAGCGGGCCGTCGAGGCTCTCGTCGGTGTGCAGGTCGACGCCGATCCCGCGGCGCTCGGCGATCGCGAGCAGCCGGTCGAGGTCGCGCTCGGGGTCGTCCGCGAGGTGCGGGGCGCCGCCCACGAGGTCGAAGCCGAGGTCGAGCACCGCCTCGACGTGCTCGTCGGGGGAGAGGTGGCCGGCGAGTGCGACGAGCTCGATGTCCATGAGGCCGCGCAGCTCGTCGCGCACCGCGATCAGCGCGCGGGCGCCGCGCAGCGCCTGCTCGGTCGTGGCCGTCCCGTGCGAGCTCAGCACGTCGACGTGCGTGCGCACGGCGGTGATGCCGGAGGCGAGCATCGCGAGCGCCTGCTCTCGGGCGCGATCGGCGATCGACGCGACGGTCATGTCGTGGGCGTAGGCGACCCACGACTCGATCGCCGAGCCGAGGTCGCCGAGAGGCGGCTGGATGAGGTCGAAGCTCAGCGCCTTGTCGAGGTGCGCGTGCGGCTCGGCGGGGGCGGTGAGCAGGACGAAGCCGGTGAGATCGAGGACATCGGATGCCTCGGTCGGCGTGCCCGCGAACGTGCCGGCCGGCGCGACCGCTGTGACGACCCCGTCGGCCAGCGCGACGTCGACTCGCGCGCCGCTCTCGAGCACGGCGCCCGTCAGCAGGGCGACAGGGCGGGGCAGCGGTGCGGTCACATGGGCCTCCATCCAGGACACACGTCGTCACGGCGACGTAATGTTGATGTCATCAACATTGGGAAGATGATGTCGACGCTAGGGACGCTGCGTTTCCCGCGGATTACGCGGCGGTTGCTCTTTGTAAAGACAGGCCGGTGGACCCTGGCGGCCGCCGATTCCGTGCTGAAGTGAGGACTTGTGACGACTGAGCTGACGGCATCGCGCCGCTCCGACGACGGCGGCCGCGTGATCGACGAGCAGGCGCTGCGCATCGGGCAGCGCATCCGCGCCCTGCGGCGGGCTGGCTCGCTCACGCTGATGCAGCTCGCCGAGCGCACCGAGCTGTCGCACTCCTTCCTCAGTCAGCTGGAACGCGGGCACGCGCGCCCCAGCATGGTGTCGCTCGAGCGCATCGCCCGCGCCCTCGGCACGACCCAGGTCGAGTTGCTCGCCGCCGGCTCGTCGCACCAGCACCACCCCGACGACCCGAGCCCCGACATCATGCGCGCGGACGAGGGGGCGCGCGGCCCGTTCTCCGCGGGGGAGGCCCGCCTGCTCGTGCACGGCGCGAACGCCTTCGCCTTCGAGCCGATGGAGTGGGTGGGCTCGAACACCGACCCCGGCCCCTACTACGAGCACCCTGAGGACGAGTTCGTCTACGTACTGACGGGTCGCGTGCTGCTCGACCTCGAGGCGGGCGGCACGGCCGAGCTCGCGGTCGGCGACTCCGCGTACTTCCGCGGTGGCACGCGCCACCGCTGGTGCTCGCCGGACGGCATCGAGTACCGCATGATCGTGGTCAAACAGGCCTCTGTGCTGACGGCGGACCCGCAATGACCGCCGCGGAGCCGGAATTCGACGTCGTGCTGCTCGCCGCGTCGCGGGTGGCTGAGAACGTGCTCGAGCTCGAGCTGGGCGCGCACGACGGCAGCCCGCTGCCGGACTGGCAGCCAGGAGCGCACGTCGATCTGCTGCTCGCCCCGGGCCTCGAGCGGCAGTACTCGCTGATCGGCCCGGCCGGCGACGGGCGCTGGCGCCTCGCCGTGCTCCGCGAGCGGGCGGGCCGGGGCGGCTCGGCCCTCGTGCACGACACGCTCGCCGTCGGCGACCGGCTGCGTGCCCGCGCCCCCCGCAACCACTTCGCGCTCGCCGAGCGCGGCCCCGCCCTGTTCATCGCCGGCGGCATCGGCATCACGCCGTTCCTTCCGATGATCGCCGCCGCCGAGGCCGCAGGCCTGGAGTGGCAGCTGCACTACGCGGGCCGCAGCAGGGCGGCGATGGCGTATGCCGAGGAGCTCGCCGCCCGGCATCCGTCGCGCGTGTCTCTCCACATCAGCGACGAGGGGACGCGCCTCGACGCGGCGCAGCTGCTCGCCGACGCCGCGGAGGCGCAGGTGTACTGCTGCGGCCCGGCGCGCCTTCTGGATGCCGTCGAAGCGGCGGCCTCGGCCGCCGGCCTGCCGCCTGCCTCCGTGCACGTCGAGCGCTTCGAGCCGAAGGCGCACGGTTCCGAGGCGAACACGGCATTCGAGGTCGAGCTGGAGTTCTCGGGCCTCACCCTGACCGTGCCACCCGACAAGTCCATCCTCGAGACCGCGGACGAGGCGGGTGTGCTGGTGCTGTCCTCCTGCCGCGAAGGCACCTGCGGCACCTGCGAGACGCACCTCGTCTCCGGCGAGGTCGACCACCGCGACTCCGTGCTCAGCCCGGGGGAGCAGGCGGAGAACCGCACGATGATGATCTGCGTCTCGCGCGCGGCACCCGGCTGCCCGCGCCTCGTGCTCGAGCTGTAGAGCCGCTAGGGGATCTCGGTGCCATCGAGGGGCGCACCCGTGAAGGCGGAGAGCCGTTCGAGCCCGGCCTCCGCGACGAGCCGCGCCGCGAGCGGGCGGGCCCGGGCGACGGCCTCCGCCGGGTCGACGTTCACGACGTCGAAGTCGGCGACGCTCGGCGCACCATCCACCCAGACGTCCTTCACCTCGCGCGAGCCGGCGACGAACACGATCGCCTGATACGGGTCGTGCACGACCCCGATGGTGGGCGACTCGCCGTCGAAGACGACGAGGTCCGCCTTCTTGCCCGGCTCGAGCGAGCCGATCGCGTCGTCCATGCGCAGCGCGCGGGCGCCGCCGATCGTCGCCAGCTCGAACGCCTCGCGGGCGCTCATCGCCGTGGCCTGCAGGTCGCGGATGCGAGCGAGCAGCGGTGCCGTCTTCATCGCCTGCAGGAAGTCCTGCGCGTCGTTCGACGCGGCGCCGTCCACGCCGATGCCCACATCGACCCCGAGCGCGCGCAGCTCGGCGACCGGCGCGACGCCGCTCGCGAGGATCGCGTTGGCGACGGGGTTGTGCGCGACGCCGACGCCATGCTCGGCGAGCAGCTCGCGGTCGGCACGGTCGACCCAGACGCAGTGCGCGGCGAGCGTCGGCGCGGCGAACAGTCCCTCGGCGGCGCAGTACCCGACCGCCGTGCGGCCGGTGCGCTGCAGGGTCGCCGTGACCTCCTCGCGCACCTCGTGCAGGTGGATGTGCACGCCGTGCCCGCCCGACCGCGCGTAGTCGACTGAGCGGGCGAACGACTCCGGCGTCGTCCGCCCGACCGCTGCGATTCCGACGCGGAAGGTCGAGAGGGAGCTCGCCGCGCACGCCTCGCGCAGGGCGTCCCACTCGTCGACGATCGGCTGCATATCGAACTCCCGGTCGGCGTCGCCCGAGCCGAACGCGAGCACGCCGCGCAGCCCGAGCTCGTCGAGCGCCCTCACCACGCCGGGCGTGATCGGCCCATCGGGGTCGGGGTCCGAGCAGAACATGTCGTTCGCCGTGGTCACCCCCGACCGCAGCAGCTGGATGCCCTGCAGCATCGTGCCCGCGTACGCCTTCTCGGCGTCCATCGTCGGGTTCACCGGGGTGATGAGCTTGTGCAGCCACTCCCACAGCGTGTACTGCGAGCCGATGCCTGTGATCAGCCCCTCGCTGAAGTGGCCGTGCGCATTGACGAAGCCGGGGGCGACGAGGTCGTGCGGTCCGCCGCGCTCTACGGCATCCGGATGCCCGGCCTTGAGCGCCGCATACTCGCCGACCGCCGCGATCCGGTCGCCGTCGACCAGCACCGCGCCGTCGCGAATCGCGGCGGGCACGCCCGAGGCGGCGGCCGCCGAGGTCAGCACCCACCCTCCGCGGATCAGGGTGGGCGTGGTCGGGCGCTGCGCTGAGGTCATGACGGCGAGCGTCCCACCCTCGTGTCACGCCCCTGTTACACGCCGCTGGTAGAACGACCGCATGCTCACCATCACCGGCGCGCGGCGCATCCTGATCGGTCCGGGCGAGGAACGCGACGGCGATCTCGTGCTCGAGGACGGGCAGACGGATGCCACCACGATCGACGCCTCGGGCTGCGTGGTCACCCCCGGCCTCGTCAACGCGCACCACCACCTGCTGCAGAGCGCGTTCCGCACCCTGCCCGGCACGCGCGGCGTCCCCATGGCCGAGTGGCTGCCGGCCATGGCCGCCGCGTACGGCCGCGCCGGTCACGACCCCGAGCTGTACGGCGCCGCCGCCGCGATCGGCGTGGCCGAGGGGCTGCTCTGCGGCGTCACCGCCGTCGCCGACCATCACCTCAACTGGCCCCACGGTGCGCCGATCGCGCAGACGGTCGAGTTGGCCGCCGCCACCGCCTCCGCGGCTCGCGCGCTCGGCGGCCGGCTGGTCTTCGTGCGCGGCTCGGCGCGGGACGACGCCGGCTGGGCCGCCGCCTCGGCCGAGGCGATCGTCGCGGCGCTGCTGCCCGGCCTCGAACCGGACGCCGGCGGAGTGAGCGCCGACGGCATGCTGCAGCTCGCGGTCGGCCCGGCCGGGGTGCACTCCGATGCGCGGGAGACGTTCGAGGCTCTGGCATCCGTCGCCCGCCGCCATGGCCTGCGCCGCCGCACCCAGGCGAACGAGCAGGTCGACACGGCGATCGCGCTCGAGCGCTACGGCGCGCGCCCGCTCGACCTGCTCGCGGAATGGGGCTGGCTGGAACCAGGTGTCACGATCGCCCATCTCTGCGATGTCACGCCCGAGGAGATCGCCCGGCTCGCCGACGCCGGCGTGACCGCGACGCATGCGCCGGGCTGTGACGTGCCGATGGGTTGGGGGATTGCGCCCGTCGCGCAGCTCATCGCCGCGGGCGTCCCGGTCGGGCTCGGTACGAGCGGCGGCGGCAGCAACGACGCGGGGCACCTGCTCGCCGACGCGCGGCTCGCCATGCAGGTCTCCGCGCTCGTCGGACCGCAGCTGCCCGCCCGCACCGTGCTCGGCATGGCGACCAGCGGCTCGGCAACCGGCCTCGGACGGCCGGAGCTCGGCCACCTGGGCGCCGGATCCGCCGGGGACGCCTGCGTCTGGGACGTCTCCGGCGTGGCGGACGCCGGCGTCGACGACCCGATCGCCGGGCTGCTGTGGGCCTCGCCCGGGCGCCACCCGCGCGACGTGATCGTCGGCGGCCGCCCCGTCGTGCGCGACTACCGGCTGGTGAACGCCGATGAGCGCGAGCTCGCGGCACGGCTGAGTGCTCGGCTCGCCCGAAGCTGACGCCGCCTAGGCTCGAGCCGTGACCGCCGCCCGCATCTTCGTGCTCGTCTGGGGCGCCCTCGCCGTCAGCTGGGGCCTCTTCCTGATCATCCGGCGCAACTGGCTCTCGGAGCTCGCGCGCGAGCTCAAGCAGCAGAACGGCATGCGCATCGCGTTCGGCTCGCAGTCCCCCGTGTGGATGCTCGCGGGCGGCATCATCTTCCTCGTCGCGGGACTCGCCAGCCTCACAATCCTGGCGGCCACCGCGCTCGGCTGATGGCGAGCACGAGCGAACGGTCGCGCACTCCACGCTCTGCGCTGCTCGGGGTGGGCGTCCTTCTGGTGGTGGCGGGCTTGGCGCTCGGCGTGGGGCTGGAAGCCGACACGCGCCTGCTCGCGATCGATCGGCGCTGGTCCGACTGGATCGTCTCGACGCAGGGTCCCGTCGGTCACGCGATCGCCCTCGCTTTCGATCAGCTCGGCGGCGGGGTCCTCGGCGTCGTCGTGGTGCCGGTGGCGATCGCGGTCGCGCTGCTCGTGCGGCGCCGCTATCGCGCTGTCGTCGTGTTCCTCACCGCCTCGATCGCGAGCGCCCTGCTCGTGCAGCTCATGAAGCACCTGTTCGCGCGAGAGCGCCCGGGGCACATGATCGTGACCTCCGACTTCGGCTCGTACCCCTCTGGGCATACGGCCAACGCGGCGACCGCGGCGGCGGTGCTCGTCCTCTTCGTGCCGCGCGTGTGGACGGGAGCGGTCGCGCTCGCCTATGTGCTCGTCATGGCCGTCTGCCGCACCTACGTCGGCGCGCACTGGTTCACGGACACTGCGGGGGGAGCGCTCGTCGGCGTCGGCGTCGCGCTGGTCGTCTTCGCCGTCGCCGCCCGGGTCACGCGCGGAGCTTCTCCGCCAGCCGAGCCGCCAGCGCCGACTTCGCCCGAGGCCACTCGTCTGCAGTGATCGAGAACATCGCCGTGTCGCGCAGTCGATCCATTTCGCCGGGCACCGCCGACGGCTGCCAGCTGCGCAGCACGCCCTCGAAGCTCGCGCCGACGGCGGCGATGCCGGCGCGGGAGCGCGCGTTGCGGGCATCCGTCTTCAACTCCACGCGCCGCGCGCCCAGCGTCTCGAATGCATGCGTGAACAGCAGCAGCTTGGATGCCGAGTTGAACGCCCGGCCCTGGGCGCCCGGCACCAGCCAGGTGTGACCGACCTCGACCGCCATGAGCACGCTGCGGCCCGGCCAGTCGCGCGCGTTCGCGAACGCGGTGTGGCCGATGAGCTCGCCGCTCTTCGCGTCGAACTGCGCGAACGGCTGATGGTTGCCGGCAGCGGCAAGCGCGAGCTGGGCTGCGATGTAGCCGTCGACGGATTCCGGGGTCGGAACCGTCGTCAGCCCGAAACTCGAGCGGTCGACCGCCAGCGCCGTGCGCATCGCGCTTGCGTGAGCTGCGGCGAGGGGCTCGAGGCGGACGACGGCATCGGCGAGCACGACGGGGGAGAGGTCCATGAGTCGAACATAGCCAACAAAAAATCCCCTGATCGATCAGGGGATTCTCGTTTACGTGGGCGATGCCGGACTCGAACCGACGACCTCTTCCGTGTGAAGGCGCTCGGATGGCCAGTTCCCTTGATTCTTCGGGGCCACGGGGTGCCTCTGAGTCCTCTGAAACCGTCCTCGGGGTGATTTTGGGGTGAGCGGTTCAGCGCCCGATCGAGGGCGGCTGGCGGCCGCCCAAATGCTCTGAGCCGAGACCGAACGATTCCGGTGGGGAGAGCTTGGATCGGCGCTCTTCCAGTGCCTCTGCCAAGCGCGAGTCACCGCGCGGCGCAGTCACTTGGGCGACTCGGATTCCGGCGGCGCGCTCGACGACGTCCTGGAGGATGTATCGGTGCTTCGGCAGGAGGCGTCCTGCCGGGTAGGTGCTCGTCAGCAGTTCGATGCCTTGCTCGGCTGTGGTGTAGCCGAGGCGGACAAACAGGGTCGCGGCGTCGTCCAGGTCGCGTTCGTCACGGGAGGCATGCAGCTTCATCGCCAGCAGGTACTCAGGCGAGGCGACCTGCACCAGCAGAGACCCAGACTCGAACACGGTGGCTGGGTGCTCGTCCTGGCCGGGCAGGAACCCCTTCGCGGCATCGTTGAGCCAGTCAGGCTCCAGCCCGTGCTCGGAGGCGATCGCCTCCGCGGCATGGCGGACCTCCGGGGCGGGAACGAACAGTGCGTCGACGTCCCGGGTGAGGCGGCCGGGCTCGTAGGCGAGTGCCATCGCCGCCCCGCCCACGACGAAGAGCTGTGCCCGTGCGCCGCTTGCGGCGAGCCGGTCGGAGAGTTCCTGGAGCAGGGCGCGCACGCCCGCGGCGTCGAGTTCCGCGCCGCGTTCGTTCATGCCCGATCCAGGGACCTTCCGGTGATGAAGATGCCGCGCTGACGGAACGCGCGCGGGCTGTCCTGTTCAGCCTCGGCGTGGAAGATCGCCGGCACGGCCGGGAACCATTCGATCGTGCGGCGTGCTGGGTCTAGCGCCCAGGCCGGCACTTGCCAGTCGTCCCGCTCAGCGAGGTGGTCGGCGAGCGCGGCGAAGGCGGCGTCGAGCTGCTGAGAGCCGGTCGGGGCGGGCTCGCCTGCGAACACCTTGGAGGCCAGGGCCGTCCCACCGCGGCGCAGGGTCGAGGTGTAGTCGTCGAGGGTCTGGAGGATGCCGAAGCGCCAGCCCGTCTCGACGGTATCTCCAGCGGCCAGGAGCGCGGCACAGCGGGCCGCGTTGTCGGTGGCGGTGTGGCGCACACCGACGCCCACGCCCGGCACGACGGCAGAGGCGGTCTGAGCGCGCTCGAGCAGCGCACCAATCGACAGCACTTCACCCTGGAACATCATGACCGCCTCCTTCCCTCGGCGTCCATTCTCCCAGAGCCGTCGCCGAAAGTCCCGAGCTGCGTCCTACAGGCTCGGCCCGCTCCCGCGGTCGGGTCCGCTCCGCTCTTGGCCGGGCTGCTGCGGCGAAAGACGCCCGAGGCGGGCGGCGCGGGCGTCCATAGCGGCCTGGGCCTGTTCGGCAGCGGCGTGTTCGGCTTCGGCCCTCGCGGCGCGCTGCCGGACGAGCTTGGCGGCTTCGCTGAGTGGGAGGGCCTCGAGCTGGGCGAGGTCGGTGCGGTCGCGGTCTGCCTGCTGGCGGAGTTTCGTGGCACCGCGGGCGAGCGTGCTCGGCGTCGTCCCGGCGAGTACGCGCCGGTGCAGCGCGTCAGCTTCGCGGCGGTGCTGTTCGGCGAGCTGCTGCCGTTCGCGCTGCGCCTGGGCCGCGTGCTGTGCGGCTTCGCTGACGCGGAGGTCACGGTCTGCGATGGTCTCGGCTACCGCCGTGGCCCATTCGGAGACATCGGCTTTAGTGCTCGGGAGCTGAGCCCAGCGCGCCCGCACGGTTGCCTCGATGTCGTGGAGCGCGGCGGTCGTCTCCGTGAGGGCACGGGTGGTGGTCCGTTTGCGGAGGCGCCCGGCGCTGGCCTGCGCATCGGCCGCCTGGGCCACCCGTCCCCGGGCTGCGAGATACGCGGCCCCGTCTGTGCTGGCCTGCTCGATGAGCGGGGCGGCGACCGCGGCACGGATCTCGATGATCGCCTGTTCGGCGGCCTCGACGTGCTGGCGCTGTTCGGCGCGTTCGGCCTGGTGCCGGGCGATCTGACGCTCGAGACGCGCGAGTGCTTCCTCCCACACGCTCGCCCGCGTGTCGGCGCGTTCGATCCGTTCACGCAGCCGGGTGCGCTCCACGTTCACCAGGGCGACCGGCCCGTCCGTGATAAGGCCGGCGACCCCTGCGGTGGCGCGGGCGGTGGCCTCGGCAAGTCCGCGGTCGGCGCGGTCGCGTTCCAGCGCGGCGACGAACTGGGTTCGGGCGTCCTCGAGGTCGGCGGCAACGAGGTGCAGCCGGTTGGCGCCGGTGCCTCGGGTGAGGCCGACGTAGACGCTGGCGGCGTCCATCGCCTCCGACAGCAGCGTGTCGGACTCGGGCACAGTGGTCCCCTGGGCGCCGTAGGCGGTAGCCACGTAGGCCAGGTGCGCATGCTCGGCCACATACGCGGCAGGCAGGTGGAGACTGCCGTGGTGCTTCCGGCGGCTGTCGGCGTCGCGGACCCAGAGGCTGCCATCCTCACCGACCTGCTGCACGATCCAGGTCTGCCGGTTGGCAACGCCGAGCTCCGCGTCGTTGCGGCGGGTCTGGATCAGGTCGCCCGCGCTGATGCTCGACCCATCGGATCCTGCCACGGTGCGGGTGTCGTCGACCAAGCCCTCCCTGACCCGGTGCTCCCGGATCAGCTCGTTCATCTCGCGGGCCTCGTCGTTGGTCGCCGTCGTGATCGCCGCCCCATCCTTGCGGCTGCGGGCGATGGCATCGCGGGCGGTGTCGTCATCCTCGTGGATGCGAATGAGTCCGAGGGCGTTCAGTCGGTCGAACAGCTCTGCGGGGTTTCGACCCTCGCGCAGATCGAGGGTGAGCTGGGCGTAGGTGCGGTCAGTGAAGCGGTGCAGGCTCGTCAAGTCGTACCCGCGCGGGACGAGGGCGGCGGCGATGTCCAGGACACCGCCCCTGCCGACGGCGGCAAGCTGCGCCCGGTCACCGACCAGCGCGAGGCTCGCGCCGGCTTCGTCTGCGATGGTCAGCAAGGCGAGCGCGGTGTCTTGGTCGAGCATGCCTGCCTCGTCGACCACCACCCGCTCGCCGGCCGTGAGGCGAGCGTTCTGGGAGGGGCCGCGGTAGGTGATGCCGGTCTGCGGGTCGGTATCGCCGGGGCTGAGACGGGTCCAGACGCCGTCGTCGTTCCACCGGAACCCGTGCGCGTGCACGAGGGCCGCGACCGAGTCAGTCGGCACACCAAGCTCTTGGGCTGCGACGTCGGCGGCCTTCTTCGTCGGCGTCATCACCCGCACCCGCCGCCCCTGTTGCCCGGCGGTGCGGATCGCGGCGCCGAGCATGGTCGTCTTGCCCGCGCCGGCCGCACCCTCGACCACGACCAACGGAGCGGGTCCGGCGACCGCGGCAGCGGCGTTCGCCTGCTCCGGGTCCAGTGCCACGTCGGTGATGCGCGGGGTTGCGCCCTCGGCGCGCTCGGCGATGCGGGCGGCGAGGCGATCGCGCAACTCGGTCTCCACCGCCACGACATGCAGCGTCGTCAGGTGCGCGACATGCTCCGGCGCCGGCGCACCCGGCGGCAGCACCGAGAGGCAATCGTCGGCGGCCAGCTTCGTGGTGATGCGCACGAACTCGCGCAGCTCGGCCGGGGTTGCACACACCCCGGCCTCGGTCATCAGGCGCGTGACCTGCTCTTGCACGTCGTGCACCGTCCATGCCGATGCGGCGGCCGCGCAATGATCCAACGCCCGCGAAGCGACGTCCTGCACCATCAGGTCATCCAGCGAGACAGCCTGTCGCACGATCGCGCGCGGCAGGTCCGGGGTGTAGCCGGCATCGTGCAACTCACGCAACCAGCCCGCTTCGCTGCCGAGCTGCGACGGCTTCTTCGAGGGGCGCTCGTGGTCCCACGCCTTCGCCTGCAACCGGGCCCGCACCACCGGCCCTGGCTCAACGCCTGGGTGCGATGCTTCCCATTCGGCCTCGAACATGGCGAGGTTGCGGGCGACCTGCGCACCGCGCTTGGACATGACCGCGTTCCACGGCGTCAGCTCCGCAACTTCCCCGGTGACCGGGTCGAGGGTCAGGCCGCGCGTGTCGAGCACCGCGGCGAGCTGCGAATGTGCCGCGATAGTCGCGGTGCCCAGTGCGCGGATTGCGCCCTGCTGCTTGAACAACGCAGCCGTGTCCAAGCCGCGCCAGGCACCGGCCGCCCAGACGCGGGTGCCGATCTGGAAATGGATATGCCGATGCGGGTCCCCGGCGCGGGAGGTCTTGTGCGAGACCGCGACCGTTTCAAGCTGCTCGATCGGCACGACCTCCTGCGCATCCCGCGGACCGACACGGGTCACGGAATGCTGACCGAGCCAAGACCGGATCTCCGACACCGCGTCCCGCTGCGCCAAGTCGAGTGCCTCGGAGACCTCTGGGTGCAGCGCGGCGGCGACCGACAAGGACTTCGGGACGTTCACGACCATCTCCGCGAACCGCGGCGACCCTCGCCGACCATCTCCAGGCAGACGCGGAGTGCCCATCGACTCACCCGTCAGCGGATTCGTCCAGTCCACCCACTGCGCGTACTCGTCCGCCGTCAGGCCCAGCTCGCCGATCACCTCGCCTCGGCCGTCGAACGCGATGAATTCCGCGAGCGCGGTACCGCCCTCCAGGTAATACTCGTCCGCTCGCGAGCGATCCGACTCCAAGTAGCGGCGCGCGTCGGTCCCGAAGCCCCGGAACAGGATCACACCGCCATGCATCGCCCGAACTCCCTAACTCATGTAGTGGCAACTACCGCAGGTAGCATACGTCCATTCATCATTAATGAACCAGGGTGCGCTTTAGGCGAATGGGCGCTTTCAGAGGAATCCGAAGACTCCGTCGCCCCAGACGGCGCGCGAAGATGCGTCGAGGTCTTCTGCCTCCTGATCGAGGTGCCCAATGACCAGAGAGGCACGCCGGGCGTCGACGGGCCGCCAGTTCGGTGCCCCCTCGACATCAGGCGACTGCCCCCGAAGGAACGCGCCCCACCTGGCTTGAGTGCGCACGGAGACCCGGCGCGCGACGCGGGTGCGCCCCAACTCCGAAGCGGGGCCGAGATTGCCCCACACATACGGCAGTTCGGAGCCGTGCGTTGCCCCTAGTCCGGTCATCCGCAGCAGCGGGGCGACGTGGTCGAATCGGTACAGCCAGGTGTCAGCGATGGCCGCATGTCCTTCGGCGATCCACATGGTCGGCAGGCAGAAGGCGAGATCGCGCGCGATGTCAAGGCCGCTGCGGCGCCCGGACGATGCGTAGGCCCGCAGGATATGTTCCACACCGGGAAGCTGCGCCTCCGGTTGCTCGTCGCGCAGCTCGTCGACCATGCGCCGGAGTTGTGCCGTGGTGATCGGCAGGATGGGCGATCGCATGAGGCGGAAGATCGACGCCTCGTCCCGATTGGTCCCGACGATGAGAGGGACCGGCGCACCTCCGCCGCGGCTGAGCACCCTGATCGGCGCCTCGGGCAGCAGCTCGCCGTCGATGACGGGAGCGAACGCTAACCTGCCCGGTGCAGCGGCGGGAACCTCGGAGTACAGCCCCGACGACGCCTCGAGGATCCTCTGCGCGGGGATGTCCCGCAGAGACGACGCATCCCGCGGTTCGAGGCCGAGGCGACGAACGAATCGGGCGGCGACCGCGGCCGCCCGTTCGGTTCCATACATGCTCGCCGCCGGCGCCGACTGCATGATGGCTCGCGCGAAGAGACCGCGTGCCGAACCGCACGTCAGCAGAGCACCGATGATCGCCGCGCCGGATGACTCGCCGGCGACCGTCACGCGAGCGGCATCGCCGCCGAAGGCGGCGATGTTGTCCCGCACCCAGCGGAGCGCGAGAAGGACGTCCCGCATGCCGAGATTGCCGTCGAAGCCAGCGCCACCGTCAAGCGAGCTCAGCTCCAGAAATCCGAAGGCCCCGAGCCGATAGTTCAGGGTGACCACGATGGCGCCTTGGGCGGCGGCGAATCGGCAGCCGTCGTAGAGCGGCTGACTTCCCGAGCCGAGTGCGTAGGCGCCGCCGTGGATCCAGACCATCACGGGCAGCGGCTCGCCCTCGTGACCGGCCGGTCGCCACACGTTGAGGAAGAGGCAGTCCTCATCCAGACGCACGCCGTCACCCAGCCGGATCACTCGATTCGGACTTTGCAGTGCAGCGGCGCCGAAACGGACCGTATCGGCCGAGATCGGCGCGGCCGGGCGCGGAGCGCACCAGCGCAACTCTCCCGTCGGCGCCTGGGCGTAACGGATGCCCTTCCAGAATTCCACATCGCCGCTCCGGCGACCGCGGAACTCTCCGGCGGCGCAATGAACCTCCGGCCCCGGCGCCATGCGCGGTCGAGCATTGGAGATCATGAACTCGCCTTTAGCAACCTTCGGACGATCTGTGCGGGTGAGGGCGCCGGCACGGAGGCGTCGATCGCACAGGCCATGATCGTCTGCTCCAGCTCGTCCCGATCATGCTCGTCAAGCCGATGATGCCCGGCGCGTAGTGCTGTCTCGAGCGCGCTGAGCCCATCGACTGCGTCCTCCAGGGCGACGGCGACGGGCAACGCCGCCTCTCCACCCGCACGGCCGGGTGACGGGTCGGCGGCCACGGCAGCCGCCGCGGCACGGGACTCGTGCGCCGCCCGATAGGCGTCTTCGCGCAGCCGAGGGAGCTCCTCCGCGAGTTTCTCGGTGGTCGCGATCACCCGCAGATAGGCGACGGCGGCGCGGGCTGTTGCGGCGAAGTGCGCTTCGACGGGCAGCGAGCGTCGCCCGGGCCAGAACAGGTATCCGAACACGAGCGCGATCGCGCAGCCGATCGCAGTGTCGCCGAGGCGCAGTGCCGGCAGCACGGCATCTGGTGCCGCGAAGCACGAGCTGAGCAGAGCAGAGGTCGTGATCCCGACGACGCTCAGCGCATAGAGTCGCGGAGCGAGCAGCACCGCGAAGCCGATCGCGCACGCGGCCACCGGCACGAGATGCCACCCGGAAACGAGAAAGAACAGCGTGATCGCCGCGACGAGCGCGCCGCCGAGGGTGCCGGCGATGCGGTTGACGGTGCGGGCGAACACCGAGCCGTACTCGGTGCGGACGACGACGGCCACCGTCAACGGAAGCCAATACGAATGACCGACATGGTGCAGCAGACCCGCGGCCAGGGTCGCGAGCGTCATGCACCACGCCAGTCGGGCGCCGGCGAGAAGCAGCGCGCGCGGCCCGACCCGTCTCAGAGTCGCGAGCATGCTCCGACCCCACGGGGTCATGACCGGCGGCGCGCCCGCACGAGCGCCTGAGGGTCGGCCGTCGCGCACCCGACGGCCTTCCGCGCGAAGCTCGCTCGCCGCACCCGGCGCCGGAGCGGCGCCGCTCGCGTGGTGGGTCGCGGCATCGAGCGCGGCGTGCTGCGCGGCGGCCAGTTCGACCAGGATCTCCGGCCGGCGGCGTGGTGGCGCGAGCCGATAGCCGAGCACGGACGCCCGCGCGACAGCGCTGCACGAGGCGAGGGCGGCGCGGCGCTGATGCGCGTCCGCTGTCCCGACCGCGTCGAGCAGATCCGCGGACGCGCGGAAGACCTCCGCGATCGCCCGACGCTCGAGCACTTGGGTGCCCACCGCCCATGGCAGCAGCGCGGGGACTGCGACCGCCGTTGTGCCCAGCAGGTACCAGAGCACCTGTTGCCACCACGGCATCATCAGGCCGCTGAACTGCCCGAATGCGACCCCGACCACCGCCATCAGCGAGCCGGCCGTGAACAGCGGCCCGATCGCACCGGCGATCCCGGAGGCGAAGGCCACGACGGCGGCGACCGCGATCTTTCCCGCGAGGCCGCCGGGCAGAGAACCGAGACCGAGGCCCACGGTCGCACCGAGCGCCTGAGCGGCGAGCGCGAGCGCGCGAGCCCGGTGGACGCCGGCGGTGACGAACACCGCTGCGCAGGCCGCGCCGAAGTACATCATTCCCAGGGCGGCCGGGTCGTCGAGCAGGAACCCGAGCACCGCGCAGGCCAGAACGGCGACGACGGTGCGCACGGCGGGAAGCACCGCGAAGGGCCGCGAGGCGGGAATCAGCGTGCGCCGCGCCGCCGATGCGAGGGAGCGCGGCCCGGGCATCCGCGCCTTCATGCCCGCTCCTCGCCTGCGAGAAGCACGGCTCCGTAGACGACTGCGGCGAGCGCCGCCGCGTAGCCGAGGAGGTGACCGGCCGTCACTGGGACGATCTCGTGAACGAGCAGCGCCCCCAGGGCGACGGCGATGACAGGATCGGCGGCGAGGTTCGCTGGAAAGGCCGCAGCTAGCGGGCCCGCACGGAAGGCGAGCTGGGTCAGCGCGATGCTGAGACCGCCCAGCACGATGAGCGCGATCAGTGGCACGAGACCGTCCGGGCCGGCGAAGCCGGTGATGCCGGCTCGTGCCCATGTTGCGGCGCAGGCATCGATCAGCACAGCCACCAGTCCGAACCAGCATCCGGCGACCCCGCCGAACACGGCGGCCCTGACAGCGGGACGCGCCCGCAGCACGAGCGCAACCAGGGCTCCGCCGAGGGCCAACGAGACGGCCGCCGCGGTGAGAACCACGGCGGGCTGAGCGGGCCTGGCATCCGCCGGTCGCCCGATGAGGAGGAAGAAGGCAATCAGTCCGGCGAGCATCCACACACAACCCAGATAGTCCCGTGACCTCGGTCGCGGGCCGCCTAGCGCTCGGGAGAACGGCAGCGAGATCGGAAGGGCCAGCACGAGGATCGGCTGCACCAGCACCACGGGGCCGGCCGCGAGTGCCGTGATCTGCAGCACCATCCCGAGGGTGTCACCACCCATCCCGAGCAACCAGCGCGGAGAGCGCAGCAGATCCCGCCAGCTCGTCCTCGCCTGGGCCGACCGCCCGTCGTGGCCGCGCATCGCGGCGTGCTGAGCGGCACTCGACGCACCGTACGCGGCCGCGGAGGCGAGGGCGCAGAGCAGCGAGACGATCACCAGCACGAGCGCCACCCGAACCGTGCGGACGATGCGGGGGAGGCCGATCGGCCGAGGATCCGCTCAACCGGACGACCGTCTGATCGGCCGAGGGGCCGGCTGCACGAGACGGCCGACAGTGGACTCACCGGCCCGGGAGAGCCCCAGACCGAGGACCGAAGGAGAACATCATGACCACCAGCATCAACCCCACCACCCGTACGGGCCGCAGCGGCCGCACCCTCAAGGTCGTCGCGGCCGTCGCGGCCGGTCTCGGCATCGTGGGTGCCATGGCCGCCTCGGGCATCGCGATCGCCGACGACGGCAGCGTCTCGGGCTACCACGCCTCTGCCCAGGTCAGTCCCGCTCAGAGCCGCACCGGCACGGGAACGGCGACCACAGGGCAGCCCGCATCGCAGGGCGGTTCCGTCGCCCCCCAGCACCCCGCCGTGCCTGCCGCCGTGCCCAGCGCCGCCGTGGCGAGCTTGCAGCGCGAGCTCGGGCAGCTCAACTACTACGAGGGCCCGGATGACGGGCTCACGGGGCCCCAGACCCAGCAGGCCATCAAGGACCTCCAGCGCGTGGCGGGCCTGCCCCAGACCGGGGTGATGGACCCGGCCACCGACAGCGCCCTCATCCACCAGCTGACCTTCGGCAACAGCCAGATGGGGGGCGGCGCCTGAGCCGTCCAGACCCTGCCGGGTCCGAAGACGCCCGTCCCCCCGATACCATGGGCCCCGGCGCCCCAGAGCACCGACCGAGGTGAGGAGAGACGACGGATGTCGACGAAGAGCCAGCCGGTCACCGTGGTCGTCGTCGACGACCACCCCTTCTTCCGCGACGGCGTCACGCGCGGGCTCAACAACAGCGGATACATCCGGGTCGTCGGCGAGGCCGGGGACGGGCGTGAGGGGCTCGAGCTGATCGAACGCGAACACCCCGACGTGGCGCTGGTCGACTACCAGATGCCTGAGCTCGACGGCATGGCCGTCGTGCATGCGGTGGTTCGCGACGGGCTGCCGACGCGCGTGCTGCTGCTCTCCGCCGTGACCGACAGCGCGATCGTGTACCGCGCGCTCGAGGAGGGCGCGAGCGGCTACCTCTCGAAGGACGCGCCGCGGGCCGAGATCGTCGACGCGGTTCTCAAGGCCGCGAAGGGGATCCCGGTCGTGCCGTCCGAGATCGCTGCCGGACTCGTCGGCCAGATCCGGATGCGCGCCCAGTCGGCGGGTCCGGTGCTCAGCGAGCGCGAGACCCAGGTGCTGCGCGGTTTCGCCCGTGGCTTGTCCATCCCGCAGCTGGCCGAGGAGCTGTTCCTGGGCCAGAGCACGGTCAAGACGCACACGCAGCGCCTCTACGAGAAGCTCGGCGTCTCCGATCGGGCGGCCGCAGTCGCGGAGGCGATGCGCCGGGGCCTGCTCGACTAGCGCGACGCACTCGCGACCGACGCTCGCAGAACCGGCGCTCATGTCAGCGGCACCGTGATCGTCACGGTCGTTCCGCGCGGGCGACCTTCGCGGATGACGAGCTCGCCCGAGGCCGCGGCCACTCGCGTCTGAAGCGACGCCAGCCCGATGTGGCCCTCGGCGAGCCGGGCCTGCCGGGCCGTCTCGCTCAAACCGATTCCGTCGTCGCTCACGACAAGCGCCGCACGGCCGCCTCGGCCGCTCAACGACACCGTGACGGATGCCGCCCGTGCGTGCTTCGTCACATTGGCGAGCAGCTCGCGCGCACAGCCGTAGAGCAGGGCGTCCCACGGTGTGGGGGCCTCGGGCCAGTCATCCGTCCCGACGGCGACGCGAAGCCCGCCTCGGGCAGCAACACCGTCCCCGAGCTCGTGCAGTGCGCGCGCCAGACCAGCCTGCTGCAGCACCGCGGGATGCAGCCGGCTGACGGTCTCGCGCAGCAGCCCGCTCGACTCGATGAGCGCGTGATCGATCCGCGCGAGCGCGGCCGGGTCGCCGCCGCGCACGTCGTCCAGATCCATCCGGGCTGCCAGCACATACTGGAGCGCCCCGTCGTGCAACTGCTCGGCGAGGGCCGTCCGCTCACGTGCCTCGAGTCCCATCAGCTCGCCGAGCAGAGCGGTGCGCTGCTGCGCCAGCTGCCCGATCGTCACCACGCGGGACAGTTGCACGCGGGACAGCCCGACACAGGCGGCGCTGACCGCGGCGACAGCGAAGGAGCGCAGCAGCACCGAACCCCACGGCTCGGTGTTCGGCGCCTTCGTCGCGATGCTCGCCGCCAGGTAGGCGAAGGTCGCCGCCCCGGCGACGACGGCGCAGACGCCTGGCCGCAGCTGGTTCGCCGCGAGGACCGGGATCACGAAGAATCCGTTCACGAGCAGATCGGCGGTCCAGGTGATCTCATCCGAGGCACCGGCGACGAGGGTGAGCGCCGACAGTGCGGCCACGTCCACGACGAGCGCGAACCACATCCGGCGCACCGGCCCGAGGCCGCCTCGGCGGGTCCAGAGCGCGAGCGCGATCGTCCAGCACGCGTATCCGACGACGATGGCGACGGCCACGGACTGCCCCCGCACCGGGGGGACGAAGATGATCGCGAGGGCCATGAACGCGAACAGGAGCACGCGGAGCACGAACTGCACGCGGATGCCCCGGTAGGCGTGCCGGATCAGGATCGCGGACAGCTCGGGGCTCTCCAGGAGTCGGCGCGCGTCGGCGAGACGCGGGTCGGCCGCGGAGACCGGCCGAGGTTCTGCGGCGAGGGATTGGGCGTTCACACGGGGCCTTTCCGGGTGCGAGGACGTGCGGAACCGCTCCGGCCGACGGATCCCGGGCCGGAGACGGCAGTTAAGGTCTACTCGCCCGAGCGGACGCCGCCACTGGGGACATCCCCTAGCGTCTCGTGCCGTCTCGACGACGGCCAGGCCGGCGCATCCGGCGGGAGAAGTCCTGGGGGTTTCCCCCAGTGGCCCGCGGCGGCGACGCCCGTAGACAGGAGGGGGTCGCTTTGCCCGGCCGCTTTCCCCGCCCCTGTCGTAGAGGAGTCGAGTCCCATGCCTGAGTCACTGTCGCTGGTGTCCGGCCCCGTGCCGGCGCTGGCACTGGTCGCGGCGATCGCCGCCGTGCTCGGCTCCGTCGCGTGGTGGCGTCGCGCAGTCCTGCGCAGACAACTGCTGGTGGCCGTGCCGTCCGCCGCCGCCGCGACCGCCGTGCTCGCCCTCCTCGCTCAGGGCTTCGGGGTGGCAGCCCTCGGCGTTCCGGCCTCTTTCTACGTCTGGACCGGGCTCGTCCTTCTCGCGCTGGCCCTCGGTGCCGTCGGCTGGCGGCGGGTCGGCGGCGGCCAGCGCGCCGTCGCGATCCTCGCAGTGATGCTCACCGCGCTGTCGGCCGGCCTGCGGATCAACATGCAGTACCAGTACCTGCCGACCGTCGGCGCCCTGTTCGGCGCCGACGCGCAGCACGAGACCACCGAGCGCGCGCTGAGCAGGATGCGGGGCGGGGGAGCGCAGGACGCCAAGCTCGGCTACACGCTGCAGCTCGCGATCCCCGGTGCGAAGTCGGGCTTCGCGGCGCGGAACGCTTACGTCTGGCTGCCGCCCGCGTGGTTCTCGGATCCGAGCGCGAAGCTGCCCGTGATCGAGCTGCTTCCTGGCGTGCCCGGCGGCCCTGTCGATTGGACGCGGAGTGCCGCGGCCGACCAGACGGCGCAGGCCTTCGCCGACACCCACCACGGCCTCGCGCCGATCCTGGTGATGCCGGACGCGACCGGCTCCGAGCTCGCGGACACGGAGTGCGTGAACAGCCCGCGCGGCAACGCGGAGACCTATCTGACCGAAGACGTCCCCGCCTTCGTCGAGAAGAGGTTCGGCGCCGCGAGCGACGCGAAGTCGTGGGCGGTCGGCGGTCTCTCCGCGGGCGGAAGCTGCGCGATCATGCTCGCGCTGCGGCACCCGGATCGCTATTCGGCCTTCGCCGACTACTCCGGCCTCGCCGGCCCCACCGTGGGCGACGCGATGGAGCCCGCCCAGACGACGCAGGAGCTGTTCGGGGGCTCCGCCGCGGAGTACCGGGCGCACCAGCCGGAGAACCTGCTGCGCACGACCCGGTTCCCGGGGATGGGCGGCTGGTTCGAGGTCGGCTCGGCGGATCCGGGCCCCTTGGCCGCTCAGCGGCTGTTGGCGCCCCTGGCCACGTCCGCGGGTATCACCACCTGCACGGCCGTGATCCCCGACGGGACCCACGACTTCGACACCTGGACGCAGGCCTTCCGCGATTCGCTGCCCTGGCTGGCCTCGCGCCTGGGCCTCACCGCGGCGCCGGCGCCGGGGCGCGCAGACGAGGCGCACGCCGAGCCGCCGCACACCGACCCGGCGAGCGCCGCCCCGGTCAGCTGCTCCTAGCGCAGCGGCCGACGATCTGGAGGAATACAAGCTATGGACGAACAGGATCGCGACCCCGCACTCGCGGCGCCGATCGCGTACCGCTTCGACGCCGACCACCACGCGAGCGAGGTGCTGGCCACGTGGGCCGCGCTCGTCGCCGGCGAGCGCGGCGACGAACCGGTGAGATGCGCGGGCCGGCTCATGCTGATCCGCCGTCACGGCGGACTCGTCTTCGGGGTTCTTCAGGACCGCACCGCGCGGATCCAGCTCTTCGTCGACCGCGGAGCCGTCGGCGAGGAGCTCTACGCACGCTTCGACGCGCTGCGACGCGGTGACTGGATCGGCGTGCGGGGCCCGGTCATGCGCACAGACCGCGGCGAGCTGTCGATCGCGGTGGACGAGCTGACACTGCTCGGCCATGCCACGCGCCGGCCGCCCGACAAGGACAAGGCCTTCGACGACATCGAGGCCAGGTCGCGCCACCGGTATCTCGACCTGATGGTCAACGAGCGGACGCGCGAGACCTTCCGCGTCCGTCGCGCCGTGATCGACAGCATCCGCGATGGGCTGCGCGAGCGCGGCTTCTGGGAGGTCGAGGGGCCGATCCTCCAGTCGATCCAGGGCGGGGCGACCGCGCGGCCGTTCATCACCCACCACAACGCCCTCGACCTGGACATGTATCTGCGCATCGCGCTCGAGCTCCATCTCAAGCGACTCGTCGTCGGAGGCATGGAGCGCGTGTTCGAGCTCTCCCGCGTCTTCCGCAACGAGGGCATCGACGTTCGCCATAACCCCGAGTTCACGATGCTCGAGGCCTACCAGGCCTTCGCGGACTACGGCGACATGATGGAGCTCGTCGAGGGCCTCGTCGTCTCCGCCGCCCGGGCCGCACTCGGCGAGGATCTCGTCGTCACGGTCGGCGACCGCCGCATCGACCTGACGCCGCCGTGGCCGCGGATCACCCTCGATGAGCTCATCCGCACCCGTCTCGGCGTCAGCATGGACCCGACGATGCCGGTCGCCGAGGCCCGTGCGATCCTGGACCGGCTCGGTGTCCAGTGGGAGCCGGACTGGGGATCCGGCAAGCTCATGAAGCAGGTGGTGGACGAGCGGATCCAGCACGAGATCGTCGAGCCCGTCTTCTGCGTCGACTACCCGGAGGAGGTCTCGCCCCTCGCCCGTCGGCACCGCAGTCGGCCGGGCTATGTCGAGCGCTTCGAGCTCATGGTCGCCGGCTTCGAGCTGTGCAACGCTTACAGCGAGCAGAACGACCCGGTCGCCCAGCTGGCCGCCTTCGAGGCCGAGGCGCGCGCCAAGGCCCAGGGCGACCCCGAGGCCGGCGACATCGACGAGGACTATGTGCAGGCGCTGGAATACGGACTGCCTGCGACCGGCGGCATCGGCATCGGCATCGACCGGCTCGTCATGCTGCTCTCGGGCGCAGGCAACATCCGCGAGGTGATCCTCTTCCCCACCCTCCGTCCGGCTGACGGCGGACGCGCCCTCGGCCCGGGGCATCCGCTCGGACTCGGTCGTCTGGCGGATCGGAGCGAGCTTGCCGTAGCCGCACCGGCCGAGGAGCCGGCTGCGGCGCCCCTCGGCGGGGGGCTCGGTGCAGCCGCGTCTGCGCCGCAAGTCGACGCCCCATCCTCCGCCCGCGCCGCGCCGCCCTCCCGCCGGCCGGTGCTCGTACTGGCCTGGCTGACGCTGCTCGGCGGGGTGATCCAGCTGCTGCCGCTCGTCCCGGTGCTGCACTCGCGTCTCCAGGCCGATCCCCTCGGGCCGCTGTGGTTCCGCGTCACCGGCCATCTGGTGTCCACGCTGCTCGGCCTCCTCCTGATCCTCCTGGCGGGGCAGCTGGCGCGCGCGAAGCGCAGGGCGTGGCAGCTGAGCCTGATCCTCTTCGGGATGGGCGCGGCCGTCAACGCGCTGAAAGGACCGCATCCGGTGTCGCTCGCCTATTGCCTCGTGATGCTCGGCGCACTGCTGGCCTATGACTCCCGCTTCCGTGGTCGCTCCGACCCGCCGTCGCTGCTGCGTCTGCTGCGGCTGGCGCCGCTGTACGTCGCCGCCGTGCTGGTCTTCGGCTTCGTCACGCTCGCCCTCGGACGTCATGAGCTCAGCACCCCGCTGACCTTCGCCGGCGGCCTGGAAACGATCGTGAGGGGTCTCGTCGGGCTGCCGGGTCCGTACGACTACGCGCGCCCCTTCTTCGACGCGTACTTTCGAGGGACTCTGCTCGCTCTCGGCGTGGCGGGCGCTCTCGGCGCCGCTTTCCTGCTGTTCCGCCCCTTCCAGGCGCGCCAGCCGCACTCCGCGCAGAGCTGGGAGCGTGCCAGTCGGCTGGTTCACGACTACGGTTCGGACACCCTGGCGTACTTCGCCCTGCGGCCCGACAAGAGCTTCTTCTTCGGCTCGGACGGTGAGGCGTTCGTTGCTTACACCTACCTGGGTGGCTACGCGCTCGTGTCGGGGGACCCGATCGGGGCGGATGCCTCGGTCGATCGGCTCCTGGATGAGTTCCTCGCCTTCTGCGACGGCCGCTCGTGGAAGGTCGCGTTCCTCGCCGCACGCGGCTCGGAGGCGCGCCGCTATGCGGCCCGGGGCCTGCACATCTTCTATCTCGGCGACGAGGCGATCGTCGAGTGCAGGCGGTTCAGCCTCGAGGGTCCGGGCATGAAAGGCATCCGTGCCGCCGTCAACCGGGTCGGACGCACTCATCGCTTCCAGCTCCTGCGCGAGTCGCAGGCCTCGCCGCAACTCGTCGCCGCGCTGAACGGGATCAGCGCTCGTTGGCGGGGAAAGGCGCCGGAGCGCGGATTCACGATGTCACTGAGCCAGGACGTCGAGGGCAACGGCCGCAACCCGGAGTTCCTGCTCTGCGTCGCCCGCGATGAGGACGATCGGCCGAGTGGGTTCCTGCGTCTGGTCCCCGCGTACGGGGAGGACTTCGGCTACACCCTCGACCTGATGCGGCATCTGCCCGACGCGCCCAACGGCATGACCGAGTTCCTCATCGCGGGCGCCGCGGAGGCGCTGCGCGCAGAGGGTATCGACCGGCTGTCGATGAACTTCGCCATGTGGGGGCGGCTCTACTCAGACGACGTGCGGTACTCGCCCGCCAAGTGGCTGGCCAAGCGCGCCGTCGACGTGCTGAACCCGTTCTTCCAGATCAAGTCGCTCCACGACTTCAACGAGAAGTTCTCGCCGCGCTGGCTCTCTCGCGTGCTCGTGTTCCAGGAGCCCACCGACCTGCCTCAGGTGGGGCTGCTCTACGCGGGCGCCGAGGGGTTCCTGTCCATCCCGGTGGTGGGCGAGCTGTTCGTGCCGCGCGCCGTCGGGGAGGAAGATGCGACGGCCTGACACGGGGTCGACGTCGTAGGGCGGGTACCAGCCCAGACCGCCGGGGTCTGCGATGGCCATGGCCTCCAGATAACGCTCGGCGGCGCGCCTGACGGCGCGGCCGATGCGGGCTCGGGAGAAGAAACTGCGGTTCATGACGGCCTCCTCAGGGTCATGCTCGATGGGGACGCGTCCAGAGTCGCCCCGTGCCGGGTGCCGTGCCGTCGGGCGAATGGGGGAACGGGCGGATGAGACGGCGTGGGCCGTTCAGCCGACGTCAGTACCCCCCGAAGGGGGGAAGAAGTGCGTCGCGACGGTCCCGCTAGGACCGGGATTGAGCCAGGATCGACCTCATGGCGCGGAGCGAGGCGGCAGGGCCGCGGTGATGGCGGGTCAGCCGGACGCCGTCGGCTTCGTCGGGCGCGACGAAGAGCTGGCGCGCATTCACGCCGCGGCCGCCGCTGCGCTGTCCGGGCAGGCCCGTCTGGTGTGGATCGAGGGGCCGGCCGGCGCCGGAAAGACCGCACTGCTCGACCGGGCGGTCGGCGAGCTGACGGATGCCTTCGCCGTGGTGCGCGCGGAGGCCGACGAGCTCTCCGCCGAGTTCCCCCTCTCCGTCGCCCGTCAGCTCTCTCCCATCGAGGCGTCCGACGCGCTCGGCGCCGGGCTCCAGCTGCTCGAGGGCATCGTCGAGCTGCAACGGCAGGGGCCGCTCGTGCTCGTGGTCGAGGATCTGCATTGGGCGGACGCGCCGTCGCGCGAGGCGATCCTCGTCGCCGTCCGGCGTCTCGGTCAGGATCAGGTGCTCACGATCGTCACGAGCCGGCCGGAGAATCCGGACGTCGACGGCTGGGAACGGCTGCGGCTCGACGCGCGACGCTGCGAGCCGATCCGGGTCGGCCCGCTGACCGTCACGGATGTGATCGAGCTCGCGTCGGGGGTGACGACGCTCTCGACGGCGGCGGCCGAGCGGCTGCACCGTCACACCGCGGGTCATGCCCTCTACCTGCGCACGCTGCTCTCCGAGCTGCGCCCCGACCAACTGGCCGCGAGTGAGGGCGAGTTGCCCGCGCCGCGTTCCCTCGCGGCGACGACCGCTGCGCGCCTGGCCGAGCTGCCTGTCGAAGCGCAATCTCTGGCGCTCGCTCTCGCTGTCATCGGGCGCCCTGTGAAGCTCGCCATCGCCGCGCGGGTGGGCGGCGTCGAGCAGCCGACCGCGGCCCTCGAGCACCTGCTCGAGACAGGGCTCTTCGCGTGGCGCCACGGCGACACCGGATCCGTCGTCGGCTTCGCCCACCCGCTGCTGCGCGCCGCGGTCTATGCCGATCTGCCGCCGCTGCGCCGCCAGCGCCTGCATCTGGCTGCCGCGGCCGCGCTCGGGGCGGCCGACGGCCTGGCGCACCGCGTCGCGGCCGTCGACGGGGTGGACGACGCGCTCGCGGACGAGCTGGTGGCCGAGGCCGAGCGCGAACGCTCGGTCGATGCGGCGGGCTCCGCCGCGCGCCTCCTGCTGTGGGCCTCGGGGGTGCGCTCACCCGGGCCCGCCGCCGACCGACACCTCACCGACGCGGTCCGTCTTCTCTTCCACGACGGCCAGCTAGCACGCGCAGCCGAGCTGCGCCCCGAGGTCGAGACCAGCGGACCGAGCCCCGCGCGCAGCCTGGTGCTCGGCACCCTGGACTGGGAGGCCGGCGACACCGCCGCCGCGGAGGCCGAGCTGCGCGCCGCAGCCGAGTCGACCGCTCCGGGCTTCGCGGCGGAGGCGACCGAGGCGAACGTGCTTCTCGCCCGCCTGCTCGCGCTCCAGGGACGGGGCCCCGAGGCGATCGTCGCCGCGGAGCGCGCGCTCAGCACGCCGGGGCTGCCGACCCGGCTCGAACACCTGGCCTGGCTGGGGTCCGCCCTCGGGGTGCTGATGCGCGACGGCGGCCCGGCCAGCGTCGCCCACCTCTCGACTCGGCTGCCGCAGCCGGCACCGGAGGTCCCTGCCGACGAGGTCGACCTGCTCGTCGCTCGCGGCGCGATCAACTACTTCGCCGCCCGCCCCGCCGCGGCGAGCGCCGACCTTCGCGCGGCGATCGCCTTGATCCGCGCCGGCGCGCCTGCGGCCGAGCTGCACCGCGCCCACTACCAGCTCGCCCAATCCCTCGTGCTCACGGGCGATTGGGACGAGGCGACCATCCACGCCCGCACGGCGCTGGAAATCGTGCAGGACCAGCGGCTGGTCTCGTTGCGGGTGCAGGCGCACTGCGTGCTCGCCTCGCTCGCGGGGCTGCGCGGCCAGTGGACCGAGGCGGACGAGCAACTGCGCCTGGCGGCCGACGGCGCCGCTCCCGGCCGGGTGCTCGAGGCGCTCATGACACCGATGATCACGCGCGCGACCATCGCCCGCGCCCGCGGCGACTGGGCCGAGGCCCTCCGCGCCTTCGAGCCTCTGCTCGGCGTGGCCGCGACGCGTTCGGGCGTCCGTCTGCCGATGGGCACCTCATTGGAGTGGTGGTCGATGGTCGTGAGCGCGGCGATCGAGCTGGGCGACTTCGACGAGGCGGCTCGCCAGCTCGAGCTGTTCGACCGGGCCGCCGCTGAGCGCGGGATCGACCTGTCCGTCCAGCTGCTCGGACTGCGTGGGCGGCTGCTGGCCGCGCGGCCCGGCGCGACGCTGACGGACGCCGAGAACGCCATCGGCCTCCTCCGCCAGGCGATCGCGCAGGAGACGCAGGAGACGCCGGTGCTGACGCGCATCGAGCTTCACCGCTGGCTCGGCCGCCTGCTGATCGCACGCGGTGGCCGTCGCGAAGGTCTCGACGAGCTGCGTGTCGCGCATCGGCGGCTGTCCGAGCTCGGCGCCGGACCCGAGCTCGCCCGCGTCTCCGCCGAGCTCGAGGCGGCCGGGGCAGACCCGGGCGTCCCGACGGTCTCGCCGCTCTCGGCCCTCACCGAGCGCGAGACGGATGTCGCGGCCCTGGTCATCCGCGGGATGACCAACCGGGAGGTCGCGGGCGAGCTGTACGTGACCGAGAAGGCAGTCGAGTACCACCTCGGCAACGTCTACGCGAAACTCGGGCTGCACTCCCGGCGCGAGCTGCGCGCCCTGGCGCACTCGACCTAGCGCTCGCCGCCATGCCCCCGGTCCGCGCTCTCCCTGTCGGCGTCGGCCGGGAAGCTTAGGGGCCACCCCTAGGGCGTCGGATCGCCGCCGGGCGCACGCTTCTGCCATGGACATCGTGCTGACCGTGACGGTCTCCGCCGACGGACGGCTCACCGGGACCGCCGCGCGCGCCGACGCGCCGACCGCGCCCCTCGCCTTCTCCGGGAACCTCGAGCTCCTGGCCACCCTCGAGCGGCTGTGCGTCGCCGCCGACCCGGCGGGGGCAGGCGCATGACCGCCGACGAGTCCGGCACGAGGGACCGCGCGGGCGGGCGGGCGCACCCCGGTGCCAAGAAGGTCTTCGGCGTGTGGTCCCTCGGGATCTTCACCTTCAGCTTCCTCGCCAACGTCAACACGGCGCCCCAGCTCGCGACCTTCGGCCTGGGCTCGATCCTGCTGATCCTCGGGGCGATCGTGCTGTTCCTGGTCCCCACGGCGATGGCCTCGGCCGAGCTGGGAGCGCGGCGTTCCCCCGTGCGGGCGGCATCTACGAATGGGTCCGCCTCGCCTTCGGCGAGACCTGGGGCTTCATCGTGATCTGGATCGAGTGGGCGAGCTTCGTGGTCGCGTGGCCCGGCATCATGGGCACGATCACGCTTGAGGCCGCGTTCGCCATCGACCCGTCGCTCCGCCACGACATCGCCTTCCTCATCCTGACCGTCGTCGTCGTGACCTGGCTCGCCGCGTTCCTCGCCCTGCGGGGAATGCGGCTGGCGAACGCGCTGACCTGGTTCGCCGTCGGCTGCGGAGTGGTCGTCCCGACCCTTCTCGTGTGCGCGGCGGCGATCGGATGGCTCGTGAGCGGGCATCCGATCGCCATGTCCACCGCGCCGGGCTCCCTGCTGCCGCGGCTGCACGGCGGCGACGCCGCGTTCCTCTCGGGGGCGCTGCTGATGTTCATGGGCATCGAGATCTCTGCGGTCCACGCGCCGGACATCCGCCATCCCGGCCGCACCGTCCCGCGCGCCAACGCGATCGCGGTCGGGCTGTGCCTGCTGCTGACGATCCCGCTCACCCTCGCCCTCGCGGTCGTCCTGCCCGGTACGAAGATCGACATCGTCACCGGCGTGCTCCAGGCCTCCCGCACCGCGATGGACGCCCTTCATGCCGGCTGGCTCGTGCCCGTGCTCGCAGCGATGCTGGTGCTCGGGCTCGCCGCGGCCATGGTGCAGATCCTGGGCGGTCCCTCACGGGGGCTGATGGTCGCCGCACGCGACACCGGCCTGCTGCCGCCGCTCCTTCAGCGACAGAACCGCGCCGGGATGCCGGTCTCGCTGATCCTGCTGCAGGCGGCCCTCAGCTCGGTGCTCGCGCTCGGGTATCACCTTCTCGGCTCGGTACAGAACGCCTGGTTCATGTTCGTCCTCATCCAGACCAACATGTCGCTGCTGCTGTATGCGCTGATGTTCGGCGCGCTCATCCGGCTCCGACACACCCAGCCCAACGCGAAGCGCCCGTACCTGATCCCCGGTGGCCGCATCGGGTTGGCCGCCGTCTGCGCGGCGGGCGGAGCGGTCTGCCTGTTCGGGCTGCTGCTCTCCCTCTTCCCCACCTCGAACGCCTCGGGCATACCGCTGTGGGCGTACGAGGTCGCACTCGTCGGCGGGACCGTGGTCTTCACGGCGCTGCCGCTCGCACTCCGGGCCCTGCGGAGGAAATCCTGGACGGTCGCGGCCGACGCCGCCGTCCTCCGATCGGTGGACGGCTGATTCGTCCGATCCACCACCCGAACGGCCGACGGGCGCAGCCGCCGACCGGTACCAAGCTGATTCACCAGAACGACACTTCTCAGGAGGAATGAGTCACATGAGCGCCACCACCGTCATCTCGATCATCGCCATCGCCGCACTGATCGGATACGCCCTCTACCGCCAGACCCGCACCAGCCAGGTCACCCGCGGCGGCCGCTACAAGATGGCCATCATCTACGGCATCATCGGCGTCTGCCTGGGCGTCAACATCAGCCACAACCCCGCCGCGCTCGGCCTCACCGCGATCAGCCTGGCGGCCAGCGCCGGCGTGGGCGTGCTTCGTGCCCAGCGGACGCGCCTGTGGCGTGACGACGAGGGCCGCGTGTTCACGCGCGGCACCCGCACCACGGCCGGCCTGTTCCTGGCGCTCATCGCATTCAAGGTCGCCCTCGGGACCTTCGCCTACTTCGTCCACGTGCCCTACGACGCCAATGTCGGAGAGGTGATGGTGATGCTCGCGCTCATGCTCGCGGTGCAGGCCACGATCGTCTGGCGCCGGATCGAGCGCCTCGGCTGGGCTCCCGCCCCGCGGGCGCACGGCGGCCAGGACGCGCCCGTCGCCGCCCAGGCGGCCCCCACCTTCGTCGGCAGTGCCACGGCCGCCTCCGCCGGTCGCGCGACGAACGCGGAGACCGTCAAGTGAGCGGGGCCGCGGCCTCCCTGCTCGCCGCCCGCACCGCCGGGCCCGTCTGGGACCGCTCGGACGCCGACCGGGTCGGCTACGACGCCGGGCGGAGCGGGTTCAACCTTGCGCTGGACCACCGCCCCGAGCTCGTCCTCGCCGCCGAGGCACCCGGCGACCTCGCCGCGGGCATCCGTTTCGCCGCTGAACAGGGCCTGACGGTCGAGCTTCAGGCGACCGGGCACGGCGCCCACCGCGCCCTGGACGGCGGGCTGCTGATCACGACACGGGCGCTCACCGGCGTGTCGGTCGACCCGGAGCATCGCATGGCGCGGATCTCAGCCGGCGCCACCTCGGCCGACGTCCTCGCCGCGACCACACCGTACGGGCTGACTGCTCCGGTGGGCTCCGCCGCGACCGTCGGCTACGTCTCATACAGCCTCGGCGGGGGTGTGGGAATGCTCGGGCGCGCCCATGGCTACGCCGCCGACCACATCCGCGCGCTCCACGTGGTGACCGCGGACGGGCGCGAGCTCACCGTCACCGCACAGCAACACCCCCAGCTGTTCTGGGGGCTGCGCGGAGGCGGTGGCAATCTGGCGGCGGTCACTGCGATCGACGTCGAGCTGGTCCCGCTGCGCGGGCTCTACGGAGGCGGCCTTTTCTTCGACGGCGAGCACTCCGTCGAGCTCGTCGAGGCCTTCCGCTCCTGCATCGCCGTGGCGCCGCGCGAGCTGAGCCTGTCGATCGCGTTCCTCCGCTTCCCCGCCGTGCCCGCAGTGCCCGAGCCGCTGCGCGGTCGGCGCTGCGGCCATGTGCGGGTCGCCTACCTCGGCGGCGCCGAGCACTGCGAGCGGCTCGTCGCCCCGTTGCGCGCTCTGGCCCCTTTCCTCGACACGGTCCGGATGATGCCGGTGGCCGAGCTCGCGAGCATCCACGCCGACCCCAGGAATCCGATGCCCGTCAACACCGAGAGTGTCGCGCTGCATGGCCTGCAGCCTCTCGATCGGCTACCTGCGCTGCTCGACCCGGAGGCGCACTTCGTGCTTGAGGTGCGCCACCTGGGCGGAGCGCTTGTGGACCAGGCCGAGAGTCCGAACGCTGTCGGCCACCGTTCGGCAGAGTTGAACCTCTTCACCTCGGCCTACCCGGGCGCCGACCCGGTTGCGGCCGCGGAGGCGCAGCGGCGGCTCATCGCCGGGCTGACGGCCTTCAGCGTCGGCGGACCACTCCGCAACTTCCTGCCGAGCAGTCACGCGGACGCCTCGTCGTGCTATGAGCCGGGTCTCGCTGTCGCGCTCGCCCGGCTCATGTCCCTTTGGGATCCGAGCGGAGTCTTCGCCCACGCACCGGCGGTGACGGCGCCCCTAAGCGCGTCCGCGCCCCGAGACCGTCCGCACGCCGACCCGGCTAGCGCGCTCGCCGACCGATGATCAGTCCCGGACTCCGAAGAGGCCGTAGCCGTGCCTGCTGAGCACGTCGTAGGCGTCTCCGAAGGTCTCGGGCTCGGGCGCGCCCGGCTCGTATCGTGCCAGGAGCAGGCCGAGCAGCCCCTTGGCGGGCGCGGTGAGCGGCCGGCGCCGTTCCGTGTCGGAGGGCGGCTGCGTCGAGGCCTCCGGGTTCTTCGGCACGTAGGGCCGCGGCACGTCCGGCCAGAGCTGGGGCTGCCGGGGGTTCTTCAGGTTGATGGCGTTCTGGATGCCGCGGGCGTGCGCGTCGCGATGCGTGAGGGGTGCGAGGCCGTGCTGCTGGGTGACGGTGTGCACGAGCGAGGCGTGGTCCATGGGCTCGTTGACCACCGTGCCCTGCTGCGTGTAGGCGGAGACCACGACGGTGGGCACCCGGCCGCCGAGCCGGTCGAAGGCGAAGCCCATCTCGCCGGCCTCCGGTCTCCCGGAAGGCGGGGTCGCCTTTGGCGGCGGGACATGGTCGTACAGGCCGCCGTGCTCGTCGAAGGTCACCAGCAGCACGGTGTTGATCGCGTTCGACCCTTGAGGCGAGGCGCCCGAGCGGACCGCGTCGTACACCTCGGCCAGCAGCGCCTCGGCGGCCCGCACATCGGACAGCGCACTGTCATAGGCGGGCTGGCCCGCCACGTCGACGACGCGCGGCCGGTTCTCGGGAGGGTGCATGTCGTTGTGGTCGAACACCATGCGCGGCTCGATGAAGGCGTAGTCCGGCAGGTTCCCCGTCCGGGCGTCCTCCGCGAACTGCTCCATGCTGCGGAAGTTCGTCTTCCAGTACCGCTCGATGGACGGCGCGTGCAGGAACCCGGTCAGGGACACCACCTGCCGGGCGTCGTAGTACACCCGCCAGCTCTTGCCCGCGTCCTCGAGCCGGTTGAAGATCGTCGGCACCCCCGGTGCGTCCAGCCACTTCTTCGGACCCGTGCCGTACCCGTTCGTCACGAAGCCGTGCGAGGTGCTGGCGTGGAAGAAGGAGCGGTTGCAGAAGGTCTGGGACGGCACCGCGCAGTGCCAGTGGTCGTACACGGCGAAGCCCGCGGCGAGGGCGGAGAACACCGGCAGCATCTCGGGCGAGAAGCCGCCCATCACCTGCGAGTACTCCGCGACGGTGGGCTCCTCGCCGCGTTCCGCCCGGTAGTTGAGGACGTAGTCGTGGACGAAGCCGGACATCGAGGGGTGGTCGGTGTCCTCCGGGGCGTTCCACGGCGCGTGGAATCCGTTGTGGCCGAAGTCGGCGTTGCCGTCGGGGGCGACGACGCCAAACCACTGCGTGTTGACATGCGGGTAGAACTCGCCGGGGTCCGGGTCGGGAGCGGACATGACATCGTCGGTCGAGCCCTCGTACACATGCGCGGCGACCACCGTGCCGTCCGGCGCGACGTTCTCGTGCCGCCCGTGCTGCAGGCCCTCGAAGCGCTGGCCCGGGCGCAGCCCGCCATCGGCGTACAGCCGGCCGAGGATGTGGTCGAAGCTGCGGTTCTCGAACATCAGGACCACGATGTGATCGAAACCCGGCTCCCGCCTGGCGGGCAGCGGGGTGAAGCCGTAGCCCTCCTCGCCACGGCGACGCCGGTCCGCGATCTCGACGCCCACTCCCACGGCGGCGCCGCCGACGGCCGCCCCCGCAGCCCCGATGCCCGCACGCTGCAAGAACTCCCGCCGCGACGGCGAGCGGTCATCAGGATCATCCGCCACCCGCGCTCCTTCAGACACCTGAGACGGCCCACGAAAAGACGCATCCGCCGTCAGCCTCCCCCGCGACACCCCCGGTGTCAATTTCGCGCGGATTCCCAAGCAGGCCCAGCCAGGAGACGGAGACAAGGAGAAGACAGATGAGTGTCATGGATGGCAAGGAAGGAACCCCGTGGCGGTCGCCTGGGCGGATCGCGCTCGGCGACCCGGAGCGACACGGCTGGTGGTGGAAGACACTGATGGTGGGCTGGGTCCTCTGGCTCGCGACGATCACCGTCACCGTGCTGACCGGCAATCCCAATCTCGTGCCGACGTTGATCCTGCTCGGCAGCTTCCTGGTCCCTTTCTGCGTCGTGCTGTTCGCGGTCGAGCGTCTGCGCGGCAACGTGACGGCGCTCCAGCTCATCCTGGCGTTCTTCGTCAGCGGGGTCGCCGGCGTGCTCGGCGCGTCCTTGCTTGAGGCGAATCTGCAGCAGAGCCTCTGGCTCTACGGCCTCGTCGGTCTGATCGAGGAGTTCGTCAAGGGATGCATCCTCGTCGTGCTCGGCTGGCGGCTCACGCCGAAGTCCGCGTCACAGGGGGCGCTGCTCGGCGCCACGGTCGGTGCCGGGTTCGCGGCGTTCGAGTCGGCCGGCTACGCCTTCAACGCCGCCCTCGGCACGCACGGCATCGACCTCGCGGCATTGCTGCGGACCGAGGTCATCCGCGCTCTTCTCGCCCCCGTCGGACACATCCTCTGGACTGCGATCATCGGCGCCGCGCTGTTCGGGATCGCCGGGCGGCGGGCACGACCGGACGACCCCGGCTACACCTGGTCGATTTGGGTCGCTGTCGCCTATCTCGGCGCTGCCGTGCTGCACGCGCTCTGGGACTCGATGAGCAGCATCGCCTCGCTGCTCGCGCTGCTCGCGACCGGCAACACGGCACAGTTGCTGCAATACGGATTCCTGCTTCGGCGCGATGCGGATGCGGTGCAGTCCCTCTCGAGCGTGCTCTACGTGTGCGGGCTGATCGTGGTATCGCTCGCCGGGGTGGTCACCCTGTGGGCGGTCATCCGCCACTATCGCCCCCGAATGCGACGCGGACGGACCTGAGGCACCCTCGCGCTCGCCGCCCCGATCGGAGGAGCGCGCATCATCCGCTGCATCCACCGATTGGACGACCTCGCCGGCATCGGCCGACAGCGACGCTTGATGTCAGAGGCCAGCCGAGCCTCACATCCCATCGAGAAGGAGCATTCCCATGATCGCCACCATCGCCACCCACGTCGCTGCCGTAGCCGTCGCCGCCGCCATCGGAGGTACCTCGCTGACCGGAGCAGGCGCCACCGGACTCGGCGACATCCACCCCACCGTCGTCGACAAGGGCTGGTTCTCAGTCCAGGAGACGATCACCAACAACACCAACGTCGACTGGACCTTCAACGCGCAGAACACGAGCGAGGGCCTCGACAACCACTGGCAGCAGCGTCCCCAGCAGGTGCTGAAGGCGCACACCAGCGAGGTGGTGTCCGACTACACCGATGACGGCGTGGACGGCGAATCCCTGCAGGTCGCGTACACGATGCCGAACGGCGACTACGTCGTGTCCCTGTACCAGGCGAGCATGAGCGAACTGCCCGAGTTCGACCCGACCTTCACAGGCGTCTTCACCGCCAACCCCGTCAACACCTACCCCCCGCAGGACAAGGCGTACACCGTGACGGACAACCCAGGCTCGGGATACCGCACCGACGCCTCGTTCGCCGTCAGCGCGGTCTCGTAGCCGAATGCCTTTCGAGTGTCCGCCCGACTCTGCGCAGTGCGCGTGCCGGGCGGACGCCGGCCGTTCTGCGCCAGCCTCAGTCAATGGGAGAACGTTCAAATATGAACAACACCCCCGTCTTTCATCACATCGGAAGGCCTGTCCCCGTGGAAGAACTGGAATCCGACCCGCGTGCGCGCTATAGCCCGCTCTATCGCATGTACACGTTGGATCTCCCGAACGAGCTCTCACTGCATATTCAGTTGCACGCCTTCCGCGAAGAATCCGGACTGCACGAACGCATCCGCACCGAAAGCCACGTGGCTTTCAAGGTCGAGGACATTGAGACCGCGCTTCGAGGCGAGGAAATACTGATGCCGCTGTATGAGCCGTTCGACGGCTATCGCTGTGCGATCGTCGCTGTCAATCACCAACTGATCGAGCTCATCGAGACCGGCCTGTCCGATGAGCAGATCTGGGGAGAGGCGATCTTCCGCGGTGGAGTCCTATACCCTCCGCGGATCTCAATTGATTGTCCCTCCGCCAACGCCGGCCATGTGCTCGCATCATCCGCCAATCGGACGGGGGTGGGCTCAATCGGTGCCTCGGCCGATCGGATGACAGGCCGATGCGCGGGCACGGTCGAAGGTGGAGTGCATCGGGAACCGGGTTGGCCGTTTCCCTCACTAAGGAGAATCTCATGAACACGAAAACCCGGCTCGCCACCCTCGTCATCGCCGCGACCGCTGCCGTGGCGCTTTGCGGCGCGGCCACTCCGGCGAACGCCGCCAGGCCCGCCCCCGAAGCACGGCCGCGCACCGCCGTCGTCGAGAACGGCGGATGCTCATCGAGCTACACGCAGGGCTGGACGAGCGTCGACATGGTGATCACGAACACCACCGATTTCACCTTGAACTTCGATCCCGACCTCAGCGGCCCGAGCACCGGCCACTGGCACGAGCGACCCGCCAGCACGCTCGGGCCCGGGCAGTGTGAGGTGGTCAACGCCTACGCCTCCACCGACATCCACGTGTTCAACCTCAATGTTGTCTACTCCACAGCATGGGGCGACTACATGCCATTCCAGGGGGTCGCGAACGCCACCAACTCGGTCTACAACGAAGCGGTCTTTCAGAACGTGCCGGAATACCATGAAAACAGTTACTACTGGAGCGGAGCCGTCGACACGCGCTACAGCATCAGCCAGGCCACCCCCGAGGTGGGCATGCTGCACACTCACTTCGACCTGCAACTCTCCTGACGTCAGGCACCGTCCGCGAGCCGTGGCAGCGACTCGCCCGCGAAGAACCCATGCGCCCGATCACACGCGAACGCGCGTACCAGCCCTTCGGACTTCAACCAATCGCCAGCGCCAGCGCACTCACACGTCAAAGACGTCACTGCGAGCTGCAGCCTGAACATCGCTACAGCGCGTAGGGCGGCTCTCTCGGCCCCCGACTCGCGAGCACTGGTCCTCCGCCTTGAAGCTGCCCATCTCCTGTTCCCTGCAGCGACGTAACTCGACGCGATTCTCTAGGAACGGACTGCCGTTCTGCCCCGCATTCTCGGGCCTAAACGCCGGTTCGTGACGTTGAGCGCGAAGCGGTCGAGGACAGTTCAACTCCCTCGGGTGTACGTGGTTCGGACGTTATCCGGCGCGTCCGCGTCGTCCGGGCGGTAGCAGTCCCTTGTGGCGGGCTCGGGCGACCCAGCCTTGTGCGGTGGACAGCGGCACGTTGCTGAGGCGCGCCATCGTCGCGGTCGGGTTCGGATCGCCGTCATTGGCGAGGCGACTGTGCTGCAGGGCGACCAGCTCGTAGAAGTCGGAAGTGCGTTTGGGGTCGCCGAGCGGCTGCATGACCTCGGAGGAGCGCAATGTGCGGCCGCTCGGGAGCGTCATTCGGCCGTCCTGGAAGTTGCTGGTGCCGGTGACGGCGAATTGGCGGCGGTTGATCGCGGCTTCGATTTTGGAGGTTGGCAGTTCGCGCAGGATGGGGCTCGCGACCGGGTCGCCGGCCCATTCGGGTAGGTAGGTGATGCCGCTGATGCGGATTTCACCCATCGGGTGCTGGTCGAGGAGATATTGGCGCTGTAGGCGCAGCAGGACGCGGGTGCTCGTCTCGATGTGCTGGATGAGGTACCAGCGGCCTTCGTCGACGCGGTTGTGGCTCGTGGTGAGCTTGCGGTCCAGGCGCGGCGCGCTGTCGACCCAGAGGGTGTAACGCAGCGCGGCATCGATCTCGGCGCTGTCGCGCTCAGGGTCAATGGGCGACGGGTCGGGCATCTGCCAGCCGGCCGGCAGATCGGCCGGGACTAGCAGCTCGACGTCCTCCAGGTCAGTGGCCATGCCCAGAGTGTATCGACACCTGAGAGTTTCCTCACGCACTAGCCACTACGCCAGTACGGTCGTATAGTGGCGTATCTGCCAATGCGTGAGGTGATGCCATGAGCGATGTGACGACCGCTGCCGAGGACCGCCTGCTGCGGACCGAGGACGTGGCGAAGTGGCTGTCGGTCTCGAAGTCGACGCTGGTGCGTTGGCGGCAGTCGGGGGAGGGGCCGACGGTGTATTGGCTCGCCGAGGGAGTGCCGCGCTACCGCGCCGCGGACGTCGAGACCTGGCTGGCCGCACGCTCGACCGCGCGGCCACGTCTGCCGAGGAGGGGGATCGCGCATGCCGGTACGTCGCGGGGATAAGTGGGAGGGCCGGTTGAAGGTCGGCGGGCAGGTCGTTCGGACCAAGCGTTTCGATCTGCGGCGCGCCGCGGTGGCCTGGGAGCAGCGGCAACGGGCGACCTTCGAAGAGCACGGCTACGACCCGAGCACAGGAAGGGTCGCTGTGGAGGATCTGCTCCCGGAGTACCTGACGCAGCGCGAGGGTCAGGTGAGCAAGACGACCCTGGACACCGATCGCTACCTAATGCCAACCGCAGGCCAGCTCGCCGGCACGAGCAAGCGCGAGCCGGTACTGCCACTGTGGTTCCGCAAGCTCCAGGTCGGCAAGGTCACCAGCGCGGCGATCGCGAAGTGGCAGGACGACCTGGGCAAGCGCGGCCTGGTCGCGAGCACGGTGATCCGCTACCGCGACTCACTCTCATCGTTTTTCTCCTGGTGCGCCTCCGAGGGCTACATCGCATTCAACCCAGTGACGGCGACCAAGCCACCGAAGGACCGCCGCGCCCGCGAGGACATGCGCCCGCTACCGGCGCCCGAGTTCGACGCGGTCGTCAAGGATGTCACCGAGCTGAGCCCGGTCTTCGGCGACCTTGTCTTGGTGCTGGGCCGGACGGGGCTGCGCTGGGGCGAGGCGCGGGCCATGCAGGTCCGCGACTTCGTCGAGGTGCCCATGCCGATGCTGCACGTCATCCGCAACCAACCCGAGGGCGCAGCGGTCAAGGCACCGAAGTCAGGCAAGGGCCGCAACGTGCCGGTGCCGGACTACCTCGTGCCGGTCATCCGGCGTTTCGCCGCCGGCAAGGCACCGACCAATCTGCTGTTCACCAGCCCGCGCGGCGCGCAGCTCCACCGCACCTCGTTCGTCCGGGCGACGAACTGGGAGGCCACCGGACGCGGACGCACCCGGCACGACCTGCGACACACCGCCGCGTGCGAGTGGCTGATCCAGGGCGTGCCGCTGACCACCGTGCAGCACTGGCTCGGCCACGGCTCCATCGCGATCACCGCCCGCTACCTGCACCACCTCGGCGACTTCGCCGACCGAGCTGCGCTCGAGGTCCTCAACACCGCCGCGAAGAAGTCACTCGACGAGCGCGCCGCACGGCTGGGTCGAATCGACACCACGGCGCCACTCGGACGGACGCCCGACCGCGGACGCGGGCGAGGGCTGGGATAGACCAGCAAAGCAGGCCGGTTCTGCACCTCGGGGTGATCCCGGGGTGATTCCGAAGCATGCGACAGCCAAGGCGCCTCGGCCATGGAAACGAAAAATCCCTGGCCTGACCAGGGATTTTTCTTACTGTGGGCGATGCCGGACTCGAACCGACGACCTCTTCCGTGTGAAGGAAGCGCGCTACCAACTGCGCCAATCGCCCGCTGTTGTGCCCCTCGATGCTAGCCGACCGGCGGCGCATTTCACGAATCGGGACACGGCCCACGCCGATTTGAACTCAGTGCAAAACGTGGGTTATGGTTGACAAGTCGCCGGGACGGGGCCGAGAGAAACCGGGCCGGAAAGACAAAATGCGGATGTAGCGCAGTTGGTAGCGCATCACCTTGCCAAGGTGAGGGTCGCGAGTTCGAGTCTCGTCATCCGCTCGAGTGTGAGGTGTTCTCCGACTTCATGCGGGCCTGGTGGCGTGGCCGAGAGGCGAGGCAGCGGCCTGCAAAGCCGTATACACGGGTTCGAATCCCGTCGCCACCTCCACACTCACTCCCGTCTTCTCCCTGTGGTTCGCTAGAGTGGTGAGGAACAGGGCGCGATTGGCGCAGCGGTAGCGCGCTTCCCTGACACGGAAGAGGTCACTGGTTCGATCCCAGTATCGCGCACAAGTAAACCCCCAGGTCACTGGGGGTTTCTTGCGTTAACAGATCAGGCACGAGCCCCTCACCCGCGCCGAGGGGTGGCGAAACCGGGTTCTGGGAGCGGAATTCCCCGGTTTCGCCACCCCTCGGCGGCGCGAGCTCAGCCCGCTACTTCAGCTGCCACGGGCCGTTCTTGTCGCCCGGCTTCTGGTTGCGGGTCCACCATTTGGCGACGTAGGTCTTGCCGTCGTAGACGACGACGTCGCCGGTGGTGAAGACGCGGCTCGCGGTCCAGACGGCGGTGCCGTCCTGCGTGGTCACGATCTGCTCCCACGGCCCGTTCGGGTCGCCGGGCTTCTGGTTCTGCGTCCACCACTGGGCGAGCCAGGTCGACCCGTTGTAGAACACGTAGTCGCCCGTGTTGTAGACGGTCTTCGCGTTCCACGTCGGCGACACGGTCGGGTTCAATCCCACGACGACCGGGTCGTGATCGGATGCCGCGAACGGGTCGGCGCCATTGAAGAGCAGCGTCGCGTTGTAGTTGTACCGGCTGTACGCGTAAGCGACGGATTCCTGCGCGTTGATCTGCCAGACATCCGCACCCGTCGCGAGCTTCACCGCGGCGGCGTTCGCCAGCACGTGGTCGAGAGAGCCCTCGAGGCCGTTGTACGAGTACGTCTGCTCGGTCGGGTCCAGCGTGCTGCCCAGGTCGGTGTAGCCATCGGCATACAGCGTCTCGAGCGGGTCCTCATGCGTGTAGGCGTTGAAGTCGCCGACGAGGAACACCGGCTGTGCAGGCGCCGCGATGGTGCTCACCCAGGCGTTCACGGCCTCGGCCTCGTGCACGCGGGTCGCGTTGAACGCGCCCTGGTCGACGGCCGGCGAGGAGGTGTCCTCGGCATCACCGGGGTAGAGGCCCGCCGAGTCGGAGCCCTTCGACTTCCAGTGGTTCGCCACGACCAGGAACGCCTGGCTGTCGAGCGCGCCGGCTGCCTTGAACTGCTGCGCGAGCGGCTCGCGCGCGATCGAGAAGGGCTGACCGTCGCCCGACTGGTCCGCGAGCACCTGCGAGGCGCCCACAGGGCTGACGTCGGCCGGCTTATAGATGAACGCCGTGCGGATGACGTCCTGCTCGTCGAGCGGCGGCAGCTTGTCGGCTGCGGGCGAGGGCACGTAGGCCCAGACATCCGACCCGGCCGCCGCGTTCAGCGCGTCGACCAGCCCTGCCAAGGCGGTGTCGCGCGGCTCGCCGAACTTGGCGGAGTTCTCGATCTCCTCGAGCGAGACGACGCTCGCGCCGAGGCGGTTGATGCCGGTGACGATCTTCGCCTGCTGACGCGCGAAGCTCACGTCGTTCGCGGCGCCGCGCGGGCCGGCGCCGCCATCGGCGGTCGTGCACGTGTTGACCGCGATGCGGTTGCCGTCGCGGTCCGTGTAGTAGGAGCAGGTGCCCTGCCCGCTGTTCACGAAGTCTTCGCCGGTCGTCGCGAAGTAGTTCTCGACGTTGAACGTCGCGAGGCGGATCGCGCCACCGGTCGCGCTCGGCTGCGCGTTGCCGGTGCGCAGGTCGCTGAAAGTGGCGACGGCTGCCCCGTCGTCGGTCACCGGAGCCGTGGGCTGGAAGTTCCACAGCGAGAAGCGGTAGTCGAGAACGACCGGCTCGTGGAAGGTGACGGCCGAGCCGACGGTCACCGGGTTGCTCGGTGTGAGCCAGGGCAGCGGCGTGTCGGCAGCCGCGCCCCCCGAGAAGTTCGTGCTCGAGCCGTCGTCCAGCGTGATGGTGCGCGCGGCGTTGTCCGCGGCGGCGGCCTGCGCCGCGGCGGAACCCGCGGGGCCGGCATCCGTCGGCTGGCGCAGCGGGGTCGTGCCCGCGGCCAGCGTGAACGAGCCGTAGAAGTTGGCGTCGTAGTTGTCCGTCACGGTGAAGGCGCCCTGCGGGGCGATCAGCTCGCCCTCGTGCGCCTCCTTCTGCGCATCGGTCGTGAGCTCCGACCAGGGCAGCGCCTCGGGGGTGACCGGCGCGAGCGCCGTCGCCAGCTCGGTGACCGTCGGCGAGCTGATCTCGGTCTCGCCCTGGTACTCCTGCACCGTTCCGGCGACGCTCACGCTGTCGCCGACGTGCACCTGCTTGGCGGAGTTCGACCCGAAGACGAAGACCGCGTCGGACTCGCCCGGGGTCTGATCGGGGCCGGACCCGGTGCCGGCGGTCTCGAGGAAGAATCCGTTGAATCCTCCGGTCGCGTAGACGGCGGTGACGACGCCCTGCGTGGTGACCCTCTGGCCGACGTATGGCGAGGTGTCCGTGGTGCCCTGGATCTGGGCGATCGTGAGGGCCGTGCCGGGGTCGGTGCCGCCGTCTCCGCCGCCGGGGGGAGTGGTGCTGCCGCCCGTGCCACCTGAGTTCTCGGGCGTCGGCGCCGCGACGCTGAAGTCGGCCGCGTTGTCGTCGGTGTCGGTGCCGGCCGCGTCGCGCTGGTAGCTCAGTGTGATGGAGTTGCCGCTCGCCGCGGTGCCCTCCGGCGAGTTGCTGGTGCCCCAGCCGATCTTGTCGATCACGCTCGGATCGGTCGGCAGGACGCCGGCCGTGCTCGCGGCGATGAACAGCGTGCCACCGCCCGCGCCCGGGTTGATGCTGCCGCCGGTCGACAGGTCAGGCGTCGGCAGCGCCGCGCCGGGGTTCGTGCTCGCGTTGTTGCTCGGCAGCTGGATCAGGAAGTGCGTGTGAGCTGCGACCGAGCCGCTCAGGGCGAAGACCTGTGAGCCGCTCGGCGTCACGGTGCTCGTGGGCGCGCGGTACTGCAGCGTGTCCCCGTCGAGCGAGATCGCGGCGGAGCTCGGGTTGTACAGCTCGACGAACTTGTTCAGGTAGCTCGCCCCTGACGAGCCGCCGTTGACGTAGGCCTCGCTGATGACGAGGCCGGTGCCTGCGGTGTTGGCGAACGCGGGCGCGGTGAGGCCCGCGCCGAGCAGGCAGGCCGCCGTGGCGGCCGCGGCGAGTGCGATTCGCCGCGAGAAAACAGAGGGCATCGATGCCCACCTCCGTGGTCGGTGGATTGCGTGGAAATCCCGGGTCGCGCAGAGCGCGGCCCAAGATCACGACGCTATGTCCCCGAGACGGGTGACGGGAAGAGCGGGGTGTTAACAGCAGGTGACGGATTCCCCACCGGGCCCTGCCCGAGCCCTCATGCGCCCGCCACTAGAGTTGAGGCATCCCTCGTACGACTGAATTGGAGTGGTTCACGTGGCCGACGGCTTCGAGCTCTTCCCTGACCGGAGCGTTGTCGCGATTCGCGTCAACGGCGAGCTGAAGGACAAGGCGACCACGACCACGACGGAGGACGTCGTCGAGCCGATCACGATCAATTCTCCCGACGGTCTGAGCATCCTGCGCCACTCGGCCGCGCACGTGCTCGCCCAGGCCGTGCAGCAGGTGAACCCCGACGCGAAGCTCGGCATCGGCCCGCCCATCACCGACGGCTTCTACTACGACTTCGGCGTCGCAGAGCCGTTCACCCCCGAGTCGCTCAAAGAGCTCGAGAAGACGATGCAGCGCATCGTCAACCAGGGCCAGCGCTTCGTGCGCCGCGTGGTGACCGAGGACGAAGCGCGCGCCGAAGAGGCGAACGAGCCGTTCAAGCTCGAGCTCATCGGGCTGAAGGGCGGCTCGTCCGCGGGCACCGACGTTGCGCCGTCTACTCGCCCTTCGGGCGACGAGAACGTCGAGGTCGGCGCCGGCGAGCTGACCATCTACGACAACGTCGACGCCAAGACCGGCGAGACGGTCTGGAAGGACCTCTGCCGCGGACCGCACCTGCCCGACACCAAGCTGATCGGCAACGGCTTCGCGCTCACCCGCGTCGCCGCCGCGTACTGGCGCGGCAGCGAGAAGAACCCGCAGCTGCAGCGCATCTACGGCACCGCGTGGCCGTCCAAGGACGAGCTGCGCGCCTACCAGGAGCGCCTCGCCGAGGCCGAGCGCCGCGACCACCGCAAGCTCGGCAAGGAGCTCGATCTGTTCTCGTTCCCCGACGAGATCGGCTCTGGGCTCTCGGTGTGGCATCCCAAGGGCGGCATCGTCCGCTACGAGATGGAGCAGCACGCACGCCGCCGTCACCTCGAGCAGGGCTACTCGGTGGTCTACACCCCGCACCTCGCGAAGTCCGACCTGTTCTCGATCTCGGGCCACCTGCAGACCTACGCCGACGGCATCTGGCCCCCCATCCGCATGGACGAGGAGCGGAACGCCGACGGCCAGGTCGTCAAGCAGGGCGCGGACTACTACCTGAAGCCCATGAACTGCCCGATGCACATCCTGATCTACAAGGAGCGCGGGCGCAGCTACCGGGATCTTCCGCTGCGGCTGTCCGAGAACGGCACGGTCTACCGCAACGAGCTGTCGGGTGCGCTGCACGGTCTCACCCGCGTGCGCGGCTTCACTCAGGACGACGCGCACCTGTTCGTCGCGCGCGACCAGCTCGAGGCCGAGACCACGAAGGTGCTCGAGTTCGTCATCTCGCTGCTGAAAGACTTCGGCCTCACGGACTTCAAGCTCGAGCTGTCGCTGCGCGACGACGAGAAGTCGAAGTGGATCGGCGACGAGCAACACTGGGCCGAGGCGACCGACGCGCTGCGGCGCGTCGCACTGGCATCCGGTCTCGAGCTGACCGAGGAGCCCGGCGAAGCCGCGTTCTACGGTCCCAAGATCGACCTCAAGACCACCGACGCCTTGGGTCGCAGCTGGCAGCTCTCGACCGTGCAGGTCGACTTCAACCTGCCCGAGCGCTTCCAGCTCGAATACACGGCGCCCGACGGCTCGAAGCAGCAGCCGATCATGATCCACCGCGCGCTGTTCGGCTCGATCGAGCGGTTCTTCGCGATCCTGCTGGAGCACTACGCCGGGGCGTTCCCGGTGTGGCTCGCGCCCACGCAGGTCATCGGCATCCCGGTTGCCGAGGAGTACGCGGCGTATCTCGACGAGATCGTCGGGCGGCTCACCGCGCAGGGCGTTCGGGCCGAGGTCGACCACTCGGCCGACCGCATGCAGAAGAAGATCCGCAACGCGGCCAAGTCGAAGGTGCCGTTCCAGCTCATCGCCGGCGAAGAGGACCGTTCGAAGGGCACCGTCAGCTTCCGCTTCCGCGACGGCAGCCAGCTGAACGGCATCCCGGTCGATGACGCGATCGCACGGATCCTGTCGTCGATCGCGTCGCACGAGCAGGTCGACACCGCCTGGGCCCAGAACTCCTTCGCGGAGGAGTGATGGCGCGGCTCTCGCTCGACGACTACGGGGACAGCGATGAGACGGATGCCTCGGCATCCGTCTCTCTCGACGATCCGTCGCATCTCGCGGGCGTGCCCGACGAGTTCCAACGGCTGTGGACCCCGCACCGCATGGTGTACATCCAGTCGGGTCAACAGCAGCCGCACGGCGACGACTGCCCGTTCTGCGTCGCACCGACGCTGAGCGACGAGGAGTCCCTCATCGTGCACCGCGGCCGCACCGCGTTCGCGCTGCTCAACCTGTTCCCCTACAACAGCGGGCACCTGCTCGTATGCCCGTACCGGCATATCTCGCTCTACGACGAGGCGAACGAGGAGGAGGTCGGCGAGATCGGCGCGATCACGCAGACCGCCATGCGGGTGATCCGCGAGGTCTCGCGCAACGACGGCTTCAATCTCGGCATGAACCAGGGCGCCATCGCCGGCGCGGGGATCGCGAGCCACCTGCACCAGCACGTCGTGCCGCGCTGGGCCTCCGACGCGAACTTCCTGCCGATCATCGCGAAGACGAAGGCCCTGCCGCAGCTGCTGGGCGAGGTGCGCGCGACGATCGCCGCCGCCTGGCCGCAGTAGGGCCCGAGCGCGGCTACCGCAGCCGGCGGGGTTCGAACTCCATACGGGGATGCGCGTAGTGTTCCTGCGCCTGGACGAGCTGCAGTTCGCGGTCGCCGGACGCGAGGGTCTGCTCGATCAGGCCGAAGACGCTCGAGGCGGTGCGGGCCAGCGCGTCGGCGGCCGAGCCCGTCGCGCGGTAATGCGCGGTGAACAGCGCCGCCGTGACATCCCCCGATCCGTTCGCCTTGAGCGGCAGCAGCGGCGTGCTGACGATCCAGGCTCCCTCGTCGTCTGCGGCGATCATCTCGATCGTGCCGGGCTCGGCATCCGGCCGCTCCACACTCGTGACGAGCACCGCGCGCGGGCCGAGGGCGCGCGCCCGCTCGACCGCGTCGAGGGTCGAGGCGAGGTTGTGCGGGTCAGTGCCGGTCAGGTAGCCGAGCTCGAACTGGTTCGGGGTGATGAGATCGGCGACGGTGACGACCCGGTCGCGCAGCAGCACCGGGATCGCGGGGGCGACGAAGCATCCTGACTTCGCGTTGCCCATGACCGGGTCGCACGCGTAGATCGCGCCGGGGTTCGCCGCCTTGACCTTGGCCACCGCCTCGACGACGACGTCGGCGATGCCCTCGCTGCCCTGGTAGCCGGACAGGACGACGTCGATGTCGCCGAGAACGCCTCGCTCCTCGATGCCGGCGATCACCGCGCGCACGTCCTCCGGGGCGATCATCGGACCGCGCCAGGCCCCGTAGCCCGTGTGGTTCGAGAAGTTCACCGTGTACACCGGCAGCACCTCGACTCCGATGCGCTGGAGGGGGAACACGGCGGCCGAGTTGCCCACGTGCCCGTAGGCGACGGCGGACTGGATCGAGAGGATCTTCACCCGTCGATCCTCCCATCCCGCTGACAGGGGGCCGCGCCGCCGCCCCCGGTAGAATCGAGAGCACTATGACCAACGGAGAAGTCGGCTCGAGCCGCGTCAAGCGCGGGCTCGCCGAGATGCTGAAGGGCGGCGTCATCATGGACGTCGTCACCCCCGAGCAGGCGCGCATCGCCGAGGACGCGGGAGCGGTCGCCGTCATGGCGCTCGAGCGCGTCCCCGCCGACATCCGCGCGCAGGGCGGAGTGGCGCGCATGAGCGACCCCGACCTGATCGACCAGATCATCGCCTCCGTCTCGATCCCCGTCATGGCGAAGGCCCGCATCGGGCACTTCGTCGAGGCACAGGTGCTGCAGGCGCTCGGCGTCGACTACATCGACGAGTCAGAGGTGCTCTCGCCCGCGGACTACGTCAACCACATCGACAAGTGGAACTTCACGGTGCCTTTCGTGTGCGGTGCCACCAACCTGGGCGAGGCGCTGCGCCGCATCAACGAGGGCGCCGCGATGATCCGCTCGAAGGGCGAGGCGGGCACCGGCGACGTCTCGGAGGCGACGAAGCACATCCGCAAGATCACCTCGGAGATCAACGCCCTGAAGTCGATGACGAAGGACGAGCTCTACGTCGCCGCGAAGGAGCTGCAGGCCCCGTACGAGCTCGTGGCAGAGATCGCCGAGACCGGCAAGCTGCCCGTCGTTCTCTTCACCGCGGGCGGTGTCGCCACCCCGGCCGACGCGGCCATGATGATGCAGCTCGGCGCCGACGGCGTGTTCGTCGGCTCGGGCATCTTCAAGTCGGGCGACCCGGCGAAGCGCGCCGCCGCCATCGTCAAGGCCACCACCATGTACGACGACCCGCAGACGATCGCCGAGGTCAGCCGCGGTCTCGGCGAGGCGATGGTCGGCATCAACGTCGCCGACCTGGCTGCGCCGCATCGCCTGGCCGAACGCGGCTGGTAAGTGACCTCGGAAGAGAAGGTGCGCGTCGGCGTCCTCGCGCTGCAGGGCGACTTCCGCGAGCACCTGGCGGTGCTGCGCGAGCTCGGGGCGGATGCCGTTCCGGTCAGGCGACCTGAGGAGCTGGCATCCGTCTCGGGTCTCGTGATCCCCGGCGGCGAATCGACCGTCATGGACAAGCTGTCGCGCACCTTCGGGCTGCGCGAGCCGCTTCTCGACGCGATCGCGGGCGGTCTGCCGGTTTACGGCACCTGTGCCGGGCTGATCATGCTCGCCGACCGGGTGCTCGACGCGCCCTGCGGCCAGCAGACCCTCGGCGGCCTCGACGTCACCGTGCGCCGCAACGCCTTCGGCTCGCAGCTCGACTCCTTCGAGACCGAGCTGCCGATGCCGGTGCTGGGCCAGCCGCCGGTGCATGCGGTCTTCATCCGCGCGCCCGTCGTCGAGGAGTTGGGGGAGAGGGCGACCGCCCTTGCCTCCCTCGAAGACGGCCGCGTCGTCGCGGTCGAGCAGGGGAACCTGCTCGGCACCTCGTTCCACCCCGAGGTGACGGGTGACTACAGGTTCCACGAGTACTTCCTGTCGAAGGTGCGCGCGGCATAGTTTTGGCTTATGACGTCATACGTCGCACTGCTGCGCGGGGTCAACGTCGGCGGCATCACGATCAGGTCCGCCGAGCTCGGGGAGCTGTTCCGCTCGCTCGGCTTCGGGGGAGTGCGCACGGTGCTTGCGAGCGGCAACGTCGTGTTCGAGAGCGATGAGACGGATGCCGCGCAGCTGAAGGCGCGCATCGAGGCCGCTCTGCGCGAGCGCTTCGGCTATGACGCCTGGATCGTTCTCCTCACAAAGGGGAAACTCGCCGAGATCGTCGCAGGGTTCCCCTTCGACGCGGAGCGCGAGGGCTGGCATCCGTACGTCCTGTTCGCCTCAGATGCCACGCACCTGGCCGAGCTGCTCGCAGCCGCGCCCACCCTGGATCCCGCCGAGGAGATCGTCGCGGCCGGCGACGGCGTGCTCTACTGGCAGCTCAAGATCGCCGTGGGCAGCACCAACACGAAGCTCGCGAAGCTCGCCGCCAAGCCGCGCTTCAAGCCGACGACCACGAACCGCAATCTCCGCACGCTGAGGAAGCTGCTCTAGCCAGATCTCAGCGGCGGGCGTTCGCGGCCCAGTGCTCGCGCACGATGCCGGCGACCGCGTCGGCGTCCTCGAGGGGCGCGATGTTACGCACCCCGTGCATCGTGCGGGTGCGCGCGTTCATCATCCTGTCCGTGACGGACTCGGCCTCTGCGGGGCCCCAGCCCGCGCGCGCGTCCCCCGCGACGAACACGGTCGGCGCCTCGACCGCGAGGGCCGCGTCGTCGAGCGACGGCCGGTCGAGGACGAAGGAGCGGGCGGCCTTCACGAATCCCGCGCGGTCGGCGCCGAGGAATCCGTTCTTCACGATCCGCACCGCCTCGGCGTCGACCGCGATCGTGCGCTCGGTAAGGATCGAGCGCAGCAGGCGCGACTGGATCGGCGCGGGGAAGCCGAAGAGACGGACGAAGGGAAGTGCGGTCGCCAGGTCTCTCCGCTCACGGCCCGCGAGCGGGGTCGTGGGGGACCCGATGGCGACGAGGGAGCGAATGCGACGCGGCTCCTCGACGGCGGCAGCGATGCCGACCTGGCCACCCCAGCCGTTGCCCACCCAGTCGACCCGCTCGATGCCCAGGCTGTCGAGCACGTCGAAGGTCGCGAGCGCGCAGTCCTCGATCGTCGCGGGGCGGGTCAGCGGGTCGCTCGCTCCGAACGACGGGCCGTCGATCAGGACGACGGTGCGCAGCCTCGTCAGCACAGGCAGCACGCGGTCCCAGCTGTGCGAGTCGACGAAGAAGCTGTGCCACAGCACCGCGACCCGCTTGGGACCCTCTTCGACCCTGACCCCCAGGCGCCCGAGGCGCGTGGCGAGCTTGATCGGCATATCCGCAAGCCTAACGATTGAGCGCCCGTAGAATTGACCGAACGCTATTTCAACCAGGAGACGTATGTCCGGGCATTCCAAGTGGGCGACCACGAAGCACAAGAAGGCCGTCATCGACCAGCGCCGTGCCAAGTCGTTCGCGAAGCTGATCAAGAACATCGAGGTCGCGGCGAAGATCGGCGGCGCCGACCTCACCGGCAACCCGACCCTCGCCGACGCGGTCCAGAAGGCCAAGAAGACCTCGGTCCCCAACGACAACATCGACCGCGCCATCAAGCGCGGCGCGGGTCTCACCGGCGAGACCATCGACTACGCGACGATCATGTACGAGGGCTACGCCTCGGGCGGCGTCGCGCTGCTCGTCGAGTGTCTGACCGACAACAAGAACCGCGCGGCGGCCGAGGTGCGCACGGCGATGTCACGCAACGGCGGAACGCTCGCCGACCCCGGCTCCGTCGCCTACAACTTCAGCCGCAAGGGCGTCATCGTGGTCCCCGCAGAGGGCACCACCGAGGACGATGTCCTCGCCGCGGTGCTCGACGCAGGCGCCGAGGAGGTCACGCCGCAGGGCGAATCGTTCGAGGTGCTCACCGAGGCGAGCGAGCTGGTCGCGACCCGCACCGCCCTGCAGGAGGCGGGCATCGACTACGACTCGGCGGACGTCGAGTTCGTGGCATCCGTCAAGGTCAACGCCGACGCAGAGACAGCGCGCAAGGTCTTCCGCCTGATCGACGCCCTCGAGGACAGCGACGACGTGCAGAACGTCTACACCAACCTCGATCTGTCGCCCGAGGTCCAGGCCGAGCTCGAGGAAGACGAGGACTGAAGCTGTGGCGCTGCGCGTGCTCGGGGTCGACCCCGGCCTCACGCGCTGCGGCTACGGGGTCATCGACGCCGACCGCGCACCGAGGCTGGTGCGGGTCGGCGTCGTGCGCACTCCCTCCGACCTCGAGCTCGGGCAGCGCCTCGTGCGGATCATGACGGGGCTGCGCGAGGTCATCGACGAGACCCGGCCCGACGTGTTCGCGCTCGAGCGGGTGTTCGCGAACAACCAGCTGAACACCGTGATGGGCGTGGCGCAGGTCTCGGGGCTCGTGATCCACGAGGCGGCGAGCCGCGGCATCCCGCTCGAGCTGTTCACGCCGAGCGAGGTGAAGAACGCGATCACCGGCTACGGCGGCGCCGACAAGCCCCAGGTGGGCGAGATGGTGAGACGGATTCTTCGCCTCGAGGCCGTGCCGAAGCCGGCCGACGCCGCCGACGCGCTCGCCCTCGCCATCGCGGCGTCGTGGCGCACCGCGCGGGGGATTCCGTCGGGCGGCCGGGCGCCTGCCGCGGCATCCGGCACCCTGACGCCCGCGCAGCAGGCCTGGCTCAACGCCGAGAAGGCGACCCGCAAGCAGTTCTGAATCTATGTTCGAGTGTCGCTGCCGCCCGATGTCGCCCCCGGCACGTAGCCTGACTGCATGATCAGCTCACTGCGCGGCACCGTCCTGCGCGCCTCCGGCGCCGAGCTCGTGATCGAGGTGTCGGGCGTCGGCTATCTCGTGAGCGTGACGCCCGAGCACGCGCTCTCCCTGCGGGTCGGCGACGAGGCGCTCCTGCACACGGCGCTGATCGTGCGGGAGGACGCGCTGTCGCTCTTCGGCTTCGCGGATGCCGAGCAGCTCGACGTCTTCCAGCTGCTGCTCGGCGTGAACGGCGTCGGCCCGAAGTCGGCGCTCGGCGTGCTCGCGGTGATGACGCCCGATCAGATCGCCGCCGCCGTGCAGAACGACGACGACGCGGCCTTCCGCAAGGTGAGCGGCATCGGGCCGAAGACGGCCAAGCTCATCGTCGTGCAGCTCGCGGGGAAGCTGCATGCGGTGGCTCCCGCCGCCGTCGCGCCCGCAGCAAAGCAGAAGCCGACCGTCGGCGACGACGTGCGCGTCGCGCTCGTGGGCCTCGGCTGGCCGGAGAAGGTCGCGGCGGACGCCGTGGCCGAGGTGCTGGCCGAGCTGGGCGATGCCGCGGCCGACGCCACCGCGGCATCCGTGCCCGCCCTGCTGCGCCGCGCGCTCGCACTGCTCGGGCCTGCACCCCAGCACCAGCCCGCAGGGGCCGGGCGATGAGCGACGACCTCACCACGCCTCAGGCGCAGAACGAGGCCGAGCTCGCCTTCGAGGGCGCGCTGCGGCCCAAGTCGCTCGGCGAGTTCGTCGGCCAGTCGAAGGTGCGCGGCCAGCTGCAGCTGCTGCTCACCGCTGCGCGCATCCAGGAGCGCACGGCCGACCACATCCTGCTCGCGGGCCCCCCGGGGCTCGGCAAGACGACGCTCGCGATGATCGTCGCGACCGAGAGCGACCGGCCGCTGCGCATGTCGAGCGGCCCGGCGATCCAGCACGCGGGCGACCTCGCCGCCGTGCTGTCGTCGCTCGTGCCCGGCGAGGTGCTGTTCATCGACGAGATCCACCGCATGGCGCGCAGCGCGGAGGAGATGCTGTACCTCGCGATGGAGGACTTCCGCATCGACATCATGGTCGGCAAGGGCGCAGGCGCCACCAGCATCCCGCTCGACCTCGCGCCGTTCACCCTCGTCGGCGCGACCACGCGCTCCGGGCTGCTGCCGAACCCGCTGCGCGACCGCTTCGGGTTCACCGCGCACCTCGAGTTCTACTCGGACGACGAGCTCGAGAAGGTGCTCGACCGCGCCGCCGGCATGCTCGAGCTCGACATCGACCGCGAGGCGCTCGCCGAGATCGCCGGGCGCAGCCGCGGCACGCCGCGCATCGCCAACCGGCTGCTGCGGCGCGTGCGTGACTACGCGCTCGTGCACACGGGGCGCGCCGACCTGCCCGCGGTGCGCGCTGCGCTCGAGCTGTACGACGTCGACGAGCTCGGCCTCGACCGGCTCGACCGCGCGGTCATGCAGACGGTGCTGACCCGCTTCGACGGGGGCCCCGTCGGCCTCTCGACTCTCGCGGTGTCGGTAGGCGAGGAGGCTGAGACGATCGAGTCCGTCGTCGAGCCGTTCCTCGTGCGCATCGGGCTGATCTCGCGTACTCCGCGCGGCCGCGTGGCGACCGCGCAGGCCTGGCGGCACTTCGGGCTGGAACCCAGCAGGCCGACAGGCGGCGCTCAGCAGGCGCTTTTCACCGATGACCTATAATCCTTCGAAGGCCCGCTCGGGCCGTTTCCCCCGCGTGAGGCCGACTCGCTGAGCCGAGTGTTTCCCCTCGCACCGAAAGGACTTCGCCTTCATGGGCAACAACCCCACTCTGATCGTGCTGATGGTCGTCATCATCGGGTTCTTCTTCTTCTGGACCTGGCGGAACAACCGCAAGCGCCAGCGCGATGAGGCCGAGAAGTCGTCGCAGCTCGTCAAGGGTGTCGAGATCATGACGAACTCGGGCATCTTCGGCACCATCGAGTCGGTCGATCTCGAGAACAACAAGGTCGTGCTCGAGACCAGCCCCGGGCAGTTCCTCACGGTGCACCGCCAGGCGATCTCGCGCATCGAGACCCCGCTTCCGGCATCCGATGACTCCGACACGGCCGAGTCGAGCACCGCCGCGTCGTCCAGCGCCATCGACCAGGCGAACGCTGAGGCGCAGGCTCAGGCGGCCAAGGCCGCCGACCAGAAGCCCGAGTTCGGCGAGCGCATCCCGCCGACCAAGAGCGACGACTAAGCCCCGACCCCATTCCCCGCCGCGGCGCCCCCGCCGCCTGCGGCAGAAAGCTGAGTTCCGCCCGTGGCCAAGACGTCACCTGTTCGGCACGCGTCCCGCTCCCTGATCTGGTTGGGCGCACTCGTCGTCGTCCTTGCCGCCGCGCTGACCAGCGGTGTGCTCTGGGGCAGCGCGACCATTGCGCCCAAGCTCGGCCTCGACCTGCAGGGCGGCACCGAGGTCATCCTCACCCCGGCCCTCGAGGGCAACCAGCAGATCACGAGCGATGAGCTCAATCAGGCGGTCTCGATCATCCGCCAGCGCGTCAACGCCTCCGGCGTGTCCGAGGCGACGGTCTCGACCCAGGGCAACTCGAACATCGTGGTCGATGTGCCCGGCAGACTCGACGATGCGACGAAGCAGCGCATCGAGGCGTCCTCCAAGATGGAGCTGCGGCCGGTGCTGCTCGCGCAGACGCCGCCGACGACGTCGTTCACGGGCGACGACGGCAAGGAGACGCCGTACCCGACGCCCGCCCCGACGCTGCAGTCCACACCGACGGCGAAGCCGACGGACGGCAGCGACCTGAACTGGGTGACACCCGCCCTGCAGGCCAAGTTCAACGCCTTCGACTGCTCGAGCCTGGCGGATGCCGCGACCAACGTCGCCCCGGCCGACGAGCCGCTCGTCACCTGCGAGTCCGACAGCTCGGCGAAGTACCTGCTCGGGCCGGTCGAGGTCGAGGGCAGCGACATCACCAACGCCACCGCCGGCATGGAGACCTCGCAGCAGGGCGTCAGCACGGGCCAGTGGGTCGTCAACCTGACCTTCAACTCGCGCGGCGCCAAGGCGTTCGACGCGGTCAGCCAGCGCCTCAATGCGTTCTACGTCGCGGCGCAGTCCAGCGGCCAGCAGGACCCGCGCTCGCAGTTCGCCTTCGTGCTCGACGGCAAGGTGCTCTCCGCCCCGCAGATGCAGGGCATCATCACCGGCGACACCTCGACCATCTCCGGCAACTTCACGCAGCAGAGCGCGCAGTCGCTCGCCGACCAGCTCAAGTTCGGCGCTCTGCCGGTGAGCTTCAAGGTGCAGAGCTCGAACACGATCTCGGCGACGCTCGGCTCGGCCCAGCTGCTCTCGGGCGTGATCGCCGGCGCGATCGGCCTGCTGCTCGTGTTCGTCTACACGCTGTTCCAGTACCGCACGCTCGGCTTCGTGACGATCTTCTCGCTCGTCATCGCGGCGGCCCTCACCTACCTGACGATCGCGCTGCTGTCGTGGCAGATGGGGTATCGTCTCTCCCTCGCGGGGGTCGCGGGCCTCATCGTCGCGATCGGCTTCACCGCCGACTCCTTCATCGTCTACTTCGAGCGAATACGCGACGAACTGCGCGAGGGAAGAGGTCTCGAATCGGCCGTCGAGGCGGGCTGGAAACGCGCCCGCCGCACGATCTACGCCGCGAAGAGCACGAACATGCTCTCCGCCATCGTCCTCTACATCTTCGCCGTCGGAGACGTGCAGGGCTTCGCTTTCACGCTCGGGCTCACCACGATCCTCGACGTCATCATCGTCGTGCTGTTCACCCACCCGATCATGCAGTTGTTCGCGCGCACCGAGTTCTTCGCCTCCGGCCACAAGCTCTCGGGCCTCGACCCGACGGCGCTCGGCGCCGTGTACCGCGGTGCCGGCCAGTTCCGGCCGTCTGCCGCGGTCGGTGCGGCGAAGCTCGCGTCGTCGAGCCGTGAGGCGGCCAAACGCCAGACCATCGCCGAACGCAAGGCCGCAGAGCTCGCGGCCGCCGGCACCCGTCGTGACGGAAAGGACGACTGATGCCCTCCCCATTCCAGCGCTTCGGCAATGACCTCTTCACCGGCAACCGGTCGATCAGGTTCATCCAGCGCAAGAACCTCTGGCTCGGCATCTCCGCCGTCCTGATGATCCTGTGCATCCTCATCCCCGTGGTGCGCGGCTTCAACTGGGGCATCGACTTCCGCGGCGGTTCGCAGTTCCAGATCTCCGACGTGCACACCACCGACCAGTCGGTCGCGACCGACGCGGTGCGGGCGGTGAAGTCGGACGCCGTCGTGCAGGTGTCGGTCGTCAACCGCACCGGCATCCGCGTCACCACCGACCAGCTGACCACCGGTCAGACCAAGCAGGTGACCAACAAGCTCGCCGATGCCTACGACGTGAGCACCGACGAGATCACCTCGTCGTTCATCGGGCCGGCCTGGGGCCAGGACGTGTCGCGGAAGGCCCTCGAAGGCCTCGGCGTCTTCCTCGCGCTCGCCTTCATCGGCATGGCGCTGTACTTCCGCACCTGGAAGATGTCGCTGTCCGCGATCATCACGCTGTTCCACGACCTGATCTTCACGGCGGGCGTCTACGCGCTGACCGGCTTCGAGATCACGCCAGCGACGGTGATCGGCTTCCTCACGATCCTCGGCTACTCGCTCTACGACACCGTCGTCGTCTTCGACAAGGTGCGCGAGAACACCACGGAGGACGTGGAGAAGCTGAACCGCACCTTCGGCGAGTCGGTGAACCTCGCGGTGAACCAGACGCTGGTCCGCTCGATCAACACTGCCGTCATCGCGGCGCTGCCCGTCGGCGGCATCCTGTTCATCGGCGGCTTCGTGCTGAACGCGACGACCCTCGAGGACATCTCGCTCGCGCTCTTCACCGGCATCCTGATCGGCACCTACTCGACCGTCTTCGTCGCGGCACCCCTCTACGCGTGGCTGCGGCAGGGCGAGCCGGCCATCGCGAAGCACGACAAGCGCGTGCTCGCGGCGCGTGCCAAGGCACCCGTCGGCACGGAGAGTGTCGCCGTCACGCGATAATGGCCTAAGGAGGCGGTGCTGATGGTCGATACGACAACGAGCAACAATCAGACCGCCTCACTGCGCCGTCTCGTGCCGAGGCTGTTCTCACGCTCGGTGCAGAACGGTGCGCTCGACACCCTGCTGCGCACCGTCAGGCAGCACCACCCCCGCGCCGACACCGCCCTGATCGAGCGGGCGTATGCCACGGCCGATCGCGCCCACGCAGGGCAGACCCGGCGCAGCGGAGAGCCGTACATCACGCATCCGCTCGCCGTCGCCCAGATCCTCGCGGACCTCGGCATCGGCTCCAAGACGATCGCCGCGGCGCTGCTGCACGACACCGTCGAGGACACCGACTACAGCCTCGACCAGCTCACCGCCGATTTCGGCTCGGAGATCGCGATGCTCGTCGACGGCGTCACGAAGCTCGACAAGGTCAAGTACGGCGACAGCGCGCAGGCCGAGACGGTGCGCAAGATGATCATCGCGATGTCGAAGGACATCCGCGTGCTGGTCATCAAGCTCGCCGATCGCCTGCACAACGCACGCACCTGGGGCTTCATGCCGACGGCGAACGCCGAGCGGAAGGCGAAGGAGACCCTCGAGATCTACGCGCCGCTCGCACACCGGCTCGGCATCCAGACCATCAAGTCAGAGCTCGAGGACCTGAGCTTCGCCGTGCTGCAGCCGAAGCTCTACGTCGAGATCGAGAACCTCGTGAAGCAGCGCTCGCCCGAGCGCGAGCGTGTCGTGCAGCAGGTGATCGACGCGATCGACGAGGACCTGCGCGCCGCCCGCATCCGCGGCAAGGTCGTGGGGCGACCGAAGCAGTACTACTCGATCTACCAGAAGATGGTCGTGCGCGGGCGCGAGTTCGACGAGATCTACGACCTCGTCGGCATCCGCGTGCTCGTCAACACGGTTCGCGACTGCTACGCCGTGCTCGGGCAGATCCACGCCAGGTGGACGCCGATGCCCGGCCGCTTCAAGGACTACATCGCAACCCCGAAGTACAACCTCTACCAGTCGCTGCACACGACCGTCATCGGGCCGAACGGGCGCGCCGTCGAGATCCAGATCCGCACGGAGGAGATGCACCAGCGCGCCGAGTACGGCGTGGCCGCGCACTTCAAGTACAAGGAGCGCGCCGCAGGCGGCAAGGACGAGAAGACGAATGCGGATGCCGACCTGACCTGGCTCGCGCACATCACCGACTGGCAGGCAGAGACCGAGGACCCGAGCGAGTTCCTCGACTCGCTGCGCTACGAGATCGGCGCGAAAGAGGTCTATGTCTTCACCCCGAAGGGCAAGGTCATCGGCCTGCCGCAGGGCGCGACGCCGGTCGACTTCGCCTACGCCGTGCACACCGAGGTCGGCCACCGCACCATGGGCGCGAAGGTCAACGGCCGGCTCGTGCCGCTCGACTCCGGGCTCTCGACGGGCGATGTCGTCGAGGTGTTCACCTCGAAGAACCCCGACGCCGGCCCCAGCCAGGACTGGCTGAACTTCGTCAAGAGCCCCCGCGCGCGCAGCAAGATCCGGCAGTGGTTCACCAAGGAGCGCCGCGACGAGGCTATCGAGCAGGGCAAGGATGCGATCGCGCGCGCCATGCGCAAGCAGAACCTGCCGCTCACCCGCCTGATGAGCGCGGATTCGCTGAGTGACGTCGCGCAGACCCTGCACCTCGAGGGCGTCGAGGCGCTCTACGCGGCGGTCGGCGAAGGCCACGTCTCGACGCAGTCGGTGCTCGAGAAACTCGTCGCCGGCCTGCAGACCGAGACCGAGAGCACCGTCGCGGAGGCCGAGCCGATCGTCCGCGGCCGCCGCCCGCGGACCTCGAGCGATTCCGGCGTGCTGGTGCGCGGCGCCCCCGACATCCTCGTCAAGCTCGCGAAGTGCTGCACCCCGGTGCCCGGTGACGAGATCGTCGGCTTCATCACCCGCGGCGCCGGCGTCTCGGTGCACCAGGCCAGCTGTCAGAACGTCAAGAGCCTGATGGAGCAGCCCGAGCGCATGATCGACGTCGAGTGGGCGGGCGAGAACAAGGGCGTCTTCCTGGTGCAGATCCAGGTCGAGGCGCTCGACCGCTCGGGGCTGCTCTCCGACATCACGCGGGTGCTCTCCGAGCATCACGTCAACATCCTGTCCGCGACGGTCTCCACCTCGCAGAACCGGCTCGCCCTCTCGCGCTACGTCTTCGAAATGGGCGACACGACGCACCTCGACCGCGTGCTCAACGCCGTGCGGCGCATCGACGCCGTCTACGACGTCTATAGAGTCAGCGCTGGTTAGTCGCGCCGGTCCTCACCCGGCGCCCCGATCGAGCGCAGCTCGATCGGCGTTGTCCGCGCGACAGCCCACCGGGCTGTCGCCGCTGAGCGGCCAATGCTGCGCGACGCGCCGTACACGCCGCGGCGTCGCTGTGGCTGGGTCCGGCGGGCGGCCCACGCTCCATTCCCTGAGGCGGTCGATCGCCCGCAGCTTCCCAGGGGTGTGGCCGAGTTGCAGCGCGATCGTGAGCGCTTCGGCGGCCACCTGGGCGGAGCCGCAGAGCTCGCGCACGGCGGCTCCGCGCTCGGGCGGCACGGCATCGAGCAGGGCGACGTCCACGGCGGTGCGGCCGCGCGTCGTGATCCGGATGCCGGCGAGCGAGACGATCTCCTCCTCAGGCACGGTCGTCTCGCGCAGTGTCAGGCGTGTCGTCGAGAGCAGCCGGCCGCGGGTGTCTCGCCGGATCGAGCCGGTGTGGACGGCGGGTGGCCGGCTCAGGCATCCGTACACCCAGAGCGCCGTATCGAGCTCGACGACCATGCGCGGGGTGAACAGGCCGGCCAGCGCCGCCGCGCGGTTCACGGCGAGCTCCGGCTCGTCGACGGCGATCACGGCCTCGTCGAGTGCGAAGGCCTCGCCGTCGAGCCGCAGCGCCGAGAGCTCGGCGACGGGCAGGTCGAGTGAGGTCAGCACGGGGGAGTAGCGCATGCGCGAAATGGTGTCAGAGACAGGAAAGGCCCGGGCGTGAGCCCGGGCCGCCTGTGGAGAAGTGCCTATCGCAGCGCGTTGAGCCACGCCTTGCGGGCGTCGATGGCCTCCTGCGCCTCGGCGATCGCCGCCTTGTCGCCTGAGGCCTGCGCCTCCGCGAGCTCGGCCTCGAGTCGCTCGATCGCCTCGGTGAGCTGGGCGGCGAGCCCAGCGCTGCGCGCCTGCTTCTCAGGGTTGTTCGCGCGCCAGTGCTCCTCGTCGAGTTTGCGCACCGCGGTCTCGACCCGGCGCAGCCGGTCTTCGACGGGGCGCACCTGCTCGCGCGGCACGCGGCCGATCTCGTCCCAGCGGCGCTGGATGTCGAGCAGCTTCGCCTTGGCGATGTCGCGGTCGGTCTCGTTCAGCAGCGGCTCGGCCTCGGCGAGCAGGGCGAGCTTCGCGTCGAGGTTCGCGGAGTACTCCTCGTTCTCGACCGCGTCCTGCTCGGCCTTCGCCGCATAGATCTGGTCGCCTGCGGCCTTGAAGCGCGCCCACAGGGCGTCGTCGTCGCGCTTGCCGGCACGGCCGGCCCGCTTCCACTCATCGAGCAGCTCGCGGTACTGGGGGATGCCGTCGATCCCACGCGGCACGAGCGCCTCCGCGCGCTCGATGAGCGCCGTCTTGGCGGTGCGCGCGTCGCGGTGCTGCGAGTCGAGCTCGGCGAAGAAGGCCTTGCGGTTGCGCTCGATCACCGATCGCGCGGCGCGGAACCGCTTCCACAGCTCGTTCGCCTCGTTCTTGGGAAGGCGCGGCCCCTCCTTCTGGTGCTGCTGCCAGCGGGCGAACAGCTCGTCGAGGTGGGCGCTGGTGCGCTTCCACTGCGTCTTGGCGGGGTCCTCGGCGGCGAGGGCCTCGACCTCGATGACGATCTGCTCGCGCACGACGAGCGCGTCGGCGAGGGCCGCCTTCGCCTCGGCGCTCTGCTGCTCCGTGAGCTCGTCCACCGCGCCGCCCAGTTTGTCGAGCCGAGCCTCGAGCGAGGCGAGATCGCCCACGGCGCTCGCACCGACGATGCTGGCCTTCAGCGACGCGACCGACTTGGCGACGTCGGCCGCCGGCGCGCCCCGTCGCGCACGCTGCTCGAGGATCGAGACCTGCCCGGCGAGGTCCGCGAACTTCCGCTCGTAGTAGGCGAGCGCCTCTTCTGCGGTCGCGCCGGGGAACTCGCCGACGGCGCGCTCACCGTCGCCTTCGCGCACGTAGACGGTGCCGTCCTCGGCCACACGGCCCCAGGGCTGCTGTTGGGAATCGGACAAGATGCTCCACCTTGCTCATGGATCGGCCCAGGGGAAGGCCGATGCTGACACTCGGTGGCCAGCCTATTGCACCCCGCGCGGGCGAGCGCGAGCTACTTGATCGTGAAGCCGGTGATGGTCGTCGGCACCTTCGGAACGCCGTCGTCCGTGCTGTTGCTGTTGTCGGAGCCCTTCGCGGTGACGTCGGTGATCAGCTTGTCGAGGCCGCTCGTCACCTTCCCGACGACGGTGTATCCGCCCGCGGAATCCGCCGGGATCGTGGTGTCGCCGTAGACGATGAAGAACTGGCTGCCATTGCTGTAGGCGTTGTTCTGCTGCCGCGCGAGGGCGATGACGCCCTTCTTGTAAATGTTGTCGCTCGGGGCGTTCTCGATGGGCCCGAAACTGAAGCCCGGGCCGCCGGTCGGCCCATCGGCGACGGTCTTCGCGCCGCCGCACTGCAGCACCTTGAAGGTAGACCCGGTCGTCAGCCGGTGGCAGACAGTGCCGGTGTAGAAGCCCTTCTGCACCAGGCTGATCATCGCGGAGGCCGCCTGCGGCGCCGCCTTGCCGTCGAGGGTGACGCCGAGCGGGATGTCCTTGTTGAGTGTCAGGGTGCCGGTCCAGTCGCGGCCGTCGGCGATCGACTTGCTGGGCACGTCGCCCTGGTTGGCGCCTGTCGCCGTGGGCGTCGGAGTCGCGGTGGCCGTGGCGGTCGACTTCGGCTTCGCCTCGGGTTTGCCCGGGCCGACGCCGAAGTAGGCGAGCTGCGCGCCGATGGCAGCGGCCGCGACCACGACGATGGCGATGCCCGCGATCAGGTTGTCGCGACGCCGGCGCTTCTTCCCGGTCTCGTGGACGGTCTGCCTGGCCTGATAGGCACGCAGGCGCTCGCGGGCGATGCGGGCTTCGCGGTCGTTCTTGCTGGGGGCCACCCGCGCACTTTATCGGGTCGCCATATGTGCATCGAAATCCGGAGGAGAGCGGATGCCTACGGCCGCGCCGCCCCGCCCTATGTCAGTGCACTGTCGTACAGTTGTTCTATGTCTGATGCACGGGTGGGTCTGCGCAGCGGCGCGGTCCCGCTCGCGGTGCGCATGCGACCGAAGAGCCTCGCCGAGGTCGCCGGTCAGCGTCATCTGCTGACGCCCGGTTCGCCGCTCGTCGCGCTCGCGAACGACAAGACGGGGGAGCGCGGCTCGGTCTCGGTCATCCTGTGGGGCCCGCCTGGCACCGGCAAGACGACGCTCGCGCAGGTCATCGCCCATTCATCCGGCCGGCGCTTCGTCGAGCTGTCCGCCGTCACGGCCGGCGTCCGCGACGTGCGCCAGGTGATGGACGAGGCGATGTCGAATCGCGATCTCTACGGCATCTCGACGGTTCTCTTCCTCGATGAGATCCACCGTTTCACGAAGGCCCAGCAGGACGCGCTGCTGCCCGGCGTCGAGAACGGCTGGGTCATCCTGGTGGCGGCCACGACCGAGAATCCGTCGTTCTCCGTCATCTCGCCGCTGCTCTCGCGCTCTCTGCTGCTGACGCTCGAGACGCTCACGGAAGACGACCTCGGCGCCCTCGTCGACCGAGCCGTTGCCGACCCGCGCGGCCTCGGCGGCCGCTTCGAGCTCGAGCCCGACGCCCGGGCCGTGATCGTGCAGCTCTCCTCGGGCGATGCGCGTCGCGCGCTCACGGCGCTCGAGGCGGCATCCGTCACCGCCGATTCCGAACAGCAGACGACGATCACGGCCGAGCAGGTCTCGCGCGCCGTCGACCGGGCACTGCTGCGCTACGACCGCGACGGCGACGAGCACTACGACGTCATCAGCGCGTTCATCAAGTCGATCAGGGGATCCGATGCGGACGCCGCGCTGCACTACCTCGCCCGCATGATCGAGGCGGGCGAGGACCCGCGGTTCATCGCCCGCCGCTTGATCGTCTCCGCCTCTGAGGACATCGGCATGGCCGACCCGACCGCGCTGGGCGTCGCGGTGGCGGCGGCCGACGCCGTGCAGTACATCGGCATGCCCGAGGGTCGCATCCCGCTCGCGCAGGCCACCGTGCACCTCGCCACCGCGCCGAAGTCGAACGCGAGCTACATGGCGCTCGACGCCGCCCTCGCCGATGTGCGAGCGGGCAAGGCCGGCCGTGTGCCCAAGCATCTCCGCGACGCGCACTACGCGGGCGCGAAGAAGCTCGGGCACGGCAAGGGCTACATCTACCCCCACGACGACGAGCTCGGTGTGGTCGGTCAGCAGTACCTGCCCGACACCTTGAAGAACGTCGAGTACTACCGGCCGACCGACCACGGCAACGAGCGCGACATCGCCTCCCGATGGGAGAAGCTGAAGCGCATCATCCGCCGGCGCTGAGGCTCACGAGGCGGCGAGCAGCTCCAAGGTGTCGACAACCCGGTTCGAGAAGCCCCATTCGTTGTCGTACCAGGCGACGACCTTGACGTGCTTCCCGTCGACGCGGGTGAGCGCGGAGTCGAAGATCGAGGATGCCGCGACACCGACGATGTCGGAGGAGACCAGCGCGTCCTCCGAGTACTCGAGGATGCCGGCGAGCGGGCCGTCGGCCGCGGCGCGGTATGCGGCGAGCACCTGGTCGCGGGTCACCTTGCGGGCGACGGTCGTGTTGAGCTCGACGATCGAGCCGACGGGCACGGGCACGCGGATCGAGTCGCCCGACAGCTTCCCGTCGAGCTGCGGCAGCACGAGGCCGATGGCCTTCGCCGCGCCGGTCGTCGTCGGCACGATGTTCACACCGGCGGCGCGGGCACGGCGGGCGTCGCGGTGCGGGCCGTCCTGCAGGTTCTGCTCCTGCGTGTAGGCGTGCACGGTCGTCATGAAGCCGTGCTCGATGCCGGCGAGCTCGTCGAGCACCGCCGCGAGCGGCGCGAGGGCGTTCGTCGTGCACGAGGCGTTCGAGATGATGGTGTGCGCCGCGGGGTCGTAGGCGTCGGTGTTCACGCCATAGGCGAGCGTCACATCGGCGCCGTCGGAGGGCGCGCTCACGAGCACGCGCTTCGCGCCGGCCTCGAGGTGCGCGCGGGCGGCGGTCGCCGAGGTGAAGCGGCCGGTCGACTCGAGCACGAGGTCGACGTCGAGCTCGGCCCAGGGCAGCTTCGCGGGCTCGCGCTCTGCGGTGACGCGGATGCGGCGGCCGTCGACGACGAGCACGTCGCCGTCCACGGAGACAGGGCGGCCGAGGCGGCCGGCGGTCGAGTCGAAGGCGAGCAGGCGCGCGAGTGCGGCGGGCTCGGTGAGGTCGTTGACGGCGACGACTTCGAGGGCGCTGTCGCGCTCGAGCAGGGCGCGCAGCACGTTGCGGCCGATGCGTCCGAAGCCGTTGATGGCGATGCGGGTCATGGGGCGGTTCCTTCAGATCAGATCGTTTCGAGACGCGCGCTCTGCGCGCTCCTCAACGATCGTGAAACGGGTGGCGCGCCCAGGACAGCGGCGCGAGCGCCATGGTCCGTAAGGATCTCGCCAGGCATCCGTTGTGGGAGCTTCGCCGCTACTCGCCGCGAGAGAAGGTGCGCCGGTATTCGCTCGGAGTCGTGCCGAGGATGCGCTGGAAGTGCAGCCTGAGGTTCGCCGCCGTGCCAAGGCCGACGCCGGCCGCGATCTGCTCGACGCTCTGCTCCGATCGCTCGAGCAGCTCGCGGGCCACGTCGATGCGGGCGCGCATCACCCACTGCATCGGGGTGTAGCCGGTGTCCTCGACGAAGCGCCGTGAGAAGGTGCGCGGCGACACCGCGGCGTGCCGGGCGAGCGCGTCGAGCGTGAGCGGGTCGCCGAGCCGCGTGAGCGCCCACTCGCGCGTCGCCGCGAAGCGCTCGCCCAGCGGCTCGGGCACGCTGCGCGGCACATACTGTGCCTGGCCGCCGCTGCGATAGGGCGCCGCGACGAGCCGCCGCGCGGCGTGATTCGACACCGCGACGCCCTGCTCGCCGCGCAGGATGTGCAGGCACAGGTCGATGCCGGAGGCCGCGCCGGCCGAGGTCAGCACGCTGCCCTCGTCGACGAACAGCACGTTCTCGTCGACGGAGACGAGCGGATGCCGGGCCGCGAGCGCCCGCGTGTAGTGCCAGTGCGTCGTGGCGCGCTTCCCGTCGAGCAGCCCCGTCGCCGCGAGCGCGAAGGCGCCCGTCGAGATGGCGGCGAGCTTCGCGCCGCGCGCGTGCGCGCGCTGCAGCGCCTCGACGGCGGCGGCCGGCGGGTCGTCGCGGTCGGGGAAGCGGTAGCCGGGGACGAACACGAGGTCGGCCCACTCGAGCGCCTCGAGCCCGTGCGCGACGTGGTAGGAAAGACCGTCGCCACCGGCCACCAAGCCGGGCGCAGGCCCGCATACCCGCACCTCGTACGGCATGCTCGCCCGCGTCGTGAACACCTGCGCCGGGATGCCGACGTCGAGGGGCTTCGCCCCCTCGAGCACCAGCACGGCGACGCGACGCAGGGGTTCGGGCACGTCTGGTAATCTAGTCAGGTTGTGTCGGTGCCCTTTGGGCCCCTCAACGAATCCCACTAGACGATGACCGCTCTCCGTTAGGGCGGTTCACGTGCGCATCGAACGCACGCGCTCCGATGAGGAGATCACAGAATCGAAAGGAACCACGTGTCCTCGCAGTCACGTAGCAAGACCCGCCTCTCCCGTGCCCTCGGCATCCCGCTCACCCCGAAGGCTGCGCGCTACCTCGAGAAGCGCCCCTACGCCCCCGGTGAGCACGGCCGCACCAAGCGCAAGGCCGACAGCGACTACGCCGTCCGCCTGCGCGAGAAGCAGCGCCTGCGCGCCCAGTACGACCTGGGTGAGAAGCAGCTGCGCATCGCCTTCAACGAGGCCCACCGCCGCGCCGGCATGACCGGTGACAACCTGGTCGAGCTGCTCGAGACCCGTCTCGACGCCCTCGTGCTGCGTGCCGGCTTCGCCCGCACCACCTCGCAGGCCCGCCAGTTCGTCGTGCACCGCCACATCCTCGTCGACGGCAAGATCGTCGACCGCCCGTCGTTCAAGGTGAAGCCGGGCCAGCTCATCCACGTCAAGCCCAAGTCCGAGGGCACCGAGCCGTTCCAGGTCGCGGCCGCCGGCGGCCACCTCGACGTGCTGCCCAAGGTCCCCGGCTACCTCGAGGTCGAGATCGACAAGCTGCAGGCCCGCCTCGTGCGCCTGCCGAAGCGCGCCGAGGTCCCCGTGCAGTGCGAGACCCAGCTGGTCGTCGAGTACTACGCGGCGCGCTAGCACCGTGTACATCGCCGCCGAAGCGGCGGCGATCGACAAGCACAGTTCGCTCGCGACTGGCGCTGTCACTCGGCCATATACCCTGGAGAGCGGATGCCTTGCGGCATCCGCTCTTCGCCTTTAAATCTGCGGACTACGGAGCTAACACATGAAGACCTTCCTCGCCCTCGTTTTCGGCGTCGTGCTCGGGTTCGTCGCAGCCCATCAGTTCAACCGCACCGAGCAGGGCCATCGCTTCTTCAGCGACCTCGACGCGAAGGCGCGCGAGTTCGGCGCCGCGGTGGCCGACGGCTACCACGCGCGCGAGGCAGAGCTGCGCACGCCAGAGGCCTGAGGCCGGGCATCCGCTCGCACCGATCCACCTGCACACCCTTCGCACCCCACAGGCAGAACCCCTCTTCGATGCTCACTTCTGAGATCCACAGCCGCTTCCTCGACTTCTTCGCGCAGCGCGAGCACACCATCGTCCCCTCCGCCTCGCTGATCAGCGACGACCCGTCGCTGCTGTTCACGATCGCGGGCATGGTGCCCTGGGTGCCGTACCTGACGGGCGTCGTGCCCGCCCCGTACCCCCGCGTCGCCGACGTGCAGAAGTGCATCCGCACGCTCGACATCGAAGAGGTCGGCAAGACCCCGCGGCACGGCACCTTCTTCCAGATGCTCGGCAACTGGTCGTTCGGCGACTACTTCAAGGCAGAGGCCATCCAGTACGCCTGGGACCTGCTGCTCACCCCCGAGAACCAGGGCGGCCTCGGCTTCGACGAGAAGGACCTCTGGTTCACCGTCTACGAGGACGACGACGAGGCCTACAACGAGTGGCTCAAGGTCGGGGCATCCCCAGCGCGCATCCAACGACTCGGCAAGGACACGAACTACTGGTCGACGGGGCAGCCCGGGCCGGCCGGCCCGTGCTCGGAGATCTTCTTCGACCGCGGCCCCGCGTACGGCGTCGACGGCGGCCCGGCCACCGACGACGACCGCTACGTCGAGATCTGGAACCTCGTCTTCATGCAGTACCTCATCAAGGACGTGAAGTCGAAGTACGACTTCACCGTCGTGGGGGAGCTGCCGCAGAAGAACATCGACACGGGCGCCGGCCTCGAGCGCATCGCGTTCATCAAGCAGGGCGTCGGGAACTTCTACGAGATCGACCAGGTGCGGCCGGTGCTCGACCGGGCGGCACAGATCGCGGGCAAGACGTACGGCGCGAACCACGAGGAGGACGTGCGCCTGCGCGTCGTCTCCGACCACGTGCGCTCCTCGCTGATGCTGATCAGCGACGGCGTCACCCCGTCGAACGACGGCCGCGGCTACATCCTGCGCCGCCTGCTGCGCCGCACCGTGCGCGCGATGCGCCTGATGGGCGTCGACACCGCGGTCTTCCCCGAGCTGTTCACGGCGAGCCGCGACGCCATGAAGGCCGCGTATCCCGAGGTCGAGACGGACTTCGGCCGCATCTCGCACGCCGCCTACGCCGAGGAGGAGACCTTCCTGCGCACGCTCGCGGGCGGCACCACGATCCTCGACACGGCCGTCGCCGAAACCAAGGCGGCGGGCAAGTCGCAGCTCTCCGGCGACACCGCGTTCCTGCTGCACGACACCTGGGGCTTCCCGATCGACCTGACGCTCGAGATCGCCGACGAGGCGGGCCTCGCGGTCGACCGCGCCGCGTTCGACACGCTCATGCAGGAGCAGCGTCAGCGGGCCAAGGCCGACGCCCGCGCGAAGAAGGGCCAGATCGCGGACCTCTCGGTCTACAGCCCGTTCCGCACTCTCGGCGAGACGGTGTTCACCGGCTACACCGATTTCACGACGGACTCAGAGGTGCTCGGCATCATCGTCGACGGGGTCGCGGTCGACCGTGCCCGAGAGGGCGAGGTCGCCGAGGTGATCCTCAAGGAGACGGCGCTCTATGCCGAGGCGGGCGGCCAGGACGCCGACCAGGGCACCATCGTCGGCCCCGGCTACGAGCTCGAGGTGCTCGACGTGCAGCGGCCGGTCGCCGGCCTCATCAGCCACACGGTGCGCGTGAGCGTCGGCGAGGTCGGCGTGGGCGCCAAGGCGACCAGTGTCGTCGACCAGGAGTACCGTCGCGGCGCCAACCAGGCGCACTCCGGCACGCACATCGTGCACGCTGCCCTGCGCCAGCTGCTCGGGCCGAACGCGCACCAATCCGGCTCGTACAACAAGGCCGGCTACCTGCGCCTCGACTTCTCGTGGAACAAGCCGCTGTCGGCGGAGACCCGCAGCGAGCTCGAGGAGATCTCGAACAACGCGATCCGCGAGAACCTGCAGGTGACCACCCGTGTGCTGCCGCTCGCCGACGCGAAGGCCCTCGGAGCCATGGCGTTGTTCGGCGAGAAGTACGGCGATCAGGTGCGCATGGTCGAGATCGGCGGCCCATGGAGCCGCGAGCTGTGCGGTGGCACGCACGTCGCCGGCAGTTCCGAGATCGGCATGATCAACCTGATCGGCGAGTCGTCGGTCGGGTCGACCAACCGCCGCGTCGAGTCGCTCGTCGGCATCGAGGCATTCCGCGACCTCGCCGCCGAGCGCGCGATCGTCACCGAGCTGACCACAAACCTCAAGACCCCGCGCGAGAAGCTGCCCGAGCGCATCTCCGAGCTCGTCGCGAATCTCAAGGCCGCGGAGAAGAAGATCGCGCAGTTCGAGGCGAAGCAGCTGCTCGAGCGCGTGCCGGCGCTCGTCGAGACCGCCTCGCGCGTCGGCGCGGTGCGCCTCGTCGCCCAGGATGCCGGCCAGCTGCGGGGCGGCGACGAGCTGCGCCAGCTCGCCATGAGCGTGCGCGAGCGGCTCGGCAGCGACCCGGCCGTCGTGGCGCTCACGGCGACCGTCTCTGAGCGGCCGATCGTGATCGTGGCGACCAACCAGGCCGCGCGCGACGCCGGCGCCAAGGCGGGCGCGCTCGTCTCCGTCGCCGCCGGCGTGCTCGGCGGCCGCGGCGGCGGCAAGGACGACCTCGCGCAGGGCGGCGGCGCGGACATCGCAGCCGTCCCTGCCGCGCTTTCGGCCATCGCCGACGCGCTCGGCGCCTAGGGGAGACGTGCGCACCGGCATCCGTCTCGGCGTCGATGTGGGCACCGTGCGGATCGGCGTCAGCCGCTCCGACGCGTCCGGCTTCCTGGCGTCTCCGCTCGAGACCGTGCCGAGATCGGATGCCGGGGCCGACGTCGCCCGCATCGCCCAGCTCGTCACCGAGCACGAGGCGATCGAGCTCGTGGTCGGGCTGCCGCTCGCCCTCTCGGGCCGCCGCACGGCGAGCACGGAGGACGCGGTCGGCTTCGCCGAACGCCTCGCCGCGGCCGTCGCCGTTCCCGTGCGCCTCGTCGACGAGCGCCTGTCGACCGTGACGGCCACCGTGTCGCTGCGCCAGTCGGGCAAGAATTCACGGAAGTCGCGTAGCGTGGTAGACCAGTCTGCGGCTGCGATCATCCTGCAGCACGCGCTCGACGCCGAGCGGTCCACCGGCCGGCCGGCGGGCAGCGAAGTCCTGCCGCCGAGTTCCTGACCCCCGTAAGGAGCGCTTCCCACGTGACTTTCCGAGCCACGCCGCCCGAGCAGCACGACCCGAACGTCGCTACCGGGCAGCCCAGGCAGCCGCGCACGCGGCGTGAGGCCCGGGAGATGGCGGCGCGCGCCGAGGCGGAACGGGCCGCGCAGGCAGGGCAGCCGGAGCCGCAGGCAGGGCAGCCGGAGCCGCAGGCAGCGGCGCCCCAGCCCGAACCTGAATCCCGGGTCGAGCCCTCGCCGGCCGAGAAGACGCCGACCGGCGCCGCCATGTGGGCAGCGCACCCGGTGACGGCGCAGACGCCGACGATCCCGGCGCAAGCCGCACCCGAGCAGGCATCCGTCGACTCCTCGGCTGCTCACGAGACGGAGCACGGCGATTTCGCCTGGCTGCACGCCGCCACGCACCATCACGACGACGGTGGCGGGCGCGGCGGCAGGAAGCCGCCGAAGCCGCCGCGCAAGGGCGGCGGCGGGCGCCGCGCCGCGACCTGGATCATCTCGATCGTCGTGATCCTGGCCCTCATCGGCGGCGGCGGGCTCTACGCCTGGAACACCTTCAAGCCCCAGGTGCAGGCCGTGATGGAGCACTTCCAGCCGAAGCAGACGGACTACACGGGCGACGGCACCGGCTCGGTGCAGATCACGATCAAGCAGGGCGACACGGGCTCGGCGATCGCGCGCACCCTCGCCGACGCCGGGGTGACGAAGACGCCGGATGCCTTCTACCAGCTGCTGCTGTCGACGAAGCCCGACCCGAACCTGCAGCCCGGCGTCTACCAGCTGCGCAAGCGGATGAGCGCCGCGAGTGCGCTCGCGCTGCTGCAGGACCCCAAGTCGAAGCTCGCGCACACGCTGCTGATCCGCGAGGGCGACCGCGAGGCGACGATCCTGCAGAATGCGTCGACCGCGACCGGCATCCCGCTCGATCAGCTGAAATCGGCCGCGGCCAACCCCGCGAAGTTCGGACTGCCGCCGCAGGCGAAGTCCCTCGAGGGGTTCCTGTTCCCGGCGACGTACACCTTCGACCCGGGCGTCACACCCGACGCGGTGATCACGACGATGGTCGATCGCGCGAAGCAGGCGTTCCAGGACGTCGGCATGCCGAGCGACCAGAACCGGCTCTGGAACACGGTGATCCTCGCCTCGGTCGTGCAGGCGGAGACGGGGCCGAACCCCGACGATCCGCCCCTCATCGCCGGCGTCTTCACGAATCGCATCGCGAAGGGCATGCCGCTGCAGTCGGATGCGACCGTCCACTACGGCCTCGGCACCTTCGACACCGTGTTCACGACCGACTCCGAGCGCGCCGACGCGTCGAACCCGTACAACAGCTACGTGCACAAGGGCCTGCCGCCCGGGCCGATCGGGAATCCGGGCGAGGCGGCGCTCAGGGCGGCGCTCGCGCCGCAGGGCGACTACCTGTACTTCACGACCGTGAACCTGCAGACCGGCAAGACGGCGTTCGCCAAGACCCTCGACGAGCAGAACGCGAACGTGCAGCAGCTGCAGACCTGGTGCAAGGACCCGGCGAACAAGACGTGGTGCGGGTGAGCGGCGAGACACGACTGGCGGTGCTCGGGAAGCCGATCGCCCATTCGAAGTCGCCGCAGCTGCACGCCGCCGCCTATGGCGTGCTCGGGCTGCCCTGGGTGTACGAGCGGCACGAGATCGACGAGACGACGCTCGCGGCGTTCGTGAAGTCGCGTGACACGGCATGGCGCGGACTGTCCCTCACGATGCCGCTCAAGCAGACGATCCAGCCGCACCTCGACCGCATCGACCGCATCGGCGAGCTCACCGGAGCCGTCAACACCGTCCTGCTCCAGTGGGGCGGCGACACGGTGCACCGCACCGGCTTCAACACCGATGTGCCCGGCATCGTCCGGGCGCTGCGGGCGGCGGGGGTCACGTCCGCGCGGCACGCGCACGTGCTCGGCGGGGGAGCGACGGCCGCGTCGGCGATCGTCGCCGCGAGCGAGCTCGGGGCAGAGAGCGTGCGGGTGAGCGTGCGGGCGCCGGAGCGCGCCCAGGCGCTCGTTCCGCTCGCGGCATCCGTCGGCCTCACGATCGAGATCGCGGAGTTCGCTGCGCCGCGCGACGACGACGCGACGGAGCTGGTCGTGAGCACGCTGCCGGGCGGGGCCGAGGCGCCTCTCGCGTTCTCCGCGGGCTTCCGCGCCCGGGTCCCTCTGCTCGACGTGGCGTACGAGCCGTGGCCGACGACGCTGGGGCGGGCATGGGCGGATGCCGGGGGAGTCGTGCTCGGCGGCCTGGCCATGCTCGTGCATCAGGCGCTGCTGCAGGTGCGCATCTTCGTGACGGGTGACCCGTTCGCGCCGCTTCCGAATGAGGAATCCGTGCTCTCCGCCATGCTGGCGGCGGTCGGCCTCGCGGCGGACGGCACTCCGGCACCCCGGTAATCTTGCTTTCATGCTTCGTTGGCTCACCGCAGGGGAATCGCACGGACCCGAACTGATCGCCATGCTCGAGGGTCTTCCCGCCGGTGTCCCGGTCAGGATCGAGGAGATCCAGGGCGATCTGGCCCGCCGCAAGCTCGGCTACGGCCGCGGCGCGCGCATGAAGTTCGAGCAGGACGAGCTGACGCTGTCGGGCGGGGTGCGCCACGGCTTCAGCATGGGCAGCCCCGTCGCGCTGCGCATCGGCAACACCGAGTGGCCGAAGTGGGTCGACGTCATGAGCCCTGAGCCCGTCGACCCAGCCGTGCTCAGTGGCGGCCGGGGCGCGCCGCTCACCCGGCCCCGCCCAGGCCACGCCGACCTCGTCGGCATGCAGAAGTACGGCTTCGACGAGGCCCGCCCCGTGCTCGAGCGGGCGAGCGCCCGCGAGACCGCCGCCCGCGTCGCGCTCGGCGCGATCGCCAAGTCCTTCCTGCGCGAGCTCGGCGTCGAGACCGTCGCGCACACCCTGTCGATCGGGCCGGTGCGCGTGCCCGAGGGCTCGCCGCTGCCGGTGCCCGGCGATGTCGCGGCGCTCGACGCCGACCCGCTGCGCTGCTTCGATCCGGCTACGAGCGCGCTCATGGTCGCCGAGGTGGACGCCGCGCACAAGGAGGGCGACACCCTCGGCGGCGTCGTCGAGGTCCTCGCCTACGGCGTGCCGGTCGGGCTCGGCTCGCACGTGCAGTGGGACCGCAAGCTCGACGGCCGCCTCGCGCAGGCCCTCATGAGCATCCAGGCGATCAAGGGCGTCGAGATCGGCGACGGCTTCGAGACCACCCGGCGCCGCGGCTCGCAGGCGCACGACGAACTCGTCGTGGACGACGGCCTCATCGAGCGCACCAGCGACAAGGCCGGCGGCACAGAGGGCGGCATGTCCACCGGGACCGTGCTGCGGGTGCGCGCCGGCATGAAGCCGATCGCGACCGTTCCGCACGCGCTGCGCTCGATCGACGTCTCAACCGGCGAGGCCGCGCCCGCGCACCACCAGCGCTCGGATGTGTCCGCTGTGCCTGCCGCCGGCGTCGTCGCCGAGGCGATGGTCGCGCTCGTGCTGGCGGATGCCGTGCTCGAGAAGTTCGGCGGCGACTCGCTGGCCGAGACGAAGCGCAATCTCGACGCCTACGTCGCCGCGATCCCCGCGACGCTGCGCACGGCGGTCTCGACGGCCCCCAGCGCATCGGGCGCCGGGGCCTGACCGTGGCGATCGTCCTCATCGGCCCACCTGCCGCGGGCAAGTCGAAGGTCGGCAAGAAGCTCGCGAAGCTCCTCGGGAAGGACTTCATCGACACCGACGCGATCATCGTGCGCGACCACGGCGCCATCACCGACATCTTCGCCGAGCACGGCGAGCCGTACTTCCGCCGCCTCGAGCGCGCGGCCGTGCTCGAAGCGCTCGCGCAGGACGCGATCATCTCCTTCGGCGGCGGCGCCGTACTCGACGAGCACACGCAGCAGGACCTCAAGAGCCATGTGGTCGTGCTGCTCGATGTCGACGCCGACTCGGTCGAGGGCCGCATCAAGCTCGACGGGAAGCGCCCACTCGTGCCCGACATCGAGTCGTGGAAAGCGCTCGTCGCCGCCCGTCGCCCCCTCTACGAGCGGCTCGCCGACCGACGCGTCGAGACTGCGAACCGCCCGCGCGACCAGATCGCGCAGGAGCTGGCGAAGTGGATCCACTCGGGAAAGGAATTCGCCGAATGAGCACAAGCGACATCACGCAGATCCCGGTGCCCGGCGCCGACCCGTACACCGTCACGGTCGGCTACGGCATCCGTGCCGGACTCGCCGACCAGCTCGGCGGCGACGTCGCCAAGGTGCTCATCGTGCACCCGCCGACACTCGCGGCCGCGGCGGCCGAGCTGCGCGAGTCGCTGGCCGGGCGCTACCAGGTGCTCCTCGCCGAAGTGCCCGACGGCGAGGCCTCGAAGCGCGTCGAGGTCGCCGCGTTCTGCTGGCAGATCATGGGCCAGGCCGACTTCACCCGCTCCGACGCGGTCATCGGCTTCGGCGGCGGCGCGGCCACCGATCTCGCGGGCTTCGTCGCCGCGACCTGGCTGCGCGGCGTCAAGCTGATCCAAGTGCCGACGACCGTGCTCGGCATGGTCGACGCCGCCGTCGGCGGCAAGACCGGCATCAACACCGCAGAGGGCAAGAACCTCGTCGGATCCTTCTACGCCCCCTCGGCGGTCGTCGCCGACCTCGACACCGTCTCGAGTCTGCCGCGCAACGACGTGCTCGCGGGCTTCGCCGAGATCGTGAAGTGCGGCTTCATCGCCGAGCCCGAGATCCTCGAGATCGTCGAGGCGGACGTCGAGAAGGCGACGGATGCCGCAAGCGACGAGTTCCGCCGCGTCGTCGAGCTCTCCATCGCGCTCAAAGCGCGCGTCGTGGGGGAGGACTTCAAGGAATCCGGCCTGCGCGAGATCCTCAACTACGGTCACACCCTCGGCCACGCGATCGAGCACGCCGAGCGCTACCAGTGGCGACACGGCGCGGCGATCTCGGTGGGCATGGTGTACGCCGCCGAGCTGTCGAGGCTCGCCGGGCGGCTGTCGGATGCGGCGGCCGATCGGCATCGCAGCATCCTCACCTCCCTCACGCTGCCGACCACCTATCCGCTCGGCCGCTGGCAGATGCTGCTCGCGACCATGCGGCGCGACAAGAAGGCGCGCGGCGCGATGATGCGCTTCATCGTGCTCGACGACATCGCGCGCCCGACGGTGCTGCGCGGCCCCGACGAGTCGCTGCTCTTCGCCGCCTATCAGGAGGTCGGCGTCTAGCCTGCCTGCGTTTCGGCCCTGCGCTGCCCCGAGGGGTGCGCTTGGGCTGCATACTCGCGCAGCCAGCGACCCGAACTGAACCTTCGGGTGTATTCCTACCGGGGTACGGTCTGACCATGAGTGTCGGGGCGCCTCCGCACCGGCGCCGGCAGCGCACCTTGTGGATCGCCGGCGGGGTGGCCGCCGCTCTTGCCGTCGCCGGCCTGCTCTCGACCGGCCGGCTCAATGCCGACCTCGTGCCGCAGCCCGCGGCGAAGCCCGCGCCGCACACCGTCGACTGCTACGGCGTTGACGCCGCGCCGGACTACAGCTGGGATGCCGGCGTCACGGAGCGCACGGGCTCCGACGTGCCCCGGGTCGACCCTGTGGTGGTCTGCGCTGCCCTCATCCGCAACGCCGAGGCTGTCGAACAGCTCGACCAGCTCGCGAGGCAGCAGCAGGTGCTGGGCCGGGACTGCGTCGTCTTCGCGACGAGCGACGGCGGCTCGTGGGCGCTCACCGGGCTGCAGTCGGTCGACAAGACCTACACGGCGAGCGGCGGCCCCGCCCCGGGGAAGCTGCCCGGCTTCGGCGTCGTCTCGCAGCCGGCGCCGCTCGCCTCGCTCGCGCCCGTGCCGGCGCCGACCGCCGGGTGCGTGCGGCTGTCGACCGTCACCTGGCGTCTTCCCGTGCCGCCCCTCGCCGCGTGCACCGTCGACGGCACCGCCGTCTCCGTGTATCAGCGGGCGCTCGCGCAGACCGCCCGCGAGCTCTGCTCGGCGAAGGGCCTCGTCGTCGCGGAGGAGTGAGCGGGCAGGTTTCTGGCGGTGCCTGCTTGCGCCCGGCATCCGTCTGTCATATTTTTTGAACGTGTTCAAAAACGGATGCCGAGCATGAAGTCGGCACAGACCCGCGAGCTCATCAGGGGTATCGCGCTGCGGTCGTTCCGCGAGCAGGGCTTCGAGGCGACGACGATGCGCACCATCGCGACGCAGGCGGGGGTTTCGCTCGGGAACGCGTATTACTACTTCCCGACCAAGAACCACCTCGTGCAGGAGCTGTACCTCGAGGTGCAGCAGGCACACCGCGCGGCCGCGGCCCCGCTGCTCGCGACGAGCGACGACCTCGCGACCCGACTCGGCATCGTCTTCCGCGCAGGGCTCGAGCAGCTCGCGCCGTTCCGGGACTATGCGTCCGGATTCCTCACCGCCATGGTCGACCCGAACTCGCCGCTCAATCCCACCTCGCCGGAGTCCGAGCCGGCGCGCAGCATCACGGTCGGGCTCTTCCGCGACGCGCTGACGGGCGCGAGGCAGACGTTGCCGAAGGATCTCGGGGCACGGATGCCGCACGCGCTCTGGCTCGCCTACCTGCTGCTCTGCCTGTACTGGAGCTACGACCGTTCGCCCGAGCAGCGCAACACCACTCGCCTCCTCGAGCAGGGTCTGCGCCTGTTCACGGCCGCGCTGCCGCTGCTGCGGGTGCCGGGCGTGCGCGCTCCGGTGCGGAAGCTGCTCGATCTGGTCGCCGAGGTCGGGGCATGAGCACCCTCGAGACCCGCTACGGCACCACGTCGCCGCGCACTGATGAGCTGCCGCGCGCGTTCACCTTCGGCGAGTTCGCCCGCGGCGCCGCGTGCGCCTGGCTCTGGTTCCAACCGATCGGCGTGTTCCTGGGCGGCATCGGGTTCGGGATCGGTGAAGGAGAGACGGGGTTCGGCATCATTGCGACGGTCTTCGGAGTGCCCGTGAGTTTCGCGGCGACCGTCGCCGGCTCGCCGCTGGCGTTCCTGCTCGGCCTCCGGCTCCGCCGCCGACGTCGCGACCTGACTCATGTCACGGCATTCGCGCTGTACGGCGGCGCATGGGGCTACCTGGTGCAATGGCTGATCTTCGGGCACCCGACAGAGCCCGCCGCCGTCGCGATCGCGTACACCCTCGCGACATCTGCCGCAGTGGTTCTCGGGTGGTGGACCACCTCACGGCTGGCGCTGCGCCGCGACCGGATCGGCCGCGACGAATGATGACGCCGACCGCGCTCATCACGCCGTGGTATCGGCGGCTCGCGAAGCCGCCGACGTCGAGGGACGAGCGGGGTTCGACCGCGGCGACCGCGATCCTCGACCATCGTTCGGCGGAGATCCGCGGTCTGATCGCCCGAGCGGGCTGCGATGCGAAGCCCGAAGGCCCGTCGGCCGTTCTGGAAGCCGCCTACGCGCTCATCCGCGACGAGGTGCGCGCCGTCTACGCACTGGAGGAGACCACACCGGCGTCGCGCACGCTTGCGCGCGGCTTCGGATCGTGCAGCCAGCGGCTGGCGATCCTCGAGAGCGCGGCGCGCGGCCTCGGCATCGCCACTCGCGCACGCGCACTTCTCGTCGACCGCTCCTTCTGGTACCCGCGCTTCCCGCGGGTGCGACGCCTCCTGCCCGCTCAGGTGCTTCTCGTGTGGCCCGAATTCGAGATCGCGGGGGAGTGGCGGCCCGCCTCCGAGCTGTTCGGGGCGATCGGATGCCGTGGCGGGCGCGGCTTCCGCAACCAGGGTGCAGAGACCCTGTTCGAGGCGGCCGGGCGCTGCGCCGTCGACTGGGACGGGCACGGAGATGCGGGGGACCCGTACGATCTGTCGCACTTCGTGCGAGCCGACCTGGGGCACTTCGCTGATCGCGACACGGTGTTCGCCCGCTTCGGTCAGACGCTCTGCGCGCCGAGCCGCGCTCTCGCCGACCCGATCCTGCGCCGCATCGCGGCCTGACCCCTGTCGGGGCCGGGTGCCCTGCCCACGCAAGGGAAGGGATCCGGAGCGACACGCCGAACGACGGTGCCGACACGCCGCATCCTCGCCCGAATCTCTTCCGCAAGCGAGCCCCGCGGCTCGGCCAGTAGTCTGGCGACCGTGACCCACGTGCTCGTCCTGAACGGCCCCAACCTCGGCACCCTCGGCACCCGCGAGCCCGAGATCTACGGCAGCGAGACGCTCGACGACCTGCGCGCGCTGCTCGAGGAGGATGCCGCGGCGCTCGGCGCCACCGTCGAGGTGCGCCAGACCGATCACGAGGGTGAGCTGCTCGGCTGGCTGCACGCGGCCGCCCAGGCGAAGACGCCGGTCGTGCTGAACGCGGGCGCGTGGACCCACTACTCGATCGCGGTGCACGACGCCGTGCAGTACGTGACGAGCTCAGGCGTGTCGCTCATCGAGGTGCACATCTCGAACCCGCACGCCCGCGAGGAGTTCCGCCACACGAGCGTCATCACCGCCGTCGCCACCGGGGTGATCGCGGGCTTCGGCTTCGACTCATACCGGCTGGCCCTCGCCCAGCTCGCGCGCTGAGCCCGCTGGTAGGCTTGCCGAGGCCCTTTTGGCTGCACAGCCGGCCCCGCACACTTGCAACTCGAGACATCGAACGGATTCCCCATGGCTTCAACCGCTGACATCAAGAACGGCGTCGTCCTCAACATCGACGGCCAGCTCTGGAGCATCGTCGAGTTCCAGCACGTCAAGCCGGGCAAGGGCGGCGCGTTCGTCCGCACGAAGATGAAGAACGTCGTCACGGGCAAGGTCGTCGACAAGACCTACAACGCCGGCACGAAGATCGACATCGAGACCGTCGACCGCCGCGACTACCAGTACCTCTACAACGACGGCGACTCGTTCGTCTTCATGGACCAGACCGACTACGACCAGATCAACGTGCCGGCTGCCACCGTCGGCGACGCGGCGCACTTCATGCTCGAGAACCAGATCGTGACGATCGCGATGAACAACGGCAACCCGCTGTACGTCGAGCTCCCCGCATCGGTCGTGCTCGAGGTCACCTACACCGAGCCGGGCCTGCAGGGCGACCGCTCGAGCGCCGGCACCAAGCCCGCGACGCTCGAGACCGGCTACGAGATCCAGGTTCCGCTGTTCCTCGAGACCGGCACGAAGGTCAAGGTCGACACCCGCACGGGCGACTACCTCGGCCGCGTGAACGACTAGTGAGCGCACGCACGAAGGCCCGCAAGCGGGCCCTCGACATCCTCTACGTGGCGGACCTGCGCGGCATCCCGATCCCGCAGGCCCTGGCGGCCGAGGCCGAGCGCGCCGCGAACGAGCCCGCCCGCGAGGCCTCCTGGCTGTACGCCCGCGACATCGTCGACGGCGTCAACGACCACCGCGCCGAGATCGACGAGCTCATCGAGACCTACTCGCACGGCTGGACGCTTGCCCGCATGCCCCTCGTCGACCGCGCCATCGTGCGCATCGGCGTGTGGGAGCTGCTCTACAACCCCGAGGTGCCGACCGGTGTCGCGATCTCGGAGGCCGTCGAGGCGGCCACCGTGCTCTCGACGGAGGACTCGTCGGGCTTCATCAACGGCCTGCTCGCCAAGATCGCGCAGACCACGGGGGACGACGGGGCGACGGATGCCCCGGCCGAGGTGCCCGCGGAGTAGGCAGCGGTGCTTGCGGGCGACCGGCCCGGATAGGGTGCGGGTATGCCCCTGTCGCCGCTCGAACTGCCCGCCGTCGACGCCGATTGGCTCGGGTGGGCGGAAGCCCACACCCGAGCACTGATCGACGGATTCCACGCGAGCGTCGCCGCGCTGAAAGACGGCTCGCCGCGCAGTGCCGCCGAGGTGCTCGCGCTGTGGAACGACGGCGACATGGCGATCGGCGACGTCGCGGCGGCGTCCGAACTGCTCAGCGAGGTGCACCCCGACGAGGCGGTGCGGAAGCTCTTCGAGGACCGCGCGCGCGAGGCTGACCGCCTCGCCACCGAGCGCCAGCAGGACACCGAGCTGTACGAGCTGGTGGCCGCCCTCGAGCCTGCTGGGCTCTCGACGGAGGCAAGCCGACGCCTCACGCGGCTGCTGCGCGATTTCCGCCTCGCCGGCGTCCACTTGCCCGCCGAGACCCGCGCCGAGGTCGCAGCCCTCGATGAACGCATCACCGAGCTCTCGCAGGACTTCAGCCGCAACATCCGCGACGACGTGCGCAGCGTGCGGCTCGCGCCCGAGCGCCTCGCGGGCCTGCCCGCCGACTGGATCGCGGCGCACCCGGTCGACGAAGACGGCCTCGTCACCGTCACGACCGACTACCCCGATCTCGTCCCCTTCCGCACCTACGCCGTCGACGCCGACGCGCGCCGCGAGCTCACCATCGCGAGCCAGAACCGTGCGTGGCCCACCAACGACGGCATCCTCGCCGAGTTGCTCGAGTTGCGCGCGCAGAAGGCGGCGCTGCTCGGCTTCGGCAGCTGGGCCGAACTCGACAGCCAGACCAAGATGACCGGCTCGGCCGCCGCGATCGAGGAGTTCATCGCGCGGCTGCACGAGACGGTGGCGCCGCAGGCACAGGCCGACTACGCGGTGCTGCTCGCCGCCCTGCAGAAAGAAGACCCGACACAGGCATCCGTCGATTTCTCGGCCAATATGCACGCGCTCGAACTCGTGCGCCGCGCCGAATTCGACGTCGACACGCAGCTCGCACGCCGCTATCTCGATATCGCGAAAGTGCGGCAGGGGCTGCTCGACGTGACGAGTCGGCTCTTCGGGCTGCAGTACAGCGAGGTGGCGGATGCCCCGCGGTGGCACCCCGAGGTGCACGTCTACGACGTCGCGGCGGGCGGTGCGCCGCTCGGCCGCATCTACCTCGACCTGCACCCACGCGACGGCAAGTTCAAGCACGCCGCCGCCTTCGGGCTGCAGCAGGGCGTCGCGGGCCGACAGCTCGCCTCGGCCGCGCTCGCCTGCAACTTCAACCGCGGGCCGCTGCTGCACTCCGAGGTCGTGACGCTGTTCCACGAGTTCGGGCACCTGGTGCACCAACTCATCGCGTCGCGGCACGAGTTCGCGGCGCTCAGCGGCATCACGACCGAGTGGGATTTCGTCGAGGCGCCCAGCCAGCTGTTCGAGGAGTGGGCGTGGGATGCCGGCGTGCTGCAGACCTTCGCGACGGACGACGACGGCGCGCCGATCCCGGCCGACCTCGTCGAGCGGATGCGGGCGGCCAACGCATTCGGCCGTGGCCAGGCCGTCGCACGCCAGCTGTACTACACGGCGGTCTCGTACTTCCTGCACCGCGACCGGCCCGCCGACCGCACTGAGTATGCGCGTCGGCTTCAGGCCGAGTACGACGTGCTCGCCCCGCTGCCCGACGATCATCAGCACGTCTCCTTCGGTCACCTCACGGGCTACTCGAGCGCGTACTACACCTACATGTGGAGCAAGGTCATCGCCGCCGACCTCTTCGCGTCATTCGACCGCGACGACATGTTCGACGAGGCCGCCGCGCACCGCTACCGCGACCTGGTGCTCGCCCCCGGCGGCACGAAGGATGCGGCCGAGCTCGTCGAGGACTTCCTCGGCCGGCCGTACGCGTTCGGCGCGTTCGGAGACTGGCTCGCCGGCAAGTAAGGTCGCGCGCGCTATCAGGATCCGCTTTGCGCGCCTCGGATCCGAGTAGCGCAAAGCGGATCGTAGTGGCGCAAACAAGTGCGCCGGACGCGCTCAGGGGGCTCCCGATTCGCTGGTGGTCGCCCTGATAGGGTGATGCGAGTAGGCACTCTTTAAAGACCGTCCCGTGAGGCGGAGAAGGGAGTCGGCGGATGAGCACGAGAACCGTGCTGAGTGAGGCTGACATCGCCCGAGCGTTGACCCGGATCTCCCACGAGATCCTCGAGTCCAATCGGGGAACGGAGGGCCTCGTCATCCTCGGCATCCCGACCCGCGGCGTGACGCTCGCCCAACGCATCGCCGCGAACATCGCGGAGATCGAGCCGGGCAGCGCGGTCTTCGCCGGCAGCCTCGACGTCACCATGTACCGCGACGACCTCGCCCACACCCGCACCCGCACGCCGGGGCGCACCAGCGTGCCGGCCTCGATCGACGGGGCGACCGTGGTGCTCGTCGACGACGTGCTGTTCTCCGGCCGCACGATCCGGGCGGCGCTCGACGCGTTGAACGACATCGGCCGGCCGCGCATCGTGCGCCTCGCCGCGCTCGTCGACCGCGGGCACCGCGAACTGCCGATCCGCGCGGACTTCGTCGGCAAGAACCTGCCGTCGGCCTACGACGAGCGCATCAACGTGCACCTCGCGGAGCACGACGGCGACGAGTTCGTCGCGATCGAGAGCAAGCGCGAGGGGGCGGATGCCTGAGATGCGCCACCTCCTCTCCACCAAGGACCTCTCCCGGGAATCCGCGATCCACCTCCTCGACATCGCCGAGGACATGGCCGACGTGCAGAACCGCGAGGTCAAGAAGCTCCCGACGCTGCGCGGCAAAACCGTCGTGAACCTGTTCTTCGAGGACTCCACCCGCACTCGCATCAGCTTCGAGGCCGCGGCGAAGCGCCTCTCGGCCGACGTCATCAACTTCAGCGCCAAGGGCTCGAGCGTGAGCAAGGGCGAGAGCCTCAAGGACACCGCACAGACACTGCAGGCGATGGGCGCCGACGGGGTGGTGATCCGGCACCAGGCCTCAGGCGCCCCCTTCACCCTCGCGACCAGCGGCTGGATCGACGCCGGTGTGATCAACGCGGGCGACGGCATGCACGAGCACCCCACGCAGGCGCTGCTCGACGCGTTCACCATGCGGCGGCGGCTGCACGGCGCGGCGAGCCGCGGGAAGGCGCTCGACGGCGTCGCGGTGACGATCGTCGGCGACATCCTGCACTCCCGCGTCGCCCGCTCGAACGTCTGGCTGCTCGACACGCTCGGCGCCGAGGTCACCCTCGTCGCCCCGCCGACGCTCGTGCCCGTCGACACCACGACCTGGCCGGTGACGATCGGCTACGACCTCGACGCGGCCATCGACGAGGGCGTGCCCGACGTGCTCATGATGCTGCGCATCCAGGGCGAGCGGATGCATGCCGCGTTCTTCCCGAGCGAGCGCGAGTACGCCCGCACCTGGGGCCTCGACGACGAGCGCCTCGCACGGCTCGCGGGCGACACGATCGTGATGCACCCCGGCCCCATGAACCGGGGCCTCGAAATCTCGGCGGCGGCCGCCGACTCGCCCCGCTCGACCGTGCGCGAGCAGGTCGCCAACGGGGTATCGGTGCGCATGGCGGCGCTGTATCTATTGCTTGCAGGTGAGGAGAGCTGATGGGTTCGTATCTGATCGAGGGCGCGACGCTGCCCGACGGGGAACGCGCCGACCTGCTCATCGAAGACGGAGTGATCGTCGAGCTCGGCAACGACGTGACCGAGACGGATGCCGAGGTGATCGACGCCGACGGGCTGATCGCCCTTCCCGGCCTGGTCGACTTGCACACGCACCTGCGCGAGCCCGGCTACGAGCAGTCCGAGACGGTGCTCACCGGCACGCGCGCGGCGGCGGCGGGCGGCTACACGGCGGTCTTCGCGATGGCGAACACCTCGCCGGTCTCCGACACCGCGGGCGTCGTCGAGCAGGTGCTCTCGCTCGGCGAGGCCGCGGGGTACGCCACGGTGCGCCCCATCGGCGCGGTCACGGTCGGCCTCAAGGGGGAGCGGCTCGCCGAGCTCGGCGCGATGGCCGCCAGCCGCGCGCAGGTGCGCGTCTTCAGCGACGACGGCTTCTGCGTCGCCGACCCGCTGCTCATGCGCCGCGCGCTCGAGTATATGAAGGCCTTCGGCGGCGTCATCGCCCAGCACGCGCAGGAGCCTCGGCTCACGCAGGGCGCCCAGATGAACGAGGGCGCGCTCTCGGGCGAGCTGGGGCTCGCCGGCTGGCCGGCCGTCGCCGAGGAATCCGTCATCGCCCGCGATGTGCTGCTGGCCGAGCACGTGGGAAGCCGCCTGCACGTCTGCCACGTCTCGACGGCGGGGTCGGTCGAGGTGATCCGCTGGGCGAAGTCACGCGGCATCGACGTCACCGCCGAGGTCACGCCGCACCACCTGCTGCTCACCGAGGACCTCGTGCGCGGCTACGACGCCCGCTACAAGGTGAACCCGCCGCTGCGCACCCGCGAGGACGTCGAGGCGCTGCGCGAAGCGCTCGTCGACGGCACGATCGACATCGTCGCCACCGACCACGCCCCGCATCCCGTCGAGGCGAAGGACACCGAGTGGGACGTCGCCGCGAACGGCATGGTGGGGCTGGAATCCGCCCTCTCCGTCGTGCACGCCGCGCTCGTCGCCGACGGGCGCCTCGACTGGGCAGACGTGGCCCGCGTCATGAGCGCGAAGCCGGCCGAGATCGGCTCGCTCGGCGGCTACGCCGACGGGCTCGTCGTGGGCGCGCCGGCGAACGTCACGCTGTACGACCCCGGGGCGAGCCGCTCGTTCTCGACGGCCGACCTCGCCGGCAAGGGCGTCAACTCGCCCTACCTCGGCCTCGAACTGCCGGGCCGCGTGGTGCACACCTTCCACGCGGGCCGGCGCACCGTCGCCGACGGCGCCGTGCTCGAGCTCGCGGAGGTGGCCGGTGCCTGAGTGGGCTGCGACCCTCATCGTCGTCCTCGTCCTGTTGCTCGTGCTGTTCGGCATGTGGCAGGGCTGGCGCGCCATGGTGCGCCGCTCGGCGCACTTGACGCCGTCGCACGAGGTGCCCGGTGATCTCGGCGCGCCGCTCGCGGCATCCGCCGCGCTCTACGTCGCCACCACCGCGCACGGCAAGCCGCTCGAACGGCTCGCGATCACGGGACTCGGATTCCGTGCGCAGGGCGGCATCGCGGTCTACGGCTCCGGCGCGGTGCTGAGCGTCACCGGGTCGGAGGATGTCTGGGTGCCGGCGTCCGATCTGCTCGGCGCCGCGCCCGCCCAGGTCGTGATCGACAAGGCCGTCGAGAAGGACGGCCTGCTGGTGCTCTCCTGGAACCTCACGGGGACCACGGTCGACTCCTACTTCCGCGTCACCGAGCCGGAGAAGATCCGGGCCTTGTACGACGCGATCGATTCTCTCAACGCACAAGAAAGCGAGGTGTGACGTGCCTGTTCCTTCCCCCGCCGTCCTGGTTCTCGAGGACGGGACCCGCTATGAGGGTCGCGCCTACGGCGCCCAGGGCCGCACGCTCGGCGAGCTCGTCTTCGCCACCGGCATGACCGGCTATCAGGAGACGCTGACCGACCCGTCGTATGCGGGCCAGATCGTCATCCAGACCGCGCCGCACATCGGCAACACCGGCATGAACGACGAGGACATGGAGTCGCGCCGCATCTGGGTCGCCGGCTACGTCGTGCGCGACCCCAGCCGCGTCGTCTCCAACTTCCGCTCGATCCGCACCCTCGACGACGAGCTCGAGTCGACCGGCATCGTCGGCATCTCGGGCATCGACACGCGGGCAGTCACGCGGCACATCCGCGACCTGGGCGCCATGCGCGCCGGGATCTTCTCCGGAGAGGATGCGGGCCTGTCGCAGTACGAGCAGCTCGAGCTGGTGCGCGGCGGCGACGAGATGGCCGGCCTCAATCTCTCAGCCCAGGTCTCGGTCACCGAGGACACGGTGACGCCGGCCGTGGGCGAGAGGATCGGCAACCTCGCCGTGCTCGACCTCGGCGTCAAGCAGTCGACCGTCGACAACCTCGCGAAGCGCGGCTTCGAGGTGCACGTGCTGCCGCAGGACTCGACGGTCGAGCAGATCCTGAGCCTGGAGCCGGTCGCCGCGTTCTACTCGAACGGCCCGGGCGACCCCTCGGCCTCCGAGAGCCAGGTGCAGGTGCTGCGCGGGCTGCTCGATGAGAAGCTCCCGTTCTTCGGCATCTGCTTCGGCAACCAGCTGCTCGGCCGGGCGCTCGGCCTCGACACCTACAAGCTGCCCTTCGGCCACCGCGGCATCAACCAGCCCGTGCTCGACAAGTCGACGGGCCGCGTCGAGATCACGGCGCACAACCACGGCTTCGCGGTGAAAGCCCCGACGAGCGACGAGCCCTTCGATTCGCCGAACGGCTACGGGCGCGTCGAGGTCAGCCACGTCGACCTCAACGACGACGTCGTCGAGGGGCTCAACGCCCTCGACATCCCCGCGTTCTCGGTGCAGTACCACCCCGAGGCCGCGGCGGGCCCGCACGATGCCAACTACCTCTTCGACCGGTTTGCCCAGATGGTGAAGGATCACATTGCCTAAGCGCCCCGACATCAACAGCGTCCTCGTCATCGGCTCAGGGCCGATCGTCATCGGCCAGGCCGTCGAGTTCGACTACTCCGGCACCCAGGCGTGCCGCGTGCTGCGTGCCGAGGGCGTGCGCGTCATCCTGGTCAACTCGAACCCGGCGACGATCATGACGGACCCCGACTTCGCCGACGCGACCTACGTCGAGCCGATCACGCCAGAGGTGATCGAGACGATCATCCAGAAGGAGAAGCCCGACGCGATCCTCCCGACGCTCGGTGGGCAGACGGCGCTCAACGCGGCCATGGCGCTGCACGAGCAGGGCATCCTCGAGAAGTACGGCGTCGAGCTGATCGGCGCGAAGGTCGACGCCATCCGCAAGGGCGAGGACCGGCAGATCTTCAAGGAGCTCGTTCTCGAAGCGGGGGCCGACGTCGCGGCATCCGTCATCTGCCACTCCATGGACGAGCTGCTGGCCGGCGCCGAGAAGCTCGGCTACCCGCTCGTCGTGCGCCCGTCCTTCACGATGGGCGGCCTGGGCTCGGGCTTCGCCTACGACGAAGAGGACCTGCGCCGCATCGGCGGTGCCGGGCTGCACGACTCTCCGACGCACGAGGTGCTGCTCGAGGAGTCGATCCTCGGGTGGAAGGAGTACGAGCTCGAGCTCATGCGCGACACCGCCGACAACACGGTCGTCGTCTGCTCGATCGAGAACGTCGACCCCGTCGGCGTGCACACCGGCGACTCGATCACGGTCGCACCGGCGCTCACACTCACCGACCGCGAGTATCAGAATCTGCGCAACATCGGCATCGAGATCATCCGCCGCGTAGGCGTCGACACCGGCGGCTGCAACATCCAGTTCGCGGTCGACCCCGAGAACGGCCGCGTCATCGTGATCGAGATGAATCCGCGCGTCTCCCGGTCTTCCGCACTGGCGTCGAAGGCGACCGGATTCCCCATCGCGAAGATCGCCGCGAAGCTCGCCATCGGCTACCGGCTCGACGAGATCCCCAACGACATCACGCGCGTCACGCCGGCGAGCTTCGAGCCGACGCTCGACTACGTCGTCGTCAAGGTGCCGCGCTTCGCGTTCGAGAAGTTCCCCGCCGCCGACCCGACGCTGACCACGACCATGAAGTCGGTCGGCGAGGCGATGGCGATCGGCCGCAACTTCTCGACCGCCCTGCAGAAGGCGCTGCGCAGCCTCGAGAAGCGCGGCTCGTCGTTCCACTGGGACGAGGAATCGCGGTCTGTCGAGGAGCTGCTCGAGCTCGCCAAGACGCCGACCGACGGGCGCATCGTGCTCGTGCAGCAGGCGCTGCGGAAGGGCGCGACGGTCGAGCAGGTCTTCGACGCCACCAAGATCGACCCGTGGTTCCTCGACCAGATCGCGCTGATCAACGAGGTCGCCGCCGACGTGCAGGCCGCGCCCACCCTCGACACCGCGACCATGGTGTGGGCGAAGGAGCACGGCTTCTCTGACGCGCAGATCGGCCAGCTGCGCGGCTTCCGCGAGGCGGATGTGCGCGAGGTGCGCCACATCCTCGGCGTGCGGCCCGTCTACAAGACCGTCGACACCTGCGCGGGGGAGTTCCCGGCACTCACGCCGTACCACTACTCGAGCTACGACCTCGAGACCGAGGTCGCGCCGAGCGACCAGAAGAAGGTCGTCATCCTCGGCTCGGGCCCGAACCGCATCGGGCAGGGCGTCGAGTTCGACTACTCGTGCGTGCACGCCTCGTTCGCGCTGCACGATGCCGGGTTCGAGACGATCATGATCAACTGCAACCCCGAGACGGTCTCGACCGACTACGACACCTCCGACCGCCTGTACTTCGAGCCGCTCACCCTCGAGGACGTGCTCGAGGTCATCGACGCCGAGTCGAAGTCCGGCGAGCTCGTCGGCGTCGTCGTGCAGCTCGGCGGGCAGACGGCCCTCGGCCTCGCGACCGGCCTCAAGGAGGCGGGCGTCACGATCCTCGGCACGAGCCCCGAGGCGATCGACCTCGCCGAGGAGCGCGGCCTCTTCTCCGGCATCCTCGAGAACGCCGGACTGCTCGCGCCGCGCAACGGCACCGCCTACGACCTCGAGGGCGCCAAGCAGGTCGCCGGCGACATCGGCTACCCGGTGCTCGTGCGCCCGAGCTACGTGCTCGGCGGCCGCGGCATGGAGATCGTCTTCGGCGAAGAGCAGCTGGTCGACTACTTCGACCGCATCGCCGACCAGGCGATCGTCGGCCCCGGGCACCCGCTGCTCGTCGACCGCTTCCTCGATGACGCAACCGAGATCGACGTCGACGCGCTCTACGACGGCGAGCGGCTCTACATCGGCGGCGTCATGGAGCACATCGAGGAGGCCGGCGTGCACTCGGGCGACTCGAGCTGCACCCTGCCGCCCGTGACGCTCGGGCGCAGCGACATCGCCGGCGTGATCGCCGCGACGGGCAAGATCGCTTCAGGGCTCGGCGTGCGCGGGCTGCTCAACGTGCAGTTCGCGATCAGCGCGGGCGTGCTCTACGTGCTCGAGGCGAACCCGCGCGCGAGCCGCACGGTGCCGTTCGTGAGCAAGGCGCTGGGGATTCCGCTTGCCAAGGCCGCGAGCCGGGTGATGGCCGGCGCGACCATCGCAGGTCTCATCGACGAGGGGCTGCTGCCCGCCGCTGACGGCTCGGCCGTGCCGCTCGACGCGCCGGTCGCCGTGAAAGAGGCCGTGCTGCCCTTCAAGCGCTTCCGCAGCAAGAACGGCCAGGTCGTCGACTCGCTGCTCGGGCCCGAAATGCGCTCGACCGGCGAGGTCATGGGCATCGACCGGGACTTCCCACGCGCCTTCGCGAAGAGCCAGGCGGCGGCGTACGGCGGCATCCCGTCCTCCGGCACCGTGTTCGTCTCGGTCTCCGACCGCGACAAGCGGAACATCATCCTGCCCATCCTCCGGCTCACCGAGCTCGGCTACCGCGTCGTCGCGACCGAGGGCACCGGCGAGGTGCTCGCCCGCAACGGCATCGCGAGCGAGACGGTGCGGAAGTTCAGCGAGAGCGAACTGGGCGGCGAATCCGTCGTCGACATGCTGAACCGGGGCGAGGTCGACATCGTCGTGAACACCCCGACCGGCGGCACGACGCGGCACGACGGCTATGAGATCCGCGCGGCGGCCGTCGCAGCCGACAAGCCGCTGTTCACCACGATCAGCGAGCTGTCGGCCGCCGTCGCCTCGATCGAGGCGGTGCGCGCCGGCTTCGACGTGAAGAGCTTGCAGGACTACCAGCGCGACCGGGATGCCAGGCTCGAGGGGAGCGCGGCGTGAGCGACGGCGGCTTCGGCCTGGGCTTCGGATTCGGGGGAGTGCTGCACTCGGCGCTCGAGGCCTTCGGCCCCCTGTGCGTCGGCATCGACCCGCACGACTTCCTGCTCGAGGAATGGGGCCTGCCGTCATCGGCGGCCGGCGTTCGCGAGTTCGGGCTGAGGGCGGTGGATGCCGCGGCCGGCCGCGCCGGCGTCGTGAAGCCCCAGGTGGCGTTCTTCGAGCGCTTCGGCTCGGCCGGGTATGCGGCACTGGAAGACGTGCTCGCCGCGGCACGGGCGGCCGGCCTCATCGTGATCGCCGACGCGAAGCGGGGCGACATCGACACCTCGCTCGCGGGCTACGCCGAGGCGTGGCTCACGCCCGGCTCGCCGCTCGAGGCGGACGCCATGACGATCAACCCGTTCCAGGGCGTCGGCTCACTCGCCGGAGCCCTGGAATATGCGGTCGCGAACGGCAAGGGCATGTTCGTGCTGGCCGCGACCTCGAACCCCGAGGCGGCCGCGCTGCAGGGGGCGACGCTGCCCGGTTCCGGCTCTGATCAGGCATCCCTCGCTCCTTCGCTTGCCACCGCCACGGTCTCTCGTGCGATCATCGATGATGTGAGCGCGTTCAATGCGGGTCGCATCGAAGAGGGGCCGGTCGGCTCCATCGGCGTCGTGCTGGGCGCCACGGTCGACTTCGCGGCACGCGGCATCGATGTGACGGCGGCCCACGCGCCTGCGCTGCCCGTGCTCGCGCCGGGCTTCGGTCACCAGGGTGCCCAGGCTGCCGACGTGCGCCGGCTGTTCGGGGCTCTCGCGCCGTACACGCTCGCCTCTGAGTCGCGCAGTCTGCTGCAGGCGGGCCCCCGGGGCCTCGCCGCTGCCATCGACGCCCGTGCCGCCGAGCTGCGAGCCGCCCTTGTCTGAGGCGACGGCAGCGGCGAACGGCGGGAGCGGGGCGCAGGCGCGACCCACGCCGCCTGACGTCGACCGCGCGGCGGCGTCGCGTGCGGCCGTGGCGGCGCGCCGGGCGCGCGCCGAGCTCAAGGCGCAGATCTCCTCGGGCAGGCGCAGCGCGGAATCCGTGCTCGACGAGGGCGCGCGCGAGCCGAACGGGCCCGCAGGCACCCTGCGGGTCACCGATTTCCTGCTCGCGATCCCCGCGATCGGCGTCACGAAGATGAAGGCGACGCTCGAGCGCCTCGAGATCTCGCAGGTGAAGCGCGTCGGCGGCCTCGGCCGTCACCAGCGCGAGCGGCTGCGCGAGTTCCTCCGCGAACGCGCGCGGCTGTCCGCGCGGGTGCGCGGCGCCGCCCGCCTCGTCGTGCTCGCCGGGCCGACGGCGGTGGGCAAGGGCAGTGTGTCGTCGTACATCCGCGAGAACTACCCGGAGGTGAAGTTCTCGGTCTCGGCGACCACCAGGAAGCCCCGCCCCGGCGAGGTCGACGGCGTGCACTACTACTTCGTCGACGACGCCGAGTTCGACCGCATGATCGCGGCCGGCGAGTTCCTCGAATGGGCGACCGTGCACAACCAGAGCCGCTACGGCACCCCGCGCGGCCCCGTCGACGAGGCGCTGGCGGCCGGCCGCAACGTGCTGCTCGAGATCGACCTGCAGGGCGCCCGCCAGGTGCGCGCCAACGACCCGAACGCGCTGCTCGTGTTCCTCGCCCCGCCCACCTGGGACGAGCTGGTGCGGCGCCTCGTCGGCCGCGGCACCGAGCCGCCCGAGGAGCAGCGCCGCCGACTCGAGACCGCCAAGGTCGAGCTGGCCGCAGAGGGCGAGTTCGACCGCACCGTCGTGAACACCACCGTGCCAGAGGCGGCGCGCGAAGTCGTAGACTTGATGAATGTGCGTGCGCGCGACTGACGCGCGCCCCCTGAACTTCCCCGTTAGGAGAACCCCCATGGCGACGTCCCAGAAGGGCATCATCGACCCGCCCATCGACGAGCTGCTGAGCAAGGTCGAGTCGAAGTACGCGCTGGTCATCTTCGCGAGCAAGCGCGCCCGCCAGATCAACGACTACTACGCCGACCTGCACGAGGGCAGCCTGTTCGACAACGTCGGGCCGCTCGTCGACTCGTCCGTCGACGACAAGCCGCTGTCCGTCGCCCTCCACGAGATCAACGAGGACAAGCTCGTCGTCAAGCCGATCGCCGAGCAGTAGCAGCCCGCGCAGTCGACACCGTGAGCAAGGATGCCGCCGGAGCGCCCCGTCTGACCATCGTCGTCGGGGTGACCGGCGGCATCGCCGCGTATAAGAGCGTCTCGCTGGTGCGCAGCCTCGTGCTCGCCGGCCACGACGTGCACGTGGTGCCGACGGATGCCGCGCTGAAGTTCGTCGGAAAGCCCACGTGGGAGGCGATCAGCCGCAACCCCGTCACCGCCGACCTCTATGACGGCGTCGACGAGGTGCGCCACGTGGCCCTCGGCCAGAAGGCCGACCTCATCATCATCGCCCCCGCGACCGCGAACACCATCGCGAAACTCGCGCACGGCATCGTCGACGACCTGCTCACCAACACCGTGCTCGCCTCGAAGGCGCCCGTCGTGATCGCCCCGGCGATGCACACCGAGATGTGGCAGGCGCCCGCGACGCAGGCCAATGTGCGCACGCTGCGCGAGCGGGGCGTCGTCGTCATCGGGCCCGCCTCCGGCCAGCTCACGGGCGACGACTCCGGGCCCGGCCGCATGGAGGAGCCCGAGACGATCGCGCACGCCGCGCTGAAGCAGCTCGCCGGCGTCGGGCAGGCTCCCCAGGCATCCGTCACCCGTGCGCGCCGTGCCCGCGTCGAGGAGGCGAACGACGCCGCCCGCCTCGACCTGGACGGCCTGCGCGTCGTCGTGACTGCGGGTGGCACGCGCGAGCCGTTCGACCCGGTGCGCTTCATGGGCAACCGCTCGAGCGGCAAGCAGGGCATGGCGATCGCGGCGGCGGCCGCCGCGCGCGGCGCGAACGTCACGCTGATCGCGGCCAATATCGGCACGGAGGCCGTTCCGGACGGCATCGCCGTCGAGCCGGTCGGCACGACGCTCGAGCTCGAGAAGGCCGTGACGGATGCCGCGCGAGAGGCCGACGTCGTCATCATGGCCGCCGCCGTGGCCGACTACCGGCCGGCGCAGGTGCAGCAGGGCAAGATCAAGAAGGAGCACACGGGCGACCGGCTCACGGTCGAGTTCGTCGTGAACCCCGACATCCTCGCCGAGCTGTCTGCCGCGCGCCGCGAGGGGCAGCTCGTCATCGGCTTCGCCGCCGAGACCGAGAGCGACCCGGCGACGCTGCTCGAGCTGGGGCGCTCGAAGATCGCGCGCAAGGGCTGCGACTTCCTGGTCGTCAACAATGTCGGCTGGAACCACGGATTCGCCGCAGATGACAACGACGTGATCGTCTTGAACACGTCCGGCGATATCGTGATGGAGGCCTCCGGGACCAAGTTGTCGGTGGCCGACCGTATCCTCGACGCGACGCTGTCCCGCGTCCCGTAGAGAACCCATCGCCTGACGCGAACCAGACGCTTACGGCCCTGATTGAGGGAGATTCATGTCCGCTTTGCGCCTCTTCACCTCTGAGTCCGTCACCGAGGGGCATCCCGACAAGATCTGCGACCAGATCTCCGATGCGATCCTCGACGCGCTGCTCACCGTCGACCCGCATGCCCGCGTCGCCGTCGAGACGATGGTCACGACCGGCCAGGTGCACGTCGCCGGCGAGGTCACGACCTCCGGCTACGTCGAGATCCCGCAGATCGTGCGCGAGAAGATCACGTCGATCGGCTACACCTCCTCCGACGTCTGGTTCGACGGCCGCTCCTGCGGTGTGTCGATCTCCATCGGCGCCCAGTCGCCCGACATCGCGCAAGGCGTCGACGACGCGTTCGAGACGCGCGAGGGCGCGAGCGGCGACGAGCTCGACAGGCAGGGCGCCGGCGACCAGGGCATTATGTTCGGCTTCGCCACGACCGAGACCCCGCAGCTCATGCCGCTGCCGATCTGGCTCTCGCACCGCCTCTCCGAGCGGCTCACCGCTGTGCGCAAGTCAGGCGAGCTCGACTTCCTGCGCCCTGACGGCAAGACCCAGGTCACGGTCGGCTACGACGGATTCACGCCGAAGAGCATCGACACGGTCGTCCTGTCCACCCAGCACTCGCCGGCCATCGGGCTCGCCGAGCTGCGCGAGGCCGTCGAGCGCGTCGTGATCCGCCCCGTGCTCGAGACCGTCGACCTCGACACGTCCGATCTCAAGCTGCTCATCAACCCCACCGGCAAGTTCGAGATCGGCGGCCCGCACGGCGACGCCGGTCTCACGGGCCGCAAGATCATCGTCGACACCTATGGCGGCGCGAGCCGCCATGGCGGCGGCGCGTTCAGCGGCAAGGACCCGTCGAAGGTCGACCGCTCCGCCGCGTACGCGATGCGCTGGGTCGCGAAGAACGCCGTCGCGGCCGGCCTCGCCGACCGGCTCGAGGTTCAGGTCGCCTACGCGATCGGCGCCGCGCACCCCGTCGGCCTGTACGTCGAGACCTTCGGTACCGAGAAGGCGCCCGTCGAGCGCATCACGTCCGCGATCCAGGAGGTGTTCGACCTGCGCCCCGCCGCGATCATCCGCGACCTCGACCTGCTGCGCCCGATCTACTCGCAGACGGCCGCCTACGGTCACTTCGGCCGTGAGCTGCCCGACTTCACCTGGGAGCGGACCGACCGGGCCGAGGCGCTGCGCGTCGCCGCCGGCCTCTAGCGCGGGGCTCGCGTGGCGTCCGTCGCGAGGGTGCTGATCGACACGCCGCTGCCGCAATTGGACCGCCTGTTCGATTACGCAATCCCGTCGGCGCTGAGCGATCAGGTGGTGCCTGGGGTGCGGGTGACCGCCCCCCTGCGCGCCGAAGGGCGGCTCGCCGACGGGCTCGTCGTCGAGGTCGGCGACACGAGCTCCTTCGACGGGGCGCTCACGCCGCTGGAATCCGTCGTCTCTCCCGCTCGCGTCCTCGCGCCCGAGGTCTGGGCGCTCGCCCGGCGCATCGCCGACCGGCAGGCGGGCAGCGCGAACGATGTGCTGCGGCTCGCGATCCCGCCGCGCTCGGTCGCGGCCGAGCGCAAGTGGCTCGCGCAGGGCTCGCCACGCGAGGTGCCCATGGTCGCCCACCCCGTCGAAGGCTACGAGGGCGGCCTCATCGAGTCGGCCATCGACGGCGACGGGCGCCTCGCGCTGCGCTCGCTGCCCGGGGTGATCGAGCTTCCCGACGGGACCTGGGTCGGGCGGTGGGCCGTGACCCTCGCGCAGGCGGCCGTGCGCGCGGTAATCGACGGCCGCAGCGCGATCCTCGCGGTTCCCGACTACCGCGACCAGGAGCAGCTCGAGGCTGTGCTGCGCACGCTCGTCCCTGCGGGCACGGTCGCGGCGCTCGACGCGCGCCGCACCAACGCACAGCGCTACGCGGCGTTCCTGTCGTGCCTCACCCAGCCGGCCGATGGCGCGCACACCCCGCGCATCATCGTCGGCAACCGCTCGGTCGTGTACGCCCCGGCGGCAAGACTCGGCCTGATTGCGCTCTACGACGACGGCGATCCGCTGTTCGCCGAGCCGCTCGCGCCGTACGCGCATGCCCGCGACGTGGCGCTCGTCCGTCAGCAGCAGCAGCAGGACTGCGCCGTGATCTTCGCGGGGCACACCCGCTCGGTCGAGGTCCAGCGCCTCGTCGAGCTCGGCTACCTAAGCGACGTCGCGCCGGTGCCGCTCGTGACGCCCAAGGTCGTGCCGACCGCGGCCCAGCAGTCGCAGCAGGCCGCCGACGGGGGGCGGGTGCCGTCCTCCGCGTTCCGCACCGCGAGCGAGGCGCTGCTCGCGGGGCCCGTGCTCGTGCAGGTCGCCCGCCCCGGCTACGTCTCGCTGCTCGCGTGCCGGCGCTGCGGCCAGGCGGCGCGCTGCACGAACTGCGCCGGCCCGCTCCAGCTCGCCTCGTCGCATGCGGTGCCGAGCTGCGCATGGTGCGGGCGCCTCGCGGGCGACTGGGCCTGCTCCGAGTGCAACAACCGCACGTACCGCATGGTGACGCGCGGCTCGGCCCGCACCGCCGAGGAGCTCGGCCGCGCCTTTCCCGGCATGCGCGTCGTCGTGAGCGACGGCGAGCGCCCGCTCACCCGCGTCGAGGGGGAGCCGCGGACCCTCGTCGTCGCGACCCGTGGCGCCGAGCCGATCGCCGCCGGCGGGTACGCGGCGGTCATCCTGCTGGACGGCGAGCGGATGCTGCAGCGCGAGAGCCTGCACGTCGGCGACGACTGCCTGCGCTGGTGGTCCAACGCCGCGGCGCTGGCGGCTGTCGGGGCCCCGACGCTGCTGGTCGGCGTCGGCGGACCGCTCGCGCAGGCGCTCGCCCTCTGGCAGCAGCACAGCTACGCGGCCGCGCAGCTGCACGATCGGCGCACGCTCGGCTTCCCGCCGGCGCTCCGCGTGGCATCCGTCACCGGCAAGCCGGCCGCCGTGCAGTCGGCGATCGACGCGCTCGCGCTCGCGCCGATCCGCGATGTCCTCGGCCCCGCACCGGTCGCGCCCGAAGGCCCGCGCTCGCTCGACGACGGCCTCGTGCGCGCGATCGTGCGCTTCGACTACGCACACGGCGACGCCGTCGCGACCGCACTGCGCGGGGCGATCGTGCGGCAGGCGACGGGCGCGCGCCGGCCGCCTGGGGAGCGCCGGCGCGGGCGACCTGCTCCTACACTGAGAGTCAAGCTGGACGACCCCGAGATCCTCTAGGAATCGACCTCATGCCCTCCGCCGCACCTTCCCTGCGCATCGTCTTCGCAGGAACCCCGCCCGTCGCGGTTCCCGCCCTCGATGCCCTCGCCGCGAGCCGCCATCCCGTTGTCGGAGTCGTCACTCGCGACGACGCACCCCTCGGCCGCAAGCGCGCGCTCACGCCGTCGCCCGTCGCGGCCCGCGCCGCCGAGCTCGGCCTGCCGACCATCAAGGCGAACCGGCTGCGCGAGGCTGAGACCGAGGCCGTCGCCGCGCTCGAACCCGACCTCGGCGTCATCGTCGCCTACGGCGGGCTGCTGCGCGCGCCCATGCTCGCGGCGCCGCGGCTCGGCTGGATCAACCTGCACTTCTCGCTGCTGCCGCGGTGGCGCGGCGCGGCGCCCGTGCAGCGCGCCGTGATGGCGGGGGACTCCGAGACCGGCTCCGCCGTGTTCCAGCTCGTCGAGGAGCTCGACGCCGGCGACGTCTTCTCGCTGGAGCGGCGCGCCATCGGGGCCGACGAGACGGCCGGAGACGTGCTCGAGGCGCTCTCCGTGAGCGGCGCCGCGCAGCTGGCATCCGTCGTCGATGCGATCGCCGACGGGCGCGCGGTCGCGACCCCGCAGACCGGCGCGCCGACGCTGGCCGCCAAGCTCACCCTCGATGACGCGCGGCTCACGCTGACGGATGCCGGCGATGCGGTCTACGCCCGACTGCGCGGCGTCACGCCCGAGCCCGGCGCCTTCGTGCTCGTCGGCGGCGAGCGATTCAAGATCCACGCCGCGCGCCTCTCCCGGGGCGCGGAGCGGCTCGCGCCCGGCGCGTTCGGCGCCCGTTCCGGCCGCGTCTACCTCGGCACCGCGACCTACCCGCTCGAACTGCTCACGGTGCAGCCCGCGGGGAAGAAGGCGATGGCCGCGGCCGACTGGTGGCGTGGCCTCAAGCTCACGGAAGGACTGATGGCGGAATGAGCGACCTGCCCCGCACGCCGAGCCCCCGCCGCATCGCGTACGACGTGCTGTCGGCCGTGCGCGAATCGGATGCCTACGCCAACCTGCTGCTGCCGGTGCGGCTCGAGCGCTCGGGCCTGTCGTCCGCCGATGCGGCGCTCGCGACCGAGCTCACCTACGGAACGCTGCGCATGCGGGGCTACTACGACGCCGTCATCCGCATCGCCGCGCATCGCGAGATCGACCAGATCGAGCCGGCCGTGCGCGACCTGCTGCGCCTCGGCGCGCACCAGCTGCTCTCGATGCGCGTGCCATCGCACGCCGCCGTCAATGAGACCGTCACCGTCGCGGCGCAGGCGATCGGCCGCGACCGGGTCGGCTTCGTCAACGGCGTGCTGCGCGGGATCGCCCGCACCAAACCCGAGAAATGGCGCGAGCGCGTGCTCGCCGATGCGGGCTCGCGCGACGAGGCGATCGCCGAGCTCGGCTCGCACCCCGTGTGGATCGTGCGCGCGCTGCGCCAGGCGCTCACCGCCGAGCGCCGCCCGCGCACCGACGTCGAGGCCGAGCTCGAGGCGCTGCTCGAGGCCGACAACACCGCGCCGCGCGTCAACCTGGTCGCGCTGCCCGGCGGACCGGGCGTTCCCGACGGCGCCGAGCCCGACCCGTACTCGCCGTACGGCTTCACCATGCCCGGCGACCCGTTCCGCCTCGTGCGCGACTCGGGCGGCTGGGTACGCGTGCAGGACGAGGGCTCGCAGCTCGCCGCTCTCGCGCTCGTCGCCGCGCGGCCGGTGCGGGCGGGGGAGCGCTGGCTCGACCTGTGCGCGGGGCCCGGCGGGAAGGCCGCCGTGCTCGGGGCCGAGGCGCTGCGCGGCGGGGCGAGGCTCGTCGCCAATGAGATCGTGCCCGCCCGAGCCGGGCTCGTACGCAACGCCGTCACGCCGCTCGGCGATGCCGTCGAGGTGGTGGAAGGCGACGGGCGCGGCATCCCGGCCGAGCACGCCGGCCAGTTCGACCGTGTGCTGCTGGACGCGCCCTGCACCGGACTCGGCGCGCTGCGCCGCCGCCCCGAGTCGCGCTGGCGTAAGCAGCCGCGCGATGTCGCCGAGCTCGAACGGCTGCAGGCTTCGCTGATCGACGCGGCCGTCGAGGCGCTGCGCCCGGGCGGCATCCTCGCCTACGTCACCTGCTCGCCGCACCTCGGCGAGACGCGCATCGCCGTCGCCGAGGCGCTGAAGCGCCACCCCGGCGTGCTCGAGGAGCTGCCGACGCAGGAGATCCTGCAGGGCGCCGTGAAGCAGCCGCTCGATCTCGCGGGCGACCCCGCCCAGGTACAGCTGTGGCCGCACCGGCACAACACCGACGCGATGTTCATCGCACTGCTGCGCAAGGCGTAGCCCGCGATCGGGGTGCCTCGCTGCGGTTGCGCTACCAGGATCCGCTTTGCGCTACTCGGATCCGAGGCGCGCAATGCGGATCGCAGTAGCGCACGCGAAACGGATCAACGAGAGCGGCGCTCCGGCTCAGTCCTCCGCGAGGGCGTACGACGAGCCCGAGCGGGTGCGCACCAGCAGCCCGAAGTCGACCAGGTAGCGGCGCAGCACCGCGACGTCGTCATGGAAGGACGCCAGCCGCTCATTGACCTCGCGCTCGTCGAGCACCTCGCCCACACGGAACGCGCGACCCGCGACGAGGGCGAGCAGCTCGCCTCGCTCGGTCTGCGATGCGGGGTACCGGTCGATGCGGCCCCCGCGCAGGAACCGCTCGGGCCCCGTCGGCTGGGGCGCCACGGGCGCGGCGGCGAGCGCCTCGGCGAACACCGAGGAGCGGGGTGCGGATGCCTCGTCGAGGAGCCCCGCGCCGCGCAACCCGTCGAGCACCTTCCGCCGCCGTGCGGGGGAGAGCCCGGCCGTGGCATCCGTCTCGTCCGCCCCCAGGACGAGCCGTGCCCACGTGAGCCGCATGTCGGGGTTCGCGAGCGCCGCGACGACGCGCCGCCATTCCTCAGCCATGCCCCAAGGCTAGGCTCGATCGCATGGCCGCCCGCATCAACCCGAGCATCCTGTCCGCCGACTTCGTGAACATGCAGCGCGACCTGGAGCGCATCGCGAGCGCCGACTACGTGCACGTCGACGTGATGGACAACCACTTCGTGCCGAACCTCACCTTCGGCCCGCAGATGGTCGAGCGGGTGCAGGCGACGAGCCCGGTGCCGCTCGACGTGCACCTGATGATCGACGATCCCGATCGCTGGGCCCCGCAGTATGCGGAGATCGGATGCTTCTCCGTCACCTTCCACGCCGAGGCGGCCACCGCGCCCGTTACGCTCGCCCGCACCCTGCGCAAGCTGGGCGCCCGTGCCGGCATCGCGCTCAGCCCGAAGACCGATGTCGGGGCCTACCTCGAGCTGCTGCCCGAGTTCGACCAGGTGCTCGTGATGACGGTCGAGCCGGGTTTCGGCGGGCAGAAGTTCCTGCCCCACGTGATGTCGAAGCTCACCCGGCTGCGTGAGGCGGCGGCTCGACTCGGCACCGACGTGTGGCTCGAGGTCGACGGCGGAGTGACGGAGGAGACCATCGGGATCGCGGCGGATGCCGGCGCCGACACCTTCGTCGCGGGCTCCAGCGTCTTCGGCGCGAGCGACGCGGCCGCCGCGATCGAGGGGCTGCGCAGCGCGGCATCCGCTCACGTGCACTAGGTAGGCTTAGCTGCGTGAAGACCTTCGACGACCTCTTCGCTGAGCTCAGCGAGAAGGCCACGACCCGCCCTGAGGGCTCCCGCACCGTCGCAGAACTCGACGCGGGCATCCATCAGATCGGGAAGAAGATCGTCGAAGAGGCCGCCGAGGTGTGGATGGCCGCCGAGTACCAGAGCGACGCCGACTTCGCCGAAGAGGCGAGCCAGCTGCTGTACCACCTGCAGGTCGCGGTGCTCGCGAAGGGGCTCACCCTCGAGGACGTCTACCGACATCTGTGAATCGGATGCCTGATCAGACGACCCTCGACCCGGAAAGACCTACCCCCATGCTCAGAATCGCCGTGCCCAACAAGGGCGCCCTCGCCGAGACGGCCGCGGAATACCTCAAGGAGGCCGGCTACAACGGCCGCCGCGACCCCAAGGAACTGATCGTCGCGGACCCGAAGAACGACGTCGAGTTCTTCTACCTGCGCCCGCGCGACATCGCGACCTACGTCGGCAGCGGTGCTCTCGACGTCGGCATCACCGGCCGCGACCTGCTCATCGACTCGGGCTCCGACGCCCACGAGGACGAGCCGCTCGGCTTCGCCGTCTCGACCTTCCGCTTCGCCGGCCCCGCCGGAGCGTTCCAGACCCTCGACGACCTGCGCGGCAAGCGGCTCGCGACCAGCTACCCGGTGCTCGTCGGCGGCTACCTGGCCGAGCGGGGCGTCGAGGTGCATCTCGTCAAGCTCGACGGCGCCGTGGAATCCGCGATCCGTCTCGGCGTCGCCGACGTGATCGCCGACGTCGTCGAGACCGGCAGCACGCTGCGCAAACAGGGGCTCGAGGTGTTCGGCGAGCCGATCCTGCGCTCAGAGGCCGTGCTCATCGCCGGCCCCAACGAGGCCCCGGGCCTCGGCACCCTGCACCGCCGCCTCGAGGGCGTCATGGTCGCCCGCCGCTACGTGCTGATGGACTATGACCTGCCGAGCGAGCTGATCGAGCAGGCGACCGCCATCGCCTCCGGCATGGAGTCGCCCACGATCTCGCCCACCCGCGACCCCGCGTGGGTGGCCGTGCGCGTGATGATCCCGCGCGACGAGATCAACCACATCATGGACGCGCTCTACGAGCTCGGCGCCCGCGCGATCCTGGTCACGCCGATCCACGCGGCCCGGCTGTGAGCGGGGTGCTGTCATGAGTGTCGCCGTCCGCGTCATCCCGTGTCTCGACGTCGCCGACGGGCGCGTCGTCAAGGGCGTCAATTTCCTGAACCTGGCGGACGCAGGTGATCCAGTGGAGTTGGCTCGGCGGTATTACGAGCAGGGCGCCGACGAGGTCACCTTCCTCGATGTCACCGCGACGGTCGAGGGTCGCGCCACCACCTACGACATGGTGCGCCGCACGGCCGAGCAGGTGTTCGTGCCGCTGACCGTCGGCGGGGGAGTCCGCTCGCCCGAAGACGTCGCCAAGCTGCTCGCGCACGGCGCCGACAAGGTGGGCGTCAACTCGGCCGCGATCGCTCGCCCAGGTCTGATCGGCGAGATCGCCGATCGCTTCGGCGCCCAGGTGCTCGTGCTCTCGCTCGATGTGAAGCGCAGCCCGCGCACGGATTCCGGCTTCGTCGTCACCACACACGGGGGGCGCACCGAGACGTCTCTCGACGCGCTCGCCTGGGCACGCGAGGCGATCGAGCGCGGCGCGGGCGAGCTGCTCGTCAACTCGATCGACGCCGACGGCACCAAGGCCGGCTACGACCTCGAGCTCACGCAGGCGATGCGCGAGCTGTCCCGGGTTCCCGTGATCGCGAGCGGCGGCGCCGGCAAGCTCGCCGACTTCGTGCCGGCCGTCCAGGCCGGGGCAGACGCCGTGCTCGCGGCATCCGTGTTCCACTACGGCGAGCTCACGATCGGCGAGGTGAAGGGCGAGCTGCGCGCCGCCGGAATCGAGGTACGGCCATGACGCCCCCTGACGTCGACACGATCCTGACCCGCGTGCGCTTCGGCAGCGACGGGCTCATGCCCGCGATCATCCAGCAGCACGATACCCGCGAGGTGCTGATGCTCGGCTACATGGACGCCGAGGCGCTGCGCCGCACGCTCACCGAGGGCCGCGTCACCTTCTGGTCGCGCTCCCGCCAGGAGTACTGGCGCAAGGGCGACACGAGCGGCCACGTCCAGTACGTGCGCCAGGCTGCCCTCGACTGCGACGGCGACACCCTGCTCGTCGAGGTCGAGCAGATCGGCGCGGCCTGCCACACGGGCGACCGCACCTGCTTCGACGCGGACCAGCTCGACCCGGCTGTGATCGAGGCCGAATGACGACGACCAGGTATGCCTTCGACGCGCTGCTTCCGGGGCATCGCGTCGTCCCCGTCGTGCGCGAGCTCTTCGCCGACGGCGAGACCCCCGTGGGGATCTACCGCAAGCTGGCGGCCGGGCGCCCAGGCACCTTCCTGCTCGAGTCTGCCGAGCAGGGCGGAATCTGGTCGCGCTACTCCTTCGTCGGCGCGAACGCCTTCGGCGTGCTGACCCAGGCGGCCGACAGCGCGGAATGGCAGGGCGACGGCCTCTCCGCGCAACGCGCGCTCGGGGCATCCGTCGACCCCGAATCGAAGCCGCTCGACGTGCTCGCCGCGCTCTACGCGCGCTGGCAGACGCCGCGCATCCCCGGCCTGCCGCCGCTCACCGGCGGGCTCGTCGGCTTCATCGGGTGGGAGGCCGTTCGGCAGCTCGAGCGCCTGCCCGACCAGCCGCCGGCCGACTTCGACGTGCCGGGCCTCGCCTTCAGCTTCGTCGCCGACCTCGTCGTCGTCGACCACCGCACGGGCGTCGTGCAGCTCATCGCGAACGCGCTCAATGACGGCGAGACGGATGCCGACGGGCTGTGGCTCGACGCGCAGCGGCGTCTCGACGCGCTGCAGTCGCAGCTCGCGCAGCCGCTCGAGGCCCAGCTCGCGGTCGTCGACCTCGCCGCCGAGCCGAGCCCCGAGAACCGCACCGCACGCGAGGACTACCTCGCCGCCGTCGAGCGCTCGAAGGACTTCATCACCGCGGGCGACGTCTTCCAGGTCGTCATCTCGCAGCGCTTCCAGCAGCCGGTGACCGCCGACCCGGTCGACGTCTATCGCGTGCTGCGCAGCCTCAACCCGAGCCCGTACATGTACCTGCTGCAGCTTGCGACGCCCGCCGGCGAGCCGTACACGGTCGTCGGCTCGAGCCCCGAGGCGCTCGTCAAGGTGGAGGACGGCCGCGCCTACTCGCACCCGATCGCCGGCTCGCGCCCGCGCGGCGCGACGCCAGAGGCCGACGCCGAGCTCGAGGCGAGCCTCATCGCCGACCCGAAGGAGCGTGCGGAGCACCTGATGCTCGTCGACCTCGCCCGCAACGATCTCGCAAAGGTCTGCCGGGCGGGCTCGGTCGAGGTCACCGAGTTCATGCGCGTCGAGCGATTCAGCCACATCATGCACCTGGTCTCGTCGGTCGAGGGCGATGTGCGGCCGGATGCCTCGGCCGTCGACGTCTTCCGCGCGACCTTCCCCGCGGGAACCCTGTCAGGCGCTCCCAAACCGCGCGCTCTCGAGATCATCGACGAGCTGGAACCTGCGCAGCGCGGCGTCTACGGGGGAGTGGTCGGCTACTTCGGCTTCGCCGGCGACGCCGACCTCGCCATCGCGATCCGGACGGCGACGCTCATCGGCGGCATGGCCTACGTGCAGGCGGGGGCGGGCCTCGTCGCCGACTCGGACCCGGCCAGCGAGTACGAGGAGTGCCGCAACAAGGCCGCGGCGCCCCTGCGCGCCGTCGCGGTCGCGAACGCGATGCAGCGGGTCATCTCGACAAGCTCGATACGGCGGCTCTCGTGACAGGCGGCCGCCTCAAGCTGCTCACGATCCTGGTGGTCGTCGTCGGCGCGGGCCTCGGCCTCGCCGGAGCGACGCAGACCTGGTTCACGGTGACGCTCACGAAGGAGGCCGGGCACCCGACGCCGATCGCCGTGAGCGGGTCGGATGCCTCACCGGCGCTCACCGCGCTGTCGCTGGCCGCCCTCGCCCTCGCCCTCGCCTTCGCCATCGCGGGCCGCGTGGCTCGCATCATCATCGGCGTCATCGGGGTGATCCTCGGCGCCACGGTCGTCTTCGCTGCTGCGGGCGACCCGATGCGCTCGACGGGGGTGCGCGACGCGGTCTCGGCGGCCACCGGCATCACCGGTGATTCGTCGGTGCACGACCTGTTCGCCTCGGTCGATGCGAGCGCGTGGCCGACGCTCGCACTCGTCGGCGGCGTCCTGATCGGGCTCGGCTCGCTGTTCGCGCTGATCACCGGCGGTCGCTGGCCGGGTGGCTCGCGGCGGTACGACGTAGCGACCGGTAACGGCGCGTTGCGCTTCGAGGATGCGGATGGCCAGGCATCCCCGGCTCCCAAGCGCGTCCCAGAGTCGCGCCCCGGCGACGCCGCCGTCGACGACTGGGACGAGCTGACCCGCGGCGACGACCCCACGGCCGACCCCGAGTAGGACGATGGGTGGTTGGTGTTCCATGCGATGCCTGCGAGCCAGAAGGTTCTTGTCGAGCTAGTGGGGGCTCAGGCGCGCCCGTTTACTCTGCGGCTCGACGCCGCACGCCGCGCGAAGCTTGACGAGGTGGCTCATGAGCGGCACACCACGCCCTCACAGCTCATGCGTGAACTCATCGACTCGTTTTGACTCCGCAAGACGTGGTCCACATGTGAACGCAACGGAAGAGATCTGGTCAATGCCTCGGCGTGTCCAACACGACGCGCCGCCGCCGTAGACAAATCCCTTCCGCCACGAATCGGCGTCGCGCGAGGCTCGCGACCGACCCCGTCCCGGAGAATGCCGATGTGCCGCTGCTGACGACACGGTGAGCCGGCCTGCTCGCGAACCGTCGGCCGCTCATCGCCGTCGGCCCAGCGCCGATAGTCTCGACGGATGGTCGACATCGCCCCCGTACGCCCCGACGATCGCGCCGAATGGCTTGAGCTCTTCCACGGCTACCTCACCTTCTACGAGGCGACCCTCGACGAAGCCACCATCGAGAAGACCTTCGCCCGCGTGATCGACCCGGCATCCGAGATCCAGGGGGCCATCGCCCGCGGCGAAGACGGGACGGCGATCGGCCTGGTCCACTGGCTGACCCACCCCGCGACGTGGACGAGCACGGACTACTGCTACCTGGAAGACCTCTTCGTCGCCCCCGTCGCGCGCCGTAACGGAGCCGGGGCGGCACTGATCGAGCACGTCCGGGCCTGGGCCGAGCAACACGGCTCTGCGAAGGTCTACTGGCTGACCGCAGAAAGCAACTCGACGGCCCGCTCGCTCTACGACCGAGTGGCCACGCGCACCGGCTTCATCCAGTACCAGATCGCCCTGTAAGCGCCGCGGCTGCAGCCCGCCATCCGACCGTAGGTGGTGCGACGACAATAGATGCGGGAATCATCGCGTCCACCCCTCGTGCGGCGACAATAGATGCCGGAATCTGCGTGGCTTTCCGGCGCCTACTGTCGCCCGGCGAGATGCGGGCGCTCCGATAAGGTCCTCGCATGCGCGCTGTTCCGCCTGAGCTCGACCCGCTCGTCGTCGCCCGGATCGATGACCGCCTCGCGACCGTCGAGGCCGAGCAGCACGTCCGGGTGGCGTGGGCCATCGAGAGCGGCAGCCGGGCCTGGGGATTCCCCTCGCCGGACAGCGACTACGACTGCCGGTTCATCTACATCAGCCCTGTTGAGCGCTACCTCTCGCTGTGGCCACGCCGCGATGTGATCGAGACGCCGCTGGACAAGGTGCTCGACGTCAACGGCTGGGACCTCTCCAAGGCGATCGCGCTCATCACGAAGGGCAACGCCACCGCGATCGAGTGGCTGCGGTCACCCATCGTGTACGCCGGGGATGCGACTTTCCGCGACGACATGCTGGCGTTCGCCGACGAGGTCGTCGAGCGCGTTCACGTGGGTCGCCACTACCTGCACGTTGCGCGACAGCAGCAGGCCGGTGCGGCGACACTCAAGCGCTTCTTCTACGTGCTGCGCACCGCGACCGCCCTGCGGTGGCTGCACGAGCACCCCGAGGAATCGGTGCCGCCGATGAAGCTGCAGGCGCTTCTCGACGAGAGCGCGGTCGGCCCCGGCATCCGTAATGCTGCTCTCGACTTGATCGCGAAGAAGGCGCTCACCCGCGAACTGGGCGCCGGCTCGCCGCCGCCTGTTCTCGAGGCGTTCGTCGCAGGGGAACTGGAACGCGCCGAGCACTTCGACTCGGATCCCGTGGCCCGCCCCGCAGAAGAGCTGCGCGCTCTCGCGGACGCCTTCTTCCGCGCGGCGATCACGGAACCGGCCGACCTGTGACGCCCGGTAGACTTTTCCCAAGTTCGAGACCAGGAGAGACATGAGCGGCACCACGAACGCCCCCGAACACGAGGAACTCGGCGAAGGCCACTCGCCGGCTGCGTGGACGGCGGTGATCATCATGCTGCTCGGCTTCACCCTCGGCACCCTGTTCTTCTGGTTCGACCAGCCCTGGCTGGTCGCGTTCGTCGGCGGCGGCCTCGTCGTGATCGGCCTCATCGTCGGCTGGGTCATGAAGAAGGCCGGCTACGGCGTGGGCGGCGAGAAGTACCAGCCCAAGGGTCACTAATGTCCCTGCTCGCCGACCTCACGGCCGGCTCGGTCGCCGACGCGAACGCCCGCAAGGCCGCCCGACCGAAGTCGGCGGTCGAGAAGGCCGCGCTCGCGCAGGCTCCCGCGCTCGATGCGCTCGAGTGGCTCGCCCCCGCCGAGCAGGTCAAGATCATCGCCGAGGTGAAGCGCGCGAGCCCCTCGCGCGGCGACCTGTCGGAGATCCCCGACCCCGCGCAGCTCGCGGTGACCTACGAGACCGGCGGTGCGAGCGCGATCTCGGTGCTCACCGAGGAGCGCAGGTTCAAGGGCTCCCTCGCCGACCTCGAGGCCGTGCGCTCCGCCGTGAGCATCCCCGTGCTGCGCAAGGACTTCATGGCCACGGAGTACCAGATCTTCGAGGCGCGCGCCGCGGGCGCCGACCTCGTGCTGCTGATCGTCGCGGCGCTCGAGCAGAAGAAGCTCGCGGGCCTGCACCAGCTCGCGCGCGAGCTCGGCATGACCGCGCTCGTCGAGACGCACTCCGAAGAGGAGATCGACCGCGCGCTCGAGATCGGCGCAGGCCTCATCGGCGTGAACGCCCGCGACCTCACCAACTTCGAGCTCGACAAGGACCTGTTCGGCCGTGTCGCCGACCGCATCCCCGCCGGGGTCGTCCGGGTCGCGGAATCCGCTGTCCTCAAGCGCAGAGACGTCGCGCGCTACCGCGAGGCGGGCGCAGACGTCGTGCTGGTCGGCGAGGCGCTCGTCACCGACGGCGACCCGATCCGCACGCTCGAGAAGTTCCTGTCCGTCTGAGACGGACCCAGCTAAGGACCACCCATGACACTCCGCGAAGTCGCCGGACCCGATTTCGGCGCGTTCGGCGGGCGCTTCATGCCCGAGTCGCTGATCGCCGCGCTCGACGAGCTGACGGATGCCTGGCACGCCTCGCAGCAGGACCCGGGCTTCGCCGCCGAGCTCGCCGCTCTGCACAAGACCTACTCGGGCCGGCCCTCGATCATCACCGAGGCCCCGCGCTTCGCGCAGCACGCCGGCGGCGCCCGCATCATCTTGAAGCGCGAGGACCTCAACCACACCGGCAGCCACAAGATCAACAACGTGCTCGGCCAGGCGCTCTTGGTGAAGCGGATGCTGGGCAAGACGCGCCTCATCGCCGAGACCGGTGCCGGCCAGCACGGCGTCGCGACCGCGACCGCGGCCGCCCTGTTCGGCATGGAGTGCACCATCTACATGGGCGAGGTCGACACCGAGCGGCAGGCGCTCAACGTCGCCCGCATGCGCCTGCTCGGCGCCGAGGTCGTGCCGGTCACGACCGGCTCGCGCACCCTGAAGGACGCCATCAACGAGGCGTTCCGCGACTGGGTCGCCAACGTCGAGACGACGCACTACCTGCTCGGAACGGTCGCCGGCCCGCACCCGTTCCCCACGATGGTGCGCGACTTCCACAAGATCATCGGCGAAGAGGCGCGCGCCCAGGTGCTCGAGCTGACCGGCCGGCTGCCGGACGCGATCGCCGCGTGCGTCGGCGGCGGCTCCAACGCGATCGGCATCTTCCACGCCTTCCTCGACGACACCGACGTCAAGCTGTACGGCTTCGAGCCGGGCGGCTACGGGCTCGACTCGGGCAAGCACGGCGCCACGCTCGAAGAGGGCCGGCCGGGCATCCTGCACGGCAACAAGACGTATGTCCTGCAGGACGAGGACGGCCAGACCCTCGAGTCGCACTCGATCTCGGCCGGCCTCGACTACCCGGGCGTCGGCCCCGAGCACGCCTGGCTCAAGGATCTGGGCCGCGCCGAGTACCGCAACATCACCGACGACGAGGCGATGCAGGCGTTCCGGCTGCTATGCCGCACCGAGGGCATCATCCCGGCGATCGAGTCGGCGCACGCTCTTGCGGGCGCCATCAAGCTCGGGCACGAGCTCGGGCCCGACGCGCTGATTCTCGTGAATCTCTCAGGCCGCGGTGACAAGGACGTGGCGACCGCGGGGAAGTACTTCGGCCTGCTCGACGAGGGGGCCGAGCAGTCATGACCGACACCACGACCTCGCCGGTCGCGGCCGCCGTCGCGGGCGCCCGCGTGAGCCGCAAGGGCGCCCTGGTCGGCTACCTGCCGATCGGATTCCCCGACCTCACGACCTCGATCGACGCGGCGGTCGCCCTCGTCGAGGGCGGCGTCGACGTGCTCGAGCTCGGGCTGCCGTATTCCGATCCCGTCATGGACGGCACGGTGATCCAGGCGGCGACGCAGCAGGCGCTGTCGAACGGATTCCGCATTCGAGACGTCTTCGAGGCGGTGAGGCGGATCCGCGAGCAGGTCTCGGCACCCGCCCTCGTGATGACCTACTGGAACCCTGTGGTGCAGTTCGGGCTCGACCGCTTCGCCGACGAACTCGTCGAGGCCGGCGGCGCGGGGCTGATCACCCCCGACATCACGCCCGACTCGGCATCCGATTGGATCGCCACCAGCGAGCGCACCGGGCTCGATCGCGTGTTCCTCGCCGCGCCCACCTCGACCGACGAGCGGCTGCGGCTCGCGACCGAGACCTCGCGGGGCTTCGTGTACGCCGTCTCGACCATGGGGGTGACCAGCGCCCGGGCATCCGTCGACGACGCCGCGCGCGTGCTCGTCGGGCGGCTGCGCGAGGCCGGCGCCGACTCCGTGTGCGTCGGTATCGGCATCTCGACGGGCGAGCAGGTCGGCGAGGTGCTCGACTACGCCGACGGCGCGATCGTCGGCTCGATGCTCGTCAAGGCGCTCGCCGACGGGGGAGTGACCGGCGTCCGCGCCGCCGCCGCGTCCCTCGCAGCGGGCACCGCCCGCTGAGCGCCCGTAACAGAGCACATAGGCTCGCCCCCTAGACTTCTCCCGGCCCCGCAGCACCGCGGCGGCGACACCCACGGAAGGCACCATCACCTTGCAGGAAGCGCTTGTCTCGAGCATCCCGAGCCCGCCGGCCTCATGGCAGTCGTTCCCGATCGGGCCGCTGACGATCCACCTCTACGCGCTCCTGATCCTCGCGGGCATCATCGTCGCCGCCTGGTGGACGCACGCGCGCCTGACGAAGCGCGGCGGCGAGCCGGGCATCGTCCTCGACGTGGTGCTGTGGACGGTGCCGCTCGGCATCATCGGCGCCCGCGCCTACCACGTGGTCACCCACCCGCACGACTACTTCGCGACCGGCGACAACCTCTGGAACGTGTTCGCCATCTGGGACGGCGGCAACGCGATCTTCGGCTCGCTGATCGGCGGCGCCGTCGGCCTCTGGCTCGCGTGCATCACCCCCAAGCACAAGCTGCGCTTCTGGTCGTTCGCCGACGCGCTCGTGCCCGGCCTGCTGCTCGCGCAGGCGGTCGGCCGTCTCGGCAACTACGTCAACAACGAGCTGTTCGGCCTGCCGACCAGGCTGCCGTGGGGGCTCGAGATCCCGAGCACGAACAAGGCATACCCGGCCGGCCTGCCCGACGGCACCGTGTTCCACCCGCTGTTCCTCTACGAGATCATCTGGAACGTGCTCGGCATCGTCGTGCTGCTCGCGATCGAGCGGCGCTTCAAGCCGCGCTGGGGCATGTTCTTCGGCATGTACCTGATCTGGTACGGCGCGGGCCGCAGCTGGCTCGAGTCGATCCGCATCGACCCGAGCGAGTTCGGCTTCGCCGGCATCCCCAGCAACGTCTGGGCGGCCTTCGCGGCCGTCGTGCTGGGCATCGTGATCATCGCCGTGCAGCACCACCGCCACCCCGGCGCCGAGCCGAGCGTGTACCGACGCGGCTTCGAGTGGACGCCGAATGCGGACGCCAAGACCGAGGCGACGGATGCCGCGGGCGAGACGCCGCAAAACGATGTCGTACACTCGGAAGAGCCCGTGCAGGGCGATGCCGAGGCCACAAGCCACACCGGCTCATAACGCACCGTCGGCAAGGCACCCGCACCGCACAGACCGACTTCTCGTGGGCCGATGGCGTCCCAAAAGTCACTATCCCCGATTCACGTGAGGACGGTTGAAAATGGCGCCTATGCCTTTCAGTTCTCTGCCTGCCGCGCAGGGCATGTACGACCCGCGCTTCGAGAAGGACGCCTGCGGCCTCGCCATGGTGGCGACGCTGCGCGGCACCGCAGGCCACGACATCATCGACAACGCGCTGAACGCGCTGCGCCACCTCGAGCACCGCGGCGCGGTCGGCTCCGACGCGGGCACCGGTGACGGCGCCGGCATCATCACGCAGATCCCCGACGCGTTCCTGCGCGCCGTCGCGCCGTTCGAGCTGCCCGAGGTCGGGCGCTACGCGGTGGGCAACGCCTTCCTGCCGACCGACGAGGTCGAGCGCGCCCAGGTCAAAGAGGCCATCGCCCACATCGCCGAGGAAGAGCAGCTGACCGTCATCGGCTGGCGCGAAGTGCCCACCCGCCCCGACGAGATCGGCAACCTGGCCCGCGGGGCGATGCCCGCGATCGAGCAGCTCTACGTGACGACCGACCACCTCGACGAGAGCTTCCGCCCCCGCAGCGGCGTCGCGCTCGACCGGCTGGCGTTCCGCCTGCGCAAGCGCGCGGAGCGCGAGCTCAGCACCTACTTCGCGTCGCTGTCGGCGCGCACGCTCGTCTACAAGGGCATGGTCACGACGCTCCAGCTCGAGCCGTTCTACCCCGACCTCTCCGACGAGCGCTTCGCCTCGAAGCTCGCCCTGGTGCACTCGCGCTACTCGACGAACACCTTCCCGTCGTGGCCGCTCGCGCAGCCGTTCCGCATGCTCGCGCACAACGGCGAGATCAACACGGTGCAGGGCAACCGCAACTGGATGCGCGCCCGCCAGTCGCAGCTCCAGTCCGAGCTGCTCGGCGACCTGCGCCCGCTGTTCCCGATCGTCACCGAGGGGGCCAGCGACTCGGCGAGCTTCGATGAGGTGCTCGAGCTGCTCAACCTCGCCGGTCGCTCGCTGCCGCACGCCGTCATGATGATGGTGCCCGAGGCGTGGGAGAACGCCACGGAGATCGACCCGGCTCGCAAGGCGTTCTACGCATACCACGCGGCGCTCATGGAGCCGTGGGACGGCCCCGCCGCGCTCGTCTTCACCGACGGCTCGCTCGTCGGCGGCACGCTCGACCGCAACGGCCTGCGCCCCGCGCGCTACCTTGTGACCGACGACGGCCTGATCGTGCTCGGCAGCGAGACCGGCGTGCTCGACATCGACCCCGCGAAGGTCGTGCGCAAGGGCCGCCTGCGCCCCGGCCGCATGTTCCTCGTCGACACCGAGGCCGGCCGCATCATCGAGGACGACGAGATCAAGGCGCAGCTCGCCGCCGAGCAGCCGTACGACGAGTGGCTGAAGAACTCCATCAACCTCGCCGACCTTCCCGAGCGCGAGCACATCGTGCACACGCCCGCGTCCGTCCGGCGCCGTCAGCGCACCTTCGGCTACACCGAGGAAGAGGTGCGCATCCTGCTCACCCCGATGGCGAAGAACGGCGCGGAGCCGCTCGGCGCCATGGGCAGCGACACCCCGATCGCGGTGCTCTCGAAGCGCCCCCGGCTGCTGTTCGACTACTTCACGCAGCAGTTCGCGCAGGTCACCAATCCGCCGCTCGACTCGATCCGGGAAGAGGTCGTCACCTCGATGCGCCTCGGCCTCGGCCCTGAGCGCAATCTGCTCGCGGCGACTCCGCAGCACGCTCGCCAGGTGGTGCTCGACTTCCCGGTGATCGACAATGACGAGCTCGCGAAGATCCAGCACATCGACCCGCGGCCCGGCTCGCGCCTCACGCGGGTCATCAAGGGCCTGTATCGACCGGATGCCGGCGAGAAGGCCCTCGAGGAGCGCCTCGCCGAGATGTGCGACGAGGTCGACCACGCGATCGACGAGGGCGCGGCGTTCATCGTGCTCTCCGACCGCGACTCGACGAAGGACCTCGCGCCGATCCCGTCGCTGCTCATGGTCTCGGCGGTGCACCACCACCTGATCCGCACCGAGAACCGGATGCGCGTCGGCATCGTGGTCGAGGCGGGCGACGTGCGCGAAGTGCACCACGTGGCGCTTCTCGTCGGCTACGGCGCCTCTGCGGTGAATCCGTATCTCGCCATGGAGACCGTCGAGGAGCTCGTCCACGCGGGCATGATCACCGGCCTCACCGTCGAGAAGGCGGTCAAGAACCTGATCAAGGCGCTCGGCAAGGGCGTGCTCAAGATCATGTCGAAGATGGGCATCTCGACGGTGGGCTCCTATGCCGGCGCCCAGGCGTTCGAAGCCGTCGGCCTCTCGCAGGAGCTCGTCGACACCTACTTCACCGGCACCGTCAGCAAGCTCGGCGGCGTCGGAATCGACGTCATCGCCGCCGAAAACCTGTCGCGCCACCGCCAGGCCTACCCGGAGGAGAGCGCAGTGCGCGTGCACGAGCGCCTCAACACGGGCGGCGAGTACCAGTGGCGCCGCGACGGCAGCCCGCACCTGTTCAACCCCGAGACGGTCTTCCGCCTGCAGCACTCGACGCGCACGCGCCGCTACGACGTGTTCCGCGACTACACCAAGCTCGTCGACGACCAGGCCGAGCAGCTCATGACCCTGCGCGGCATGTTCACCTTCAAGCAGGGTCTGCGCCCCGCCGTGCCGCTCGACGAGGTCGAGTCGGTCGCATCGATCGTGAAGCGCTTCTCGACGGGGGCGATGAGCTACGGCTCCATCTCGAAGGAGGCCCACGAGACCCTCGCGATCGCGATGAACCGCCTCGGCGCGAAGTCGAACACGGGCGAGGGCGGCGAGGACCCCGAGCGCCTGCTCGACCCCGAGCGCCGCAGCGCGATCAAGCAGGTCGCTTCGGGCCGCTTCGGCGTCACGAGCCTGTACCTGACGCACGCCACCGACCTGCAGATCAAGCTCGCCCAGGGCGCCAAGCCCGGCGAGGGCGGCCAGTTGATGGCGCAGAAGGTGTACCCGTGGGTGGCGCGCACCCGGCACGCGACGGCCGGCGTCGGCCTCATCTCGCCGCCGCCGCACCACGACATCTACTCGATCGAGGACCTGAAGCAGCTCATCTTCGATCTGAAGCGCGCGAACCCGAAGGCCCGCATCCACACGAAGCTCGTGTCCGAGAACGGCATCGGCGCGGTCGCGGCGGGCGTCGCCAAGGCGCTCTCCGACGTCATCCTCGTCTCCGGCCACGACGGCGGCACGGGCGCGAGCCCGCTCAACTCGCTGAAGCACGCCGGCACCCCGTGGGAGCTCGGCCTCGCCGAGACGCAGCAGACGCTCATGCTCAACGGGATGCGCGACCGGGTCGTGGTACAGGTCGACGGCCAGCTGAAGACCGGCCGCGACGTCGTCATCGGCGCGCTGCTCGGCGCGGAGGAGTTCGGCTTCGCGACCGCCCCGCTCATCGTCGAAGGCTGCGTCATGATGCGCGTGTGCCACCTCGACACCTGCCCGGTCGGCGTCGCGACGCAGAACCCGGTGCTGCGCGAGCGCTTCAGCGGCAAGCCGGAGTTCGTCGTGAACTTCTTCGAGTTCATCGCGCAGGAGGTGCGCGAGTACCTCGCCGAGCTCGGCTTCCGCTCGATCGACGAGGCGATCGGCCACGCCGAGGTGCTCGACACGGGCCGTGCGATCGAGCACTGGAAGGCCTCGGGGCTCGACCTCACGCCGATCCTGCGCGGCCCGGAGTTCTCCGACGACGAGCCGCGCAAGAACGCCCGGCAGCAGAACCACGAGCTCGACAAGCACTTCGACGTGCAGCTCATCCAGGCGGCGACGGATGCCTTGGCGAACGGCACCCCCGTGAAGCTCGACCTGCCGATCCGGAACACCGAGCGCGCCGTCGGCACGATGCTGGGCCACGAGGTCACGCTGCGCCACGGCGAGAACGGACTGCCGTCCGGCACGATCGACGTCACGCTGACCGGCTCCGCCGGCCAGTCGTTCGGAGCGTTCCTGCCCGCGGGCATCACGCTGCGCCTCGTCGGCGACTCGAACGACTACGTCGGCAAGGGCCTCTCCGGCGGCCAGATCGTCGTGCGCCCCGGCAGCACGGCGGGCTTCGCCGCTGAGGAGAACGTCATCGCCGGCAACGTCATCGGCTACGGCGCCACCCAGGGCACCATGTTCATCCGCGGCATCGTGGGCGAGCGGTTCCTCGTGCGCAACTCGGGTGCGACGGCGGTCGTCGAGGGCGTGGGCGACCACGCGCTCGAGTACATGACCGGCGGTCTGGCCGTGATCCTCGGCGAGACGGGCCGCAACCTGGGCGCGGGCATGTCGGGCGGCACCGCCTACGTGTACCAGCTGCACGAGGGCCGCGTGAACGCCCAGTCGCTCGCCTCCGGCGAGCTCAGCCTGCTGCCGCTCGAGAGCGTCGACGCCGAGATCCTGCGCGACCTGCTCGAGAAGCACGTGGCCGAGACCGGCTCGCCGCTCGCGGCGGCGCTCCTGGCGGACTTCGAGGCGTCCGCCGCCAAATTCGTGAAGGTGCTGCCCCGCGACTACGCCGCCGTCCTCGAGACGCGGCAGCAGGCGGTCAGCGAGGGACTGGACCCCGACGGCGACGTCGTCTGGTCAAGGATTTTGGAGGCCACCAATGGCTGACCCGAAGGGCTTTCTGAAGACCACCGAGCGCGAGCTGCCCAAGCGGCGGCCGGTCTCGGTGCGGCTCATGGACTGGAAAGAGGTCTACGAGCAGGGCGACGCGACGCAGCTGCGCCGCCAGGCGGGTCGCTGCATGGACTGCGGCATCCCGTTCTGCCACCACGGCTGCCCGCTCGGCAACCTGATCCCCGAGTGGAACGACCTCACGTGGCGCGGCGAGGGCCGCCAGGCGATCGAGCGCCTGCACGCGACGAACAACTTCCCCGAGTTCACGGGGACGCTGTGCCCGGCGCCCTGCGAGTCGGCGTGCGTGCTCGGCATCAACCAGCCTGCCGTGACCATCAAGCAGGTCGAGGTCTCGATCATCGACGACGCCTGGAATCACGGCTGGGTGGAGCCGAACCCCCCGCAGCGCCTCACCGGCAAGACCGTCGCGGTCGTCGGCTCGGGCCCCGCCGGACTCGCCGCCGCGCAGCAGCTGACGCGCGCCGGCCACACGGTCGCGGTGTACGAGCGCGACGACCGCATCGGCGGGCTGCTGCGCTACGGCATCCCCGACTTCAAGATGGAGAAGAGGCGCCTCGACCAGCGCCTCGCCCAGATGACCGCCGAGGGGACCCGCTTCCGCGCCGGCATCGACATCGGCACCGACATCACCTGGAGCGACCTGCGCAACCGCTACGACGCGATCGTCGTCGCGACCGGCGCGATGGTGCCCCGCGACCTGCCGATCCCCGGTCGCGACCTGCCCGGCGTGCACTTCGCGATGGAGTACCTCACCCAGCAGAACCGTGTGGGAGCGGGGGATGCCGTGGCGAACCAGATCACCGCAGAGGGGAAGCACGTCGTCGTGATCGGCGGCGGGGACACCGGCGCGGACTGCATCGGCACGGCGCACCGCCAGGGTGCGGCATCCGTCACCAACCTCGCCATCGGCGCCCGCCCGCCGCTCGAGCGCGCCGAGCACGAGCCGTGGCCGATGGACCCGCGCGTCTTCGAGGTGTCGAGCGCCCACGAGGAGGGCGGCAAGCGCGAGTTCCTCGCGTCGACCGTCGAGTTCCTGCGGAACGACGCCGGCGAGGTGCGCGCCCTGCGCGTCGCCGAGACCGAGTTCGTCGACGGCCGCCGCGTGCCGAAGTCGGGCACCGAGCGCGAGATCCCCGCCGACCTCGTGCTGATCGCGATGGGATTCACCGGCCCCGAGCAGCAGTTCCTCACCGAGCAGCTCGGCCTGCGCTTCGACGGCCGCGGCAACGCCGTGCGCGACGACGAGTACGCGACCGCAGAGCCCGGCGTGTTCGTCGCGGGCGACGCCGGCCGCGGGCAGTCGCTCATCGTCTGGGCGATCGCCGAGGGCCGTGCCGCGGCCGCAGCGGTCGACCGCTACCTCGAGGGGGAGACCCAGCTGCCCGCGCCTATCAAGGCGACCGAGCGAGGCATTAGCCTGTAAACGCGCTGAAGGCCTCCGCCCGCGCCATCCGACACGAGTCCAGAAAGCTGAACACGGAACCTATGAGACGAGCCAAGATCGTCGCCACCCTCGGCCCCGCAACATCGAGCTACGAAGCGATCCGCGCGATCATCGAAGCCGGCGTGGACGTGGCTCGCATGAACCTCAGCCACGGCAGCTACGACGTGCACGAGGGCGTCTACGCGAACGTGCGCAAGGCCGCAGACGACCTGAAGAAGCCGGTCGCCGTCATGGTCGACCTGCAGGGTCCGAAGATCCGCCTGGGCAAGTTCGAGGCCGGCCCCTACGACCTCGCCGAGGGCGACACCTTCACGATCACCACCGACGAGATCGTCGGAAATCAGGAGATCTCGGGCACGACGTTCAAGGGCCTGCCCCATGACGTCAAGCCGGGCGACCCGCTGCTCATCGACGACGGGAAGGTCGGCTTGCGCGTCGTCTCCGTCGACGGGCCCCGCGTCGTCACCGAGGTGACCGTTCCCGGCGCCGTCTCGAACAACAAGGGCATCAACCTGCCCGGCGTCGCCGTCAACGTGCCCGCGCTCAGCGAGAAGGACGAGGCCGACCTGCGCTGGGGCCTGCGCCTCGGCGCCGACTACATCGCGCTCTCCTTCGTGCGCAATGCCAAGGACATCGATCGCGTGCACGAGATCATGGCCGAAGAGGGCCGCAAGATCCCCGTCATCGCGAAGATCGAGAAGCCGCAGGCCGTCGACGCCCTCGAGGAGATCATCGATGCGTTCGACGCCATCATGGTCGCCCGCGGCGACCTCGGTGTCGAACTGCCGCTCGAGCAGGTGCCGATCGTGCAGAAGCGCGCCATCGAGCTCGCGCGCCGCATGGCGAAGCCCGTCATCGTGGCCACCCAGGTGCTCGAGTCGATGATCTCGAGCCCGCGGCCGACGCGCGCCGAGGCATCCGACTGCGCCAATGCGATCCTCGACGGCGCCGACGCCGTCATGCTCTCCGGCGAGACCAGCGTGGGCGAGTTCCCGACCATCACCGTGCAGACCATGGCCCGCATCATCGAGTCGACCGAGGAGCACGGCCTCGAGCGCGTGCCCCCGCTCGGCACGAAGCCGCGCACCCAAGGCGGCGCGGTCACGCTCGCCGCGGCCGACGTGGCCGAGTTCGTCGACGCGAAGTTCGTCTGCATCTTCACCGAGTCCGGCGATACGGCGCGCCGCATGTCGCGGCTGCGCCACCGCATTCCGATGCACGCCTTCTCGACCGACCCGGCGATCCAGCGCCGCATGGCGCTCGTGTGGGGCATCCAGTCCTCGCTGGTCGAGAAGGTGACCTACACCGACGAGTACTTCCGCGAGGTCGACGACACGCTGGTCGGCGAGGGTCTCGCGAGCTACGGCGAGAAGGTCGTCGTGATCTCCGGCTCGCCCCCCGGGCTTCCCGGCACGACCAACGACATGCGCATCTACACGGTCGGCCACGCTCACAACGAGGTCGCGCCCGCGTACGCCCAGTCCTGAGTCGCATCGCCGAGTGCGGCTCGCACCTCGTCGGCGGTGACGTCCGGCAGCCGCGCATACCAGCGGCGGATGCCTGAGCCGGGGTCGGGCCGCACCACCGCGTAGAGATCGGCGGCGAGCCTGCTGACGCGGTGTCGCTGCGGCGCGATCGGCACGGCGGCGACGACGTGCGCCGGGCCGGCCGCAGCGATCTTCTCGAGTGCGGCCTGCATGGTCGCGCCCGTGTCGATGCCCTCGTCGACCACGATGACGGTGCGGCCGGAGAGGGCGCCGGCGGTCAAGGGTGTGCCTTCCAACGACCCGGCTGCCAGTGCACCCAGCGGCGCACCCAGCCGGTCGGCGACGACGCGCGCGACGAGCACGCCGCCCGGTGGGATGCCGAGAACGAGAGGGTGCGCGCCCCTCAGGTTCAGGAGCACGTCGGCGAGCATCTCGCCCGCCTCGTCGCGGTCGCGGAACAGCACGCTGGCAGGCTACGCCGGGCCCGCCTGCTGTGCGACGGCGGCAGCCTGTGAATCAGGTTCGCGATGGCTCAAGATCGCGACGGCCGAGCTCGCGATGACGAGCGCGATGCCGGCGATCATGGCGAGCGTGAAGCTCTCCTGCAGCACGAGCCAGCCGAACACGGCTGCCACCGCGGGGCCGAACGCTGTCACCACGGCGTAGATGCGGGGCGTCAGACGACGCAGCACGAAGGCGTCGAGGCTGTAGGGCACCGCGCTCGACAGCACGCCGAGCGCGAGCAGCAGCAGTGCGTCGCGCAGCGTCACGCGCTGCCACGAGACCGTGGCGAGCGCGACCGGAACCGCGAGGACGGTGGTCACGATGCTGGCGACGGTGATGCCCTCGAGTCCAGGCAGCGCGAGCGCGACGCGGCGCGAGAGCAGGATATAGGCGGCCCAGAACGCGGCGGCGAGCAGTGCGCAGACCACGCCGAGGGGATCGAGGCGACCAGATGCCTCGGACAGCAGCACCACCCCGCCGGCAGCACCGGCCGCGCAGAGTCCGTCGACGAGCCGCCGCGAGCCGAGCACGGCGAGAGCGAAGGGGCCGAGGTACTCCAGCACCGCCGCGATGCCGAGGCCGAGCAGGTGCACGGCGAGGTAGAAGGTCAGGTTCATGCCGACCAGGGCGAGACCGAGCACGACGGCCGGCCAGAGCCGCCGCCATGTGAGACTCGCACGCGTCGGCCGCCAGAACGGCGCGAGCGTCGCGGCGGTCACGAGCTGCCGGGCGGCGACGACGGGGATCACCCCCACCGCGGGGATCAGCAGGCCGGCGACGGCCGAGCCGAAGTTGACGCTGACGAGGCTGCCGAGCTGCACCGCCGAGCCGCTCCAGAGGCGGCGGGGTGCGGTCACCCCTCCACACTAGGTGCGGGGCACGCATGGCGGCGCTCGTCGAGACGCGCGATAACGGGGCTCTGCGCGATCAGAAGCCCGTTTCAGCGCGTCTCAGCGGAGTGTCGGCTAGCGTCGGAAGGGTGCGCCTCCTCCTCATCCGCCATGGTCAGACCCCCGCCAACGTCGCCGGAGTCCTCGACACGGCGGCGCCCGGCCCCGGCCTGACCGAGCTGGGGGAGAGGCAGGCGCGTGCCGTGCCCCACGCACTGCGCGACGAGAACGTGCAGGGCATCTACGCCTCCCGCCTCGTGCGCACGCAGCTGACGGCGTCTCCGCTCTCGTCGGAGCGCGCGCTCGATGTCGTCGTGCACGACGGCCTGCACGAGATCGAGGCGGGCGCGCTCGAGGCGAAGTCCGACGAGAGCTCGATCAAGGCCTATCTCGACACGATCATCCGGTGGGGCACCGGCGAGCTCGATGCCCGCATGCCGGGGGCGTCCGACGGGCACACGTTCTTCGGCCGCTTCGATGCGGCCGTCGCCGAGATCGCGGGCGCCCACGACGACACAGTGGTGGTGTTCAGCCATGGGGCGGCGATCCGCGCGTGGGTCGGCGCCCGCGCACTCAATGCGAGCGGCGAGTTCACGCTGAAGAATCCGCTCGACAACACGGGCGTCGCGGTGCTCGACGGCTCGCTCGCCCACGGCTGGGACCTGGTCAGCTGGGCGGGCACCCCCGTCGGCGGAGAGTCCCTGGTCGACAGGGCCGCGCCGGACCCCACCGGCGAGGCCGTGGAATAGCCCGCCTCCCGCATCCGCCTCCCGCACTCCCGTGACCCAGTGGAAGGGATTCGGGCACTCGCCGGCGTGTCGCGGCGCGCGTACGGCGTGTCGAGCAGAATCCCTTCCGTGAGGAACGCGGGCGAGGTCGACCTCGAGGCCGAGGGCCGGCGCGTGGGCCGCGAGCTCTGGCCGGCGGGCGCGAGCTGGGTGCCCGACGAGGTGCTCGAGGCCTGGCAGGAGCTCACGGTGAGGCATCCGATCATCGATACGGATGCCGCACGCGCCCGTTTTCTGAACGCGGCACGCGCCGCGCGGAAGTCCGCGCCGACCGCGTCGGAGGCCGTCGGACGTGCTGAACTCCTCGCCCGCCTCCAGGCGGCGAACGCGGCGCGCACGGCGGCCGAGCGCGCAAGCCACGACGCCGAGGGTGCCGAGCGCGACCCCGACGCGGCCGCCATCGCCCGGCGCCGCCGCGCATCCCTCGAGCGGCGCCGCGCCCGACACGAGAACGGGTGACGGCCGGAAGCGCGCCCGCGGCGTTACAGTCAGCGCATGGCCGGGATCGTCCTGTTCGACTTCGACGGCACGCTGGCGCGGCGCCCCTGGATCAGCTTCGGCCGCATTCTGCTCGACGCAATCCGGAAGGAGCAGCCCGACACGGTCGTGACGGCGAGCGATCTGTGGGCGGGCCTCGAAGACGGATTCCCCTGGCATCACCCGGACCAGGCGCATCCTGAGCTGAACGGCGACCCCGACGGCTGGTGGCAGCGACTCGAGCAGGTGCTGCTGATGTCGTGCGTGTACGCCGGCGTCGACGCCGAACTGGCCCAGGCGGCGGTCGCCCAGGTGCGCCCACGCTTCTCCGACCCCGCCGAGTGGGAGCTCTACCCCGAGACGCTCGACGCGCTCGAGGCCTTGCAGGAGGAGGGCTGGCGGCTCGCGATCGTGAGCAACGCCGTGCCTGAGCTGCGCCGCACCGTGCAGGGACTCGGCATCGCCGGCTACTTCGACGCGATCATCGCGAGCGCCGAGGTCGGCTACGAGAAGGGCCACCCCGAGATCTTCCGCACCGCGCTGCGCGCGCTCGGCGAGCCCGACCCGTCAGGCCCCGTCTGGATGGTCGGCGACAACCTCGAGGCCGACATCGAGGCGGCCACGCGGCTCGGCTTCGGCACGGTGCTCGTGCACTCGCCGGCGTCCAACGGCATCGCCCACGATCTGCGCGACGCGGCCTACATCATCCTGATGGCCGCCGAGCGGGCGTAGCGCGTCGCGCCTCTGCGCCCGTTCGGCGCAGTCGTGCCCGCTGCACCGGGCGCAGGTGCGCCGTTCGGGCGCGGCCTGCCGCCGAACGGGAACAGCTCCCGCTACTCCGCCGCGGCGAGCTGCCCGCAGGCGCCGTCGATCTCCTTGCCGCGGGTGTCGCGCAGGGTCGTCGGGATGCCGGCCGCCTCGAGCCGCCGGATGAACTCGTTCGTCACCGCCGGCTCCGACGCCGTCCAGATCGAGCCGGGCGTCGGGTTCAGCGGAATCGGGTTCACGTGCACCCAGCCGCGCCCGCGCGCGTTGAGCTTCTCTGCGAGCAGATCGGCGCGCCAGGCGTGGTCGTTCATGTCCTTGATGAGCGCGTACTCGATCGAGACGCGGCGGCCCGTCTTCTCGAAGTAGTACCGCGCGGCATCCAGCGCCTCGTCGACCTTCCACCGGTCGTTCACGGGGATCAGCTCGTCGCGCAGCGTGTCGTCCGGCGCGTGCAGCGACAGCGCGAAGGTGAGCGGCAGGTCTTCGTCGGCGAGCTTGCGGATCGCGGGCACCAGCCCGACCGACGAAACCGTGATGTGCCGGGCGCTCATGCCGAGCCCCTCTGGGGCGGGCGCAACCATGCGGTTCACGGCGTTCATCAGGCGCTTGTAATTGGCGAGCGGCTCGCCCATTCCCATGAAGACGATGTTGGTGACGCGCGGCGAGTCGAAGCCGCCGTCCTTGCGCAGCCCGCCGAGCTCGCCGTTCGCGATGGCACGGTTGGCGGCGACGACCTGATCGACGATCTCAGCCGCGGAGAGGTTGCGGGTGAGGCCCGCCTGGCCGGTCGCGCAGAAGGGGCAGTTCATGCCGCAGCCCGCCTGGCTCGACACGCAGAGGGTGACGCGCCCGGGGTAGCGCATGAGCACCGACTCGACGAGCGCCCCGTCGAACAGGCGCCAGAGGAACTTGATCGTCTCGCCTTTGTCGGTGCGCAGGCGGCGCACCTCGGTGAGCAGGGGCGGCAGCATCTTCTCGACGATTTCCGAACGGGCGGATGCCGGCAGATCGGTCATCTGCTCGGGGTCCACCGTGTAGTGCTCGAAGTAGTGGGTGCTGAGCTGGGTCGCGCGGAAGGCCGGGTGGCCGAGCTCGACGAGCTTCGCCTTGCGCTCGGCGAGGCTCAGGTCGGCGAGGTGGGTCTCGGGCTGCGTGCGCCGGGGCTCACGGAACTGCAGCAACGGCCGGCCGCCGGCATCCGTCGCCTGGGTCCAGCCCTCGGCCTTGGGGCGGACCTGCGGGCGCGTGCGGTGCGCAGCCGTCGTGTGCTCAGTCATGAGGCCATTGTCTCAGGCACTGCGAGCGGTATGACTGGAAGCATGACGATCAACGAGGATCAGTTCCCCCTTCCGTACAACTCTTCCGACCTCACCGGGCAGGTAGCGCTCGTGACCGGCGCCTCGTCGGGCCTCGGGCGGCGCTTCGCGAGGACGCTCGCCGCCGCCGGCGCAGCCGTCGCGGTGGCCGCGCGCCGCGTCGATCGGCTCACCGAGCTGGTCGCCGAGATCGAGGCGGGCGGCGGGACCGCTGTGGCCGTCGAGCTCGACGTGCGCGACGCCGCGGCCATCGCCGGCGCGGTGCAGAGGGCGGAGGACGCGCTCGGCCTCGTGACGATCCTCATCAACAACGCCGGCATCCCCGACGCACAGTACGTGACCAGGATGCCGCTCGAGCTCATCGACTCGGTGATCGACACCAATCTGCGCGGGCCGTTCGTGCTCTCCGCCGAGGTCGCCAGGCGACTCATCGCAGCGAAACGGCCGGGCCGCATGGTCAACATCTCCTCCGTCGGCGGATTCAGCTACAGCGGGGGCGGCGCCGCGCTCTACTCGATCACGAAGTCGGCGATCGCGCGCATGACCGAGGTGCTCGCCGTCGAGTGGGCGCGCTTCCACATCAACGTGAACGGCATCGCGCCCGGTGCGTTCAGCTCCGAGATGATGGACGGCATGATCGCACGTGTCGGCGATCACTCCGCGCATTTCCCGCGCGGCCGCTACGGCGACCCGGCGCAGCTCGACAGCACCCTGCTCTACCTGTGCGCGCCGTCGTCTGAGGCGGTGACGGGCACAGTCATCAAGGTCGACGACGGGCAGGGCGGCCGGTGAGCGCGGGCTGAGGCGGCGCCCCGTGCGCTTCCTTGTTGGTATGTATGGTCCACGGTGCGTCTTTACCAGTACCTCTTTGCGTCAGAGCGGTCTACTGCGAATCGTGCCTCTCCTGTGCCAGCAGAAGCCGGAGCGTTGCGGTGACAGCCGTCTCCGCAAGCATCGGCGGCACGTGTGTCGGGTACCTCGCGTACTTGCGCTGATACTCCTGGTTGATCAGCGGGTGGGCTGCGTCGTCGCGCGGCACGTCGATCACTGCGATGTCGTACTCCGCGCTGCCGGCTCTGATGCGTGCTTCGCTGTGTGCGGACACGTGGCGGAACCAGGCGGCGCTCCGCCCGCGCCATGACCTGATGTACAGCTCGTCACCTGCTCCGATCACCCAGATCGGCACCCACGGGCGGAGAGTGCCGTCTGTGCGCCGTGTGGTGATCTCTATCTCGACTGCGCTGGCGATGCTCAGGTATTCGACCTCGGACCAGTTGCTCATGCGATTCCTCTCTGCGTTGTTGCGGGGCCCTGGTTAGACCGTGAGCATCACCTTGGTGGCGCGGCGCTCGTCCATGGCTTTGTAGCCGTCGGCGGCCTGGTCGAGGGGCAGGGTGAGGTCGAACACCTTTCCGGGGTCGATCTTGCGGTCCCAGATCAGCTGGATGAGATCCGGCAGGAATCGGCGCACCGGCGCCGGGCCGCCGTGCAGGTGGATGCCGGTGCCGAACATCAGCTCGCCGGAGATCTCGACGTCGTGCGAGACGCCGACGAAGCCGACGTGGCCGCCGGGGCGTGCCGAGTTGATGGCCTGCATCATCGCCTCCTGCGTCCCCACTGCCTCGATGACGGAGTGGGCGCCGAGCCCGTCGGTGAGTTCCTTGATCTTCGCGACGCCGTCATCGCCGCGCTCTGCGACGATGTCGGTCGCACCGAACTCGCGGGCGAGCGCCTGACGGCCGGCGTGGCGCGACATGGCGATGATGCGTTCTGCCCCGAGTTGCTTGGCGGCGAGCACCCCGAGCAGGCCGACGGCGCCGTCGCCGACGACCGCGACGGTCTTGCCAGGGCCGGCCTCGGCGGCGACGGCGGCGAACCAGCCGGTGCCGAGCACGTCGGACAGCGCGAGGAACGAGGGGATCAGCTCGTCGTCGGGCATGCCGGGGGTGGCGACCAGGGTGCCGTCGGCGAGCGGGATGCGGGCGCGCTCGGCCTGGGTGCCGATGGTTCCCATGAGCACACGGTGGACGCAGTGGGATTGGTAGCCGGCCCGGCAGATCTCGCAGGTGTTGTCGGAGGCCCAGAAGGAGCCGATGACGAAATCGCCAGGCCTCACGGTCTTCACCTCGGCGCCGACCTCTTCGACGACGCCGACGTACTCATGGCCCATGGGGGCGTCGTGGACGTCGTCGGCGCCGCGGTAGGGCCACAGGTCTGACCCGCAGATGCAGGTGGCGGAGAGGCGGATGATGGCGTCGGTGGGTTCGATGATCTTCGGGTCGTCGCGCTCCTCGACTCGGACGTCGCCGGGGGCGTGCATGATGACTCCGCGCATGGTGAGGCTCCTCTGGTTTCAGTGGTTGTTCGGTACGGCAGGCCGGCTCGGTGGGGTGATACCCATCCGTGTCCGGGATGGTCGGATGAGGGTGAGTGCGGCGCCGGCTGCGAGCGTGACGGCGGGCGCCGGGAGCGCGGGGAGGTAGAGGTCCATCGAGATCGGCCCGAACACGGTCAGCAACAAGAGCAGCGTCGGCAGGAACCGAGCAACGGGGCTGGCGGCCGCAGAGTACGGGGTGGGCATGTATTCAGAGTTCGCCCGATCTCACGACGCAGGGAGTCCCTGGCGTGAGGTGTACTGGCAGGGCATCCCTCGTTGCCGCACTCCGACCTACTCTCGGAACGTGGACAACCGAGAAGAAGTCCGCGAGTTCCTGGTCTCGCGGCGAGCGAAGGTCACACCGGAACAGGCCGGGCTTCCAGCCGGCACGAATCGCCGCGTCCCCGGGCTGCGGCGCACCGAACTGGCGACGCTCTCCGGGATCTCCGTCGAGTATTTGTCGCGCCTTGAGCGCGGGCAGATCGCCGGCGCATCCACATCGGTGCTCGACGCGCTCGCCCGCGCCCTTCAACTCGACGACACGGAGCGAGCGCACCTGTTCGACCTCGCTCGCGCCGCCGACGGCATACCCATCTCCGGCCGGCCGCGACGCCGCGCCGCATCGAAGGCATCGTCGCGACCCAGCATGCAGTGGGCGCTCGATGCGATCACCGACGGCGTGGCCTTCGTCCGCGACCCCCGGCAGAACATGATCGCCGTCAACGCGCTCGGCCGCGCCTTCTACTCGCCGCTCATCGGGGACGGCGGCCGCATCCCGAACCTGGCACGCTTCCAGTTCCTCGACCCGGTCTCGCGAGAGTTCTACCCGGACTGGGAGCGGTTCGCCGATATGTGTGTGGCGATCATGCGCGCCGAGGCCGGCCGCGACCCGCACGACAAGGAGATGCAGGACCTCGTCGGCGAGCTGTCCACCCGCAGCGAGACGTTCCGCAACCTCTGGGCCGCCCACAATGTGCGCACCCACGGCACCGGGACCAAGCGCTTCGTCCACCCCGTAGTCGGTGAGCTCACCCTCGCTTACGAAGAGCTGGCCGTGACCGCCGAGCCCGGCCTGGTGCTCCTGATCTACACCGCGGAGCCCGGCTCGCCCTCCGCCGAGCGGCTGCGCCTGCTCGCGTCGTGGGGCGCCAGTACCGACGCCGCTCCGATCCCTGAGAAAGAGAACCTGTGAACATCGAACCCACCGCTCCCACGAGCAAGAATCCACCCGAGCAGTTCGCCGGCGACGTCTGGCTCGATCCGATCGCTCTGCCACACGACGGTGACCAGCGGATGATCGTCTCCAAGGTCCGATTCGCGCCCGGTGCACGCACCGCCTGGCACTCCCACGCCCGCGGCCAGTACCTTCACGTCACGCAGGGCATTGCACGCTTCGGAACCCGCGACGGCCAGATCATCGACGTCCACGCAGGCCAGACGCTCTACACGCCGCCCGGGCAGGAGCATTGGCACGCAGCCGCACCCGGCTGCTTCATGGAGCACCTCGCCATGCTCGAGAACGCCGACGACCCTGCGGGCACCACCACCTGGCTTGAGCACATCACCGATGACGAGTACAACGGGAGCGTGGCATGAGCGATACGCAGCCGTCTGCCATCCGGCAGCAGCTCGGCGACTTCGCCCCAAAGCTCGTCGACGCCACCGACGACGTGCTCTTCGGCGACATCTGGAAACGCCCCGAACTCAGCCCGCGCGACCGTAGCCTCGTGACCATCACCGCGCTGATCGCCGGCGGCCACACCGAGCAGCTCCCGTTCCACCTCAGACTCGGGCGAGATAACGGGCTCAGCGAGAGCGAGATCGTCGAGACCATCACCCACCTGGCGTTCTACGCGGGTTGGCCGCGGGCGATGTCCGCGATCAACGTCGCGAAGCAGGTGTTTGCGGGCTGAGCCGCATGCAAGAAGCGCCCGCCGAGTCGTAGCGGCTACGTGGCGGCTCTGGCCGCCGCGGCGTTCCTCGCCGAACAGGTTCGCGCTCTTCGTGCGGCTCGCATCGAAAGCGATACGTCCTCGCACTCAGCCTCGAGCCAGAAACGGTCGCTACGACAGAAACACGTCCGCCGCCTGCCATGATGAGCGTCATGCGAATCGGCCCCGCCATCACGACGCTATTGCTCGGCCTTCTGGTGCTCGGCGTCACCTACGCCGAGGGGTATGGCGAGGGTGTTTGGCTCGATGAGAACGCGCCCGGCGCAGGGTCGCCGAGCATCATCCCGCTTCTGCTGCTGGGGCTGGCCGGGCTCGCCCTCGTCGCCTGCGGCACCGTGTGGGTCATCATCGCGGCTACGCGTGCGCCCCAGACCGAACTGCACCGTTAGCCTGCACTCGTGCCTCGCCCGCCCGCCCGCCATCACCGGTGCGATGCGGCTCGTGCTCGCCCGAGTGCGTGTCGTCGGCCTGAGCCTCTGGCACACTTCGGACGAACAACGGGGCATGAGTGACGCAACCCGAGGCTACAGACAGTGCCGGCAGAGGGACTCGAACCCTCACGCCCTCTCGGACAAAGCATTTTGAGTGCTCCGCGTCTGCCATTCCGCCATGCCGGCCGACACTGCCCTACGAAGATACCGCAGGCGGGCATCCGTACTCCGCCGTCCGCCCCGCGCCTTCAGAAGCCGACCGCCGCGCTCGTATACGCTTGAACCGTGACTGACCAGCCGGAGAACAACGCGCCCCGTCGCGTCGTCGTTGCCGAAGACGAATCCCTCATCCGCCTCGACATCGTCGAGATCCTGCGTGACAACGGCTTCGAGGTCGTGGGGGAGGCGGGCGACGGCGAGACCGCCGTGGCGCTCGCCACCGAGCTGCGCCCCGACCTGGTCGTGATGGACGTGCGGATGCCGAAGATGGACGGCATCGAAGCGGCGGACCGCCTCAACAAGAACCACATCGCGCCCGTCGTGCTGCTGACCGCGTTCAGCCAGAAAGAGCTCGTCGAACGGGCCTCCGAGGCCGGAGCGCTCGCCTACGTCGTCAAGCCGTTCACGCCCAACGACCTGCTGCCCGCGATCGAGATCGCGCTGGCGCGCTACGCGCAGATCATCCAGCTCGAGGCCGAGGTCAGCGACCTCGCCGAGCGCTTCGAGACCCGCAAGCTCGTCGACCGCGCCAAGGGCCTGCTCAACGAGAAGATGGGGCTCACCGAGCCCGAGGCGTTCCGCTGGATCCAGAAGGCGTCGATGGACCGCCGCCTGACGATGCACGACGTCGCGAAGGCGATCATCGAGCAGCTCGCGCCGGGCACCGCGAACAAGAAGTAGGGAGTGAGCGGATGCCGCAGGCATCCGCATAGCCCCACTCCCGCACGTCTCGAGGTCGCCTTCACGGACGCGCCCGCCGGCGGGTCCTCCACGAATGGCGCAGGTCGATGATGACAGCGGCCGGCTTCAACCACCACTGCTCGCCGAAGCGGTAGTCGTCGGCGCGGGCGAGTCGCGACGCGAGGTCGGGACGCAACTGGCGCAGATACCCGCGCGCTTTCGCGGCATGCAGGGAATTCGAGACGATCTTGATCGTCGCCGCGCCCTCGATGAGCACCATCGCGTTCTCGACGTTCTCCCATGTTGTCCGGCTCGCGCGCTCACGCGTGATCAGACCCACGTAGCCGAGTTCACGGGCGTACGCCGCCATGAGCTCGGCCTCGGGAACGGAGCCGCCGACCGAGCCCCCGCACAGCACGAGCAGCCGTTCCCGCGCGGCCGGATCGAACGAGCGGATGCCTGCCCGGACCCGCCAGCGATTCACCCTGTTCGCCCGACCGCCTCGGTTCCGGTACCCGAGCACGACGACGGCTTCCGTGCCGTCGCCGCGTGCCCCACCGCCGAGCTCGCTGCGGCTCGCGCGCCAGTGCAGCACTTCCGCGGCCATGACGGCGCACGCACCCAGCGCCGCGGAAGTGATCGCCAGGTGCCGCGGCCACGCGCGTCGGGAAACCGCGGGACCTGGCGACCGTTTGCGCGGCGTGGCGCTACTTGCTCTCTCGAATGAGGTTCGTGATGCGGATCGTGGAGCAACGGCGGCCGCTCTCGTCGGTGACGACGATCTCGTGCACGGTGATCGTGCGGCCGGCCGAGAGCACACGGCAGGTTCCCGTCACCCAGCCTGAGGTCGCCGACCCGGTGTGCGTCGCGTTGATGTCGACGCCGACGGCGTAGCGATTCTCGCCGCCCTGCAGCGCGAGGTAGTTCGCGTGCATCGAGCCGAGCGACTCGCCGAGCACGCAGTAGGCGCCGCCGTGCAGCAGCCCGAGGGGCTGCGTGTTGCCCTCGACAGGCATCCGCGCCACGGCGTGCTCGCGGTCGAATTCGAGGATCTCGATGCCCATGCGATCGGCCAGGACGCCCTGACCGCGGGCGATGTACCAAGCGGTGTCGTCGTTGCTCACCTAGCGACACTATCGCCGGAACCGATGTCGGAGGCGCGGGCTACGCTGGCATCCGTGACCGACGCCCGCAAGCCCACCCTGATGATCATCGACGGCCATTCGCTGGCGTTCCGCGCGTTCTTCGCGCTGCTGCCCGCCGGCCGCTTCATCACCGACGACGGGCAGCACACCGAGGCGATCCACGGCTTCATCTCCATGCTGCTGAAGCTGCTCAAGGACTACGAGCCGACCCACCTCGGCGTCGCGTTCGACATCAGCCGATTCTCGTTCCGCACCCGCGAGTACCCCGAGTACAAGGGCGGCCGCGGCGAGACACCGCCCGAGTTCATCGGGCAGGTGCCGCTGCTGCAAGAGGCGCTGACCGCGATGAACGTGCAGTGGCTCCAGAAGGAGGACATCGAGGCCGACGACATCTTGGCGACCCTCGCCAAGCAGGGCGCAGAGCAGGGCTTCGACGTGCTCGTCGTCTCGGGTGACCGCGACAGCTTCCAGCTCGTCGATGACAGCGTCACCGTGCTCTACCCGAGCGTGCTCGGCGTCAGCGAGCTGAAGCGCTACGACGCGCAGGCGGTCTTCGACAAGTACGAGGTGTGGCCGCACCAGTACCCCGAGCTCGCGGCCCTCACGGGCGAGAAGGCCGACAACCTGCCCGGCATCGACAAGGTCGGCCCGAAGACGGCCGCCAAGTGGATCGCCCAGTGGGGCACCGTCGACGAGATCGTCGCGCACGCCGACGAGATCAAGGGCGTGGTCGGCGAGAAGTTGCGCGAGCAGAAGGAGAACGCCCTGCGCAACCGGCGCCTGAACCGCCTGCTGACCGACGTCGAGCTGCCGGTCGGCCCCGCCGACCTCGAGCGCCGCGCCGTGAACGAGCAGGCAGTGCGCGACGTGTTCGGGCGCCTCCAGTTCCGTACGCTCCTCGACCGGGTCCTGAAGGTCGGGCCGACGGATGCCGCACCCGACGGCGCCTCCACCGAGCCGGTCGCCGAGCCCGAGATCGAGACGGCGCCGCCGGTGAAGACCCTCGTCGATGAGGAGCTCGCACACTGGCTCGCGAAGACCGCGGGGAAGCCGGTCGCCGTTCAGCTCGACTACGGCCCCGCCGGCGTCGCGGGCTACGGGCTCTCGGTCAGCGACGACAGCGCCTACGTCCCCTTCAAGGAGGGCACGGGCGACTATGAGGCGTTCGCGGCGTGGCTCGCCGACCCGGCCCGGTCGAAGCTGTTCTTCAACGCGAAGGCGCAGATCGAGGCATCCGCCCGCGTCGGCCTGCCGATTCGCGGCGTCGGGGGCGACACGCGCGTCGCCGGGGCGATCCTCAACCCCGCGAAGGCGCCCGCGAGCCTCGCCGATCAGGTCTACGAGGTGCTCGGCGAGAACCTGCCGACGCCCGACCCGAACCAGCTCGTGCCCGACTCCGAGCCGATCAGCGCGGCGAGCCAGGCGTGGTACGTGCTGCGCATCGCCGATGACCTCGACCTCGCCTTCGCCGAGGGCACGAAGCGCGTCTACGAGACCATCGAGGTGCCGCTCGTCGAGGTGCTCGCCCAGATGGAGCTCACCGGTGTCGCCGTCGACGCCGAGGTGCTGAAGGGCCAGCGCGAGGCGCTCTCGGGCTGGGTCGACACCTACCAGCAGGCCGCCTACGCCGCGATCGGCCACGAGGTGAACCTCGGCAGCCCGAAGCAGCTGCAGACCGTGCTCTTCGACGAGCTGCACCTGCCCTTCACGCGCAAGACCAAGACGGGGTACTCGACGGATGCCGACTCGCTCGCCGATCTGCGCGAGGGCATCAGCGAAGAGAACGCCGGAACCGTCTTCCTCGATGCGCTGCTGCGACACCGCGACGCGACGAAGCTGCGGCAGATGATCGAGACCCTCGAGAAGTCGATCGACGACACGGGCCGCATCCACACCACCTACGACCAGGTGGGTGCGGCGACGGGCCGCATCTCGTCGAACGACCCGAACCTGCAGAACATCCCGGTGCGGAGCGACACGGGGCGCCAGATCCGCTCCGCGTTCGTCGCAGGCGAGGGCTTCGAGTGCCTGCTGACGGCCGACTACTCGCAGATCGAGATGCGCATCATGGCGCACCTCTCCGGCGACGCCGGGCTCATCGCGGCGTTCCAAGAGGGGGAGGACCTGCACCGCTTCGTCGGCTCGCACGTCTTCAACGTCACCCCGGACGAGGTGACCCCGCTGATGCGCTCGAAGGTCAAGGCCATGTCGTACGGGCTCGCCTACGGCCTCGGCCCGTTCGGCCTGGCCAAGCAGCTGCGCATCTCGCAGGCCGAGGCCAAGCAGCTGATGGCCGACTACTTCGAGCGCTTCGGCGGTGTGCGCGACTACCTGCGCAACGTCGTCGCCCAGGCGAAGGTCGACGGCTACACCGAGACGATCTTCGGCCGCCGCCGCCCGTTCCCCGACCTCAACAGCCTGAACCGTGTGCTGCGCGACAACGCCGAGCGCGCAGCGCTCAACTCGCCGATCCAGGGCTCGGCTGCCGACATCATGAAGATCGCGATGCTCGGCGTCGCGCGTGACATGGCCGAGGCATCCCTCAGCTCCCGCATGCTGCTGCAGGTGCACGACGAGCTCATCTTCGAGGTCGCGCCGGGGGAGTGGGACGCCCTCGAGCAGATCGTGAAGCACCGCATGGCGGGGGCCGCCGAGTTGAGCGTGCCGCTCACGGTGCAGGTCGGCCGCGGCCCGAACTGGCAGGCCGCCGCGCACGATTAGGCTCGAATCATGACCGACGAACGCACTCCGACCGAGATCGATCGCATCGCCGAGCGCTGGCTCGAGGCCGAGCTCGACCTGTACCCAGAGATGCGGGTCTACCTCGGCCGCCCGGGCCGCGAAGGCGAGTACGGCGACCTCTCCCCGGCGGGCCACCAGGGCGCAGCGGATGCCGCGCGCGCGGCCCTCGCCGAGATCAACGCCGCCGAAGCCGCCGACGAGACCGACACCATCACCAAGCTCGACCTCGCCCGAGAGCTCGAGCTGCAGATCGAGAAGCACGAGGCCGGCTTCTGGCAGCGCGACCTCAACAACATCGCCTCGCCGCTGCAGAACCTGCGCGACATCTTCGACCTCTCGGCGACCGACACGGCCGACGACTGGGCCGTCATCGCAAAGCGCATGGGGAATATCCCGGCGGCGATCCGCGGCTACATCGAGTCGCTGCGGGTCGGCATGTCGAGCGGCAACGCCCCCGCGGTGCGACAGGTGCGCATCGGCATCCAGCAGGCCGACGAGCTGAACGCCCGCGACGGCTTCTTCTTCACGCTCGCGAACGGGGCGAAGACGGCCGACGGGGCTGAGCTGCCCGAGTCGCTCAAGGCCGATCTGCAGCGCGGTGCCCAGGCCGCCGCCGCGGCGTATGGCGAGCTCAGCTACTTCCTCGACGACGAGCTGCAGCACGAGGCGCCAGAGCGCGACGCGGTCGGGCGCGACATCTACGCCCTCGCGAGCCGCGGCTTCGTCGGCGCGAAGCTCGACCTCGATGAGACTTACGAGTGGGGCATCGAAGAGCTCGCCCGCATGGTCGCCGAGCAGGAGGCGATCGCGAACGAGATCAAGCCGGGCGCCTCCGTGCGCGAGGCGATCGAGTTCCTCGACCAGGACGCGTCGCGCAAGCTCAAGGGCACCGACGCGCTCAAGGCCTGGATGCAGGAGACGGCCGACCAGGCGATCGCGGAACTCGCGGGAACGCAGTTCGACATCCCCGAGCCGCTGCGCCGCATCGAGGCGATGATCGCCCCCACGCAGAACGGCGGCATCTACTACACGAGCCCCTCGGAGGACTTCTCGCGAGCCGGCCGCATGTGGTGGAGCGTGCCGCCGGGCGTCACCGAGTTCGACACCTGGCGCGAGAAGACGACCGTGTACCACGAGGGCGTCCCCGGTCACCACCTGCAGCTCGGCATCGGCGTCTACAACACGGCCAAGCTCAACGCGTGGCGCCGCAACCAGTTCGTCTCGGGCCACGGCGAGGGCTGGGCGCTCTACGCCGAGCGCCTCATGGACGAGCTCGGCTACCTCAGCGACCCCGCCGACCGGCTCGGCATGCTCGACGGCCAGCGCATGCGCGCGGCCCGCGTGGTGCTCGACCTGGGCGTGCACCTCGAGAAGCCGCTCCCCGATGGCAGCGGCATCTGGACGGGCGACTACGCCTTCGGCTTCATGGGCCGCAACGTCAACATGGAGCAGGGCTTCGTCGACTTCGAGGTGAACCGCTACCTCGGCTGGCCCGGCCAGGCACCCGCCTACAAGGTCGGCCAGCGGGTCTGGCAGCAGCTGCGCGACGAGCTCAAGGCACGCGAGGGCGACGCCTTCGACATCAAGGCGTTCCACAAGAAGGCGCTCGATCTCGGCGGCGTCGGCCTCGACACGCTGCGCACGGCGCTCCTCGGCTGAGTTCAGGAGAAGACGGATGCCTCGCGCGGGAATGCCGGCGTTGAGGCATCCGTTTCACATCAGGTAAACTTGAACGTCACTCTCGTGACTTCTCTATCCGCTCGCCTGATGCGGAAAACACACACAACGTTCGTATCAGGCCTGATTCATGTCCATCCCGGAGTAACTACTCAATGACTACCACTACGACCGAAAAGGCAGCCAAGCAGGTCGCCATCAACGACATCGGCTCTGCTGAAGACTTTCTTGCCGCGGTCGAGAAGACTCTGAAGTTCTTCAACGACGGTGACCTCATCGAAGGCACCGTTGTGAAGGTCGACCGCGACGAGGTGCTCCTCGACGTCGGTTACAAGACCGAGGGTGTCATCCCCTCACGTGAGCTTTCCATCAAGCACGACGTCGACCCCAGCGAGGTCGTCGGCGTCGGCGACACCGTCGAGGCCCTCGTTCTCCAGAAGGAGGACAAGGAAGGCCGTCTGATCCTGTCGAAGAAGCGGGCTCAGTACGAGCGCGCCTGGGGCGATGTGGAGAAGATCAAGGAAGCCGACGGCGTCGTGACCGGCCAGGTCATCGAGGTCGTCAAGGGCGGCCTGATCGTCGACATCGGCCTGCGCGGCTTCCTGCCCGCCTCGCTGATCGAGCTGCGCCGCGTGCGCGACCTGACGCCGTACCTCGGCCAGGAGATCGAGGCGAAGATCCTCGAGCTCGACAAGAACCGCAACAACGTGGTCCTCTCGCGCCGCGCCCTGCTCGAGCAGACGCAGTCCGAGTCGCGCACCACCTTCCTCAACAACCTGCACAAGGGCCAGGTCCGCAAGGGCGTCGTCTCGTCGATCGTCAACTTCGGTGCGTTCGTCGACCTCGGCGGCGTCGACGGCCTCGTGCACGTCTCCGAGCTCAGCTGGAAGCACATCGAGCACGCCAGCGAGGTCGTCGAGGTCGGCCAGGAGGTCACCGTCGAGATCCTCGAGGTGGACCTCGACCGCGAGCGCGTCTCGCTGTCGCTCAAGGCCACCCAGGAGGACCCGTGGCAGGTCTTCGCCCGCACCCACGCGATCGGCCAGGTCGCGCCCGGTAAGGTCACGAAGCTCGTTCCGTTCGGTGCGTTCGTTCGCGTCGCCGACGGCATCGAGGGCCTCGTCCACATCTCCGAGCTGTCGGGCAAGCACGTCGAGCTCGCCGAGCAGGTCGTGTCCGTCGGCGAAGAGGTCTTCGTCAAGGTCATCGACATCGACCTCGAGCGTCGCCGCATCAGCCTCTCGCTGAAGCAGGCCAACGACGGTGTCGACCCCGAGGGCACCGAGTTCGACCCGGCCCTCTACGGCATGCCGACCGAGTACGACGAGCAGGGGAACTACAAGTACCCCGAGGGCTTCGACTCGGAGACCGGCGAGTGGAAGGAAGGCTTCGAGGAGCAGCGCGCCAAGTGGGAGGCCGACTACGCGGCCGCTCAGGAGCGCTGGGAGGCTCACAAGAAGCAGGTCGCCCGCCAGCTCGAGGAAGAGGCGAACACGAGCGGCCAGTCCAGCTCGTCGTCGTTCTCGACCGAGTCGGCCGGCACCGGCACCCTTGCCGACGACGAGTCGCTCGCCGCTCTGCGCGAGAAGCTCTCGAGCAACTGAGCTGAGTAGCACACAGGGGCCGGATTCCTTCGGGAGTCCGGCCCTTTGTCGTTGACGGATGCCGCACCCTTCGCGCGGCGACAGTAGACGTGGCTTCGCGCGTCGGATTCCGGCCTCCGTTGTCGCCGCGCGGGAGTCACGGGGCCGGGTAGCGTGGCATCCGTGAAGCTCATCGCTCTGACCGGGGGCATCGCCTCGGGGAAGTCCACCGTCTCCGCGCGGCTCGCCGAGCACGGCGCCGTGATCCTCGACGCGGACAAGCTCGCGCGCGAGGTCGTCGAGCCGGGCCAGCCGGCCCTCGCGCAGATCGTGGCCGAGTTCGGCGAGGGGGTGCTGCTGCCCGACGGTTCGCTCGACCGGCCGGCGCTCGGCCGGCTCGTCTTCGGCGACCCCGCCGCGCTGCAGAAGCTCAACGACATCACTCACCCGGCCGTGTGGCGGCTCGGGCAGGCGAAGCTCGCCGCGGCAGAGGCCGAGAATCCCGAGGCGATCGTCATCTACGACGTGCCGCTGCTGGTCGAGGCATCCCGCGATCGTCCGCTGCGCTTCGAAAAGGTCGTCGTCGTCAATGCGCGCCGCGACGAGCGCCTCCGCCGGCTCGTCGCCGACCGCGGCCTGAGCGAGGCCGAGGCTGAGGCGCGCATCGGCTCGCAGGCGACGGATGCCGAGCGCGTGGCCGTCGCCGACGTGGTGCTCGACAACGACGGCAGCCGCGAGGAGCTGCTCGCGGCCGTCGACGAGCTCTGGGCGACGCTGACCGCATGACGGATGCCGCGGGCGTCAGGCGCACGTAGCGGAAGAGATTCTGCGCGACACGCCGTCGGCGTCTGCGGACACGCCGCAGCCGTGCCCGAATCTCTTCCCCACGACGGTTTGACCCGCGGCATAGCCGTCGCGCAGGAGGCGCTCCATGACGCCTACTAGCCTGGAACGGTGAGTCTGAGCGCCGACGGTTCCAGTGGGGGAGACGGCGAGACCCTCGCCGAGCTCATCGCAAGACGGGGCATCGAAGACCCTGACGCCGTGTTCCTCGAGGACGCCCGCTCCGAGCGGGTCATCCGCTACCGAGACCTCGTAGAACTGCCCGCCCGTGCCGCCGCGCTCGGCGCCGAAGCCGTGCTGATCGCCCCAGAGGACCCGATCGACTTCGCCCTCGTCTACCTCGCGGTGCTTGCCGCAGGCCTGCGCGCGGCGCCCGTCGCGCCCGACTCGTCAGCGGCGGCACTCGAGACGCTCGCCGGACAGTTCCCCGGCTCGGCCGTCGTCGTGCGCGCGCTCGACGAGCTGCCCGCAGCAGCACACGCCGCGCCATCGGGGGAGCGCGGCAGCGCCGTGCTCTTCACCTCGGGCTCGACCGGCACGCCGAAGGGCGTCGAGCTCAGCGAGGAGCAGCTGCTGCACGTCGCGCGCGCCGTCGCGGCCCACAACGAGTTGAGCCCCGAGGACCGCGGCTACAACCCGCTGCCTCTGTTCCACATCAACGCCGAGGTCGTCGCGCTGCTCGCGACCCTCGTCGCCGGCGGCACGCTCGTCCTCGACCGCCGCTTCCACCGCACCGGCTTCTGGGAGCTGATGCGCGAGCGGCGCGTCACCTGGATCAACGCGGTCCCCGCGATCCTCGCGATCCTCGCGAAGGAGCCCGTCGAGGCGCCCCGGGGCCTGCGCTTCATCCGCAGCGCCTCGGCACCGCTGCCCGACCCGGTCGCCGCGGCGTTCGACGGGGTGCCGCTCATCGTGAGCTACGGCATGACCGAGGCCGCCAGCCAGATCACGGCCACGCCGCTCGACGGCAGCGCGCCGCGCGGCTCGGTGGGGCGCGCGGTGGGGGCCGAGCTCGAGGTGCGCGACGATGACGGGGCGCTCCTGCCTGCGGCATCCGTCGGTCTCATCTGGATCCGCGGGCGCGGCGTGATCTCGCACTATTTCGGCGATGTCGCCGCCGACCGCTTCGACAAGGACGGCTGGCTGCGCACCGGCGACCTCGGCAGCGTCGACGCGGACGGCTTCGTCACGCTCGTCGGCCGCAGCGATGACGTCATCAACCGCGGCGGCGAGCTCGTGTACCCGGCCGATGTCGAGGATGTGCTGCTCGGCGACGCGCGGGTGCGCGAGGCCGTCGTGGTGGCGAAGCCCGACGAGGTGCTGGGGCAGGTGCCGGTCGCCTTCGTGATCCCGGACGGGGACGAGACGGATGCCGAAAGCCTGCGCGTCGCGCTGCTCGAGCGCGCCGCCGCCGAGCTGCCGCGCCATCTGCGCCCGGTGGAGCTCACCGTGACCGACGAGTTGCCGCGGGCGGCGACGGGGAAGGTGCAGCGCGCGCGCATCCGTGCGGCGCTCCAGGAGGACGACGCGTGACGGAAGCGACGGAACCCACCGCCGAGCCGAAGAGCACACCGGTCAGGAAGCGCCGGCACATCCACGAGATCGACGTCATCCGCATCCTGACGTTCGCGTCGGTCATCGGGGTGCACACGATCAGCCACACCGCGCCGTCCGACGGCGTCGGCCTGCACGTGCTGCTCGCGTTGCTGCACTTCACCCGCGAGCCGTTCTTCTGGATCACGGGCTTCGTGCTGATGTGGAGCTACTTCCACAAACCTGTGCCGATGCGGAGGTTCTGGCCGCGCCGCTTCCTGCTCGTCGGTGTGCCCTACCTGGTGTGGTCGTTCGTCTATCAGTTGCTCTACGACTACCCGCGCACCCACCACGACCCGAGCGTCGGCGGCTTCCTGCTCGACTACGTGCACTCCGTGCTCACCGGCACGGCCTGGTACCACCTGTACTTCCTGCTCGTGACGATGCAGGTCTACCTGCTCGTCCCCGCGATCGCGTGGCTGGTCCAGAAGACCCGCGGCCGTGGCCACTACGTCGTGCTCGCGGCGGCGGCCGTGCTGCAGCTGGGGTTGATGAGCTGGTACCACTACTGGCCGCACGTGCTGCCCGGCTTCGTCGCCTACGACAAGCAGTACTTCTTCAGCTACAGCTTCTTCATCCTCGCCGGCGCGATCTGCGCCGACCACGGCGAGGGATTCCTCGGCTGGGTCGCCCGGCACCGCGGCCTCGTCGGCCTCATCACCCTCGCGTGCGCGGCCGTCTACCTCGGCGTGTTCGCGATCCAGGTGGCGACGGGGGCGAGCCTGTACTCGGCCGGCTCGCCCGTGCAGCCCGCGATCGTGGTCTGGGGCGTCGGGGTCGGGCTCGGCTTCACGGCGATCGGCAGCCTGTGGTCCGACAGGCGCCGAGAGGGCAGCCTGCTCGCCCGGTCGGTCGACACGGCGACGGACCGCTCCTTCGGCATCTTCCTGTCGCACCCGCTGATCCTGTGGACCCTGCTGTGGGTCGCGGACGGCTGGTTCGCGAAGGCCGTGCCCGATCCGTGGCTGTCGCTCGCCGCCTATCTGATCGTCGTGCTGGGCGCCATCGGGCTCACGGAGCTGCTGCGCCGCAGCCCGGCGAGCCTGTGGTTCACCGGGCGTCCGCGACGTCGTCGACACCGAGCGGAAGCACGCGCCGCGGCTTCATAATGGCGGCGACCACAGCCACGGCCGCGAGCAGTGCGATCGAGAGGCCGAACGGCCACTGCCAGCCGACCGAGTCGACCATCGCACCGAACACGATCGGCGAGAAGATGCCGGCGACGCCGAATCCGGTGTTCATCATGCCGCTCGCGGTGCCCGACCACTCGGGGGCGACGTCCATCGGGATCGCCCAGAGCGTCGCGTTGCACAGTTCGAGGAAAAAGAACGAGAGGGACAGCGAGACCGTCGCGACGGCCAGCGTATGGCCGAACAGCAGGGGCACGAGCCAGACCATCGAGCCGATCAGCCCCACGAGGAGCACGGTGCGGCGCGAGTTGCGCAGGTTCCCCGTGCGGCGCAGCAGGAAGTCCGCGAACACGCCGCCGACGGTGTCGCCCACGACACCGCCGACGAGCACCACCGAGGTGAACAGCGCGTACTTCGACAGCGGCAGGTCGAAGGTGTCGGAGAGGAACGTGGGGATCCAGGTGAGGAACACCCACAGCACCCAGCCGTAGCCGAAGTCGACGATCGCTACGGGCAGGATCGTCCGGATCAGCCGCACCCACGGCGTTGCCGGGCGGGCGGCCTTCTCAAGCTCGCGCGGGATCTCGGAGAGCTCCAGTTCCGTGACCTTGGGATGGTTCTGCGGACGGTCGCGGTAGGAGATCATCCACATCAGCGCCCAGATCACACTGAGCAGGCCAACGAGCAGGAACGAGATCTGCCAGCCCGCGAGGAAGGTGTCGAGGCTGTCGCCCCAGATGATCAGGCCGCCGACGAGGATCGGGGCGACGGCGTTGCCGAGGCGCGAGGCGGAGTGCACGACGCCCTGGGCGAAGCCATTGCGGTCGGGCGGCACCCAGCGCGACATGGCGCTGGTCGCCGTCGGGAACGCGGCGGACTCGGTGAGCCCGAGCAGCAGGCGCGCGCCCACGAGCGACCACAGGCCGACGGAGAAGCCGGTCGCGATCGTGGCGACACCCCAGAGCACGCCGATCCAGAACAGCGACTTGCGCGCGCCGAAGCGCTCGCCCAGGTTCCCGCCGAAGATCTGCAGCAGCGCGTAGGGGATCGAGAACGCCGAGACCGCGATGCCGAACTGCGTCGCGTTCAGGTGCAGCGCGCCCATGATCGTGGGGCCGGCGGTGGAGATGTTCGTGCGGTCCAGATACGAGATCGCGTACATCACGCACAGGAGCAGAAGCACCTTGCCGCGCACCCTGTGCAGAATGGGGCTCGCGCCCTGCTTCGGGGGAGAGACGGATGTCTGAGTACTCAATGTGCGGCTCCGATCGGCTGCTCGTGCGAATGCACTGCACATCCTTGCTATCAGCCAGGTACCCCGAACACGTCACTCCCAGTTCAGGATTTGTTCAAGATCCGACGGTGCGGTCACGCGCCGCGGAGGCGCGCGACGCGGGGCGCGACGGCCGCGGCATCCGTGCCCGCGACCGCGGTGACGGCCGAGGCGAGCACACTGTCGGGCACGACCTGCCGCGCGTCGTCGTCGGCGAGCAGCTCGACGAGCAGCGCCACCGCCTCCTCGGCGCGGCTCGCGATCGGGAACCACGGCAGAGCCGTGCGCCACGCCTTGAACGCCATCAGCACGATGTGGTGATGCTGGGTCATATGGGCGCGCTCGTGCGCGACGACGGCGGCGAGCTCCTCCTCGGAGAGCAGGCGCAGCAGCCCGTCGGAGAGCACGGTCACCGAGCGCGGCACGCCCGGCAGGCAATAGGCCACGGGCGCCTCGTTCTCGATGAGGCGTGTCCCCGGCCGGTCGGGCATCGGCGTCGAGAGCAGCTCGACGAGCTGCCGGTGGCGGCGGCGCTGCCGTGAGGTGCCGACGGCCGTCAGGCCGAGGTTCAGCAGCAGGTGCAGCGCGAGCAGGGCCGCGGCCCCCTCCGAGACGGACCAGAGCGCGCCGATCATGGACAGGCCGCCGGCCACGGCGATGGCCTGCCAGCAGAGCATGGCCACGGCAGGCATCCGTATCGTCCATCTCGCGCGTGCGAGCAAAACGGGCACCGGCCAGGCCAGCGCAACCGCGATCATGCCGAGGATCAGGACTTTCGTCACTGCGTCAGCGCCCTACGACCCGAGAAGCTTACGGAGATGATCCGTCTCGCTCTTGCTCGCACGGCCGACGAAGCGCGCCAGCACCGCCTCGCGGTCGGGTGCCGAGCCCAGCACCTCGTGCATCAGCTCGGCCATGTAGTCATCACGCGAGAGGGTCGCACCGAACAGGTGCGGGCGGCGGCCCCGGTCGCGCGTGACGAAGCCCTTGGCCTCGAGGCGCGTCAGCACCGTGAGCACGGTCGTGATCGCGGGGGAGCCCGGCAGCGCGTCGCGCACCTCGGCCGCCGCGAGCGGGGCGGGGGACTGCCAGAGCAGATCCATCACCGCGCGTTCCAGTTCCCCTAGCGATGCCACGGCGCTATTCTACGCGTGGTAGAAAGTAACAAGTTCTACGTTATGTAGAAGTCGGTGCGAGCCGGCACCTTTCTCATCAGTCGCCCGCAAGGGCAGCCCGAAAGGGCACGTCCGAGAGGACAAAGCAGTGCATCTGACCGCGTTAGACCCCGTGCTGATCGCCCGCTGGCAGTTCGGCATCACGACCGTCTACCACTTCTGGATGGTGCCGCTCACGATCGGCCTCGGGCCGGTGGTCGCCTACTTCCAGATCCGCTGGCACCGCTCGGGCGACGACCGCTTCTACCGTGCGACGAAGTTCTGGGGGAAGCTCTACCTGATCAACTTCATCATGGGCGTCGCCACCGGCATCGTGCAGGAGTTCCAGTTCGGCCTGGCATGGTCGCAGTACTCCCGCTTCGTCGGCAACATCTTCGGCGCCCCGCTCGCGATGGAGGCGCTGCTCGCGTTCTTCCTCGAGTCGACCTTCCTCGGCCTGTGGATCTTCGGCTGGGGGCGGCTGCCCAAGGGCATCCACACCGCCACGCTCTGCATCGCGGTCGCCGGCTCGATCGTCTCGGCGTACTTCATCATCGTGGCGAACTCGTGGATGCAGCACCCGGTCGGCGTCGTGCTCGAGCACGGACAGCCGGTCATGAACGACATCTGGGCGATCCTCGGCAACAACACCGCGATCTGGTCGTTCCTGCACACGATCCTCGGCTCGCTGATGGTGGGCGGCATGTTCCTGCTCGGCATCAGCTGGTACCAGCTCTGGCAGCGCCGCAAGGACGGCATCGACACCGTGGGCGCCGACGGGCGCGTCATCGCGGGCGAGAACCCCGAGATCCCCGGCCGCGACGCCCTCGACCACCGGCTGTGGCTCGACTCGCTGCGGGCCGGCGCCTGGGTCGCGATCGTCGCCTTCGTCTTCGTGTTCCTGACGGGTGACCAGCAGGGCAAGCTCATGTTCGTGCAGCAGCCCATGAAGATGGCCGCCGCCGAGGCCGCGTGCGACACGACGACCGACTTCTCCCTGCTGTCGTTCGGCGCGTGGAACGCGGAGAGCTGCCACAGCGTGCGCGACGTCATCACCGTGCCCGGCGTGCTGTCCTTCCTCGCCAACGGCAACTTCGACACGCCGGTGAAGGGCGTGAACCAGCTCATCCCGATCTATCAGGAGCGCTACGGCACGCAGGCCTCCAACGGCAACGAGATCAACTACGTGCCGCTGATGCCGGTGACGTACTGGGGATTCCGGGTCATGATCACCCTCGGCGCGCTCTCGGCCTTCGCCGCGCTCGTCGCACTGTGGATGACGCGGAAGGGCACCGTGCCGCGGAACCCGTGGGTCATGCGGCTCGCCCTGCTCGGCATCCTCGCCCCCTTCGCCGCCAACTCGGCGGGCTGGGTCTTCACCGAGATGGGACGCCAGCCGTTCGTCGTGGCGCCGAACCCGACGGGAGACGACAAGATCTTCCTGCTCACCCAGGTGGCGAGCTCGCCCAACGTGACCGCGGGGGAGTTCATCTTCTCGATCGCGTCGCTCGGCGGCCTGTACCTGATCCTGATGATCGTCGAGGTCTGGCTGATCACGAAGTACGTGCGCGGCGGCGCGGCGAGTGCGATCCCCGAGCTCGGCAAGAGACCCGACGACACGGATGCCGGCGGGCCGGGCGGCGGCGCGAAGTCGTCCGACGACGTCCTGGCGTTCGCGTACTAGGGAGGAGAGAGCATCATGGTTGATTTCCTGCCCACCCTGTGGTTCATCCTCATCGCGGTCCTGTGGACCGGCTACCTCTTCCTCGAGGGCTTCGATCTCGGCGTCGCGATGCACATGGTGCTGCTCGGGCGCGACGAGAAGGACCGCCGCGTCATGCTGAACACCATCGGCCCCGTCTGGGACGGCAACGAGGTGTGGCTGCTGACCGCCGGCGGCGCAACCTTCGCCGCGTTCCCGTTCTGGTACGCGTCGCTGTTCTCGGCGCTGTACATCCCGCTGATCCTCGTGCTGCTGGGGCTGATCCTGCGGGCGGTCGCGATCGAGTACCGCGGCAAGGGGAACTCGCAGCGCTGGGTCGACGTGTGGACCTGGTGCCTCGCGCTCGGCTCCTTCGTCGCCGCGTTCGGCATCGGCGCGGGCCTCGCGCTCACCTCGACCGGGCTGCCGCTCAACGCGCACGGCGACATGACCGGCGGGCCGTTCGCGTGGTTCAACGGCTACGCCGTGCTCGGCGGCCTGGCGGTCGTCGGCTTCGCTCTCGTGCACTCCGCCGACTTCCTCGCGCTCAAGACCGACGGCCCGGTTCGTGAGCGCGCGGCGGCATTCGCCTGGCCATGGGGTCTCGTATGCCTCGTGCCGATCGCGCTCTGGGCGATCTGGGTCACCGTGAAGAGCGGCCACCCGGTCGCCTGGGTGACCCTCGTCATCGGTGTCGCCGCCGTCGTGTGGTGGGCGATCGAGGCGCGGGCGCGGAAGGAGGGGCTCGCCTTCCTCGGCCTCGGCATCTTCATCGTCGCGGGCACGGCGACGATCTTCGAGGCGATGTACCCCGTCGTGCTGCCGTCGTCGACCAACCACGCGTGGGACCTCACGGTCTCGAACGCCTCGGCCGCGCCGTACACGCTCGAGGTGATGTCGTGGGTGGCCCTGATCGGCGTGCCGCTCGTGCTCGCTTACCAGGTATGGACCTACTGGGTGTTCCGCCGCCGGCTGTCGAGCGACTCGATCCCCGACGCGACGCCGTTCCAGGCGGCCGTGGCCGCCGCGACCGGGCGCTCCGACGCCGCGACGCAGCCCTTCGCCAAGTGAAGCCCGTTCTCGACGACCTCGGGCGGCCCGCGCTCTACCTGCTCGGGCTGCTCGGGGCCGTCAAAGCGGCGGGGCTCGTGCTCGTCGCGCAGGGGGTGGCGAGCGGGCTCGCCGCGCTCTTCGAGCACACGGATGCCTGGCGGGGAGCCATCTGGATCGGGCTGCTGGGAGCGGTGCTGCGCGGACTCGCGACGTGGGGGCTGCAGGCGGCATCCGCCCGCGTCTCGCTCGGCGTGAAGGAGAAATTGCGCGCGCGCGTGCTGGATCGCGCCGTGACGGATGCCCGCGGCGGTGTCGGCGCGACGACGACGGTCGCGACGACCGGGCTCGACGAGCTCGACCGCTACTACACGGTGTTCCTGCCGACCCTGGTCGGCGCGGTCGCCGTGCCGCTGCTCGTGGGCCTGCGCATCCTCGCCGCCGACTGGGTCTCGGCCCTCATCGTCGTGCTGACGATCCCGCTGATCCCCGTCTTCATGGCGCTCATCGGGCTGCACACGCGGGATTCGGTTGCGACCGCGACGAACGCGCTCACGCGGATGTCGGACCACATGGTCGAGCTCGCCCGCGGCCTGCCCGTGCTGATCGGCCTCGGGCGGGTGCGCGAGCAGAGCGCCGCCTTGCGGAAGCTGTCGGACGACTGGCGGGTGACGTCGCTCGGCACGCTGCGCACCGCGTTCCTCTCGGCGCTCGCGCTGGAGCTGATCGCGACGCTCTCGGTCGCGGTCGTCGCCGTGTTCGTCGGCGTGCGGCTCGTCGCCGGGACGATGCCGCTCGAAGCGGGTCTCATCGCGCTCGTCCTCGCGCCGGAGTGCTACGCGCCGTTCCGCGACATCGGCTCCGCGTTCCACGCCTCGCAGACGGGGCTCGACGCCCGGCGGCGGGTGCAGGAGGTTCTGGACGGGGCATCCGTCTCGACCCCGCTCGTGCGGACCGTCGCGGAATCCGGCGTCAGCGTGCACGCCCTGGCGGTGCGGCATGCGGGGCGCGGCTCTGATGCCGTTCGCTCGGTCTCGTTCGAGGTGCGGCCGCGCCAGGTGCTCGCGCTCGAGGGGCCGAGCGGCGCCGGCAAGTCGACGGTGCTGCGCGTGCTCGCGGGGCGGGGCGCACAGCTCGACGCCGAGGCGGTCGTCACCGGTTCTGTCGCTGCGCCGCGCGAGCTCGCGTGGCTGCCCCAGCACCCGCAGTTCGCGCGCGAGGGGGCGGCCGCCGAACTGGGCGCCTATGGGGCGACGGATGCCTCAGCCTCGTCCCTGCTCGAGCGGCTGGGCCTGCCCGATGCCGACCCGGCACGACTGTCGCCTGGGGAGCAGCGGCGGCTGGCCTTCGCGCGCGTGCTCGTCCGCGTCGACGCGGGGGTGCGCGTCGCGCTGCTCGACGAGCCGACGGCGCACCTCGACGCCGCGTCGGCCGCGGTGGTGCGCGCCGAGATCGCGGCGCTCGCGGCTCGGGGCGTCGCCGTGGTGGTGGCCTCGCACGACCCCGAGCTGCGCGCCCTCGCCGACGAGCGTGTGGCGCTGAGCCCGGTCGAGCCCGCAGCTGGGTCCCCGGTCGTCACGTTCTCACCGCTTTCCGCCCCTGAGGCGCGCTTTTCCGACGACCCGCGCGCGGACCCCGACGGCGGGTCGTCACAAACGCCCACCCAGCCGGCCTCGAAGCGGGCATTCGTGACGACCGGGGGAGACAGAGGGGCCCGTGCGGGGGCGCGCCTCGCCGCCCTGCGCGAGCTGGGGCGGGTGCTCGCCCCCGCCGGTTGGAAGCTCGCCGGCGCGATCGGCCTCGGCACGCTCGCGGCGCTCTTCGCCACGGCACTCACGGCGCTCTCCGGCTGGCTGATCGTGCGGGCGGCAGAGCACCCGCCGATCCTCTTCCTCGAGGTCGCGATCGTCGGCGTGCGCTTCTTCGGCATCGGCCGCGCGGCGCTGCGCTACGCCGAGCGGCTCGTCACCCACGACGCCGTGTTCGCCGACCTCACCGAGCTGCGCATGCGACTGTGGCGCGGTCTCGCCGCCCAGGGGCCGGCGGGACGCGTCGAGCTCACCGCCGCCAACACCCTCGACCGGCTCATCGGCGACGGCGATCGCGTGCGCGACCTCGCGCCGCGGGTGGTCGTGCCGCTCGCCTCCGGCGTCGTGGCGCTGGCGGGCGCGGTCGTCGCGCTCTGGATCCTCTGGGCGCCGGCCGGCCTGCTGCTGCTCGCCTGCTGCGCCGTCGCGCTCGGCGGGGGAGCGGCGGTCGCGATCGCCGCCGACGCCCGTGCCTCCCGAGGACGCGACCTCGACCGCTCGGCGGTCGTGCGGCGGGTCGCGGCACTCCTCACCGCGCGCGACGACCTCGCGGCGAACGGCGCGGCCGAGGGCGAGCTCGAGGAGGTCTCGCGGCTGGGCCGGCGAGCCGCGGCATCCGCCACCCGGACCTCGACCGCGCTGGGAGCGGGCTCCGCTCTCGCCGTGCTCGTCTGCGCCGCCACCGCGATCGGCATGCTGCTGCTGGCGGCGCACGCGCACGCGGCAGGCGCGCTGCCCGTCCCGCTCATCGCCGTGCTCGTGCTCACCCCGCTCGCGCTCATCGAGCCGGTGCTCGAGGCCATCGGCGCCGCGCAGCACTGGCCGGAGCTCGCGCAGGTGCTTCGTCGCGTGAGCCCTGTGACCGTGGCTGCCGATGAGGCCGAGCACGAGGAGCCCGGTGCGCCGGTGGCGCCCGTGCGCGGCATCCGTCTCGACGACATCGCCTACCGCTACCCGCATGCCGAGCAGAACGTGTTCGCCCACGTGACGGCGGCCGCGCGGGCGGGCGAGACGCTCGTCGTCACGGGGCCGTCTGGCAGCGGCAAGACGACGCTGCTCGGCGTGCTGCTGCGCTATCTCGCGCCGACGTCGGGCCGCTATCTCGTCGACGATGCCGATGCCGCGCGGCTCGACGCGGAGGAGCTGCGGCACCGCGTCGCCTGGTGTCCGCAGGAAGGCCACCTGTTCGACTCGACGCTGCGCGGCAACCTGCAGATCGCGCGCGGGCGCGAGGACCAGGCGACGGATGCCGAGCTGCACGCCGTTCTCGAGAGGGTCGGCCTCGGCCCGCTGCTCGAGACGCTGCCCCTCGGGTTGGACACGCCGATCGGGGCGGCCGGGGCGTTCCTCTCGGGCGGGCAGCGGCAGCGCGTCGCGGTCGCCCGCACTCTGCTCGCCGAGGCCGACGTCGTGCTGCTCGACGAGCCGACCGCGCACCTCGACGACGAGGCGGCGACGGCGCTCATCGCCGATCTGACCGCCGCGCTGCGCGAGAAGACCCGGGTGCTCGTGACGCACGACGTGCGCTTCCGTGGTGCGGGCGCCGTGCTCGAGCTGGGGGTCGGCGATGCGGCCCGGCTCAATGTCACACCTGCTTCCTAGACTGAATGCATGGCCCAACCCACGCGCGCCGTGCGTCCCTTCGAGGTGATCAGCGAATACGAGCCGAGCGGCGATCAGCCGCAGGCGATCGCCGAGCTCGCCGCCCGCATCAACGCCGGCGAGACCGACGTCGTGCTGCTCGGCGCGACCGGAACGGGCAAGTCGGCGACCACCGCGTGGCTCATCGAGCAGGTGCAGCGGCCGACGCTCGTGCTCGCGCACAACAAGACGCTCGCGGCGCAGCTCGCGAACGAGTTCCGCGAGCTGATGCCGAACAACGCCGTCGAGTACTTCGTCTCGTACTACGACTACTACCAGCCCGAGGCCTACGTGCCCCAGACGGACACCTTCATCGAGAAGGACTCGTCGGTGAACGCCGAGGTCGAGCGCCTCAGGCACTCGACGACGAACGCGCTGCTGTCGCGGCGCGATGTGGTGGTCGTCTCGACCGTCTCCTGCATCTACGGCCTGGGTGCCGTCGACGAGTACCTGGGCGCGATGACCGTGCTGCAGGTCGGCGACCAGGTCGGCCGCGACCGGCTGATCCGCACTTTCGTCGACGCGCAGTACGAGCGCAACGACATCGACTTCTCGCGCGGCAAGTTCCGGGTGCGCGGCGACACGATCGAGATCATCCCGATCTACGACGAGAACGCGGTGCGCATCGAGCTGTTCGGTGACGAGGTCGAGGCGATCTCGCTGCTGCACCCGCTCACGGGGCAGGTGCTGCAGAAGCTCGACTCGGTGTCGATCGCCCCGGCCACGCAGTACGCGGCGAGCCAGGCGGCGGTGCACCGCGCCATCGGCACGATCCGCGAGGAGCTCGCCGAGCGGCTGGAGGAGCTCGAGCGCCAAGGCAAGCTGCTCGAGGCGCAGCGGCTGCGCATGCGCACGACTTTCGACCTCGAGATGCTCGAGCAGATCGGCTTCTGTTCCGGCATCGAGAACTATTCGCGGCATCTCGACGGCCGCAATCCCGGCGAGCCGCCGACCTGCCTGCTCGACTACTTCCCCGACGACTTCCTCGTCGTCATCGACGAGTCGCACCAGACGGTGCCGCAGATCGGCGCGATGTACGAGGGCGACGCGAGCCGCAAGCGCACGCTGGTCGAGCACGGATTCCGGCTGCCGAGCGCCCTCGACAACCGCCCTCTCACGTGGGACGAGTTCAAGAACCGCGTCGGGCAGACCGTGTATCTGTCGGCGACCCCCGGCCGGTACGAGCTCGGGGTGGCCGACGGCATCGTCGAGCAGATCATCCGCCCGACGGGACTCGTCGATCCGAAGGTCGTCGTCAAACCGACGAAGGGGCAGATCGACGACCTGCTCGAGGAGATCACCACGCGCACGGAGCGCGACGAGCGGGTGCTCGTCACGACGCTGACGAAGAAGATGGCCGAAGAGCTGACCGACTTCCTCACCGAGGCGGGCGTGCGGGTGCGCTACCTGCACTCCGACGTCGACACCCTGCGGCGCGTCGAACTGCTCACCGAGCTGCGCCAGGGCGTCTTCGACGTGCTCGTCGGCATCAACCTGCTGCGCGAGGGCCTCGACCTGCCCGAGGTGTCGCTCGTCGCGATCCTCGACGCCGACAAAGAGGGCTTCCTGCGCTCGGGCACCTCGCTCATCCAGACGATCGGCCGCGCGGCGCGCAACGTCTCGGGCGAGGTGCACATGTACGCCGACACGATGACCGACTCGATGAAGTCGGCGATCGAAGAGACCGACCGCCGCCGCGAGATCCAGATCGCGTACAACGCCGAGCACGGCATCGACCCGCAGCCGCTGCGCAAGCGCATCGCCGACATCACCGAGGTGCTCGCCCGCGAAGAGGCCGACACCGCGAAGCTGATGGCCGACCGCGACGGCGGGAAGGGCAAGGGGAAGGGCGCGAAGACGCAGCGCGTCGGAATCGCAGCCCAGGGCGCCACCGAGCTCGAGAACCTGATCGCGGACCTCAACGGGCAGATGCTCGAGGCCGCCGCCGAGCTGAAGTTCGAGTTGGCCGCCCGGCTGCGCGACGAGCTCTCCGACCTCAAGAAGGAGCTGCGGCAGATGGAGAAGGCGGGGCACGCCTGAACCGTCCGAGTCTCCGGAGCCGCGTGGGCCGGCACCGCACGCTGATCGGATGCGCCGTGCTCGGCGTCGTCCTGATCGCGGCGGTGTCGTTCGGGGGAGTGCCGCACTTCGGCGGACCTGTCTGGGTGCCGGGGCAGGTCGCGCCGCCGCGGCAGCCCGCGCCCACGAACACTTCGACGCTGCCACCGAGCGAGCCCCAGCTGCACGGCACCGACTCGGTGGCCGGCCCGCTCGTGCTCACCGTGATCCTGCTGATCGCGGCGGCCGTGCTGCTCTGGTTCATGCTGCGGGCCGTGCTACGGGCGCGCGGGCGCGGTCGCACACTCCCTGTGCTCACCGCCGTCGAAGCCGATGCGCCGCCGCTGCCCGACGACCTCGGGCATGACCCCGACGCCGAGCCCGACGCGCCGATCGTCCACCGCGGCCTGCGGCTCGCGCTGGACGCGCTCGACGAGCAGCGGGAGCCCGCCGACGCGGTCGTTCGAGCGTGGCTCGGGCTGCAGTCCGCCGCCGAGGACTCCGGCGTCGAGCGGCGCCCGGCCGAGACGCCGACCGAGTTCACGGCACGTGTGATCACCCGGGTGCAGGCCGACGCCGGGGCGGCCGCTCAGCTGGTGGACGTCTATCAGGCCGTGCGCTTCGGCGGGCATCCGATCTCCTCCGCCGAGGTGCGGGCGGCGCGCTCCGCCATCGAGAGGCTGCTCGACTCGTGGCATGAGCCGATCCTGCGGGCGCGCCGGTGAGGGCGCTCGTGCGCGCCCGCGTGCTCGGGCCGGCTGTGGCGGTCGGCGTGATCGTCGGCGTCGCGGTGTGGTTCTTCGGCGCCTCGCCGTGGTGGGCGGTCGCGCTCGCGCTCGTCGGCGCCGCGGCGATCGCCCTGTGGCGCGCGATGCCCGGCCTCGAGGAGCCGATCTGGCCGAAGCGCGAGCCCGAGACGGGCCCGGGCGCCCGCGACGACGTGCACGTGCTCGGCTGGGCGGTCGCCGATCTGCGCGGCCACGTGCAGTTGCGTGCCCTCGACCGGGTCCGGGCCGTCGCGCGGGACCGGCTGGCGCAGCGGGGGCTCGACCTCGACGCGGAATCCGATCGGGCGGCCATCGAGTCGCTGCTCGGGACGCGCGCCTACCGGACGCTGCACAGTAACGTGTCGAGCATGCCCAGCCAGTCGGCGCTGCTCGCCTGCTTGGACGCCCTCGATCGAGTGAAGGAGCTCGCATGACCGACGCGCAGCCCGAGGCGGCGCCGCTCGCCGTCGCCGAGATCTCGCGCCTCGCGAACGAGGTGCTCGACCGGGTCGGCAGCGTCGTCGTCGGCATGCGCGAGCCGCTCGCGACGGCGCTCGCGACGATCCTGGCGGGCGGCCACGTGCTCTTCGAGGACGTCCCAGGGCTCGGCAAGACGCTCGCCGCGCGCAGCCTCGCGGCGGCCCTCGGCCTCGACTTCCGTCGGCTGCAGTGCACGCCCGACCTGCTGCCCTCCGACATCACGGGGTCGTACGTCTACCAGCCCGGCACGGGGGAGTTCGTGTTCCGCGAGGGTCCCGTGTTCACGGGCCTGTTCCTCGCTGACGAGATCAACCGCACTTCGCCGAAGACGCAGTCGGCGCTGCTCGAGGCGATGGCCGAAGGGCAGGTCACGGTCGAGGGGCGCAGCTTCCCGCTGCCGAAGCCGTTCCATGTCGTCGCGACGAGCAACCCGATCGAGTTCGAGGGCACCTATCAGCTGCCCGAGGCGCAGCTGGACCGCTTCATGGTGCGGCTCGCGGTCGGCTACCCGGGGCGCGAGGGAGAGCAGCGGGTGCTGCTCGCCCGCGTCGCGCGCCGGCACGAGCTTGCGACGATGGAGCCCGTGGTGACGGCCGAGACGCTCGCGGCGATGCAAGCCGGCGTCGAGACGGTGCACGTCGACCCCGACATCGTGGCGTACTGCGTCGACCTCGCCGTCGCGACCCGCGGCCACGCCTCGGTGCAGGTGGGCGCGTCGCCACGCGGCTCGCAGGGGCTCATGCTCGTCGCTCGCGCCCGCGCGGTGATCGCGGGCCGCGACTTCGTGACGCCCGACGACGTGAAGGCGGTGGCGATCCCGGTGCTCGCGCACCGGCTCTCGCTCACGGCGCAGGCTTGGGCGACCGGGGTCAACCCGCGCGATGTGGTGACCGAGCTCGTCGGCGTGGTCGCCGGCCCGCCGGCCGTCGGCGCCCTGGGCGGCTCCGGCGGCGCATGAGCGCGCCGAGGCCGTCCGAGCCGTCGCCGCGGTGGCGGCTCACCGTCGCGCAGACCGGCGCGATCGCGGTCGGATTCCTCACCGCGGGCGCCGGCGTCGCGGTCGGCCACGCCGACGTGGTCGTGATGGGCCTGCCGCTGCTCGCACTGGCGGCCTGGGCGTGGGATCGGCGTCCGCATGCGGCCAGCGGCAGGCAGGCGACGGATGCCTCGCCCGCGGCGCCCCTTGACGTGCAGCTCACTGCCGACCGCGCCGCCCGCGAGCACTCCATCGGCTATCGGGTGCGGCTCGAGACACCGCCGGGCGTCGAGGCGGTGCAGCTGCGGGTCCTCGAGCTCGGCGTGCGGCCGCGGCTGCACGTGCTCGCGGCCTCGCCCGCTCGGCCCATCGACGTGCGCGGCCGTGTGCCCGCGCCGCACTCCGGGCCGCAGCGCGTCGTCGCGGTCGATCTGCGGCTGGTCGCCGCGGGGTCGGCGCTCATCACCGACGTGGCCGCGCCTGTCGCGGTCGATCGCACCGTCGACCCGGCCTTCACTCCGATCGGCGCGCTTCCCCTGCCGCCGCGGCTCACCGGGCTCACCGGCTCGCACGACTCCTCCCGCCCAGGCGACGGCGGCGACTTCCACGACATCGACCGCTTCCGGCCGGGTGACCGGCTGCGCCGCATCGATTGGAAGGCGACGGCGCGGCTCGCCAGGGAGCCCGGCGAGCTCTACGTGCGCCGGACCCGGGCGCAGGCCGACGCGACCGTGTTCGTCGTGATCGACAGCGCCGACGACGTGGGCGAGAACGTCGACACGTGGGCGCACTTCGACCCGCTGAACAGCGGCACGACCTCGCTCGACATCGCCCGTGCGGCGGCCTCGGCGATCGCGGCCGGGTACATCAGACAGGGCGATCGGGTCGCGCTCGCCGACCTCGCCGTGCCGGGCAGGGTCGCCCTCCCCGGCGCGGGCGCGCGCCATCTCGACCGGCTGCTGCGCGCCATCGCCGCAACCCGTCCGTCCGGGGCGCTGCGTGCGACGCGGCGCCCTCCGCTCGTCACGCAGGGCGCCGCCGTCTACCTGCTCTCGACCTTCCTCGACGACCACCCGGCCGCCTCCGCCCTGCAGTTCGCGGCGACGGGCCACCGCGTCATCGCCGTCGACGTGCTTCCACCCGCCCGCACGAACGAGCTCACCGTCGAACGGCGCATCGCCCACCGCCTTGTCGTGATGGATCGCGACAACCGCCTGACGGCGCTGCGTGGCGGCGGTGTCGAGGTGCTCGCATGGGGGCTCGAACAGGACGATCCGGCGCGCGACGCCGCCCTGCTGGCGCTCGCCCGGCCGGGGCATCCGTCCGCCCGGCCTGCGGCGGTGTCGCGATGAGAGGCCGCGAGCTTCCCGCCTGGGCGGTCCGCGCCGTGCTCGGCGTTCTGCTGCTCGCCCTCGCCGCACTGCACGCCGGCGATGCCTGGGGCTGGATCGCCGCCCTCGCCGGTGTCGCGGCCGCCGTCTCGCCGTGGCTGCAGCTCGCCTGGGTGGCGATGCTGAGCCTCGTGCTGTCGGAGCTCATCCAGCCCGCGGGCGCCGGCGCGTGGCATCCGTATACCGTGCTCGCGGGCGTCGCGCTCGCGCACGTCCTCGCCGCGCGGGCCGCTGTCACGCCGGTGCGGGCGCGCGTCGAGTTACGGGTCTTCGCGCGGCCGCTGCTCATCGCAGCGGCGGTCACCGCGCCGTCCGAGGGGCTGCTCGCGCTGACGCTCTGGCTGCGCGGCGCCGCCCTGCCGTCGTGGGTCCCTGCGACCGTGGTGGGTGCGGCCGCCCTGCTCGCCCTCGGCGCGCTGCTGTTCGGCCGGCTGCTGCGGCGCGCCTAGCTGGGGCTGCCGCGCGTTCGAGCGCCGAGATACACCGCGCCTCCTGATCCCACCGCGTTTCTGAGCAGGATTCCCTCACCGTGCGGAAGGGATTCGGCGCGACACGCCGTGCACGAGCGCCGACACGCCGGGGCCGCCCCCGAATCCCTTCCGCACGGCCCGGCGGCGCGCTCACACCCGACTGAGGACTCCGGATGCCTCGAGCCGGAGTTCCGCGTCGAGGTGCAGGCGCTCGAGGAATCCGCGGTCGTGGCTCACGACGATGAGCGCGCCGCGGTAGGCGGCGAGCGCCTCGACGAGCCGGTCGATCGAGTCGAGGTCGAGGTTGTTCGTCGGCTCGTCGAGCACGAGCAGCTGCGCGGGCGGGTCGGCGAGCAGCAGTCGCGCGAGCGCCACGCGGAACCGCTCGCCGCCGGAGAGGCTCGAGACGGGGCGCGAGATCGCGTCGCCGCGGATCAGGAAGCGCGCGAGCCGGTTCCGCAGCTCAGCCGTCGTGGTGTTCGGCGCGGCGCGTTCCACGTTGGCGAGCACCGTCGCCTGCTCGTCGAGCGTGTCGATGCGCTGCGGCAGATAGGCGACGCGGTCGGCGAGCAGCCCGTCACCGGCCACCAGCCTCTCGATGAGCGTGGTCTTCCCGGCGCCGTTGGGTCCGGTGAGCGCGACGCGCTCGGGCCCCTGCACGATGAACTCGCGCCCGTCCGAGCCGCGGAGTGTCGCGATGCGCCGCCCCCGGGCGACACCCGGATCGGGCAGGTCGACGGCGATGTGGTCGTCGTCGCGGATCAACAGGTCCGCCGCCTCGACCGCGGCCTGCGCCTCGGCCTCACGACCGGCATGCAGACCGCGGATCTTCGCCGCCGACTTCTCACCCGAGTTCTTGAGTCCGTCGAACATGGCCTTGCCGAAATCCCCGTTGGCGCGCTTCTTGCGGCCGTCTGCGGCGCTGCGCGCCACCTTCGTCTCCGCCCTGATGCGGTCGCGCCTCTCGACGCGCAGCCGCTGCTTCGCGGTCGCGAGTGCCTGACGCGCCGCCGCCTGTTGCTCGTCGAGCCACGCGCGGTACGCGCTGAACGGGCCGCCGAACACGGTGAGCGCGCCGCCGCGCAGCTCGGCGGTGTCGTCCATCAGCTCGAGCAGGGCCGTGTCGTGGCTCACCACGATGAGCGCCCCGCGCCAGGCGCGCACCAACTCGTAGAGCCGCTCGCGCGCGTCGCCATCGAGGTTGTTGGTGGGTTCGTCGAGCAGGGCGACGGATGCCCCGCGCAGCCGTACCCCGACCACGCCGGCGAGCATCGCCTCGCCGCCTGACAGCTCGCCGACGCGTCGGTCGAGCTCCCCGGGCAGGCCCGCTGCGGCGAGCGCGGCGGCCGCGCGCTCCTCGGCGTCCCAGCCGTCGGCGCCGATGGCATCGAAGAGCTCAGGGCTCGTGTCGCCGTTCGTGATGGCGCGAACGGCGTCGACGACGGCGCGCACACCGAGAAGGTCGGCGAGCGTGGCATCCGTCTCGATCGTGAGGTGCTGCGGCAGGTAATCGACGGTGCCGGTGATCGCGACGCTCCCGCGGGTCGGGGTGAGATGTCCGGCGATGAGCCGGAGCAGCGTGGACTTGCCGGCCCCGTTGGCGCCGATGAGTCCGGTGCGGCCGCGGCCGAAGGCCCCGGTGAGGCCATCGACGGCGAGTTCGCCGTCTGGCCAGGTGAAAGTCAGGTCGTTCAGGACGACGGAGGGTGCGGAAGGCATGGAGAAGGCTCCGGTTCGTGTCGAGGGTGGTACGCCGACACGGCGGAGCCTGGGCTTTCAGGAGCGGGCAGGCAGCAGTGTCAGCGCGTGATCGCGAGACCGGTGCTGTCCGTCATTCCTGTTTCCTTCGTCCCGTTCCCTGGCATAGCGGGCGGGTGATGAGTGCGGAGCCCGCGGGAACGGATCAATGATGACACGGATGCCTGTGCTGGTCTTTCCGTCCACAGGAGCGAAATCAAGGATTCATACACAGATTCGGATATCAGCCCTTGAATGTCGGTGGCCCAGTCTAGCCTGATGGCATGTCTTCGGTACTCGAATCGCTGGAGAGCCTCGCCGCCACGGTGGCCGAGGCCCTTCCGTGTGCCGACGACCTCGGGGCGCTTACGCCCGACGAGGAAGCGCAGGCGACGCGGGTGCTGGGCGGCATCCGATCGAGCGTCGGCGCGACCATCTCACTGCTCGCCGCCGACATCGAGCGAAGGTCGGCTCGAGAGCTCGGCACCGAGGGGCTCGCGCAGCAGCGTGGCTTCAAAGACGGCATCGGGTTGGTTCAAGACCTCGCCGGGGTGGGGCGCGCCGAAGCGACGCGGCTGATCCGCGTCGGCGGGCTGCTCGAGACCGCCCAGGCGATCGCGCCCGTGCACGTGCCAGATGGCGCCCCGCCGTTCGATCCGGGGGAGCGGTCGCTTCCTGCCCTCAAGGCGCTGCCCGGCGAGTGGGACGCGCCGATCGCCGTCGCGGTGCGGAACGGCTGGCTCAGCGCCCCGCAGGGGGATGCGCTCAGGCAGGCCCTCGGCGGACCTCGGATGCGCGACCTCGCGCCCGCGTGGCGAACGGCCGCGCTCGAGCTGATCGGCGACTGCTGGTCCGGCCGCTGGACGCCGGAGGATCTCACCAGAGCGGCCAAGCGCGCGCGTGCGTCGCTTGACACGTTCGCCGCCGCACACGAGGCCGAGCAGCGGAAGGAGCTGCGCTCGTTCAAGCGCCACGTGCGCGCGAGCGGCATGGTGCACTACGACATCGACCTCGATCCGGAATCCGATGCGCGCTTCTATGGGCCGATCCGCACGATGCTCTCGCCGCGACTCGGCGGGCCGCGATTCCGCGATGCGGCCGAGATCGCACGAGCCCGTGAGCTCGATGAGGACCCGCGGACGAACGAGCAGCTGCAGGCCGACACCCTCGTCGAGCTCGTGGAGTGCGGCGGTCAGTCCGAGAGCAACGTGCTGCTCGCGCGGCACCGGCCGCAGGTCATGGTGGCGGTGACCGCCACGGACCTCGCGAAGGCGCGGGCTGCACAAAATGCCTTGGCCCGACACCATGCGGGCGATCACCGTGGCTGCTCAGGGGCGGGCTTCGGAGTCACCTGCGCAGGCCCCGACCAGGGAATCGCATGGATCGACGGCACTGACACCCCGATCACCGCGACGGATGCCATGCGCATGCTGTGCGGCGACGGATTCACCCCGATCCTGTTCGACGAGAGCGGTCAGGCGATCGACATCGGGAAGGACCAGCGGCTGTTCACGCCGAAACAGCGCCGGGCGATGGCCAAACGCGACGGCGGCTGCCTGTGGACCGACTGTCCGATGCCGCCGGATGCGACCGAAGGACATCACCTCAACCCGTGGAGTGAGAGCCCCGCGAACCACAAGACCGAGACACGCGACGGCATTCTGCTCTGCAAGCGACATCATCTGCTGCTGCACAACCACGGCGAGCGCATCGAGAGACGCGGAGCTGAGTACTGGCTGCTGTGGCCGGGGCGCGATCCGATCCGGCTGCACTCGAAAGCAGGCATCCGAACCCAGCTGCGAATGCAGAGGCCCTCTGGGTGAAGGGTCACTTCTCGCGCGTCAGGATTCGGGTCAGCAGTTCGGTGAACTGGCGTTGCTCATCCGCATCAAGCGGTGCCAGCAGGGTCAGCTGCACACCCTCGATGACGTGATCGAGCTCACGCAGCATCCGTTCGCCGCTCGCGGTGATCGTCACGATGTTCCTCCGCTTGTGCGCAGGGTCGACCCGGCGCGTCACGAACTCGCGTGCCTCGAGCTCAACCAACGCGGCCGTCATGTCGCTCGGGTCGATGCCGGTGTCGCGACCCAGGGCCGCCTGACTCTCGGCGCCCCATTGCTCGAGCGCCGAGAGGATGCGGTAGTGGAACGGCCGCAGACCGGTGCCGCTCGCCTCGAACGCCGAGACGAGCAGCCCGAGCGAAGTGGCGTGCGCACGACCGACGAGCCAGGACGGGCGCTTCTTCACCCGATCGGGCGTGCGGTCGTTCGCATGGGAAGGCAGAGGCACGGTTCAGGTGTATCACTGTCCGCGACGCCGAGAGCGTACTATATTGGCACAACCAATATTGGGGCGACCAATATCAGACGAGCGGATGCCGGAGATGACCGACAGGACGATCGAACCGCACGGAGCCCGCGCCCTTCCCGGCCAGCGGGCGATGAATGTGCTGATGCGCGGCGTGCTGGCGGCGCCCGGGCTCGCGCACCTGGCGGGTAAGCGCCTCCTGGTGCTCTACGTGATCGGGCGCAAGTCGGGCAAGGAATACCGGATCCCGGTCGCCTACGAGCGCGAAGGCGGGGAGCTGCTGATCGGCACCTCCGCACGCTGGGCGCGGAATCTTCGCACGGGCGACATCGTGACCATGCGGTTCCTCGGCAAGCTGGTCAAGATGCGGGTGTCGATGGACGTCACCGAGCGAGCCGCCACCGCCGACTATGCGCTCATCGCGAGCAAGAATCCGGCCTTCGCGAAGTTCAACCGGCTGACGGTCACCGACGGCGTCGTGAGCGCAGACGATCTGCGTGCCGCCTGGGCGGCCGGCGCACGCGGAATCCGGCTGGCACCGCTGCGCTGAGTGTCGCTGCCCCGAGCGCCGCTGCCCCGAGCGGCGCTGCTGCCGGGCCGCGCCCAGCGCAATGTCGGTGGTCGAATCTAGACTCGACGGGTGACGTCCCCCACCTCTTCCGCAGCGTTCGGGCACGTGCATCCGGTCGACTCGCGCGCCAAGCTCAGCGTGCGCGGCGCCCGCGTGCACAACCTGCACAACGTCGACCTCGAGATCCCGCGCGACGCCCTCGTCGTCTTCACCGGCCTGTCCGGCTCAGGCAAGTCGTCGCTCGCCTTCGACACGATCTTCGCCGAGGGCCAGCGCCGCTACGTCGAGTCGCTGTCTGCCTACGCGCGCCAGTTCCTCGGCCAAGTCGACCGGCCCGACGTCGACTTCATCGAGGGGCTGAGCCCTGCCGTCTCGATCGACCAGAAGTCGACCAACCGCAACCCGCGCTCGACGGTCGGCACCATCACCGAGATCTACGACTACATGCGCCTGCTGTGGGCGCGCATCGGCGTCGCGCACTGCCCCGTGTGCGGCGAGAAGATCCAGCGGCAGACCGTGCAGCAGATCGCCGACCAGCTGATGGAGCTCGACGAGCGCACCCGCTACCAGGTTCTCGCGCCCGTCGTGAAGCAGAAGAAGGGCGAGTTCGTCGACCTCTTCAAGGAGCTCGCGGCGAAGGGCTTCGCCCGCGTTCTCGTCGACGGCGAGCAGCACGCGCTCACCGAGCCGCCGACCCTGAAGAAGTCCTACAAGCACGATATCTCCGTCATCGTCGACCGCCTGGTCGCCGGCCCCGAGATCCTCGGCCGCCTCACCGACTCGATCGAGACGGCGCTCGGCCTCACCGACGGCCTCGTCGATGTGAACTTCGTCGACGAACCCGCCGACTCGCCCGACGCGTGGGTGACCTTCAGCGAGAAGCTGGCCTGCCCGAACGGCCACCCGATCCAGCTGACCGAGATCGAGCCGCGCACCTTCTCGTTCAACGCGCCCTTCGGCGCCTGCCCCGAGTGCTCCGGCCTCGGCGTGCGCATGGCCGTCGACGACGAGCTGCTACTCGGCGACCCCGAGCTGAGCCTCGCCGAGGGCGTCATCATCCCGTGGACCAGCCAGGGCAAGAGCCTCTACCAGTACTACGAGAAGCTGCTCGCCGGCCTCGCCAATGATCTCGGCTTCGACCTCGACACCCCGTGGAACCAGCTGCCCGAGCGCGTCCGCAGCGCCGTCATGCATGGCGAGAACTTCGAGGTGAAGGTCCGCTGGCGCAACCGCTTCGGGCGCGAGATGAGCTACACGAGCGGCTTCGAGGGCGTCGTGCCCTACATCGAGCGACAGTACGCACAGGCTGAGACCGACACGCAGCGCCAGCGCTGGGCCGAGTTCCTGCGCGAGGTTCCCTGCCCCGTCTGCGACGGCAAGCGCCTCAAGCCCGAGGTGCTCGCCGTGCTCGTGCACGAGCACTCCATCGCCGACGTGGCTGAGCTCAGCCTCACCGACTCGCGCGAGTTCATGAACAGGCTCCAGCTCACCGATCGCGAGGCCACGATCGCCGCGCAGGTGCTGCGCGAGATCAAGCTGCGACTCGACTTCCTGATCCAGGTCGGGCTCGGCTACCTCAACATGGCACGCGCCGCCGGCACCCTGTCGGGCGGTGAGGCGCAGCGCATCCGCCTCGCGACCCAGATCGGCTCGGGCCTCACCGGCGTGCTGTACGTGCTCGACGAGCCGTCGATCGGGCTGCACCAGCGTGACAACCGCCGCCTCATCGACACCCTCGTCGCGCTGCGCGACCTCGGCAACACGCTGATCGTCGTCGAGCATGACGAAGACACCATCCGCACCGCCGACTGGGTCGTCGACATCGGCCCCGGCGCCGGCGTCAACGGCGGGAAGGTCGTGCACTCGGGCACCTATGACGAGCTCGTCGACAATCGCGACTCGCTCACCGGCGACTACCTGGCTGGGCGCAAGTCGATCGCGATCCCCCCGAAGCGCCGCAAGATCGACAAGAAGCGCATGCTCCAGGTGGTCGGCGCCAACGCCAACAACCTGAAGGACCTGACCGTCGAGTTCCCGCTCGGCGTCTTCACGGCGGTGACGGGCGTGAGCGGCTCCGGCAAATCGACGCTCGTCAACGACATCCTCTACCGGGTGCTCGCGCAGCGCCTCAACGGGGCCCGCAAGGTCGCCGCCAAGCACACCCGGGTCACCGGCGTCGACAACCTCGACAAGGTCGTGCACGTCGACCAGGCGCCGATCGGCCGCACCCCGCGCTCGAACCCGGCGACCTACACGGGCGTGTTCGACAAGATCCGCACCCTGTTCAGTGAGACGGTCGAGGCGAAGTCGCGCGGCTACCAGCCGGGCCGGTTCAGCTTCAACGTCAAGGGCGGCCGCTGCGAGAACTGCCAGGGCGACGGCACGATCAAGATCGAGATGAACTTCCTGCCCGACGTCTACGTCGACTGCGAGGTGTGCCACGGCGCGCGCTACAACCGCGACACCCTGCAGGTGCACTACAAGGGCAAGAACATCGCCGAGGTGCTCGACATGCCGATCGCCGAGGCGGCCGAGTTCTTCGAGCCGATCAGCTCGATCCACCGCTTCCTCAAGACCTTGGTCGACGTCGGCCTCGGCTACGTGCGCCTCGGCCAGTCCGCGACGACGCTCTCCGGCGGCGAGGCGCAGCGCGTCAAGCTCGCGACCGAGCTGCAGCGCCGCACCAACGGCCGCAGCGTGTACGTCCTCGACGAGCCGACCACCGGACTGCACTTCGAGGACGTGCGGAAGCTCCTGCTCGTCTTGAGCAGCCTCGTCGACAAGGGCAACACGGTCATCGTCATCGAGCACAACCTCGACGTCATCAAGAGCGCCGACCACATCATCGACCTCGGCCCTGAGGGCGGCGCGGGCGGCGGCCAGGTGATCGCGACGGGCACTCCCGAGCAGGTCGCCCGGGTCGAGGCGAGCCACACCGGGTACTTCCTGCGCGAGATCCTCGGGCTCGACGTGACGCAGGCGAAGGCCTCCGCCTGACCGTGTCGCCGAGCGCAGAAGAGACACGGGCGCGGGGCATCACCAACGGCCGCGCGCCGTCGCAGACCGTGCCCTACAAGCCCAAGACCGGCGAGATCCCCACCGCGCCAGGCGTCTACCGCTTCCGCGACGCCGGCCGGCGGGTGCTCTACGTCGGCAAGGCGAAGAATCTGCGCGCCCGCCTCTCGAACTACTTCCAGCCGCTGCGCAATCTGCACGAGCGCACCCGCCGCATGGTCACGACCGCGGCGAGCGTCGAGTGGACCGTGGTCGGCAACGAGTTCGAGGCGCTGCAGCTCGAATACACCTGGATCAAGGAGTACAACCCGCCGTTCAACGTCGTCTTCAAGGACGACAAGAGCTACCCCTACCTCGCCGTCACCCTGGGCGAGAACGTGCCCCGCGCGCTCGTCACCCGCAACCGCAAAGACAAGACGAGCCGCTACTTCGGCCCGTACACGAAGGTCTGGGCGATCCGCGAGACGCTCGACCTGATGCTCAAGGCGTTCCCGATGCGCTCCTGCTCCGACGGCGTCTTCCGCCGCGCCGAGCAGACCGGCCGGCCCTGCCTGCTGGCCGACATCGGCAAATGCGCGGCGCCGTGCGTCGGCCGCGTCACGGTCGAAGAGCACCGCGAGCTCGCGAACGAGTTCGTCGACTTCATGTCCGGCAGCGACCAGCGCTACCTGCGCACGCTGACGAAGGAGATGACGGATGCCTCGGCCGAGCTGAACTTCGAGGCGGCGGCCCGCTACCGCGACCGCATCCAGGCGCTCACCGCCGTGATGGAGAAGACGGCCGTCGTGCTCTCCGACAACGTCGACGCCGACGTGTTCGGCATCGCGCACGACGAGCTCGCGGCGGCGGTGCAGCAGTTCATCGTGCGCGGTGGCCGCATCCGCGGGACCCGCAGCTGGGTGGTCGACAAAGAGCTCGACCTCGAGCTCGCCGACCTCGTCGAGACGGTGCTGCAGAACGCCTACGACGGCGATTTCGCGCCACCTCGCGAGGTCATCGTGCCCGAAGTGCCCGACGACAGCGCCGTGCTCGAGCAGTGGCTCACCGCCCGCCGCACCGCGTTCGACGGCGCGAGCCGCGGGGGAGCGGTCGTCCTGCGCACTGCTCAGCGCGGCGACAAAGCGCAGCTCGCGCAGACCGCCGAGCTCAACGCCAAGGGCGCCCTCACGCTCTACAAGACGCGCCGCAGCGCTGACTTCACCGCGCGCTCGCAGGCCCTGAACGACATCCAGGACGCGCTGGGCATGACGGATGCCCCGCTGCGCATCGAGTGCTACGACGTCTCACACCTCTCGGGCACGAACGTCGTCGCATCGATGGTCGTCATGGAGGACGGGCTGCCCCGCAAAGACCAGTACCGCCGCTTCTCGATCCCCGAGACGACCGACGACACCGACTCGATCTACCAGGTGCTCACACGCCGCCTCGCCTACCTTAAGGAGGAAGCCGCGACCCCGGTCGCGGAGCGGGATGACGAGACCGGCGAGACCCGCCGCAAGAAGTTCGCCTACGCGCCGCAACTCCTGCTCGTCGACGGCGGCCAGCCGCAGGTGAACGCGGCGAAGCGCGCCCTCGACGAGTCGGGAGTGCGGGGCATCCAGCTCGCCGGCATCGCGAAGCGCCTCGAAGAGGTCTGGCTGCCCGACTCCGACTTCCCGGTGATCCTGCCGCGCAACTCCGACGCGCTGTTCCTCATCCAGCGCATCCGCGATGAGGCGCACCGCTTCGCGATCACCTACCAGCGGGCGACCCGCAAGCGCGACATCTCGACCGTGCTCGGCACGGTGCCCGGCCTCGGTCCGGCCCGGGTGAAAGAGCTGCTGGGGCACTTCGGCTCGGTGAAGCGCCTCCGCGAGGCATCCGTCGAGGCCATCGCCGAAGCCCGCGGAATCGGGCCCGCGCTCGCGCAGGCGGTCTACGGCACCCTGCACGACGCCCCCGACACCCCTGACGCCCCGGAGGCGCCCGACGGCGAATAGGGTGGAGGGGTGACGGCCACGCCACCACCGCAGCAGGAAGTCCTGATCGTCACCGGCATGTCCGGCGCCGGCCGATCGACCGTGGCGAAAGCCCTCGAGGACCTCGACTGGTTCGTCGTCGACAACCTGCCGCCGCAGATGCTGCGCCCCCTGCTCGACCTCGCGGGCCGCACCGAGCAGGACACCCCGCGCATCGCGGCCGTGCTCGACGTGCGCGGCCGCGACTTCTTCACCGAGCTGCAGGACCTGCTGCCGTCGCTGCGCGACAATGTGCGCCTGTCCGTCCTGTTCCTGGACGCATCGGATGCCGCGCTGGTGCGCCGCTTCGAGTCGGTGCGCCGACCGCACCCCCTGCAGGGCAATGGCACGATCCTCGACGGCATCATGGAGGAGCGCACGCGGGTGAAGCAGCTGCGCGAGTTCGCCGACCAGGTGATCGACACCTCCGAGCTGAACGTGCACCAGCTCACGAACCGCATCCACGACGCGTACAAGACCGAGACGACCCCCGGTGTGCAGGTCACGATGACGAGCTTCGGCTTCAAGTACGGGCTGCCGAGCGACGCCGACATGATCGCCGACGTGCGTTTCCTGCCGAACCCGTTCTGGGTGCCCGAGCTGCGCGCGCTGAGCGGCATCGACGAGGCGGTGCGCGACTACGTCTTCGCCCAGGACGGCGCCGCGGAGTTCGTCGATCTGTGGAGCCGGATGCTCGAGGTGGCGCTCGCGGGCTACCAGCGCGAGAACAAGCGGCACGCCCTGATCGCGATAGGCTGTACCGGCGGCAAGCACCGCTCCGTCGCGATCGTCGAGGAGCTGGCGCGGCGGGCGTCTGACCTGCCCGGTGTCGCCGTCAACGTCAAGCATCGTGACCTTGGCCGCGAGTGACGCGGCAGATTGGACGTAACTCAGTGGCACTGACCGCGGACGTGAAGGACGAGCTTCTCTCGGTCGAAGCGGGCAAGACCACGGTGCGTGCGGCTGAGCTCGCGACGATCCTCCGTCTCGCGGGCGGTCTGCACATGATCTCGGGCCGCATCGCCATCGAGAGCGAGCTCGACAGTCCGCAGCTCGCGCGGCATGTGGCCCGCGCCCTGGCCGAGCTGTACGGGGTGCGGTCAGAAGGCGCCGCCATCAAGGCATCCGGCACGCGCCGCACCGACCAGTTCGTCGTGCGCGTCGTGGAGGGCGGCGAGACGCTCGCCCGCCAGACGGGTCTGCTCGACGCTCGCCGCCGGCCCATCCGCGGGCTGCCCAACAAGCTCACCACCGGCGCCCGCGACGAGCTCGCCGCCGTGTGGCGTGGCGCCTTTCTCGCGGCCGGCTCCCTCACAGACCCCGGCCGCTCTGCGGCACTCGAGATCACGACACCCGGCAACGAGACCGCGATGGCGCTCGTCGGCGCCGCGGGCCGCCTCGGCATCGCCGCGAAGGCGCGCGAGGTGCGCGGTGTGCACCGCGTCGTCATCCGCGACGGCGAGGCGATCAGCGGGATGCTGTCGCTGATGGGCGCCGCAGGCACCGTGCGCAGCTGGGAGGAGCTGCGCCAGCGCCGCGAGGTGCGCGCGACCGCGAACCGCCTGGTGAACTTCGATGACGCGAACCTGCGCCGCAGTGCGCAGGCCGCCGTCGCCGCGTGCGCGCGGGTCGAACGGGCCCTCGAGATCCTCGGTCCCGACCTGCCCGAGCACCTCAGGTACGCGGGCGAGCTGCGTCTCGCGCACCGTGACGCGAGCCTCGACGAGCTCGGCCACCACGCCGACCCGCCGATGACGAAGGACGCGGTCGCCGGCCGCATCCGCCGCCTGCTCGCGATGGCCGACAAGAAGGCGGCCGACCTGGGTATCCCCGGCACTGAGGCGAACCTTCCGCCCGAGCTCGAGGACTGACCGCGGGCCCCTCGCCTCACTAGAGTTGAGAACGTCTGCAGAAGATACGAGGAGAAGAGTGAATGGCTGACTACACGCTCGCTGAGCTGCCCTACGACTACTCGGCACTCGAGCCGAACATCTCGGGCCGCATCATGGAGCTGCATCACGACAAGCACCACAAGACCTACGTCGACGGCGCCAACACCGCGCTGGCGAAGCTGGCCGAAGCACGCGACGCGGGCGACCTCACCTACGTCAACAAGCTCCAGAAGGACCTGGCCTTCAACCTGGCCGGACACGTGAACCACACCGTGTTCTGGAACAACCTCTCGCCGGACGGCGGGGACAAGCCCGAGGGCGAGCTCGCCGCGGCGGTCGACGAGTTCTTCGGCTCGTTCGACAAGTTCCAGGCGCACTTCACCGCCTCCGCCCTCGGCATCCAGGGCTCCGGCTGGTCGATCCTCGCGTGGGACTCGCTCGGGCAGAAGCTCATCATCGAGCAGCTCTACGACCACCAGGGCAATCTGGCCGCCGCGACTGTCCCGCTGCTGCTGCTCGACATGTGGGAGCACGCGTTCTACCTCGACTACGTCAACGTCAAGGCCGACTACGTCAAGGCGTTCTGGAACATCGCGAACTGGGCCGATGTCGCCGCCCGCTTCGAGAAGGCACGCACCACCACCTCCGGCCTGCTGCTTCCGTAGGAACCTCCGGCGCCCGGCACACGATGCCGGGCGCCGGTTCTACAGCACCCCACCCTCACCAGCCGGCATCCGCCCGGCACTGTACACAACTGGAGAACCCCGTGTCCGTAAAGATCGGAATCAACGGCTTCGGCCGCATCGGTCGCAACTTCTTCCGCGCTGCGCTCGAGAAGGGCACCGAGCTCGACATCGTCGCCGTCAACGACCTCACCGATGCCAAGACCCTCGCGCACCTGCTCAAGTACGACTCGATCCTGGGCACGCTGAAGCAGGACGTCTCGGTCGACGGCGACAGCATCGTCGTCGATGGCCACCACATCAAGGTGCTCGCCGACCGCGACCCCGCGAACCTGCCCTGGGGCGAGCTCGGCGTCGAGATCGTGATCGAGTCGACCGGATTCTTCACCGACGGCGAGAAGGCGAAGGCCCACCTCGCGGCCGGCGCCAAGAAGGTCATCATCTCGGCCCCCGCCAGCAACGAGGACGGCACCTTCGTCATCGGCGTCAACGAGCACCTCTACGACCCCGAGAACCACCACATCATCTCGAACGCCTCCTGCACGACGAACTGCCTCGCGCCGCTCGCCAAGGTGTTCAACGACAAGTTCGGCATCGAGCGCGGCCTCATGACCACGATCCACGCCTACACCGCCGACCAGAACCTGCAGGACGGCCCCCACAAGGACCTGCGCCGCGCCCGCGCCGCCGGCCTGTCGATCATCCCGACCTCGACCGGCGCCGCGAAGGCCATCGGCCTGGTCCTGCCCGAGCTCAAGGGCAAGCTCGACGGCTTCGCGCTGCGTGTGCCGACCCCCACCGGCTCGATCACCGACCTCACGGTCACGACGAAGACCCCGGTCACCGTCGACGAGATCAAGGCCGCCTACAAGGAGGCCGCGGAGGGCCCGCTCAAGGGCGTCCTCGAGTACACCGAGGACCCGATCGTCTCGCGCGACATCGTCGGCAACCCGCACTCGTCGATCTTCGACGCGGGCCTCGTGAAGGTCATCGGCGACCAGGTGAAGCTGTCGTCCTGGTACGACAACGAGTGGGGCTACTCGCGCCGCCTCGTCGACCTGGCCGACCTCGTGGCCGAGAAGCTCTAAGCGGCGATCGAGAGGTAGAGGAAGAGCAGTGGCGCTTCGCACCCTGGAATCACTGGGCTCGCTCGCAGGCAAGACGGTCGTGGTGCGCCTCGACCTGAACGTGCCTCTGAAGGACGGCGTCATCACCGATGACGGCCGCGTGCGCGCGTCCCTGCCCACCCTCAACGCGCTGCTGTCGCAGGGCGCCCGTGTCGTGGCGATCAGCCACCTCGGGCGCCCCGACGGCGCACCCGACCCGAAGTACTCGCTCGCGCCCGTCGCGACGCGGCTCTCGGAGCTGCTCGGCAGGCCCGTCGCGTTCGCGAGCGACACGGTGGGCACGGATGCCGAGGCGAAGGTCGCCGCCCTCGCCGACGGTGACATCGCGGTGCTCGAGAACCTGCGCTTCAACCCGGAGGAGACGAGCAAGGACGCCAGCGAGCGCGCCGCGTTCGCCGCCAAGCTCGCCGCCTTCGGCGACGCCTTCGTGTCGGACGGCTTCGGCGTGGTGCACCGCAAGCAGGCATCCGTCTACGAGCTCGCTCAGGCCCTGCCGAGCGCAGCCGGCCTGCTGATCGCGACCGAGCTGGACGTGCTGGACCGCCTCACCGAGAACCCCGAGCGGCCCTACACCGTCGTGCTCGGCGGCTCGAAGGTCAGCGACAAGCTCGGCGTCATCGGCCACCTCCTGCCGCGCGTCGACGCGCTCGCGATCGGCGGCGGCATGCTGTTCACCTTCCTCGCCGCGCAGGGCCACAAGGTCGGCTCGAGTCTGCTCGAGACCGACCAGATCGACACCGTGAAGGGCTACCTCGCCAAGGCCGAGGAGCTCGGCGTCGAGATCCTGCTGCCCACCGACGTCGTGGTCGCCTCGAAGTTCGGCGCTGATGCGGAGCACGAGGTGCGCGCCGCCGACGACATCGAGGGCTCGCCATGGGGCTCGACGGGTCTCGGCCTCGACATCGGCCCCGAGACGGCGGCGACCTTCGCCGCGAAGATCACCTCGGCGAAGACCGTGTTCTGGAACGGCCCCATGGGCGTCTTCGAGCTCGCGCCGTTCGCGGCGGGCACGAAGGCCGTGGCGCAGGCGCTCACCGAGGTCGACGGGCTCGCCGTCGTGGGCGGCGGCGACTCGGCCGCCGCGGTGCGCGCCCTCGGCTTCGAGGACTCGCAGTTCGGGCACATCTCCACCGGCGGCGGCGCGAGCCTCGAGTTCCTCGAGGGCAAGAAGCTGCCGGGACTCGAGGCCCTCGGCTGGGAGGCCGCGCAGTGACCGACCAGACCGGCCGCACCCCGCTCATCGCGGGCAACTGGAAGATGAACTTCGACCACCTGCAGGCGATCGCGTTCGTGCAGAAGCTCGCGTGGACCCTGAAGGACGCGCACCACGACTACGACGACGTCGAGGTCGCGGTGTTCCCGCCGTTCACCGACCTGCGCAGCGTGCAGACGCTCGTGCAGGCCGACAAGCTCGAGCTGAAGTACGGCGGGCAGGACGTCTCGACGCACATGTCGGGCGCGTTCACCGGCGAGATCTCGGCGAGCTTCCTGAAGCAGCTCGACTGCGACTACGTCATCGTGGGCCACTCGGAGCGGCGCTACCGCCACGTCGAGTCCGACGAGACCATCGCCGCCAAGGCGAAGGCCGCGCGCGACGGCGGACTCGTTCCGCTGATCTGCGTCGGCGAGACCGCGAAGGACCTCGAGCGGCACGAGCCGAGTGCCGTTCCCGCGAACCAGCTGCGCGGCGCGCTCATCGACTTCAAGCCGGGCGACGACTTCGTCGTCGCGTACGAGCCCGTGTGGGCGATCGGCGCGGGCTCGCCTGCGACGCCCGAGCAGGCCCAGAATGTGGCATCCGTTCTCCGCACGGTCGTGCGGCAGGCCGTGGGGGAGGAGACGGCGGCGAAGACCCGCATCCTCTACGGCGGCTCGGTGAAGTCCGACAACATCGTGGGCTTCATGAAGAGCCCGGATGTCGACGGCGTGCTCGTCGGCGGCGCGAGCCTCGACGTCGACGAGTTCGCGGCGATCGTGCGCTACAAGAAGCACGCGACCTACTGAGCCGGCGAACACAGCCCGATCCACAGACGCGGCGGCGAACGGCGCTCGCTTATACTGGCAGACGGTGCCGCGCCCCGGGCGCGCACCGATCCGCGACGAAAGGTCCCACACCGTGCAAATCCTCCAGGTCGTCCTGCAGGTGCTCCTCGGCATCACCAGCCTGCTGCTGACCCTCCTGATCCTGCTGCACAAGGGGCGCGGCGGCGGCCTCTCCGACATGTTCGGCGGCGGCATGACCTCGAACCTCGGCGCCTCCGGCGTCGCGGAGCGGAACCTCAACCGCATCACCGTGATCCTCGGCCTCGTCTGGGTGATCTGCATCGTGGTGCTCGGTCTGATCACCCGCTTCACGTCGTAAGCCCCGCACCCTTACGACGCGCACGCACACGAAGAACATCTAGGAGGAGCAATGGTTTCCGGAGGCAGCGCCATCCGCGGTTCCCGCGTCGGAGCGGGTCCGATGGGCGAGCAGGACCACGGCCACCACGCCGACCGCATCGCCATCTCGTATTGGGACGCGCTCGGCAACGAGACCGTCCGCTACTTCGCGGCGAACCTGCCCGACGAGGAGATCCCCGAGACGATCGACTGCCCGTCGTCGGGTCTGCCCGCGGGGCGCGATCGCGAGAACCCGCCGGCCCTCGCCAAGAACGAGCCGTACAAGACGCACCTTGCCTACGTGAAGGAGCGGCGCACCGAGGAAGAGGCCGAGGCGCTTCTGCAGGAGGCGCTCGACAAGCTCCGCGCCCGCCGCGGCACGGTCGCCAGCTAGGCAGTCCAGCCACGAAGAAAGCCCTCGCCTCGGCGGGGGCTCTTTTCGTAGCTCGCTCTACGAGGCGACGACCGGCTCAGTAGCTCTCGGCGATGAGTTCCTCGGGAACTTCGGCCGCGGCATCCTGATCGACGAAGAAGACCGTGCGGCGACGCCCCTTCGCTCCAGCGGCAGGCACCTCGAAGTACGACGCGCCGGCGAGGGCCAAGCCGAGGGCAGACGCCTTGTCGGCACCGGCCAGCACGAGCCAGACCCGCTCTGACGAGTTGATGACGGGCCGCGTCAGCGACAGCCGCAGGGGCGGCGGCTTCGGTGAGTTCTCGACCGAGATGACGGGCACATCGGTGACCCGGATGCCGGCCAGGTTCGGGAACAGCGAGGCGATGTGGCCGTCGGGTCCGACACCGAGGAAGGTGATGTCGAAGCGCGGCCATTGACCGCCGTCGGGGGAGAAGCGGGCGAGCTCGGCCGTGTAGGCCGCCACGCCCTCCTCAAGAGAGCCGACCTCGTCGCTCGCCGCGAACGCATGCACGTTCGAGGCAGGAACCGCGATGTGGTCGAGCAGCGCCTCGCGCGCCTGCAGCTCGTTGCGATCGCGATCGCCGCTGGGCACGAAGCGCTCGTCGCCCCACCAGAAGTGCACCTTCGACCAGTCGACGCTGTCGCGCGACGGCGACTCGTTCACCGCGGCGAGCGAGCCGATGCCGATGGTGCCGCCTGTCAGCACGATGTGCGCGTCGCCGTGCTCGGCGACGATGTCGCCCACCTTGGTGAGGAAACGAGCCGCGACCGAAGCGGCGAGTGCTTGTTTGTTCGGGTGGACAAGCACCCGCCGTTCGTTCGTCATAGTTCTCTCAGACTAGGCCAGGAGCTCCTCAGTGCCCCAGCAGGGCGATGCCCTTGGTGATGACCTGCCCGTACAGCTCGTCGGGGTCGAGCCTGCGCAGCTCCTCGGCGAGGCAGTCGCGCAGGTTGCGGCGCGGCAGTGCCAGGTCGTGGGTCGGCTGATTCGGCTGCTTGAGCGTCGCGATGCCGGGCACGTCGCGCTCGAGGTCGATGTCACCCGACGCACGCGTGAGGCGCACACCGTGGATGCCGCTCGAGCCGTTCGCCCGGGTCGTGATGTCCTTGTTCACCGGGGCGTCGAGCGCCATGCGCAGCCATGCCGCGAGCAGGTACGTCGACGGCGAGTCCTCCGCGCCGGTGACGTGCACCGCCGTGACCGGCTCGAACGGCGCCTGGTCGAGCGCCGCGGCGAGCTGTGCGCGCCACAGGGTCAGGCGCGTCCAGGCGAAGTCGGTGTCGCCGGGGGCGTAGGTGACCGAGTTGTGGCGGATCGCGGCCGCGGGGTCGGGCTGCGTCGAGGCATCCGTGATCCTCCGCGTGGCGATGCGGCCGAGCGGAGAGTCGGACACCTTGATCGGCGCCTTGCGCGGCCACCAGGCGACCACCGGGGCGTCCGGCAGCAGCAGGGCCGTGACGAGGCCCTCCTCGTCGTCCGCCACGTCGCCGTAGGCGCGCAGGATGATGACCTCGGAGGCGCCGGCGTCGGCCCCGACGCGGATCTGCGCGTCGAGCCGGTGGCCCACCGCGGCGATCGCCGGGTCCTCGTCGTCGGCCTTGGCGATCACGATGACGCGCATCGGGTGCTCGCGCGAGGCGTCGTTCGCGGCCTCGATGGCCTCTTCCTCCTCGCCCATCGCGGTCGAGATGACCAGCGTGAGCACGCGGCCGAGGGTGACGACGCCGCCCTCGTCGCGGATCTTCACGAGGGTCTTCGCGACGCCGTTGGTGGTGGTGTCGGAAAGGTCGACGATCACGGACGCCTCCAAACTCGGCCGTCGCGGGCCATCATGTCGTCTGCGGACTTGGGGCCCCATGAGCCGGGCTTGTACTGCTCCGGCTGGCCCTGAGTGGCCCAGAACTCCTCGATCGGGTCGAGGATCTTCCAGGAGAGCTCGACCTCCTCGTGGCGGGGGAAGAGCGGCGGGTCGCCGAGCAGCACGTCGAGGATGAGCCGCTCGTACGCCTCGGGGCTCGCTTCGGTGAACGAGTGGCCGTAGCCGAAGTCCATCGTGACGTCGCGCACCTGCATGCCCGCGCCGGGCACCTTGGAGCCGAAGCGGATCGTGACGCCCTCATCGGGCTGCACGCGGATCACGAGGGCGTTCTGGCCGAGCGCCTCGGTCTGCGAGCCGTCGAACAGCTGCTGCGGGGCGCGCTTGAACACGACCGCGATCTCGGTGACGCGGCGGCCCAGGCGCTTGCCCGTGCGCAGGTAGAACGGCACACCGGCCCAGCGGCGGGTGCCGATCTCGAGCTTGATGGCCGCGTAGGTCTCGGTCGTCGACTGGGGGTTCATGCCCTCCTCGTCGAGGAATCCGAGCACCTTCTCGCCGCCCTGCCAGCCGCCCGCGTACTGGCCGCGCGCGGTGGCCTGGGACAGGTCTGCGGGCAGGCGGACGGCCGCCAGCACCTTCTCCTTCTCGGCGCGCAGGTCGTGCGCGTCGAAGCTGATCGGCTCCTCCATGGCGGTGAGCGCGAGCAGCTGCAGCAGGTGGTTCTGGATGACGTCGCGGGCCGCACCGATGCCGTCGTAGTAGCCGGCACGGCCGGCCACGCCGATGTCCTCGGCCATCGTGATCTGCACGTGGTCGACGTAGTTGGCGTTCCAGATCGGCTCATACAGCTCGTTGGCGAAGCGCAGCGCGAGGATGTTCTGCACCGTCTCCTTGCCGAGGTAGTGGTCGATGCGGAACACCGAGTCGGCCGGGAAGACCGACTCGACGACCGCGTTCAGCTCGCGCGCCGTCTTGAGGTCGCTGCCGAAGGGCTTCTCGATGACGACGCGGCGCCACTGGCCCTCCTGCGGCTCCGCCAGCTTCGACTTCTTCAGCTGCTCGGTGACGAGCGGGAAGGCCTTCGGCGGGATGGACAGGTAGAACGCGTGGTTCCCGTTGGTGCCGCGCTCCTCGTCGAGGGCGTGGATCGTCTCGGCGAGGCGCTCGAACGCCGCGTCGTCGTCGAACTCGCCAGGGACGAAGCGGATGCCCTGGGCCAGCTGCTGCCACACCTCGTCGTGGAACGGGGTGCGCGCGTTCGCCTTGACGGCGTCGTAGACGACCTTCTCGAAGTCCTGGTCGACCCAGTCGCGCCGGGCGAAGCCGACGAGGGCGAAGCCGGGGGGCAGCAGGCCGCGGTTGGCCAGGTCGTAGACCGCCGGCATCAGCTTCTTGCGGGACAGGTCGCCCGTCACGCCGAAGATGATGAGTCCGGACGGGCCGGCGATGCGGTTGAGCCGCTGATCGTCACGGCTGCGCAGCGGATTGAAATCCTTGGTGATCTCCACCGGTGACATTGAGCTCGCTTACTCCTCGTTGACCGCGCCGAAGAGGCTCGCGATGTTCGCCTCGGGGTCGGTCAGGTTCAGGGTCAGCACCGGGCGGCCGTGCTCGGCGAGCACGGCACCGTCGCCCGCGGCCTGGGCGTTGATCAGCTGGCCGAAGGTGAACGGGCGCTCAGGGATCTGCAGGTCCTGCGGGTGGGCGGACGTGATCTGGAGGAACACGCCGACCGCCGGGCCACCCTTGTGGAACTGGCCCGTGGAGTGCAGGAAGCGCGGGCCCCACCCGAAGGTGACGGGCCGCTTCGCGCGCGCCGCGATCAGGTCGCGGACGCCGGCGAGCTGCGGCAGGGCGAGACGGTCGACGTAGGCCTGCACCGCGACGTAGCCGTCCTCGGGCAGCTGAGCGAGCAGCGCGCCGATGGCGGAGTCGAGATCGGATGCCCCATCGAGGAACCCCTCGGTCGCGCGCACCTCGACACCGGCATCCGTGAACACGGGCGCCGTGGGCTCGGGAGTCGCGTCGAGCAGCGCACGGGCCGCGGCCTTGGCGGCCTCGACGTCGGGCTGGTCGAAGGGGTTGATGCCGAGCAGGCGGCCCGCGACCGCGGTCGCGAACTCCCACAGCACGAGCTGCGAGCCGAGCGAGCCCGAGACGAGGACCTCGCCCTCGTGGCGGTCGCGGCGCAGCAGGTGGAACTCGGTCGCGTCCTCGACGAGGCGGGCGATCTGCAGGTCGGCGAGGTCCAGGTCGAGCTCGGGAGCCTCGGTGCCGAGGACGACGGGCAGGACGCCCTTTCCGAGCTTGCCGGTCGACTCGGCGATCAGCTGCTCTGCCCAGTCGCCGAAGCCGACCAGGGGAGTGCCGTCGCTCACGATGCCGAGCTTGCCCTTCGACGCCATGGCGGCGCCGAGGATGAGGCCGGGGTTCTTCTCATCGTCGACGGCGAGCTCGCGCAGCACGGCCTCGGCCTCGAGCAGGAGCTCCTCGAGGTCGACGCCGGCGAGACCGGACGGCACGAGACCGAACGCGGTGAGCGCCGAGTAGCGGCCGCCGACGTTGGGGTCGGCGTTGAACACCGTGTAGCCGGCCTCGCGGGCGCTCTGATCGAGCGGCGAGCCCGGGTCGGTCACGATGGCGATGCGCTCGGTCGGCTCGATGCCGGCGTCGCGGAACGCCTTCTCGTAGATGCGCTTGTGGCTGTCGGTCTCGAGCGTCGAGCCCGACTTCGACGACACCACGACGGCCGTCGTGGCGAGCCGGTCGTTGATGGCCGCGAGCACCTGGCCGGGGTCGGTCGTGTCGAGGATCGTGAGCTCGACGCCCTCGGTGCCGGTGATCACCTCGGGGGCGAGTGACGAGCCGCCCATGCCGCCCAGCACGATGTGGTCCACACCGGCCGCGCGCAGCTTGTCGCGCAGCGCGTAGATGTCGGCGACGAGCGGGCGCGAGATGTTCACGGCGTCGATCCAGCCGAGGCGCTTGCTCGCCTCCGACTCGGCGTCGGGGCCCCACAGCGTGGGGTCCTGGGCGAAGATGCCCGACGCGACGAGGTCTGTCACGAGCCCGGGAAGGGCGGCCTCGACGGCCTCCTTCACCGCGCCGCTGACGTGGATCTGGACCGTCACTTGGCGGCCTCCAGCGAGGACTCCAGCGCGCCCTGGACGGACTCGACGAGCTCGTTCCACGAGGCGATGAACTTGTCGACGCCCTCGGTCTCCAGCACGGCGACGACGTCCTCGTAGCTGACACCGACCTTGGCGACCTCGTCGAGCACCGCCGCGGCCTCGGCGTACGCGCCGGTGACCGTGTCGCCGGTGACGACCGCGTGGTCGAAGGTGGCCTCGAGGGTCTTCTCGGGCATGGTGTTCACGACGCCCGGGGCGACCAGGCCGGTCACGTAGAGGGTGTCGGGCAGGCTCGGGTCCTTGACGCCGGTCGAGGCCCACAGCGGGCGCTGCAGGTTGCCGCCGGCGGCGAGCAGGCCCTGGGCGCGCTCGGTCGCGAACTCCTGCTCGAAGAGCTGGTAGGCGAGCACCGCGTTGGCGACGCCGGACTTGCTCTTGAGCGCGAGCGCCTCGTCGGTGCCGATGGCGGTCAGGCGCTTGTCGATCTCGGTGTCGACGCGCGAGACGAAGAACGACGCGACCGACTGGATCTTCGAGATGTCGATGCCGGCGGCCTTCGCGGTCTCGAGACCGGTCAGGTAGGCGTTGATGACCTCGCGGTAGCGCTCGAGCGAGAAGATCAGTGTGACGTTGACGCTGATGCCCTTGCCGATGACCGCGGCGATCGCCTCGAGGCCCTCCTTGGTGGCCGGGATCTTGATCAGCGCGTTCTCCTTGCCGACCTTCTTCCACAGCCGCTCGGCCTGGGCGATGGTTCCGGCGGCGTCGTTGGCGAGGTTCGGCTCGACCTCGATCGACACGCGGCCGTCGACGCCGTCCGTCGCGTCGTAGACCGGCTTGAAGATGTCGGCGGCGTCGGCGACGTCGGCCGTGGTCAGCTCGAAGATCGCGTCGGTGGCCGACGCGCCGCCGGCCGCGAGCGCGGCGAGCTTCTCGGTGTAGCCCTCGCCCTTGCCGATGGCGGCGGCGAAGATGGTCGGGTTCGTGGTGACACCCGTGACGTTCTTCTCGTCGATGAGCTTCTGGAGGCCGCCCGAGGTGATGCGGGTGCGCGACAGGTCGTCCAGCCAGATGCTGACGCCGGCTGCCGCGAGTTCTGCGGTGGGAGTAGTCATGTTCTCTTTCCTCACTTGCCGTTCGCGGCCAGGGACTCCTTGGCCGCGGCGATGACGGATTCGGTCGTCATGCCGAACTTCTCGAACAGGGTCTTGTAGTCGGCCGACGCGCCGAAGTGCTCGATCGACACGATGCGGCCCTTGTCGCCGACCCAGGTGTGCCAGGGCAGGGCGATGCCCGCTTCGACGGCCACACGGGCGGTGACGGATGCCGGGAGCACGGATTCCTGGTACTCGGCGCTCTGCTCGGCGAACCACTCCTGGCTCGGCACCGACACGACGCGCGCGTTGATGCCCTCGCCGGCGAGCACCTGGCGTGCCTCGACGGCGATCTGCAGCTCGGAGCCGGTGGCGATCAGGATGATGTCGGGCGTGCCGTTCGGCGCCTCGGCGAGCACGTACGCGCCCTTGCCGACGAACTTCGCCGACGCGAGCGTGTCGCCAGAGGCCTCGCCGTCGCCGCGCTCGAAGACCGGCAGGTTCTGCCGGCTGAGGGCGAGGCCGACGGGGCCGCCGCGGCGCTTGAGGGTCTCGAGCCACGCGTACGCCGTCTCGTTCGCGTCGCCGGGGCGCACGACCGCGAGGTTCGGGATCGCGCGCAGCGCGGCGAGGTGCTCGACCGGCTGGTGCGTGGGCCCGTCCTCGCCGAGGGCGACGGAGTCGTGCGTCCACACGAAGATCGACGGGATGTCCATCAGGGCCGCAAGACGCACAGCCGGGCGCATGTAGTCGGCGAACTGCAGGAAGGTGCCGCCGTAGGAGCGGGTCTTGCCGTGCAGCGTGATGCCGTTCAGGATCGCGCCCATGGCGTGCTCGCGGATGCCGAAGTGGAGGATGCGGCCGTAGGGGTTGCCCTGGCCCCACTCGGGAGTCGTGATGGAGGCGGGCAGGAACGAGCCGCCGCCCTCGATGGTGGTCAGGTTCGACTCGGCGAGGTCGGCCGAGCCGCCCCACAGCTCGGGCAGCTGGGCGGCGAGGGCATTGATCGCCTTGCCGCTCGCGGCGCGGGTCGAGACGTCCTTGCCGGCCTCGAACACCGGCAGTGCGGCCTCGAGCCCCTCGGGCAGCTCGCCCGCCTCGAGGCGGTCGAAGAGCGCCTTGCGCTCGGGGTTCGCGGCGGCCCAGGCGTCGAAGCCCTTCTGCCACTGCGCGCGCTGCTCCTTGCCGCGCTCGAGGGCGCCGCGGGTGTGTGCGAGCACCTCGGGGTCGACGTCGAAGCTCTTCTCAGGGTCGAAGCCGAGCGCCTTCTTGACGCCGGCGACCTCGTCGGCACCGAGCTTGGCGCCGTGCACCTTGCCGGTGCCCTGCTTGGTCGGCGCGGGGTAGCCGATGAGGGTCTTCAGGATGATGATCGACGGCTTGTCGGTGACGGCCTTCGCCGCCTCGATCGCGTCGAACAGCTCCTGGACGTCTTCCTTGTACTCCCCGGTCTTGAACCAGTCGACCGTGCGCACGTCCCAGCCGTAGGCCTCGTAGCGCTTCGCGGTGTCCTCGGACAGCGCGATGTCGGTGTTGTCCTCGATGGAGATGTTGTTCTTGTCGTAGATGACGACGAGGTTGCCCAGCTGCTGGGTGCCGGCGAGCTGGCCGGCCTCGCTGGTGACGCCCTCTTCGATGTCGCCGTCGCCTGCGATGACGTAGACGTGGTGGTCGAACGGCGAGGTGCCCGGAGCGGCCTCGGGGTCGAAGAGGCCGCGCTCATAGCGCTGCGCGAAGGCGAAGCCGACGGCGGAGGCGAGGCCCTGGCCGAGGGGGCCGGTCGTGATCTCGACGCCCTTGGTGTGGCGGTACTCGGGGTGGCCGGGGGTCAGCGAGCCCCAGGTGCGCAGCGCCTCGATGTCGGAGAGCTCGAGGCCCCAGCCGCCGAGGTAGAGCTGGATGTACTGGGTGAGCGAGGAGTGGCCCACGGAGAGGATGAAGCGGTCGGCGCCGATCCACTGGTCGTCGCTCGGGTCCTTCCGCATGACCTTCTGCCACAGCAGGTAGGCCGCGGGGGCCAGGCTCATGGCGGTGCCGGGGTGGCCGTTTCCGACCTTCTCCACAGCGTCGGCCGCGAGGACGCGGACCGTGTCGACCGCCTTGTTGTCAATGGGATCCCATTGCAGAGCTGCCACTGGAACTGACCCTTCACTATTCAGTGCGGCCGGGCCGTCTTGCATACCCGCCGCTTCTTATCGGTTGTGCCGCCACGAACATCATTGGCAACCGCGGCTCTTCGCAGACTTCTCCCAGCCATGAGGTTGGAATGTGGTTTTGTCTGTGTGAAGCCTCGGAAGGCGAGCACCCAACAGCATAGTCGCGCCCGTGCACCCCGAACCACGCTCGGCGAGGTCAACTGTGTCTACTGGCGCGCCGGTCCCCGCCCGGCGCGCACGACGAGGCGCCGTACACGCCGCCGCCTCGTCTAGACTCGACGCGAAACGAAACCCCTTCGAGGAGCCATGGGCATTGCCGTAGAGCGCCGGGCCAGTCCCGATCAGCACAGCGTCGCCGCACCCATCGGGCTGAAGCGCAAGACCCTCGCGTACATCGCGCTGACGAAGCCGCGCGTGATGGAACTGCTGCTGGTCACGACGATCCCTGTGATGATCCTCGCCGCGCACGGGCTGCCGAACCCGTGGCTGATCGTCGCCACCGTCATCGGCGGTGCACTCTCCGCGGGCAGTGCCGCGAGCTTCAACATGTACATCGACCGCGACATCGACGCGGTCATGAAGCGCACCAAGAACCGCCCGCTGGTCACGGGCGAGGTCAGCCCGCGCGAGGCATACGTCTTCTCCTGGGTTCTCGGCATCGCCTCGACGGTCTGGCTCGCGCTCACCACCAACCTGCTCGCCGCCGCGCTCTCGGTCGCCGCGATCCTCTTCTACGTCTTCGTCTATACGCTGTGGCTCAAGCGCCGCACCGCGCAGAACATCATCTGGGGCGGCATCGCCGGCTGCTTCCCGGTGCTCATCGGCTGGTCGGCCGTCACCGCGAGCCTCGACTGGGCCCCGTTCATCCTCTTCGCGGTCGTCTTCCTCTGGACCCCGCCGCACTACTGGCCGCTGTCCATGAAGTACCGCGACGACTACAAGGCCGTCGGCGTCCCGATGCTCGGCGTCGTGCGCGGTCGTGCCCAGGTCGGCCTGCAGGTCATCCTGTACGCGTGGGCGACCGTCGCGTGCTCGCTGCTGCTCATCCCGGTGGCGAACATGGGCTGGCTCTACGCGATCGGCGCGGCAGCCTCCGGCGCGTGGTTCATCTACGAGACGCACCGCCTCTACCACCTGGCGATCAAGCATGAGGACGTCTCGCCCATGCGCGTCTTCCACGGCTCGATCACCTACCTCTCGATCCTGTTCCTCGCGGTCGCCATCGACCCGCTGCTGCACTTCTAGTAGGTACCCGGATGCCTCGACTGCGGACCCCGCTCGGGTGGGCTGCCGACCGCTGGACTCTCTCGCCCCGCGTCCTGCGCTGGGCGACCACCTTCGCGCTCGTCACAGGCGTGCTCATCGTGCTCGGCGGCGGCATCGTGCGCGTCACGGGCTCAGGCCTCGGCTGCCCCACCTGGCCCGAGTGCCAGCCCGGCTCCCTGACGGCGACGCCCGAGCTCGGCATCCACGGCGTCATCGAGTTCGGCAACCGCATGATCACCGGCCTGCTCGAGGTCGCGGTCGCCTGCGTGATCATCGCCGCCCGCCTGCAGAAGCCGCGGGTGCGCAGCATCACGCGGCTCGCCTGGAGCCAGTTCTGGCTGGTCGTCGCGAACGCCGTCGTCGGGGGAGTGAGCGTGCTCGCGAAGCTCAACCCCTACGTGGTCGCGCTGCACTACATCATGGCGATGGCGCTGCTGACGGCGATCGCGCTCACGTGGCATCGCGTGCACGAGCGGCCCGACCGCCCGCGCGAGGTGCGACCCGCAGCCAGGGCGCTCAGCTGGTTGACGGCCGCGGTCACCCTCGTGCTGATCCTGGCGGGCACGCTCGCCACGGGCTCGGGGCCGCACTCCGGTCAGGCGCCCGACGGCTCGCCGGTCGCGCGAATGGCCTTCGACTGGCTCGCCGTGACCTGGGTGCACGGACTGCTCGCGGCGGCGACGCTGGCCTTGGGCATCCTTCTGCTCCTGATCTTGCGTGCGCCGGGCGAGCGGGTGGCGCGCGAGCGCGCCTGGTTCTTCGTCGGCGCGGTCGTCGTGCAGGGTGTGATCGGCGTCGTGCAGGCGGTCGCGGGGCTGCCGGATGCCCTGGTGATCCTGCATGTCGTGGGCGCGGCCCTCGTGTGGGTCGGCGCGGTGCGCGTCGTGCTCGACGTGCAGCCCGGGCTGTTCCCGTCGGTGCACGTCGGGCCATCCTCCGAGGTCACGGCCAGTTCAGCGCAGGCGCGCGCAGCAGTTCGATAGACTTGCGAGGTTCAGGGGTGCGCGAGAGCGCATCCGCCAGCCATCCGCACAATCAGCCGTTGCGACGGACTCGTGACCGTCGCATCCAACGCGACTGAGCCGGTCTGATAACCGGTCACGGGCGGCAGTTAAGCGAGGTAAACAATGTCAGACGTTCTCATCGACCGTCCTGAGCTCGCGGGCCTCGGCCAGTACGAGTTCGGGTGGGCCGACTCGGACACGGCGGGTGCATCCGCACGCCGCGGCCTGTCGAAGGAAGTCGTCAGCGACATCTCCGCTCTGAAGAACGAGCCGGAATGGATGCTGCAGCGCCGTCTGCGCGCTCTCGAGATCTTCGGGAAGAAGCCGATGCCCACCTGGGGCGCGGATCTCTCCGACATCGACTTCGACAACATCAAGTACTTCGTGCGGTCCACCGAGAAACAGGCCCAGTCATGGGAAGACCTGCCAGAGGACATCCGCAACACCTACGAGAAGCTGGGGATTCCTGAGGCCGAGCGCCAGCGCCTCGTCGCCGGCGTCGCCGCCCAGTACGAGTCCGAGGTGGTCTACCACCAGATCCGCGAGGACCTCGAGGCGCAGGGCGTCATCTTCATGGACACCGACACCGCACTGCGCGAGCACCCCGAGTTCTTCGAGGAGTACTTCGGCACCGTCATCCCCGCAGGCGACAACAAGTTCGCCGCGCTGAACACCGCGGTGTGGTCGGGCGGCTCCTTCGTCTACGTGCCGAAGGGCGTGCACGTTGAGATCCCGCTGCAGGCCTACTTCCGCATCAACACCGAGAACATGGGCCAGTTCGAGCGCACGCTGATCATCGCCGACGAGGGCTCGTACGTGCACTACATCGAGGGCTGCACCGCACCGATCTACAAGAGCGACTCGCTGCACTCGGCCGTCGTCGAGATCATCGTGAAGAAGAACGCCCGCGTGCGCTACACGACGATCCAGAACTGGTCGAACAACGTCTACAACCTCGTCACGAAGCGTGCGATCGCACACGAGGGCGCGACCATGGAGTGGATCGACGGCAATATCGGCTCCAAGGTGACGATGAAGTACCCGTCGATCTACCTGATGGGCGAGCACGCCAAGGGCGAGACCCTGTCCGTCGCGTTCGCGGGCCCCGGCCAGCACCAGGACGCCGGCGCGAAGATGATCCACATGGCGCCGTACACGCAGTCGTCGATCGTCTCGAAGTCGATCGCCCGCGGCGGCGGCCGGGCCGGCTACCGCGGCGAGGTGCGCGTCGACCCGAAGGCGCACCACGCGGCCAACACGGTGCGCTGCGACGCGCTGCTGGTCGACACGATCTCGCGGTCGGACACCTACCCGGCGATCGACATCCGCGTCGACGACGTGCAGCTCGGCCACGAGGCCACCGTCTCGAAGGTCTCGGAGGAGCAGCTCTTCTATCTGATGAGCCGCGGCCTTCCCGAGGACGAGGCGATGGCGATGATCGTGCGCGGCTTCATCGAGCCGATCGCCCGCGAGCTGCCCATGGAGTACGCCCTCGAGCTCAACAAGCTCATCGAGATGGGCATGGAAGGATCGGTCGGCTAAGCGTGAGCACGACATACACCGAGACCGAGGTCCCGGCGCTGCCCAGCGTGCCGGTGCAGACCCGTTCAGAGCGCCCCACCTCCGTCGACGTCGCCGACTTCGCGTCGGTGACCGGCCGCGAGGCGCAGTGGAAGTACACGCCCGTCGGCGAGCTCACCGAACTCACCGAAGGCGCGCTCGACGGCAGCAGCTATGACTACACGGTCGCGAACACTCGCGGCATCCGCACGTCCTGGGTCGCCCGCGACCACAAGCTGGTCGGCTCCGCCGGCCTTCCGGAGGATCGCGCCAGTGCCAACGCCTGGACGCACTTCGAGCGCGCGCTGCTCATCGAGCTGTCGGGTGACGAGCCTTTTGAGGCGACGCTCACTAGGGCATCCCTCGGCACCGCCGCGCGCGCCGCGCACACGATCGTCTCCGTCGCGCCGAACACGCACGCGACGCTCGTGCTCGAGAACCGCGGCGACGCCGTGCTCACCGAGAACGTCGAGATCGTGGTCGGCGACGGCGCGAACCTCACGCTCGTGACCGTGCAGGACTGGTCGGATTCCTCGAAGCACGTCGCCGCGCACTTCGCCACGGTCGGGCGCGACGCGAAGCTCAAGCACGTCGTCGTCTCACTCGGCGGCAAGATCGTGCGCCTGAACCCCTCCGCCCGTCTTGCCGGCCCCGGCGCCGACACCGAGCTGCTCGGCGTGTACTTCGCCGACTCCGGCCAGCACCTCGAGCACCAGGTCTACGTGTTCCACGAGGCGGCAAACGGGAAGAGCCGCGTGACCTACAAGGGCGCGCTGCAGGGCGAGGCCGCGCACACCGTGTGGATCGGCGACGTGCTGATCGGTCCGGATGCCACGGGCACCGACTCGTACGAGCAGAACCGCAACCTCGTGCTCACCGAGGGCACGCGCGCCGATTCCGTGCCGAACCTCGAGATCGAGACCGGCGACATCGCGGGCGCGGGCCACGCGAGCGCGACAGGCCGGTTCGACGACGAGCAGCTGTTCTACCTGCAGTCGCGCGGGATCCCCGAGGACGAGGCGCGCCGCCTCGTCGTGCGCGGATTCCTCGTCGAGATCATCCAGCAGATCGGCGTCGCCTCGCTCGAAGAGCGGCTGAACACCGCGATCGAGCAGGAGCTCGCGCTGTCGTCGGGAGCAGCCCGCTGATGGCATCCGTCAAGGTCTGCGCATTCGACGAGCTGGTCGTGAACCAGGCCAAGCGCGTCGTGCTCGACGGAACCGCGATCGCCGTGGTGCGCGACGCTGACGACAACGTCTTCGCGATCGGCGACACCTGCACGCACGGCGACATCTCGCTGGCCGAGGGCTTTGTCGAGGGCGAGACGATCGAGTGCTGGGCGCACGGATCGCAGTTCTCGCTCACCAGCGGAAAGCCGCTCAACCTGCCGGCCTACGAGCCGGTCCCCGTTTTCGAGGTCGAGATCGCCGACGGCGATGTGCTGATCGACCCAGCTGTGAAGAAAGTGAATTCCTAATGTCTGTTCTCGAGATCCGCGACCTGCAGACCACGGTCGAGACCGAGCAGGGCACCAAGCAGATCCTCCGCGGCGTCGACCTCACCGTGAAGTCGGGCGAGATCCACGCCGTGATGGGCCCCAACGGCTCGGGCAAGTCGACCCTCGCGTACACGATCGCGGGACACCCCAAGTACACCGTCACGGGCGGCACCATCACGCTCGATGGCGAGGACGTGCTCGCGATGACCGTCGACGAGCGCGCCCGCGCGGGCCTGTTCCTCGCGATGCAGTACCCCGTCGAGATCCCCGGCGTGACCAACACCAACTTCCTGCGCACCGCGAAGACCGCGATCGACGGCGAGGCGCCCTCGATCCGGCAGTGGTCGAAGGTCGTCAAGGGCGCGATGGAGAAGCTGCGCATGGACCCGTCGTTCGCGGCTCGCAACGTCAACGAGGGCTTCTCGGGCGGCGAGAAGAAGCGCAACGAGATCCTGCAGCTCGAGCTGCTGAAGCCCCGCTTCGCGGTGCTCGACGAGACCGACTCCGGCCTCGACGTGGATGCTCTCAAGATCGTGTCGGAGGGCGTGAACCGCGCGCACCAGGCATCCGATCTCGGCATCCTGCTGATCACGCACTACACGCGCATCCTGCGCTACATCAAGCCGGACTTCGTGCACGTCTTCGTCGCCGGCAAGGTGGCGGAGGAGGGCGGCCCCGACCTCGCCGAGCGCCTCGAGGAAGAGGGCTACGACCGTTATGTCGATGCTCTCAATGTGAGCTGATCGCCATGGCCACCGCACTCGCTCCGGAGAAGTTCGACCAGGTCGTCGAATCGCTCAAGGACGTCATGGACCCCGAGCTCGGCGTCAACGTCGTCGACCTGGGGCTCATCTACGACCTCGCGTGGGACGACGAGCACGACGCGCTCATCATCTCCATGACGCTGACCAGCGCCGGCTGCCCGCTCACCGATGTGCTCGAGGAGCAGACCGGCGAGGCGCTGGACGGCGTCGTCGAGCGGTTCCGCATCAACTGGGTGTGGATGCCGCCGTGGGGCCCCGAGCGCATCACCGACGACGGGCGCGACATGATGCGCGCGCTCGGCTTCTCGATTTGAGGTACTGATGCTTGCGGTCTCGAACCTCGAGATCCGGGTCGGCGCCCGCACACTCATGGCGGGCGTCGACTTCCGTGTTCAGAAGGGCGACAAGATCGGCCTCGTCGGCCGCAACGGCGCCGGCAAGACCACGCTCACCAAGGTGCTCGCCGGCGACCTGCCGCCGACCGACGGCAACGTGACGCGCTCGGGTGAGCTCGGCTACCTGCCGCAGGACCCGCGCACCGGCGACCCCGAGATGCTCGCGCGCACCCGCATCCTCGACGCGCGCGGGCTGGGAACGCTGAACCTGCAGATCCATGAGCAGACGCTCAAGATGTCGGATGCCGACCCCGCGGTGGCCGACAAGGCGATGCGCCGTTACGCGACCCTGCAGGAGCGCTTCGAGGCGCTCGGCGGCTACGCGGCCGAGGCCGAGGCGGCGTCGATCGCGTCGAACCTCAATCTGCCCGACCGCATCCTGGATCAGCCGCTCAAGACGCTCTCGGGCGGCCAGCGCCGCCGCATCGAGCTCGCGCGCATCCTGTTCTCCGACGCCGAGACGATGATCCTCGACGAGCCGACCAACCACCTCGACGCCGACTCGGTCGTGTGGCTGCGGGAGTTCCTCAAGAACTATCAGGGCGGCTTCATCGTGATCTCGCACGACGTCGTCCTCGTCGAGGAGGCCGTCAACAAGGTCTTCTACCTCGACGCGAACCGCGCGGTGATCGACATCTACAACATGGGCTGGAAGAAGTACCTCGCCCAGCGCGCCGCCGACGAGGAGCGCCGCAAGAAAGAGCGCGCCAACGCCGAGAAGAAGGCGTCTGCGCTGCAGCTGCAGGCCGCGAAGTTCGGGGCGAAGGCGACCAAGGCCGCCGCCGCGCACCAGATGATGGCACGTGCCGAGAAGCTGCTCTCCGGGCTCGACGAGGTGCGCCAGGTCGAGCGCGTGGCGAAGCTCAGGTTCCCCGAGCCCTCGCCGGTCGGGCGCACGCCGCTCAAGGCATCCGATCTCTCCAAGTCCTACGGCTCGCTCGAGATCTTCACCGCCGTCGATCTCGCGATCGATCGCGGCTCGAAGGTCGTCATCCTCGGTCTCAACGGCGCCGGGAAGACGACGCTGCTGCGCATCCTCGCAGGTGTCGACGAGCCCGACACCGGCGAGCTCGAGCCGGGTCACGGCCTGAAGATCGGCTACTACGCGCAGGAGCACGAGACGCTCGACGTGCACCGCTCCGTGCTGCAGAACATGGTCTCTGCGTCGCCGCACCTGACCGAGACGGATGCCCGCAAGGTGCTCGGCTCGTTCCTGTTCTCCGGCGACGACGTGCACAAGCCGGCCGGCGTGCTCTCGGGCGGCGAGAAGACCCGCCTCGCGCTCGCGATGCTCGTCGTCTCGTCGGCGAATCTGCTGCTGCTCGACGAGCCGACGAACAACCTCGACCCGGCATCCCGCGAGGAGATCCTCGACGCGCTCGCGCACTATGCGGGCGCCGTCGTGCTGGTCTCGCATGACCCCGGCGCCATCGAGGCGCTGAACCCCGAGCGCGTGCTGATCATGCCGGAGGGCACCGAGGACCTCTGGACCCCGGACTACGCCGAGCTCGTCGAGCTCGCGTAAGGAACCGCCAAGCAAGCCGCGAGAAGATCAATTTCGTGTCCGATCGTTCCCCGCAGGGTTCGCTGCAGCGCCGCGCGTCGCGCGACGTGGAGGCACGCCGCCCCGGGGCCCTCGAGCGGAAGACCGCGGCCGTCTACGACACGACCACAGAGGGCATGGTCGGGTGGGAGTTCGTCGGCACCCGCCGCTGGATCGTGTACATCGCGGCCGCCGTCGTGTTCGCCATCGCGTGCGTCTTCCTCTCGCACTGGCAGTACGACCGCGGGCAGCAGGCGACGAGGTACAACACGCGTGTCGCGACGAACTTCCATGCGGCACCCGTCGCGCTCGACAGCGTGCTGCCCACCCTCGACGCGTACGACGCCCACGACGTGTGGAAGCCGGTCGCCGTCACGGGGGAGTACCTCATCAAGGACCAGCTCTTCGTGCGCACCCGCCCCTGCGGCGACTCGACCGGCTTCGAGGTGCTGACGCCGCTCAAGCTCGCCGACGGCACGATCTTCATCGTCGACCGCGGCTGCATCGACGCCGGTTCCGACCCGCAGCGTCCGAAGGCAGAGCCCACGCCGCCCAGCGGCACGGTCAGCGTCGTCGCCCGCCTCCAGGCGGGGGAGACCGCGAAGGGCTCGACGCCCGCCATCAGGAATCAGATCGAGTCGATCGACCTGGCCGAGATCAAGCAGCGACTCGGCGGCGGCGCGGTCTACACGGGCGCGTACGGCGTGCTCGACACGCAGACGCCCGCCTCCGCCACCGCGCTCACGAAGATCGTGACCGGGGCGCCCACGGCCGGCACGGTGATCCACTGGTCCTACATGGTGCAGTGGGTGCTCATCGCCCTGATCGGCTTCGGGGGCCTGTGGTACGGCATGCGCACCGAGTTCCGGCGTCTCAACGCCGATCACCCCGAGGAGCGCGAGCGCGCTCGCAAGCGGCGGCAGAAGGCCGCCAAGAAGAAGTTCACCGACGCCGAGGTCGAGGACGAGCTGCTCGACGGCTACCTGCCCCTGTCCCGTTGGGGGATCGAGGGCACCGTCACGGTCGCACCGCCCGCGCCGCGCTCGTTCGGCGCGATCGGAGAAGCGGGAGAGGCGGATGCCGCGGACGCGTCGCGCCCGGCGCGCGCTGCGCGCCCCAGCCGCCCCGAGGTGATCGTCATCCAGCCGAGCGAGCCGACTCCTGCGGACCCCGCGACTCCGAGTCAAGAGGACTGACCTCGACGGGGAAGCCGCGCGAGCTGAGGAATCCGTTCAGGAACTCGCGATGCTCCTCGCACGCGAGCCACGTCTTGAATCGGCCGTCGCTGTGGATCTTCGGGTTGCGCCAGTCGATGCGCCACACAGCGGCCGCACGGCAGCCCGCCCGCGAGCACTCCGTCGCGGCAGGCTCCCCGAACAGGCTCACGGGCGCCGCTCGAGAGCGCCCGGGCGCTCGACCTGGCCGCCGTCGCCCGCCTGCACGGCGTTCGCGACCACGACGGCGAAGTACGGCAGGAAGATCGCGCCGAGCGCCGGGATCAGCAGCCACCAGCCGCGCACCCAGATGCACGCGAGCACGCACAGCACTCGGATGCCCATCATGATCGAGTACTCGATCATGCGCTTGTGCCGTTCCTGATCAGGTGACGGCGGCAGCGAGGTGATGGTGTGCGCGGTGGCTTTCATGGGCTTCGGTCCAGCCTACTTCCGGGTTGCCATTATTGGTCGGCGCGCCGGTCCCCGCCCGGCGCACAGGCAGGGCCGCCGTGCACGCCGCCGGCCCTGCCATACGATTCCCGTATGCCTCAAATCACCACCCCCCGTACCGTGCTCGTCACCGGCGGAAACCGCGGAATCGGCTTCGCCATCGCCCAGGAGTTCGTGGCGCAGGGCCACCGCGTCGCCGTGACGGCGAGGTCGGGCGAAGGGCCGGAGGGCACCCTGACGGTGCGTGCGGATGTGACGGATGCCGCAGCCGTCGACGCCGCGTTCGGCGAGGTCGAGTCGGCCCTCGGCCCCGTCGAGGTCGTCGTCGCCAACGCCGGCATCACCCGCGACACCCTCATGCTGCGCATGGCCGAGGAGGATTTCGACGCCGTCGTCGACACCAACCTCGGCGGATCGTTCCGCGTCGTCAAGCGCGGCCTGAAGGGCATGCTCAAAGCGAAGTTCGGCCGCATCGTCTTCATCTCCTCGGTCTCAGGCCTCTACGGCAACCCCGGCCAGGTGAACTACTCGGCGTCGAAGGCCGGCCTCATCGGCATGGCGCGCTCGATCACCCGCGAGCTCGGCAGCCGCGGCATCACGGCGAACGTCGTCGCGCCGGGCTTCATCGAAACCGACATGACCGCAGAGCTGCCCGAGGAGCAGACCGCCGCTTACAGGAAGGCCATCCCGGTCGGCCGCTATGGCACCGCGAACGAGGTCGCGAAGGCGGTCGCGTGGGTCGCCGGCGATGACGCCGCCTACATCTCCGGCGCCGTCATCCCCGTCGACGGCGGCTTGGGCATGGGGCACTGACCGTTCGGCTGCGTCTCAACTGCGCCGAACGGTCAGTGCTGCACGCTATGACCGTGCGCACGGTGCAGCGATGATCGTCTGGCGCAGTTGAGGTGTGGATCGTCTCAGCCGCGCAGGCCGAGCAGGGGGAGGAGCTGGGAGAGGTCCTGCACGTCGATGATCACGTCGGCCTGCTCGCGGACCCGCGGCTTCGCGTTGAACGCGACGGCGAGGCCGGCGACGGCCATCATCTCGAGGTCGTTGGCGCCGTCGCCGACGGCGATCGTGCGGGATTCACGGAGCCTCAAGGCATCCGCCCACTCCTTGAGCGCCTGCGCCTTGCCGAGCGCGTCGACGATCTCGCCCGACACGCGGCCGGTGAGCCGGCCGCCGTCGACCTCGAAGCGGTTCGCGCGCCAGAAGTCCAGCCCGAGCTCGGCACCCAGCGGGTCGAGCACCTCGTGGAAGCCGCCGGAGACGACGCCGAGCTTGCCGCCTGCCGCATGCACGCCGTCGATCAGCTCGCGCACCCCGGCCGTGACGGTCAGCCGCGAGCGCACCTCGGCGAAGGCATCCGTCGTGAGGCCTGCGAGCGTCGCGACGCGCTCGCGCAGCGATTCTGCGAAGTCGAGCTCGCCCTGCATCGCCCGCGTCGTGATGTCGGCGACGAGGGCCGTCGTGCCCGCGTGGTCGGCGATGAGCTCGATGACCTCATCGTGGAGGAGTGTCGAATCCGCGTCGAGGACGACCAGGAATGGAACAGCGGCCTGCGCGGCAAGCGAGCTCATGGAACGACGCGGACTCCCTTTCCGACCACGACCAGGCCGGACTCGGTGACGGTGAACCCTCGTGCGCGGTCGTGCGCGAGGTCGATGCCGACCTCGGCGCCCTGCTCGATGACGACATCCTTGTCAAGGATGGCACGGCGCACGTGCGCGTCCGGACCGATGGTGACCCGATCGAAGGCCACGGTGTCGGTGATGTTCGCGCCGGAGTCGATGAGCGTCCACGGCCCCAGCACGCTGCGCTCGACGTGCGCCCCTGAGATGACCGAACCGAGCGAGACGATCGAGTCGATGGTCGCGCCGATCGAACCGCGGGCGTCGCGCACGACCTTGGCGGGCGGCGAGTTGAGCTCCTGCGAGTAGATCGGCCACTCGCGGTTGTACAGGTTGAAGATCGGCAGCGCCGAGATCAGGTCCTGGTGCGCCTCGAAGAACGACTCGATGGTTCCCACATCGCGCCAGTAGGCGCGGTCGCGCTCGGTCGAGCCGGGGACGTCGTTGTCCTTGAAGTCGTAGACGCCGGCCTCGCCGCGCTCGACGAAGTACGGGACGATATCGCCGCCCATGTCGTGGTTCGACTCGGGTCGCTCTGCGTCGCTCTCGACCGCCTCGATGAGCGCATCGGTGTCGAACACGTAGTTGCCCATCGAAGCGAACACCTCATGGGGCGAGTCGGGCAGGCCGACCGGGTCCGACGGCTTCTCGCGGAACGCGCCGATCTTGTCGGGATGCTTCGCGTCGACCTCGATGACGCCGAACTGGTTCGCGAGCGCGATGGGCTGGCGGATCGCAGCAACCGTCGCGCGCGCACCGGAGGCGACGTGCGCCTCGATCATCTGGGCGAAATCCATGCGGTAGACGTGGTCGGCGCCGACCACGACGACGATGTCGGGCCGCGCGTCGTTCAGCAGGTTGAGGTTCTGCAGGATCGCGTCGGCGGAGCCCGAGAACCAGCGCTTGCCGAGGCGCTGCTGGGCGGGCACCGACGAGACGTAGGAGTTCAGCAGCTGCGGCAGGCGCCAGGTCTGCGAGATGTGCCGGTCGAGGGAGTGCGACTTGTACTGCGTGAGAACAACGAGCTGCCGCAGGTCGGAGTTGACGAGGTTCGACAGCGCGAAGTCGATGAGGCGGTACTGGCCGCCGAAGGGGACCGCGGGCTTCGCTCGGTCCGCCGTCAGCGGCATCAGGCGCTTGCCCTCGCCGCCGGCCAGAACCACCCCGAAGATCTTCCTGCCAGCCCTCATGGAACCGACATTAGTTGGCCCGGCGTGCCTGTACTAGCGTCATGACCATGCGAGTCGACCTCATGACACGTGAGTATCCGCCGGAGGTATACGGGGGCGCGGGGGTCCACGTCGCCGAGCTCGTGAAAGCGCTGCGCGCACACGCCGAGGTGCGAGTCCACGCCTTCGGAAAGCCGCGCGATGAGGCAGATGTCTTCTCCTACGGGGTGCCCGCCGAGCTGGCATCCGCCAACGCCTCGCTCACGACCCTGGGCGTCGATCTGCAGATGGCCCAGGCCGCCCAGGGCACCGATCTCGTGCACTCGCACACCTGGTACGCGAACGGCGCAGGCCACCTTGCGAAGCTGCTGCACGGCGTCCCGCACGTCGTGACCGCGCACAGCCTCGAGCCGCTGCGCCCATGGAAGGCCGAGCAGCTCGGCGGCGGCTACCGGGTCTCCAGCTGGATCGAGAAGACAGCATATGAGGCGGCGGATGCCGTGATCGCCGTGTCTGAGGGGATGAGGCGCGACATCCTGCGCTCGTATCCCGCGATCGACCCCGCCAAGACCCACGTGGTCTACAACGGCATCGACCTCTCGGCCTGGCAGCCGAACCCCGATCACGAGGTCGCGCGGGCGCTGGGCGTCGATCCCGACCGCCCTGCCGTGGTCTTCGTGGGGCGCATCACGCGGCAGAAGGGGCTGCCCTACCTGCTGCGCGCGGCCGCCGCGCTTCCCGCCGACGTGCAGCTCGTGCTGTGCGCCGGCGCCCCGGACACCCCCGAGATCTTGGCCGAGGTGCAGGGGCTCGTCGCCAAGCTGCAGGCCGAGCGCTCGGGTGTGGTGTGGATCGAGCAGATCCTGCCGCGCGAGCAGCTCACCGCCGTGCTCTCGGCCTCGACCGTGTTCGTGTGCCCCTCGGTCTATGAGCCGCTCGGCATCGTGAACCTCGAGGCGATGGCCTGCCGGCTGCCCGTCGTGGGCACCGCGACCGGCGGGATTCCCGAGGTCGTCGTCGACGGCGTCACCGGCCGCCTCGTGCCGATCGACCAGGCGCAGGACGGCACGGGAACCCCCCTCGACCCCGAGCGCTTCGTCGCCGATCTGGCCGCGACGCTCACCGAGGTGGTCGCCGATCCGACGCGGGCGCAGGCCATGGGGGAGGCGGGCTACGAGCGCGCCCGGGATGCCTTCTCATGGTCCTCGATCGCCCAGCAGACGGCATCCGTATACGAAGCCCTGCTGTGTTGATTGCCGCGCCGGTCCTCGCCCGGCGCGGGTCGCTGCGCGATTCGCCGTCACGCCGCCGAATCGCTATGGCTGGCTGATCGAGGCCCGTCACCTTGGATAGGGTTGAAGCTATGTCGAGCACCGTCGTCAGCATGCAGTCCGCCGCAGTCGAGCGAAACGGCAACACGATTCTCGAGGGCGTCGACTGGCAGGTGACGAGCGACCAGCGCTGGGTCGTGCTCGGCCCGAACGGCGCGGGCAAGACGACCCTGCTGCAGCTCGCGGCGGCGCAGCTCACCCCGAGCTCGGGCACCGTCACGCTGCTCGACCAGAACACCTCTGAGGCCGACCCGGCAGAGCTGCGGCCGCACATCGGCTTCGCCTCGAACTCCCTCTCGCGCCGCCTGCCCTATGGCGAGACCGTGCTCGACATCGTGCTCACCGCCGCCTACGGCATCACCGCCCGCTGGAAAGAGGAGTACGAGGACATCGACGAGCGCCGCGCCCACCGTGTGCTCGCCGAGTGGAAGGTCGACCACCTCGCCGAGCGCAAGTTCGGCGAGCTCTCCGACGGCGAGCAGAAGCGGGTGCAGATCGCCCGGTCCGTGATGGCCGACCCCGAGCTGCTGCTGCTCGACGAGCCGGCCGCCTCGCTCGACCTCGGCGCCCGCGAGGAGCTCGTGCAGCTGCTCGGCGGCTACGCCAGCTCGGCCTCCGCCCCCGCCATCATCATGGTCACCCACCACGTCGAGGAGATCCCGGTCGGATTCACCCACGCGGTCGTCCTCGCGGGCGGGAAGGTCGCAGCCGCGGGCCCCATCGACGAGACCCTCACGTCCGACATCCTGTCCTCCGCCTTCGGCGTCCCGGTCGAGGTCACCGGCAACGACGGGCGCTTCACCGCGCGCGCGAAGTCGTGACCGCCCCCTCCGACCTGATAGAATCAGTCTTTGGCCCCCTGCGCCACCGCGCATCGGCTGGGCCGACGATTTCACACCACATCCATTCGACTGTTTCAAAGGCACTGACTTATGAAGGCTGACATCCACCCGAACTACGCCCCGGTGGTCTTCCGCGACCTGGCTTCGGGCGCGACGTTCCTCACGCGTTCGACCGTGAACAGCGACAAGACCATCGAGTGGGAAGACGGCAACACGTACCCCGTCATCGACGTCGAGATCTCCTCGGAGTCGCACCCGTTCTACACCGGCAAGCAGCGCATCATGGACTCCGCCGGCCGCGTCGAGAAGTTCAACCAGCGCTTCAAGAACTTCGGTTCCAAGAAGTAGGCAGGGTTTTCGAAGGGCCCCGGGCACACGCCCGGGGCCCTTCGCATGCCCAGGGTGCCGTGGCTGGACGATCCGTCACGCAACGCACGGTTTGTCACCTCGGGTTGCGCAGCGGAGGTGACAAACCGTGCGTCTTGCCGCCGAGCGCTCACGCCTGAGGGAAACCGGTGGGCGTCTTTCCCCCTGTGGGGTAGACGCGGTGCTGCTCGGGCATGCCCTCGAGCAGCGGGATCGCCTGCCGCACGAACTCTTGCATCGACGGCGTCGACATGGCCGCCTGATGCGCGCCTTCGTCGGTCCATACGTCCTGCACCCAGATGACGTCGGGATCGTCCGCGTCGTGGGTGACGAGCGACATGATGCATTCTTCGCGCGACTCAAATGCCGCAGCCGACTCGATCAGGACTGCCGTGACCTCATCGCGCTTGCCGGACTTCACCGTCATCTTGTTGATCAGCATGAGCGAACTCATGCCAACCGGTTTAGCGCGTCAATAGCGCTCAGGCCAGGTGCCTGTCGCCACGAAGTTCAGGTCGCCGAGCTTGTTGCGGCGGAACTCGGCGTAGCTCTCCTCCTGCTGACGGAACCAGTCGACCTGCTTGGCGTGCAGCTCAGCGGCCGTCATCGCGAGCTCGGCGGCGTACTTGACGGCAATCGCCTGCGCGACGCGACCGGCCGCGATCGCATCGAAGCCGGCGTCGTGCGCGTCGTCGCCGAGGTCGACGCCGTAGAACTGCGCCGTCATCTCGAGGGTGCGCTTGCCCTTCCGGTAGCGGTCGACCGCCTTGTCGATCACGAGCGGGTCGATGATGGGCAGCGGGTTCTCGAGCGGCGCGATGCCGAAGCGCTTCGCCTCGCGGTTGAGCACCGTGAAGTCGTACGGCGCGTTGTAGGCGACGACGGGGACCCCGCGCTCGAACAGCACGCGCAGCGCCGCGACGATCTCGGCGATGCCCGTCGCGGCGTCCATCCCCTCGAGGCGCACGCGCTCGGTCGTGTAGCCGTGGACGGCGGCCGCAGCCTCGGGGATCTCGACCATCGGGTCGATCACCCAGTCCTGCCGCGAGACCGTGATGCCCTGCTCGTTGATCACGCCGACGTGCGCCGTGACGATGCGCGCGGTCTCGGTGTTGACCCCCGTCGTCTCGAGGTCGAACACACCCAGCTGCTCATGCCATCCGCTCATGCCTCCAGGTTAGGAGCGACCCCTGACACCCGACGACTGCGACGCTCGGTAGCCTGAGAGCGATGCACGAGATCGAGCTGGCCGGCGGAGTGACACGCTGGGTCGAGTATGAGGAGCGAGCGGATGCCGGCACCGGGCCGCTCATCGCCGTGCACGGCTTCCGCGGCGACCACCATGGGCTCGAGCCCATCGTCGAACGGCTCTCCGGCCGGCGCGTGATCGCCCCAGACCTGCCCGGTTTCGGGGCATCGGATGCCTTCACCGACCGCCCCCACGACATCGACGGCTACGCGAGCTGGCTGGGGGAGTTCACGCGGGCGGTGGCGCCAGGCGAGCCGGTCACGCTGCTCGGGCACTCCTTCGGCTCGATCGTGGTGGCCGCCGCCCTGGCAGAGCGTCAGGTGCAGGCATCCGTCGCGATCCTCGTCAATCCGATCGGCGCGCCGGCGCTCAAGGGTCCCAAGGCGATCGGCACGGGCGCCGCGGTTTTCTACTACTGGCTCGCGCGCGCTCTCCCGGCGCGGGCGGGCAACGCGCTGCTGCGCAGCCCGGCGATCGTGCGCACGATGAGCGTCGCGATGGCGACGACCCGCGACCCTGAGCTGCGCCGCTGGATCCATGCGCAGCACGACGCCTATTTCTCGCTGTTCGCCGACCGCGGCTCGCTGCTCGAGGCATTCCGGGCGTCGGTGTCGCACGACGTCAGCGAGTACGCCGAGCGGCTGGAGCTGCCCGTGCTGCTCGTCGCCGCCGCACAGGATCAGATCACGCCCCTTGCCGCCGAACGGCGCCTCGCGGGATTGCTGCCCGACGGCGCGCTCGAGGTGATCGACGGGGTGGGGCATCTCATCCACTACGAGAAACCCGCAGAGGCCGCGGCCCTCATCGATGCGTTCCTCGAAGCCCACGTCGGCCGGCTGTCGTGAGGGTCCTGTTCGACTGTCGCTACGTGCGCACGGGGCGGCACGACGGCATCAGCCGGTACAGCGCCGAGCTCGTGCGCGAGCTCGCGAAGCTCACCCCCGTCGAGATGCTGATCAGCGACGAGGCGCAGCTCGCCAATCTGCCCGAACTGCCCTGGCACCTGATCGGCTCGCAGACCGGTCCCGGTGAGCCGTGGCGCGCCCGCGAGGTCAACCGCCTGCAGCCCGACGTCGTCTTCACCCCGATGCAGACGATGGGTTCGCGCGGTCGCCGCTACAGGCTCGTGCTCACCGTGCACGACCTCATCTACTACCGCCACCGAACACCGCCGCGCTCGATGCCGTGGTACGTGAAGATCGCGTGGCGGCTCTATCACCTCGCGTGGTGGCCGCAGCGCCGGCTGCTGAACGGCGGCGACGCCATCGTCTCGGTGTCGCAGACGACCGCCGACCTCATCGCGGCGCACCGCCTCACGACGCGGCCCGTGTTCGTCGTGCACAACGCGGCCGCAGACCCGTCGCCTGCGGCGCTGGCCGCGGCATCCGATCGCACACCGCCCGTCGGGGTGCCGCGGCGGCTCGTCCACATGGGCCAGTTCGTGCCGTACAAGAACATCGACACGCTCGTGCGCGCGATGCCGCTGCTGGGCGCGGATTACGAGCTGCACCTGATGAGCCCGGTGACGGATGCCGAGCGCGAGCGCCTCGCCGAGCTGGCCCCGGGAGCCGCGCTCGTGTTCCACGACGGCGCGAGCGACGCGGATTACGAGACGGCGCTGCTCGGCGCGCACGCGCTGGTCACGACCTCGTGGGACGAGGGCTTCGGCATCCCGGTGATCGAGGCGATGCGCCTCGGCACGCCGGTCGTCGCGAGCGATATCGCGATCTTCCACGAGGTCGGGGGAGAGGCCGCCGTGTTCGTCGACCCGGCGTCGCCAGGCGACGTCGCGCGCGGCATCCGCTCGCTGGAGGACACGGATGCCTGGGCGCGCGCGAGCCGCGCGGGGATCGCGCAGGCCGCGACGTTCAGCTGGGCCGCCTCGGCCCGCGCCCTCTACGAGGTGCTGCGCGCGGTCGCGGGCTGAGCCTGCTAGCCGGCTAACCCAGCTCGACGTCGACGTCGAGCTCGTCGGCCGCCGCCAGCTCGTCGAGCGCCACGTTGAAGCGCACCAGCGTCAGCTCGCCGCCCGTGACCTCGAGGTCGTGCACCGACCCGTTGCCGACGAACTCGCCCTTCGCGGGCCGCTCGCCGCCGGTGAGATGCTTCGCGATGGCGCCGATCACCCCGCCGTGCACCACCACGAGGATCCGCTCGCCCGCATGCTGCGCCGACAGCGCCGCCAGCGCCCCCAGCACGCGCCCGAGCAGCGCCGCGTCGTTCTCCCACTCGGGGATGTCGGCGCGGTTCTCGCCGAACGCCTCGCGGATCTCGGGGCCGGTCATGCCCTCTGCGCGCCCGTACGACCGCTCCTCGAGTCCGGGGACGGCGACCGGCTCAGGCATCCCCAGCTCCCCGGCGATGATCGCGGCGGTCTCGAACGCGCGCGACAGGGGCGAGGCGTAGATGCCGTCGAAGCGGCGAGTGCGCAGCGCCCGCCCGGTCTCGCGCGCCTGCTCGCGGCCGGTGTCGTTGAGCGGCACATCGGTTCGCCCCTGGAGCAGCCCGTCACGGTTCCAGTCGGTCTGTCCGTGGCGGACGAGGGAGATGCGAGTCACCGCTCCAGTCTGTCAGCCAGGGCTGTGAGGTACTCGGTGGTGCCGCCGTCGATCTTCACCGTCGCGCGCGCATCGCCCTTGGTCGCGCCGCGGTTGATCACGACGATCGGCAGTTTGCGGCGCCTGGCCTGCTCGATCAGGCGGATGCCCGTGTTGACCACGAGCGACGACCCGGCGACGAGCAGGGCGTCGGATGTCGCGATGAGCGCCTTCGCCTCGTCGAAGCGGTCGACGGGCACGAACTCGCCGAAGAACACCACGTCGGGCTTGAGCGGGCCGCCGCAGACCGTGCACTCGGGCACGACGAAGTCGTCGACGTCGGCGACCTCGGCGTCGCCGTCGGGGTTGATCACCACGGCCTCGGGCCGGGTGAGCCACGGGTTCGCCGCGTTGATGCGGGTCTCGATGTCGGGGCGGGCGAACACCTGGCCGCAGTTCAGGCACACGACGCGGTCCATCGAGCCATGCAGGGGCACGACGCGGCGCGAGCCGGCACGCACATGCAGGCCGTCGACGTTCTGCGTGACGACGCCCGCGACCTCGCCGTGTGCCTCGAGCTCGGCGAGCGCGAAGTGGCCCGCGTTCGGCTGGGCCGCGTTGAACAAGGGGTAGCCGAGGTGCGAGCCGGCCCAGTAGCGCTTGCGGGCGCGCGGCGAGGCAAGGAACTGCTCGATGGTCATCGGGGTGCGCTTCGGCGCGCCGGCGCCGCGGTAGTCGGGGATGCCGGAATCCGTGCTCACACCGGCGCCCGTCAGCACCGTGATCGTGCGGCCGGCGAGCGCCTCGACGGCGGCGTCGAGCAGGGTGTCGGTCGACTCCATCTCGAGCATCCGCGCACCTTCCTCGCCGTTCTCCTTAAATGCTACGGGCAAGATGTTTCCTATGGATGTCCGCCCGATCGACGACCTCGACGACCCCGCCCTCGCCGACTACTCGCGACTCACCGATGTGGCGCTGCGTCGAGTCGCCGAGCCCGCGGGCGGGCTCTACCTCGCCGAGTCGACGAAGGTCATCCAGCGCGCGATCGAGGCCGGGCACCGGCCGCGCTCCGTCCTTGTGCAGGAGCAGTGGCTCGACGACGTCGCACCGCTGCTCGACGGATTCCCCGAGGTGCCCGTCTTCGTCGGCGAGGCGCCCCTGCTCGAGCGCCTGACCGGCTACCACCTGCATCGCGGCGCGCTCGCCTCGATGCACCGGCCCGTGCTGCCGGGCGTGCAGGAGGTGCTGGCGGATGCCCGGCGCGTCGTCGTCCTCGACGGGCTGGTCGACCACACCAACGTGGGCGCGATCTTCCGCTCGGTCGCGGGCCTCGGCGCCGACGCCGTGCTCGTGACGCCGACGTGCGCCGACCCGCTCTACCGCCGCAGCGTGCGCGTCTCGATGGGCACCGTGCTGCAGGTCCCGTGGACGAGGCTTCCGGAATGGGGCGATTCCGCACACCGGGATCGCCTCGGCGCGGCTGATCTCTTGCACGCGAGCGGATTCCACATCGCCGCGCTCGCTCTCGCCGACGACGCGGTCACTCTTGACGCCTTCGCCGCGGCGCCGCCCGAGCGGGTCGCGCTCGTCATGGGCGCGGAGGGCGACGGGCTGGGGCGCCGCGCCCTGGCCTCCGCCGACACGATCGTCACCATCCCGATGCTGCACGGCGTCGACTCGCTGAACGTCGCCTCCGCAAGTGCGGTGGCGCTGTGGGCGCTTCGGGCTGCTTCCTAGCCGGGTCGGCGGCGTGTACGGCGACTCGGCGACTCGGCGTGCGCGCCGGGCGCGGACCGGCGCGCCATCGGCACAGCTGGATTGCGTAGCATCGCCTCGTGACCTCCGCCGTCGATCTCGAGCCCGACCCCGAGCTCGGGGCGTCGAAGGCCGCCGCGGCAGCCTCGAAGCCCCGCCGCCTGCGCCGCGGGGCCGTAGCGACGATCACCACGGCATCCGTCGTCGTGCTCGCGATCGCCGCCTACGTGGGCGGCGCACTGCTGCACCCGCTGCCGGCGTCCGCCGCCGTCATCCCGGCCGACGCGATCACGCCGATCGAGACGGCGGCCGTGGCTCCCGCGTGGCCGACGCAGGGCGGCGCAGCGGTCGGGCTCGTGGGCCAGCCCGGCCTGCTCGGATCGAGCGGCAGCGACGCGAGCGTGCCGATCGCGAGCATCACGAAGACCATCACCGCGCTCGTGCTGCTCGACAAGTACAAGCTGAAGGCCGGCCAGCAGGGGCCGACGATCACGTTCGGGCAGGCGGACGTCGACATCCTGAACCAGGTCTGGAGCGAGAACGGATCGTGGGCCGCCGTGCAGGCGGGGGAGAAGCTCACCCTGACGCAGGCGATGACCGCGATGATGCTGAAGAGCGCGAACAACTATGCCCGCTCGCTCGCGGTGTGGTCGTACGGCTCGCAGCCGGCGTTCGTGAACGCCGCGAACGCCTGGCTGAAGAGCCACGGCTTCACCCACACCCACATGACCGACCCGTCCGGATTCGATCCGGGCAGTGTGAGCAACATGACCGACCTCGTCGGCATCGGCGAGCTCGCCATCGCCGACCCGGTGCTCGCGAAGATCGTCAACAGCTCGAGCGCGACGCTTCCCGAACCGCTCGGCGAGATCCACAACACCGACCCGCTCATCGGCAAGAACGGCATCGAGGGCGTCAAGACCGGGTTCACCGACCAGGCGGGGCACTGCCTGCTGTTCGCCGCGACGGTCGACATCAACGGCACCCCGCGCACCCTCGTCGGCGTCATGGTCGGTCAGCCCACCTACGACGCGCTCTGGAAGGGCGTGCCGAAACTGCTCACGAGCTACGAGCAGGCCTTCCACAAGATCGATCTGACGGATGCCGGCAAGACCATCTACGCCACGTATCGCACCCCATGGGGGGCGAGCACCCGGCTCGTCGCGGTGACGCGGCCGAGCGTCGAGATCTACTCCGCCAGCACGGTCGACATCTCGGTCGTCGCCGACAAGCTCACGACGGCGGACGCGAAAGAGAAGGCGGGCACCGTCACCTTCACGTATGGCGGCAAGCAGGTCGTCGCCGACCTCGCCACCGATGCGGCGCTGGCCGCGCCGAGCGCCGGGTGGCGGCTGACCCACCCCGTCGAGCTGTTCCGGCTCGACGAGCTGCCCGTCTGGCGCGACCTGTTCGACAAGCGCAGCCTGCTCGGCTCCTAGCCTGCGTCGTCGGCGGTCGCGCGCTCCGGCTCGGCGAGGGGTGCGAGAGGCGCGAGCGCAGGCCGCTTCGGCGGCAGGCCGTCGCCGCTCGAGACGTGCTTGATGCGGCGCACGACCCACGGCCAGGCGTACTCCTTCGCCCACTGCAGGTCCTGCGCGCGGGCCTCACGCCAGCTGCGCGGCGGCACCGGCGCGGGCTCGAGCACGGGCAGGTCGTTCGGCACGTGCAGCGTGCGCAGCACCAGGCGCGCGACGGCCTGGTGGCCGAGCGGGGACATGTGCAGGCGGTCGATCGACCACATCCGCTGGTCCTGGATCTCGGTCAGCGACCACTGGTCGGCGACGAGGGCGCCGTACTTCTCGGCGATGCCGCGCACGTCCTCGTTGTAGACGGCGACCTTGCCGCGGATCGCCTTGAAGGTGCCCGACCAGCCCACGTCGACGCCGGTGAACACGACGATCGTGGCACCGGTCGTCGCGAGCCGTGCGATGGTCTGGTCGAAGATCGCGGCGATCTCATCGGGGTCCGTGCCGGGGCGGATGACGTCGTTGCCTCCCGCCGAGATCGTGATCAGGTCAGGCTGCAGCGCGATGGCCGGCTCGACCTGGTCGGCGAGGATCTGGCGCACCAGCTTCCCACGCACGGCGAGATTGGCGTAGGCGAAATCGGATGCCTGCGCGGCGAGCACCTCGGCGACGCGGTCGGCCCAGCCGCGGAATCCGTCGGCCGGATCGGGGTAGGGGTCGCCGAGACCCTCGGTGAAGCTGTCGCCGAGCGCTACGTATCGGGTGAAAGTAGATAGTTCGGGCATGTTAAATAGTTTGCCACTCTGTGCGCATCTCCGCAGACGCGCCCTGGGGGACACGCCCGGCCATGTCGGTGCCTGTTGTTAGCATCGCATCCGCATGTCTGATTCGGCCATCTCCGCGCTTCCCGATCCGGGTGAATCTGCTGCGCACACCCCGGGAACCTTCGCGGCCGAGCACCTCTCGCCGGCCTTCCCGGCGCGCGCCCCGTGGGGCACCGCGACGCGCCTGCGCGCCTGGCAGCAGGAGGCGCTCGACGAGTACTTCCGCACCGAGCCCCGCGACTTCCTCGCCTCGGCGACGCCCGGCGCGGGCAAGACGACCTTCGCGCTGCGCCTCGCGACCGAGTTGCTCGGCCGGCGCACGGTCGACCGCATCGTGGTCGTCGCTCCGACCGACCACCTGAAGCGGCAGTGGGCCGAGGCGGCGGCCCGCGTCGGCATCCACCTCGACGCCGAGTTCAAGAACGCACACAGGCGCTTCGCCCGGCACTACCGCGGCATCGCCGTGACCTACGCGCAGGTCGCCGCGAAGGCGTCGCTGCACAAGGACATCGTCGAGGACGGGCGCACGCTCGTGATCCTCGACGAGGTGCACCACGGCGGCGACGCGCTCTCCTGGGGCGACGCCGTGCGCGAGGCCTTCGAGCGGGCGACCCGGCGGCTCTCGCTCACGGGAACGCCGTTCCGAAGCGACACTTCGCCGATCCCGTTCGTGACGTACCTGCCCGATGCGAAGGGCATCCGCACCTCGGTCACCGACTACAACTACGGCTACGGCCGGGCCCTCGCCGACGGGGTCGTGCGGCCGGTGCTGTTCATGGTCTATGCCGGCCACATGCGCTGGCGCACGCGGGCCGGCGAAGAGATGGAGGCGCGGCTCGGCGAGGGCAACACGAAGGACGTGACCTCGCAGGCGTGGCGCACCGCGCTCGACCCGGAGGGCGACTGGATTCCCGCCGTGCTGTCGGCCGCGACCCGGCGGCTCGACGAGGTGCGGCTTCAGGTTCCGGATGCCGGCGGCCTGGTCATCGCGACCGACAAGGAGCAGGCGCGGGCGTATGCCGCCATCCTCGACACGATGACGGGGGAGAAGACCACCGTCGTGCTGTCGGACGAGAAGGAGGCGTCCGACCGGATCAGCGCCTTCGCGGCATCCGATGCCAAATGGATGGTCGCCGTGCGCATGGTGTCGGAGGGCGTCGACGTGCCCCGGCTCGCCGTCGGCGTGTACGCGACCAACTCGTCGACCCCGCTGTTCTTCGCGCAGGCGATCGGCCGCTTCGTGCGGGCCAGGCGCCGGGGTGAGACGGCCTCCGTGTTCCTGCCCGACGTCGAGCCGCTGGTCGCACTGGCCGGCGCGCTCGAGCTGGAGCGCGACCACGCGCTCGACCGCGACGTCTCGGCCGAAGAGGGCGACCTCTACAACCCCGAAGACGCGATGATGCAGGCCGCCGAGAAAGACGACAAGGCATCGGATGCCTTGGAGGGCGAGTTCTCGTACCAGGCGCTCGGCTCGCAGGCCGCCTTCGACCGGGTGCTGTTCGACGGGCAGGACTACGGCGGCTACGCCGAGCCCGAGACCGAGGAGGAGCTCGACTTCATCGGCATCCCCGGCCTCCTCGAACCCGACCAGGTGCACGAGCTGCTCATGCACCGGCAGGCGCGGCAGTCGCGCCGCGCCGCATCGCGGCCCGCACCCGCGCCCGAGGAAGAGCCGTCGCCCGCCAAGCCGCTGCCGCTGTACCGCACACTCAAGGAGCAGCGCTCGCTGCTCAACTCCCTCGTCGGGCTGTACGCGAAGTCGCACGATCAGCCACACGGCCTCGTGCACGCCGAGCTGCGGCGCATCTGCGGCGGCCCCGCCGTCGCGAAGGCGTCGATGACGCAGCTCGAGGCGCGCATCCAGCTGCTCAGGAAACGCCTCGGGCACAAGTAGCTTGTTGCCATGAGCGAGGACGCGCGGCCCGACAGCCTGAATCGCCCCGGCGAATCGGATGCCCAGCGCTACGACCGCAACTGGGAGGACATCCTGCAGGAGCTGCGCGTGACGCAGACCGGCAACCAGATCCTCACGGGCTTCCTGCTCGCCCTCGCGTTCCAGCAGCGCTTCCACGAGCTCGAGCCGCTCGGCATCACGATCTACCTCGTGCTGGTCGGGCTCGCGTGCACGGCGACGCTGCTCTCACTCGCCCCCGTGTCGCTGCACCGCTGGCTCTTCCGGCATCACGCCAAGAAGGAGGCGGTGCTGATCGGCAACCGGATCCTCCGCTTCGCGCTCGTCGCCGTCGCTCTGCTGATCATCGGCGTGGCGCTGTTCCTGTTCTACTTCGTCGTCTCGCTCACGGCGGGCATCATTGCGGCCGTCGTCGTGGCGCTCATGATCATCGGGCTCTGGGTCTTCCTGCCGATCTCGGTGCGGCGCCGCGAAGCCCACGCGCATCCGTGAGGCATTCGCCTCTCGCCGTCACAACGTCACAGCCGGAGGCAAACGAGTCAGACGCTACAGGCGACGCGTCGCGAACGCGAGCTCGACGAAGCGCAGCTCCTCGCGCGGGACGACGGCCGTGACCGTGCTGCCGTTGTCGAGCGCGACGCCGACGCCGTACACGTCGGGGTCCGTGTCGATGCGGACGCCCACCCGCTCATAGCCGTTCACGAGCACTGTCAGCCCGTGCTCGACGTGGCGCTCGTCGACCGGGCTGTCGAGATCGCCAGGAAGCTCGCCGCGCACCCGCGTCTCGCGGTATCCGTTCATCAGGATGTGGTTCACATGGCTGACGAGTCGCGCCTCGACCGCGTCGTACTCGCGCGGCTCGGCTCTCCAATGCGTGGTCACGGCCTCCCACAGCAAGGGGAAGCGCATGCGGTGCACCCGCTCGAGCAGCCAGGCCGGCCGTTCCCACGGCACCTCGCGGTCGAGGCTCGCGCGGCACTCGTCGTCGAACTCGGCGAGGTTCACCGGGTCGTCGAGGTTGTCGGGGTTCCGCCACAGGGTGTAGCTGATCGAGACCTCACACGTGTCGAGCACTCCGTTGTGCGTGCCCGTGTTGAGGCCGAACGCATCCCAGTCCTCGAGGTGGCGCTGCGGCACGAGGCCCAGCACGGGCACCGGCATCCGTCTCACCTTCTCGATGAGATCGAGCGCCGGGTCGGGCGCGGCGGCGTCGAGTCGCCCGCTGATGTGCACGAGGTCAGTCTGAGTGCTCGAACCCCGTCTCGCCAGCCCTGCCGCCCCATCAGGCCGCGATGACCGGCAACTGCGCGGTGACGGACGGCCGCGTCGTCACGACCGGCTCGCTGGCGACGAGTTCGGCGAGTCGTGTCAGCCTGCGGGCGTCCGCCGCGGTGACCGGTTGCATCGAGATGAGCCGCACCGATGGCGTGTTCTCGAGCCAGAGCCGCATGAAGTGCACCCGGACCGCACCCACCCGGCGGCTGTGGAACACCTGCTGGGGAGCCGCGGATGTGACGACCTCGCGCTGCTGCCAGAGCTGACGGAATCGGGGTGACTCAGTGCGCATCCGCTCGATCAGGGCGGTCCACGACGGGTCATCGAGATGGCGTGGCAGTGCCGAGCGCAACCGCCCCACCATGCGTGCCGTGGCCTCCTCGTAGTCGGGGTAGGTCGCCGCCCAGACCGGGTCGAGGAAGGCGCGCACCATGCAATTGCGATCGGCGACGGGTCCATTGTCGAGGTCGTCGATCAGGAAGCGATACGAGGCGTTGCTCGCCAGGATGTCGAACTTGTCGGTCTGAATACACGCAGGGGTCGGCATCAGAGTGGCGAGCAGAGCGAGGTGCCCCTCGGTCACCACACCGTCGCTCGGATCGACCTCGCCTGCGACACGGCCGGCGGCGAGCAGCCAGAGATGCTCGCGTTCGTCAGAGTCCAACCGCAGAGCACGAGCGATCGCGTCGATCACCTCGGGCGACGGAGAGATGTCGCGGCCTTGCTCAAGCCAGGTGTACCAGGTGACACCGACCCCGGCGAGCATCGCGACCTCCTCGCGGCGCAGCCCCGGCGTGCGACGTCTGCCGCCCGCGGGCAGGCCGACGTGATCGGGAGTGATGCGCTCGCGCCGGCTGCGCAGGAACGAGCCGAGCTCCCGGCGCGCGGTCAGGTTCCCCTGGGGTGTCATGACTACCAGGATAAGCACGCACTGGATACCTGGATAGAACGGCGCTCGGATGAGTTCATGAATGAGACCTCCGCGGTTGTCGAGGACAACCGCATCCGCGCCGTGGCGCTGCCCGCATCCGGAGCCATCGTGCTGCTGCTAGGCGGCATGCTGGGGAACTTCGTCTTCGGCGCTTCCACGATCGCGCTGCCCGAGATCGCAACCGCGCTGCACTTGGACGCTGGCACGGCCGGCCTGGTCGTCAGCCTCTTTGCGCTCGGCTTCGCGTCCTCACTGGTGCTCGGAGGCAGGCTCGGCGATCGTGCGGGGCGCCGCCTGCTCTTTCGGCTCGGCCTCGTCGCACTCGCGGTCACCTCCCTCGCGGCGGGTGCAGCGCCAGGAGGAGTCGTGCTGCTCGTCGCCCGAGTGCTCCAGGGCATCGCCGCGGGGCTGATGCTGCCGCAGGTGCTCTCGACCATCCAGCACGCGGCGACCGGGGCAGCCCGCGCGCGCTGGCTGGCAGGCTACGCCTTCGCCGTCGCAGCGGGGGCGACCGCCGGGCTGCTCGTGGCCGGCGCCCTGGCATCCGTCTCGCCCGAGGGCTGGCGTGCCCTGTTCGTCGTCGTCGCCGCGATCAGCGTGCTCGTGCTGGCGTGCACCCGCTCGGTGCCCGACACCCGCTCGGTGCGCAGTGCGGGACTCGACCCGGTCGGTTCGGTGCTGTTCGCCATCGGCATCGCGGCGATTCTGCTGCCGCTCTCGCTCGGCCCGCAGCATGGCTGGCCGTGGTGGACGATCGTCCTCTTCACCGTCGCCGTCATAGCGCTCGTGGTCTTCGCTCTCTGGGAGCGGCGCATCGATGAGGGCCGCGCCCTTGTGCCGATGGCCGTTCTGCGCGAGCCCGTCCTGCTCGCCGGACTCGCGATGACGGCGACCTTCTTCTGCGGCTACGGCGCGTTCTTCTACCTGTTCTCTCTCAGCGCCGAAAACGGCATGGGTCTCTCGGCGCTCGGCGCCGCCGTCGCGCTCGTGCCGTTCGCTGTCGGGTTCCTCATCGCCGCAACGCTCGCGCCACGTCTCGCCGCGGTGTGGCGGCCGGTGACCATGATGCGCTTCGGCGCTGCCGCGCAGGTGGTGATGCTGGTGCTCATCGCGATCATCCTGATGGTGCAGTGGCCGACCCCGAACGAAGCGCTGCTGCAACCCGCGCTCTTCCTGTTCGGCGCGGCACAGGCGATCATGTTCACCCCGCTCATCTCGACGGTGATGAGCTCGGTGTCTCATCACGTCTCCGGCCTTGCGAGCGGACTGTTCACGACAGCGCAGCAGCTCGCCACGGCGCTCAGCGTCGCCCTGCTCGGTGCGCTCTATACCGCCCTCGGGTCAGGCGGTGTCGCCTTCGCAGGCTGCCTGCTGGTGGACGCGGCCCTCGGCGCGGTGTTCTTCGCGCTCGCAGGACTGACCCGGCCCGGCACATCCTCCGCCTCGACCGCCAGCATGCCGAGCCGCCCGTAGCGCGGCTCGCGTGCCGCCGACGCCGAGCCGGCCGGCACCCGTCACTGGAAGTCGCGGGACGTCATCGCGACGGGGAGCTCGAGCAGCTGCAGCTGGTCAGCGGCGATGTTCACGACGCCCTCGGGGCTGCGCTCGAGGATGCCGCGCACGACCATTCCCTGCGCCTCGCGCGCGACGCGGCGATGCCGCTTCCAGACCCCCGCGGAGACGATGACGTTGACCATGCCGGTCTCGTCCTCGAGGTTGAGGAAGGTGATGCCGGAGGCCGTCGAGGGGCGCTGCCGGTGGGTGACGACCCCGCCGACGAACACGCGGCTGCCGGAATCCGCGCTCCCCAGCTCGGCGGCGCTCAGCACGCCTCCCGCCCGCAGCGCCTCACGGCGATAGCGCATCGGGTGGTCGTCGGGGGAGAGGCCCATGGCCCAGATGTCGTAGGCGAGCCGGTCCTCCTCGCTGGGCGCCGGCAGCAGCGGAGGCTGCACGACGACCGCGGTGTGGGGCAGGTAGTCGGCGCGCTCCTTCCCCGCCGAGCCCGCCTGCCAGAGCGCCTCGCGCCGCCCGAGCCCCATCGACTGGAAGGCGCCCGCCGCCGCGAGGGCGGTGAGCTGCGGCTCACTCAGCCGCGCGCGACGGGCGAGGTCATGCAGATCGAGGTAGGGGCCGCCCTCCGTGCGCGCGGCGACGATGCGCTCGGCCACCTTCTCGCCGATCGACCGCACCCCGGCGAGCCCGAGCCGCACGGCGAAGCGGCCGTCGCGGCGATGCGCGGCGCTCTCGTCGGGGCGCGTCGGGTCGAACGGCGTGCCCTCCTCGACATCCTCAGGGTTCCCTCCGGCCTCGTGCCAGCCCAGGCACTCATCCATCCCCGTGATTCCCGGGCGGGGCACGGATGCCTCACCCCATGGACCCTTCTCGTCGAGCGGCTCGAGACTCGCGTGCACGCCAGAGCGGGCAAGGTCGACGCCGCGGACCTCGACCCCGTGGCGCCGCGCATCGCGGACCAGGGTCTCCGCAGAGTAGAAGCCCATCGGCTGCGCCCGCAGCAGCCCGGCGAGGAAGGCGGCGGGGTAGTGCAGCTTGAGCCAGGAGCTCGCGTAGACGAGCAGCGCGAAGCTGAGCGAGTGGCTCTCGGCGAAGCCGAAGTCGGCGAAGGCCTGGATCTGCTCGTAGATGGCATCGGCCGCCTGCCCGGTGAGTCCGTTCTCCGCCATGCCGGCGAAGAGCTTCTTCTTCAGCGACTCGATCTTCTCGACCCCGCGCTTGGAGCCCATCGCGCGGCGCAGCAGATCGGCGTCCTCGGGTGAGCAGCCGCCGACGGCCATCGCCATCTGCATGATCTGCTCTTGGAAGAGCGGCACCCCGAGGGTGCGCCTCAGCACGGACTCGAGCAGCGGGTGCGGATAGCTCACGGGGTCGCCGGCACCGCCCTGAGGGTTGCGCAGCCGCTCCCGTCGCCGCAGATACGGATGCACCGCGCCGCCCTGGATCGGGCCCGGGCGAATCAGGGCGACCTCGACGACGAGGTCGTAGAAACGGCGGGGCTGCAAGCGGGGGAGCGTGGCCAGCTGCGCGCGCGATTCGACCTGGAACACCCCGACCGCGTCCGCCCGGCACAGCATGTCGTAGACGGCAGGTTCCTCCTTCGGCAGGCGCGCGAGGCTCCACTCCTCGCCGACGCCGTCGCGAACGAGATCGAAGATGTACTGCAGCGCCTCGAGCATGCCGAGGCCGAGCATGTCGAACTTGACGAGCCCCATCCACTCGACGTCGCCCTTGTCCCACTGCAGCACGGTGCGGTCCTCCATCCGCGCGTGCTCGATCGGGCAGATCTCTCCGACGGGCCGCTTGGTCAGCACCATGCCGCCCGAGTGGATGCCGAGGTGGCGCGGTGCCTTGCTGAGCTGACGCGCAAGCCCGAGAACCGTTTCGGGGATGCCGTCGGCATCGGCCGAGACACCGCCTCCCCAGTCCTCGATGCGCTTACTCCAGGCATCCTGCTGCCCCGCCGAGTACCCGAGCGCCTTCGCCATATCGCGCAGGGTCGCCTTCGGCCGGTAGCTGATCACATTGGCGACCTGGGCGGCATTCCGCCGCCCGTACTTCTCGAAGGCGTACTGAATGATCTCCTCCCGCCGCCGCGAATCGAAGTCGACGTCGATGTCGGGCTCCTCGTCGCGCAGATGGGACAGGAAACGCTGGAACGGCAGCCGGTAGCGGATCGCGTCGATCGCCGTGATGCCGAGCACGTAGCAGACGGCCGAGTTGGCGGCCGAGCCGCGTCCCTGGCACAGGATGCCCCGCGCGCGGGCTTCTCGCACAAGGTCGTGCACGATCAGGAAATAGCCGGGAAAGTCCTTCTTCTGAATGACCGCGAGCTCGTCTTCGAGGCGCTTCTCGATCTCGGCCAGAGGCGCCGGACGCCGCCCTTCCGGGTAGCGCTCCTCGACCCCGAGCCGCACGAGCTCGCGCAGCCAGCTCATCTGCGTGTGCCCCTCCGGCACCTCCTGCTCGGGCAGCCCCGGCTTCACGCTGTTCAGTTCGAAGGCGAGATCGGATGCCAGTTCCACCGTCGTCTCGATCGCCCCGGGGTACCGCCCGAACAGCCGCTGCATCTCGGCCCCGCTGCGCAGGTGGGCGTTGCCCGCAGCCGGAAGCCAGCCGTCGAGCTCGTCGAGGCTGCGCCGGGCGCGCACGGCCGCGACAGCAGTGGCGAGCGGCCGACCCTGCGGAGTCGCGTAGTGGACGTTCCCCGTCGCGACGACCGGCAGCCCGCGCTTCTCGGCGAGCTCGTACAGCACATCGTTGTAGGAGCTCGCGAGCGGGTCGCCGTGGTCGAACAGATCGACCACGACGTTGCCTGTGCCGAACAGGTCGACGAGCCGGTCGAGCTCCCACGCGGCGGCATCCGTGCCCCCGTCGGCGGAGACCAGCGCCTGTCGGACGGCGCCCTTGCGGCATCCGGTCAGTACTGCCCACCGACCTGCGGATGCCTCGGCCAGCGCGCCGAGCTCATAGATCGGCCGTCCCTTCTCCGCTCCTTCGGCGAGCTGCGCCTCGGTGATCGCTCCGGCGAGCGCGTGGTAGCCGGCCTGCCCGCGCGCGAGCACGAGCAGGTGCGTTCCCTCAGGGTCGGCTGCGCCGTTCTGCGGGGCGGAGAGCCCGAGGGACAGCTCGGCGCCGAACACGGTCTTCACCTCGGCGTGGTCTCGGTAGGCGGCCGCCGCCTCCGCCAGCTGCACCGCGCCGTAGAACCCGTCATGGTCGGTGACGGCGAGGGCGGAGAGCCGCAGCCGCGCCGCCTCCCGCAGCAGCTCCGCCGGCGAGCTCGCGCCGTCGAGGAAGCTGTAATGCGAGTGCGCGTGCAGCTCGGCGTAGGGCACGAGAGGCCCGTCGTCGAGCGTGAGCGGCTGCGCCTCGATCGGCTCGCGCCTCCGCGAGCCCGGCCGCTCGACCAGCTCGTCCGGCTGATCGGGCCGGGCGCGACCAGGTTTTGGACGAGCAGAGAGCGTCCGCTCGAACTCGGACCACGGCATCGCCGGGTTATTGAAGCCCATACGAACCTCTAGTCATAGCGCGCCTCGGCAAGCCAGGACTCCCCGTCGAACAGCAGCAGCCAGGCGATGCCGTCGGCATCGACGACGTTGAAGCGGTGCACCCGGCGCGCGGCCGCCCGGTCCCACCAGCGCTCGTCGACCGTCCACGGGCCGGCCCAGCCGCCGATGGGCCGGGCGAGCCGCAGCGCCTCGGCATGCGAGCCGATCGGGCGCGCCCCGGCCGCGGCGGCGAACAGAGCGGGCTCGCCGTCGACGAGCCCGCGATCGGTGACCGACACAGGCGAGCCCTCTTCCGTCAGCAGCGCGACGGCCACCCGCGGCAGGAACACCGTCGCAGGCAGGGGGTCGGGCAGCGCGCCGGGCCACGGCTGCCCGGCCCGTTCGGCCGTGCCCGCGGGGGAGCGGTCACCCCACGGCACCAGCACCTGCCGGTCGTCGAGCAGCCGGCCGCCGCCGATCTCGGCGGTCACGACGGCATCGTGGCCGAGCATGCTCTGCACGCGGGACAGCGCATGGTGCACCCGCTCGTCGGGCGCGTCGCCCCACAGCCCCTGTTCGTGGTGATGCGCCGCGTCGACGCTCTCGGGCGAGAACACCACCTGCGCGACCGGCGCCGCGAGCGCGCCCGTGCCCGGGCCGGCGCCCTGCAGCTGCCAGCGCAGCCGGTCGACGAGGTCGACGGCGGTGAACCAGCGCGGATGCAGCCAGGTGCGCGAGCTCTCCGCCCCGTCCTCCGTCAGGATCGTCACCGTCACCGCGGTCGCCACCAGCTTCGCCGCGGTGAGCCCGGTGATCACGTCGTCGGCGGTCTGGCGAGCGGCGAAGGCGAGCTGGTCGACGCGATCGACCCCTTCGTCGAAGGCGAGCCGCCGCTCGAGCGCCCGCTGCGGAGCCCGCGGCACGACGACCTGCGCGTCGCGGCCCGTGACGAGGGCGTGCACGCGCGCGCCGGTCGGGCCGAAGCGCTCGGAGAGATCGTCGACGCCCATGCCCGCGAGCGCACCGAGCGTCGGCAGCCCGAGCCGGCGGCACAGTGCCGCGAAGGCCTCGTCGCCCATGACTTCGACGGGCAGCGCAGCGAGGAAGGCGGGGGAGCCGCCCTCGGGCACAACGAGCAGAGGATCGGCAGACGGATGCCTGGCCGCCTGCTCCGCCGCGAACGGGCCGTTGGCAATGCCCGCGCGCGCATCGGGCACCCCGTGCTCGGCGAGCACCCTGAGCAGCACTTCGGCCGCCTCGGCCTCGCCGCCGTAGTACCGGGCCGGCCCGCGCGAGCGCAGGGCGCACATTCCGGGCCTGATCGGCTGCACGCCGGGCACGGTCTGCTCGACGGCGGCGAGGATCGGCTCGAAGAACCGCGCATCGGCCTGCGGGTCATAGGGCAGCACCACGAGCTCCGGGCAGCGCGCCTGCGCCTCGCGCACGCGCAGCCCGCGTCGCACGCCCGCGGCGCGCGCCGTCGCCGAGCAGGCGAACACAAGCCCCTTCTCGATCAATGCGATCGCGTTGTCGCCCGTGATCGAGGGGTGGTCTGGACCGGCTCGACCCGGCGATTTGAGCAGCGCCGCCCTGATCGGCCAGTCGGGGCACCACAGCACGATCGACCGGGTCAGCGCCTGCCCGGCATCGCCCCCGCTCACGAGACCCGCTCCCACCGCAGAGCAGGCACGGCAGCGGTCGGCTGCGCGTCATGGCCATAGTCGCCGGGCAGTCGCAGCCGCGCGACCCGTGGACGGCCGGAGCGCACCTCGGAGCGCACCGTGACGAGCCGCTCGCGCGGGTAGCCGTGCCCGCGCCCAATGCCGACCCAGCGGCTCTCGGTGATGGCGAGCGTCGCCTCTGACCCCGGCCATGCGGGCGCCCCTTGCGGCAGCAGCGAGATCAGCACGGCGCCGCGCTGACGCAGGCGGGCGGCCAGCTTCGCGGCATCCGTATCGCTCACCCGATCGCCCTGCCGCACGACCACGATCGTGAGCGCGTCGGCGAGCGCGGCGGCGACCGACAGCCACGCGCGCCCGGGCTCGCGCACAAGCACGAGCCGGCCCAGCTCGATGCCGAAGTGCGCCGCGGCCTCTGCCCCGAACTCGGGCACGCCGACGACCCCGCACCATGCCCCGTCGGCGCTCGCGGCCGCCATCAGCCCCATCGTGAGGGTCATCGAGCCGGCGACGGAATACACCGCGCCCGCCTGCAGCGCCCCGCCGGGCAGCAGCGAGAGGAAGGCGGGCAGCGTGGGCAGGGCACGGGTGTCGAGCCGGGTGCGCTCCATTCCGGAGATGCGCGACCTGAGCTCGCGGATGCGCTCGAGATCGGCCTGCGCCTTCTCAAAGACACTGCCTTTCTCGAGAGCATCGGATCGAACGGCGTTCCCCACCTCTCCATGTTCGAAGTCTCATTCGAATCTGTCAAGATGAGGAATCCGATCACATCGAACGCTCCTCGAACACCCAGCAAGCGCTCACGAGTCTTCCACGTGCCTCCGACACGGAGTCGCCGGCACCGCCAGAATGGGCACCATGGCACTGCTGGCGGGCGCGACCCGGGCCACCTGGCGCGGCGAGGCCCTCATGGGCATCCCGCTCGCCGCCATGTCGGCGCCGGTCGCGATGGCCTTCGCCCAGTTCGCCGGGCTGCCGCCCACCACGGGGCTCTACGCGCTCATCATCCCCGGCATCGTCTTCGCCTTCTTCGCCGCAACGGGGCGTCTCACGGCCGCCCCGGACGCGGTCGTCGTCGCGCTCATCGCGGCCACGCTGACCCCGCTCGCGCGCCCCGGCACCGCGCACTACGCCGAGCTCGCCGCCGCGCAGGCGCTCGTCGCCGCGGCGGCCTACGCCGTCATCGCCGTCTTCCGCCTCAGCCGCATGACGGTCCTGCTGCCCCGGCCGCTGCTGATCGGATTCTCGGCGGCCGTCGCCCTCGACCTGCTCGTGCGCGAGATCGCGGAGATGTTCGGCATCCGGCTGGCGAGGACCGTGACGGATGCCGCAGCCGACGGCTTCCCGCAGCACGCCGGCACCCTCGTCGCCCGGCTCGACACCGCGAACGTCTGGGCGATCGCGGTCGCGGCGGGGGCGCTCGTGGTGCTGCTCGTCGGCCGTCGGATCGCCCGCCGACTGCCCTGGGAGCTCGCCGTCTACCTCGCCGGGTTCGCGAGCTACCGGGTGTTCGAGCTCGCCGGGCACGACGTCGCGACCGTCGGCCATGTCGGCGGCGGCCGACCGTCGTTCGGCGTGCCGCTCCTCACCGCGGGGGACTGGCTCGCCCTCGTGCCCGGCGCCGTCGTCATCGCGTTCGCCGCCTTCGCCCTGCATCACCACGAGGACCCCGGCTACCAGCCGGCGAGCGCGCGCGACGGCATCGTCTACGGCCTCGCCAGCGCCGCGAGCGGCGTCTCGGGCGGCGTCACGATCGGTCCGTCGCCCGCCCGACGTGCCCGGCTCGACGAGCTGCGCTCGCGCTCCCAGCTGCCGACGCTCGTCGCCGCCCTGCTGATCCTGGTGGGCGTCGTCTTCGGCGGCGGCTTCCTCGGCGACCTGCCGACGCCCGCCTTCGGCGCCATCGCGGCGGTCGCGACCTGGCCGCTGCTGCGCCTGCGCGAGGCGCGCACGCTCTGGCGCGTCTCGAAGGGGGAGTTCCTGCTCGCGCTCCTCGTGTTCGCGGCGACGCTGGCCTTCGGGCCACTGTGGGGGCTCGCGCTGGCGGCGGCACTCGGGCTGCTGCGGCTGCTGCTCGCGGCATCCGCCCCTCCGCTCGACGTCATCGACGCCGACGGGCGCCCCATCGCCTCGCTGCGCGCCGGAGCCCCGCCGCCGCGCGCGACAGCGCCCGGCATCGTGATCGTGCGCCTGGCCGCGCCCATGAACGCGACCACGGCGGGGGCGCTCGCCCGGGGCATCCGCTTCGTGTCGGACGACGCCGGCCCCGGCATCCGTCACCTCGTCCTCGATGGCGAAGCCATCACCGGGATCGACGCGACGGGCGCCGCCGTGCTGCGCCGCGCACTCGCCGAGCTCGCCGACCGCGGCATCTCCGTCGATTACTGCCGAGCGCGCGCGGTGCTGCGCGTCGACCTCGAGCACCACGGCCTGCTCGGCGGCAGCCGGGTGTTCCGCACCTGCCGTGAGGCGCTCGACGAACTCGGTTGAAGGCGGATCGGCCCGATAACCTGTCCGCCTGTGCCCTTTCTCACAGAGCACCCGAAAGGATCCCCGCGTGAATCTCCTGCAAGCGATCATCCTCGGCCTCGTCGAGGGCATCACCGAGTTCCTGCCCGTATCGAGCACGGGGCATCTGACGATCGTCGAGAAGCTGCTCGGGCTGCAGGTCAACGACAAGGGCGTGACGGCCTTCACCGCGATCATCCAGGTCGGGGCGATCATCGCCGTCATCATCTACTTCTGGCGAGACATCGTGCGGCTCGTCGCCGCCTGGTTTCGCGGGCTCGCGAACCGCAACGCGCGCGGGCAGGACTACCGCCTCGCCTGGTTCGTGATCCTCGGCACGATCCCGATCGGCATCGTCGGCCTGCTCGGCCGCCACTTCATCTCGGGGCCGCTGCGCAATCTGTGGGTCGTGGTCGTGGCGCTCGTCGTCTGGAGCGCCGTCATGTGGTTCGCCGAGCGCGTCGCGCTCAAACAGCGCAGCGAAGCGAAGATGAATCTGACGGATGCCATCTTCATCGGCATCGTGCAGTGCTTCAGCCTCGTGCCCGGCGTCTCCCGCTCGGGCGCCACCATCAGCGCCGGCCTGCTGCGGGGGCTGGATCGCGTCGCCGCGACTCGCATCTCCTTCTTCCTGTCGATTCCCGCGCTGATCGCCGCGGGCGGTTTCGAGGCCGCCACCTCGGCCAGCGACATCTCGGCCACCGTCGGCTGGGGCGCGACCGCGGTCGGCACCATCGTCAGCCTGATCGTCGCCTACGTGTCGATCGCGTGGCTGCTGCGCCTCGTGCAGCGTCACCCGATCACGGTGTTCATCTGGTACCGCGTCGCGGTCGCGATCGTGGTCGCACTGCTGCTCGCCTTCGGGGTCATCACCGCGACGTAAGGCGCACCGTCACGTCACCGGTCCTGGCGCCGGTGTCGAGATCTCGGAGCCGGACGCGGCGACGCAACGCCCTCTACGACTCATAGTGCGCGAGCCACGCGGCGAGCGCGGCCTCGAGTGAGGCGCGATCGCGCTCGGGCACCTGCGCGAGCAGCCGCTGCTCGTTGGCGGTGTGCGCGGTAACCGCCGCGTCGATCACCTCGCGCCCGTGCGGGGTGAGCCCGATGACGCGGCCGCGGCCGTCCGCCTCGCTCGGCCGCCTCGTGACCAGCCCCGCCTTCTCGAGCCGGTCGAGGCGCTTCGTCATGCCGCCGGTCGTGATCATGGTCGACTCGGCGAGCTGCCCCGCGCTCAGCTCGAACGGCGCGCCCGCGCGCCGGAGCGCCGCGAGCACATCGAAGTCGCCTTCGGCGAGCCCGTGCCGACGGTATTCGGCGGTGAGCTCGTCGGTGAGATGGGCCGCGAGCCGGTGCAGCCTGCCGATGACGCCCATCGCGCTCGTGTCGAGCTCGGGCCGCTCGCGCGACCACTCGGCCTGGATCTGCGCGACTCTGTCTTCGAACTTCGCCATGGACAGGAATATACCTTTCGGGGAAGCTATTTTAACTTCCATGGAAGATATCAAGCGGTGGCTGCCCGTCGCCGCGATCGCGCCGATCGCCTGGGGCAGCACGTACTTCGTCACGCGCGAGTTCCTGCCGCCCGATCCGCTCTGGGGCGCGGCGATCCGCGCGTTGCCGGCGGGTCTCGTGCTGCTCGCGTTCGTACGACGGATGCCGCACGGGTCATGGTGGTGGAAAAGCGCGGTGCTCGGCATCCTGAACGTCGGCGCCTTCTTCGTGCTGGTGTACGCCGCGGCGCAGCTGCTGCCGACGAGCCTCGCGTCGACGATCATGGCGAGCTCGCCGGTCGCCCTCGCGCTGATCGCCTGGCTGATCGTGGGGGAGCGGCCGAGCGGCGTGCGGCTCGCCGGCGCCGTCGTCGGCGTCGCCGGGGTGTGCGTGATGCTCTGGGGCGGGCGGATGCCCGTGAGCGGCACCGGCGTCGCGGCATCCGTCGCCGCCATGCTGATGTCCTCGTTCGGCTTCATCCTCGGCAAGCGGTGGAACGACGAGGTCGGCCTGCTCGCCTCGACGTCATGGCAGTTGACGGCCGGCGGCCTGATGCTGCTACCGGCCGCCGCGATCGTCGAGGGCCCGCCGCCTGCCGTCGACGCACGCGCGCTCGCGGGCTACGCGTACGTGACGGTCATCGCGACGGCCGTCGCCTACGTCGCGTGGTTCGCGGCGCTGCGGCACCTGCGCGGGGACGCCGTCGGCCTCGCCGGCCTCCTGAACCCGGTGACGGGCGTCCTTCTCGGCGTCTTTCTCGCCGGAGACGCCTTGGGGGTGCGCCAGCTGCTCGGGCTGGCGCTCGTGCTCGGCGGCATCATCGCGCCGCTGATCCCCAGACGGGCACGCCGTAACCCGCAGGAAACCCGGGCCGACATAGTGTGGGAACGCTCGAGTTCAACATGACAGCGAGGCCCTTCGGCCGGGAAAGCGGACACCTCCGAGCGGTCACCGTCACGCCCACGCGAAGGAGAACCATCATGAGCACATTCGAAGTCCCCACCGTCGACATCACTCCGTACGTCGCAGCCGGTACGACCGCCGAGAAGGCCGCCGTCGCGGCCGCGGTCGACGCAGCCTGCCGCGAGGTCGGCTTCATCCAGATCACCGGCCACGGCGTAGACCCTGCGGCCGCCGACGGCCTCGCCAGCGCCATCGACGACTTCTTCGCGCTGCCGCTGGAGACCAAGAAGCAGTGGGTGCGCCCCGCTGCGGAGAACCGCGGCTACACAGCCCCGAAGTCGGAGACGCTGGCGCTCAGCCTCGGCGTGCAGTCCGAGACCCGCATGAAGGACTTCTTCGAGGCGTTCAACGTGGGCTCCGCGGCATCCGATTATCCCGATATCGCGCTGCTCGCCGAGCACTACGCGGAGAACACGTGGCCAGAGATTGCGGGCTTCCGCGAGCGTATCGACGCCTGGCGGGAAGAGGCGGGCCGTGTCGCCCGCACCGTGGTCGCGATCTTCGACGATGCGCTCGGGCTCCTGCCCGGCACGATCGAGGCCCTCGCCGCGCACCCCATCGAGGTGTTGCGCATGAACAACTACGCCCTGCCCGACGGCACCACGGTCGAGCTCGACGAGGACTTCATCGGCATGGGGGAGCACACCGATTACGGCATCGTGACGATCCTGTGGGCCGACCAGGCGAAGGGTCTGCAGGTGCTGCACGGCGGCGAGTGGCACGACGTGAGCCCCGCCGACGGGGCGCTGCTCATCAACCTCGGCGACCTCACCACGCGGCTCACCAACGAGCAGTGGCTGTCGACGCTGCACCGCGTCAAGCCGCCGATCCACGTGGTCGACGGCATCGGGACGATCCAGCGCCGCCGCTCGGCCGCCTACTTCTTCGACGGTGACGCCGAGGCGACGGTCGGCCCGCTCCCCGGTTTCGTCGACGACGCGCACCCGCGCGTCTACAGCGACGTCACGGTCGACGAGCACATCCAGGCGAAGCTGCGCGGCTCGCGCGCGGGAGTGGTGAATACGGATGCCGCACGCGAGGCAGACCGCGTGCTGAACGCCCTGAGCTGAGCCACTTAACGAGAAGAACCCCTGGTCGCCCAGGGGTTCTTCTCGTGTTGATCACACTGTGCGCGAGGGGGGACTTGAACCCCCACGCCCTAATACGGGCACTAGCACCTCAAGCTAGCGCGTCTGCCTATTCCGCCACCCGCGCGCACTTTCCGGCTGCCGAATCTCTCAGGCCGCCGAAGAAAAACCTTAGCACGGATTCAAGGACGACCCGTTCACCCGGGCCCTCTGCGAAGACCCCTTCGCGCACCGGCTAGCGTAAGAACATGACCGACCTCGCGCGCCCCGAACCCGACGAGACCGCGCTCATCGCGAGCGAGCTGATCCGCTTCGACACCACGAACTACGGCGAAGGGAAGTCGAAGGGCGAGACGGAGGCCGCGGAATACGTCGCTGCGAAGCTCGAAGCGCTAAGCCTCACGCCGCAGCTGTTCGACTCTGCGCCCCGGCGCACCAGCGTCGTCGCGCGCGTGCCCGGCCGGAACAGCGCGAAGCCGGCCCTCGTCATACACGGCCACCTCGACGTCGTTCCCGCGGACCCCACGCAGTGGAGCGTCGACCCGTTCGCCGGCGAGATCAAGGACGGCATGCTGTGGGGCCGCGGCGCCGTCGACATGAAGAACGTCGACGCGATGATGCTCACCGCGCTCGGCGATGTGCTGAAGGACGGCGGCCAGCCCGAGCGCGACCTCGTCATCGCGTTCTTCGCCGACGAGGAGAACGGCGGCGGCTTCGGCTCGCATTTCCTCGCGCGCGAGCACCCCGAGCTCTTCGCCGGCGCCACCGAGGCGATCAGCGAGGTCGGCGGCTACTCGATCGACATCGAAGGCAAGCCCGCCTATCTGCTGCAGACGGGCGAGAAGGCGATGATCTGGGCGAAGCTCGTCGCCGAGGCGCCCGCCGGGCATGGCTCGCGGCTCGTGAAGCGCAACGCGGTCACCGAGCTCGCCGAAGCGGTGGCGAAGATCGGCCGCCTCGAGTTCCCGGTGCAGCTGACCGAGACGACGAGTGAGCTCATCGCCGAACTTGCCCGCATCCTGGGCACCGACCCCCAGCAGCTCGGCCCCGACGAGCTCGTGCTCCGCACCGGCTCCGCTGCCGGCTTCATCACGGCGACCCTGCGCAACACCGCCAACCCGACGATGCTGACCGCCGGCTACAAGTCGAACGTCATCCCCGAGCGGGCCGAGGCCCGCCTCGACATCCGCCCCCTGCCCGGGCAGGAGAACGAGGTGCTCAGGCTCATCGACGAGCTCATCGGCGAGAACGTCCGCATCGAGCTCGTCGTGAAGGACACCGGACTCGAGAACCCGACCACGGGCGAGCTCGTCGACGCGATCGGTGCCGTGATCGAGCGCCACGACCCCGGCGTGCCCGTGCTGCCGTACCTGATGCCCGCCGGCACCGACAACAAGGCGCTGTCGACGCTCGGCATCAGGGGGTACGGATTCGCCCCGCTCAAGCTCCCCGCCACGCTCGACTTCCCGGCCCTGTTCCACGGCATCGATGAGCGTGTGCCGCTCGACGCGCTCACCTTCGGCCGCGCGGTTCTCGCCGACCTGCTGGCGAGCTACTGATGGCGCAGGCGTGGCCGCAGCCTGAGCTTCCCGACGTGCTCGGCCGCGGCCTGGCGCCGCTCGTGTACGACAGCGCGAGCGACGCCCTGGTCACAGCGGCGCCCGCGGGCGAGACGGCGACCCTGTACGTCTGTGGCATCACGCCGTACGACGCGACGCACCTCGGGCACGCGAACACCTACGTCGCCTTCGACACGCTGCAGCGCCTCTGGCGCGACGCGGGATTCGCAGTGCGGTACGCGCAGAACATCACCGACGTCGACGACCCGCTGCTCGAGCGGGCGGCGCGCGACGGCATCGACTGGCGCGACTTGGCGGCGACGGAGATCGACGGATTCCGCGCGGATATGGCCGCTCTCGAAGTCATTCCCCCCGACGCATATGTCGCGGTGACCGAACGCATCGAGCCGACCGCCGTCGCCGTCGCCGAGTTGCTCGCCCAGGGGCTCGCCTACCGTGTGGACGACGACATCTACTTCGACGCCACCGCGGCCGCCGACGTGTCGCCCTGGAGCCTCGGGCAGGAGAGCCGGCTCGCGCCCGACGAGATGCTGCCGATCTTCGCCGAACGCGGCGGCGACCCAGACCGCGCCGGCAAGCGCGACCCGCTCGACCCGCTGCTGTGGCGCGCCCGCCGCGACGGAGAGCCCTGGTGGGACTCACCCGTCGGCCCCGGCCGGCCTGGCTGGCACATCGAGTGCGCCGTCATCGCCCTCGACGAGCTCGGCGACACGGCGACCGTGCTGGCCGGCGGCTCCGACCTGCTGTTCCCGCACCACGAGTTCAGCGCGGCGCACGCTTCTGCGCTCACCGGCGAGCCGGCCGCACAGTTATATGCGCACGCGGGCATGGTCGCCTATCAGGGCGAGAAGATGTCGAAGTCGCTCGGCAATCTGGTGAAGGTGAGCGAGCTGCGGGCCAGGGGGGCCGACCCGCGCGGCATCCGTCTCGCGCTGCTCTCCCACCACTACCGCGATGATTGGGAGTGGACGGATGCCTCACTGCCCGACGCGCTCGCGCGCCTCGGGCGCTGGCAGGCCGCGCCGATCGCCGACGACGGTGGCGCGTCGCTCGCCGCCCTGCGCGAGGCGCTGCACCGCGACCTCGACACCCCCGCCGCATTGGCGGTCGTCGACGCCGCGGTCGCGGCCGGCGGTCTGTCGCCCGAGCTGCGGGCAGGCATCCACCTGCTCCTCGGCATCAAGCTCTGACGCAGCGCACGTCCGCACCCCGCCCGCCCCGCCTCTCCCCGCCAGCGGAAGGGATTCGGCTCTCATGCCGGCGTGTCGTCAGCAACACGCCGAGCCCGCTCCCGAATCCCTTCCGATGGCTCGACCAGCACAGGCGCCAACTCGGCGGAGATCTCCACAGAACAGAGTCCGGCGCCCGGCGCCACCCCGCTGCGCCGGTCACACTCGCCTGATGCAGACTCCGCTGTGCGCACTCGGCCACATCGCCTCGCTCGCCGAGCTGCGCCGACGTGGATTCGGCCCACGAGAGATCGCCGCGCTCCGCACGAACCCCCTGTGCTACCAACCCCGCCGAGGCTGGTATGCCTGCGCCCACCTCAGCTCAGACGAGATGGTCGCCGTCTCGTGCAGCGGCAGGATCGACTGCGCCAGCGCACTCCGCGCCGACAAGATCTGGGTCGGCGACGTCAAGGGACACCTTCACCTTCGTCTTCCCGGCACCGGTGGCAGGACGACTCAGCGCCTTCGTGCCACCCGACGACGAGTGGTCGCGCACTGGCTGCGCCCGAGAAGGCGCGGCGACAAACTCTACGTCTCGGTCTTCGATGCCCTGCGGCAGGCGATGGACTGTCTGCCGCCCGACGATCTCATCGCCGCGATCGAGTCTGCGGTTCACCTGACCAAGCTCACGAAGGAAGCAGCCCTCGAGCTGATCGCATCGGCACCGAAGCGCCTGCGAAAAGTCCTTCGCGAGGTCGACACCGAATTCCGCGCTCAATCGGGGCTCGAGACCAAGGTGCGGCTGCGGTTCACCCGGCTCGGCTATCACGTCGAGCCGCAGGCGTACGTGCCCGGCGTCGGACACGTCGACAACCTCATCGAGAACATCATCGCCCTCGAGACGAACGGCCGCGATCACGAGGACAGCCGCAGCGACGACTACTACCGCGACCTCGGAACCGAAGCCTGGGGCATCCGTGTCCTCATCGCGGACCCTGCCCTGATCGATGAGCACTGGTCGGTCATTCAGGGGGTGGTCGAGCGGACGATCGCCGAGGTGCGGCAGCTGCGCGCCCTCAACGGAAGGGATTTGGACGGCGCGCCGCGAAAAGCCCGACGACACGCCGACCGCGCGCCCGAATCCCTTCCGCTGGGCGTGAGATGGGCAGCGAGACCGGAGAGCGAGCCGCCTCAGCTGCTGGGGCGCCAGGGCTCAGACGGGCCGCCGCCGCCCGCGGTGCCCCCGTCGCGGCCGTCCCGCCCGTCGGGGTTGCGGCGCAGGTAGCGCTCGAACTCCTGCGCGATCGCCTCGCCGCTCGCCTCGGGGGAGTCGACCGTGTCGCGCGCCTGCTCGAGCTGCTCGATGTAGGCGGCCATGTCCTCGTCCTCGCCGGCGAGCTGGTCGATGCCGCGCTCCCACTCGGCGGACTCCTCGACGAGCTCGCCACGCGGGATCGTCACGTCGACGAGCTCCTCGAGCTTGTCGATGATGGCGAGCGTCGCCTTCGGGCTCGGCGCGTTGTGCACGTAGTGGGGCACGGATGCCCAGATGGAGATCGTCGGAATGCCGACTGCCTCGGCCGCATGCCCGAGGACCCCCAGGATGCCGGTCGGCCCCTCGTACGTCGAGCGCTCCAGCGACAGCTCGCGGCGCACCGCCGCGTTGTCGCTGGTCGCCCCCACCGAGATCGGCCGCGTGTGCGGCACATCGGCGAGCAGGGCGCCGAGGAAGACGATCGCGTCGACGTCCGCGGCGAGCGCGGCGTCGATCAGCTCCCCGGCGAAGGCCTTCCACGCCCTCGACGGCTCGGTGCCGAGCAGCAGGTAGATGTTGCCGGCGTTATCACCCGTGATGCCGAGCTCGGCGTCCTCGGCGAGCGCGCGCGGCCGCCTGCCCGGCTCGGACGGCCCGTAGAGCACGGCGCCCGGCCACTGCAGGATGCGCTTGCCCTCGTCGTCGAACTTCGAGATCGGCCGCGTGAACTGGAAGTCGTAGAAGACCTCTGGGTCGATCTCATGCAGGGGCACGACGTCGAGCACGTCCTTCAGGGCTCTGACCGCGCCGGTGGCCGCTTCGCCCGCATCGTTCCAGCCCTCGAAGGCCACGACCAGGATTCGACCGTTCAGGATGCCCTTGTCGTCTGCGCCGTCAGTCAAACGCCACCTCGCCCTTCCGTAGCTCAGATTGCGTCTCACCAGGATAGGCCCGGGTGGCTCCGCACGCCCGGTGCGACCTGGGTCCCCGATAGACTCGAGACCCGTGACCCAGCTCCCCGCGGCCGTCCTCTTCGACATGGATGGCACGATCGTCGACACCGAGCCGTACTGGATGACGGCGGAGTCCGAGCTGGTGCACTCCTGGGGCGGCACCTGGACCCATGACGACGGCTTGACCCTTGTCGGCAACGGCCTCGAGGTCTCGGCCGCGGTGCTGCAGTCGCGGGGAGTAGACCTCGACATCGCGACCATCATCGAGAAGCTCACCGACCGCGTCACCGAACAGCTGGCCGAGGTCGGCGTGCCCTGGCGCCCCGGCGCGCAGGAACTGCTGCGCGAAGTGCGCGAGGCCGGCGTCAAGACCGCGCTCGTCACCATGTCCTTCCGCCGCATGGCCGAGCAGATCGCGAGCTACATCCCGTTCAACCCGTTCGACGTGATCGTCTCCGGCGACGAGGTCGAGAACCCGAAGCCCCACCCCGAGGCATACCTCACGGCGGCGCAGCGGCTCGGCGTTCCGGCATCCGATGCGGTCGCCATCGAGGACTCGCTCGGCGGGTTGGCCGCCGCGGTCGCCGCCGGCACCGTCGCGATCGGCGTGCCGCATCTGGTGCCGCTGCCCGAGACGGGCGACCACACCATCTGGCCGACGCTCAAGGGGCGCACGCTCGCCGATCTGCGCGCTCTGGCCGCAGAGAAAGCACCGCAGGCATGACCGAGACCCCCGTCGGCACCCTGGCCTTCAGCGGGCCGTTCCGCGCCGGCGACCGCGTGCAGCTGACCGGCCCCAAGGGCCGCATGAACACGATCACGCTGAAGCCCGGCGAGAAGTTCCACACCGAGCGCGGCTTCATCGCGCACGACGACGTCATCGGCCAGCCCGATGGCACGGTCGTCGCGAACTCGACGGGCGCCCTGCACCTCGCGCTGCGGCCGCTGCTCAAGGACTTCGTCATGTCGATGCCCCGCGGCGCCGCGATCGTCTACCCGAAGGACGCCGCCGCGATCCTCGCGAAGGCCGACATCTTCCCGGGCGCGACGGTGGTCGAGGCGGGAGTGGGTTCCGGCGCGCTCTCGCTCTGGCTGCTGCGCTCCATCGGCGCCGAGGGCCGGCTCGCCAGCTTCGAGCGCCGCCAGGAGTTCGCCGACATCGCCATGGGCAATGTGGCCGGGTTCTTGGGGTACCGGCCGGCCAATTTCGACATCACGGTCGGGGATCTGACGGATGCCCTGCCGAACGCATTCGCAGAGGGAACGGTCGACCGGGTGGTGCTCGACATGCTCGCCCCGTGGGAGCCGCTCGAGGCTGTCGCGACCGCCCTCAAGCCCGGGGGAGTGCTGCTCTGCTACGTCGCGACGGTGACACAGCTGAGCCGCGTCGCCGAGGCGATCCGCGACACCGGGCACTTCACGCACCCTGACGCCGACGAGACCATCGTGCGCGGCTGGCACGTCGAGGGGCTCGCCGTGCGCCCCGACCACCGCATGGTCGGCCACACGGGATTCCTCATCACGGCCCGGCGCCTCTCACCGGGGGCCGAGCTGCCCGAGCTCAAGCGCCGCGCCAGCAAGAAGAGCTACACCGACGAGGACGTCGAGCTGTGGACGCCCGGGGCGCTCGGCGAGCGCGGCAAGAGCTCCAAGGTGCTGCGCAAGAAGGCCCGCGAGGCCCAGCGCATCGCCGACGCCCGACTCGGCGACGAGACCAGCCCCGATGCCGACCCCGAAGAGACGCCATAGCTCTCTCCACTAGAGTGTCGTCCGCCACCACGAGCCCGTCCATCGAAAGAGCACCCGTGCGCCGTTCCCTTCCCGCCCTGATCGCCCTCGCCGTCATCGCAGGCACCGCCCTCACCGGCTGCGCCGGCAATTCCATCGGCGCCTCGGCCGCCTGCGACGTGAAGAGCGGCAGCGGCTCCGAGTCGATCAGGGCGACCGGCGGCTTCGGCAAGAACCCTGAGGCCAAGGTGCCTTCGCCCCTCAACGTGAAGACGGCGCAGTCGACCACCCTGATCCAGGGCGATGGGAAGAAGGTCGGTGACGGCGGCGTCGCCGAGGTGTACCTCACCCTGTTCGATGGCGCGAGCGGCCAGATGGGGGCCGAGACGTCCGCGAACTTCGTCCCGGTGACGTCGAAGGCGCTCGGCGCGGGTCTCGCCGGCGCGATCGGCTGCGCCACGGTCGGCTCGCGTCTCGCCGTCGTGATCCCGCCGAAGCAGGCCGCGCAGTTCAACGCCCCGGAGGGCTCGTCGATCGCCGCCATCGTCGACGTCAAGGACGCCTTCCCGAACCGCGCCACCGGCAGCCGCCGCACTCCGCCGGCCGGCTTCCCGACCGTGGTGCTGGCCCCGAACGGACAGCCCGGAATCGTGATCGGCTCGCACCCCGAGCCGAAGAAGGTCCAGTCGGCGGTGCTGCGGCAGGGCGACGGCAAGGTCGTGAAGAAGACCGACGCGCTGATCGTGCAGACGCAGATCGTCAACTGGTCAGACCCGACGAGCGCGACAGGCACGTGGGAGAACGGCTCAGCCACGCTGCAGACCCTCAGCGACGGCAGCGTCCTCTCGAAGGAGCTCATCGGCCAGAAGATCGGCTCGCAGATCATCGTGCTGACCCCGGCCAGCAAGAGCCAAGACGGCAACGCGTCCGTGACGGTCGTCGACATCCTCGGCAGTGTCCCTGCCGCCGCTGCGCAATAGGCCAAATAGGCTGGGGCATATGCCCCGTATCGTCCCGCCCGAAGAGCGGCAGTTCGCGCTTGTGCTCGCGCTGCTCGCGACCGAGCAGGGGCTGACGAAAGAGCAGATCCTCTCGACGGTCGACGGGTATCACCAGAAGTACACGCCGAACGGCGACAACGGGAACCTCGAGCGGCAGTTCGAGCGCGACAAGGACGCCCTGCGCGAGCTGGGCGTGCCGCTGGAGACAGTGGACGCGCCGGGGCAGCAGGGCAACAACCAGCTGCAGAGCTATCGCGTCTCCAAGGGCGACTACGAGCTCCCCGATGACGTGACCTTCACGCCGACCGAGCTCTCGCTGCTGCAGCTCGCCGGCACGGTCTGGCGCGAGGGGTCCCTCTCCGGCGATATGCGCCGCGCGATGATCAAGCTCCGTGCGGCAGGGATCGAGCCCGACGGCTCGATGCTCGGCTACGCGCCCCGGCTCAAGCAGCTCGAGCCGGCCTTCGCCCCGCTCACGCAGGCGATCGAACGCCACGAGACCGTGGTCTTCCCCTACCTGCGCCCCGGCCGCCGCGTCGCCCGCCAGCACACGATCAAGCCGCTCGCGCTGTTCCAGTTCCGCGGCCGGTGGCTGTTCATGGGACTCGACGCGGTGCCGTACGGCGCACGCGAGCACAAGCTCACCTTCCTGCTCTCGCGCATCGTCGGCGACGTCGTCTCGACGCACGAGCGCTTCGAGCCGCCTCCTGGCGACCACAGCGCAGAGGCGCTCGCCGAGCTCGAGCGGCTCTGGGAGCGCAACACGGCGACCGTCGCGGTCGAGCCGGGCAGCGACGCCGCGATCCGCCTCGGCCGGCGCTACGGCGGCACGACGCCCGACGGCCGGCTGCTGATCGTGCACTACAGCGATCTCACGCTGCTGGCCGACGAGCTCGCCGGCTACGGCCCCGAGGCGACCGTCATCGAGCCGATCGAGCTCGCGCAGGCCGTCGTCTCGCGGCTCGAGGCCACCGCCTGGGCGCATCGGGCGCAGGAGACGGCATGAGCCCCCGTCCCGCCTACGCCGCCGACCGGCTCGCGTTCCTGCTCTCGGTCGTGCCGTACCTCATCGACCACCCCGGCGTCCCGGTGGCGGAGGCGGCCGCCCACTTCGGTCTCACCCCCGACGAGATGCAGGCGCAGGTCGAGCGCATCACGGGCATGGGTGTGCCCGGCACGACGAAGACCTACGGCCCTGAGGACCTGTTCGACATCGACTGGGACGCGCTCGACGACGACGGCCGCATCTTCATCACGAACCGGGTCGTCATCGACGACGCCCCGCGCTTCTCCGCTCGCGAGGCCGCCGCCCTGATCGCAGGGCTGCAGTACCTGCAGGCGATTCCCGGAACGACCGACACCGAGGCCCTCGCCGGCCTGATCGCGAAGCTCGCACGCGGCGCGTCCGCCACGCCGCCGCCCGTCGCGATCGACCGGGGAGTGACGGATGCCGGGCTCGATGTCGTCCGCGACGCGCTCGCCCGCGGCATCCGTCTCGAGTTCGACTACCTGAACGGCCGCGGCGAGCTCGAGCGCCGCCCGGTCGACCCGCTGCGCCTCGAGAGCCGCGACGACGTCTGGTACCTGCGCGGCTGGTGCCACCTGCGCCGTGACGTGCGCGTGTTCCGCGTCGACCGCATGAACGACGTGACGGCGACGGATGCCCCGGCCGAGCACACGCCGGACGAGATCGCCCTCTCCGAGACGCTCTTCGACCCCAGCGCGGAGGATCTCGTGGTCGAGGTGCGGCTCGCGACGAGCGCGATCCCCGGGTTCGCCGAGTATCTCTCAGACGATTCGAAGCTCGTGCCCGACGGCGAGGGCTTCGTGCGCACCAGCATCCGCGTCGCCCATTTCCACAGCCTGAAGCGGCTGGCCGGCACCATGCCGGGGCTGCTCACGGTGGTGGGCCCGCCCGAGGCGCGGACGGCTGTGGCCGCCTGGGCGCAGGCCGGTGTCGAACGGTATCGAACCGCTCGCGCAGAACACGGTTAGACTGCGTGGGATGCCCGCACCAGGCATCCTCACACTCCCGCAAAACAAGGAACGAAAATGCCTTTTCTTCGCGACCTAGGCGGATGGCACCTGCTGATCATCCTCGTGATCATCGTGCTGCTGTTCGGGGCAACGAGGCTCCCGGCCGTTTCGAAGAGCATCGGCCAGTCCGTGCGCATCTTCCGCCGTGAAGTCAAGACCATGAAAGACGAGCCGAGCGCCGAAGACGACGCCGCTGCCGAGCGCAAGCCGTCCAGCACCGCCGCTGACGACAAGAAGTAATCCGTGAGCGCCACCGCCGCGAAGGCCGGGCGCGCCGCCAAAGATCCCGACGGGCGGATGTCGCTCGGTCAGCACCTGATCGAGCTGCGCAACCGCGCCATGATCGCCGCCGCCGGAATCATCGTGGCGGCGATCGGCGGCTGGTTTCTGCAGCCGTTCGTGTGGGACGCCCTGAGCGCGCCGATCCACGCGCTCGCCGACAGCCGGAACGCGACGCTGAACTATCCGTCGTTGACGGCCGCCTTCGACCTGCGGATGCAGCTGACGCTGTACATCGGGCTCGTCATCTCGTCGCCCCTGTGGCTGTACGAGATCTTCGCCTTCCTCACGCCCGGGCTCACCGGCAAGGAGAAGCGGTACATCTTCGGGTTCTTCTTCTCCGCGGTGCCGCTCTTCCTCGGCGGTTGCGCCTTCGGCTGGTATGTGGCGCCGCACATCGTGACACTGTTCGCGAGCTTCGCGCCCGAGCAGGACGCGTCGATCCTGAATGCGGGCGACTACCTCACCTTCATGCTGAAGCTGATCCTCGCCGTGGGTGTCGCCTTCGTGACGCCGGTGTTCATCGTGCTGCTCAACATGATGGGCATCATCTCTGCCGCCTCGATCATCAAGGCGTGGCGCTGGGCGGTCCTCGGCTCGATCATCTTCGCGGCGCTCGCCACGCCGTCGACCGATGTCGTCTCGATGCTGATCCTGGCGGTGCCGCTCGTGCTGCTGTATTTCGCGGCCGCCGCGTTCACGTGGGTGCACGACAAGCGGAAGAACCGTGCCGCCGCGAACCTGGATGCCGAGCTCGCCACCTGACGCGCAGCTCACCGCACAGCACCGGCACGTAGCATGAACGGGTGACCGACCAGCTCTCGCCCTCCGAGCGGTACGCGGCGTCGAAGACCCGCTCCCGGTCGCCCCGGCTGGACGAATTCCGGTCGCTGCTGCGTTTCGACCTCGACCCGTTCCAGCTGGATGCCTGCGCGAGCCTCGAGGCGGGCCGCAGCGTGCTCGTCGCGGCGCCCACCGGCGCGGGCAAGACCGCTGTGGCCGAGTTCGCGGTGCACCTCGCGATGTCGACGCCGAACCAGAAGGTGTTCTACACGGCGCCGATGAAGGCGCTGTCGAATCAGAAGTACAACGAGCTGGCCGAGCGCTACGGCACCGAGGATGTCGGGCTGCTCACCGGCGACACCAACGTCAACTCGCATGCCCGCATCGTCGTGATGACGACCGAGGTGCTGCGCAACATGCTCTACGCCGACTCCGACCTGCTGCCCGGCCTCGCCTATGTGGTGATGGACGAGGTGCACTACCTCGCCGACCGCTTCCGCGGTGCCGTGTGGGAAGAGGTCATCATCCACCTGCCGCAGCAGGTCAAGCTGGTGTCGCTGTCGGCGACCGTGAGCAACGCCGAGGAGTTCGGCGACTGGCTGCAGGCCGTGCGCGGCGACACCGACGTCGTCGTCTCCGAGGAGCGGCCGGTGCCGCTTGAGCAGCACGTGCTCGTGCGCTCGAAGCTCGTCGACCTGTTCGAAGGCGCAGGTCGGGATTCCGCCATCAAGGTGAATCCCGAGCTCGTGCAGCTCGCGCGCTCGGGCGGGCGGCCGTCCGGCGGTCGCGCCGCTGTCGACAGGGGCCGGCGCCACGGCGGCCGGTTCTCCGGGCACGGCTTCCGCCTCGACCGCTCGGAGCTCGTGAGCCTGCTCGACGGGCGCAGGCTCCTCCCCGCCATCTTCTTCGTGTTCAGCCGCAAGGGATGCGACCAGGCCGTGCAGCAGGTGCTGCGGGCAGGCATCCGCCTCACCGAAGCCTGGGAGCGTGAGGAGATCCGCCAGATCGTCGAGGAGCGCACCCGCACGCTGCTCGACGAGGACCTCGCGGTGCTCGGCTACTGGGAGTGGCTCGAGGGGCTGCAGCGCGGCGTCGCCGCGCACCACGCGGGGCTGCTGCCCGCCTTCAAAGAGGTCGTGGAGGAGCTCTTCCAGCGCAAGCTCGTCAAGGTCGTCTTCGCCACCGAGACGCTGGCCCTCGGCATCAACATGCCGGCACGCACGGTCGTGCTCGAGAAGCTCGAGAAGTTCAACGGCGAGGCGCGGGTGCCGATCACGCCGGGGGAGTACACCCAGCTCACCGGGCGTGCCGGGCGCCGCGGCATCGACGTCGAGGGGCACTCGGTCATCCAGTGGGTGGACGGGCTCGACCCGCAGGCCGTCGCCGCGCTGGCATCCCGGCGCTCCTACCCGCTGAACTCGAGCTTCCGGCCCACCTACAACATGGCCGTGAACCTCATCGAGCAGTTCGGGCGCGAGCGCACCCGCGAGATCCTCGAGTCGTCCTTCGCACAGTTCCAGGCCGACCGCGCCGTCGTCGACCTGGCGCGCACCGTGCGCAAGCGCGAGGAGTCACTGAAGGGCTATGCGGACGCCATGCAGTGCCACCTCGGCGACTTCGCCGAGTACGCGGCGCTGCGCCGCCAGGTCTCCGACCTCGAGAAGCAGAACTCCAAGATGCAGGGGCAGTCGGCTGCGGCCAAGACCCGGGTGCAGCGCGAGCTCGCCGATCTCCGGCAGCGCATGCGCCGGCATCCGTGCCACGGCTGCGCCGAGCGCGAGCAGCACGCCCGCTGGGCCGAGCGGTGGTGGCGGCTGAAGCGCGAGACCGACCAGCTGAACTCGCAGATCCGCAGCCGCACGGGCGCCGTGGCGCGCGTGTTCGACCGGGTCAGCGAGGTGCTCATCGCGATCGACTACCTGCGCGTCGGTGAGGATGGGCAGGTGCATCTCACGCCGCACGGCCGGCGGCTGAGGCGCATCTACGGCGAGCGCGACCTGCTCGTCGCCGAGAGCCTCAGGCACGGCCTGTGGGACGGGCTGGACGCCCCGAGCCTGGCCGCCATGGCGTGCGCGCTCGTCTTCGAGCCGCGGCGAGAAGAGGTCGAGCTTCCCGAGCACCTGCTGCCGAAGGGGCGGTTCCGCCAGGCGCTCGACAAGACCCAGAGGCTGTGGGCCGAGCTCGACGACCTCGAGCGCGAGCACCGGCTGCAGGGCAGCGACCCGCTCGCCATCGGGCTCGCACCGGCCATGCACGCGTGGGCGCGCGGTCAGAGCCTCGAGCGCGTGCTCGACCAGGCAGAGCTCGCCGCAGGCGACTTCGTGCGCTGGGCCAAGCAGACCATCGACCTGCTCGACCAGCTCTCCCTCGTCGCCGACGGGGAGCTCGGCCGCACCGCCCGGCAGGCGCTCGACGCCGTGCGCCGCGGGATCGTCGCCTACTCGAGCGTCGGGTAAGCGGGGCGACGGATGCTGCGGAAGATCGATTCACCGCCTGACGGCGTGTCGGGCCGCCTGCCCCGGCGTGTCGCGCGGAATCCCTTCCGCACGAGCGGCGGCGCGGTGACCGGGCGGCTGCGCGGCCTCCCGCTGTGGGCGGCGCTCCTCAGCGCCGCCGCCGGGGGAGTGCTCTTCGACGGCGCGTTCCCCGACCACTACATCTGGCCCCTCGTCTTCCCTGGGGTCGCCCTGCTGCTGCTCGCGCAGCAGGGGCGCCGCGCCTGGAGCGCGCTCCTCGTCGGGTTCGTCGGCGGCCTCGCGTTCTACATCTCCGACATCTACTGGACGGCGCTGTACCTCGGCCCGATCCCGTGGCTCGCGCTCTCGATCACCGAGGCGGCGTTCTGGGCGCTCGGCGCGCTGCTCTACACCCTCGCGTACCGCTGGGTGCCCCGGGCGTTGCCCGGCGTCTTCGGCCGGGTCGTCGCGCTGCCGCTGATCATCGCCGGGCTGTGGACCCTGCGCGAGCTGCAGACCAACCACTGGCCGTTCACCGGCTTCGCGTGGGGCCGCGTCGCCTACACCCAGTCGCAGAGCCCGTTCACCCATCTCGTCGCGTGGGTCGGCGTCTCGGGGCTCACCTTCCTGCTGGTGTGGCTCTCGGCGCTTGCGCTCGCCTGTGTGCAGGAGGTGGGCCTGAAGCGTGTGACGCGGGCGTTCATCCCGGTCGTGGCGGCGCTGGCCGTGGCATCCGTGCCCGCCTGGCCGAGCGCCGCGCACGGCACGACCCGCGTCGCCGCCGTGCAGGGCGACGGGCCGGCCGGCTATTTCGAGCCGCACCAGTACGGCGACGTCGAGAACGCGCAGATCAAGGCGACCGTTCCCCTCATCGGCAAGGGGCCCTACAGCATGGTCGTGTGGCCAGAGGGCGCCGCCGACGCCAACCCGCTCGCCGACCGGAGCAGTGCGAGCACGCTGAGCGCCCTGTCGAATGCGCTCGACGCGCCTCTCGTGGTCGGCGCCATCACGGAGGACGGGAAGAAGACGTTCAACTCCTCGCTGCTGTGGGACGGCAGCGACGGCAAGCTCGCGCAGTACGACAAGCAGCTGCCGGTGCCGTTCGGCGAATACATCCCGTACCGCAGCGTCTTCCACGCCATCGCGCCCGCGCTCGTCGATCTGGTGCAGCGTGACTACACGCCGGGCACGCGGCCGAACGTGTTCAGCATCGACGGGATCAAGGCCGGCATCTCGATCTGCTTCGACATCATCGACGACCGGCAGCTGCCGCAGATGATCAACGGGGGAGCGCAGCTCATCCTCGCGCAGACCAACAACGCCGACTTCGGGCAGACCGAGGAGAACGTGCAGCAGCTCGCGATCGCGCGCATGCGCGCCGTCGAGGCCGACCGCTCTGTGGTCAACATCTCGACGGTCGGCACGAGTCAGGTGATCGCGCCCGACGGGCACACGATCGCGTCGATCCCCGCCTACACGCCGGGTCGCCTGGTCGCGGACGTGCCGCTCTCGAGCGGCGTGACCCCGGCGGTCGTCATCGGCTCGGGGGTCGAGATCGGCGCGGCGACGCTGGGGGCGGCAGGGCTGATCGGATGCCTGGCGCTGGTGCTGGGTACGAGAAAGGGCCGGGTCCTTCCGGACCCGGCCCTGACGTCGTTCAGACTCTAGGCGCCGATCTGCTCCTGGCCGCGGCGGGAGCGCAGGTAGGTCAGGCGCTCCTGCAGCAGCTCTTCGAGCTCGGCCTCGGTGCGGCGCTCCAGCAGCATGTCCCAGTGGCTGCGCGGGGCCTTGGCCTCGGCGCGGTCGACCTCGACGGGCTTGTCGTCGACGAGCAGGGTGGCTTCGTGACCGCAGTAGCGGCACTCCCAGGTCTCGGGGGCCTCGGCCTCGGCGGCGAAGACCATGGTGGTCTCGCGTCCGCAGCTGGAACACACGTAGTTGTAGCTGGCGCGCGCGGAGAAGGCGACGCCCTCTTCGCTCTGCAGGCTCTGAGCACCGAGCCTCATTCCACGTAGGCTTCGATCTGCCATTCGGGACTCCTTCACGCTCGATACGAATTCATGAATTCGAAACGCTTGCACGTTCCCGGTGCTTCCCAGTGAAGCGGCAGACTCAGGGGTTTGCCAGGTCCTTGACAAGCTTCACAGCAAGGTCGGCGCGATCTGTCACGATTCCGTCGACGCCGAGCGCGATGAGGCGGCGCATGTCGTCCTCGTCGTTCACGACCCACACGTGCACTTCGACTCCCGCGCGGCGCACCGCGTCGACGAACCGGCGCGTGACGACGGTGAGCGGCCCCTGGCGTTCGGGCACCTGCACCGCGTCGACGCCCCCCAGCGCAGCGCGCACAACGAAGCCGAGCCCGAGGCGCGCGCCGACGAGGGCGCCGACCACGCCGCGCTGCGACGCAGAGGTCGCGACCGCTCCGCCGAGGGCGGCGAGCGTCGCGCGGCGCGTGGCGTCGTCGAAGCTCGTGACGAGCACCCGGTGGGCGGCCCTCTGCTCGAGGATCGCCGCGGCCGCGGCATCCGCCGCCGCCCTCGTTTTGATGTCGATGTTGAAGCGCGCGTCCGGCAGGGCGTGCAGCGCCTCGCCGAGCGTCACGAAGCTCTCGCCCGAGCCGAGGTCGACCTCGGCCAGCTCTGCCGCCGTCAGCTGGTCGATGCGGGCGCTGCGCCCCGTGAGCCGCATCAGGTCGGGGTCGTGGCTGATGATGGCGACGCCGTCTGCCGAGGCGTGCACGTCGGTCTCGACGTAGGGCGCGCCGGCGGCGAGCGCATGCGCGAAGGCGAGCAGCGTGTTCTCCGGCGCGTCGATCGCGAGCCCGCGATGCGCGAGCACGCGCGGGCGCGACGGTGCGAAGTAGCCGCTGTCGCGGCTCGCGGGAGGCAGGGTCACTCCGCCGGAGGCGTCGCCCCCGGTGCCTTCGCCCCGAATGCGCCGGCGAAGCCCTCCATCGCCTTGGTGAGCTCGGCGGGGATGACCCACACCTTGTTCGCCTGGCCGTTGGCGATCAGCGGCAGGGTCTGCAAGTACTGGTAGGCGAGCAGCAGGTCGTCGGGCTTGCCCTCGTGGATGGCCGAGAAGACGGTGTCGATCGCCTTCGCCTCGCCCTCTGCGCGCAGGATCGCGGCCTGCTTGTCGCCCTCCGCCTTGAGGATCGCCGCCTGCTTGAAGCCTTCCGCGTTCAGGATCTCGGCTTGCTTGGTGCCCTCGGCGTTCAGGATCGCGGCGCGGCGGTTCCGCTCGGCGCGCATCTGCTGCTCCATCGAGTCCTGGATGGAGGCGGGCGGGTCGATCGACTTGAGCTCGACACGGCCGACGCGGATGCCCCACTTGCCGGTGGCCTCGTCGAGGACGATGCGCAGCTGCGAGTTGATGTTGTCGCGGCTCGTGAGCACCTCTTCGAGGTTCATGCCGCCGACGACGTTGCGCAGGGTGGTGGTGGTCAGCTGCTCGACCGCGGCGAGGTAGTTCGCGATCTCGTAGGTCGCGGCCCGGGCATCCGTCACCTGGAAGTAGATGACCGTGTCGATCGAGACGACCAGGTTGTCCTCGGTGATGACGGGCTGCGGGGCGAAGGAGACGACCTGCTCGCGCAGGTCGATGAGCGGCCGCAGCCGGTCGACGTACGGCACAAGCAGGTTGAGGCCCGGGCTGAGCGTCTTGTGATAGCGGCCGAGCCGCTCGACCACGCCGGCGCGCGCCTGCGGCACGATCCGGATCGCCCGGAAGATCGTCACCAGCACGAAGATGATCACGATGATCACGACGATCACCACGACGATGGCGCCTACCTCGCCCATGTTGCCCCTCTTGGTTATTCCGGTTCGATGATGACGGATGCCCCGTCGACGGAGAGCACGCGCACCTCGGTGCCCGGCTGGATGGTCGCCGCGTCGCCCTCCGGCACCCGAGCACTCCAGGTCTCGCCGTTGGCGAGCTTGACCTGGCCGCCCGTCATGGTGACCTGCAGCAGCACGCGGCCGGTCGTCCCCACGATCGCGTCGATGTTGCTCTTGGTCGGATCGCCGCTGCGCTCCAGCAGATGCAGCAGCCGGGGCCGCAGCAGGAAGGTGCCGAGAATGGCGACGACCGCGGCGATCACGGTGGACAGCCACCATGGTGCGCCGAACAGCTCGGCGATCAGGCCGCCCAGCGCACCCAACGCGAGGAGCATGAACTCGATCTCGGCCGTGAGCATCGCGATCGCGACGAACACGATGATGAGCGCGGCCCAGACGATCCACTCGAACCCACCCATGAGGCTCACCCTAGTGGGAATCGGCGACATGCGCGGCGATTTCCACGTGGCCGCCGGGCGGGGACCGGAGGCTCAACCAGCACTGTGATTGATATCGTCGTTGGGGGTTTTCTCTGCCCGTGATTCGCACCCCCATTAGGAGTTCCTCGTGACCAATCCCCTCGCCGCCGGATCGCTCGAAGGCACCCGCGTGCTCGTCACGGGATCGAGCCGTGGCATCGGCGCCGACACCGTCGCGTACTTCGCCGAGGCGGGCGCGAAGGTGGTCATCAACTACCGCAACAAGGCCGCGCGGGCCGAGAAGCTCGCGGCGCAGTTGGCATCGACCGGCGCCGAGGCGCTCGTCGTCGCGGCGGACCTCACGGATCCGGCATCCGTCGCCGCCATGTTCGCGCAGGTGAAGGAGGCGTGGGGCGGCCTCGACATCCTGGTGCTCAACGCCTCGGGCGGCATGGAGTCCGGCATGGGCGAGGACTACGCGCTGCGCCTCAACCGCGACGCGCAGGTCTCGGTGCTCGAGGCGGCACTGCCCCTCATGGCCGAGGGCGGCCGTGTCGTGTTCGTCACGAGCCACCAGGCGCACTTCATCCGCACGGCGCCGACCATGCCCGAATACGAGCCGGTCGCGAAGTCGAAGCGAGCGGGCGAGGACGCGCTGCGCGAGCGGATTCCCGAGCTCGAGTCTCGCGGCATCGACTTCGTCGTCGTCTCGGGCGACATGATCGAGGGCACCATCACCGCGACCCTGCTGAACCGGATGAATCCCGATGCGATCGAGGCGCGCCGTCAGGCCGCCGGGCGCCTGTACAACGTGTCGGAGTTCGCGGCCGAGGTCGCGCTCGCCGCGGTCGAGCCCGTTCCGGCCGATCACACCCGGCTCGTCGGCGACACGAGCGACTTCGCCGGGGAGTAAGGAGCGCGCATGAAGCCGAGCGACCTGCCCCTGATCAACACGGTCTCCGCGCCGTCCATCAGCCCGCGCGGCGACGCGGCCGTGATCGCGGTGACGCGCCCCGACCTGGACGCCGACTCCTACGTCGGGCAGCTCTGGATCGTGCCGCTCTCGGCCCATGGCAGCGGCCCGTTCCGCCTCACGCGCGGCTTCCGTGACACCGCGCCGCAGTTCTCGCCCGACGGGCGGCTGATCGGATTCCTGCGCGCGCAGCCCGGCGCCGCTGCGCAGCTCTTCGTGGTCGACGCGCACGGTGGCGAGCCCGTGCAGGTCACCGACCGCAAACTCGGCGTCGGCGCCTTCGCGTTCTCGCCCGACGGCGCCGTGCTCGCCTTCTCGAGCCGCGAGCCCGAGGCGGGGCGCTACGGCACGGTCGAGGGAGTCGGGGCGGATGCCGAACCCGCGCGTCGCTTCGACACCTACAACCGCACCTCCAACGGCCTCGGCTACTACCTCGACCGCCCGAACCTGCTGTTCACCGTGCCGGTGCCCGATGTGCAGGCCGAGCCGGTCGTGCAGCCGGTCGCCTCGCCCGCCGGGCCGGCGACGCCGAGGCCCGTCGTCGCCGAGCCGCAGCGCGTCTCGCAGCACGAGGTCGACCACGGCGGCTTCGCGTTCTCGCCCGACGGGCGCACCCTCGCCGCGGTCGCCGCCGTGCATGAGACGCGCGACGAGGATCTGCGCTCAAGCGTGGTGCTGCTGCCGGTGTCGGGGGAGGGGGATGCCGTCGACGCGACAATCGGGCACGGCAGCTTCGGCATCGATGCCGTGCGCTATGCGCCGGACGGCCGGCTGTTCTTCCTGGCCGGCGAGCTGGGCGAGGACGGCCTCGACTTCGTGGGCCGCAACTCCTCGCTCTACGTGATCGACGCACCCGGCGGCGCGCCGCGGCGGCTCACCGACCCCGAGCAGTACGACATCGGCGGCGGGGGAGCGCAGCCGACGATCGTCGCCCGCCCCGACGGCGCGGTTCTCGTGATCGAGGGCCGCAGGGGCACCCACCAGCTGCTTCACGTCGACCCTTCAGGCGCGGTGACGGCGCTCACCCGCGGCGAGGTCGAGGTGGGAGCGGCGGATGCCGCGGGCCAGGTGATCGTCGTCAGCTACGCGGACCCCGGCACCTCCGGCGACCTCGCCGTCGTTGAGGCCGACGGACTGCGCCGGCTCACCGACTTCTCCGCGCCGCTGCGGGCGGCGGGCGTCGTGACGCCGACCGAGCTCGAGGTGCCGAGCCGCGACGGCTACCCGGTGCACGGCTGGGTCGCCGTGCCGGAGGGCGAGGGGCCGCACCCCGTGCTGCTCATGATCCATGGCGGCCCGTTCGCCGAGTACGGCGTGCACCTCTTCGACGAGACCCAGGTACTCGTCGGCGCTGGTTACGCGGTCGTGTACTGCAACCCGCGGGGGAGCCGCACCTACGGCGAGGAGCACGGCCGAAGCATCCGTCAGGCCATGGGAACCGTCGACCTCGACGACGTGCTGGCCTTTCTCGACGGCGCGATCGCGGCCGACTCGCGCCTCGACGGCGCGCGCACGGGGATTCTCGGCGGGTCGTACGGCGGGTACCTCACGGCGTGGACGATCGCACACGACCACCGCTTCGCCGCTGCGATCGTCGAGCGCGGATTCCTCGACCCGGAGTACTTCGTCGGCACGAGCGACATCGGCTCGTTCTTCGGCGGCCAGTACGTCGGGGAGGACCCCGCCCAGATCGCGGCGCAGAGCCCTCAGGCTGTCGTCGGCCAGGTGACCACGCCGACGCTGGTGCTGCACTCCGAGCAGGATCTGCGCTGCCCGCTCGGACAGGCCGAGCGCTACTTCCACGCACTGAAGAGGAACGGGGTGGATGCCGAGCTGGTCGTCTTCCCCGGTGAGAACCACGAGCTGAGCCGTGCGGGCCGCCCGCGGCACCGCCTGCAGCGCTTCGAGGTCATCCTGGACTGGTGGCAGCGGCACCTGCCCGTGTGAGTCGGCGCTACCAGCCGCTGAAGGTGTCCGGCCAGGGGGCGATGTCGACCTCATTGCCCTCGGGGTCGGCGAGCGTCCACCAGTTCGGTCCGTTGTCGCGCACCACCGTGCCACCGGCCGCGAGCGCCGCCTCGATACGGGTAGGCGCGAGGTCCGCCGGCACGTAGAGGTCGAGGTGGATGCGGTTGCGCTGCGGCCGGGGCGCGTCCAGCTGCTGGAACCAGACGTTCGGGCCGGGTGCGGTGGGGCCGCCGACGTCCTCACTGCCGAACAGCTCGTAGCCGAGCACGGCCGCCCAGAACGGGCGGACTTTGGGGATGTCGAGGGCGTCGATCGCGATCTGCACGGTCTGCACCTTCGATGGGTCGGCCGTGGCGCCGAGCTCGCGCGCCGCCTGCGAGATCTGGGCGGCGAGCTCCGCGTCGCGCGCGCTGAGCACCCAGCCCTGGTCGATCACCTCGTGGGTGAGCAGCCGGACCTGCACGCTGCCGTAGCGCAGCTCGATATCGGGGTGGTGGTTCGCGGCATCCGCCAGCTCGCCGATGCGATCGACGAGCGCGACCCCCGTGGCGAATGAGCCGGTCTCGAAGTGCGTCGCGGCGCCGAAGGAGAGAACCCGCCAGTCCTCGACGCCGGGCGCGGCATGGAACTGTTGAGAGGTGATGACATCGACCATGCCCGCAGGGTACGCGCTGTCGGTGGTGGGCCCTAGCCTCGACTCATGACCTCTCTGGGCGTGATCTTCCAACCGTCTCTGCCACCCGAGGGCCTGCGCGCAGCGGCCGTCGCGGCCGAGCAGGCCGGCCTCGACGAGTTCTGGGTGTGGGAGGACTGCTTCAAGGAAAGCGGCATCACCGCCCTCGTCGCGGCGCTCGCGGCCACCGATCGGGTGCGGGTCGGCGTCGGCATCCTGCCCATGCCGCTGCGTAATGTCGCACTGCTCGCGATGGAGGCGGCGATGATCGAGCGGCTGTTCCCGGGCCGTGCGCGCTTCGGCGTCGGTCACGGCGTGCTGGACTGGATGGGTCAGGCCGGCGCCAGGGTCGCCTCGCCGCTCACGCTCATGCGCGAGTACGTGCCCGCGCTGCGCGGGCTGCTCGCCGGGCGGGAGCTCAGCGTCTCCGGCCGCTACGTGAAGCTCGACCGCGTGAAGCTCGACTGGCCGCCCGCCGCGCCGGTTCCCGTGCTCGCCGCTGCCGAGGGGCCGAAGACGACGGCGCTCGTCGGCGAGGTGGCCGACGGCCTCGTGCTGACCGGCGGCACGAGTGCGGGCATGGTGCGTGCGAGCATCGCGCAGGCTCGGGGCGCGCGATCGGATGCCGGGGTCGACGGCCCCTTCGAGGTGCCCGTGTTCCTCATGGCCGCCTTCGGCGACAACGCCGCGAAGCGCATGGAGGGGGAGTTCGACCGCTGGGAGCTCACGGGGGAGCGGCGGTACGCCGCCGCCGGCTCCGTCGAGCAGGTCGCCGCGACGGTCCGCGAGGTCTTCGACGCCGGGGCGACCTCGGTGCTGCTGCAGTCACCGAGCGCCGATGCCGACATGGCGGCTTTCGCGGCGAACGCTGGGCGGGTGCGCGAGCTGCTCGGCTCCTAGCTGCTCAGTGCTTCGGTTGCTCAGTGCTTCTTGACGACCGCGAGAGCCAGGTCGAGCTCGTCGACGTCGAGGGCGTCCTCCGGAAGCGTGGCGCAGCCGGTGCAGCGCAGCCCGTCGAGCAGCAGCCTGAGATACCGCTTCCAGACCGGCCGGCTTACCGCCTCGCTCACGGTGAACGTCGAGCCCATCATGAGCAGGATCGCGGCGAGGTCCGTGGGGGAGGCGTCCTGCCGCAGGCATCCGCTCTTCTTCGCCCGCTCCATGAGCGCCGCGACGGGCTCGAACAGCGCCTCGCGGATCGTCTCGAGCTTCCCGTCGACCTGCATGGGCTGCTCGTTCATCGCCCCGGCGGTCATCAGCTCGTGCAGGCCGCGATCGTCGGCCTGCTTCGCCACCGTCGACTCGATGAATCCGGTCAGCGCCTGCCACGGGTCTTCGACCTCGAGAGCCGCCCTGGCCGACTCGACGAGCTGCTCGAAGTCGTCCTTGAAGATCGCGGCGGCGAGCTCCTGCTTGTTGGCGAAGTGGCGGTAGGCGGTTCCGACGCCGACGCCGGCGTGGTGCGCGATCTCATCGAGCGTGGCCTCGAGGCCGCGGGCGGCGAACACCTCGCGGCCCGCGTCGAGCAGCGCGCGGCGGTTGCGGGCCGCGTCGCGCCGAAGCGGCCGGGTAGGGGCATCAGCGGTGCTCGTCACACCGTCCTCCTTTCCGGCCGCTTCGTCGCATGGCCTATGCGTGAATCATCGCAGGCTCGTCGCCGGTCGAGTGCAGGAATTCCTCAGGCACGCCGCGTCGCAGCACGATCGCGGTGACAACGGCACCGCCGGCGAAGATCGCCGCCGCGAGCCAGAATGCCACGTGGTAGCCATTGATCGCCGCCTGCGCCTGCACGCCGAGCTGAGCGGCCTTGGTGGTCGCCTGGGCGAGGTGGTCGGCGATGTAGGCGGTGATCGTGGTGCTGGCGATCGTGTTGAGCAGCGCGGTGCCGATCGAGCCGCCGACCTGCTGCACGGTGTTCACAGTGGCGGAGGCGACGCCCGCGTCCTCCTGACGAACGCGCAGCGTCGAGATGCTCATCGCGATGGAGAACAGGGTGCCCATGCCGAGGCCGAGCAGGATCAGGCTCGGCAGCACATCGGCCGCGTAGTCGCCCTGCACCTCGATGCGGGTGAGCAGCGCGAGCGCGACGGCGCCGAGGAACATGCCGGACGGCACCAGGATCTTCGGGCTGACGCGGCGCTGCAGGCGCGGCATGATGACCGCCGCGGTGAGCACGATGGCAGCGGGCAGGGGCAGGAACGCCACGCCCGTCTTGACCGCGCTGTAGCCGAGGTTCGACTGCAGGTAGTAGGTCATGAACAGGAACACGCCGAACATGCCCGTGGTCGCGAGGAACATCGCGATCAGGCCACCGCCGCGGGTGCGGTCGAGCAGGATGCGCAGGGGGAGCAGCGCGTGCTTCGAGCGCGCCTCGATCACCACGAAGGCGATGAGCAGGATGCCGGATGCGACGAGGAATCCGATCGTCTTGCCGTCGCCCCAGCCGTCGGTGTCGGCGAGCGAGAAGCCGTAGACGAGGGCGAACAGGCCCGCGGTGATGGTGACGGCCCCCGGCAGGTCGAGCTTCGGGCGATGTGTGCTGGCCGAGTGGCGCAGCAGCACGAAGGCGCCGATCAGCGCGGGAATCGCGAAGAAGATGTTCACGAACATGGTCGCGCGCCACGAGAAGTACTCGGTCAGCACGCCGCCGAGCAGCAGGCCGAGCGCCGCGCCGCCGCCGCCGATGGCGCCGAAGATGCCGAAAGCGCGACCGCGCTCGCGCCCGTCCCGGAAGGTCGTGGTGAGGATCGCGAGGACGGCTGGCGCGAGGATCGCGCCGAACGCGCCCTGAATGACACGGGCGGAGACCAGCATCGTGAAGGTCGTGGCGAAGCCGCCGAGAGCGGATGCCAGCGCGAAGCCCGCGAGGCCGATGATGAGCGCCCACTTGCGGCCGAACAGGTCGGCGAGACGGCCCGCGAAGAGCAGCAGGCTGCCGAAGGCGAGGGTGTAGCCGGTGATGATCCACTGCCGGTCGTTGTCGCTGAAGGCGAGCGCCTTCTGCGCGGTCGGCAGGGCGATGTTGACGACGGTGGAGTCGAGGATGACCATGAGCTGGCTGAGCGCCAGGACGACGAGGATGACCCAGCGGCGCGAGTGGTGATGCTCGGCGTGCGGGTCCGCGCTCACGAGTGGCGCGGTGGCGGTTGCTGACAAGAGTGCTCCCGAGGATGAGAACCGGATTCGGAGAGAAGTACTCCGGTTACTCTACGTCGAAAACGGAACCCCTACCTCCGGATTGGCTGGGCGTCTGGTTTCGCGCTCGTGAACAGCGGGGGAGCGTCGGGCTCAGGCGTTGCGTTCGTCGCGCCAGGCGAGCAGCTCGCGGATCGGCCCGAGGTCCCACGATGGCGCCTCGAGGCCGACCGTGAACAGGCGGGTGCCGACGGCGAAGAGCTTGTCCGCGGCGGCGGGGTAGTCGTCGAGGTCCTCGGGGAACCGGCCGGGCTTCGGGTTGACGCCCGCCGAGCGCTCGATCTCGCCGGGGTCGCGGCCGATCGCCGCGCACCACTCGTCGAGCACGGCGTGCTTGCGGGCGATGGTCTCGGCATCGCCGAAGGAGTGCCAGATGCTCGCGTGCTCGGCCGCGATACGCAGCGTCACCTTCTCGCCGCCGCCGCCGATCAGGATCGGGATGTCGCGGTTCGGGCGGGGGTTCAGCTTGGACCAGCGCTCGCGGATCACCGGCAGGTCGCCGCGCAGCTTCCGCAGCCGCTCGGGCGCGGTGCCGAACTCGTAGCCGTACTCGTCGTAGTCGCGCTCGAACCAGCCGGCCCCGATTCCGAGGATCAGACGGCCCTCGCCGCCCTTGGCGCTGATGTGGTCGACGGTGCGCGCCATGTCGGCGAGCAGGTTCGGGTTGCGGTAGCCGTCGGAGGACACGAGCGCGCCCAGCTCGATGCGCTCGGTCGCCTCCGCCCAGGCGGCGAGCATCGTCCACGCCTCGAAATGGGCGCCGTCGGGGTCGCCGGAGAGCGGGAAGAAGTGATCCCAGTTGAACAGCACGTCGGCGCCGAGCTCTTCGACGAGCGCCGCCTGCAGGCGGATCTCGGCATAGCCGGCGTGCTGAGGCTTGATCTGGACGGCGATGCGAACGGGACGGTCGGCCATGATGCGAGCCTACGGATGCCGCGCGCGTGCGCGTCGCATCCGTCATCGATCTCGGCGAGAATTCGACAGTGCCCCCTCACCGCCGCGTCATCCTCGACACCGACATCGGCAGCGACGTCGACGACGCACTTGCCCTCGCCCTGCTGCTCGGCAGCCCCACCGCCCGGCTGATCGGCATCACGACCGTCTACGGCGACACTGTGTTGCGCGCACGCCTCGCCGCCCGCGTCGCCGGCTCCGCCGGCTGGACAGGACCCGTGCACGCCGGACGGGCAGAGACCCTGTCAGGCAAAGAAGTGTGGTGGGCCGGTCACGAAGGCGCCCTCTACGACGACCTCGACGCAGAACGCGTCGCCTCCGAGAACGCCGTCCAGTACCTCATCGATCAGGTCGCGGCCGCTCCCGGAGCGATCGACGTCGTCGCTATCGGGCCGCTCACGAACATCGCCACGGCCATCAGCGCGGACGAACGGTTCGCCGGAAGCGTCCGGCACCTCTACGTGATGGGCGGAGCCTTCGGCGACGACGAGCCGGAACACAACTTCCGCAGCGACGTCGCCGCGGCGCGGATCGTCTTCGCAGCAGGCATCCCGACCACCGTCGCCGCGCTCGAGATCACCCGCCAGGTGCGCATCGAGCAGGAATCCCTCGACCGCATCGCCGCCGCGGGGGAGCTCGGGCGGATCCTCCTCGCGGAGATCGAGCAGTGGTGGCGGTACTGGGATGCCACCTGGAACGTTCCGCACGACCCGGTCACCGTCCTCACCATGACCGAACCCGAGTTGTTCACGTACTCCGCGCCGGGACGGATCAGCGTCGCCGACGACGGCACCAGCATCCTGCACGAGGGCGAGGGCACGACGCGCATCGTCACCGCGCTCGACGGCAACGCCGTCGCCGACCGGATCGTCGACGGCGTCGTCCGCGCCGGTCGCGCCGGCTGACGCGCCCGGCGTCGCCGAGACTCGCCGAATGGGACCTCTGGTGGCACAGAGCCCCATCCGCGCGCGTCTCGGCACAAACTCGCGCTCGAATGGGCGGCGAGAACACAGCAGCGCCGCGCGAGAAGTGAGGCGATGTCGTCTGCAGCAAGCGGACACGACATTCCTGCACTTCTCGCACATCGCGTATCTGCCGATAATGTCAGTTATGTCAAGAAAATCAGGCATTATTGCATCTGGTGAAACTGGTGGCGATCCCCCGACAGCCGGTGGCAACCCGCAGGTGAGGGTCTTCTCGATTTAGCCGGTGACCCGGTATTTACCCACCGAGGGAATCATCTTACAGGCCGGCCGTGCGCTCATGCATGAGTCGCGCGCTGGACTTCCACCACCCGTTGTCGTCCTCTACTTGCACGAAACTTCCAAGGGATGCGAGAATCATGCATCTGATGAAAGAGGTCGTGTGGCTGTCGACGAGGTTGGCCGGTACCGTGCGGTGGCGAGTTCGTTCCCACTTCTGCACCCCGAGGAGCAGACTTTCCGAGAGATGCTGGCGGGCTGGCGTAATCAGCAGCTCGTCCGTGGGCTATCGGTGCGGACGATCGAGGTGCGCGCTTCAGTGATCGAACGCTTCCACTCATCAGCTGGCGCGTATCCTTGGCGGTGGTCTGTAGCGATGGTCGACGAGTTCTTCGCTGATCGCCGGGCGGTACATCAGAACCGCCGCTCAACAATCCGCAGCTATCAGAACGCGTTGCAGTCGTTCAACAACTACTTGTGTGACCCGGCATACGGATGGGTGGATCGGTGCATCGACCTGTTCGGCGATCACCCCTCCCCCGTGCTGCACCACTGGAACACACAGCGGCACATTCTGGAGGCAGAGCATGGCGGACGTGTTCGCCCATTCACCCGCTCCGAGTTGCAGGCGTTGTTCGATCGCGCCGACGACGAAGTCGACGCAGCTGCGCACCGGAAGACAAAGGGGTGGGCAGCCGCATTCCGGGACAGCACGCTACTCAAAGTGAGCTACCTGTTCGGTCTGCGTCGCAACGAGGTGAGACATCTCCAAGACTTGGACTTCACGCGCAACCCGCATGCCGGCGAGTTCGGCCGGTATGGCCACTTGAACGTCCGGTTCGGCAAGGCCTCGGCTGGCACCGACTTCAAGCAACGGAACGTTCTCGCCGTGTTCCCCTGGGGCAGCGGAATCATCCAGGAGTGGGAAGAACGCGGGCGGCCGTTACTCCCCCACAGTCGAGATCTCTTTCCCTCCGAACGCGGAACTCTGGTCTCAGAGACTGCTTTGAACGCCCGCTTTCGGCAATATCGGAGCGATATCGGCCTCGGCGCTGAGGTCACCTTCCACTCCTTGCGCCGCTCCTACGTCACCCACCTCATCGAAGATGGACTCGACGCGCTATTCGTGCAACAGCAAGTCGGGCACGACTACGCGTCGACGACCGCCATCTATACCGCTGTCTCGAGCGACTATCGCACGAAGACCCTGCGCAAGGCACTCGACGGAACCATCGCTGATGCCCTACGTCTGGGCTCGAAGGAGTAATCGTGAACCGCACCATCTCTTACGACTGGCACCTCGCAGAGCTCATGGCCCGCAACGCAATGCACAACAGCACGGACCTCCTGCCCCACCTGGAGCAGCGCGGCATCACACTCTCGTCTGCGCAGATCTGGCGACTCGTCACGCAGCGCCCCGAACGGATCTCACTGCAGATGCTCGCCGCACTCTGCGACATCTTCCGCTGTTCACCCGCCGACCTCATCACCACCACCGCCGCGGACGAATCGAACAACATCCGCGTCAACGATGCGCCCGTTCGTGAGCTCCCCGAGTCACGTCACCGGCCACGCCGCGCCCGTGTGATTCGCGATGACACCTGAGCTGCTCCCCCAGCGCCCGACCCGCGGCCGCCCGCGGAAAGAAGGCGCCCACCTCTGCCCGCGATGCCAGCAGACAACTACTCGACTCGACAACCTCGCCCCAGGTGTCAAGCTCTGTCGAAGCTGCATCGAAACAGCCCTCCACACCCACGGCAACTGCGCCGTCTGCGCCACCGACCGCCTCCTCCCCGGTCAAGATCCGTCCGGCTCGCCGATCTGCGGCGACTGCGCCGGCTACTCGCGCGACTACCGTTGCACCCGCTGCAGCAACGAAAGAGCACCATATCGGCGCGGGCTCTGCGAATGGTGCTCACTTGCTGACGATCTCGACACGACCATGCTCCACGTCGACGATGACTCCGACCAGATCAGGGAAACCCTCCGAGAGCACTTCCTCGCGGCCGCGAGGCCACGGAGCATCATCCGCTGGTTACAGAGCCAGCAAGTCCGGCACCTCCTCGCTGGCATCGCCGACGGCAGTATCGCGGCCACGCACGAGGCGCTCGACGACCTGCCGCAAACAGCGACACTCAGACACATCCGAGCCCTGCTGATCGACCGAGGGCATCTCCCGCCCCAGGACGCCGCGCTCGCCCGGTTCGCCGCCTGGATCCCCACCAAGATCGACACCATCGAATCGCCAGACAGTCGTGACGCGCTGCGTCGCTTCGCAACCTGGCACCACCTCAGAAAGGTTCGAGACTGCGCCGCATTGCCTCGCGGCGCAGCATCGGCCGCGCACAATGCGAAACAAGAGATCACGGTCGCGAGCAACTTCCTCAAATGGCTCGCTGACCGCAGCAGCACGCTCCGCAGCTGCTCGCAATCAGACATCGATGACTGGCTCGCCGATGGCCCCACCACTCGCTACACGGTGAAGAACTTCTTGACCTTCACTGCTCAAAGCCAGCTCTCCCCTGCGCTGACCGTTCCACGCCGCACGGTTAAGACCATCCGCCGGATCGACGCCGAGGAGCGTTTGGTCTGGATCCGGCGCTGCCTGGAAGCCGAGCAATACCCAGCCGCACCCCGTCTCATCGCTCTCCTGCTGCTCGTCTTCGGTCAGCCGATCACCCGGATCGCCGCCATGCCCATTACCGCCGTCGACGTCGACGACTCAACCGCAAGAATTCGCTTCGTCGATGACTGGATCGACCTGCCGGCCCCGATCGCCGCGTTGCTCACGCAGCACCTGGCCAATCGAGCCCCGACATCGACCAGGACAGTCGACACCAACCCCTACTTGTTCCCCGGCGCCCGCCCGGGAGAGCACGTCCATCGCCACTCGATCAAGCTCGCACTCAACCGCCTTGGGATCGACCTTCTTGGTAGCAAGAACACCGCCCTGGACGAGCTCGTCGCTTCCATGCCTGCCCCAATGGTCGCCGACGCACTCGGGTTCAGTTACAACGCAATGGCGCAGCACGAAGGCTTCAAGGGCCTCAGATTCGAGCGATACGTCAGCGGACGCTACCCCGGATAGTAGCGGCAGTGCTCAACTGGAATCACTTGCGCAGGCCTAGGGACAAGTCCCAACGCGACCGTCCAAATGGATCAGGCAGCTCCCCCGGCCGGTAGCTTGGGCGATGGCTCTCCGATATGGGAGACATCAGATCCATGCATGAGGGCTTTCGGCGTGGGGCCTGGCGCGGTGATTTCCTTAACCTCGTCGGTGCTACATCATGGGCTTGTGGCAAACTTCGCTTCAAACGGGACCCGTCGTCGAATCGGCGCTCTATTAGTCACCTTCAGCGCTGTCATGCTCGCCCTGGTGGCCTGCACGAATTCCGACTTCAACCTCACTAAAGAGGATGCGTACGGAACTTGGCGTGCGGGAAGCGGTCTGCCCACGACACTCGAGTTGGCTACCGACGGTACGTTCCAGGCGACCGCGTGGCCAGTGAGCGTGGGGTGCGACGGAGACCCTCCCGCGACGGCGAAGGAGTTGCGCGGGACAGAGACGATCGACTTCTCTGGCACCTGGGAGGAGGGCGCCTACGCCGCCTCTCCAAACGAAATCACGCTGACGCCGGCCCCAGAGTCGCCCTGTGGCACTCCATGGATCGACGCGGACCTCCGGAGCGAGGACGGCGTGCTGTACACCTGCACGAAACTCGATACGCCCATCGATCTTGCGAGCGCAGAGAACTGGTTCATCCTCTACCGGAGCACGCCGGAAGCGACGCCTGATTCCGGTCGCTGCTTCAACTACTAGCTGCAATCTTGAGGCGTCGTGACAGCGACTCCTTCTGGCCTCATGTGGTCCTCAGCTTCGACCGTGCACCGGGTCGTCACCGGTACGTACAAGCGTCCATGACCGCCAGGGCTGCAGCTGAGAATCTGTTTTCCATATAGCTCCGGGGCTGGCCTTAACTGTTGCGGAGGTTTCCGACGACCCCTTTTAGGAAGTCCCGGTATCGGACCCCACTGACTCGGACGACGGTGAATTGGCAGATGATGACACTGCCAAACATGAACAGCACGGCCCAGAGCCAATCGAGACCGGCGATGAGGTTGTGTTGGTAGCCGAGAACGATGCCTGTGATCGAAATTGGCAGCATGACGAATACAGCCGTGGCCATCCCCGGGGTGTACGGACGTTTCATCTTGAACAGCAGAATCGTGACAGTGTGCGCGAGGGCCTCGGCCATGCCGAGGATGAGGGGCGCGAGCTGCAGGAATATGACCGCTGGAAAGAACAGTGGTCCCAACCCGACCAGGATTACGAGCATCATCAGCACGAGGTCGCCGAAATGCGGGTTGACTTGGGTGAAGCCAATCTTTTCGCTGATCATGTGAGTGAATCCGCCGGGAAGACGTTGCTCTTCCCACAGATGCAGCACGATGGCGATGAACATGAGTGCGCTCGTGTGCCACATCAGCGGCATGGTCGTCCATCCCACGATCAGCCAGACCGCGACGATGACGCCGAGGCCGGTCAGGATGTATAGCGCGTACTTGCCGAGGAAGTTCACGATGCCTCGTGGAGGGAGTCACTCTGGCTCATGTCGGAGACGCGAGGCGGTTGAGCCGTCGGCCAGATCGCGGACGCTGCCCACGGGAAGAGGATGAGCGGGCTCGCAGCGAGCGTCATGATGACCATCGCAGCGCCTTCTGTGATGGTCGCCGTCGCGAGTCCCATCAGCAGGAGCAGCAAGACACCTTGTGTGACGATCGCAGCAAGGAAGATCGCTACCAGCACGGGGATGCGGACCTTGTTCCGGCCGAACTGCGTGAAGAAGACCCACAGGGACAGCGGAATGAAGATGACTGCGGCGGTGACGGCGCCAGGAGTGTATCCCGAGGTCGGAATGACGGCGAGGTGGCTGAGGGCGTTCGTGAACAGCACTGCAGACGCCGTCAGGCCGATGGCATGGTTGCGGCGGGACAGAAGCGCGGCGAGTACGAATGCAATCCACACGCACGGGATATTGACCGACACGAAGAACGCGGGTGTAAGCGGGCAGCTTTCGCCACCCGTGAAACCGAAGGTCTCGCACGCGGTGACAGGGAAGTGGAACGAGCGTCCAAGCGCGTCGATGCCGTATTCCTCGAAGTTGTGGAGCATGTAGGCGACGGCCATCGCCCACGCGAGCCAGACGGGGTCCTTCCAGCGGGTGATCTGCAGATTCTGCCTGAGGACGTTGGTGAAGAACAGCAGGGCGAGTAGCACGATAGCCATGCCAAGCCCGACCGAGCTCCAGTAGGTCTCGAACGACTCCCACATCTTCTCGAACCACATGATGGGCGGCCTTTCTGTTGTCGTCTCGGCAATGGTTGTTGGTGCTATTGGCGTGCGAGGTCGCGGCGTCGGAATCCGGCGAACCCGATGGCGAGGAAAAGTATGGTGACGAGGCTGATCCAGACCAGCCCCATCCAGTCGGCATCGGGGTCGGTGACGTTGGGGATGTGCCAGAACGGGCTGATCGCGAGGATCCAGTCCCACAGGTTGAAGGTGGGGCCGAGGATCGTGAGCGCGAACGAGGCGAGCACGCCGAGCCAGGCGGCCAGAACGACCTGGGGGCGGGCGCCGACCACGGCGACGGCGAGAGCGACGACTGTCCACACTGCGGGGATGGTGGCGACGGCTTGGAGCAGCACGTCACCGAACGTGACGCCGATGTCCGCGGTGCCGGCGAGCCAGCCGATCAGCGCCCCCGCGATCAGCATGTATAGGGCGGGCGCGCCGAGCGCGATGGCGGCGTTGCTGGCGTAGTAGCGGGGTCGGGCGGTCGCGGTGGCGATGAGCGGCTCGACGCGGTCTTCCATCTCTTCGGTGCGGACCTTGAGCATGGTCTGCACGCCGGGGATGGACGCGAGGATGCCGACCATGCTGAGGATGGTGACCAGGAACGCGCTGACCAGGTCGTCGGAGGTCGCCGCTCCCGCGGCGAGGATCTGCTGGATGGCGGGGTCGGATCCGAAGATGTCGGATACCGAGGTGGCGAGGTAGCCGAACACGAACCCGAGCGCGACGAACGCGACCGTCCACGACAGGAACGGTCCCCGGTTGATCCGGACGGCGAGCCGCCAGGTGGAGCGGTCTTTGCCACGGGCAGGGCCCGGGCGTGGTGCGATCGCACCGGCGCCGAACTCCCTACGTGACTGCAGCACGAACGCGATCGCGAGCAGCACCAGGGTGAGCGCGACGGCCAGCAGCAGCGGCCACCAGTTGTTGTCGACAGCGGGTTTGGTTTCGGTCATCCAGCCGAGCGGGTTGATCCAGATCACCCAGTCCGGGGCTTCGAGGGCGTAGCTGACGCCGCGGGCGATGAACAGCACCCCGAGGGTGGCGACGGCTAGCGAGTTGGCGGTGCGGGACTCTGAGCCCAGCTGCGCGGTCACGGCGGCGACGCCGGTGAACATCCACGCGGTGGCCGACATGGTCGCTGCCAGCAGCAGGGAGGCGTTCCAGTCACCACCGAACAGCACGGTCACCAGCCCGGTCACGAGGCCGAGGACGATCGCGAACACCAGGCACATCCACACCGCGGCCATCAGCCGGGAGGCGCGGCCCATCACACCGGAGGCGAGCAGTTCGGCCTGTCCGGAGTCCTCTTGGGCGCGGGTGGCGCGGGTGACGGCGAAGATCACCCCGAGCGCGGCGATCAGCCCGCCCAGGGCGAGGGACCGCCAGGCGTTGAACCCGTCGGCGGTGGACAGGTCGAAGGCGGGGCCGAAGATGATCGCCATCGCCGGGTTGGCACCCACCGCGGCGGCGAATGCGGCACGGTCCTGGTCGGTGGGAAAGATGACCGGGTACAGCATCGATGACGCCGACAGAACGGTCGTCAGCAGCGCCCAGGGTGCGAGCATCCGCCCGTCGTAGCGGACGTTCGCGCGCAGCAGCTGCGGGGTGCCGGTGATCGCGGGCGCGGCCATCAGGACGCCTTCTGGTCGGCGCCGGCCGGCTCGTACAGGCGCAGGAACAGCGACTCCAGCGACGGCGGCTCCACCGTCAACGCGGTGATCCCCAGCGGAGTCAGCCGGGTCATCGCATCGCCGACGTGGGCGGCGTCGACGGACGCGGTCAGCCGGTTGCCGTCCACGTGGATCTCGCTGAGCCCCGCCAATATGGCATCGGTCACCGGCTGGGCGAGGGTGGCGTGAATGGTGGTGCGGGCACCCTTCTGCAGATCGGCGAGAGTGCCGGTCTGCACGATCTTCCCGTCCCGGATGATCGACAACCGGTCGGCGAGAGACTCCAGCTCGGACAAGATGTGGCTGGACAGCAGCACCGACGTGCCGCGGGCTTTCGCCTCCCCGACGACCTCCTGGAACACACTCTCCATCAGCGGGTCCAGGCCGCTGGTGGGCTCGTCCAGAATCAGCAGCTCCACATCGGAGGCCAGCGCGGCGACGATAGCGACCTTCTGCCGATTGCCCTTCGAGTACTGCCTGCCCCGCTTGGTCGGATCCAGCTCGAACCGCTCGATGAGGTCTTTCCGCCGCGTCTCATCCAGACCACCGCGCAGCGATCCGAGCAGGTCGATCGCCTCACCACCGGTCATCCCCGGCCACAACGACACGTCTCCCGGTACGTACGCCAACCGGCGGTGCAGCTCGACGACGTCCTTCCACGGGTCACGCCCCAGCACCGTCGCAGAACCGCCGTCACCGCGCAGCAGCCCCAGCAGCACCCGGATCGTCGTGGACTTGCCGGCACCGTTGGGGCCGAGGAACCCGAGGACCTGCCCCTTCTCCAGGGTGAGGTCCAGGCCCCTCAGCGCCTGGAACTTGCCGTACGACTTCGTCAGCCCAGCAACTTCGATCACCGCATCCGCGCTCATATCCCGCTACTCCGCATCAGCCATAAACTCTGCGAGCGGGGAAATCCTCGCTCGTGGAGTAAAATAGCATGCATGACGGTCGAGCAGACACCCCGCAAACGGCCCACCGGCCGCCGCGGCGGCGACAGCGGCACTCGGGACGACATCCTCGACGCTGCCCGTGATCTCTTCGCCGAGCGCGGCTACGACGGTGCCTCGATCCGCGCGATCGCCATGACCGCAGGTGTGGACCCGGCACTAATTCGGCACTTCTTCGGCGACAAGGACAACCTTTTCGCCACCACCGTTGCCGACCGCACGGCCATTCCGCAGCGCATCGCCGAAAGCCTCGCCGGCGACCTTGACACCATCGGAAGACGGGTCACGGACGCCTATCTGCGGATGTGGGAAGAGGACGATACGAGGCCCGTGTTGCTCTCGCTCGTCCGCTCCGCTGTCACGTCTGATCGCGCCGCCGAGATGCTGCTCGAGATCCTCGGGTCGCGCGCGCGGTCAACCGAAATGAACGCCGACTTCACCGACGAACGAATGCGACGCATCGCCCTCGCCGCCGCACACCTGTTCGGCATAGCTGTTGCCCGCCATGTGATCAAGATCCCACCGATCGCTGAACTCAGCCACGACACGCTCGTCGACGACGTCTCGCCCGCCATCCAGCGCTACCTCACCGGGACCTAGTCAGCCAAGCCCCCTGGCCTGGCCCACGATGGACCCGACCTGCACACGCCGCCGCGGAGGATTACCCCCGTCGACGCTGCGCGGAGGACGGGACCATGGAGCGCAGGCGCGTGCGAATCGCGTCAAGCTTTTCGGCGAGCTCCTTGACCTGGTTATCGCTGAGCACATCGAACATTCCGGCCTGAACAACCGCCTGATGCCCGGGAATGACCTGCTCCAGCCGGCGCCGCCCTTCGTCGGTAATCACCGCGGTCACGGACCGTTCATCCTCCTCACTGCGCTCGCGCCGCAGGAGGCCGGCGGCCTCCAATCGCGTCGCCTGATACGTCAAGCCGCTGCGGCTGTGCAGGACGGTATCAGCGAGATCGGTCATTCGAAGACGGCCCTGGGGCGCCTGCGCGAGTTGGGCGAGCAAGACGAACTGTACGTAGGTGACGCCCCCGTCGCGCCGCAGCTGCTCGTCCATCAGCAGTTGCAGAAGGTTGTAGGCCTCCGCGAGAGCGAAGTACGCCTGCGAACGCAGATCTGCCCCCACTGCAACCTCGAACTCGCTCATGAAGACTCCTCCACTTTTGTTTCGACTTCGAAACAATGTTAGCATCGGGACATCTGTTTCGAATACGAAGCAATTTCGGCGGTCTCCCGCCCCTCACTGCACCCCCATTGGAGTCACTGTTATGAAGCTCGTTGTCCTCGGCGCCAACGGTCACGTCGGCGCGCACGTCGTCACCGAAGCCCTGCTTCGGGGCCACCAGGTCGTGGCCTATGTGCGTCACCCCGACGCCGTTCAGCCCCGCGACGGTTTGACGGTTGTGCAGGGAAGCGTCGAAGACGAACTCGCGATGACGGACGCGTTCACTGGCGCCGATGCCGTCATCACTGCGATCGGGCTGCGCCCTGGAGCCAAGAAGCCGATCAACTTGATGCAGCGGGCCTTGCCCGTCATCACCGCCGCGGCCAAGAAGGCTGCCGTCGGGCGGTTCGTGCTCGTCTCGGCATTCGGCGTCGCGGAGACCGCCGCCATGGGATCACCGATCGCAAAACTCATCTTCGCGACATTGGTTGGCGCGATCTTCCGTGACAAGACCCTGTCGGAGAAGATCATGCCCTCCACTGGCCTGAACTGGACCACCGTCTACCCCGTCAACCTCAAGGAAGCGCCCCACGGGCCCAAGGCCGTCGTCAAGCCCCTCGCCGACGTCGCCAAGGTCCCGGGCATCCCCACCCTGACCTTCGCGACGGTCGCAGCCACACTGCTCGACATCGCCGCTGACCAGAACATGTCCGGCCTGCGAGTGCTCATCACCACCGACAAGGGCTGGAAGTAGTTGGTCGCAGAGTTTGGTCGGTCGCCCCGCTCGCTGCTTCACGGCGGACAGGAAGAGGGCGTGCATCTGGGTAGTGCACGGTTCGCGATATGCGAAACGACCGACATTGTGGTCAGCGTTCCGTGAGCCAGTGGTCATGGGATCGCGGCGTACTCGATGCGATCGTGCCAGCTGTGGCCCCATCTGCACGCTGACGGTCTTTGGGTTTGTTCGACTGCTGGGTCTTCGGTCGGGTGCCGGCTTCCGTGCCGGCGCACGACCTGGCCCCGCTGGGTGGGCACCCAGGCACCACTTCGGCTGGGCCATCGCAATTCTGCTCAGACTGATATCGCTCGTTCCCAGCAAGCGATTCGGAGCACCTCTCCCAGCTCTCAGCGCTTCCCGTGGCCGACGCCGGGCCGCGATGTGATCTGCGTCATCCAATCGGCAATCTGGCGCTCGTCGATCTCAGAAGCCGATCGCAGCTCGACACCCCGCGTCATCTTGCCCATGCCGACGGGCGTCACCGGCGGCACCGGGTCGAGCGTCACTCCGTTCACGAACATGAGCTTGACGTGGTCGGCGAACGCTCCGCAGCAGAAGCACCAGCCGTCGCCGACCCCGTAGTACGCCATTCCCCATTTCACCGACCGCTGCAGCCCGGGAAGCGTCGCGGCTGCCAGCGCGTCGACCGATTCGGCGATGCCGCGCTGCGGCTGTGGAAGGCTCGCGAGATATGCGAAGACCGGCTTGTCACCGACTGCGGCCTTCGCGGGGCTCACCCTGCCGGTCATCTCCGTCGGCAGCGCACTCGGTTTCGTCGCCTCCGGGCTGCCGGCCTGTCCGCTGTCCATGGCGGATTCTAGGCCGAATCCGCGACCGGCCGCGAAGCTACGCCGCTGAGCGCTCAGCCGCCGCGCGTCGACGCAGCCGAGGCTCGCCGACCTCCGGCCCCCGGTAGACCATGTCCATCGCGCCGATGCTCTCGCCGGGCGGGACGATCGCGTCGATGCGGTCCAGGATCTCATCCGAAAGCGCGACGCCGACTCCGGCAAGCGTGTCCTCGAGCTGTTCCATGGTGCGCGGCCCCGCGATCGCCGAGGTGACGCCCGGGTGCGCGATCACAAACGCCATGGCGAGATGCGTCAGCGGAATGCCGACCTCATCGGCCAGAGCCACCAGCTGTTCGACAGCCGCGAGCCGGCGCTCGTCGCGGAAGTGCCGCATGCCCGTGCGCGTCGAGCGGAAGTTGTCGTTCTCTCCCCCGGCCCGATAACGCCCGGTCAGCGTTCCACCGGCGAGCGGACTGTACACGAGCGTGCCCATCCCGTAGCGCTGGGCAACCGGCAGGATCTCGCGCTCGATCTCGCGGTCGAGGATCGAGTAGTTCGGCTGCTCGGTGCGGAAGCGCTCGAAACCGCGCCGTTCGGCGACCCACTGCGCCTCGACGATCTCGGAGCCGCGCATCGATGACGAGCCGATCGCGCGCACCTTGCCCTGCCGCACGAGATCGGTGAGCGCCGAGAGCGTCTCGTCGATATCGGTGTCGGGGTCGGGCCGGTGCAGCTGGTACAGGTCGAGGTAGTCGGTCTGCAGGTTTCGCAGCGAGCGCTCGACGGCCTGCACGATCCAGCGACGCGAGGCACCGCGGTGATTGATGTCGTCATCGACGGGACCCCAGAACTTGGTGGCGAGCACGACGTCGTCGCGCCGGCCCTTGAGCGCCTCCCCCACGACCTCCTCTGAGTCGCCGTAGCGATCGGCGGTGTCGATGAAGTTCACTCCCCCGTCGAGTGCGCGGTGGATGATCCGGATGCCTTCCTGCCGATCCGGATTGCCGAGCGACCCGAGCATCATGGCGCCGAGTGCGTATGGGGTGACCTTGATGCCGGTTCGGCCGAGGGTGCGGTACTGCATGGCTACTCCCCTGCTGGCATCCGTTCGGATGCCGTGTGATGATAGAAACGGAACGATGTCCCGTTAGCCGATGACTATACGGAACACTGTCCCGTTTATCAAGTGAGCAAGGAGAGATCGGATGCCGAGAGCCGACGCGCAACGCAACGTCGACGCCCTCCTGGCCGCCGCCAAGGAGGAGTTCGACGCTCACGGCGTCGATGTCGGCATCCGTGCCATCGCCGCACGCGCCGGCGTCGGAACCGCGACGCTGTACCGCCACTTCCCGCACCGCTCCGACCTGATCGCCGCCGTCTTCCGACGCGAGATCGACGACGTCACCGCCCAGGCCGCGCAGCTCGCGCAGTCACACGAGCCCGGCGAGGCTCTCGAGCTCTGGGTGCAGCGCTACACCGCGTTCGTTGCGACCAAGCACGGCCTCGGGTCGGCCCTGCACTCGGGCAACCCGGCCTACAGCGGCCTGCGGGAGTACTTCGAGGGCAATGCCGGGCCCGCGCTGCAGCGGCTGCTCGACAGCGCCGCCAAAGCCGGGGTGATCCGCGACGGCGTCGACCCGTTCGAGCTCATCAGCGCGATCGCCAACCTGTCTGCGCCGGCGCCGGCAGGCGCAGACCCGGCACGCGCGACGCGCATGGTCAGGTTGCTGCTCGACGGGCTGCGCTACGGGGCGGGCGCGACCGAGATCGAACGGCGCTCCGCGGCCGGCTGAGCCCGGCATCCTCCGTTCAGGCGCTCGGTTCCCACGGATTCACAAGAGGGACCCCGAGCGGCTCGACGTGCTTGAGGTTGCGCGTCGCCATCGTCAGGTCGTTCGCCGCCGCGACCGCGGCGATCAGCGCGTCGTCCATCGGCGCACCCTCGGGCACGGGCCAGCCGGCGAGCACGCGCGCAGCCGCGAAGTCGAACGGCAGCACCCTCCCCGCGAAGCCCGGCACGACACCCTGCTCGAACCAGTGCCGCAGCATCTCGCCCTGCGCGGGATCGCTCGATTCGGCTCGACGAACTCCGCGCTCGATCTCGGCGACGGTGAAGGCGGAGATGAACAGCTCCCCCAGCGGAATCCCGGACGCCCACTCGGCCGCCCGGGGATTCAGCCCCGGTCGGCGCAGCGCGGAGACGACATTGGTGTCGAGCAGGTAGCCCATGCGCGCGCTTACAGGTCGGCCGTGCGCGCGGTGGCGCCGAGGCGCTCGGGATCGAACTCGATCTCGACGCTCTCCGGATGTGCGAGGAAGTCGACGATGGTCTTCGTCGCCCCTTCGAGCGCGGCGCCGAGGATGTCGCGCGCCTCCGCCTCCATCGAGCGGCGATTGCGCTGCGCCCGCGCCGCCAGCCGGGCCTTCGTGCCCTCGGGCAGGTTGCGGATCAGAATGCTCTCCACGCGACTCCCTCAGCAGTCATCCGTTTGATATCACTTCATGATATCGCCAGGGTCTCGTCACTGCACCGGCGGCCGATCCCGTTGTGATCGCCTCGCCGTTCCGCCACGCTTGACGGCCATGGACGTTGATGAGGCCGCTGCGGCCGTTCGCGCCGAGCGCCGCGTCCTCACCGTGTCGCTGCTCGCCGCCGCGGTGCTCGGCGTCGGCGCGGTCGTGTGGGGCCTCGTCGCGGACGCGGGGGCGCTGATCTTCGACGGGGTGTACACCCTCGCCGGGATCGCCCTGTCGGCCGCCTCGCTGCTCGCCTCCCGTGCGGCAGCCTCGGCGCCCTCCCGCCGCTTCCCGTTCGGGAAGCAGGCCGCGGTGCCGATTGCCGTCGTGATCCAGGGCGCGGCGCTCGGCGGAACGCTCCTCTACGCGGTCATCACCGCCGTGCAGACGATCATCGCGGGCGGCTCGGCGGCCTCGCAAACGGCGCTGCTCGCCTACGGGGTGCTGGCCGGGGTGTACTCGGTGCTCGTGGCGCTGATCCTGCGCTCGCCCGCGCGCGACTCGGATCTCGCGCGGGCCGAGGTCGTCAGCTGGCGGGCAGGAACCGTCCTCAGCCTCGTCATCGCCGTCGGCGGCGCCGCGGGCCTGCTTCTTGAGCGCACCGCGCTCGGAGGGCTGAGCGTGTTCATGGACCCCGTCCTCGTGCTGATCGCCGTGGCGATCACGGCTGCGATGCCGTTACAGCTCATCCGCAGCGGCATGCACGAGCTTCTCGAGGGCGCCCCGCCGCCGGAGATCCTCGCCCGCATCGAAGCAGCCGTCGAGGAGGCGCGCGCAGCCTTCGGGCTGCCGGTTCCCCTGATCCGGTCGACGAAGCTCGGCCGGCGCCTGTACGTCGAGGTCGACTTCGTCGTCGCCCACGACCGCTGGGACGTGGATGCCGAGGACCGCGTTCGACACGCCATCGTCGACCGCCTCGAAGAGCTTCCGTTCGATCTCTGGGCGGCCGTCGAGCTGACAACCGACGAGAGCCTCGCCACCTGAGCCCAGCGAGCGGAGCGAGCGGCGGACGACGAGCTGCGCCTCAGCCGACGCGCTCGCCGTCGGCGAAGATCGCGCCGCTCGGGCCGCCTGCCGGCAGCGTCGCGGCCTGCACGATCCACCCGGCCGCGACCGACGGCGGCTGGTCCTCCTCGTCGGCGCCGAGCTCGGGGTGCGTATCGGCGCGACCCGGGTCGACCGCGTTCACGAGCACCTCGGTGTCGCGGAACGCCGCCGCGAGCATCTGCGTGAGGTAGTTGAGCGTGTGCTCGGCAAGAGAGTACGCCGGGGCGCCCACGTCACCGGGGTGCTGCCCCAGATAGGAGATCTGCTGGTAGGCGCCGCTCGAGAGGTTGACGACGCGCGCCGCAGGCGCCGCCTCGAGCACTCCGCGCAGCGCGACGGTGAGCAGCCACGGGCCGATGACGTCGACGTCGAAGGCCGCCTGCACGTGCTCGATCGACACATCCAGCGCGGAGCCCGTGTTCATGTCGGGGAAGACGCTCGCGTTGTTGATGAGCGCGTCGAGCTGCCCGTGATCGACTCGGATGCGCTCCGCGATGCGCGCGAACTCGGTGGGGTCGCCGAGGTCGAGCCGGTACCCCTCTGCGCTGAACCCCGCCTCGCGCAGCGCCATCGCCTGCTCTTCGGACTGGGCGTCGGTGCGCGAGGTGACGATGACATGGAAGCCCTGCTCGCCGAGAGCGAAGGCCGTGGCCATGCCGATTCCTGCGGGCCGGCCGGCGCCGGTGATGAGTGCGACCTTCTGGGTCATGGTGCTCCTCTTTCGTGTGCTGCACCACATACTCTCGTGGAATGACCGACAGTCAGGCATCCGATCACCTGCCCATCGCCCTCGTGACGGGTGCGACGCGCGGAATCGGGCACGCGATCGCCGTCGAATTGGGGCGCACGCATCACGTGCTCGTGGGCGGACGCAGCACGGATGCCGCCGCCGCGGTCGCCTCCCGGCTGCCGTCGGCCGAGCCGTACGTCGCCGATCTCGCGGCGGCTGAGCTGCCCCCGCTCCCCCAGCGCCTCGACGTGCTCGTGCACTCCGCCGGCGTCGAGGAGGGCGGCCGCATCGCCGACACCGACCGCGCCACGTGGGAGCGCGTGTTCGCGACCAACGTCTTCGCCGTCGCGGAGCTGACCCGGCTCGCCTGCCGCCGCTGCGCGCCGCGCGCGGCATCGTGGTCGCGATCAACAGCGGCTCGGGGTTCAACTCCGGCCCCGGCGGCGGGGTCTACGCCGCCTCGAAGTTCGCCCTGCGCGCCTTCGCCGACGCGCTGCGCGAAGAGGAGCGGCCGAACGGCGTGCGCGTCTCGAGCGTCCATCCGGGCCGCACGGATTCTGACATGCAGCGCACCCTCACGGCGAAGCTCGGCGAGGAGTACGACACCGCCTACTTCCTCGCCCCAGAGGACGTCGCGGCCGCCGTGCGCCTCGTCGTCGACCTGCCCGAGCGCGGCACGGTCGAGACGCTCTCGGTGCGGCCGACGCGGCGCCGCTGAACCGGCCGCCCTCGCTACGCTCGACGAGTGACGTACCCCGACTCCCCCACTGACCTCGGCAGCGCAGTGCTGCGACGCGCGCAGCCCGGCGACGAGGTCGGCATCCTCGCTTGTATTCAGGCGCTCGCCGACTACGAGCACGAGCCGGATGCCGTCAAGAACACGCCGAAGGCGCTCGCCGCGACGCTGTTCGGCGAGAACCCTTGCGTGTTCGCCCACGTGGTCGAGAAGGGCGGCGAGATCGTCGCGATCGCGATCTGGTTCCTCAACTACTCCACCTGGAACGGCACGAACGGCATCTACCTCGAAGACCTGTTCGTGCAGGAATCCGAGCGCCGCAACGGCTACGGCCGCGCACTGCTGCAGCGGCTCGCGCAGCTCGCCGTCGCTCGCGGCTACGGCCGCTTCGAGTGGTCGGTGCTCGACTGGAACGCGCCCTCGATCGCGTTCTACCGGTCCATCGGCGCCGTGGGCATGGACGAGTGGACGGTGCAGCGGGTGACCGGGGATGCCTTGACCGCGCTCGCCGCAGCACGGTAGCTCAGAGCCGGCAGCTCAGTCAGCCGCGGTGCCGCCCGCGAGCGAGCCGCGCAGCTCCATCGCGATCTCGCTCGCGTCGAGGTTGAGCAATGCGTTCTCGAGCACGTCGGCGTCGAAGGTGCCGGTGTCGCGCGCGTCGAGCAGCGCCGCGCGCTGGGCCGCGATCACCGCGAGCCGGTGCGCTCTGGCCTGCTCGAAGCGCTGCGCGGTCGGCGCGCCCTCGAGCTTCGGCAAGTCGGGCACCGACTGGGCGCTCGTGCGCAAGATCTCGAAGAGGCGGTTCCGCTCTGCCTCCGCCTGCTCGGCCACCGCCTTCTCGTCGACCTTCGGCGCGAGCAGCCTGAGCAGCCATCCGACCGTCCCGCCCTGGACGAGCAGCGAGAGCGCGGCCACGGTGAACGCGATCAGCACGAGCACGGATCTCTGGGGCGTGTCCACGGGCAGTGTCTGCGCGGCGGCGACCGTGACCGCCCCGCGCATGCCGGCCCAGACGACGATGCCGCCCTCCCGCCACCCGAGCGGCTGGCGGCGGAAATAGTCGATGTCGGCGAGCATCTGGGTGACGCGCCGGGCCACCATGTCGAGCCGCCGCGGCGATGCGGGGCGGCCGAGCTCGTTCGCACGCTCGATGACCTTGAGGCGGCCGGTCTCGGTACCGAACTGGTCCTGCATGCTGAGCAGGCGGTCCTCTGATCGCCTGCCCCGATGCGTGCGCCGGCCGAGCACCAGGAGCAACGGCGCGACATAGGCGGCGCGCACGAGCAGCGTGACGCCGAGCGCCGCGGCTGCGATCAGCACCGACACGAGCACGCCGGCATGATCCCGCTCGACGCCCTCCACGATCTGCTTGATCTGGATGCCCATGGTGAGGAACACGACGCCCTCGAGCACCAGCTCGACCGTGCGCCAGTTCTGCGAGTCCGAGAGCCGGTTCTGCGGCGACAGATCACGAGGGGCACGGATGCCGGTCACGAGACCCGCCACGACGGCGGCGACGAGCCCCGACGCCTGCAGCACCTCGGCCGGCACCGACGCGAGGAACGGCACCGTGAAGGAGATCAGGGTGTTCACCGCCGGCTGCCGCACGTGCTTGCGCGCGATCAGTCCGAGCCAGCCGACCACCCAGCCGATCACCGACGCGACGACCACCGAGAACGCGAAGCTGCCCACGGCCCCCCAGAACGAGAAGCTGGCGGCCACGGCGACGATGGCCGTGCGCAGCAGCACGAGGGCGGTCGCGTCGTTCAGCAGGCTCTCGCCGTCGAGCAGCGCGACAACCCGCTTGGAGACCGGCGTCTTCTTGATGATCGAGGTGGCCACGGCATCCGTCGGGCTCACGATCGCGCCCAGCGCGACGCCCCACGCGAAACCCAGCCCGGGCACGACGAGCGCGAAGAACGCGCCGAGCACGAGCGAGCTCGCGACCACGAGCAGCACCGACAGCCCGCTGATCGCGCCGAACTCGCGGCGGAAGTTCATGGCAGGCATCGACACGGCCGTCGAGTACAGCAGCGGCGGCAGCACGCCGGCGAGGATCAGCTCCGGCTCGACATGCACCTGGGCGAACACCGGCAGGAAGCTCGCCGCGACGCCGACCGCGACGAGCACGAGCGGTGCTGCGATGCCGAGCCGGGGCCCGAAGACGCTCGCGCCGGCGATCGCCACGAACGCGGCGACCATCAGGATGAGCAGTTCCGTCACGCTCTACAGAGTGGCACGAACGCCATGCGACTCGGCGGTCAGTGACCCGCGAGCTGCGACAGCCCGGTGACGGCGCCGAGGACGAGGAAGACGACGCCCGCGATCACGATGCCCCAGGCGATGAGCGGCCGGAAGTCGCGCTGGAGCAGCCGGGCGTAGGCCCGGTTGACGCGGGCGGCGACGACGGGCATCCGTCGCCATACGTAGCCTGCCGCGAGATACGGCCCGACGACCGCGACCAGGAATACGGCGAAGAGGACGAGCTGCAGCGTGATGTGCACCGTCGCACCGGCGATGACGCGCCCGGTGACGTACATCGTGACAGGGGGCCAGACGCCCAGCGTGTTGGCGAAGCCGACGCCGATCATCGCCTGCGGGTGCTGCTCGCGCACGTGCGCCTCGGCCGGAGCCGGGGTGCGTCGGGGGCGCCTGGCGTACCGGGCGAAGACCAGGCCGCCGATCACGAGCACCGCACCTGCGATGAGGTCGACGGCCGCCTGAACGAGCAGATGTGCGACCTGGCCGCTCAGCGCGGTCGCCAGCGTCGTGGGGTCGAAAGTGCGGAAGGCGAGCAGCAGCACCGTCGCGCTGAGCGCCATGCCGATGCAGAGGAACACGATCGGGCGCCGCGGGCTGCCGCCTCGGGCGAGCAGGTGCAGCGTCACACCGTAGAGCGGCGGGCTGAAGCCGAAGGTCAGCCCGAGCAGGACGAGGCTGACGAGCGCTCCGAGTACCCGCGCCAGTTCACCGCCCACTCCCCGATCGTAGGGTGAGTCCGCTCAGTCGCCGCGGTGCGACGCCGACGGCGAGGCCGGCGGGTGCGTTGGCTGCGGCTTGGGCGATGACGTGTGCCGCTGCGGACTCGGAGAAGGCGACGGATGCCCATGCGAGGTCCGCTCCGGCTGCGGCGACGACGTCGGAGCGGGCTCGGAAACCGGTGCGGGCGTGCTCGTCGGCTGCGGATATGGGGTCGGCGCCGGGTAGCCACCGGAGTCCGGATCACCCGTCGGTGCTGTGGAGGGGCTCGCCGGGTATCCGGTCGGTGTCGGCTGGGGCGTGCCCGTCAACGACGAGGAGGTCGAATACGAGGGGTACCACAATCGGCGCTCGGCGCTCCAGTCCGACCACCACTGCTCCGGCGCCGTGCCTGGAGCGGCAGCTGCTGCGCTCGCCCGACTCGGTGAAGGCTCGTCGGTCGCATCAGGCGTCTGAGCCCCGGAGCCGCCCTGCGGCGTGGTTCGCTCGGCCTCCGGCGCGCTGGGCGGCGGCGCCTCGGTCGGCGTGGCGATCACCTGTGCCGATGCCGGCGGAACCCCCTGTCCCACGTCGACGACGAACTGCTGCACCGGCGCGGGCAGCCGATCGGTCGCGGCTGCGCTCAGGCCGCCGCCCGCGGCGACCACGATCGAGACGCCGAGCGACACACCCCAGAGGCCGCCGCGGCGGCGCGGCACCCGCCGGCCGCCGCCGCCCGGAGCGTCGCGCGGGGTGAGGCCCCTCGCCGTCTCCGCGATCTCGGCGAGCAGGCGCCCGGCCGGGTCGTCGCCGGCGTCGGCGTTCGCCGCGACGGCGCTGAGCAGGGCGTCGTCGGCCTCGAGCTTCGCCAGGTCGTCGTCCTGAGGTGTCATCACGCCCCCCTCGTCGCGTCGTCGGGTCGGTCGCCGCCGCTCAGATCGGCCCGCAGCGCCGAGAGCGCGCGATGTTGGATGACCCGCACGTTCGCGGCCGTCGTGCCGAGCGCCTCGCCGACCTCTTCGGCGCTGAGCTCGCCGACGACGCGCAGCAGCAGCACATCGCGGTGACGGTCAGGCAGACCGTCGAGCTGGGTGAGCAGGCCGCGCAGCGCGTCGTCGCGCTCGGCCTGCTCCAACGGACCGGGCGCGCCCGAGCTCACCTCGGGCAGGTCGGCCACCGCCACCTCGGGCCGGCGCCCCCGGGACCGCTGCGACATCAGCACCTTGTTCGACGCGATGCCGAACACGAACGAGGTGAATCGTCCCGAATCGCCGTCGAATCGGGGCAGTGCCTCCGCCAGCGCCACGCACGTCTCCTGCGTCACGTCTTCTGCTTCCTCTCTGGTCCCGATACGCGCCATTGCGTATCGGAAGATGCGGGCACGGACGTGCCGGATGACATCGCTCACGGCAGCTGCGTCGCCGGCTTGCGCTCGGCTGATCAGCCCCGACAGCTCGTCTCCCCCGTCTGTCTGTTGCATCGCGGTCTATTGTCCCCCATAAGGGGGTCATGTGATCAAGTCCGGTTCCGGCCGGCGCGACCTGCCTCACCGGCCGGAACTCTGGGCGCTCAGCCGCGGAGCGGAAGAGGTACGAGTGCAGGCCTCGTGGCGGATGGTGCTGCGACTGCCTCGGCCGCCGTGGAGGCGATCGCCCTCGGCGCATTCGCGTTCGCGGCGAATGCTGCGACGACTCCGCCGCCTGTGACGGCGGCGATGCCTGCTGAGAGCCTGATCGATGTACCGGGCCGGTGCATGGTCGGATGCCTCCGTTCCGTTTCCCCTGCGGCGGCCGAGGCGGCCGTCATGAGGGTGCATTGCCGTGACCCCCGAATGTGTTACACGGATTCCGGAATCCGTCAGGTCCGACGCCCGCCGGGCATCCGCTCAGGCGGTCATCCCCCGCGCCTCGGGGCGCAGGCCCGCATGGCCGATCATGCGCTCCAGCAGGGTCTGCAGTTGATCTTGGGATGCCGCGTCGAGCCCGTCGATGAGCGGGGCGAGGGCGTCGCCGACGGAGGCCCGCACCTGCTGTGCCAGCACCTCTCCCGCCGGCGCGATCGTGACGCGCGATGCGCGGCGGTCGTCGCCGTCGGGCACGCGCTGCAGCAGCCCGCGCTTCTCGGCGCGCACCACGAGACCCGAGAGCGTCGACTTCTCGAGCCCCAGCACCTGCGCGAGCTCACTCATGCGCAGCGTGCGGTCGCGCAGGATCGCGATCGCCCGGAACTGCGTCAGCGACAGCTCGCGCTCGGATGCCGCGGCGCTCAGCACCGCCATGGTCGCGAACGCCACCTGCGCGAGCGCGTCGACGAGGTCCTCTTCCCCGTCCTCCGTGTCCGTCATCAGGCCAGCATAGTTGACATGGTTCGTCTTACCAACTATTTTGGTTCGTAACGCGAATCAATTCGGAGGTGCCCCATGAAAGCAGCCGTCGTCACCGACTTCACCCGACCGCCGCAGTACGCCGACTTCGCGGACCCGATCGCCCACGACGAGCACGAGCTCGTCGTCGAGGTGCTCGCCGTGGGGCTGCATCCGCGCGTGCGCTCGCAGGCGAGCGGCTCGCACTACACGAGCACCGACGCGCTGCCGCTGGTTCCCGGCGTCGACGGCGTGGGCCGAGACGCGGAGGGGCGGCTGCGCTACTTCGTGCTCGACGACCCGGTGCTCGGGGCCATGGCCGAGCGCACCGTGATCGACGCGCGCCGCAGCGTCGTGCTGCCTGACGGCGCAGATCCCATCGCAATCGCCGCAGCCATGAACCCCGTCATGTCGTCGTGGCTCGCGCTGAGGAAGCGCGCCTCCTTCCAGCCAGGGCAGAGCGTGCTGATCCTTGGCGCGACCGGCAGCGCCGGGCGTATGGCCGTGCAGGTCGCGAACCACTTCAGCGCGGGGCGCGTCGTGGTGGCCGGCCGGAACCCGGAGCGGCTCGCCCTCGCAGCGGCCGGTGCCCAGGCATCCGTCTCGTTGCTCGATCGTGACGATGAGATCGCCGCCGCTCTCGCCCGCGAAGCGGCCGAGGTCGACGTCGTCCTCGACTACGTCTGGGGGCCCCTCACGACGCTCGCGATGACCGTGCTCGTGACCGCCCGACCCGATCGCGGCAAACCGCTCACCTGGGTCGAGATCGGCTCGGTCGCAGGGCAGGCCGCGGCGATCCCGTCAGCGGCGCTGCGGCAAGCGAAGCTCACGCTCGTCGGCAGCGGTCAGGGCTCGGTCGGGGTGCGCGAGATCCTCGGCGAGTTGCCGGAGATGGCCACCGCGATCGCCTCCGGCGCGTTCTCGGTCGAGGCCGTGCCCGTGCCGCTCGCCGAGGTCGAGCGCGCCTTCGCCGACCCGGCCCTCGGCGAGGCACGCGTCGTCATCGTGCCGAGCTGACGACCAGCCCACCGAGCCCGCGCCATAGGCTCGAGCCATGACCGATACAGCGCGCGTCATCGCGGTTCACGCCAGTGCGGCGCACAGCTTCTCCAAGCCGCAGGCAGACGGAATCGAACTCCATGAGGGGCGCGGAGTCGTGGGGGACGCGCACTACGGCGTCACCGTGCAGCACCGCTCCCGGGTGCGGGCCGACCCCTCGCAGCCGAACCTGCGCCAGGTTCATCTGATGCACGCCGAGCTGTTCGACGGGCTTGCGGATGACGGGTTCCGCGTCTCGCCGGGCCAGCTGGGCGAGAACGTGACCACCCGCGGCATCCCCCTGCTCGAGCTGCCGGTCGGAACGCGCCTCACCATCGGCGACGCCGTGATCACCCTGACGGGTCTGCGCAACCCCTGCCAGCAGATCAACGACTTCCAGGGCGGCCTGCTGAAGCGCCTCACCTACAAGGACGATGACGGCGAGGTGGTGAGACTCGCCGGGGTCATGGGCATCGTCTCCCGCTCCGGCCGGATTCAGGCAGGCGACACCATCGGCGTCGATCTGCCCGCCGAGCCGCACTTCCGGCTGACCCGCGTGTGACGTGCGCTTCTTCGTCGTCGTGCTGCCGCTCGCGCCGCTCTCGGTCGGCGCGGGATTCCGGCGCGACAGCTGGCCGGCGCACGTCACGCTGATCCCGCCGTTCCAGACGGATGCCCCTGCCGAGCCGGTTCTCGAGGCGATCAGGGCCGCCGCGTCAGGCCACGCGCCGCTCGTCGCGCGCGGTGAGAGCCACGCGAGGTTCGGGCGGCGCCGCGACGTGCCCGTCACGACCATCGAGCTGACGCCGGAGTTCGAGGCGCTGCACGTCGACGTGCTCGCCGCGGTCGACCGCTTCCTCGGCCGCGGCGTGCACCTCTCGCACGTCGGGCCGCGGGACTATCGCCCGCACGTGACGGTGCAGCAGGGCGGAGCACTCGAGCCCGGGGAATCCGTCACCCTCCCCCAGCTCGCCGTCGTGGACATGCGCCCGCACGGCGACGCGCGCCATCGCGCGGTCGTCGCGACCGTGCCGCTGTAAGACGCGACGAGCTCTCAGTCGGCCTCGGCTGCGCGCTTCAGGGCACCGAGCTGCTGCTGCCACGAGCGCGCGAGCGACTCGAGCCAGTGCGCGGTGCCCATGATCGCCTCAGGCCGGGCGGCGAAGACATGCTCGCGACCCCGGCGCTCGCGCGCGACGAGGCCGGCGCCTTCGAGCACGGCGAGGTGTTTGACGAGGGCCTGCCGCGTCAGCGGCATCCGCTCCGCCAGGCGCGAGGCGCTCGCCGGGCCGGCCGTCAGCTGCTGCATGATCGCGCGCTTCGACGGCTCGACGAGGGCCGCCATGACCGCGAGCTCGCGCGCCGGTGCGACGGCGGTCATGCGGCCAGCTTCGCGAGCAGGGCGAGCTCCTGCCCCCAGCCCTCGGTGTTGTCTGCATGGTTCGCGGCGATCCTGTCCGGGGTGATCGCAAGCGCGCAGAAGCCGCTCTCGACGACTTCGACGACGACGCGGCCGGATGCCGGGCGCAGCGTGAACTCGACGAGGGTGGACCCCGTCGGGCCGGTGGCATCGCGCCCGGCGGCAGCATGTGGAGCCCAGCGGAACGCCGCGTACTCGTTCTCGATCAGCTCGACCACGACCAGCCGCCACACGCCGGCACCGTGCCCGCGCACCTCAGCGACGAGGGTACCGTCGGGCTGGGCGCTGAGCGACACCTCGTGCTCCTGCAGCTCGCCGTCGTTGATCCACCACCCGGGCTCGCTCACCAGCTTCCACACCCGCTCGATCGGCGCGTCGATCTCGATGCTCTGCCGGATCTCATCCACCTGCGTCACCATCATGATTCCTTCCACTAACTGCAACTCATCAGTTGCACTATACGGAATGTCGGTGGTCACTTCTACCGTCAGGACATGGATTGGAAGATCGAGCTCATTTTCGTGCCGGTGTCCGATGTCGACCGCGCACGCGATTTCTACGTCGATCAGGTGGGCTTCCACCTCGACTACGACCAGCGGGTCAGCGACGAGCTGCGCTTCGTGCAGCTCACTCCCCCGGGGTCGGCCTGCTCCATCGCGTTCGGCACCGGGCTCGGCGTCGACATGCCGGTGGGCGGCCAGCGCGGCATCCAGGTCGTGATCCCCGATGCGGATGCCGCGCGCGAGCGTCTCGTCGCGAACGGCGTCGCCGCGAGCCCCGTCGAAGACCTCGCCTGGGGCCGCTTCGTGCGGTTCGCCGACCCCGACGGCAACACCTGGTCGCTGCAGCAGCTCCCCCAGCGCGGCTGAGCCGCTACGCGCCCACGTCAGTGCTCATCGAGAATCGCACGCAGCAGCTCGATCGCCGCGACGCGCTCCTCGTGGGTGCGGTCGGCGGGCTGCACGAGCAAGGTCGTCGCGCCGGCCGCGACGAGCGCATCGACACGCTCCGCGATCTCGTCGCGGCTCCCGATGAGCGACACGGCCCGCGCGAGCTCCTCGGGCACGGCGAACGCCGCGTCGTCCTTCTCGCCGCCGAGGAACAGCCGCTGGATCTCGGCCGCCTCGGCCTCGTAGCCGTAGCGCACCGCGAGGTCGTAGTAGAAGTTGCGGCCGCGCGCCCCCATGCCGCCGACGTACAGCGCGATCTGCTGCCGCACCATCATCAGCGCGTAGTCGGTGAACTCCCCCGTGTACAGCGCGACGGGCACCAGCACGTCGAGCTTCCCGAGCTCGGGTGCGCGCTTCGCCGCGCCCTGCGCGAGCGCCTCGCCCCACACCGAGGCCGCTTTCTCGGGGTGGAAGAAGATGGGCGTCCAGCCGTTCGCGATCTCGGCGGTCTGCGCGACCGACTTCGGCGAGAGCGCCGCGATGTGCACCGGCACGGCCGGGCGCACCGGGTGGTTGATGATGCGCAGCGCCTTGCCGGCACCCACGGCGCCCGGGGCTGATGCGGGCAGCGGCAGCTCGTAGTGGCGGCCGGAGTGCTGGAGCGGCTCGCGCCGCCACACCTGCCGGCAGATCTCGATGATCTCGCGGGTGCGGCCGAGCGGCGCATCGAACGGCACGCCGTGGAATCCCTCGATGACCTGCGCGCCGCTCGATCCGAGTCCGAGTTCGAAGCGGCCGCCCGACAGCGAGTCCAGACCCGCCGCGGTCATGGCGAGCAGCGCGGGCGTGCGCGAGTAGATCGGCAGGATGTCGCTCGCGAGCGCCGCCGTTTTCGTGATCGCCGCGAGGTAGCCGAGCTGGCTGACGGCGTCGAACGAATACGTCTCACTGACGCTGAACAGTTCGGCCCCCGCTGCCTCGAAGTCGGGCACCTCTGCCACGACCTGCTGGAAGTCCTGCGCGTACCCGAGCACCACGCCCAGTCTGGCTCGCCCCATTGCGATCCCTCTCCGTTATGGATTCCTGATGAATATCTGCGGTTACGGCCGCGACGCGTATTCCTCGGCGTGCGCCACCTGCTCCGGCGTCACCGCGACGCCCGTGTACAACTCAAACTGCGCCGCTGCCTGCAGCGCGATCACCTCGCCGCCCGTGACCACGTGCTTCCCCGCGGCACGGGCCGCGCGGATCAGCGGGGTCTCGACCGGCATCGCGACGACATCGAAGACGACGGATGCCTGAGCCACCTGCTCGTCCGCAAAGGACTGCGCCCCGGCATCCGCCCCTCCCGCCATGCCGATCGGCGTGACGTTCACGATGATCGGGGCGCCGAGCCCGTCCGGCGCCTCTGCCCAGTCCCAGCCGAGCTCGGCGGCGAGCCCCTGGCCGGCCAGCGGATTGCGCGCCACGATCGTGCCGGCGAAGCCCGCGTCGCGGAACGCCGCCGCGACGGCGCGGCCCATGCCGCCGCTGCCACGCAGCAGCACCTTCTGATCACGCGACAGCCCGTGCGCGGCGATCAGCTGCTCGATGGCGAGGTAGTCGGTGTTGTAGGCGGTGAGGACCCCGTCGTCGTTGACGATCGTGTTGACCGACTGGATCGCCGCGGCCGACGGCGTGAGCTCGTCGACGAGCGGGATCACGGCCTCCTTCCACGGCATCGAGACCGAACAGCCGCGGATGCCGAGCGCGCGCACCCCGCCGATCGCCGCGTCGATGTCGTCCGTCGTCATCGCCTTGTAGACGAAGTCGAGGCCGAGCTGCTCGTAGAGCCAGTTGTGGAAGCGGGTGCCGTGATTGCTCGGCCGCGCGGCGAGCGAGATGCACAGCTGCGTTGATCTGTTCAGCTCGGGCCGGCTCATCGGGCGGCCGCCACCCACTCCTCGAGCTTGGCCGCGGCCGCGCCGGAGTCGACGGACTGGGCGGCGAGCTCGAGGTTCTCGCGGAAGCGGTGCAGGATCGGCCGGTCGCCCTGCGACGGGTCGGCCGCCAGCTGATACGCGATCAGTCCGGCCGCCGCGTTCAGCAGCACGATGTCGCGCACGGCGCCGCGCTCGCCGTCGAGCACCCGGCGGATCACCCCGGCGTTGTGCGCGGGGTCGCCACCCGTGATGTCGGCAATCGTGGCGCGCGGCAGGCCGAGGTCGCGCGGCTCGATGTCGTGCTCGGTGACCAGCCCGTTGCTGATCTCCCAGATGTGGCTGTGGCCGGTGGTCGACAGCTCGTCGAGGCCGTCGTCGCCGCGGAAGACGAGCGCCGTCGCTCCCCGCGTCTGGAACACGCCCGTGATGAGCGGCACGCGGTCGAGGTTCGACACGCCGACGGCGGACGCCTCAGGTCGGGCCGGGTTGCACAGGGGCCCCAGAAAATTGAACACGGTGGGCACACCGAGATCGCCGCGGGTCTTTGCCGCGTTGCCGAAGCCCGGGTGGAAGAGCGAGGCCCAGGCGAAGGTGATGCCGGCCCGGTGGAAGGTCTCGGCCACGGCCTCTGGCGAGCGGGACAGATCGATGCCGAGGGCAGCGAGGACATCGGATGCCCCGGACGACGACGACACGGCGCGATTGCCGTGCTTGATGACCGGAACGCCCGCCGCGGCGCAGACGATCGACGCCATCGTGGAGATGTTGACCGTGCGGAAGCGATCACCGCCGGTGCCGACGATGTCGAGCGCCATCGGGTCGAGTTCGAGGGGCTTCGCGTGCTCGAGGATCGCGTCGCGGAAGCCCACGATCTCATCGACCGTCTCGCCCTTGACCCGCAGGGCGACGAGGAAGCCGGCGATCTGGGCATCCGTTGCGGCACCCAACATAATCTGGTCCATGGCCCAGCTGGCCTCGGTGATGCTCAGATCCTCCCCCTCGAGCAGCGCGCCGATGATCGCAGGCCACGTGAGGGATTCCGCCATGCCGAGAATCCTAACGGGCGCAACCCCCTTCGGGATTCGGACATAATGGGGTTTGTGACGAGCACCTCCATTACCCCCCAGGCGGCTCCGGTCGTCGCTCGACCGAACGTCGTCGCCGTCGGCACGATCGTCTGGCTGGGAAGCGAGGTGATGTTCTTCGCCGGCCTGTTCGCGATCTACTTCACCCTGCGCTCCACCTCACCGAGCCTGTGGGCCATCTCGACCCCGCACCTCGCCATCCCGTGGGCGACGGGCAACACGATCATCCTCGTGCTGAGCTCGTTCACCTGCCAGTGGGGCGTGTTCGCGGCCGAGAAGCTGCAGGCGCGCAAGACGGGCGGCATCTTCCAGTTCTGGAAGTGGGGCATGGTCGAGTGGTTCACGCTGACCTACGCCATGGGCGCCGTCTTCGTCTGCGGGCAGATCGTCGAGTACGCGAACCTGGTGCATGAGGGCATTGCGATCAGCTCGAGCGCGTACGGCAGCGCGTTCTACCTCACGACCGGCTTCCACGCCATGCACGTCACCGGCGGCCTGATCGCCTTCCTGCTGACCATCGGGCGCGCCTTCGCCGTCAAGCAGTTCGGCCACAAGGAGGCGACCACCGCGATCGTTGTGTCGTACTACTGGCACTTCGTCGACGTGGTGTGGATCGGCCTGTTCTTCATCATCTACGTCCTCAAGTAAGCACCCTCGGAGAGATCCCCCTCACATGGCAAAGCTGAACCAGCCGACAGCGAGCGGACGCGCAAAGTCCGCGCAGCGCAAGACCGGTCGCCGTCACCCCCTCGCCACCCTTGCGCTGATCGCCATCGGCCTCGGTCTCACCGGCGGTGTCTACGCCGTCGCGACCTCGACCTCTTCGGCCTCCGCCGACACCGCGAGCGCGTCACAGCAGCAGGTCGACGACGGCCAGAAGCTCTTCCAGGCGAACTGCGCCACCTGCCACGGCATGAACGCCGTCGGCACCACGGTGGGCCCGAGCCTCATCGGCGTCGGCGCCGCTGCCGTCGACTTCCAGGTCGGCACCGGCCGCATGCCGATGGCCTCGAGCGGCCCCCAGGCGCAGGAGAAGACGCCGCAGTTCACGCAGGAGCAGACCAACGAGCTCGCGGCATACGTCGCCTCGCTCGCCCCCGGTCCCGGGATCCCTGCCGAGAAGTACACCGACGGCAAGGGCGACGCCGCGGCGGGTGCCGAGCTGTTCCGCATCAACTGCGCCATGTGCCACAACGTCGCCGGCGCCGGCGGCGCGCTCACCGAGGGCAAGTACGCGCCGCCGCTGAAGGGCGTCAGCCCCGTGCACATCTACGAGGCCATGCTCACCGGACCCCAGAACATGCCCGTCTTCAACGATCGGAACATCACCCCGACGCAGAAGGCCGACATCATCACCTATCTGACCTTCCTCGAGAAGAACCCCTCGCCGGGCGGTTTCGCCCTGGGCGACCTCGGCCCCGTCGCCGAGGGTCTGTTCCTCTGGATCTTCGGTCTCGGCTCGATCGTGGGTCTCGCCGTGTGGATCACGGCCAAGTCCAACTGACGATCGAACGACGACACCACAGCAGCGCAAGAAGGAGAGCAATGGCACAGGACGATAGCGGGAGCGTCGAGCTCGCCGAGACGTCGTCGACGGCCCTCGAGCACCCGGCCGACCACGAGCGCCCCGGCGACCCCGGCACCGCGATCATCCTCCAGGATGCGCCGGTCAACCCCGGGTTCCCCGCCCACCGGCCCCGTGTAGGCGACACCGACCCGAAGCAGAACCGCCGCACCGAGCGGACGGTCTTCACGCTGTTCTACCTGTCGATCGCCGGCAGCGTCTGGGCCATCGCCGCGTACCTCGCTTTCCCGATCGAGTCGGGCAATCTGCACGACATCCGCATCTCCACGCTGTTCATCGGCCTCGGCATGGTGCTGGCCCTTCTCGGCATCGGCATCGGCGCTGTGCACTGGGCGAAGGCCCTCATGGCCGACCACGAGGGCATCGACATCCGCCACCCCGTCCGCGGAAGCGACGAGACCCGCGAGCGCTCCATCGAGATCTTCGAAGAGGCGAACGAGGAGTCCGGCTTCGGCCGCCGCACCCTGATCCGCAACTCGCTGATCGGCGCCCTCGTCGCCTTCCCGCTGCCCGCCGTCGTCCTGTTCCGCGGCCTCGCGCCCCAGAACGTGGACCCCGTCAAGGAGCTCAAGCACACGATGTGGGCCAAGGGCACGCGGCTCACGAAGGACCCGACCGGTCTGCCGATCAAGGCGTCGGATGTCACGCTCGGCTCCGTCTTCCACGTGATCCCCGACGGGCTCAACGACCGCGAAGACGCGCTCGAGCAGAAGGCCACCGCGGCCGTGCTGCTCATGCGCCTCAAGCCGGAGGACCTGCACGTCTCGCCCGACCGCAAGGACTGGAACTACCACGGCATCGTGGCCTACTCCAAGATCTGCACCCACGTCGGCTGCCCCGTCGCGCTCTACGAGCAGCAGACCCACCACCTGCTGTGCCCGTGCCACCAGTCGCAGTTCGACATCACGCACGAGGCCCGTGTCATCTTCGGCCCGGCCGGCCGGCCGCTGCCGCAGCTGCCCATCACGGTCGACGACGAGGGCTACCTCGTCGCACGCAGCGACTTCCACGAACCCGTCGGCCCGAGCTTCTGGGAGCGCAATTCATGAGCACGAGCACTGAGACCCGGCCGGCCGAGACCCCGCGCGCTGAATCCGCTCGCGGCGGGATTCCGCCGGTCAAGCGCGACGGCCTCTTCGGCGCCACAGCCAACTACCTCGACGAGCGCACGAGCATCTCGGCCGTCGTCAAGGAGTTCGGCCGCAAGATCTTCCCCGACCACTGGTCGTTCCTGCTCGGCGAGGTCGCGCTCTACAGCTTCGTCGTCATCCTCATCACGGGCGTCTTCCTGACGTTCTTCTTCCAGGCGTCGATGGCCGAGGTCGTCTACAACGGCCCGTGGGTGCCCCTCAAGGGCATCCAGATGTCGGCTGCGCTCGACTCGACGCTGCACATCAGCTTCGAGGTGCGCGGCGGCCTGCTGATCCGCCAGATCCACCACTGGGCCGCGCTGCTCTTCGTGGCATCCATCGGCCTGCACATGCTGCGCATCTTCTTCACCGGTGCGTTCCGCAAGCCGCGCGAGATCAACTGGGTGATCGGCTTCACGCTGTTCATCCTGGCTCTGGCCGAGGGCTTCACCGGCTACTCGCTGCCCGACGACCTGCTCTCCGGCAACGGTCTGCGCATCATCTCGGGCATGATCGAGGGCATCCCGCTCGTCGGCACCTGGATCAACTTCCTGCTGTTCGGCGGGGCGTACCCGGGCACGGCGATCGTCGGCCGCCTGTACACGCTGCACATCCTGCTGCTGCCGGCCCTGGTGGTCGCGTTCATCGCCCTCCACCTCGTGTTCGTGGTCGTGCACAAGCACACGCAGTTCGCGGGTCCCGGCCGCACGCAGAACAACGTGGTCGGCTACCCGATCCTCCCCGTGTACGCGGCGAAGGCCGGCGGTTTCTTCTTCATCGTGTTCGGCGTCATCGTGCTGATGGCCTCGCTCTTCACGATCAACCCGATCTGGGAGTACGGACCGTACGACCCCTCCCCGATCTCCGCAGGAACGCAGCCTGACTGGTACATCGGCTTCGCCGACGGCATGCTGCGGCTGATCCCGCCGCACCTCGAGACGTACTGGCTGCACCGCACCTGGTCGTGGTTCATCATCATCCCGATCGCGATCCTCGGCCTGTTCATCGTGCTCGTCTGGATCTACCCCTTCATCGAGGCGTGGATCACCGGCGATAAGCGCGAGCACCACATCCTCGACCGCCCGCGCAACGCGGCGACCCGCACGGCCATCGGCGCGGCCGGCGTCACGTTCTACGCGGCGATGTGGGCAGCGGCTTCCGGCGACCTGATCGCCACGCACTTCAAGCTCACCATCGAGGGCGTGACGCATACGATCCAGCTGTCGCTGATCCTGGGGCCGATCGTCGCCTACTTCGTCACGAAGCGCATCTGCATCGCGCTGCAGAAGAAGGACCGCTCGCTGGCCCTGCACGGCTACGAGTCCGGCCGCATCGTGCGCCTGCCCGGCGGCGAGTTCATCGAGGTGCACCAGCCCGTCGACGAGTACACCCGGTGGCACCTGGTCAGCAACGAGAGCTACGCGCCGCTCGTGGTGCGACCCGACTCACGCGGTCGCATCACGCAGGCCACGCGCTTCCGCGCCGCGATGTCGCGCTGGTTCTTCACCGACCGCCTGACGCCGCTGACGCAGACTGAGATCGAGGCCGCGGCCCACCACGGTCACGGCGCCCCCGAGATCGAGGGCGGCTCCCACTAGGCGCACTGCGCCCCCGTTCGGGCATCGCATGTCTGTGCAGACTCTTGCTGCATGGCTGCGGTGCCCGAACTGCGTCGCGGAGCTGACGGATGCCGGACCTCAGGTGCTCGGCTGCGCGAACGGTCACCGCTTCGACGTGAACCGGCGCGGCTACGTGACGCTGCTGCCACCGCGCAGTCGGGTCGTCGGAGACAGCGCAGGCATGCTGGACGCCCGGGCCGAGCTGCTGGCGTCAGGCGCTTATGCGCCGATCCGCGATGCTCTGATCGCCGCTGTGCGCCCGTTTGAGCCCCGAAAGGTGCTCGATTCCGGCACAGGCACGGGCTGGTATCTCCAGGGGCTCCTGGACGCCTTGGGCGGAGGCGCACGAGGTCTCGCCTCTGATCTCTCCCCCGCTGCCGTCGCTCGTGCCCTTCGCGGACGCGCCGACGTCGACGGCCTCGTCGCCGACGTGCACGCTCCTCTCCCCATCAGGGACGGGGTGACGGATGCCGTGACGGTGGTCTTCGCGCCCCGGAACCCGCCGGAGTTCGCCCGTCTCCTGCGGCCGGGCGGGGTGCTCGCGGTCGTCGTGCCGCGCGCCGACCATCTCGCGGAGCTGCGTGCGATGAGCCCCATGCTCGACGTGCCCGCGGGGAAGGCGGGCGCGCTCGAGGCATCTGTCGCCCCCTGGTTCTCCCCCGTGTCGGCGCGGCATGTGCGCTATGAGCTGCCGCTCACCGCGGACCGTGCCGCGCAGCTGCAGGGCATGGGGCCGTCGGCGCACCATGTGGGCGGCGCTCTCGTCGACGCGACCGCGCTGCCGGCATCCGTCACGGTCTCGGTCGACGTGCTCGCCTTCACCCGCCGCTGACACCCCAGCCGCCGGGTCGTCGATTAATCGCGCCTGCCCGCTCATGAGCGCGCATTTGTGACGACCGGCGTCGCCACCCACCCACCGGTCGTCACAAACGCACGCAAACCCGTCTGAAAGCGGGACTTTGTGACGACCGGGCGATGGACGGACGGGTAGACGCGGGCACGCGGAAGCGCCCCTCCGCTTCGGCGGAGGGGCGCTTGCGCAGCCGGAGCTAGCGGGCGAAGTGGCCGCGGTAGTACTCGAAGACCCAGCCGGCCAGGGCGACAAGCAGGATCGGCACTCCGATGAACGACACCCACACGCCGACGGCGAGGCCGAGAGCGATGACCGCGATAGCCGCTCCCAGCACGAAGGGCCACCAGCTCCAGGGGCTGAAGTGGCCGATCTCGGGGTCGGCGTCGTCGATGTTCGCATCGAGCCGGTCCTCGGGCAGCGGGCCGCCGAAACCCTTGGCCGTGCGGCCCAGGAAGAACGCCAGGAACACGCCGAGGATCGCGGACAGCGTGAGCGCCACGGTGCCGACGAACTCGATGTGGCCGTCGTAGTAGATCCAGGACCAGACCGAGTAGGTCACGGCCATCAGGGCGAAGAAGATCGCCAGGATCCAGAAGATGATCGAGTTAGAGCGCATTCGGGTTGCTCACCTTCTCGCCGACGGTGGCGTTGCCTGCAGGGTCGATGATGCCGGAGACCTCGGGGTGATTGAGGTCGAAGGCCGGCGACTCCGAGCGGATGCGCGGGATCGAGGTGAAGTTGTGCCGCGGCGGCGGGCAGCTGGTCGCCCACTCGAGCGAGCGGCCGTAGCCCCACGGGTCGTTCACGGTCACGCGCGGCGCGTTGCGGGCGGTGACGTACACGTTCAGCAGGAACGGGATCATCGAGACCGCGATGGTCATGGCGCCGATCGTCGACAGCTGGTTCATCCAGGTGAAGCCGTCGGATGCCGCATAGGTGTAGTAGCGGCGGGGCATGCCCACGACGCCGAGCCAGTGCTGGATCAGGAACGTCGTATGGAAGCCGATGAACAGCAGCCAGAAGTGCCAGACGGCGAGCTTCTCGTTGAGCATCTTGCCGGTCCACTTCGGCCACCAGAAGTAGAAGCCGGCGAACATCGCGAACACGACGGTTCCGAACACCACGTAGTGGAAGTGGGCGACGACGAAGTAGCTGTCCGAGACGTGGAAGTCGAGCGGCGGCGACGCCAGGATGACACCGGTCAGACCGCCGAAGGTGAAGGTCACCAGGAAGCCGATCGAGAACAGCATCGGCGACTCGAAGGTCAGCGACCCGCGCCACATGGTGCCGATCCAGTTGAAGATCTTCACGCCGGTCGGGACCGCGATGAGCATCGTCATCAGCGAGAAGAACGGCAGCAGCACCGCACCGGTGACGTACATGTGGTGCGCCCACACCGAGACCGACAGCGCCGCGATGGAGATCGTCGCATAGATGAGGGTCTTGTAGCCGAAGATCGGTTTTCGGCTGAAGACCGGGAAGATCTCGGAGACGATGCCGAAGAACGGCAGCGCGATGATGTACACCTCCGGATGGCCGAAGAACCAGAACAGGTGTTGCCAGAGCAACGCCCCGCCGTTTGCAGCATCGAAGATATGCGCCCCGAAGACACGGTCGGCGCCGGCGCCGAAGATCGCGGCGGCGAGCACGGGGAACGCGAGGAGCACGAGGATCGAGGTGACCAGCGTGTTCCAGGTGAAGATCGGCAGGCGGAACATCGTCATGCCGGGTGCGCGCAGCGTGATGATCGTCGTGATGAAGTTCACCGCGCCGAGGATCGTGCCGAAGCCGGAGATGCCGAGGCCGAAGAACCACAGATTGCCGCCGTCGCCCGGCGAGAACGTCTCGCTCGCGAGCGGCTGGTAGGCGAACCAGCCGAAGCTGGCCGCACCCTGCGGGGTGAGGAAGCCCAGAACCGCTATCAGCGAGCCGAAGTTGTAGAGCCAGTACGCGAGCGCGTTGAGACGCGGGAACGCCACGTCGGGGGCGCCGATCTGCAGCGGCATGAGCGCGTTGGCGAAGCCGGCGAACAGCGGCGTCGCGAACATCAGCAGCATGATCGTGCCATGCATCGTGAACAGCTGGTTGTACTGCTCAGCAGTGGGGACGACGTCGAGCCCCGGCGCGAACAGCTGCGCGCGGATGATGAGGGCCATCACGCCGCCGATGCAGAAGTAGACGAACGACGTGATCAGGTACATGTACGCGATCGTCTTGTGGTCGGTGGACGTGATCCAGTTGACGAGGATGTTGCCCTTACGGTCGAACGTGTTCTTCGAGTAGGGCAGCGCGGCGGTTGTTGAAGTCATGATCCTTGTTCGCCTCAGTCCGTGCCGTTGTTCGTGAAGCCGGAGTCCGTGCCGTTGCCTGGCAGGTTCTGGTTGCGGTTCTCGTCGTCGCCGAGCGAGCCCGTGAAGCCCTGAGCCTTGAGCTCGGCGATGTGCGCCTTGTAGTCAGCCTGCGAGACCACCTTCACGCGGAACAGCATCGCCGAGTGGTACTCGCCGCAGAGCTCGGCGCAGTCGCCCTTGTACGTGCCGATGCGCGTCGGCGTGACATACATGTGGTTGACGTGGCCCGGGATGACGTCCTTCTTGTAGAGGAACGCCGGGACCCAGAAGGAGTGGATGACGTCGCGCGACTTGAGCGTGATGTCGATCTTCTCGTTCACGGGCAGGTACAGGGTCGGCAGCTCGTCTTCAACGACGTTGCCGTGCGTCGGGCCCTGCGCGGCGTTCGAGGCCGGCTGGGCCTGGATGCCGGGGTCGTAGACGTTGTCGCTGGTGTAGTCCCAGTCCCACGCCCACTGCTTGCCGTAGACGGTGACCTTGAGGTCGGGGTGCGCGTACGGCTTCTCGATCGCGTCCTGGTCCTTCGCGGTGAAGGCGAAGAAGCCGATGATCAGGATAAACGGGACGATCGTGTAGAAGATCTCGATCGGCATGTTGTAGCGCAACTGCACCGGAAGGCCGGTCTGCCCCTTGCGGCGGCGGTAGACCACGACCGCCCAGATGATCAGGCCCCACACGATGATGCCGACGACGAGCAGCACGATCCAGCTGGTCACCCAGAGACCGGCGACGCGGCTCGTCATCGTCGTGACGTCCTGCTCGCCCTTCACGAAGCCGGGCAGGTAGCCGTGCAGCTGGTCTTGCGAACAGCCGGCGAGTACCAAAGCGAGCGATGCTGCGATCGGGATCGCGGCCCATCGGAGACGACGAGTGTGACGCACCGGTGACCTTTCGTGTGGAACGTTGGGGGACCTTCGCTTAGCCTAGCGCGCTCCCGAAGCGCCGCTGATGTGGTACGGGGCCCGTGGCGCCGGCTTAAACGAGTTCAGACCGCCCCGAAAGGCGGTCTGAATCGGAAAACTTTGTTGCAGCTAGCAGCGCAATCAGTGGAAGCTGTCGCCGCACGCGCAGGAGCCCTGCGCGTTGGGGTTGTCGATCGTGAAGCCCTGCTTCTGGATGGTGTCCTCGAAGTCGATGGTCGCGCCGTCGAGGTACGGCTGGCTCATCTTGTCGACGATCACCTCGACGCCCTCGCCGAACTCGACGACCCCGTCGCCGTCGAGCATGCGCTCGTCGAAGTACAGCTGGTAGATGAGGCCGGAGCAGCCGCCCGGCTGCACGGCGAGACGCAGGCGCAGGTCATCGCGGCCCTCCTGCACGAGCAGGCTCTTCACCTTGTCTGCTGCCGCGTCGCTGAGGAGGACGCCGTGCGCCCTCTCATCGATCTGGGGTGCCACTGCGGTGTCGGTCATGCCGAACTCCTTCCGGATAAGTCTGAGGTCAGTGTAAGCAGGGATGCGTCAAGAACGCTGGTTCAATCGCGCGAGCAGCAGCGCCTCGGTGAGGATCGCCCGCTTGAACACGCCGAGGTGCAGCGACTCGTTGGGGCTGTGCGCCCTCGTGTCGGGGTCCTCGACGCCTGTCACCAGGATCTGGGCGTCGGGGAACACCCGCACGAGGTCGGCGATGAACGGGATCGAGCCGCCGATGCCCGCCTCGACGGGCGGCGTGCCCCAGGCATCCGTCATCGCCTGCTTCGCGGCCTGCGCCGCCCAGCCGTTCGCGTCGACGAGGAACGGGTCGCCGCCCTCGAAGTCGTGGAAGTCGAGTCGCGCTCCGAAGGGCGCATGGGCCGTGAGGTGCGCGAGCAGGGCATCGCGCGCGTCGTCGGAGGTCTGCCCGGGCGCCACCCGCATGCTGATACGCACCGTCACCGAGGGAACGAGCGTGTTCGAGGCGTTCGCGATCGACGGCGCGTCGATGCCCGTCACGGTGATCGAGGGCTGGAACCACAGGCGGCTGAGCACGCTGCCGGTGCCGATCGCGCGCACGCCGTCGACGAAGGCGGCGGATGCCGCGAGCTCGGCCTCGTCGAACGGGGGCGTCTCGGCGTCGTGGCTCGTGAGCCCGGCGACGGCGACCGAGCCGTTCTCGTCCCACAGGGTCGAGAGCAGTTTGATGGTCGCGAGCATCGCGTCGGGCGCGGCGCCGCCCCACATGCCGGAGTGCGAGGCATGACCGAGCGTCGAGACGGTGAGGTTGAAGGCGCACGCGCCGCGCAGGGCGACGGTGAGGTTCGGGGTCTCGGTGTCCCAGTTGTCGCTGTCGGCGACGACGATCGCGTCGGCGGCGAGGGCCTCGCGGTTGTCCTCGAGGAAGTTCACGAAGGAGTGCGAGCCGTGCTCCTCCTCCCCCTCGATGAACACGGCGAGGCCGAGCTCGAGCTCGTCAGCCGGCACCGTCTCGGCGAGAGCGCGGATCGCGGCAACATGCGAGACGACGCCCGCCTTGTCGTCGGCGGCGCCGCGGCCGTAGAGCCGGTCGCCGACGACGGTCGGCTCGAAGGGCTTGGTCTGCCAGCTCGCCTCGTCGCCGGGCGGCTGCACATCGTGGTGGGCGTAGAGCAGCACGGTCGGGCGGCCGTTCTTGGCGGCGCGCGTCGCGAGCACCGCGGGGTGGCCGAGCTCGCCGTCGGGGAAGCCGGCCTTCTGCGCCTGCTTCACCTCGACCCGGTCGAAAACGCCCGTGTCGCGCAGCAGGCCGGCCACGGCATCCGCGCTCTCGGCCACGTGCGCCGGATCGAACGCCGGCCACGACACGGAGGGGATGCGCACGAGTCTGCCGAGATCGGTGATCGCCGCGGGCAGACCCCCCACCACGGCCCCGGCGATGGACTGGTCCAGGGTCTGCTCTGTGGTCGAGGCTGAGGGGTCGGCATCCGTCATGCGGCTAAGCTTAATCAGATAGGAAAGCCCGAGGTCCGCCGTGTTCAACCGCTCCAAATCTGAAGCCCCGACCAGCACCGACAGCGCCGCCGCGAACGAGGCCGCACGCCTGCAGGCCGAGGAGATCGCGTCAGGAAAAGGCCGCGCGACGCCCAGCCGGAAGGAGCGCGAGGCCGCCAACCGCCGCCCGCTCGTCCCCGCCGATCGCAAGGCCGCGCGGGTCGCCGACCGCGACCGCGCCCGCGTCGAGCGTGAGCGCCAGCAGGCGGGTCTCGCCGCCGGCGACGAGCGCTACCTGCCGGTACGCGACAAGGGCCCGCAGAAGAAGTTCGCGCGCGACTTCGTCGACGCCCGCTGGAGTGTCGGCGAGTTCCTCGTGCCGATCGTGGTCGCCCTCCTGCTCGTCACCTTCCTGCCCTTCCCCTCCGACATCAAGAACACCGTCTCCTCGTACGTGCTGATCGTCGTGTGGGGCTTCTTCCTGCTCACGGTCGTCGACTGCCTCGTCATGGGTGGCCTGCTCGTCAGGCGCCTGCGCGAGAAGTACGGCACCGCCGAGCGCGGCGTGCGCTGGTACGCCTCGATGCGCGCGATCCAGTTGCGCCCGCTGCGCATGCCCAAGCCGCAGATCAAGCGCGGCCAGACCCCGTCTTGAGCGGCGGGCGCATGCCGATCGTCGCCGCCGCTGACGGCTCGGCCCTCGGCAATCCCGGCCCCGCAGGCTGGGCGTGGTACGTCAACGACGGCTGCTGGGCCGCAGGCGGGTGGCCGCACGGCACCAACAACATGGGCGAGCTCATGGCCGTCATCGACCTGCTCGAGCAGACGGCGGCAGCCGGGCTCTCGGGCGAGCCGCTCAAGGTGCTGTGCGACAGCCAGTACGTCATCAACACCGTCACCAAGTGGATCCCCGGCTGGAAGCGCAAGGGCTGGCGGAAGGCCGACGGTTCGCCGGTCATGAACCTCGAGCTCGTGCAGCGCCTGGATGCGCTCGTCGCCGGGCGCGAGGTCGCCTTCGAGTGGGTGAAGGGGCACGCGGGTCACGAGCTGAACGAGGCGGCTGACGTTCGCGCGCGCGCCGTCGCCACTGCCTACCAGCGTGGCAGCGCGTCGATTCCGTCAGGGCCGGGGTGGAGCAGGGGCACGGATGCCTCGGCCGGGGCATCCCCTGCAGCTGAGCCCGCGCTGTTCGAGCCCGAGCCCGAGCGCCCTGAGGACGCGGTGGTGCGGCTCGAGAAGTCGCTGCTCACCGCCGAGGTGCGCGGCGACCCCTCGCGGCTCGCCGAGCTGCTGCACCCCGACTTCGAGGAGATCGGCGCGTCGGGGCGGCTGTGGGATCGCGACACCACGATCCAGGCGCTGGCATCGGCGCCGGCTCAGACGGCCGAGCTCTCGGCCGTGCTGGGCGTCTCACAGGTGGCATCCGATGCCCTGCTCGTCGTCTTCGAGACGTCGGGGCCTCGCGGCCTCGCGCGCCGCTCGTCGCTGTGGGTGAAGACCTCCTCCGGCTGGAAGCTCCGCTTCCATCAGGGGACCCCGGCGGCCTGAGCACTGCCCTCAGAACCTGAGCACGCGGCCGCCGGCGAGGCCCACCTTCACGCGGCCGGGCGCCGCCAGCCGGGTCTGCGTCGGGAACCACGCGCGGCCGGGTGACACCAGGATGATCAGCCCGCGCACATCGCCGACCGGTGCGAAGGCCTCCCCCGGCGGGTTCGCGTAGGGCTCGATGCCCGTCGCCGCGAGCTTCGCCGCGGTGTCGAGCACGTCCGGCACCGCGACGCCCACCTCGCTGACACAGAGCAGCTGCTCGGGGCCGAACCCGGCAGCCGCGTCGGCCGCGTTGTCGAGGTCGCGGCGCTCGATCAGCTCGAGGATCGAGCCGTCGGGCCCCTCGAAGTACAACGACATCGAGTTCCAGCTCGGCGGACCTTCGAACTCGTCGACTCCCCCGAGGCCGAGCAAGCTCACACGGCTCTCGAGCCAGCGGCGGGCCGCGGCGAACGAGCCCGTCGGAATCGTGAAGGCGAGGTGCTGACAGCCCTCTTCGTCGGCGTCCTGCTGGAACACCAGAACGCTCGCGCCGACGGCGACCGTGACCTCCCCCGGTTCGCGCGCCACGTGCAGTCCGAGCACCCGCTCGTAGAAGTCGGCCGTCTCGTCGAGCGCGCGGGTCGCGAGGACGGCGTGTGTGATCTCCATTGATCCCTCCCCCGATGTTCCTAGTTCACACCATGCCAGCCCGAATTCGCGTCAATGTTTCATTGACACATTTTGCTGTCAACGATACGTTGACGCTATGACCTCCTCACGCGCTACTCGCCTCGCTGCGACGCTGCCTCTCGTGACGATCCCGACGATGACAACCGTGCTGGTCCAGCAGTTCGGTGCGGTGCCCGACTTCGTGCGCGGGCTCGTCACCGGGGCATCCCTCGCGCTTCTGCTCGGCTTCTGCCTCTACGCAGGCACGGTCCTCGGGGTCTCGCGGCACACCGCCGATGCCCGCAGGCTTGACGACCTCGACCCGCTCGGCGACCTGCCGCGCGAGCAGGACGGCCGGCGATGAGCGCACCGGAGAGGGTGACGGAGGCCGAGGCCGAGGCCATCCGCGACGCGGTCGCCGGCGCCGTGCTGAGCACACCGACCCGTCTCAGCGAGCGACTGGACTCCGATCCGGTCGCGGCGCTGACGCTGGTGGACTCGGCGCGTGTCGCCGCGGAGGAGGCGAGCAGACTGCTGCGCGAGTCGATCGCCGGCGCCCGGACGGCCGGCCACAGCTGGGACAGCATCGGCCGGGTGCTCGGCGTCAGCAAGCAGGCCGCACAGCAGCGCTTCGGCTCCGCGGCCGCGCCGCAGTCCGCCGGCTCACGTCGCGTGCTCTCCCCCGTGACTGCGTTCGACGAGATGGCCGAGCTGGCCGAAGCCGGCCGCCACGGCTGGCACTCCGTCGACTACGGCACGCTGCACCATGTGCTCGAGAAGTCGGACGAGCAGTGGGAGCACCGCCGCGTCGTCTGGGGCACAGCGACGCGAGCCGCGCTCGAGGCCGAGGGCTGGCAGCTGATTCGGGGGAACACGTTCCCGTGGGGCTACTGGGCACGCCCGACCGGGGCTCCCGCGGAGCCCGAGGACTGAGGCGACTGCGCCCGTTGGGCGCGGAGGCGCGCCCGAACGGCACGACTGTGGCCACTGCGGCGGGCGCAGAAGCGCCATTCGGGCACAGTTGCCGCGCGCCTACTTCTTCAGCAGGCGGTCCAGGCCGCGGTTGATGGAGCGCACCCACAGCGGGCCCGCATAGATGAACTCGCTGTAGCCCTGTACCAGGGTCGCCCCCGCGGCGAGGCGCTCGGCGACGTCGGCAGCGGTGCGCACTCCCCCGACGGAGATGACGCAGAACGCCGCGGGAACGTGCTGCCGAATCAGCCTCAGCACCTCGAGCGAGCGCGGCGCGAGCGGCGCGCCGGAGAGGCCGCCCGCTCCCAGAGCGGCGACGGCCGCGGCATCCGTCGTCAGTCCCAAGCCCTCGCGCGCGATCGTCGTGTTGGTCGCGATGATGCCGTCGAGCCCGAGCTCGACCGCCAATTCCGCAATGCGGACGACCTCGTCGTCGCTGAGATCCGGCGCGATCTTGACCAGCACGGGCGTGCCCGCCGAGTGGCGCTTGACGGTCTCGAGCAGCGGCGCGAGCTTGTCGATCTCCTGCAGGCCGCGCAGCCCGGGCGTGTTGGGCGACGAGACGTTGACGGCCAGGTAGTCGGCGACGGGCGCGAGCACTGAGGCGGACTCGCGGTAGTCGGGCAGCGCGTCGTCGACGTCGACGACACGGCTCTTGCCGATGTTCACGCCGAGCACGGGCCGGGGCCGCAGCCGCTCGAGATGGCGCAGGCGCTGCGCGGCGACCGCGGCGCCCTGGTTGTTGAAGCCCATGCGGTTGATGAGCGCGCGATCGGCGATCAGCCGGAACAGGCGGGGCTTGGGATTCCCCGGCTGGGCGATCGCCGTCAGGGTGCCCACCTCGACGTGGCCGAAGCCGAGGCCGCCGAGGCCCATGACGATCTTGCCGTCCTTGTCGAAGCCCGCAGCGAGCCCGAACGGCGTCTCGAAGGTGCGGCCGAGGGTGTGCACCGTGAGGTCGGTGCGGGGGCGGGTGAAGTCGTGCACCAGCCGCGACAGCCCGAGCGCCTGGATCACCTGGATGAAGACGTACGCGAGGTGGTGGGCCCGTTCCGGGTCCATGCGCGTGAAGACGAGTTTGAAGATGATCCGGTACATGCCGGGTTCAGAATATCGGGGCTAATCGGATGCCGCGGGCGCGTGGTCGCGGCGCAGCTGCCCGATCGCCGACTCGAAGTCGTCGAGCGACTCGAACGCCTGGTAGACACTCGCGAAGCGCAGGAACGCCACCTCGTCGAGCTCGCGCAGCTCGGGCAGCACGGCGACGCCGATCTCGTTGGCGTCGATCTGCGAGGCGCCCGTCGCGCGGATGGTCTCCTCGACCTTCTGCGCCAGGATCGCGAGATCGGTGTCGGTCACCGGCCGACCCTGGCACGCCTTGCGCACCCCGGCGATGACCTTCTCGCGGCTGAACGGCTCGACGACGCCCGAGCGCTTGATCACGTTGAGGCTCGCGGTCTCGATCGTCGAGAAGCGACGGCCGCACTCCGGGCACTGCCGACGCCTCCTGATCGACAGCCCGTCATCAGTGGTGCGCGAATCGATCACGCGGGAGTCGGGGTGGCGGCAGAACGGGCAGAACATGCAGAAACCCTAACCGGAGAAGCGCACAGCGACCGCCTCGCCGTGCGCGGGAAGGCTCTCAGCCTCGGCGAGGGCGACGATGCGATCACGAACGGATGCCAGTGCGCCACGGTCGTAGTCGATGACCTGCTGCGGGCGCAGGAACGAATACGCCCCGAGCGCCGAGGAGAAATGCGCGGCGCCGCCGGTCGGCAAGACGTGGTTCGAACCGGCCATGTAGTCGCCGAGGCTCACCGGCGAGTAATTACCGAGGAAGATCGCGCCGGCATCCGTGATGTTCTCGAGGGTCGCGTGCGGGTCGACCGTGTGCAGCTCGAGGTGCTCGGGGCCGTAGGCGTTGCTGACCGCGGCCGCCACGGCCTCGTCGTCGACCAGCATGATCGCCGACTGCGGGCCGGCGAGCGCCGCGGCGGCCCGTTCCGAGTTCGCAGTCGCGGCGAGCAGCTTCTCGAGCGCCTCGGAGGTGGCATCCGCCAGCTCCGGCGAATCGGTGATGAGCACGCTCGCCGCCGCTGCATCGTGCTCGGCCTGGCTCAGCAGGTCGGCGGCCACCAGCACGGGGTTGGCCGTGCGGTCGGCGATGATCAGGATCTCGGTGGTCCCGGCCTCTGCGTCGATCCCGACGACGCCCCGCACCAGGCGCTTCGCCGCGGTGACATAGATGTTGCCGGGGCCGGTGATCATCTGCACCGGGTCCAGGCCGACGTCGGGCACCCCGTAGGCCAGCGCACCGATGGCTCCGGCACCGCCCATGGCCCAGACCTCATCGACGCCGAGCAGCCCGGCCGCGGCGAGGATCGTGGGGTGCGGCAGGCCGCCGAACTCCTTCTGCGCGGGACTCGCGAGGGCGAGCGACGGCACGCCGGCGACCTGGGCGGGAACGACGTTCATGACGACGCTCGACGCGAGCGCCGCGTTGCCGCCCGGAACGTACAGGCCGGCCCGCGTGACCGGCTGCCAGCGCTGGGCGACGACCGCCCCATCGGCGAGCGTGGTGGTCTGCGGCGCAGGCACCTGCGCCGCGCTGCCCTTCCGGACGCGCACGATCGCCTCGTCGAGCGCAGCGCGCACCCGCGGGTCGAGACCGTCGACCGCGGTCTGGATCGCCTCAGCCGGCACGCGCAGGGATTCGGGGCGGATGCCGTCGAAGCGCTCGCTCTGATCGAGGAGCGCGCTCGACCCGTGCTCGCGCACGGCCGCGATCAGCTCGCCGGCGGCCTGCGACGCCACCTCGATGTTGACGACGGGCCGGGGCACCAGGGTGCGGAGGTCGGCCGTCGCCAGGTCGATTCCGCGCAGGTCGATCGTGCGCATAGGGCACCTAGCCTACCGGCGCAGGAAGCGCGCGACGCTCTACGAGGCGGCGACTTGCTCGCCGCCGAACGCAGGGACTCGCAAAGCCGACCGCGGCGCGCCGCAGGAGCGGCGGCGCGCAAATCAAACCAGGCAGGCCGGCCCGAGCAGGCCCTTCAGCTCGCCGAAGAGGTCGGGGGTGACCGACACCTGATAGGGCAGCTCGAAGACGCGCGCCACTCCCCCGCGGGTGAGCCTGAGGCGCACCTCGTTCGGGCCGGCATGCCTGATCAGCATGTCGCCGAGCTCGGTGACCACGTCGACCGTCGCGCGCTGCTCGGGCATCGTCAGCACGAGAGGCCCCGAGACGCCGCTCGCCTGCTCGAACTGCAGCGTCACGAGGTTGTACGCGTGCAGGTTCATGCCGTCGTCGCGCATCGAGACGCGGCCGCGCACGCTCACGATCGAGTCGGCCACGAGCGCCGGCGCGAACTCCTGATACGCCTTGCCCATGAACATGACCTGGATCTCGCCGCCGAAGTCCTCGACGCTGATGATCCCGTACTGATTGCCCGACTGCTTCGCGACACGGTGCTGCACCCCGGTCACGAGGCCGGCGATCGTCACCTGGTCGCCGTCCTGCGTGGCATCCGACCCGGTCAGATCGGCGATCGAGGTGGAGGCCTGCTTCGCGAGATCCAGCTCGAGCCCGGCCAGCGGGTGATCGGAGACGTAGAGGCCGAGCATCTCGCGCTCGAAGGCGAGCTTGTCGCGCTTGCTCCACTCGGGGCGGTCGGGCACGACCGAGATCGGGCCGGTGCCGCTGTCGCTCGCGGCGTCGGCCATCAGCATGTCGAAGTCGAAACCCGCCTGCCCGGTCGCCTCGACGCGCTTCTCGTTGACGACCGACTCGACCGCGCCCTCGTGGATCTCGAGCAGGGCGCGCCGCGATGCCCCGAAGGAGTCGAAGGCACCCGCCTTGATCAGCGACTCGACCGTGCGCTTGTTCGCGACGTGCAGCGGCACCTTCTTGAGGAAGTCGTGGAAGGACTCGAAGCGGCCCTTCTCGCTGCGCGCCGCGACGATGCCGTCGACGACGTTCATGCCGACATTGCGCACGGCGCCGAGGCCGAAGCGGATGTCGGCGCCGACGGCAGCGAAGAATCCGATCGACTCGTTGACATCGGGCGGCAGCACCTTGATGCCCATGCGGCGGCACTCGTTGAGGTAGACCGCCATCTTGTCCTTCGAGTCGCCGACGCTCGTCAGCAGCGCGGCCATGTACTCGGCGGGGTAGTGCGCCTTGAGGTACGCCGTCCAGTACGAGACCACGCCGTAGGCCGCCGAGTGCGCCTTGTTGAAGGCGTAGTCGGAGAACGGCAGCAGGATCTCCCACAGCTTGTCCATCGCGGCCTTCGAGTAGCCGCGCTCCTTCATGCCGGCGTAGAAGCCCTCCTGCTGCTTGTCCAGCTCGGACTTCTTCTTCTTGCCCATGGCGCGGCGCAGGATGTCTGCTTGGCCGAGCGAGAAGCCGGCCACCTTCTGCGCGATCGCCATGACCTGCTCCTGATAGATGATCAGGCCGTAGGTGGTGTCGAGGATGTCCTTGAGAGGTTCCTCGAGCTCGGGGTGGATCGGCGTGACCTCTTGCAGGCCGTTCTTGCGCAGCGCGTAGTTGATGTGCGAGTTCGCACCCATGGGACCCGGGCGGTACAGGGCGATGAGCGCCGAGATGTCCTCGAAGTTGTCGGGCTTCATCTGGCGCAGCAGCGCGCGCATCGGGCCGCCGTCGAGCTGGAAGACGCCGAGGGTGTCGCCCCGGGTGAGCAGGTCGTAGGCGGGGCGGTCATCGAGGGGCAGCGCCTCGAGGTCGAGCTCTGTGCCGGTGTTCGCCGTGATGTTGTCGAGGGCGTCGCTGATGATGGTGAGGTTGCGCAGCCCCAGGAAGTCCATCTTGATCAGACCGAGCGACTCGGCGGCCGGGTAGTCGAACTGGGTGACGATCTGCCCGTCCTGCTCGCGTTTCATGATCGGGATGACGTCGATGATCGGGTCGCTCGACATGATCACGCCCGCGGCGTGCACGCCCCACTGGCGCTTCAGCCCCTCGAGGCCGAGCGCGGTGTCGAAGACCGTCTTCGCCTCGGGATCGTTCTCGACGACGGCGCGGATCTCGACCGCTTCCTTGTAGCGGGGGCTGTTCTTGTCGAAGATCTGGGAGAGCGGGATGTCCTTGCCCATCACGGCGGGCGGCATCGCCTTGGTGAGCTTCTCGCCCATGGAGAAGGGGAAGCCGAGCACGCGGCCGGCGTCCTTCAGCGCCTGCTTCGCCTTGATCGTGCCGTAGGTGACGATCTGGGCGACGCGCTCTGCGCCGTACTTCTCCGTGACGTACTTCACCGCCTCGAGACGGCGGCGGTCGTCGAAGTCGACATCGAAGTCGGGCATCGAGACGCGGTCGGGGTTGAGGAAGCGCTCGAAGATCAGCCCGTGCTCGAGCGGGTCGAGGTCGGTGATGCGCATGGCGTAGGCGGCCATCGAGCCGGCGCCCGAGCCGCGGCCGGGACCCACACGGATGCCGTTGTTCTTCGACCAGTTGATGAAGTCGGCGACCACGAGGAAGTACCCAGGGAAGCCCATCTGGGTGATGATGCCGATCTCGTAGTCGGCCTGCTTCCGCACCTTGTCGGGGATGCCGTCGGGGTAGCGCTTCTCGAGGCCCGCGTTGACCTCTTTGACGAACCAGCTGTCCTCGGTCTCGCCCTCTGGGACGGGGAACTTCGGCATGTACTTGCCGGTCGACATCTCGAACTCGACGTTGCAGCGCTCGGCGATGGCGAGGGTGTTGTCGCACGCATCCGGGTGATCGCGGAACAGCTGGCGCATCTGCTCGGGCGTCTTGAGGTAGAACTCGTCGGCGTCGAACTTGAAGCGGTTCGGGTCGTTCAGGGTCGACCCCGACTGCACGCAGAGCAGGGCGGCGTGACTCGTGTGGTCCTCGGCGTGCGTGTAATGCAGGTCGTTCGTCGCGACGAGCGGCAGCCCGAGGTCTTTCGCGAGTTTGATCAGGTCGCCCATGATGCGGCGCTCGATGCCGAGGCCGTGGTCCATGATCTCGGCGAAGAAGTTCTCTTTGCCGAAGATGTCGCGGAACTCGGCGGCCGCCGCGACCGCCTCTTTGTACTGCCCGAGCCGCAGCCGCGTCTGCACCTCACCCGACGGGCAGCCGGTCGTCGCGATGATGCCCTTCGCATAGGTGTTCAGCAGCTCGCGGTCCATGCGGGGCTTGAAGTAGTAGCCCTCGATCGAGGCGAGCGACGACAGCCGGAAGAGGTTGTGCATGCCCTCCGTCGTCTCGGCGAACATCGTCATGTGCGTGTACGCGCCCGAGCCTGAGACATCGTCGCCGCCGCCGTCGCCCCAGCGCACGCGCGTCTTGTCGGTACGGTGCGTGCCCGGCGTCAGGTAGGCCTCTGTGCCGATGATCGGCTTGATGCCCTTGCCCGTCGCGGTCTTCCAGAAGTCGAAGGCGCCGAACATGTTGCCGTGGTCGGTGACCGCCACCGCGGGCATCCCCTGCTCGACCGCCGCGTCGACGAGCGGGCCGAGACGGGCGGCCCCGTCGAGCATCGAGTATTCGCTGTGCACGTGCAGGTGGACGAATGAATCGGATGCCATGCCATCGATTCTCACGCACACCGCCGACATGAACGGATGCCACACGCGAGGTCGCCGCGACACGCTTCAAGCTGCGGTCGAGGGTCTGGGCGGTGGTTGCCACGAGCACGAGTTCGAGTACGGAGTCGCCGCCGAAAAAACCGCAGGATAAGCGCGATTACCCCGTACTCGACGAGCTGGGCGCGACGCGGGCTACGCGGCGAGCACGTCCAGCGCGTGCTGCAGGTCCTCAGGATATGAGGTCGCGAACTCGACCCACTCCCCCGTGCCCGGGTGCTCGAAGCCGAGCCGCACGGCGTGCAGCCACTGCCGGGTGAGCCCGAGGCGCGCCGACAGCGTCGGGTCGGCGCCGTAGAGCGGGTCGCCGACGCACGGGTGCCGCTGCGCGGCCAGATGCACGCGGATCTGGTGCGTGCGGCCCGTCTCGAGGTGGATCTCGAGCAGGCTCGCCGCCGGGAACGCCTCGATCGTCTCGTAGTGCGTGACGGACGGCTTGCCGCCGCCGATCACCGCGAATTTCCAGTCGGACTTGGGATGCCTGCCGATCGGCGCGTCGATCGTGCCGGCCAGCGGGTCGGGGTGCCCCTGCACGACGGCGTGGTAGATCTTCTCGACCGTGCGGTCGTGGAACGCGCGCTTGAGCATCGTGTAGGCGTATTCGCTCTTCGCGACGACCATGAGCCCCGAGGTGCCGGCGTCGAGGCGGTGGACGACGCCCTGCCGCTCGGCCGCCCCCGAGGTCGAGATGCGGTAGCCCGCGGCCGCGAGGGCGCCGACCACGGTCGGGCCTTCCCACCCGACCGACGGGTGCGCGGCCACCCCCGCCGGCTTGTCGACGACGACCAGGTCGTCGTCATCGTGCACGATGCGCAGCTCGGGAACCGGGATCGCCTCGACGACGGGGCCGCGCCGCTCCTCCCACGACACCTCGAGCCACGAGCCCGCCGTCAGACGGTCGCTCTTGCCGACGACGCGGCCGTCGAGCAGCACGCCGCCCGCCTCGGCGACGTCGGCCGCGAAGGAACGGGAGAAGCCGAGCAGCCGCGCGACGCCGGCGTCGACCCGACTGCCCTCGAGCCCGTCGGGGACGGGATAGCTACGCGTCTCCATCGCGGTGCTCTTCCGAAGGGGCGTCGACGCCCGCGGCATCCGTCGCTGCGGCATCCGCCCGCACCGCCCTGCGCCCGTCCAGCCCGACGCCGAGCAGCGTCAAGACCAGGAACAGCGCCATCGCGGCGACGATCGCCGAGTCGGCGAGGTTGAAGATGGCCGGCAGCAGCGGGATCTTGATGAAGTCGATGACCTCGCCCTGGCCGAAGCCCGGAGGCCGGAAGAGCCGGTCGTAGAGGTTGCCGAGCAGCCCGCCGAGCAGCAGCCCGAACACCAGCGCCCACCAGACGGTGCGGATGCGTCGCGCATACCAGATCACGAACACGAAGACCGCGATCGCGATGATCGTGAAGATCCACGTCGAGCCGGTGCCGATCGAGAAGGCCGCGCCCGGGTTCCGGGTGAACAGGAAGACGAGCAGGTTCCCCAGGACGGGGACCTGCTCGCCTTCTGTGAGATGCGCGAGCACCAGTGCCTTGGCCACCTGGTCGACGACGAAGACGAAGACGGCTACGGCGGCGAGGACGACGATCGCGCGGACGCTGACCTTCGCGGAGGGGCTAGGCTCCAAAGCCCTGATAGCTCGGGGCGGAGTTCTGCACCACGGGGGCGGCACCGGTGTTCGCCGGGGCCGAGCTGCCCGAGGCATCGAGGTCGCGCAGCTGGCCCTCGATATAGCTCTTCAGCTTGGCGCGGTAGTCGCGCTCGAAGGTGCGCAGCTCGTCGATCTTGTTCTCGAGCGTGATGCGCTGCTTGTCGAGCACCGCGAGCTGCTCCTTCTGCTTCGACTCGGCCTCGGCGATGAGCCGTGCGGCGGTCGCGTGGCCGTCGGCGATGAGCTCGTCGCGCTTGGCCTTGCCCTCTGCGACGTGCTCCTCGTGCAGACGGCGGGCCAGCTGCAGCAGGTTGTTGGTGCTCTGCGTCTCGTCGACGGGCGACGGCGCGGCGACGGGCATCGCCGTCGTCGGAGCGCTCACCGCGGCGGGAACGGGCGCAGGGGCCGGCTCGGCGGCGGGCGCCGGGGCGGCGGCAGGGGCGGCAGAGGCTCCGCTGCGCTGCAGCTCGGCGACGCGCGAGTCGGCAGCGACCAGGCGCTGCTTCAGCTCGTCGTTCTCCTGGTTGAGGCGACGCAGCTCGACGACGACCTCGTCGAGGAAGTCATCGACCTCGTCCTGGTCGTAGCCCTCGCGGAACTTCGTCGGCTGGAACCGCTTGTTGACTACGTCTTCCGGAGTAAGCGCCATGGCTTTCCACCCTTAGCTTTCGAATCGGGAACGTCAGGGACGTGATGGACCAAACTTAGCAAATCAGACGACGGCGAACAGGCCCACGACATACATCAGGATCACCACGCACAGCATCGTGATCGGCCAGCCGAAGTCGAGCCCGATCGGGCCGAACGACACCGGCGGCAGCAGCCGGCGGAACAACCTGATCGGCGGATCGGTCACGGTGTACACGGCCTCGGCGGCGACGAGGCCGGCGCCGCGCGGCCGCCAGCCGCGTCGCAGGGCGCGCACGAGGTCGAGCACGAACCGCGCCCACATGGTCAGGAAGTAGATCAGCAGCAGGTAGTAGACGATGCTGGCGACGATTGCGATGGCCACCCTAGAAGTATTGCGGAGGCCGCGGACTCGAAACTGCCAACCCTGCCAGTTAGGCCGGTCCTACGCCTGGCTGAAGAACGACGACTCGCCCTCGGCGCCCGCGACCTTCTGCTCGCCGAGCACGGAGACGTGCTGGGGGGACAGCAGGAAGACCTTGTTGGTGACGCGCTCGATCTTGCCGAGCAGACCCTGCGAGAGACCGCTGGCGAAGTCGATGAGGCGGCGCGCGTCGGCGTCGTTCATCTGCGACAGGTTGATGATCACCGGGATGCCGTCGCGGAACGCTTCGGCGATCGCCTGCGCGTCGCGGTACTGGCGCGGATGCACCGTGAGGATCTCGTTCATCTCTGGAACCGCCTGCTGTGCTCGAACGGGGGTGTTCTTGCGGATCGGCACGACCGGTGCGCGCTCGGGGCGCGGCTGCGGCGCCGGCGCCACGGGTGCGGCAGCCTGCTGCGGGGCGTGATGGGCGGCGGGCGCGCTCTCTCGGGGCTGGTCTTCCTCGTACTCGAACTCTTCGTCCGCGAGACCGAGGTAGACCATGGTCTTCTTGAGCGGGTTGGCCATTTCGTCCTCCGTTGCCGTGCTTACCGGTCCGCGCTTGCCGCCGACAGCGCCAGATTAACGCGCTGTCGGGCGCGAACCCGTGATTGCCGTGCCGATGCGAAGGTGTGTCGCGCCTTCGAGGATCGCCGCGCGGAAGTCCCCGGACATCCCGGCCGAGATCGCACGCGCGTCCGGCGCGAGCAGGCGGAGGCGATCGGATGCCGCGCGCACCCGTGCGAACGCGGCGCGCGGCTCCTCTCCCAGCGGCGCGACGGCCATGACGCCGCGCACGCGCAGCCCGGGCGCGGCGAGAGCGCGCTCCGCGAGCGGCTCGAGCGCGTCGGGTGTGACGCCGCCGCGCCCCACGTCATCGGTGAGGTTCAGCTGCAGGAAGATCTCGGTCGTCTCGTCGAGCGGGTCGCCGTCGCGACGCGCGAGCGCGTCGACGAGCGCCGGCCGGTCGACCGAGTGCACGATGTGCGAGTAGCGCCGCACCTGCCTGGCCTTGTTCGACTGCAGCTGGCCGATGAAATGCCAGGTGAGACCGTCGAGGTCGGCGAGAGCGGATGCCTTGGCCAGCGCCTCCTGATGGCGGTTCTCCCCGACGTCGCGCACGCCGAGGGCGTGCAGCTCGCGCACGAGCTCGGCCGGGTGGAACTTGGTGACGACGATCGTCGTGAGCTCATCGGGGTCGCGGGAGGCCGCGCGTGCGGCATCCGCGATCTCCGCTCGCACGGCGGCGAGCCGCTCTGCGAGCTCGGGCACAGCGCTACTTCAAGAAGTCCGGGATGTCGATGCCGTCGGCGTCGTCGAAGTCGCGGTCGGCGGGCAGCGTCGGCGTCTCGGGCGCCGCGGTCGGCTCCCAGGCGGCGACGGGCAGGTCCTCGGGCGCGAGCGCCGCGGTGTCTTCACTGACGACGGCCGGCTTGGCCGTGGGCTCGACCGTGATCGCCTCGGCGCGGTGAGCGGCCGGATCGGACTTCTGCGGCTCACCGCCGTCGAAGCCCGCCGCGATCACCGTCACGCGCACCTCGTCGCCGAGCGTGTCGTCGATCACCGTTCCGAAGATGATGTTCGCCTCGGGGTGCACGACCTCTTGCACGAGGCGGGCGGCGTCGTTGATCTCGAAGATGCCGAGGTTGCTGCCGCCCTGGATCGAGAGCAGCACGCCACGCGCCCCCTCGATGGATGCCTCGAGCAGCGGGCTCGCGACGGCGAGCTCGGCGGCCTTGATGGCCCTGTCCGCGCCGCGCGCCGAGCCGATGCCCATGAGCGCCGAGCCCGCGCCCTGCATGACCGACTTCACGTCGGCGAAGTCGAGGTTGATGAGACCGGGGGTCGTGATCAGGTCGGTGATGCCCTGCACACCGGCGAGGAGCACCTGGTCGGCCGTGATGAAGGCCTCCATCATCGAGATGCCGCGGTCGCTGATCTCGAGCAGGCGGTCGTTCGGCACGACGATGAGGGTGTCGACCTCTTCTTTGAGGCGCGCGACGCCCGCCGCTGCGGAGTCGGCGCGGCGCTTGCCCTCGAAGCTGAACGGCTTGGTGACGACACCGATGGTGAGCGCGCCGATGGACTTCGCGATGCGCGCGACGACGGGTGCGCCGCCGGTGCCGGTGCCGCCGCCCTCGCCCGCGGTGACGAAGACCATGTCGGCGCCGGCGAGCGCCTCTTCGATCTCTTCCGCGTGGTCCTCGGCGGCGCGGCGGCCGACCTCGGGGTCGGCGCCCGCGCCGAGCCCGCGGGTGATCTCGCGCCCGACGTCGAGCTTGACGTCGGCGTCGCTCATGAGCAGCGCCTGGGCATCCGTGTTGATGGCGATGAACTCGACCCCGCGCAAGCCGAGCTCGATCATGCGGTTGACGGCGTTCACGCCGCCGCCGCCGATGCCGACCACCTTGATGACGGCGAGGTAGTTCTGGTTAGTGCTCACGCTCTGGCCTCCGCGTTGAACCTTCGCTTTGAACTTTCAACCTCAGGTAGAGGGTAAAAGTTATGCTCGGTATGCATTTCCTTCACCTGAGGGTAGGGCGATTCGTCTAGAGGAAGCCGACCATCCGGTGGCGTGTCGCCTGGATCAGCGGGTGATCGGGGCGCGCGGGCTCGAGACGTCGTAGACGGATGCCCCCGCCGCACCCTTCAGCAGAGCTTGAAGGTCCGCGGTCTTGAGGTCCATCTCGTCGGTGCCGCCCCAGATGACCTTCTTGCCGCCCTTCAGGGTGAGCGTCACATTGTTGGCGCTCGTCGCGCTCGCGCCGGTGACCGTCGCGCGCACGGCGTCGGGGAGCGCCGCGAGTACGGCCGCAGCTGCGGCGAACCCCGCAGAGCGCTCAGGCTGCTGGCCGGAAGGAAGGGACACGACGGGCAGCCCCGCCTGCGGCGACGCCCCCGCCGAGAGCACGACGCCCGCCTGGTCGACGACCTCGTAGCTCGACCCCTGCTTGACGACGGCCAGAGGGGTGCGCTCGGTGATGCGCACGACCAGCGTCGACGGCGGTTCGAGCTGCGTCGAGTACGACTCGATCATCCGGAAGTCGTCGAGCGCGTGCCGCACGTCCGCGGACGTGACGAGCGGCAGCGGCGTGCCGAGCTCGCCCGCGAGGGCGTGCTGCACCTCGGCCGCTTTCACGCTGTGCGCCCCGACCACCTCGATGTGCTTGAGGGACATGATCGGCGAGAACGCCGTCACCACCGCGCCGCCGAGCACGAGGACGACGAAGCCCGCGATGCCCAGCTGCCACCGGCGGCGACGGCGGGTGCGCGCGGTGAAGCGCCGTGCCTCGCTGCGCTCGACCCTGCGACGCGCGCCGATCGCGCGGCGCAGCTCGCGCCACGAGCCCGGGGTCGAGGCGGGCTCTGGTGAGGCATCCGTCTCGGCCTTCTTCTGCTCGATCCGCCCGGTCAGCTCGATCGGCGCGGTGAGAACGGATGCCTCCGGCTTCCGCTCCGGCTCAGCGGCCGGCGCCGCTGGAGGAGCCGACGAACGGGTGGGCGCCGGAGCCGCCTGGGGTGGTGTCCGGGGGGCGGGGCCGCTCGGCCGACGCATCCGATCAGCTCCCTGTCGCCTGCGAGCGCGCCCGCTCGAGCGAGTCGAGCAGCTGCGGCACGATCAGGTTCACGTTCCCACAGCCGAGGGTGATGACGAAGTCGCCTGCCCGCGCGAAGCCGGCCGTGAAGTCGGCCGCCTGCTGCCAGTCGGCGATGAACTCGACCTTCGACGGGTCGTGGAAGCGCTCGGAGACGAGCGCGCCGGTCACGCCGGGCACCGGGTCCTCGCGGGCGCCGAACACGTCGAGCACGACGGTCTCGTCGGCGTACTGCTCGAGGGTGTCGGCGAACTCCTGCGCGAGGCGCTGCGTACGACTGTAAGTGTGCGGCTGGTGCACCGCGATGAGGCGACCGTCGCCGACGACCGAGCGCGCCGCCTCGAGCACCGCCTTCACCTCGGCGGGGTGGTGGGCGTAGTCGTCGTAGACGCTCACTCCCCCGATCGTGCCGTGCAGCTCGAAGCGGCGGTGCACTCCGCCATAGGTCTCGAGCCCGGCGACCGCCTGGCCTGGCGGGACACCGAGGTAGGTGAGCGCGGCGAACGCGCCCGCCGCGTTGTGGGCGAGGTGGCGGCCGGGCACGCGCAGCTGTACGCGGTACTCGGCGCCGTGCCAGCCGAGCGTGAAGGCCACGGGGCCCTCGGTCGTGATCGAGCTCACACGCACGTCGGCACCCTCTGACTCGCCGAAGGTGACGACGTTCTGGTGCGAGATGCGCGGGCGGACGGCGCGCGCACCGGCATCGTCCGCGGAGATCACGACGAGCTCGTGGGCCCGATCGGCGAAGGTCACGAAGGCGTCCTCGACGGCGGCGTACGAGCCGTAGTGGTCGAGGTGGTCGTCGTCGATGTTGAGGATGAGCGCGACCGCGGTGTCGTAGAGCAGGAAGGAGCCGTCGGACTCGTCGGCCTCGATGACGAATACGCCGGAGTCGCCGTGCCTCGCGCTCGTCTCGAGCCCCTCGATCACGGCGCCGTTCACGAAGCTGGGGTCGGCGCCGGCCTCGAGCAGCGCCGTCGAGATCATCCCGGTCGTCCCCGATTTGCCGTGCGCGCCCGCGACCGCGACGAGCCGGCTGCCGCGGGTGAGCCAGGCGAGCGCCTGCGAGCGGTGCAGCACGGGGATGCCGTGCGCGAGCGCGTACTGGTACTCGGGGTTGTCCTGCCAGAGCGCCCCCGTGACCACCAGCGTGTCGGCATCGCCGACGTTGGCGGCGTCGTGGCCGATGTGGATGCCTGCGCCGAGCTCGGTGAGCGTGCGCGTGTACTCGCTCTCGGCGCGGTCGGAGCCCGTGACGGGGATGCCCGCGGCCAGGAACAGCCGCGCGATGCCGTTCATGCCCGATCCCCCGATGCCGACGAAGTGCGCCTTCCCGATCGTCTCGGGCAGCGGCAGGGCGAGGTCGGGCTTGATCACGGGTTCCAGTATCTCCTTGCTGTGCGCACGGGGCGGTCAGGCGCGAGCGGCTTGGCCGATCAGGGCGACGAGGCGCTCCGCGCCGTCTTTCACGCCGACGGATGCCGAGACCGCGGCCATCGTCGCGAGCCGCCCGCCGTCGGCGAGCAGCGGCACGAGGAAGGTCTCGACCCATTCCGGCGTGAACTCGCTGTCCTCGACGGTGATGCCGCCGCCCGAGCTCACGACGTCGGCGACGTTGAAGCGCTGCTCGCCGTTGCCGACGGGGTAGGGAACGTAGACGGCGGGCAGGCCGAGCGTGGTGAGCTCGCTGACCATGCCGGAGCCCGCCCGGCTCACCACGGCGTCGGCGGCGGCGAACGCCTGATCCATGTCGTCGACGTAGTCGACGAGGTGGTAGCCGGGCAGCCCGGGGTCGGTGAACTCGCGCGCGCCGCCCTGGATGTGCAGCACCTGGTACCCCGCATCGAGCACCTGCTGCGCAGCCGCGAGCATCGTGCGGTTGATGGTGCGCGCCCCGGTGGAGCCGCCGGTCACGAGCAGCACGGGCCGCTCGTCGAGCCCGAAGCGGGCGCGAGCGTCCGGTCGGGCCACGTCGCGGTCGAGCTTCTCGATCTCGGCGCGCAACGGCATGCCGACGAAGACGGCATGCGGCAGCGGCGTGCCGCGGAACGCGACGCCCACGTGCGTCGTGAGGCGCGCGCCCAGGCGGCTCGCGAGACCGGGCTTGGCGTTCGCCTCGTGCAGCACGAGCGGTGTCTTGGTGCGGCGGGCCGCCAGATACGCGGGGGCGGCGGCGTAGCCGCCGAAGCCGACCACGGCATCGATGCCGCGCTCGGCGATCAGCCTCTCGATCTGCCGCACGGTCGCCCACCAGCGCGCGGGGAAGCGCAGCGCGGCACCGTTCAGGCGGCGCGGGAAGGGCAGTCTCGGAATCGTCGCGAGCTCATAGCCGCGCAGCGGCACGAGCCGCGCCTCGAGCCCCTCTGCCGTGCCGAGCACCAGCACCTCGGCATCCGTCTCGAGCTCGCGCAGCTTGTCTGCGGTGGCGAGCAGCGGGTTCACGTGCCCGGCGGTGCCGCCGCCGGCGAAGAGGTACCTCACTGCTTAACGGTAGCCCGGGCCAGCAGCGACTCTCGGCGCGCATCTCGGCTCTCTTCCCGAGCGAACGAGAGCACGATGCCGAGCGCGGCGAGCGTCGAGATGAGGGCGGTGCCGCCCGAGGAGATGAGCGGCAACGGCACGCCCAGCACGGGGAAAAGGCCGACGACGACAGCCACGTTGATGATCGCCTGGCCGATGATCCACACCATCACCCCGCCGGTGACGGTACGGGCGAACACGGTCTTCGCCGAGCGGATGATGCGCAGCAGCACGAAGGCGAGCGCGACGAAGAGCAGCAGCACGAGCACCGCGCCGATGAGCCCGAGCTCCTCCGCGGTGATCGAGAAGATGAAGTCGGTGGACGAGGCGGGCAGCCAGTTCCACTTCGATTGCGAGTTGCCGAGTCCGACGCCGAAGACGCCGCCGTTCGCCATGCCCCACTGGCCCTGCAGCACCTGGTAGCCGTCGCCGTTGGGGTCAGCGGCCTCCGGGTTGAGGAACGCCATGATGCGATGCGTGCGGTTCGATGAGGCGAACGCGAGCGCGAACGCCGCACCGCCGGCGAGCAGAGCCGTGATGAGCAGCTGCCACAGCGGGATGCCCGCGAAGAACAGCGCCCCGATCAGCATCAGCCCGATGATCATCGTCGTGCCGAGGTCGTCGCCCTTCATGATCAGGAACAGCGGCACGACGCTCACGAGCAGTGCGGGAACGAGCGCCTGCCCGATCTGCCCGAGACGCGCCTCCTTACGGGTGAGGAACATGCCGAGCCACAGCACGAGGGCGATCTTGATGAGCTCGGACGGCTGGAACAGGATCGGGCCGATGCGCAGCCAGTTGGTGTTGTTGTTGATGCCGTAGCCGAGCGGCGTGAAGACGACGAGCATCTGCAGGGCGCACGCGCCGAGCAGGCCGATCCAGGCGAACCTCTGCCAGAACTTCTGCGGAACGCGCGAGACGACGAGCATGATCGGCACGCCGATGATCGCGTACAGCCCCTGGTTCATGAACTTCGCGAAGAAGCTCGAGCCGTCGGCATGCGAGGCCACGTACGACGACGACAGCACCATCAGCAGGCCGAAGGCGACCATGAACAGCGTGAGGCCGAGCAGCATGAAGTAGTTGGCGGATTCCGCCTCGAACGCCCGGCCGAGCGAGATGCGCGCCGAGTGCATCGCGTCGCCCGCCGCGCGGCCGCCTGCGGCGAACCGCGGCGCCCGGGTGCGGTCGGCCTGCGTAGTCACGTCGCCATCCTCACAAACGGATGCCGCGCGGCGGCCTCCGGCACGCCGAGCGCGTCCCTTCGAGAGCCCTGAGAGCCGGCTCGGACGTCGAGTACGCAGTACTCGCGGTCAAACCGTCGTCATCGCCGCGGCAACTCCGTACTCGCGAGCTCTGCCCGACTACTCCCCTGAGAGGTGCGCGCGCACCGCGTCCGCGAAGCGGGCGCCGCGATCGGCGTAGTCCGAGAACTGGTCCATCGAGGCGGCGGCGGGGGCGAGCAGCACCGTGTCGCCGTCTTGGGCGACGGATGCCGCGAAACGGACCGCCGCGCCCATCACGTCGTCCTCCTCGACCTCGAACACCGGCAGCTCTGGGGCGTGCCGGCGCAGCGCGTCGCGCAGCTCTCCGCGCTCGGCGCCGATCAGCACCGCCGCCCGCAGCCGCGCGACGTGCGTCGCGACGAGCTCGTCGACCCCGGCTCCCTTGAGCAGTCCGCCCGCGACCCACACCACCGAGGGGAACGCCCTCAGCGAGGCATCCGCCGCGTGCGGGTTGGTCGCCTTCGAGTCGTCGACCCACGTCACTCCCGAGGCAGCGGCCACGGTCTCGATGCGGTGTGCGTCGAGCCGGAAGCTCTGCAGAACCTCGTGGATGACACCGGTCGGGGCGCCGAACGAGCGCGCGAGGGCGGATGCCGCGAGGATGTTCGCGACGACGTGCGGTGCAGCCAGCCCGGCCGCGGCCAGCTCGTCGAGCGTGGTCAGCTCGAGCGCGGTGTGATGCCGCTCGTCGAGGAACGCACGGTCGACGACGATGCCCTCGATGACCCCGAAGTCCGACGGTCCCGGCACACCGAGGCCGAAGCCGATGGCGCGCGCGCCCTCCTCGACGTCGGCTTCCTCGACCATGCGCATCGTCGCCTCGTCTGCCTTGTTGTAGACGCAGGCGACCTTCGTGTTCGCGTAGACCTTCGCCTTCGCGTCGCGGTAGGCGTCGAAGGAGCCGTGCCATTCGAGGTGGTCCTCGGCGATGTTGAGGCACACGCTCGCGTACGGGTGCAGCTCGCCGGCCGCGCCATGGAGATTGATGCGATGCAGCTGATGGCTCGACAGCTCGATCACGAGCACGTCGAAGCCCTGCGGGTCGCGGATCGCGTCGAGCACCGGAACGCCGATGTTGCCGGCGGGCGCCGCGCGCAGCCCGGCCGCCGCCAGCATCGTGGCCGTCAGCTGGGTGGTCGTGGTCTTGCCGTTGGTGCCGGTGATCGTGATCCACTCGGCGGGCGTGCCGTCTGCACGCACGACCTTGTCGCGCAGCCGCCAGGCGAGCTCGATGTCGCCCCAGACGGGAAGCCCGGCCTCCCCCTCGGCCCAGCGCAGGATCGGATGCGACGGCGGGAAGCCCGGGTTCGCGACGATGAGCTGCGGATCGAACTCGAGCAGGGCGGGAGGCGCCCCGTCGAGCTTCTCGTCGACGACCAGCCGCGCGCCGATCACCTCGAGCATGCGGCTGCGCTCCTCGTCGGCCTGCTGGGTGACGACGAGCACCTCGCTGCCGAGCTCGACCAGCGTGTCGGCGACCGAGAATCCGGTCTTGCCGAGGCCGAACACGGCGACGCGCAGGCCCTGCCAGGCATCCGTATGCCACGAGTTCAGCGCCTCGAAATCGATCGCGCCCGCATGCCTGCCGCTCATGAGCCGGCCAGCTGCAGCCACTCGAGGTAGAAGGTGCCGACGCCGGCGGCGACGAGCAGGCCGGCGACGATCCAGAATCTGACGACGACCGTGACCTCTGCCCAGCCCTTGAGCTCGAAGTGGTGGTGGATCGGGCTCATGCGGAAGATGCGTTTGCCGTGCGTCACCTTGAAATAGGCGCGCTGCACGATGACCGAGCCGGCCTCGATCACGAACAGGCCGCCGATCAGCACCAGCAGCAGCTCGGTGTGGGTGAGCACCGCAAGCGCGGTGAGGGCGCCGCCGAGCGCGAGCGAGCCGGTGTCGCCGAGGAAGATCTGCGCGGGGCTCGTGTTCCACCACAGGAAGCCGACCAGGGCGCCCGTGATCGCCGCAGCGACCACGCCGAGCGAGAGCGGGTCGTTCGTCGTGTAGCACGCGCCGAGATTGGCCCGCGGCGTCGTCTCGCTGAAGCAGGACTGGTTGAACTGCCAGAAGCCGATGAAGATGTACGAGCCGATGGCGAGGATCGAGGCGCCGGGCGCGAGCCCGTCGAGCCCGTCGGTGACGTTCACGCCGTTGGTCGTCGCGGTGGCGAGCAGGTTGATCCAGATCAGGTACAGGATGATCGCGATCGCCGGCACAGCCGTCGCGATGCGCCCGATGTCGAGCGCCGAGACGTCGCGCACGGTCGAGATGCCGAGGGATGCCGGGGTGTAGCCCTCGCGGTTCGGGAACTGGATCGCGAGGACCGCGAACAGTGTCGCCACGACGACCTGGCCCACGATCTTCGCCCAGCCGCCCAGGCCGAGGCTGCGCTGGTTGCGCACCTTGAGGAAGTCGTCGAGGAAGCCGACGGCGCCCATGCCGACGAGCATCAGCAGCACCAGCAGCGAGCCGGCCGAGATGCCGTCGTGCCCCCCGAACATCAGGGCGGAGACGAAGAAGCCGAACAGCGTCGCCAGGATGATGACGATGCCGCCCATGGTCGCCGTGCCGCGCTTCGCGTGGTGCGACTGCGGGCCGTCGTCGCGGATGAACTGGCCGAGCTGCAGCCGGTGGAACAGCCGCACGAACGCCGGGGTAAGGAACAGCGAGAACGCCAGGGAGAGACCGCCCGCGGTCAGAAGAGTCCTCACGAGAACGATTCTCCCAGCCGGTCGCCCAGGAACCGCAACCCGGCCACCTTCGAGCTCTTCACGAGGATCGTGTCGCCCGGCTGCGCCAGGGCGCGCACGAGCTCGAACGCCTCGTCGGCCGTGTCGACGTACTGCGACTCATCGGAGAAGAACGTGCCCTCGCGCATCGCGGAGACATGTACCCGGCGGGCGCCTTCGCCCACCACGACGAGCCGGTCGATGCCGAGCACGACGACGTCGAGGCCGACCCTGTCGTGCTCCTCGCCCGCGAACTCGCCGAGCTCGGCCATCTCGCCGACGACGGCGATCGTGCGCCCGCCCGGGCGCTTCAGCTTCGCGAGCGTGCGCAGCGCGGCGGCCATCGAGTCGGGGCTCGCGTTGTACGCGTCGTTGATCACGGTGATGCCGTCGCGGCCGCCGAGCACCTCCATGCGCCACCGCTCGGCGCGTGTGACGGACTCGATGCCGACGACGATGCGATCGATGCCGACGCCGAGCGCGTGCGCGGCTGCGGCGGCGGCCAGCGCGTTCATCACGTGGTGCTCGCCGAGCACTTTGAAGGCGACGGATGCCGCGGCGCCACCGGGCAGCACGAGAGTGAACGCCGTGCCATCCGGAGTCAACTCGATGTCCCGCGCGGTGACCTGGGCGCCCTGCGAGAGCCCGAACCAGAGCACCTCGCCCGCGGTGGTGTGCTCCGCCATCGCCGCAACGCGGCGGTCGTCGATGTTGAGCACGGCGACGCCGTCGGCGGGCAGATGCGTGACCAGCTCGCCCTTTTCGCGCGCGACGCCCTCGATGCCGCCGTAGCCGCCCGCGTGGGCGAGGCCGACCTTCAGCACCACGCCGACGTCCGGCTTCGCGAGCTCGGCCAGCCACCTGATCGCGCCGGGGGCGTAGAGGCCCATCTCGGAGACGAGGAAGCGGGTGACATCCGTCACCTGCAGCATCGTCACGGGGGCGCCGACCTCGTTGTTGAAGGACTCCTTCGGAGCGACCGTCTCACCGATGGGAGCCAGGATGCTCGCGAGCAGGTTCTTGGTCGTCGTCTTGCCGTTCGAGCCGGTGATGCCCACGACCCGCAGGCTCCCCTTCGCGTGCACGCGGGCGACCACCTCTGCGGCCAGCGCGCCGAGCGCGGTCACGACATCGGCGACGACGATCTGGGGCACGGATGCCAGCTCGGGCAGCTCCCGCTCGACGACGAGCAGCGCCGCCCCGTTCTCCACGGCTGCCGGGGCGAACAGGTGCCCGTCGGTCGCCTCCCCCGGCTTCGCGAAGAAGATGCCGCCGGGGACGACCTCGCGCGAATCGGTGTACGACAGGCCGGCGACCGGCTGCGAGGCATCTGCCCCGCTCGTGCCGAGGTGGAGGGTGCCGGAGACCGCCGCGGCGATCTCGGTCAGGGTGAGTTCGATCATGCAGGTATCAGCGCTTTTTCCGGTGCTAGTTCGGGTAGTACGGCGGCAGCATCGTCGGCGCGCTGTTCGATGGGCTCACACGGTAGGTCTTCAAGACCTGGCTCATCACGGTGTGGAACAGCGGGGCTGCCGCATCCGACATCCTATGGTTCGCCGGGAACCCGATGTTCACGGAGACGAGGTACTGCGGGTTGTCGACCGGTGCGACGCCCATCACGGAGATGTAGAAGTTCGACTGGTAGCCGCCGTGGCCGTCGGGCTCCTGCGCGGTGCCGGTCTTCGCCGCGATGCGGTACCCGGGGATCTTCAGCACCGGGGCGTTGGAGCCCTGCTGCACGACCGACTCCATCATGTCGAGCACGGTCTTCGAGGTCGATTCCTTGATGACCCGGGTCTGGGTCTTCTTCGGCACGTCGGTCATGGTGCCGTCGGCCTGTTTGCAGCCCTTCACGAGCGACAGGGGCACCATGACACCGCCGTTCGCGAGCGCCTGGTAGGCCTGCAGCATCTGCGCCTGTGTCGCCGAGACGCCTTGGCCGAAGGTCGTCGTGTACTTGGTCTGGTCGTCCCACTGACTCGGCTTGCTCAACTGGCCGCTCGACTGCGCCGGGAAGTCGACGGCGGTCTTGGTGCCGATGCCGAACTTCTTGTAGTACTCGTAGCGCGTCTGATCGGACATGTTGGCGCTCAGCGTCGCGATGCCGACGTTCGAGGAGTTCATCAGGATGCCGGTGAGGGTCATGTCCTCGGTCGGGTGGTACTCGGCGTCGCCGAAGCTCACGCCGTTCGGCCCCGAGAAATGGTCGGGCGTCATGATGTGCGAGGCAGGGGTCGCGTAGCCGGTGTCGACCATCGCGGCCGCGGTGAGCGCCTTGAACACCGAGCCGGGCTCGTACATGTTCGAGAACATCATCGCGGTGCTGCGGTACGCGGCCGGCACCGAGTCGATGTTGTTGGGGTCCACGGAGGGGTACTGGGCGGCCGCCTTGATCTCGCCGGTCTTGATGTCAACGACGGTCGCCTGGCCGAACTGCGCGCCGAGACTCTTCGTGGTGCTCGCCACGTTCTGGTTGAGGAACCAGGTGAGGTCGGGGTCGAGCGTCGTCTGAAGCGTCCCGCCCTGCTTCGCCTCCTTGGTGACCTTGGTGCTGCCGGGCAGCGCGACGCCGTCGCGGCTCGCCTGGTAGGTCTCCTCGCCGTTCTCGCCTTCGAGGCACTGCTGGTACTGCTGCTCGAGCCCCTCGGCGCCCAGACCCGACGAGTTCACGTAGCCGACGATGTTGCCGCCGACCGCGCCGTCCGGGTAGGTGCGCGCCGGGTGGCTCACAGCCGTCAGCCACGGGATCTTGAGCGCCTGGATCTTGTCGAAGGTCGGCACGTCGACGTTCGCGACGAGGGGCGCGTACTGCGACTTCGCGTTGGCCTTGAAGGCATCCGTGAAGGCGGTGACGAAGCTTGAGACGGGCTTTCCCGTGATCTTCGAGAGCTTCGCGAGCACCGGGTCTGCGGCGAACTTCTCCATGGCCTGATCGTGCGGCAGCGGCTTGTCCTCGGTATCGGTGTACGCGCTCAGCGCGTTGACGGGCGAGGCGATGAAGTCGTAGCGCAGCACACTGCCGGCAAGCACCGTTCCGTCATCGCCGACGATGTCGCCGCGCGCGCCGTAGAGCGTGACCGCCGTGCCGCGCCGCTCGGCCGCCTGCGCGGTGAGCGCGCTGGCATGCACGACCTGGATGTCGAAGAGCTTGTAGACGAGGCTCGCCATGAGGGCGAGGACCACGAGGAGCACGATCGAGGTGCGCCGCCGTGTCGACTTCTTCGCCTTCACCCGATCTCCCCTCAGTACAAGCTCAGTGCGTCGCCGGTGCGGGCAGCGGCCCGCTCCACGCTACGGGGCCGTCCTGCTGGGGGTTGACATTCGCCGCCGGTGTGCCGCTCCCGGTTTGCTGTGAGGCGGCCTTCTGGGTCGCCACGGGTGCCGAATCCGTCACGACCTGCGACGGCTTCGGCCCGCTCTTCGCGGTCACCAGCGGTACGCCCTTCGTCAGGGCGTTCGGCACCAGGGACTCGCCTGCTGCGGCCGGCGTGCCGCTCGCAGCGGTCGGCGAGCCGATCACGGTCCCGTTGGACAGGCGCAGATAGACGGGCGAGCCGTTCGCGACCATGCCGAGCGCGTCGGCGTTCGCCGCGAGGTTCTGCGGGCTCGACAGCCTGTCGACCGCCTCCGACGAGGCCTGCTGCGCGCGGTCGAGCTGTTTCTGCTGCTGCTGCAGCGAGTTCAGCTCATAGGCGCCATTCGAGACGCCGATGCTCAGCGCGAGCTGGGCGATCACGATCAGCACGAGTGCGCCGACGGCGATGCTCGCGTACAGCAGCTTCGGCCGGTGCTTGGCGCCCACCGGGGCGTCGACCGGCGCGAGCAGGCCGCGCTTGCGCTCTTCGCGGCTCGGCAGCGGCAGCTGCGACACCCAGGGGTGCTCTTCGACGACCGCCGTGCTTCCACCCATGCTCATGAAGCCCCCCTCACGTGCTCTCTGACCCTTTCGACCGCGCGCAGGCGGACAGGTGCGCTGCGCGGGTTCCGTTCCTTCTCCTCGTCGCTCGCCAGCTCGGCGCCGCGGGTGAGCAGCTTGAGCTCGGGGCGGTGCTCGGGCAGTTCGACCGGCAGCCCGGCGGGTGCCGTCGAGCTCGAGCGCGCCTGGAAGATGCGCTTGACGATGCGGTCCTCGAGGGACTGGTACGACATCACAACGAGCCGGCCACCCAGGTTCAGCGCGTCGATCGCGCGCGGGATTGCGCGCTCAAGCACCGCGAGCTCCTGGTTGACCTCGATGCGCAGCGCCTGGAAGACGCGCTTGGCCGGGTGCCCCTGCTTGCTGATCGCGGCGGGCGTCGCGGCCTGCAGCACGTCGACCAGCTGCATGGTGCGGGTGATCGGATGCTGCGCCCTGGCCTTCACGATGAACGAGGCGTAGCGCTGTGCGAGCTTCTCCTCGCCGTAGTCGCGGAAGATGCGCCGCAGCTCGGCCTCCGGGTACTCGGCGACGACGCGCTCGGCGGTGAGCTCGGCCGTCGTGTCCATCCGCATGTCGAGCGGCGCGTCCTTCGCGTAGGAGAAGCCGCGCTCGGGCAGGTCGAGCTGCATCGAGCTGACGCCCAGGTCGTAGAGAGCGCCGTCGACGGCGTCGAAGCCGAGGCCGGCGATGGCCTCGTCGACGCCGTCGTAGGTGGTGTGCACGGGGCGGAAGCGGTCGCCGAAGCGAGCGAGGCGCTCTCCCGCCAGGCGCAGCGCCTCCGGGTCGCGATCGAGGCCGATGAGCGTGAGCTCAGGGAAGCGCTCGAGCATCGCCTCGGAGTGGCCGCCGAGGCCGAGCGTGCCGTCGACGACGACCGCGCCGGGCCGGCCGATCGCCGGGGCGAGCAGCTCGAGGCAGCGCTCGAGCATGACGGGGATGTGCAGCGAGGAGGCATCCATGATTCGCGTCGGCCTGGCCGCCTGCCGTGATCCCCATCCATCCTGACGTGCCCGCGGGGAAGTCGGTCACGGCAGAGGATGGCTGGGAGTCACAGCCTGCGGACTAGAAGAGGCCGGGGATCACCTCCTCCGCGGTGTCGGCGAACGTGCTCTCCTGCTCGGCGAGGTACGCCTCCCAGGCCTGCGCGTCCCAGATCTCGGCGCGGCTGCCCGCGCCGATGACGGCGAGTTCCTTGGTGAGCCCCGCGTAGGCGCGCAGCGCCGGCGGGATCGAGATGCGGTTCTGGGCGTCCGGCGCCTCGTCGCTCGCGCCGGAGAGGAACACGCGCAGGTAGTCGCGGGCCTGCTTGCTGGTCACGGGCGCCTGGCGGATCTTCTCGTGCATCGCCGCGAACTCGTCCTGGCTGAAGACATAGATGCAGCGCTCCTGGCCCCGAGTCAGGACCACGCCGCCCGCGAGCTCCGCGCGGAACTTGGCGGGCAGGATGACGCGGCCCTTGTCGTCGAGCTTCGGAGCGTAGGTGCCGAGGAGCATGCGCGGCGCCTCCCTTCCCCGAACGCGGACCGCGATGGGCCGGTGACCCAACGCGCTCCACGTTACTCCACCATCATCCACAATCAAGGATTTGAGACGACTTTTGGGGGTCTTTCTTGGATGAATCTCCCCGGAATTCCGGGCAACTCGGCGCGTGGGGGGCGGTGGAGGGAAATGTGCCTGTCAGGCATCCGTTCACCCGGAATCAGGCACAGAAAAAGGGCCGACCCGAATGGGTCGACCCTGAAGTGGTGGGAAGTGGGTGGGGAACTTAGCGGTCGCCGTCCTGGCGCTTGTCCCAGCGCTCGCCGAGACGGTCCATGAAGTCGGATGAGCTCTTCTGACGCCCGCGACCGCCCTGCTGGCCGGCTCCGCCTTGGCCGTCGAACAGAGCATCGCCGCCGCGGCGCCGACCCGGCGTGATTGCGAGCAGCACGCCCGCGAACATGAACAGGAAGCCGAGGATGCCGACGACGGGCAGTCGGATCGCGACGCCGAGGATCAGGGCGGCGATGCCCACGACGGCGACGAGAACTCCGAGCACGATGGCTCGGTAGGCGGGCCTGCGCCTCGGCGTCTGACTGATGTTCGCGACGAAGTCCGCGTCGTTCTGGTAGAGGTTGCGCTCCATCTCGTCGAGAAGGCGCTGCTCGTGCTCCGAAAGCGGCATCCCGATCCCCTCTTCTTCAGCTTTGTCAGCTTCGTCGCGTCATGCTGTGACGCCCCAGTGTAATCGCGGCCCGACCGGGCTGCTAGCCCGTTGCACCGCCATTAGTCTGGCGTGGTGGCGGAAAGTGTGAGGCTCGTCGATCTGGTTCAGTCCCGTCTCGACGGATTCCTCGATGACCGCTCCTCTATTGTCACGACCGTCGGTCCCGATGTCGCCGCTCTGCTGGACGACTCGCGGCGATTTCTCAGCGGTGGTAAACGGTTCAGGGCCCAGTTCTGCCACTGGGGGTGGCGGGCGGTCGCCGGGGTGCGCGAGACGCCCGTGACGCAGCGCGAGCTCGACGCGGTCATCGGCGCCGCGAGCTCCCTTGAGCTGTTCCACGCGGCAGCACTCGTCCACGACGACGTCATCGACAACTCGGACACCAGGCGCGGCGAGCCGAGCGCGCACCGCAGGTTCGCGGAGCGGCACGAGGCGCGCCGCTGGGCCGGGGATGCCGCAGGCTTCGGCACCTCCGCGGCGATCCTGCTGGGCGACCTGCTGCTCGGCTGGAGCGACGAGCTGCTCGACGATGCGCTCTCCGAGCTCGGGCACCCCGAGCGCGCCCGCGCCGCGAGGCGCCTGTTCAACACGATGCGCACGGAGGTCACCGCCGGGCAGTACCTCGATGTCCTCGAGGAGAACGCCTGGGTCGAGCGCGACGAGGAGCAGCTGCTCGACGCCGCCCGCCGTGTCGTCATCTTCAAGTCGGCGAAGTACAGCATCGAGTCGCCACTGCTGATCGGGGCGGCGCTCGGCGGCGCGAGCGAGACGCAGCTCGAGACGCTCGCCGAGTTCGGCCTTCCCCTCGGCATCGCCTTCCAGCTGCGCGACGATCTGCTCGGCGTGTTCGGCGACGCCGCCGTCACCGGGAAGCCCAGCGGCGACGACCTGCGCGAGGGCAAGCGCACGATGCTCGTGGCGCTCACTCGCAGCCGGGTGAGCGCGTCGGTGCGGCGCGTGTTCGACGAGCTGCTCGGCGACCCGCGGCTCGACACCGAGCAGGTGCTGATGCTCCAGGGCGCCATGCGCGACTCCGGCGCCGTCGACGAGATCGAGGGCATCATCGACCGGGAGGTGCGGCGTGCGAACGCCGCATTGGACGAGGCATCCCTCGCTCCTGAGGCGATCGCCGCCCTGCGCAAGCTCACCGCCCGCGTCACCGATAGAGAGGCGTAGGTCGCTTTACGAGCGGGCGACTTGCTCGCCCGCGAACGCGTGGACCTGCCAAGCCAACTGCGGCGCGCCGGGCGAGGACCGGCGCGTAATAGGCACAGCCGCTTGCTACGCCAGCGCCTGGGCGACGCGACGCACCTCGGTCTTGCGGCCGCTGCGCAGCGCGTCGATGGGGGCGGCGCCCAGCGTCTCGTCCTCCGAGAGCAGCCAGTCGATCGCCTCGTCGTCGGTGAACCCCGCGTCGCCGAGCACCATCAGGGTGCCGCGCAGCTCGCTGAGCGGCTCGCTGCCTGAGAGGAAGTCGGCGGGCACGGAGAGCACCCCGTCGCGGCGTCGGCCGAGCAGCTGCCTGTCCTCGATGAGTCTGCGGACGCGGGACGGGGAGACGCCGAGGATCTCGACGAGTTCGGGCATGGTCAGCCAGGTGCGCTCAGGCGACGGAGAAGCCATGCAGAAATCGTGCCAGAAGATCGACGGGGCGGGCGCCCCAGCTTTCTGGCATCCGTTTCTGACGTGTCACGCCGCGCGCGGAATATATCGCTACCTAAACTCGTGGGGTGACCAACACGAGCCAGACCGACCCCCTGCTCGGCCGTCTCATCGACGGCCGATACCAGGTGCGGTCGCGCATTGCGCGCGGCGGGATGGCGACCGTGTACCTCGCAACCGATCTGCGTCTCGAGCGGCGTGTCGCCCTGAAGGTGATGCACAGCCACCTCGCCGACGACACGAACTTCAAGAACCGCTTCGTGCAGGAGGCGCGCTCGACCGCCCGCCTCGCGCACCCCAACGTCGTGAACGTCTTCGACCAGGGGCAGGACGACGACATGGCCTACCTGGTCATGGAGTACCTGCCCGGCATCACGTTGCGCGACCTGCTGCGCGATTACGGCAAGCTCACGCCCGAGCAGACGATCGACATCATGGAGTCGGTGCTCGCCGGTCTCGCCGCGGCGCACCGTGCCGGCATCGTGCACCGCGACCTCAAGCCCGAGAACGTGCTGTTGGCCGACGACGGCCGCATCAAGCTCGGCGACTTCGGCCTGGCGCGCGCCGCCGCGAACGCGACGGGCACCGGCCAGGCGCTGCTCGGCACGATCGCCTACCTCTCCCCCGAGCTCGTCACCCGGGGCATCGCCGACACCCGCAGCGACATCTACGCCATCGGCATCATGATCTACGAGATGCTCACCGGCGAGCAGCCCTTCCAGGGCGAGCAGCCGATGCAGATCGCCTATCAGCACGCGAACGACCCCGTGCCCAAGCCGAGCGCCAAGAATCCGCTCGTGCCGCCGCAGCTCGACGACCTCGTGCTGTGGGCGACCGATAAGGACCCGGAGGCCCGGCCCGCGGACGCCCGCGTGCTGCTCGACAAGCTCTACGAGGTCGAGCGGGCGATCCACAGCGCGCCGGCCGATGAGGGCCTCGACGCGACCCGGGTGATCGCGCCGAGCGCGAATGACGCCCTCGCGACGACCGTGCTGGCCCCGGCCGCGACCCCGTTGGCGGCCGCCGCACCCCAGTTCGCCGGCCCCGCGGCGCAGGTGCGCAGCGAGGCGACCGCGACGGATGCCGTGAGCAAGCTCGCCGCCGTGAGCCGCCACCGCCGTGCGCGCGGCTGGTGGCTGTTCACCGCCCTGATGCTCGTCGCTGGTCTCGCGGCGGGCACCGGCTGGTACTTCGGCGCGGGCCCCGGCGCGCTCGTCGCGGTGCCCACACTGATGGAGAAGACGGCGGATGCCGCGACGGCGGCGCTCAAGGACGTCAACCTCGTCGCCAAGCAGAACCCCGTGTACAGCTGCGCCGTGCCCGAGGGCAGGGTCGCCGCCGTGAGCCCGGCGCCCGGCCGGCTCGTGCACCAGGGCAGCACCGTCACCGTCAGCGTGTCGCGCGGTCACCAGCCCAACCAGATCCCGGCACTCGGCGGCGTCCCGACCAGCGAGGCGAAGCAGAAGATCACCGACGCGAAGTCGCTCGTCGGCAAGACCGTGGTGCAGGAGTTCAGCTCGACGGTGCCGAACGACGCGGTCATCTCGGCCACCCGGGCATCCGACAACTCCGACATCACGGGCGGTGGCGCGTACACGCAGTGCGACACCGTGAATCTCGTGGTCTCCGTCGGCCCGGTGCCGAACGTGGTGGGCAAGCCCCTCGCCGAGGCCAAGGACGCCCTGATCAAGGCGGGCCTCGCCTACGGTCAGGGCCAGGCCAAGTACGACGACAACGTGCCGAAGGGCTCCGTCATCTCACAGGAGCCCGCGGATTCCGGCCCGGTGAAGCCCGGCGACACGATCCTGCTCGATGTCTCGCAGGGCCCGCAGCTGTTCCCCGTGCCCGACGTGACGCAGATGACGCCGGCCGATGCCAAGGCGGCGATCGAGAAGGCGGGCTTCGTGGCCAACGTTCCGACCACCTTCTCGGGTCTGCCCATCGGCGTCTTCGCCAACGGCATGGTCGTCGTCACGAAGCAGGACCCGGACTCGAGCACGCAGCAGAAGCACGGCACCACCATCAACGTGACGCTCGGCCTGAAGGGCTGAGCGCAAGATCGGCAGAGCCTCGGCCTGAAGGGCTGAGCGCGAGATCGGCAGAGCCTCGGCCTGAAGGGCTCGTCAGTCCTTGCGGAGCTCCTCGGCGACGAGGAAGGCCAGTTCGAGCGACTGCATGTGGTTGAGGCGCGGGTCGCAGAGCGACTCGTAGCGCGTCGCGAGGGTCTCCTCGTCGATCATCTCGCTGCCGCCGAGACACTCGGTGACGTCGTCGCCGGTGAGCTCGACATGGATGCCGCCCGGGTGCGTGCCGACCGCGCGGTGCGCCTCGAAAAAGCCCTTCACCTCGTCGACGACATCGTCGAAGCGCCGCGTCTTGTAGCCGGTCGGCGTCGTGATGCCGTTGCCGTGCATGGGGTCGGTGACCCACAGCGGCGTGGCACCCTCGGCCGCGACGGCCTCGAGCAGCGGGGGCAGCACCTCGCGAATGCGGCCGGCGCCCATGCGCGTGATGAAGGTCAGGCGGCCGGGGGTGCGCTCGGGGTCGAGCTTGTCGATCAGCCGGAACACGTCGTCGGGCGTCGTCGACGGCCCGAGCTTCACCCCGAGCGGGTTGCGCACGCGCGAGAGGAAGTCCACGTGCGCGCCGTCGATGTCGCGGGTGCGCTCGCCGACCCAGAGCAGGTGGGCGGAGACGTCGTAGGGGTCGCCGGTGCGCGAGTCGATGCGGGTGAGCGGGCGCTCGTAGTCCATCAGCAGCGCCTCGTGGCTCGCGTAGAACTCGACGCCCTTGATCTCGTCGAAGTTCGCTCCGCACGCCTCCATGAAGCGCACCGCGCGGTCGATCTCGCGGGCCATGCCCTCGTAGCGGACGTTGGCGGGGTTCTCGGCGAAGCCCTTGTTCCAGCTGTGCACCTGGCGCAGGTCGGCGAAGCCGCCCTGCGTGAACGCCCGGATCAGGTTCAGGGTGGATGCCGCGGTGTGATAGCCCTTCACGAGCCGCGCCGGGTCGGCCTGGCGGGACTCCGGCGTGAAGTCGTAGCCGTTGACGACGTCCCCGCGGTAGGCGGGCAGCGTGACGTCGCCGCGCGTCTCGGTGTCGCTCGAGCGCGGCTTCGCGAACTGGCCGGCCATGCGCCCGACCTTGATGACGGGCATCGACGCGCCGTAGGTGAGCACGACCGCCATCTGCAGCACGGTCTTCACCCGGTTGCGGATGCGGTCGGCGGTCGCGTCGGCGAAGGTCTCGGCGCAGTCACCGCCCTGCAGCAGGAATCCGTTGCCCGCCGCCGCGGCCGCGAGCCGATCGCGCAGCTGATCGACCTCGCCTGCGAACACCAGGGGCGGCAGTGTCGCGAGCTCGGCGCTCGCGGCGGCGACAGCCGTGGCATCCGGCCAATTCGGCTGCTGTTTGATCGGCAGCGTGCGCCAATGGTCGAGGCCCGCGAGAACGAGCGGATCCGTCAGGGCGGCAGGGGTCTCGACCAGCGAATTCATAGCGGGAGAAGTCTATCTGTCAGCGGTTCAGGCTCGGCGTCGTCGCCTTCACCGAGCTCGCGTACACGTCGACGTACTCCTGCCCCGAGATGCGCCACAGCTCGTACTGGATCTCGTCCGTGACGGCCCGCAGCACGTAGCGGTCGCTCTCGAGACCCGAGAAGCGGGAGAAGTCGAGCGGCTCCCCGATGACGATGCCGATGCGGCGGATGCGCGGCAGCCTGACGCCCGTCGGCATGAGCTCGTGCGTGCCGACCATCGCGACCGGGATGACCGGCACGCGCGCCTCGAGCAGCATGCGGGCGATGCCGGTACGGCCGCGGTACATGCGGTGGTCGGGGCTGCGGGTGCCCTCGGGGTAGATGCCGAGCAGCTCGCCGGACGCGAGCACGCGCAGCCCGGTGTTGAGCGAGTCCTCTGAGGCCTTCCCGCCCGAGCGGTCGATCGGCAGCTGCCCCGTGCCGAGGAAGAACATCTTCGACAGCCACCCCATCAGCCCGCGGCCGGTGAAGTACTCGCTCTTCGCGAGGAAGGTGACGTGCCGATCGAGCATGAGCGGCAGGAAGATCGAGTCGAAGAACGAGACGTGGTTGCTCGCGAGGATCGCGGCGCCGTTCTTCGGCACGTTCTCGGCGCCGATGACCCACGGCCGGAACACGGCCTTGAGCAGCGGGCCCAGGAGCACGTATTTCAAGAACCAGAAGAAGGCGTTCACGGATGCCTGCCCGGGTTCCTACCGTTCGATGGCGTGCTGCCGGGCGACGTCGGCGGCACCGACGACCCCGGCGTCGTTGACGAGCTCGGCGATCTTGAACTCGGGCTCGGGGTGGTAGCCGCGCGCGGGAAGGGTCTGCAGGAACGCCTGGCGCACAGGGGCGAGCAGCTTCTCGCCCGCGGAGGCCACGCCGCCGCCGAAGACGAACACCTGCGGGTCGAGGATCGCGGCGAAGCTCGCGCACGCCTGGCCGAGCCAGTCGCCCAGCTGCCGCAGCGCCTGCAGCGCGCCCGGGTCGTCCTCGTCGATCAGGTCTCCGATGTCCTTGCCGTGCAGGTAGTCGCCGTTCTTGGACCGGACTTCGGCGAGCTTCTGGCCGATCCCGCCGGCGTCGGCGAGCGTGTTCGCGTAGCGCTGGAGCGCACGACCCGAGCCGTACTGCTCGATGCACCCGTTCGCCCCGCAGCCGCACGGCAGCCCGTTCGGCACGATGCGCATGTGGCCGAGCTCGCCCGCCGCGCCGAAGCCGCCGCGGAACAGGTGGTCGTTCGCGACGATGGCGCCCCCGACCCCCGTGCCGATCGTGAGCATGACCATGTCGGTGCTGAGCCGCCCCGCGCCGAAGCGGAACTCGGCCCAGCCGGCCGCGTTGGCGTCGTTCTCGATGATGACGGGCACGCCGACCTTCGGCTCGATCGCATGGCGCAGCTGCTCGTGGCGCCACGGGACGTTCGGCGTGTAGTACACGATCGAGCCGGTGGCGTCGATGAACCCCGGGGCGGCGACGCCCGCGGCGACCGCGTCGGTGCCGTCTGCGAGCTCATTGATCATGTCGACGACGACCTGCTTCAGCGCCTCGGAGTCCCCGGCCGGCGTCGGCTTGCGATCCTGGCGCACGATCGTCCCGTCTTCATCGACAAGGGCCCCCGCGACCTTGGTCCCGCCGATGTCGATTCCGATCGCGTGCACGCAGATCTGCCCTTCTGGATTGTGAGTCGGCTACAAGGAGGACAGTGCGTCCCAGCCGCGCAATCTAGAGTGTATGAGGTCAGCGCGCCGCCTGCCATTTGGCGCGGCGCCCGGTATCGAAGGAGCTACCGTGCTCGAATCCGTGATTCCCGCCATCGTCCCCGCCGACCCCACGGCCAACACCACCGACCTGCTCGTCGAGCGTGTTGCGCTGACTCCAGACAAGGTGCTGTTCGGCATCCCGGAAGGCGACGGGTGGCGTGACGTCACCGCCACCGAGTTCCTCGACCAGGTGCGCGCGCTCGCCAAGGGCTTCGTCGCCGCCGGCGTCCAGCCCGGCGACAAGATCGGCATCATGAGCCGCACCCGCTACGAGTGGGTGCTGATCGACTTCGCGATGTGGTTCGCGGGCGGCGTGCTCGTGCCCGTCTATGAGACCAGCTCGCCGAGCCAGCTGTCGTGGAACCTCACGGACTCCGGCGCCATCGGCGTCATCCTCGAGGATGCCAAGCACTACGCCGCCTTCGACGAGGTCGCCGCCGACCTCCCCGATGTGCAGAAGGTCTGGCACATCGACCTGGGCGACCTCGACAAGCTCGTCGCTTCGGGCGTCGATGTCCCCGACGAGGAGATCGAGCGCCGCCGGAAGCTCGCGAACGGCGACGACATCGCGACGCTCATCTACTCCTCGGGCACGATGGGCAAGCCCAAGGGCGTCGTGCTCACCCACTCCAACTTCGTCGAGCTGGCCCGCAACGCCGGGCAGAAGCTGGGCGGGGTGCTCGAGGACCGGGCATCCACCGTGCTCTTCATCACCATCGCGCACGTGTTCGCGCGCTTCATCTCGGTCGTCTCGATCCACGCGGGTGTGCGCGTCGGCCACCAGGCGGACACGACGAAGCTGATGGACTCGCTGCAGTCCTTCAAGCCGACGTTCCTGCTGATGGTGCCGCGCGTGTTCGAGAAGGTCTACAACACGGCGGAGCAGATCGCCGAGTCGGGCGGCAAGGGCAAGATCTTCCGCGCCGCGGCCGACACCGCCGTCGCCTACTCGGAGGCGAGGGCGGCCGGCAAGGTGCCGTTCTTCCTGAACCTCAAGTTCAAGCTGTTCGACCGGCTCGTGTTCTCGACCCTGCGGTCGAAGATGGGCGGCCGGGTCGAGTACGCGGTCTCGGGCTCGGCCCCCCTGTCGACCCGACTCGGCCACTTCTTCTCAGCGCTCGGCGTCGAGATCCTCGAGGGCTATGGCCTCACCGAGACGACCGCACCCGTGTCGGTCAATCTGCCCGGCGCGTTCAAGATCGGCACGGTCGGCCCGGCGCTGCCCGGCAACGCGATCCGCATCGCGGAAGACGGCGAGATCGAGATCAAGGGCGTCTGCGTCTTCAAGGAGTACTGGCACAACCCGAGCCTCACGGCCGAGTCGTTCGACGACGGCTGGTTCAAGACGGGCGACCTGGGCGCGCTCGACGAGGACGGCTACCTCAGCATCACGGGCCGCAAGAAGGAGATCATCGTCACGGCGGGCGGCAAGAATGTGGCGCCTGCTGTCCTCGAGGACGGCGCGCGCTCGAACCCGCTCATCGACCAGATCGTCGTCGTCGGCGAGCAGCGCCCCTTCATCGCCGCGCTCGTCACGCTCGACACCGAGATGCTGCCCGTCTGGCTCAAGAACAACGGGCAGGACGAGAACATGTCGCTCGAGGAGGCCTGCCAGAACGACGCCGTGCTCGCCGAGGTGCAGAAGGCCGTCGACACCGCCAACCAGAGCGTGTCGCGCGCCGAGTCGATCAGGAAGTTCTCGATCCTGCCGACGACGTGGACCGAGGCGAGCGGCCACCTCACGCCGAAGCTGTCGATCAAGCGCAGCGTGATCGTGAAGGACTTCGCCGCCGAGATCGACGCGCTCTACGCCGGCGTGCCGACGCAGGCGATGTCCCTCCAGGGCTGATATCCGTAGCCTGCGTCGCTTCCGTACCATAGCGACACGGCGGTCGCGTCCGGCGCGTCGCGTAGCGACTCGCGCTGCGCTTGCCGCTAAAAGCGACAGCCCGGTGGGCTGTCGCGTGGCGAGCGGGCCGAGCTGCGCTCGGCCAAGACCGGCGCGACAATCAACTCAGAACCAATCCGATTCCCTGACCTGCTTCATGGCCTGACGGCGGGTTTCCTTGTCGAGGCGGTCGAGGTACAGGAATCCGTTCAGGTGATCGGTCTCGTGCTGCAGGGCCTGGGCGAGCACACCCTCGCCCTGCACCTCGATCTCGTTGCCGTCGACGTCGAAGCCCACGGCACGCGCCCACGGGTGCCTGGCCGTGTCGAACCAGAGCCCGGGCACACTGAGGCATCCCTCGCCAGTGGGCTGCTTCTCGCCGCGCACCTCGACGATCTCGGGGTTGATGAGATAGCCGATCTGGCCGTCGACGTTATAGCTGAACACCCGCAGCGTCGCCCCGATCTGGTTCGCCGCGACGCCGGCGCGACCGGGCAGTTGCACCGAGTCGACGAGGTCGGCGACGAGCGACCTGACGCCGTCGTCGAAGTCGACGACCGGATCGCACACGGTCTTCAGCACGGGGTCGCCGAACAGGCGGATGGGGCGCACGGTCACGGCTTCACCCTATAAAACGGATGCCGGCGCCGATCACTCCTGCGGGTCGGGCAGCCCTTCGACGACGAGCGCGGCGAGGGTGCGCGCTGCTTCGCGGGTGAGCGGCTTGAGCTGGTGGTACGGCACGACGGACCCGGCGGCGAGCAGCGGATCGTACGGGATCCGCACGAGCGCGCGCACCCGCGAGCGGAAGTGCGCCTCGATCTCGTCGAGCATGACCATGTTCGTGCCCTGCGTCGCCGTGTTGATCGCGACCACCGCGTTCTGAACGAGCGCGCCGTAGCCGTTGGCGTCGAGCCAGGTGAGCGTCTCGGACGCGAGCTTGGCCTCGTCGACGCTGCCGCCCGAGACGATGACGATGGCGTCGGCCCTGCGCAGCGTCGCGCGCATGACCGAATGCACGATGCCGGTGCCGCAGTCCGTGAGCACGAAGGAGTAGTACCGGCTCGCGAGATCGGCGACCACGTTGTAATCGTTCTCGTCGAACGCCTCGGAGAGGTTCGGATCGGTGTCGGAGGCGAGCACGTCGAGCCGGGTCTCGTCGTGGCTGACGAACTGAGCGAAGTCGGTGTAGCTGCCGATCGTGGTGGCCCGGTGCACCACGTCGCGCACGGTGGCCGTGGTGTGCCGGGGAACGCGCTCGCTGAGGGTGCCGCGGTCGGGGTTCGCGTCGACGGCGACGATGCGGTCGTCGCGCACATCGGAGAGCGCCATGCCGAGCAGGGCGGTGATCGTCGTCTTGCCGACGCCGCCCTTGCGGGTCAGCACGGGGATGAACCGCGCCCCGCCGCTCAGCTCGCGCCGGATGCGGTGGTCGAGCTCCTTCCGGTGCCGCTCGAGCTTCGAGTCGCCGAGGTTCACCGCGGTGAAGGTCGCACCGTAGACGAAGCGGTTCCACGCCCCGGTGGGGCGCGACTTCGGGCGGCGCCGCACGTCGAGGATGCGGTCGGCCGTGAGCATCGCCGCCGACTCCGGCAGCTCGCTCGGCTCGCCGCGCAGGCGCTCGCGGCGGGACGCCGTGTAGCCGTTCTCCGGGCGCGGCACCGGGCCGGTCTGCGGCGTGACGAGCGTCATCGAACGGATGCTGGGGGCAGAGGGCAGCTTCACCGGGTCGATCGGGCGCTCGGGGATCGCGACGGCGACCTCGTCGTCCGGCGTCTCGTGCGGCTTCTGCGGCGGCAGCTCGACGCTCACCGTGACGGTCTTCGGCTCATCGGAGACCTTCTCTGCCATTGCTGCAGACTACGGCCGGATGCCGCGAACCGCCATGGCCCCCATTGGTGGGGTCACAGCGGCCTGATCACGACGAGGAGGTCGCCGCCGTCGACCTGCTGGGGCGAGGGGATCGCGAGGCGTTCGACGACGCCGCTGGTGGCGGCGGTGATGGCGGCCTCCATCTTCATGGCCTCGATGGAGGCGACGGCTTGGCCGGCGGTGACGGCCTCGCCTTCTGCGACGCGCAGGGTGACGACGCCGGAGAACGGCGCGGCGACGTGGCCGGGGTTGTCGGGGTTCGCCTTCTCGAGGGCCTTGGTAGCGACCTCGACGTGCCGGTCGCGGACGAACACGGGCCGCAGGGAGCCGTTGAGTTTCGCGAGGACGGTGCGCATGCCGCGGGCGTCCGCCTCTCCGATCGCCTCGAGGCCGACGTAGAGGACGACGCCGGGGGCGACGTCCACACGGTGCTCCTGTCCGGCGGCGAGGCCGTAGAGGTAGTCGGCGCTGTCGATGACGGAGAGGTCGCCGAACAGTTCGCGGGTCTCCTCGAACTGGCGGGTGGGCGCGGGGAACAGCAGCCGGTTCAGCGTCTGCTGCCGCCTGCGGCCGGGCTCGGCGAGCTGGGCGGCGTCGCCCTCCGAGATCGGGGTGACGGCCACGTTCACACTCCGGCCGGCGAGGACCTTGGAGCGGAACGGCTCTGGCCAGCCGGCGGCCAGGTCGCCGAGCTCGCCGGCCATGAAGGAGACGACCGAGTCGGGGATGTCGTAGTTCTGCGGGTTCTCTTCGAAGTCGGCCGGGTCGGCGTGCGCGGCCGCGAGCTGCAGGGCGAGGTCGCCGACGACCTTCGACGACGGCGTGACCTTCGGGATGCGGCCGAGGATGCGGTTCGCGGCGGCGTACATGTCCTCGATGAGCTCGAAGTCGTTCGCGAGGCCGAGGGAGATCGCCTGCTGGCGCAGGTTGGAGAGCTGCCCGCCGGGGATCTCGTGCCGGTACACGCGGCCCGTGGGCGCCGGCAGTCCGGACTCGAACGGGGCGTACAGGCCGCGCACGGCGGCCCAGTACGGCTCGAGGGCCGCGACGTTCTCGAAGTCCAGCGCGGTGGCCCGCTCGGTGTTGTCGAGCGCCGCGACGAGCGCGGAGGCGGACGGCTGGCTCGTGGTCCCGGACATGGGGGCGGATGCCACGTCCACGACGTCGGCGCCGGCGCGGGCGGCCGAAAGCAGGGTCGCGAGCTGGCCGCCCGCGGTGTCGTGGGTGTGCACGTGCACCGGCAGCTCGAACTCCTGGCGCAGCGCCGTCACGAGCTTCTCGGCCGCGGCGGGCTTCAGCAGCCCCGCCATGTCTTTGATCGCGAGCATGTGGATGCCGGTGCCGACGAGCTTCTCCGCAAGCCGCAGGTAGTAGTCGAGGGTGTAGAAGTCCTCCTTCGGCGAGTTCAGGTCGCCGGTGTAGCACAGCGCGCCCTCGGCGATCGCCGTGTCCTGGCCGAGGACGGCCTCGATCGCGGGCCTCATCTGCGCGACGTCGTTGAGCGCGTCGAAGATGCGGAACACGTCCACCCCCGTGCTCACGGCCTCGGCGACGAAGGCATCCGTCACCTCCGTCGGATACGGCGTGTAGCCGACCGTGTTGCGGCCCCGCAGCAGCATCTGGATCGCCACGTTCGGCAACGCCTCGCGCAGCGCGGCCAGCCGCTCCCACGGGTCCTCACCGAGGAACCGCAAGGCCACGTCGTAGGTCGCCCCTCCCCACGCTTCCACCGAGAACAGGCCAGGCGTGAGCCTCGCAACATAGGGCGCGACCGCGAGCAGGTCCTTGGTACGCACCCGGGTCGCCAGCAGGCTCTGATGCGCATCCCGGAACGTCGTGTCCGTCACCCCGAGCGCCGTCTGCGCGCGCACCGAACGGGCGAACGCCGCAGGGCCCAGCTCCAGCAATTGCTGCCTGGTGCCCGCAGGCGCCGGAACGGAGAGATCCAGCTTCGGCAGCTTCACCGCCGGGTCGGCGACGCCGAATGGCCGCTCGCCGTGCGGCTTGTTCACCGTCACGTCCGCGAGCCAGTTCAGGATCTTCGTGCCCCGGTCCTGCGACGGCCTGGCCCTCACCAGATCCGGCCGGTTGCCGATGAAGTCCGTCGCGATCTCACCGCGCACGAACTCCGGCTCCTCCAAAAGCGCCTGCAGGAACGGGATGTTCGTCGACACCCCGCGGATCCGGAACTCGGCCAGCGCACGCCTGGCCCGGGACACCGCCGCCTCGAAGGTGCGGCCCCGGCAGGTGAGCTTCACCAGCATCGAGTCGAAATGCGGGCTCACCTCGCTTCCCGTGCCCATCGAGCCGCCATCCAGCCGGATCCCCCCGCCGCCCGGCGAGCGGTACGTCGTGATCGTGCCCGTGTCGGGCCGGAAGCCCGCAGCCGGGTCCTCCGTCGTGATACGCGTCTGAAGCGCGAAGCCGTTCACCCGCACGCTGTCCTGCGACAGGCCGATCTGCGCGAGCGACTCCCCCGCGGCGATCCGCATCTGGGTCTGCACGATGTCGACATCCGTGACCTCCTCGGTCACCGTGTGCTCCACCTGCACCCGCGGGTTCATCTCGATGAACACATGCTCGTTCCGCCGCTGTCCCGCGGCCTCGACCAGGAACTCGACCGTGCCCGCGTTCTGGTACCCGATCGACTTCGCGAACGCCACCGCATCCCGCAGCAGCGCCTGCCGCACCTCCTCATCCAGCTTCGGCGCCGGCGCGATCTCCACCACCTTCTGGTGCCGCCGCTGCACCGAGCAGTCCCGCTCGAACAGGTGGATCGTCTCCCCCGAAGCATCCGCGATGATCTGCACCTCGATATGCCGCGGCTTCAGCACCGCCTGCTCGAGGAACATCGTCGCATCGCCGAACGCGGAATCCGCCTCGCGCATCGCCTCCTCGAGCGCGGGCCGCAGCTCGGCCTTCGTGTCGACCCGGCGCATGCCCCGCCCGCCGCCGCCCGCGACCGCCTTCGCAAAGATCGGGAAGCCGATCGACTCCGCCCCCGCCACCAGCTCGTCGATGTCGGTGGAGGGAGCCGTGGATGCCAGCACCGGAACGCCCGCCGCGATCGCATGCTCCTTCGCGGTCACCTTGTTCCCCGCCATCTCGAGCACCTCCTTCGGCGGCCCGATGAACGCGATCCCCTCCTCCCGGGCGGCCTCCGCCAGCTCCGGGTTCTCCGACAGGAATCCGTAGCCCGGATAGATCGCGTCAGCACCCGCCTGCTTCGCCACCCGGATGATCTCCGCCACATCCAGATACGCCCGAACCGGATGCCCCGGCTCGCCGATCTGATACGCCTCATCCGCCTTCATCCGATGCAGCGAGTTCCGGTCCTCATACGCGAACACCGCGACCGTGCGCGCCCCCAGCTCGAACGCCGCCCGGAAACCGCGGATCGCGATCTCCCCACGATTGGCCACGAGGATCTTCCGGAACATGCGCACTCACTTCCCGTCGGTGTGCTGACCATGCTAGAGGACGCTGTTCCGTCGACTGCCGGTTTTGTATACAACTGCGGCACTCGGCTCACAATGTATACATCACGGACGCGCAGCTACGTATAATTCGGCCATGCGAGCGAGCGACACCGCCTATCAGCGCCTCAAGGACGACATCATCCAGTGGCACCTCGAGCCGGGGACGCTGCTCGGCGAGATCGAGACCGCGCAGCGACTCGGCGTCTCCCGCACCCCGGTGCGCGAGGCGCTCTCGCGCCTCACCGCCGAGGGGCTCGTCGCCACAGGCAGCGGGCGCACCGCCATGGTCGCCCTCGTCTCGACGGCCGACGTGATGCAGCTCTTCGAGTACCGCGAGGCGCTCGAGACGCAAGCCGCCCGCCTCGCCGCCGGCCGCCGGGACACGGCCGTGTTCGAGGGTCTTCGCGAGCGCTTCCTCGAGGGACCGGGCGCCGACCACAAGCCCCAGGCCGAGCGGCCGTACTTCCTCGCCGACAAGCTCGACGAGGCGATCGACGCCGCGATCGGGAATCCGTATCTCGTCGGCGCGCTGCGCGACCTGCGCGGCCATCTCGCCCGCTACCGCCGCAACGCGCACACGAACCCCGTGCGCCTCGAGCAGGCGACGAGGGAGCACCTGCTCATCGTCGAGGCGATCCTCGCGGGGAACGCCACCCTCGCCGCGCAGGCGACGGCCGTGCACCTGCACCAGAGCCTGCAGAACATCCTCAGCACCGTCCCCGCGCTGCAGCGGGAGCCGGAGCCGACGGTCGCAGCGGTCTAGATGTATGTATACAAACTGGCGGTCCCTCGCTAGCATGGCGTCGTAACGCGACGGGCAGAGCAGCAGCTCCCGTTCAGCCGCTGACACCGTAGTCAGACCCCCGGCTGAGACCGCGGCACGGAAGGGTAAAACAATGGCGTTCACCACAGAATCGGTCGCAAGCATCGTCGGGCAGAAGGGCGAGCCCGTCGAGAGCTCCTGGACATCGAAAGATGCCCTGCTCTACGCGCTGGCCGTCGGCGCGAGCCAGGACGCGCCGTTCGACGAGCTCGAGTTCACGACCGAGAACGGGCCGAAGCCCCAGCTCGTCGTGCCGTCGTTCATCTGCGTGGCCGCGAAGGGCGGCAAGATCCCGGGGCTCGAGATCGATCTGCGCAAGCTGCTGCACGGCGGTCAGAGCTTCGAGCTGTTCGGCGAGCTCAAGCCGGACGGCCGGGTGCGCACCGTCGGCACGGTCGACAGCATCTACGACAAGGGCTCGGCGGCCGTGGTGAACACGAGCTCGGAGATCTATGACGCCGACACCGGCGAGCTGCTCGCGAAGACAGGCGGGGCGATGTTCCTGCGCGGCGAGGGCGGCTGGGGCGGCGAGCGCGGCGAGGACGAGCCGTGGGCGCAGCCCGAGCGCGAGCCGGACGAGACGGTCGTGTACACGACGCGCACCGACCAGGCTCTGCTCTATCGGCTGACGGGCGACCGCAACCCGCTGCACAGCAACCCCGAGTTCGCGAAGCTCGCCGGCTTCGAGCGGCCCATCCTGCACGGCATGTGCACCTACGGCTTCACTGTGCGCGCCCTGCTGCACGCGGTCGCGGGCGGAGACCCGAACCGCTTCGGCCGCTTCAGCGCCCGGTTCTCGAAGACGGTCACCCCTGGCGACACCCTCACCGTCTCGATCTGGAAGACCGAGGGCGGCGCACTGTTCCAGACGGCCAAGCAGACCGGCGACGTCGTCATCGACCGGGGGGTGCTGACCCTGCGATGAACGCTCTCGACGGAATCCGCGTCCTCGACTTCAGCTCGGGCGTCGCCGCCCCGATCGTCGGCATGTTCCTCGCCGACTTCGGCGCCGACGTCATCAAGGTCGAGCCGCCCACGGGCGACCCCTCGCGCTCCAAGCCCGGGTTCGCCGTGTTCAACCGCAACAAGAAGAGCGTCGTCGTGGACATCGACGACGGCGACGACCGGCAGTGGCTCGAGGCGAGCGTGCGCGGCGCCGACGTCGTGATCCTCGGCGCCGGCCAGGAGCTGCGCGACTGGGGAGCCGAGGTGGAGTTCGCCGCGCGACGCAACCAGGCCCTCATCACCGCGAAGCTGCCGGGCTTCCTGGCCGGCACCTACCCGTGGGGAACGGACAGCGAGTCCAACGGCCTGCTCTCGGCGGCGGGCGGCCAGGCGACCCGGCAGTCGTCCTACGAGGGCGGCCCCGTCGACTCCCCCTCGAGCTTCATCCTCTACGACCACGGCGCCTGGGCGACGACCTGCGTCGTCGCGGCGCTCGTCGAGCGGGAGAACTCCGGTCGCGGCCAAACGGTCACCGTCGGCGGCATGAACGGCATCGAGATCGGGACGATCGGCACTCTCACCGTGAACCCGAACGTGCCGACGCCGCCGACGAACCTCGGGCCGGTCGGCCGGCATCCGACCTACCGTCAGTTCCAGACGAGTGACGGCTGGATCTCGTCGGGGGCACTGGGCGCCAAGTTCGAGCTGCGCCTGCTGAAGGCCCTGGGCCTCAACGAGCTGCTCGATGACCCGCGCATCGAGGGCATCACCCAGCGCATGCTGCTGCCCGAGAACATGCCGTGGGTGACCGAGACCATCGAGGCGAGCTTCCGTGCGCGCACGACGGACGAGCTGCTCGAGATCTTCGAGACGATCGGGATTCCTGCCGGCCGCGTCCGCAGCCGCGACGAGTGGCTCGACGACGAGCAGGTGAAGGCGATCGGCATGAGCGTCGAGGTCGATGACCGCGAGCGCGGGAAGGTCCTCATGCCCGGAGTGCCGATCGTGCTGACCCGCACGCCGGGGCAGGTGCGCACGGGGGCGCCGCGACTCGGCCAGGACACGGGCATCGAGCCGTGGCCGGCGAAGCGCACGGTGAGCGAAAGCGAAGAGCGCTTCGTCGCGGGCCCTCTGAAGGGCATGCGCGTGCTCAACATGGGCACCTTCGTCGCGGGGCCCATGGCCGGGTTCCTGCTCGCCGAGCTGGGCGCCGACGTCATCAAGGTCGAGCCGTTGACCGGAGACCCGTTCCGTCCCTCCGCCTACACCTACAACCGCGGAATGCGCTCGATCGCGATCGACCTCGCCTCCCCCCAGGGCCGCGATGCGTTCCACGCGCTGGCGAAGCACGCCGATGTCGTCATGGACTCCATGCGCCCCGGCGTGATGACGAAGCTCGGCATCGACTTCGACGCCCTCTCGCAGACCAACCCGCAGATCGTGACCACGTCGCTGTCCGGCTTCGGCGAGGGCGGCCCGCTGACCGGCAAACCGCTCGTCGACATGGTGGTGCAGGCGATCTCGGGAATGATGTCGTCGCAGGGCGGCGACGACACGCCGGTCGCGAACACGATGCCGATCAACGACGTCACGACCGGCGCCCTCACCGTGCTGATGATCACGCTCGGCTACTTCAACCGCCTGCGCACCGGCGTCGGCCAGCGCTGCTGGAACTCCCTCATCGGGACGGCCACCTACCTGCAGTCCGCGGAGCTCGTGCGCTTCGACGGGCGCCCCGAGCCGTGCGTCGGCGGCCGCGACTTCCGCGGCCCGCACCCGCTGCAGCGCTACCACCGCGCCGCGAACGGCTGGATCTACCTCGACGCCTCCGACCTCGACGAGGACGAGGCGCTGGCGCGGCTCAGGAGGATCGGGGTGAAGACCCTCGACGCGCTCGCCGAGTGGATCTCCGAGCTGACCTGCTCGCAGGCGGCGCACACCCTGCAGAGCGCCGGGCTGCGCGCGGTGAAAGCGCGCGACGTCACCGAGGTGCTGCGCGATCCGCTGCTGATCGAGAAGGACATCATCCACTTCCGCAACGCCGCGGACGGCTCGTCGTTCGCGGTCCCCGGCTGCTACGGGCAGTTCAGCCGCACGCAGCGCCGCGGCCCGCTCTCGCCGGCGGGTGTCGGCGAGAACAGCGTCGAGGTGCTCGAGGCGGCCGGCCTCGATGCCGAGGTCATCGACGAGCTGATCGCCGACGACGTCGTGCGCGTCGGCGGCAAGATGGTGCACACGCTCGGCATCGCGTACCGGTAGCGGCACGACGAAGAGAGGGGGGCGGATTCCTCGCGGAATCCGCCCCCCTCTCTTGTATGCGCGCTACACACGCTCCTTCACGGGCACGTGCCGCTCCGCCGGCCCGTTGTACGCGCTCAGCGGGCGGATCAGCGAGTTCGACGCCAGCTGCTCGATGATGTGCGCCGTCCACCCGGTGACCCGGCTGGCCACGAACAGCGGCGTGAACTGCTCGGTGTCGTAGCCGATCAGGTGGTAGGCGGGGCCGGACGGGTAGTCGAGGTTCGGCTTGATGTTCTTGCGGCTCGCCATGGCCGCCTCGAGGGCGTCGTAGAGGTCGAGCAGCTCCTGCGCCTCGTACTTCTCGATCAGGGTGTCGAGGGCGGCCTTCATGGTCGGAACACGGGAGTCGCCGTTCTTGTACACCCGGTGGCCGAAGCCCATGATCTTGCGCTTGCCGGCGAGTGCCTCGTCGAGCCACTCCGCCGCGCGGCCGGCGGTGCCGATCTCGTCAAAGGTGTGCATGACGGCCTCGTTGGCGCCGCCGTGCAGCGGCCCCTTCAGCGCGCCGATCGCACCGACGACGGCCGAGGAGAGGTCGCTCAGGGTGCTCGTGATGACCCGCGCCGTGAACGTCGACGCGTTGAAGGAGTGCTCGGCGTACAGGATCATCGAGGCGTCGAACGCCTTCTCGACCACCGGGTCGGGCTCCTCGCCGAAGGACATCCACAGGAAGTTCGCGCTGTAGCCGAGGTCCTCCCGCGGCGGGACGAGCTCCTGGCCGCGTCGGCGGCGCTGGTCGTAGGAGACGATGGCCGGCAGCTTCGCGAAGAGCGTGAGCGCCTTGGCGAGGTTGGCCTCGGGGCTGGCATCCCCGGCCCTCTGATCGCTCGCGCCGATGAAGCTCACCGCCGTGCGCACGACGTCCATGGGGTGCGCGGAGGCCGGCAGCGCGTCGATCACCTGTCGCACGGCGGGGTCGAGGGCGCGCTGGGCGCGCTCCTCCGCGCTGAACCGAGCGGCCTGCGCGGAGTCGGGCAGCTCGCCGTGCCAGAGCAGGTAGGCGACCTCCTCGAAGGAGCAGTTCGCCACCAGCTCGGGCACCGGGTAGCCGCGGTAGAGGAGCGAGTTCGTCTCCGCATTGACCTTCGACACCGCGGTGTAGTCGACGACCACGCCCGCGAGGCCCTTGTGGATCTCTTCGTCTGCCATGTGCTGTGTGCCTTTCCATCGGGTCAGTTGGCGAGGACGCCGGGGATCTGGAAGTTGAAGACGCCGGCGTCGAAGTGGTTGTACCCCTCGTAGTCGATGAGCTCGTACAGCTCGGCGCGGTGCTGCATCTCGGGCAGCAGCCGGGTGAGCGCGCCTTCCGCCTGCAGCTCGTCGAGACCGCGCAGCGCAGCGCCCATCGCGAGCCGCAGCAGCGAGACGGGCCAGATGACGATGCTCACCCCGACGTCGCGCAGCTGGGACACCGTGAAGAGCTCGGACTTCCCGAACTCGGTCATGTTCGCCAGGATCGGGACGCCGACGGCCTCGCGCACCGCCTGGAACTCCGCGAGCGAGGTCATCGCCTCGGGGAAGATCGCGTCGGCGCCCGCGTCGACCAGCGCCTTGGCGCGGTCGATGGTCGCCTCGAGCCCGGCGACGCCGCGCACGTCGGTGCGCGCCATGATCAGGAGATCCGGGTCGCGGCGCGCGTCGACCGCCGCGCGGATGCGCTTCAGCGCGGTCGGCTCGTCGACGACCTCCTTGCCGTCGAGGTGGCCGCAGCGCTTCGGGTTGAGCTGGTCCTCGATGTGCAGGCCGGCGACGCCGGCATCCTCGAGCTCCTGCACCGTCCGCGCGACGTTCATCGGCTCGCCGAAACCCGTGTCGGCGTCGACCAGCGCGGGCAGCTCGGTCATCCGCGCGATCTGATGCGAACGCCCGGCGACCTCGCTCAGGGTCGTGAGGCCGATGTCGGGCAGGCCCAACTCGGCCGACAGCACCGCTCCCGAGATGTAGACGCCGTCGAAGCCGCGCTGCTGGATGAGCCGCGCGGCCAGCGGGTTGAAGGCGCCGGGGAACTGCAGCAGCTCGCCCGAGGCGAGTCGCTCGCGCAGCTGCCGGCGCTTCGCGGCGGGTGTGGACATGGAGTACAGCATCAGAACAGCCCCCTGGGAAGCGGAACCGCGTCGAGGTAGCCCTCGCGCGCGGTGATGGTGAGACCGCCGAGCTCCTCGGCGGTGAGGTCGGGCAGGCGCTCGGCGGTGGCGAGGAACCGCTCGATCTCGTCGGGCTCCAGAGCGTCGGCCGCGAGGGTGCGGAACTTGCGCACGTAGTCCGGGCGCCGGAACGGTCGCGCGCCGAGCGGGTGGGCGTCGGCCACGGCGATCTCGTCGACGATGCGGGAGCCGTCGGCCAGGGTGATCTCGACGCTGCCGCCGAAGGCCTGCTCCTTCGGGTCGAGGGAGTGGTAGCGGCGGGTCCACTCCGCGTCCTCGGCCGTGGCGACCTTGCGCCACAGGGCGACGGTGTCGGGGCGGGCGGCGCGCTGGGGCGCGTAGGAGGTGACATGGTCCCACCCGCCGTCCTGCAACGCGACCGCGAAGATGTACGGCACGGAGTGGTCGAGCGTCTCGCGGGAGGCCTCAGGCGAGTACTTCTGCGGGTCGTTCGCGCCGCTTCCGATCACGACGTGCGTGTGGTTGGAGGTGCGCAGCAGAACGGATGCCACATTGCTCGGGTCCCGCAGCTCGGGGTGCTGCCTGCCGAGCCGGATCGCGAGGTCGATCCAGGCCTGGGCCTGGTACTCGGCGGAGTGCTCCTTCGTGAACGAGTCGAGGATCGCCCTCTTGGGCTCGCCCGGCCCGGGCAGCGACACCTCGTAGCCGGCCTCCGGCCCGTCCAGCAGCCAGGCGATGACGCCGTCCTCGCCCTCGTAGATGGGTGACGGACTGTTCTCGCCGCGGATCGCCCGGTCGACGGCCTCGATCGCCAGCTTGCCGGCGAACGCGGGCGCGAACGCCTTCCACGACGAGATCTCGCCCTTGCGCGACTGCCGGGTCGCGGTCGTCGTGTGCAGCGCCTGGCCGATCGCGTGGAAGACCGTCTCCGTCGGCAGCGCGAGCAGCGTGCCGAGGGCGGCCGCGACGCTCGGGCCGAGGTGGGCGACGTGGTCGATCTTGTGCGCGTGCAGGCTGATCGCACGGGCGAGGTCGATCTGAATCTCGTAGCCCGTCGCGATCGCCCTGACGACCTCGCGGCCCGAGAGGCCGAGCCGGCCGGCCGCGTGCTGCGCCACCGCGACCACGGGCGGGATGTTGTCGCCGGGGTGCGAGTACTCCGCCGCGAGGAAGGTGTCGTGGTAGTCGAGTTCGCGCACGGCGACCCCGTTCGCCCAGGCCGCCCACTCCGGGCTCGACCGGCGCTCCGGTGCGAGCCCGAACACGGTCGCGCCTGGTGCGTAGGGGTGGTCCACGGCCTGGGCGCGCGCGGCGGACACCGGCCGGCGGGTGAGGGATGCCGCCGCGACCGCCGCGTTGTCGATCACGCGGTTCACGATCATGTCGACGACCTCCGCCTCGACCTCGACCGAGTCGGTCGCCACCTCGGCGATCTTCCACGCGAGCTGTTGCTCGCGCGAGGACGCCTCGCTGCTGCGCAGGACGCGCACGGTGTGGGTTTGCATGGCTGCCGCCTTTCAGTCGCGCCAGATCGTGGCGGCGTCGGTCGTCTCCTGCGGACCCGGCCCGGGGGCGCCGGGCGCCGTTCGCGAGAACCGCGGGGCCGTGCGGTGCTGCACTACGCCGTCGATCTCGGCAAAAGTGCTGCGCGCGGCGAGGTGGTCGTTGCCTGGGGCCTCGGCGAACGACAGCACCGGCGTCGTGCACGCGTCGCGCCCGACGAAGATGTCGGTCCACTCGGCGCGGGTCTTCGCCCTGAAGGCATCCGCGAATCTCTGCTTGGTCTCCGGCCAGTGGGCCCGGTCATGCTGAGGGGGAAGGGAATCGGGGTCGATGCCGAGCCCGTCGAGCAGCTCCGCGTAGAACTGCGGCTCGATCGCGCCGACCGCCATATAGAGGCCGTCGGCGGTCTCGTAGACGTCGTAGAACGGGGCGCCGGAATCGAGGGTGTTGGTCCCGCGCTCGTCCGACCAGCCGCCGAGCGCCGGACCGCGCCCGCGCGAGGCCCAGACGAGGTGCGACAGCGCCACCGCCCCGTCGACCATGGCCGCGTCGACGACCTGGCCCTCGCCCGAGCGCTGGCGCTCGTACAGCGCGGCCAGGATGCCGAAGAGCAGGAACATCGAGCCGCCGCCGTAGTCGCCGACGAGGTTGATCGGCGGAACGGGCCGCTCGCCGCTGCGCCCGATCGCGTTCAGCACGCCGGTGATCGAGATGTAGTTGATGTCGTGCCCGGCGCGCGCCGACCAGGGCCCCTCTTGCCCCCAGCCCGTCATGCGGCCGTAGACGAGGCGCGGATTCCTCACGAACGCGTCGGCCGGACCGAGACCCAGCCCCTCCATCACCCCGGGGCGGAAGCCCTCGACCAGCACGTCGGCGCGAGCGACCAGCTCGAGCGCCTCCGCCCGGCCGCCCGCGTCCTTGAGGTCGAGCTCGACCAGCGCCTGACGGCCCCGGCCGAACGGGTCAGGGCGCCCCTGCCGCCACGTGCCGGGGCGCTGCACCCGCACCACGTCGGCGCCGAGATCCGCGAGCAGGATGCAGGCGTGCGGCCCGGGGCCGATGCCCGCGAACTCGAGCACGCGCAGCCCGGAAAGGGGGCCGAGCCCGCTCGGCGCACTCGTGACCATCGTCGCCTCCTCGCGAACCCTCACCTGGCGTCAGCAGGCGCGGCTTTGACATTACGCGCCGTCCCGCAACGGCACAAGCAGTTTGTATACACAGCGTCACAAGCATAGCTGTCAGGGCACGATTCCTCTCGAACAGCCCGCGAAGCTGTATACACTCAGAGGATGCGAGCTACCAGCCCCGCCCAGTACGCCGCGTTCGAGCTGGGCGCGGTTCCGCCCGTCGAGCAGCTGCGCGACGGGGTGTGGTCGATTCCGAATCCGATGCCCGGTCAGAGCAACGGTCTGACCTCCACGCTCTGCTACCTCATCGAGGGCGGCGACGGCGCCCTCCACCTCATCGACCCGGGACTCGGCCACGACGCGGGCTATGACGCCGTGGCCGACGGCATCGCGCGCACCGGGCACGCGGTAAGCGAGCTGGCCTCGATCGTTGTGACCCATCTGCACACGGACCACCTCGGTCTCGCCGCCCGCCTGCGCGCGGAATCCGGTGCATCCCTTGTTCTGCACAGGCGAGAGCAGTGGGCCATCGACCATGCCGACGAGCTCGGCACCCCGCTCGACGCGCAGCTGCTCGACGAATGGGGCGTTCCGGCCGAGCGCAGAGCCGAGCTGCTGGCCGTGCCGAGCACGGCGGGGCATCCGGTCGCCCCGATCCGCGCCGACGTGCTGGTCGACGGCGGCGGCGAGCTGCCCATCGCCGGCCGACGGCTGCGCGTGGTCGACACGCCGGGGCACACCCCGGGCAGCATGTCGCTCGTCGATGATGAGAGCGAGCTGGTGTTCACCGGGGACGCCCTGCTCCCCACGATCCACCCGGGCATCGGCCTCGGCGGAACGGTGAGCAACCCTGTGGGCGACTACCTGCGCTCGCTGCGCACGCTCGAGGAGCACGACGACTACGAGGCGTGCCCCGGCCACGAGTTCCGCTTCACCGAGGTGGCGAGCCGCTGCCGGACCACGGGCGAGCACCAGCTGCGCCGCTCCCGCGAGGTCGCTGCCGCTGTCGTCGACTCCCCTGAGGCGACCGTGTGGCAGCTCGCCTCACGGCTGCATTGGACGGCCGGCTTCGCCCAGCTGCGCGACTTCTATTTGCGCTCCGCGCTCGCACAGACGCAGATGCACCTCGACTTCGTCCGCTCCCCCGCCGCCGCGGAGTTCCTCACCCCGGCGTCCGCCGCGCCCGTCGATGCCTGAGCTGCGCCTCGAGCTGCGCGACCACGTCGCCGAGCTCATCATCGACAACCCTGAGAGGCGGAACGCGCTCAGCCCCGAGATGTGGATCCGGCTGCCCGAGCTGCTCGCCGCCCTCGAAGCGGAGGACGACGTCCTCGTGCTGGTGGTCAGGGGCGCGGGCGAGCACTTCTCGAGCGGCGCCGAGATCACCGCGCTCGACCGCATTCTGTTCGACCCCGCGCTGCCGGACGGCGGCCTCGTCAGCAGGGGCGAAGACGCCCTCGCCGCATTCTCGAAGCCCGTGATCGCTGCGATCGACGGCTCGTGCGTGGGCGGCGGCATCGGCCTCGCGGCCGCGTGCGACCTGCGCATCGCGAGCGACCGCGCGCGCTTCGCCGTGCCGCCGGCGAAGCTCGGCATCCTCTACCCCGTCGGCAGCCTCGAGCGGCTCGTCGCCCTGACCGGGGCCGCCGCGGCGAAGCGGCTGCTGCTCACCGCCGAGAGCGTGGACGCGAACGAGGCGCTACGGCTCGGGCTGGTCGGCGAGGTCGTTCCCGCCGCAGAGCTCCACGCGCGCGCCCACGAGCTCGCCGCGCGGATGACGCGGCTGTCGCAGTCCTCGCTGCGCGCGGAGAAGCAGATCATCGCGCTGTGCGGTGTCGACATGGCGGCCGCGCGGCGCGCCGATGCAGACTGGCAGGCGAAGGCCGGCGCCCTGCGGGATCGCGCGGAAGGCGTCGCCGCCTTCCGCGAGGGGCGGCCGCCGGAGTTCGCCACGACGGAGGGAGACCGATGACCCAGGAGGCGCCGCTGCCCGTGCAGCCGCTCGAAGTGACCTCTGAGGCGCTGCACGCGGCGTGGTACCGGCGGACCTTCCCGCCCGTCGAACGCGTCCGCGAGGGCATCTGGTCGATCCCGATCCCGTTCGCGGGGAATCCGATGCGCTACACGATCTGCTACGTCCTGAGGGGCGACGGCGAGAGCGTCATCGTCGACCCGGGCTGGGACTCAGCCGAGGGCTTCGATGCCCTGACGGCGGGCCTCGCCGAGATCGGCGTCGGGTTCGACGAGCTGTCCGGCATCCTGATCACCCACGTGCATCCCGACCACCACGGCCTGACCCATTTCGTCACCGCTGCGGCCCCCAGCGCCTGGATCGGCATGAGCGAGGTCGAGGCGGACTCGCTCGCGGCGCACCAGACGTCGGCGGCGGATGCCGACCAGGCGGCCTTCGCCGCCCAGCTGGCCGCCGCGGGCGTGCCAGAGGGCGACGGCATGCGCACCTTCCGCAGCCGGGACGGCAACCGGATCTTCGAACGGATGCCCGTGCCCGCGCTCCGGCTGCGCGACGGCGACCTCGTGCCGCTGCCGGGCAGGCGCGTCCGCGCCCTGCTCACCCCCGGCCACACGCCGGGCCACCTGTGCTTCGTGGACGACGAGGACGGAGTGATCCTCACGGGCGACCACGTGCTGCCCCGGATCAGCCCGAACGTCGGACTCCACCCGCATTCGGCGACGTCGCCGCTGCGTGCGTTCCTCGACTCGCTCGCGAAGATCGGCGACATCGACCACGAGGTGCTGCCGGCCCACCAGTGGAGGTTCCGCGGTCTGCCCGAGCGCGTCGCCGAGCTGCGCGAGCACCATCGGGCGCGCCTCGACGAGATCCTGGGGCACCTCGAGCGCGCGGCGAGCTCGGCCTGGGATCTCGCGCGCGGCCTCACCTGGGCGCACGGCTGGGACGGCCTCAACCCGATGCAGCACTGGTCGGCGGTGGCCGAGACGACCGCACACCTCGTCTACCTCGTCGAAGACGGCGTCGTCACGCGATCGGGCGAGGCGCCCGTTCTGTACGCGTTGGCCTGAAGTCGGGCTCGCGCTTCTCGAGGAACGCCGCGATGGCCGTGGCGTTCTCGCCGACCATGCGCAGCACCGAGATGCCCTCGGCCTCCCGGTCGAGGGTCGCAGCGTAGCCCGCGGTCTCCGCGAACTCGAGGTTGCGCTTCATCACGGCGAAGGCCTCGACGGGGCCGGCGGCGAGCCGCTCGGCGAAAGCGAGGCCCTCCGTCTCCAGCTCGTCGTCGGGCACGACCGACCGCACGATGCCGAGCTCGAGCGCCTCGCGGGCGCTGAGCCGCGGCGACAGCATGAGGATCTCGAGCGCGCGGGCACGGCCGACGATGCGCGCCAGCCCCCAGGTGGCGCCGTTGTCGCCGGAGAGCCCGATGCGCGCGAAAGCCGAGACGAAGATCGCGGACTCGGCCGCGATGCGGAAGTCGCAGGCGAGCGCCATGCCGAAGCCGGCGCCCGCCGCCGGCCCGTTCACGAGCGCGACCGTCGGCTTCTGCATCGCGAACACGGCGCCGGACCACTGCGCGTGCAGGCGGCGCATCTGCTCGACGCCGCGGATATGACTCGGGGCCTCCGCCTCATCGCCGTCGGCGCGCCGGTCGGCCGATTCCTGCAGATCGGCACCCGCGCTGAATGCCCGCCCCGCGCCGATGATGACGATGACGCGCACCTCAGGGTCGGCATCCGCCGCGCGCAGCGCCTCGGCGAAGTCCGCGGCGATGGTGCCGCCGATCGCGTTGAGCCGCTCGGGCCGGTTGAGCCGGAGGACGCGCACGCCGCCCGCCCGCTCGTCGACCTCGACGTCGCTCACCGCAGACGCTCTCGCAGGGCGGCGCGCGCCGCGTGATATTCGCGCTCGAGCCGGTCGACGATCTCGGCCACAGGGGCGACGTCGTGGATGCCGGACGCCGAGTGACCCGCGCTCCAGATGTCGCGCCACTCGCGCGGGCCGCCGGGGTTCCGCTCGGCGTAGAGCGGGCCGCCCGAGGCGCCCTGCACGCCGAAGTCGCGCGGGTCGAGCCCGTTGGCGACGAGCGACTTCCGCATCATGCTGACGTTCATTCCGGAGAACACGTCGGTCAGTTGGATGTCGTCGAGCTCGCTGTCGACGATCATCTGCTTGTACGCGGGCTGCGCGCGTGACTCGGCGCTCGCGATGAAGCGCGTGCCGAGGTAGCAGAGGTCGCAGCCGAGCGCCTCGGCCGCGAGGATCGAGGCGCCGTCGCTCACTCCCCCGGCCAGCACGAGGGTGCCGTCGAAGCGCTCCCGCACCGCGCGCACGAAGGCGAACGGATTCGCCCAGCCGGTGTGGCCGCCCGCACCGGCGCCGAGCAGCACGAGGCCGTCCACGCCGGCTTCGAGTGCGCGCTCGGCGTGGTGCACGGTGGCGACATCGGCCCAGACCTGGGCGCCCGCGTCGTGCAGGGCGGGCACCACGTTCTTCGGCGAGCCGACGCTCGTGATGACGATCTCCGGCGCGTGCGCCACGACGGCCTCGAGCTGAGCGGGCAGCTGGGTGTTCGACGGGTGCACGACGAGGTTGGGCACGTAGGGGGCGACGGATTCCCCGGCATCCGCCGCCTCGGCCAGCTCGCGCTCGATCCGCTCGAGCCAGGCGTCGAGCTCGCCCTCTCCGCGCGGGTTGCCGAGCGGGAACGCCCCGAGGACGCCGGCGCGACAGGCGGCGATCACGAGCTCGGGGCCGGAGACGATCAGCATGGGCGCCGCGACCACCGGAAGACGGAGGGACTGCACGCGGCCATGCTATCCATCGCCGATCGCGTTGTATACACTGGCCCGTGCGAGGGCGGTTCGACGACGAACGCCCGGCGGGCGGCACCGCCCCGGAGGGAGCACGATGAAGATCGACGGATTTCTCGGAATCACCCCGAACGAGGCGGTCGCCACTGCGACCGAACTCCGCGGCCTGGGCTATGACGGAGCCTTCACCGCCGAGGTGCAGCACGACCCGTTCGTCGCGCTCTCCCGCATCGCCGACCCCGAGCTCGGCCTCGACATCGGCACGAAGATCGCCGTCGCGTTCGCGCGCAGCCCGATGACACTTGCATACACAGCCCATGATCTGAACGAGTTGAGCGGCGGCCGGCTCAAGCTCGGCCTCGGCAGCCAGGTGAGCGCGCACATCACCAGGCGGTTCTCGATGCCGTGGTCGGCGCCCGCCGAGCGGATGCGCGAATACGTGCTCGCGCTGCGCGCGATCTGGAGCAGCTGGCGCACAGGCGAGCGGCTCGACTTCGAGGGCCGGCACTACCGGCACACGCTGATGACCCCGAACTTCACTCCCCCGGTGACGGCGCCGAACCCGCCGCAGGTGTGGATCGCGGCGGTCGGCCCGAAGATGACCGAGGTCGCCGCAGAGGTGAGCGACGGCATCCTGCTGCACGGATTCTGGACGCCCGAGTACATGGCGCAGGTGCTCGAACCGGCCATCGCCCGCGGTCTCGCCCGCGCCGGCCGCTCCCGCCCCGAGATCGAGGTCACCGCGGGGGGCTTCACCATCACCGGCAGCACCGAGCAGGAGATGGCCGAGCAGCGCGAGCGGGTGCGCGCCCAGATCTCCTTCTACGGCAGCACGCCCACCTATCGCGGCGTGCTCGAGGTGCACGGCTGGGGCGAGCTCGGCGACCGGCTGCACGAGCTGTCGGTGAGCGGTGCGAAGGACAAGTGGCAGCAGATGGCCCGGATCGTGCCCGACGAAGTGGTCGACGCGTTCGCCGTCACCGCCGAGCCCGCTCGGCTGCCCGCGGCGCTGTTCGAGCTGCATCGGCGTTGGGCCGATCGCGTCGGCGTCAGCAAGCCGGGCTCGGTGAGCGACGCGGACTGGGCGGCCGCGCTCGAGCCGCTGCGCGCCGCGCCGGGCCTCGTTGCGCGCTGACGTGACCGCGGCAGAAGAGCTCAACGATGTCTGAGTCGGATGCCGCCGCCGAACGGCTCGTGGCGGTCGACTGCCACGTGCACACCGTGCACTCCGGCGACTCCGTGCTCCGCGTCGACCAGCTGGGGGAAGCGGTGAGCAGGGCGGGGCTCGACGTGGTCTGCATCACCGACCATCACGCCGTCGACGGCGGCTACGAGGCGCTCGGTGCGGGGATCGGCGCGCGGGTCGTCATCGGCGAGGAGATCAGGACGCCGAAGGGCGAGATCATCGGGCTGTTCCTCACCGAGCGCATTCCCTATGTGCTGCAGCCCCGCGAGGTGATCCAGCTGATCAGAGAGCAGGGCGGCCTCGTCTATGTGCCGCATCCGCTCGACCCCGAGCGGCTCGGCATGCGCGCCGACACGATCAGGGAGCTGCACGCGGAAGGCCTCATCGACGTCATCGAGGGCTTCAACGCGAAGATCGAGCACCAGCTCTACAACGAGCAGGCACGGCAGCTCGCCGAGGAGCTCGGCCTTCCCCAGGCGGCCGGCTCCGACGCGCACGACCCGCAGGGCGTCGGCGCCGCCCGCGTCGTGATGCCGGACTTCGACGGCCCCGAGTCCTTCCTGCGCGGCCTCGCCGCCGGGCGGGTCTCCGGCGTCTTCACGCCGCACGCCCGCCGCTACGGAGCGAACACCTCCACCGTGCCGGCCGCGACGAGCTCGTCGATCTCCGACTCCGAGTAGCCGAGCAGCTCGCCCAGCACGTGGCGCGTGTCCTCGCCGAGCGCCGGCGCCGCCTTGCTCAGCGTCATGGGCGTCGCCGACAGCGTCGCCTCCGGCCCCTGATAGCGCACGGGGCCCATCACAGTGTGCTCGAGCTCCACGAGGTAGCCGCGGTGCAGCAGCTGCGGGTCCTCGAGCAGGTCGTACGGATCGTTCACGGGCGCGGCGACGACATCGGGCTGCAGCAGCGCGACGACCTCCTCGCGGGTCCTGGTCGCGGTGAACGCGGCGACGATCGTCTCAAGCTCGTCTTCATTGGCTTTGCGGGCGGCGAGGCTCGCGAAGCGGGGGTCGTCGAGCTCCGGCATCCGTATCGCCGCGCGCAGCGCGTCCCACTGCCCTTCGGTCTCGGCGGCGATCGCGACCCAGCGCTCCCGCACACCCTCTCCCCCGCCCTCCGGCCATGCGCCGTCGAGGCAGCGGAAGACGCCGTGCGGGGCCGCCCACGGCGAGCGGTTCCCGTCGCGCTCGGCGAGGCGGCCGTTCAGCTCGACGTCGAGCAGCCACGGCGCGAGGAACTGCAGCGCTCCCTCGTACTGGGCCACGTCGAGGTGCTGCCCCTCGCCCGTGCGCCGGTGATGGTCGATCGCGGCGATGAGCGCGGTCGCGCAGATGCGCTGGCAGACGAAGTCGGTGTACGCGCCATAGGGCGTGCTGGGTGCCCGGTCGGGCCACCCCGTCAGATTGCTGAACCCCGACATCGGCGCCATGACCGTGCCGTAGCCCGCGAAGGTGGCGCGCGGACCGTCCTGCCCGTTCATGCAGGTGGACAGCATGATGAGGTCGGGGTGCACGGCGACGAGGTCCTCGTAGGCGAGGCCGAACCGGGCCATCACGCCGGGGGTGAACGCCTCGATGACGACGTCGGCCCATTCGGCGAGCGCCAGGCCCACTTCGCGGCCGCCTGGTGCGGCGAGGTTCAGCCCGAGCCCCAGCTTCGATGAGTTGTAGTCGGCCCAGAACTGCGCGGAGTCGGGGCCCGGCTCGCCCTTGAACGGCGGGGCGAAGCGCAGCACATCGGGTCGCGTGATCGTCTCGGAGCGCACCACCGTCGCGCCGTAGTCCGCAGCGCTTCGGCGCGCTCTGCCCGGCGTCTGACGTGCCCGAGAGCGCCTCCATGGAGAAGTCGCGCTTCGCGATGCCGAGCTCGCCGAGATCGAGGCCGTTGGCGAGCAGGGACTTCGTGAGCATGTTCGTCTGCAGACCGGTGAAGGCGTTGGTGAGGTGGATGTCGTCGAGCTCGCTGGCGACGATCATGTCGCGGTAGCGCTCGTCGGCGTTCGACTCGGCCGCCGCGATGAACCGCGTGCCCATGTAGCCGAGGTCGCAGCCCAGCGCCCGCGCCGCCCACAGCGCCCAGCCATCGGACTGGCCGCCGGAGACGATGACGACCCCGTCGAACATCGCGCGCACGGCACGCACGAAGGCGAACGGATTCGCGAAGCCGGTCTGGCCGCCCGCGCCACCGGTCAAGAGCACGAGTCCGTCGACGCCCGCCTCGATGGCGCGCTGGGCGTGGTGCACGTTCGCGACGTCCGACCACACCTCGATGCCGGCGTCCTTGAGAGCGGGCAGCACGTGCGCCGGCGAGCCGACGCTCGTGATGACGGCCGCCGGGCGGTGGCGCACGATGGCCTCGACGTCCGCCGCGAGGCGGACGTTGGAGGGGTGCACGATGAGGTTCGGCACATACGGGGCGACGGATTCCCCGGCATCCCTCGCCTCATTCAACTCTCGCTCGATCCGCACGAGCCAGCGCTCCAGCTCGCCGTCGCCGCGCGGGTTGGCGGTCGGGAACGCGCCGAGGACGCCGGCGCGGCAGGCGGCCACCACGAGCTCAGGGCCGGACACGATCAGCATCGGGGCGGCCACGACCGGCACGCGCAGTGACTCCAGGAATGCGGGCCGCCGACGCACGGGTGGCCGCAACGGTGTCGTCGTTGACATCAGGCCCTGCACTTTCCGTCTGGGTATACAAACTATGCGCGCTTGCGGGGAATCTTGCCAGCGATCGCCGGATTTGTCGATGGTGCTGTATACACCCACGGTGTCGCGGGCTAATGTGCAATACAGGTCTGCAGACACCGATGTCTGCAGGTGTCCGGCACCCGATGTAGAGGGATTCCCAATGACTATCACTGCAGAGGCCGAGAGCGACACCTCGGCCGCAGGCTTCGAGGCGCGGGCCCGCGCCTGGCTGGAGGCCAACGTCGAGCGCGCTGGCGCCGTCCGCCGCACCCGCGGCGAGGAGCTCGTCGCCTACGAGAGGGCCCTTCAGGCCAAGATCTTCGATGCCGGCTTCGCGGCGCTGACGCAGCCCGAGGAGTACGGCGGTCAGGGCCTCGGTGAGCCAGAGCGGCAGGCGTGGGAGCGCGCGGCCGCCGACTTCGCCGTACCCCGCATGACGTACAGCGTGAGCCACGGCATGTGCGGCCCCATCATCAACCTGCTCGGCACCGAGGAGCAGAAGGCCAAGTACCTCCCCCGCCTGTGGCGCGGCGACGACCTGTGGTGCCAGCTGTTCTCGGAGCCGAGCGCCGGGTCCGACGTCGCCGGCCTGCGCACGAAGGCAGAGAAGGTCGACGGCGGCTGGCGCATCACCGGCTCCAAGGTGTGGACCACGAGCGCCCAGTACTGCGAGCGCGGCGTCATCGTCGCCCGCACTGACTGGGACGTGCCGAAGCACCAGGGCCTCACGATGTTCCTCATCGACATGAAGGCAGAGGGCGTGCAGGTCAACCCGCTGCGCGTCGCGACCGGCGAGAAGCCGTTCAACCTGATCTTCTTCGACAACGTCTTCGTGCCGGAGGAGGACCGCCTCAGCGAGCTCGGCAAGGGCTGGGACGCCGCCGTGGCGATGCTGCGCTTCGAGCGCATCTCGATCGGCACCGGCTCGACCCGGAGCGAGGGGCCGTATGCCTTCGACAATGTGCTCGCCGCAGCCAAGAAGCTCGGCCGCACCGACGAGCCGGGCGTGCGCGCCGCGCTCGCCGAGCTGTACGTGCTCGAGCAGGGCACGAGCCTGCTGTCACTGCGCATGCGCGCGGAGGCCGCCGCCGGCATCGCGCTCAACGCCCGCGGCTCGATCGCGAAGCTCGCGGGAGCGCAGGCCAACCGCCGCACCGCCGAGCTGGTCAGCGAGATCCTCGGCACCGCCCTCGTCTCATGGAGCGGCTTCACGCCCGAGGGCGACGGGCTCTACCCCGGCATCACGGCCATGTTCGCCGGCAGCGCGTCCTCCTGGACGGCCGGCGGAACCATGGAGGTCCAGAAGGGGATCATCGGCGAGCGCGTGCTCGGGCTCGAGAAGGACCCGCAGGTCGACCGCGGCATCCCGTTCACGCAGATCCGCCAGGGCGCGTAGCGCGGCTCAGGCATCCCTCGATCTCTCTCTCGATCAATAAGGAAGACAAGACATGGCACTCACGCTCACTGAGGAGCAACTCGATTTCAAGTCGGCCGTCGATGACGTGCTCGACAGCGCAGGCGACACCAAGCGCGTCCGGGAGGTGCAGGAGGCCGGCGCGCCGTTCGACGACAAGCTGTGGAAAGCGCTGGTGGAGCTCGGTGTGCCCGGCATCCTGGTCTCGGAGGACCACGACGGCCTCGGACTCGGACTCTCGGAGGCGTCCATCGTGCTGCAGGCGCTCGGCGCGCACATCTCGCCGACACCGTATCGCGGCCTCGCGATCGCGACCGCCGTCATCGCGAAGAGCGGCGACGGGGCGCTGGCCGACGAGGTGCTGCCGAAGATCGCCGACGGCTCGCTGCTCGTCGTCCCGGCCTTCGCCGAAGGCAACGGCGGGTGGATCCCCGCCGCTCCTTCGGTCACGGTCAGCGGCGGCGCCGTGAGCGGCACCAAGAGCTTCGTGCTCGACGGGGTGGCCGCGCAGGCGTTCCTGGTGCTTGCGACAGAAGGCGGCACGCAGGGGCTGTATTACGTGGAGGCCGGCGACGGCGTCGAGGTGACCAAGCTCGACACCCTCGACCGCTCGACCTCGGCCGCCTCGGTCGCCTTCGCGAATGCGCCGGCGCGCAAGGTCGCCACCGCCGACTTCGGCGAGCTGCTCGCCTACGCCGACGCGGTCGCGTCGACCGTCATCGCCGCGAACCTGTACGGCGGCTTCGCGAAGACGCTCGAGATCGCCGTGCAGTATGCGAAGGACCGCTTCCAGTTCGGCCGTCCCATCGGCTCGTTCCAGGGCGTCAAGTTCCCCCTGGCGGAGCTTGCGATGGAGGACGAGCTCGCACTGTCGATCCTGCGTCAGGCCACGACGGCGGCCGATGAGGACCCGGAGGACTTCGTCGTCGCCGGCCTCACGGCCCTGAGCAAGCTGCAGGGCATCGCTCTGGAGGGCGCCATCCGCCTCGTGCAGACACTCGGCGGCATCGGCTTCACCTGGGATCACGACGCACACCTGTATCAGAAGCAGGCCGCGACGGTGCGGCTCGTGCTGGGCACCCCGGCAGAGCGCTCTGAGAGGCTGGCGCAGGCGCTCGGCATCTGAACACGCAGAAAGGAAGGGCCCCGGAGCGATCCGGGGCCCTTCCTTTATTACTGCGTCAGTCCTCGACGATGATCTCCTTCTCGGGAGCGCCGGTCACCTCACTGGAGGCGAGCATCAGCTCCTCGGTGAGACCGCCCTGATACTCGGCGTTCTTGTGCACGATGGCCAGCACGAGCAGGATGCCGCCGCCGATGGCGCAGACGATCCACGACCAGGTGAAGGCGCCCGCAGACGGCAGGGAGCCCAGCGCGGGGCTGGCCTTCAGCGCGGCGGCGGCCGCCTCGGCGGGCAGCTGGTGGATCAGCAGGTTGCCGGCGAGCACGGCGGAGAACACCACGGCGCCGAAGGAGCCGATGCTCGCGAACACCATGGTGCCCGCAGCGGAGAACAGCGAGGCCTCCTTGTCCTTCGCGGCGTGCAGGTACGCGGCGTTGGCGGCCGAGTAACCGAGCGCGAAGGCGAAGCCCCAGATCGCCATGCCGAGCATGTTCGCCCACCAGGTCGAGTGCCACATCGCGAGAAACGCGAAGCCGATGATGGTGAGCAGGGCACCGAAGACCATCGTCTGCTTGAGCCCCAGCTTCGTCATGATCGGCCCCATGATGAATCCGCCGAAGAGCACGAAGAACGCGGTGGGCATGAGGAACATGGCGGATTCCAGCACCGTGTGCCCCCAGTCGGTGAGGCCGTAGGCGAGCGGACCGAAGGCCTTGAGCTCCTCGGCGGGGATCTGGGCGAAGGTCGTGACGGCCAGGTTCGACAGGATCGCGAGCGCCGAATAGATGCCTGCGGAGAAGTAGGCGGGAACCGTGGTCTGCTTGAAGGTGATGCGCAGGTCGATGAGCGGCTCCTTGACCGACAGCTCGACCCACACCCAGATCGCCATCACGACCGCGCCGCCGATGAGCACACCGAGCGTCCCTGCGGATGTCCAGCCCCAGTCGGCGCCGTAGCTGATGCCGACCGCGATGGCCGTGAGCCCGATGATCAGCAGGACCGCACCTGCGTAGTCGATGTGCTCCTTCGCCTCGAGTTTGAAGTCGGGCACGAGGATCCAGGCGCCGATGAGCGAGATCGCGGCGAGCAGCGCCATGATCCAGAAGACGACGCTGACGCTGCCGTTGAGCGCAAGCACCGTGCCGCCCATCAGGAACGAGATCGCGACACCGAGGCCGATCGCCGCCGTGATGAGCCCCATGCCGCGGTTGGTGCCGTGCACATCGCGCGACTTCTCGCGCATCAGGGCGATCGAGATCGGGGCGGCTGCGCTGAGGCCGAGCAGGAGCCGCCCGATCAGCAGCAGCGTGAACCCGGGAGCCACCGCGCACAACAGGTTGCCGACCGTGGCGATTCCGAGGCCGATGATGAGGAAGCCGCGGAGGCTGATGCGCTCAGCGACGCGCGTGAGGACGGGGACGGCGCCGGCGCCCACGATGCTCAGGATCGACAGGACCAGCGGCGACTGGGCGGCCGTGAGGTGGTATTCGGCGGCCATCGTGCCGACCAGCGGGATGAGGGCGAGCGATTGGCTGTCGCCGACCAGCACGATGAGCGCGGCCACGATGGCCACGGCCGTGACCGGCTGCATGTGGATCTTCTGGAGACGGCGTTCGACGGCTCCGACCGGGGCCGGCGGGGTGATAGCAGTACTCGTCATTGCGTAGCTACCTATCTCTGCGAAAAGGGATCGGGGTATCGGCGAAGGAAGCGACTCGGGGCCGCGCTGCCCTTCGTATTGCGGGTCCGGGATTCTCCAGCGGACGACATCGTCCGCGGAACCGATCCGCCACCCGGCGAGATCCGTGGTCCGGCTTGGCTGGGACTGTACTCCCGAAAGGCCGTCTCTGTATACAGAAAACGAGATATTCGGCGAAATCGTCTCAGATCACGTCGCTGAGGTATACAGCGCGGCGGCCTCGGCGGCCCGTTGCCGCGCCGCAGCCGAGCGCTCGCGCATGGCCGCGCGCGACTTGCGCGGGCTGTAGTAGCCGCCCAGGCCGTACGCGCACAGCGGGATGAACGCCAGCATCATGGCCATGCACGCGATGAACCAGACGCGCCACCCGGCCTCGGTGGCGATGGGCGTGCCGATCGCCACGGGGATGATGAGCCCCGCGATGACGCTCGAGAAGCGGTTCACGACGCCGAAGACCGCGAACGCGGTGCCGACCAGCGCCGGGTTGCGCGCCTCGGCATCCTCGCTGTACGCGGCGTACCAGGGCGAGAACCCGCCGCCCATCCCGATCGACCAGCAGATCATCGGAACGGCCAGCCGCCAGTACGAGGCGTCGTGCGCGGTCATCACGAAGATCAGCGAGACGACCACGATGATCGCACCGGCGAACATGATCGGCTTGCGCACCGTGAGCCAGTCGGAGATCAGGCCGAAGCCGACGAGCGCGACGCAGTTCGCCAGCCAGAACAAGGCGCCGAGGCTGTTCGCCTGTGCGAGGGACAGGTGCTGGATCTCGGTGTTGTAGAGGATCAGGAATCCGCTCGCGGTCACGAAGATGACGAGATACAGCATCATGGCGGCGTTCGCGGAGAGCAGCCGCAAGGTGATGACGTCGCGCCAGCTCGACGTGCGCACCGTCACCTCGATGACCTTGCTGAGGTCGTTGACCTGGGTGACCTTCTCGATGACCTTCTCGTCCTCGGCCACCACGACGACCTGGGCCCGCAGATGCGCGGGCAGCTCTCTCATGAAGACGAACAGCACGACGAAGGCCGCGAGGCACACGCCGCCGGTCAGGTGGAGCATCACCCTCCAGTCGGTCGTGTGCGCCAGGAGGACCGAGGCGAAGAAGCTCACCCCGAGCGCACCGACCCCGGTGCCGAGAGTGTTCACGCCCATCGCGGTCGCCCGCCCGGTCTGCGGCGTGAGATCGCGCATCAGGGTCGCACTCGTCGCGATCGCGATGCCGTCGGCGAAGCCCATCACGCAGTACCAGACGGCGAACTCCCACTTGGTCGTCGCGCTCGGCACGCCGAAGAAGGCGATGAGGCCGGCAGCGAGGGCGCCGTAGACGAGCAGGTTCGAACGGCCGATCCGGTCGGAGAGGGCGCTGAAATAGCCCGTCAGCGCGCCCACGAGGCCCGCGACGACGAGCAGATACGAGTAGAAGGCGGTCGACATGTGCATCTGCCCCAGCAGCAGGGGCGAGATCGGGCTCAGAATCAGCCCGAGCGACGTCAGGCAGATGTTGGAGGCCACCACGAGGAACAGCAGCCACCACCGCAGCAGGCCTTTGGGGTATGCCCCGAGTTCGCGCCTCCACATCCAGGAGACGGGATTCCGGTTCGCCATTGAACACTCTCGCAATCTGTCGGAGGGGCCGACTTTTCGAGAGACTGTACTCCGCGATCTGCTTTGTGTATACAAATAGGCCAGAATTGGCGTAATTACGTCGAACTTGGGGATTTCAGGTATACAGATTGCCTTCTTTAAGCACGTTGGGGCCCACCGCGACGACGCGGTGGGCCCCGAAACGGGCGGTGCTGCAGACGGCTACTTCGCCGCGGCGTGCGCTACCTGGGAGGCGAACATCGAGTAGGGAAGACCGTCTGCTTTCGGCTGGAACTCCGACTCGATCGAGGACGCGAGGTTGTCGAACGACCACGGCTCGGTGCCGTCCAGCGCCGCGATCTCCTCGGGGTTGTTGTAGAGCCCGACGTGGTAGCCCGACGCCGAGAGCACGCGGCTGCTCAGCCAGTCGCTGCGCTCGCTCGCGAGGTAGGCGGCGAGGGGTGCGATGTTGTTGGGCGAGCGCTGCGGGTCGTCGTCGCCGTTGTCGGTCGAGCCGATCCGCTGCGAGTCCGGCACGGTCGCGGTGAGCCGCGTGGCGGCACCGGGGGCGATCGCATTCGCGGTCACGCCGTAGCGGGCGAGCCCCTGCGCCAGCGAGTACGTGAGGCCGACGATGCCCATCTTGGCCGCGGCGTAGTTCGGCTGGCCGGGCGAGCCGTGCAGGCCGGAGGCCGAGGTGAAGTTGATGACACGGTAGTGGCCGTCGGGGTTGCGCTGCTCGCGCCAGTAAGCCGACGCGGGGCGCACCGTCGAGTAGTGCCCGCGCAGGTGGACGCGGATGACCGCGTCCCAGTCCTTCTCGTCCAGGTTGAAGATCATCCGGTCGCGCAGGATGCCGGCGACGTTGACGACGATGTCGAGCTTGCCGTAGGTGTCGACGGCCGTCTTCACGAGCCGCTCGCCGGTCGCCGCATCGGCGATGTCGCCGCCGTCGGCGACCGCCTGCCCGCCGCCCGAGGTGATCTCGTCCGCGACCCGGTGCGCCGGCCCCTCGTCGCCGCCCGTGCCGTCGGGGCGCGTGCCGAGATCGTTGATGACCAGCGAGGCGCCCTCACGCGAGAAGTACCTCGAGATCGCGGCCCCGATGCCGTTGCCGCCTCCGGTGATGATCGCGACGCGACCGTCAAGTACACCCATTTCTGAACACTCCCTTGTGTGCGGCCGCCGGGATGATCGGCCGTGTCAAGACGAGGCTACACACGCGCTTCACAAATGTATACATTGAGGTCAACTCGATCGAACATCGAAAGGTGCTGCTGTGTCAGATGGACCTGTTCCCGTGCCGACGCCCGAGACAATGCCGTTCTGGGAAGGAACCAAAGAAGGGCAGTTGCGTATACAAAGGTGCAACTCCTGCGAGAAGTTCTATTTCTATCCGCGCCCGTTCTGCCCGCGGTGCGACTCCGACGACGTCGCATGGCAGACCGTCAGCGGCAAGGCGACGCTGGCGTCGTACAACATCAACTACCGCCCCCTGCCGATGTTCAAGACCGAGCAGCCGCAGGTCATCGCGCTCGTCGAGCTGGACGAAGGAGTCCGCATGATGTCGAACATCGTCGGCGTCGAACCCGTGCCGGAGAAACTCCCACTCGGCCTTCGCCTGCGGGTCACCTTCGAGCCGCGTGGGGACCAGTTCCTGCCGCTCTTCACGCCGGACGAGGAGGTCGCGCGATGACCGCCACGAGCATGCACGGCGGCAACATCGCCATCGTCGGTGCTTCGGAGACCGATCGCATCGGTGCGCTGCCCGATGTGTCGATGATCCATCTGCACACGAACGCGGCCAGGCGGGCGATCGCGGATGCCGGCATCGACAAGTCTGAGATCGACGGTGTCGCCACCGCGGGGCCCACGCCCATCGAGGTCGCGGACCAGCTCGGCATCCGCCCGCGCTGGGTCGACGGCACCATGATCGGCGGCTGCAGCTTCATCGCGCTGGTGCGCCACGCCGCTGCCGCGATCGCCGCCGGCGCCGCGAGCGTCGTGCTCATCACCCATGGCGAGTCCGGCCGCTCCCACGTCGGCACGCCGGCCTATGCCGGAGCGCCGTCCTCCCCTGCCGGGCAGTTCGAGCAGCCGTTCGGGGCGCTCGCGCCGTACTCCAGCTTCACCACCCCGGTGCTCGCCTTCCTCAAAGAGCGGGGCTTCACCCGTGAGGATCTCGCCGAGGTGGTCGTCTCGCAGCGGCTGTGGGCGATCCCGAACGAGCGCGCACTGAGGCGCGACCCCATCGACGTCGAGGGCGTGCTCGCCGCTCCCCCCGTCGCCTACCCCTTCACCCGCGACATGTGCTGTGTGGTCACGGATGCCGGCGGCGCGCTCGTCGTCACGAGCGCCGAGCGCGCCCGCGACCTGCCCTCCGCCGTCCGCGCGGTCTACCTGCTCGGCTCGGGTGAGGGCACCGAGAGCGTGATCGTCTCGCAGATGGACGAGCTCGACAGCTTCGGCCCCTTCCGCCGCGGCGCGCAGGAGGCCTTCCAGACCGCAGAGCTCAGCCACGACGACATCGACCACGTCATGTTCTACGACGCCTTCGCCCACCTGCCGCTCTACATGCTCGAAGACACCGGCTTCGTCGGGAAGGGCGAGTCCGCCGCCTTCTACAAAGAAGGCCACACACGGCCCGGCGGCGACCTGCCGATCAACACCCAGGGCGGCGGCCTCTCCTACACGCACTCCGGCATGTACGGCATGTTCGCCATCCAAGAAGCGGTCAGACAGCTACGCGGCGAAGCCGTCGTACAGGTGCCCGACGTGAAGACGAGCTTCGTACAGGGCGTCGGCTTCATGTTCGGTGCGGGCGCGACCGTCATCCTGACGAATCGAGCGGCTTAGGCGGGGCGGCGTCTGCGGAGCCTCGCCGTACGCAGGGAACGGTTAGGTTCCTCCGAACCACTGACGGTAAGTTTCTAGGCGTGCACGTACTCAGCGTCAGTTCCCTCAAGGGCGGTGTCGGCAAGACCACGGTGACCCTGGGACTTGCGTCGGCGGCGTTCGCCAAGGGTCTGCGCACCCTGGTGATCGACCTCGACCCTCAGTCCGACGTCTCGACCGGCATGGACATCTCGGTCGCGGGCCACCTCAATGTGGCCGATGTCCTCGCCAGCCCGAAGGAGAAGATCGTCCGCGCGGCGATCGCCCCCAGCGGCTGGACCCGGGGCCGTCCCGGCAAGGTCGACGTCATGATCGGCTCGCCCTCCGCCATCAACTTCGACGGCCCGCATCCGTCGGTCAAGGATCTGTGGAAGCTCGAGGACGCGCTGGTGCACCTCGAGCACGAGTACGACCTCACGCTGATCGACTGCGCGCCGAGTCTCAACGCCCTGACGCGCACGGCCTGGGCGGCATCCGATCGCGTCGCCGTCGTCACCGAGCCCGGGCTGTTCTCGGTCGCCGCGGCAGACCGCGCGCTGCGGGCCGTCGAAGAGATCCGCCGCGGTCTCGCGCCGCGCCTGCAGCCGCTCGGCATCATCGTGAACCGCGCCCGCGTGCAGTCCCTCGAGCACCAGTTCCGCATCAAGGAGCTGCGCGACATGTTCGGTCCGCTCGTGCTCTCGCCGCAGCTGCCCGAGCGCACCTCGCTGCAGCAGGCCCAGGGTGCGGCGAAGCCGCTGCACGTGTGGCCGGGCGAGTCCGCTCAGGAGATGGCGCACAACTTCGATCTGCTGCTCGAACGCGTGATGCGCACGGCCCGGCTCGGCGAGTACGCGCAGGAGGGCGCCGAGACCCCCGCGCCGCGCGGCCTCGGCCGCCCCGACGTCGCCGAGGCATAGGCCGGAGACCGACCGTTCCGCACGGCCGAAGAGCCCCGCAGCCGCGTTGCGCTACAGCTACGGGAATCCGCTACAGGCGTGACGCGCGCGCGTTCCCGTAGCTGTAGCGCGGAGAGCGCTACGAAACCTGCTTGCGCGCCGCCCGGCGCGCGGCGAGCTCGTCGGCGGGGTCCGCCGCCTCGACAGGGTCGATCTCGACGAGGCTCGCCTCGACTTCACGCAGCACGCGGCCGACGGCGATGCCGAAGACGCCCTGGCCCTGGCTGACGAGGTCGATGACCTCATCGTTCGAGGTGCACAGGTAGACCGATGCACCGTCGCTCATGAGCGTGGTCTCGGCGAGGTCGGTGACGCCCGACTCGCGCAGCTGATTCACCGCGACGCGGATCTGCTGCAGCGAGATGCCGGTGTCGAGCAGGCGCTTGACGAGCTTGAGCACGAGGATGTCGCGGAAGCCGTAGAGCCGCTGCGAGCCCGAGCCGGATGCCCCGCGCACGGTCGGCTCGACCAGCTCGGTGCGGGCCCAGTAGTCGAGCTGGCGATAGCTGATGCCCGCCGCCTTCGCCGCGACCGCCCCCTTGTACCCCACTTCGTCGGCCATGTCGGGCAGGCCATCGGTGAAGAGGTACTGCAGATCGAGGCGCCCTTCGGGGCCTGCGGCTTCGCTCATGCGCGTACCTTTCGTGTGGGGTGGAGCACTGAGTAAACGGTACTCAGCACCGGGAGGCCGGGCAATCACATCGGCCACCTGGCTCCGGCGTGTCGCGAGTTTCACCCTCAAGTTGAGGTTTAGGGCGTCAGTCTGTCGAGCCCTGCCTGCAGCAGCGTACGTCGCACGACGTCCAGCTGCCTGGCGATGTCTTGCGCGGTGTCGGCGGTCTTCGCGCGGCCGGACGCGTCGCGGCGGTGGGCGAGCGGCGCCACGGCGCTCTCGATGAGCCCGAGCTCGCGCTCGACGGCGGCGCGCACCGTGCGCAGGTGACGCGGCCCGATGCCCCGCGCGGCGAGCCCCACAAGCGCGGTGAGCACCTGCAGGGCATCCTCGCCGAAGAGCTCGGACGGCTGGATCAGCGACGCGCTCACGGCGTCGGCGAGCAGCTGAGGCGTCGCCCCGGACTCGCGCAGCAGCTCGTCGCGGGTGAAGCGGCGAGCCGTCGACAGCATGTTGGGCCGAGTCGGTCCGGCGCCGCCCGGCAGCAGCGGCCTGAGCCCCGCATCGAGGTCGGCAAGGTAGTCGCGGATCACCTTGAGCGGCAGATAGTGGTCGCGCTGCATGGAGAGCACGAGCTTGAGCCGCTCGAGGTCTTCTGCCGAGAACTTGCGGTAGCCCGACGGCGTGCGGGCGGGCGAGACGAGCCCCTGCTCTTCGAGGAAGCGCAGCTTCGACGGGGTGAGCTCGGGGTGCTCAGGGGTGAGCTTCGCGAGCACCTGACCGATGCTCAGAAGTACCGGCCCGGCGTCTTTCGCCTGGGCCGCGGTGCGCGCCACTACTTCTTGCCCAGGTCGGCGCGCGACGCGTAGAACGTGAAGCGGTACTTTCCGATCTGCACTTCGGCGCCGTCGACCAGCAGGGCCGACTCGATGCGCACGCCGTCGTAGTAGGTGCCGTTGAGAGAGCCGAGATCGCGGACCTCGAAGAGGGTGCCGTGCCGGGTGAACTCGGCGTGACGCCGAGAGACGGTGACGTCGTCGAGGAAGATGTCGGCGTCGGGGTGGCGGCCCGCGACGGTCGTGTCGGCGTCGAGCAGGAAGCGCGCGCCCGTGTTGGGCCCGCGGCGCACGATGAGCAGCGCAGAGCCCGACGGCAGCGCGTTGATGGCCTCGAGCTCGTCGGCGGTCACCCCGGTGCCGTCGACGTTCATGGCCTGGGCGAACTCCTCACCGAAGCGCGCAGTCGTCGCTTCGTTGGCTTTCGCCGGTTCGCGCAGGGGGTTCTCGTCGGCCACCATCGTCCTCCTTCGTGTGATTAGCGTATCGGAAAGGTCACGGCGGGGAACCGGGCAAACACGCGCCTACGATGACTCACGTGGCCCCTCTTCACGTGGATTTCTGGATTCTGATCGGCGTCTGCGCGCTCACCTGGGTGCTTTCGCTGATCACCCGCGAGCACTCATGGGTCGACCGGATCTGGTCGATCGTGCCGGTCGTGTACGTCTGGGTCTTCGCCGCTGAGGCGGGCTTGGACAACCCGCGGCTGCTGCTCATGGCGGGGCTCGTGACCCTGTGGGGCATCCGTCTCACCTTCAATTTCGCGCGCAAGGGCGGCTATGCGCGCGGGGGCGAGGACTACCGCTGGGCGATTCTGAGGGCACGGATGCCCCGGCCGCTGTTCGAGGTCTTCAACCTGCTCTTCATCGTGTGCTACCAGAACGTTCTGCTGCTGTTGATCTCGCTTCCGGCATACACGGCGTGGCGGCATCCGTCTGCACTCAACGCCCTTGACTGGATTCTCGCCGCCGCGTTCCTCGCCGCGCTCGTCGGCGAGACGGTCGCCGATCAGCAGCAATGGAACTTCCAGCAGTGGAAGAAGTCCGAGCGCGCCGCCGGCCGCGACCCCCGCCCGCGCTTCCTGCAGACCGGGCTGTTCCGGTTCTCACGCCACCCCAACTTCTTCTTCGAGCAGTCGCAGTGGTGGCTGCTGTTCTTCTTCGGGTGCGTCGCGGCCGGGTCGCTGTGGCAGTGGACGGTCATCGGCCCCGCCCTGCTCACGGTGCTCTTCATCGGCTCGACGCGCATGACCGAGCAGATCTCGCGCGAGCGCTACCCCGAGTACGCCGGGTACCAGGCACGCGTCTCAGCGCTCGTGCCCTGGTTTCGCCGCCGCGGGTCGGGGGAAGACCTCGCGCAGCTGGGCTGAGCCGAGGTAGGCGCCGATGCCGAGCAGGATCAGGCTGAACACGATCTGCTCGGTGATCATCCAGGCGGGGTACAGGTGCGGGATCGCGGCGAGCACCAGCGTCACGACCGGGAAGATGCGGGTGAACAGCACGAGCCGCTGATAGGCCCAGTACCAGCCGCGCGACGCGCGCCAGGTGAAGTAGAACAGCGTGGCCGTGATGCCGAGGACGACAACGGTGCGCATCCATACCGGAAGGGTGACGGATGCCCCGCGCGCCGCCATCGCGACCGCGATCACCACCGCGGCGAGCCCGAGCAGGAACTCGAGGGCGAGCAGCCACGCGACACGCGCGAACGCCCGCCGGGTGCGTGGGTGCGCGACTGCCTCTGGGGCGGCCATGACGCCGGCGAGCCTGCCGCCTGCCACGCGATCGAGGAACCGGAAGGTCGGCTCGAGGCGGGCGAGAAGGGCATCCATGGCTCGACCGACCCTAGCTTCCCGACCTTGGCGGAGTTCTGGGGTTACCGTGAAGACATGTCGTGCATCCGGTTCAACACCCCCGCCCAGCGCGAGCAGATGCGGCGGCTCGCGCCCTCGCAGCTGACTCCGGAGCAGGTGGCCGAGCTGCACCCCGCTCCCCCGGTGACCGAAAGCAAGATCCGCAGGCTGCGGCTGCTGGCCGCGGATCGGAACCCGAAGATCCGCGAGGCGGTGGCCTCGAGCTACAACACACCGGTCGACCTGTTCGAGAAGCTGGCGCGCGACGCGGACGAGGGCGTGCGCGGCTGCGTGGCACGCAACGAGGCGACGCCGTGCGATGTGCTGCGGGGCCTGGTCGACGACCCGAGCGAGCAGGTGCGCGGATTCCTCGCGATCAACTACTTCGTGCCGGAGGACGCGATGGAGCGCCTGCGGAATGACCCGAGCTCGACCGTGCGCTCGCTGGTGCGCTGGAAGACGGAACTCGCGACCGCCGACGCCTGACCCGGCATCCGTTCGCCGCTCCCAGCGCGCGTCGTCCACGCGAGAAGTGCGGCGATGTCGTGCCCATCGCGTCGAGGCAACATCCCCGCACTTCTCGGTAAAGCGCGCCGGGCTGAATGGATGCGACCGGTGACCGCCGCCTCCCGCGCGTCGGCTAGGGTCATCGCGTGCCCAACGTCAGCCTGATCCGGTCCGATGCGCTCGCCGAGACGCCCGGTTATGCGTATGCGTCATCCGTGGCGCCAGGAACGCGGCTGATCCACCTCGCCGGAGCGTGCCCGCTCGACGCCGACGGGACCGTCGGCCCGGTTGGTGACTACGCCGGGCAGGCCGCGAAATGCATCGAGAACCTGCTCAGCGCGCTGGGTGCCGCCGGTGCCGAGCTCTCAGATGTCGCTTACACGCGGGTGCTCGTCGCGACGACGCAGAACGAGGACCTGGGCACCGTCTGGAACGTCGTGCGGGCGGCCTTCGCCGAGCACGAAGTGCCGAGCACGCTGTTCGGCGTCACGGTTCTCGGCTACTGGAACCAACTGGTCGAGATCGAGGCCGTCGCGGCCGTCGCGGACACGCCGTAGCCGGCAACTACGAGCCGCCGACGGATGCCGGGGCGATTGTTCGAAGCGGCAGCGCAGCGAGTTCGGCCGGGCCCTCGACGGTCACCCAGCAGTCATCGACGCGCGCGTAGCGATAGCTGCGACCCTCGTGTTCGAGGCCCCACCGCTGAGGTCCCGCCCGTCGACGCGCAGCACGAGCGGCTGCCACACCGCCTCACCCTCGTTCGGCCGGAACAGGTGCCATCGCACACCGTCCTCGTCGCGGGCCTCAGCCTCCGTCGTGATCGTGAGGTCGGTACCGCTCCCGCACTCCTTCCCGGGCGGCAGGCACACGATGGACACCGTGGTGAGCTTTCCCCCGCTGCCACCCCGGCCGCCGAACGCGAAAGCGCCCGTCCATTCGGCCGGCGCGAAGAACGGCAGGCCGCAGCCCAGAAGTTCTGCCCGGTCCTCCGCGCGCCGGGCGACAGCACCGCGCCGCGGCGCGAAGGCTGCCAGCAATTCGGTGCGCAGGGTGTACGGATGCCTGCCGAAGCGGCCGCCCCAGAATGCCGAGCTGCCTTCGAGGAGCCACAGGGCGACGAGCAACGCGGCGGCGGGCCCACCACCACACCCCGAGCGTCAGCTGCAGGACGACTCCGATGACGAGGCCGCCGCCCACGACGATGACATAAATGATGGGCGTCAGCTCGACGACCTGCCGGCCACGCAGCGCCCGCCAGACCCGCTTCGGAATGCCCCAGCGGGTGGGCCGCCTCGGCCCCGAGTAGACCGCGAAGCGTCCGGGGCGGCGCCTGCCGCTGCGCAGCCAGCGCCAGATCGCAGCCCACGAGCGCGTGGCTCCGGCAGCTTCCGATCCAGCGCTCATGACACGACGCTATTGCCTGGGATCGGCACGGACAATCATGCGGGGGCGGCGAGATCAACCGAGGCGACGCGCTCCCCGCAGCGGGACGGCCGCGATTCCCGCCGCGACGGCGCACGCGAGTGCCGCGGCCCCGATGGGAGAAGTCGCGCCGAACGTGCCGACGAGCGCGCCCGCCACGACCGAACCGGCTGCCGACCCGGCAATGCTCGCCGCGACGACCCCGCTGTATGCGCTGCTGATCGCGTCCGGCACAAGGGTGTCGAGCTGAGTGGAGATGCCGATCGCGATCGGGCTGGAGAGCAGGCCGGCCAGCAGGATCGCGGAGCTCAGCAGCAGCGGAACCGAGGCGACCAGAGTCCCCGCGCAGTAGACCGCCGCGACGAGGAGCAGCGAGACGATGACGTGAGTCTGGGGCGTCCCCCGCATCCGGATCGAGCCGTACACGAGCGCGCCGACACCTTCTCCGATCGGCAGGCACGCCAGCACCCACCCGATGAGCGACTCGTGGGACGCCTCGTCGACCACCGCAGGAACGGCGACCGACAGCGCCCCGACCGGAAGCGCAACACCCGCACTGATGAGGAACAACGGGATCGCCCGCCGAAGGGATCCGGCGCGCGGGCGCGCACGCTGCGGCATCCGTGCACCGCCCTCTGACGAGCGTGCGAAGAACAGCAACGAGACGACGACGAGCGACGCAGCGACCCCGATGGCGCCGCGCGGATGCAGCACGGGCGCGAGCACCCCGGCGAGGACCGGGCCGCAGGCGATCGAGCCCTGGAAGGAGAGGGACAGGACCGCATACGCCGCGGTGCGCTCCGGCTGCCGGGAGAGCGCGATCGGCAGCTGCGCCCGCACAGCCGCGGTGATGGCCGGGAAGCCGAGCCCTGCGACGCAGAGCAGCACCAGATCGGCTACGGCGCCCAGAGGTGCGGCCGCCGCGAACATCCCGAGGCCTGCACCGGTCACGGCCGCAGACAGCGAGATCACCAGGCGCGGATCGTGCCTGTCCAGAATCCGGCCCTGCAGCAGCACGCCGCACGCGTTCCCCACGCCGAACGCACCGGCGGCCGTGGCCGCGAGGCTCAGGGACTCGGAGCGCAGCGAGAGGATGATCGCAAGGGGCAGCATGCCCAGGGCGAGTGCCGATGCGATGACGGCGACAAAGCCGGCGTGCAGGGCACGGGTGCCGACGACGAGGCGAATCGGGTTGGACATGGGCGCGCTCCATGATGAAGCCCGCCCACCCGGGGGAAGCACCCCCTCTGCGTCAGATCCGACGCGGCCAGTCTAGGGGCAGGCTAGATTCGTGGCATGCGTCGTCGGCTGGCAGTAGCGGTCGTGGCTCTGGGCATCACGATGGCCGTCGCCGGGTGCACCTCGCCGACCGCCCAGCCCCAGGCGGATTCCACCACGCCGGCTGCCGCCTCGAGCGCACCGCCCGCCGCGACGTCGACGCCGTCGCCGTCTCCATCAGAGACGCCGATCGACCCGGTCACGCTGCCGCCGAGCGCCGACCTCGGTCCGCGCGCCGGCGCAGAGGGCACCGTCATCCATGACGACGCCGGAAACCCCGTCGGCTACGTCGTCGCCAAGGGCGACACGACCTGGGGCATCGCCGCGCGCTTCGGCGTCAGCGTCGACGACATGATGGACCGTGCGAACGTCGGCTACTCGACGATCTACCCTGGCGAGAAGCTCAGCCTGGTCTGGTGACCCGCGGGCTGCGGCATCCCCCGGCATCCCCGGATCCCGCCCTACAGCGACCCGAGCAACTCCCCGATGCGCGCCCGCAGCCCCGGCCACGATGCCTCGAGACCCGGGTGCAAGGGCAGGCTGTCGACGTCATCGACCGGCACCCAGCGCAGCTCGATGCTCTCGGCGTCGCCGATGACGGGGGTGAACGGTTCGGCGACGTGGCCGACGACGGTCGTGTAGCTCCACCAGCCGAGATCCCAGACGGACTCGAAGTCGATCACGACCGCGTCGGCCGGCACGCCGGCTTCCTCGTTGGCTTCGCGGATGGCGCCCTGTGCAGCGCTCTCGCCCTCATGGCGTGCGCCGCCGGGAATGCCCCACGTGCCGCCGAAGTGGCTGTAGCCCGCGCGGTGCTGCAGCAGCACGCCGACCTCGCGGTTCACGAGCAGCAGGCCCGCCGAGCCGAAGGTGCCCCAGAACTTGCTGCCGTCGGGGCCCTCGACCCAGCCGTCGCCGCTTCCCAGCGGGCGCCGCGGCATCGGGTCGCTCGCATCGGCGTGAGCCGAGAGGGGCAGGTCAGCGTCGCTCACGCTCCTAGCCTCTCACTCCACCGCGGCACGGGGGCGCCCCGGCGACACCAGATGTCACTCAGCGGCCACGATTCCGACGTCCATTGTCGCCGCGCACGAGCACGAGCACGAGCACGAGCACGATCAGAGGAATGGTGCGTCAGGCGGCGTCTGCAGGGAACTCGACGGGGTACTCCTCGGCGAAGTCGGCCGAGCGGCTGACCGCCTGCCAACGCCGGGCCTCGGCGAGCTGCGCCTCGGAGTAGGCGATCGACATGTCGACCGCGTTCACGCCGAGCGGCAGGTGCGAGGGGATGTCCGCACGCTTCGCCGTCTGCACGATGATCTCGGCCGCCCGCTTCGGGTCGCCGGCGGGGCGCGAGCCGGTCTGGCGCATGCGCGTGTTCATCGCGCCGACGGTCTGCTCGTACTCGGCGGGCGCGTCGTGCACCGTCATCGAGGCGCCGGCCCAGTCGGTCGCGAAACCGCTCGGCTCGATGACCAGGGTGCGGATGCCGAACGGCGCGGTCTCGGCGGCGAGCACCCGCGTGAAGCCGTCGACGGCGAACTTCGCCGCCTGGTAGCTCGCGATGCCCGGCGATCCCCCCACCCGACCGCCGACCGACGAGAACTGCACGACGAGGCCTCCGCCCTGCGTGCGCAGCTGCGGGATCGCCGCTCGCGTCACGTTGTACACGCCCCAGAAGTTCGTCTCGAACTGGGTGCGGAAGTCAGCCTCCTCCCCCGTCTCGATAGGCGCGACGTTCGCGTAGCCGGCGTTGTTAACGAGCACGTCGATGCGGCCGAAGCGGGCGACCGCTTGCTCGATCGCGGCGCGGGCGGCTGCAGCATCCGTCACGTCCAGCGCGAGCGGCAGCACGCGCTCGCCGTATTCCGTTGCCAACTCGGCGAGCTGCTCCGGACGGCGCGCGGTCGCGACGACGCGATCGCCCGCCTCGAGCGCCGCCTCGGCGAGGGCGCGGCCGAAGCCGCGCGAGGAGCCGGTGATGAACCAGGTCTGAGTATTCGACGTCATGCGTTTATTACAACACCGTTTTATTATTAATGCAACTCAGTTGTGTTAAAATTGTGGCGTGGCCACGACCGAGTTCCAGCGCGCCCGCAGCGCGGATGCGAAGCAGCAGCGCGAGCAGACGATCCTCGATGCGGCGACGCGGCTGGGCGCGCGCGCCGGCATCCGCACCGTCACCCTCACCGAGATCGCCGCCGAGGTCGGCATGCACAAGTCGGCGCTGCTGCGCTACTTCGAGACGCGCGAGCAGATCTTCCTCAGGCTGACGGCGACGGGGTGGCGTGAGTGGGGCGGCGCACTCGTGCCCGCCCTGCAGGAGCAGACGGATTCCTCCCCCGCGGCCGTCGCGCGGGCGATCGCCGACTCGCTCGTCGCCCGGCCGATGTTCTGCGACCTGCTCGCGCAGGCGCCGCTCAACCTCGAGCGCAACGTCTCGCTGGAATCCGTGCGCGAGTTCAAACTCGTCACGCTGGAGGAGGTCGACGCGATCGGCGCGGAGCTCACCCGGTTGCTCGGGCTCTCGGAGCAGCAGCGCGTCGACGTCATCGCGACGGCCACGAGCATGGCAGGGGCGCTGTGGCAGATGGCCACGCCCGGACCCGAGGTCGAGGCGCTCTATCGCAGTGACCCGCGGCTCGGCCACGCGATCGTGGAGGTGGGGCCGCGGCTCACCCGGGTGCTGACCGCACTGCTCGGCGGGCTGTCATCGCACTAGTGCCGCCCGCCGGCCGGGGATACTGGTGACTGCCATGGCCAAGAAGAACGCTGCACCGACCACCGCCGCCACCGCAGCGCTCGTGCGCGCAGGCATCCGCTTCACCCCGCACAGCTACGTGCACGACCCGGGCGTCACCGATTTCGGCGCAGAGGCCGCGCGCGAGCTCGGCATCGAGGCGGCGCGCGTGTTCAAGACGCTGATGGTGGCGACGGATGCCCCGGGCGGTCTCGGCATCGGCATCGTGCCCGTCGACGCGATGCTCGACCTCAAGGCGCTCGCGGCCGCGCTGGGCGGGAAGAAGGCCGAGCTCGCCGAGTCCAAGGTCGCCGAGCGCAAGAGCGGCTATGTCGTCGGCGGCATCTCGCCCGTCGGGCAGCGCACGCCGCTGCCGACGGTGCTCGACGCGTCGGCGGAGGGGTTCGCGACGATCCTCGTGTCGGGCGGCCGGCGCGGGTTCGACCTCGAGCTGGCGCCTGGGGATCTCCTTGCCGTGACGGGTGGGGTCTACGGAACGATCAGGCGCAGCTAACGGGTCTCGATACGCGCGGCGAGCCGCGCTACTCGACCGCCGGGCTCACGCCGTGATCTTGATGAGCTCGCGCAGGCAGTAGTGCAGCAGCGGCTCGGGGAAGTCGGGCGAGAGCCGGTTGTAGACGACCCGGCCGTGCTTGCGCGTCACGACGAGGCCGGCCGCGCGCAGCAGGCGCAGCGCGTACCCGGCGGCGTCCTCGCTGACATCGAGGGCGAGGGCGAGGTCGCCGACGCAGAGCTCCTCGGTCTCGTCGAGGGCGAACACGATGCGCAGGCGCAGCGGGTCGGCCATCACCGAGAGCAGACCCGCGAGTCGGGCCGTCTCGTCGGCGCTCGGCACGGCGCCGCGCGCCTGCTCGACCGCGTCGGCGTCGATCGGATGCTCGTGCTGCAGCGTCATCTCGCCGCCAGGAACGCTTCGGGCTTCAGGTCGAATGCGGTGCGGCATCCGGTCGAGCAGAAGTAATAGGTCTGCCCGTCGTACTCGGCGCTCGCCGCCGCGGTCTCGGGGCTCACCGCCATGCCGCACACCGGGTCGCGATGCGTTCCGTTCGGGTCGTGGCTCATACCGTGGTGGTCGCTCATCTCATCGTTCCTTTCCTCGGGCAGAGCCCTCTCATCGAAGCGCCGGGCGCAGCGGTCTGAGCAGAAGTAGAAGGTCTCGCCGCCGCGGATGCGGGCGGCCGGCGCGTTCGCGATCTCGACCTGCATGCCGCACACGGGGTCCTTGGCGTACTTCCCCGCCGCCCCGGCGCTGCGACGGCGGGCGCGGTACAGCCCGTACATGACGGCGAACAGCACGAGCGCGGCGAGGTTGAGCCAGGTCGTGTGGTCCCAGGCGATGCCGTGGCCGGTCATGGCGTGGATGGGCTCGGGCTCAGGAATCCGTACCCACCGGAACAGGTACTCGACCGCGAGCCCCGCCGCGCTCATCGTCGCCCAGAACAGGGCGAGGATGCGCAGGGTGACGCGCGTGCCGAAGTAGCGGCGGTAGATCACGAGCAGCGGCAGCGCGATCAGGTCGGCGAACACGAAGGCGACGACTCCGCCGAAGCTCGCACCGCCATGCCAGAGCGTCGCGGCGAGCGGCACGTTGCCGACCGAGCAGACGAAGCTGATGATCGCGAGGAACGGACCGACGACGACGTTCTCGAGGCTCGACCAGAAGCCGTGACCGGTGGCGAACAGCGACTGCCACACGGCGTCGGGCACGAGCACGGTGATGAATCCGGCGACGACGAAGCCGATCACGAGCTCTTTGCGGATCATCGTCAGATCGCTGATCATGTAGCCCGCCGCGTCGCCCCAGCCCTCGCGGCTGCGCAGCCGCTGCCGTAGCGGAACCTCATCGTGCGCCGCGCCGCCGTGGTCGTGCTGGTGCTCGTGACTCCCGCCGCTCTCGAAGCGGTCGAGATGGTCGCGCGCCGACTCGCCCGTGCGGCCGCCCAGCACGCGCGGCCCGATCAGGCCGATCAGCGCGATCATGATCGCCCCGCCGACGAGCTCGGCGAGCGCGAACTGCCAGCCGAGCAGCAGCCACAGCACGAGCCCCAGCTCGATCACGAGGTTCGTGCTCGCGATCATGAACACGAGCGAGGTCGTGAAGTCGGCACCCCGGCGGAACAGCGTCTTCGCGAGCGCGCTCGCCGCATACGAGCAGGACGAGCTCACCATGCCCCAGAACGTCGCCTTCGCGAGCGTCGCGGGGCGGTGGTCGCCGAGCATGCGCTGCATGCGTGCGCGCGAGACGAAGGCCTGCACCGCCCCCGAGAGAGCGAAGCCGAGGAAGAGCGCCCAGAGCGTCTCCCAGAACATGGAGAAGGCATCGACAAGCCCATCCCCCAGCATCCGCAGCACATCCATCGCCGTCATGTTATCTGTAAATCCGTACGGATATCCAGTTATTCCGGATGCCGAAAAACGGGGCACGGGATTCCTCCCGCGCCCCGCTCCGGTCAGAGCGGCGTCACCCGGCGATCGGTGCGCCGAGTTCCGCGGTCTCCTGCTCGGCGTGCGCGGAGGTCTCCTCGGCCATCTGCAGGATGCCCTCGGTGCCCACCGAGCTGTGGACGGCCCAGAAGTAGATGACCAGGCTGAACGCCGCGGTCACCCCCATGTCCCACCCGAAGGGCAGCCAGTCGGGGCCCGTGATCGTGCCGTTCGCGTCCGTGTTCCAGTCGGAGAGGAAGACGATCAGGCCGAGGCCGATCAGGTACGGCAGCAGCCACTGCGCCGCCCGCCAGTTGAAGTGCACGGGGATCGGGTTGAGCTTGAACACGCGCGTCAGGATGATGATCGCGATGCCGATCAGGATGCAGATGCCGAGCTTGTAGTCGGTGAGCCAGCCCGTCCAGAGGATGATCCAGTTCGAGACGATGAACGCGATCGGGGCGAGAACGGCGCCGCCGGGAAGCCGGAACGGCCGCTCGACGTCGGGGATCCGCCTGCGGAATGCGCCGAAGGCGAGCGGGGCGCCGGCATACATGAGCACCGAGGCGCTCGTGATCAGGTTGACGAGCGACTGCCAGCTCGGGAACGGCAGGAAGCAGACGCAGCCGAAGATCCACGCGATGATGAGCCCGAACCACGGCACGCCGCGACGGGTCGTCGATTCGAACAGCTTCGGGAAGTAGCCGTTCTTCGACAGGCCGTAGGAGACGCGGCTCGTCGCCGTGAAGTAGATCAGGCCGGTGCCACCGGGCGAGATGACGGCGTCGACGTAGAGCACGACCGCGAGCCAGCCGACGCCGACCGCGGTGGCGAGCAGCGCGAACGGGCCGGAGGCGTACTGCGCGGCGGTCTTCGCCCAGGTTCCGAGCAGGTGGTCGCCGGGGATGGCGGCGATGAAGACCACCTGAAGGGCCAGATAGATGATGAGGCCGATGAAGACCGAGCCGATCACCGCGCGCGGGATGTCGCGCTTCGGGTTGGCGGACTCGCCCGCCAGCTGGTCGGCCTGCTCGAAGCCGAGGAGCGCGAAGACGATGCCCGCGGAGGGCAGCGCGGACAGGACGCCCTTGAGGCCGCTCGGGGCGAAGCTCTCGCCCGCGCCGAAGTTGCTGCCGTGGAAGTTGATGATGGCGAGCACGAAGATCGCGAGCACGGGCACGCCGATCTTCCACCAGGTCGCGGCGCTGTTGGTGTTCGCCAGCGCGCGGATGGAGAAGAAGTTGATCGCGGTGAACACCGCCATGACGATGACCGCGGCGACGATGCCGCTCGGCGTCAGGATCTCGGTCTTCGGATGCTGGAAGTTCGCGCCGAAGCCCCAGTGCTCCGTGCGCGCGAGGGACTGCCAGTAGCCGAGCATCGCCATGACCTCGATCGGCGCGACCGTCACGGCCTGCAGCCACGAGAACCAGCCGAAGGCGCCGCCCGCGATGCCGCCGAAGGCGAGGTGCGGGAAGCGCGCCGTGCCGCCGGCGATCGGGTACATGCCGCCGAGCTCGGCGTGCACGAGCGCCAGGATCAGGATGGCGACGGCGCCGATGATCCAGGACCAGATGACGGCGGGGCCTGCCGCGGCGAGGCCCTTCTGTGCGCCGTACAGCCAGCCGGAGCCGATGATCGATCCTGCCGAGGCCCACATCAGGCCGATGAAGCCGATCTGCCGCTTGAGACCGGTGTCCGGCAGGGACAGGGTCTGCGTTCGAGTAGTGGTCATGAAAGGTTCTCCTCGCACGAGGGCCGCGGCCCCCGGATGGGTTACGCGGACACCTTTCCAGATCATGTACTCTCGGTCAATTCACGGCGAGCGACCTTGGCGAATTCATAAGAACGTGTTATTTGCGCGAAAAGACACCGTGACCGGTAGTCAATCCACGTCGCTGGACCGCTGCCAGATGTTGATGCCCGCGTCGACCGCGTAGCGGTCGATCTCGGCGAGCTCGTCGGCCGTGAAATCGAGCCTCGAGAGCGCGGCGAGATTGTCCTCGAGCTGGGCGACGCTCGACGCCCCGATGAGAGCCGACGTGACCCTGGCGTCCCGCAGCACCCAGGCGATCGCGAGCTGCGCGAGGCTCTGACCGCGCGCTTCCGCGATCGCGTTGAGCGCGCGCACGCGCGCGAGGACCTCGTCGGTGAGGAATCCCTCGCGCCAGGACGGCGCCTTGGTCGCGCGCGATCCCTCCGGCACGCCGTTCAGGTACTTGCTCGTCAGCAGGCCCTGCGCGAGCGGGCTGAACGCGATCAGGCCGAGGCCGAGCTCGCCGACCGTGTCGAGCAGGCTCTCGCCGGCCTCGCCCGGCGCCTCGATCCAGCGGTTGAACATCGAATAGCTCGGCTGGTGGATGACGATGGGCGTGCCGAGCTCGCGCAGGATCGCGACCGCCTCGCGCGTGCGCGCCGGCGAATAGCTCGAGATGCCGGCATACAGCGCCTTGCCGCTGCGCACGGCCTGGTCGAGCGCGCCCATGGTCTCTTCGAGCGGGGTGTCGGGGTCGGCGCGGTGCGAGTAGAAGATGTCGACGTAGTCGAGGCCCATCCGCCCGAGCGACGCGTCGAGGCTCGAGAGCAGGTACTTGCGGCTGCCCCATTCGCCGTAGGGGCCGTCGAACATCTTGTAGCCGGCCTTGGTCGAGATGATCAGCTCGTCCCGGTACGGCCGGAAGTCATCCGCGAAGATGCGGCCGAAGTTGGTCTCTGCGCTGCCGGCGGGCGGCCCGTAGTTGTTGGCGAGATCGAAGTGCGTGACGCCGAGATCGAACGCGCGGCGCAGGATCGCCCGCTGGTTCTCGAGCGGCGCCGTGTCGCCGAAGTTCTGCCACAGGCCGAGCGAGACGGCCGGCAGCTGCAAGCCGCTGCGGCCGGTGCGGCGGTACGGGATGGACTGGTAGCGGTCTTCCGCGGCGGAGTACGGCACGTCCTCAGCCTTGCACGCCGGCGTCGCGCGGCAAGCCCAGCGCGCGGGCGAGGTGCGTGTAGCCTGCCGGCACGTCGTCATCGGATGCCTGCACCAGCTGCACCGCGACGTGATCCGCCCCCGCCCGCAGGTGCGCACTGAGACGTGCCTCGATCGCGGCGTCGTCGCCGTAGACCACGAGGTCGTCGATGAGGCGGTCGCTGCCGGGGCTCTCGACGTCCTCGGCGCTGTAGCCGAGCCGCTTCAGGTTGTTCACGTAGTTGCGCAGGCCGAGGTACGGCCGGTCGACGCTGGGGCGGCCGAGCTCGCGCGCCTCCTCGGCGTCTTCGCGCAGCACTGCGCGCTGCTCGGTGGCGAGCAGCTTGCCCGCGCCGAGGATCGCCCGGGCGCTCTCGTTGTACGACGGGGTGACGAGATAGGGGTGCGCACCCGCCGAGCGGTCGCGGGCGAGCTCGAGCATGCGCGGGCCGAGCGCGGCGAGCACGCGGCGGTCGAGCGGAACGCCCTCGTCGTCGAGCACGTCGAGGTAGTCGACCATGGCGCCGTAGGGCTTGAGCGCCCTCTCCCCCTGGCCCTCGGGGTGCCCGACGCCGACACCGACGAGCAGCCGCCCAGGGTGCGCCGCCTCGATGCGGTGGTAGGAGTCGGCGAGCTCGCGAGCGTCGGCCGTCCAGATGTTCACGATGCCCGTGGCCACCGTGATCGTGCTGGTGTTGGCGATCGCCGCCTCGACGAGCGCGAGGCCGGCGGGCTGGCCGCCGAGCCACAGCGCCCCGAAGCCGAGCGTCTCGAGGTGGTACGCGAGCTCGGGTGTCGGGTTCGCGCGGCCGCCCACCCAGATTCCGAAGCGGCCGAGTTCCGGTGTGGCCATGCTGTTCTTCCCTCTCGCTCAGAGCCCGAAGTACGGACGGATGCCCGCGGCGGCCTCGAGGAACACATCGACGTCGTCGGCGGTGTTGTACAGGTAGACGCTCGCGCGCACGCTCGCGGTGAGCCCGAGGCGGCGGTGCAGCGGCTGCGCGCAATGATGGCCGACGCGCACCGCGATGCCCCTCGAGTCGAGGAACTGCCCGGCATCGTGCGCGTGCACGCCCGCGACGTCGAAGGAGACGAGACCGGCGCGCTCCACGCCGGCGCCCGGGCCGATGAGCCGCAGGCCGGGAATCCCCGCCAGCCCTTCGTAGAGGCGCGTGGCGAGGGCGAGCTCGTGGTCGTGGACGGCGGCCACCCCGGCATCCGTCAGATATCCCACCGCCGCACCCAGCGCGACGGCTTGCGAGACGGGCTGCGTGCCCGCCTCGAAGCGCTGGGGCGCGGGCAGGAACTCGGCCTTCTCCATCGTGACGGTCGTGATCATCGAGCCGCCGGTGCGACCGGGCGGCAGCGCGTTCAGCAGCTCGCGACGGCCGTAGAGCACGCCGAGCCCGGTGGGCCCGAGCATCTTGTGCGCGCTGAACGCGGCGAAGTCGACTCCGAGCCGCCCCAGCTCGAGCGGGCGGTGCGGGGCCGACTGGCACGCATCGAGCACGGTGAGCGCGCCGACGGATGCCGCGAGCTCGACCAGCTCGGCGACGGGCGCCACCATGCCCGTGACGTTCGAGACGTGTGCGAAGGCGACGAGCCGGGTCTTCTCGGTGACGACGGCACGGGCGTCCTCGATCGTCCACAGCCCGTCGTCGTCGACGGGCACGAAGCGCAGCACGGCTCCGGTCTGCGCGGCGAGCTCCTGCCAGGGGATGAGGTTGGCGTGGTGCTCGGCCTCGGTGACGACGAGCTCGTCGCCCGGGCGCAGGGCGAACCGCCGAGCTGCCTCTCCCCCGCGCCCGCGCGAGGCGGCGCCGATGGCGAAGGCGATCGTGTTCAAGGCATCCGTCGCGTTCGCCTGCCACGCGATCTCGTCGGCGTGCGCGCCGACGAAGCGCGCGACGGCCTCGCGGGCGCCCTCGAACTCCTCCGTCGCCTCGGCCGCGAGCGTGTGCGCGCCGCGATGCACGGCCGCGTTGCGCTTCTCGAGGAACTCAAGCTCTGCGTCGAGCACGACCTGCGGGCGTTGCGCCGTCGCAGCCGAGTCGAGATAGACGAGCGGATGCCCGTTGACGCTCTGGTCGAGCAGGGGGAAGTCGGCGCGCAGATCGGCCAGCGAGGTCGGGCCGGCGTGCGGAGAGGTGAGGGTTGCCACGCCTCAACGCTATGCCGCGGCGTCCCGTTCTGTCAGAACATGACTCTCAGGCTGGCCGAAGCTGAACGGGAACTCGCGCCGCAGGACGAAGCCGAGGCGCTCGTAGACGCGCTTCGCGCTCTCATTGTCGGCGCGCACGTGCAGGAACGCGCGCTCGCCGCCTGTGCGGATCCCGGATGCCACAGCGCGTACCAGCCGGGCGGCGTAACCGCGCCCGCGGAACTCCTCATCGGTGCACACCGCGCTGATCTCGACCCACCCTGCCGGGTTCATGCGCCGGCCCGCCATCGCCGCGAGCCGGCCGTCGACACGGACCCCCAGGTAGCCGCCGAGTTCGATCGTGCGCGGCGCGAACGGGCCGGGCTGCGTGCGCTCGACGAGCGCGGTCATCTCGGGCACATCGGCGGCGGTGAGCGCGACAAGGCCCTCGCCGTCGTCGGCTCGCGGCTCGAAGCCCGAGTCGACCAGCTGCAGGCCGAGCCCCGAGTCGCCCGCCCAGCCCTTCGGCAGCTCGCGGCCCGGCAGCGCGATCTCCTCCCCCGGGGCGAGCAGCGCGGCGAGCGCCGCCCAGTCGTCGGCGGTCGCGTCATCGGGCACGGCGCCCCACACCGAGACCTCGGGGTCGTAGCGCAGCGCCCGGCCCGCGCCGCGGGCGTGACGGGCGTGCGCGCCGATCAGCGAGTACCAGGCGGGGTTGTCGAGCTGGGGAAGATCGGGGTCGTACGCGGGCACCCTGCCAGCCTAAATCTGCGCGCCGACACCGACCCGACCCGCACGGTTTGTTACGCGTGCGCCGAGCGGGCCGCGCTCGCGAAGCCGCTCACGGCAGGATGTACCCCGCGGCGGTGAAGAGGCGGTACCACTCGACCCTGGTGAGCGGGAGGTCACTGCCTGCCGCCGCTTCGCGCACGCGCTCCGGCTTCGTCGTGCCGAGCACCACCTGGAAGTTCGCGGGGTGCCGGGTGATCCATGCCACGGCGATCGCCGTCGGCGTCACCCCGTACTTCGCGGCGAGCTCGTCGATCGCGTCGTTGAGCTCTGCGTACTCCTCGCGGTCGCCGAGGAAGACGCCGTTGAAGAACTGCTTCTGGAACGGGGACCACGCCTGCAGCGTGATGTCGTTCAGACGCGCGTAGTCGAGGATGCCGTTGTCGCGGTCGATCGACTGGTCGAGCCCCGCCATGTTGGCCGCGACCCCTGCCGCGATCAGCGGGGCGTGCGTGATCGACAGCTGTACCTGGTTGAAGGCGAGCGGCTGGCGCACGAACTTCTTCAGCAGCTCGACCTGGCCCGGCGTGTGGTTGGAGACGCCGAAGTTCCGCACCTTCCCCGACGCCTCGAGCTCATCGAACGCCGCCGCGACCTCCTCCGGCTCCACGAGCGCGTCGGGGCGGTGCAGCAGAAGGACGTCGATGTAGTCCGTGCGCAGCGCCCGCAGCGACGCGTCCACCGACTCGAGGATGTGCTCCTTCGAGAAGTCGAAGGCCCCGGGCACGATGCCCGTCTTCGTCTGGATCTTCACCTGCTCGCGCTCGCTGGAGGTGAACGTCACGGCGTCGCCGAAGCGCTGCTCGCAGCGATGCGGCGCGCCGCCGTAGACGTCGGCGTGGTCGAAGAAGTCGATGCCCTCATCGCGGGCGGTGCCGACCAGGGTGCGGATCGCCTCGTCGTCGAGGTCGGCGATGCGCATCAGGCCGAGGATCAGGTTGGAGGCGGTGAGCTGGGTCTGCGGCAGTGCAAGAGTCTTCACCGTCTCATTCTGGTCGAATCGTTCCGATTCCGGTCAGGGCCGGCGCGTCGAGGCGTGTCAATGCTGGACGACGAGCGAGATCGGGGCGGAGATGTCCTCGAGGGACTTCCGCTCGGCATCCGTGCCCAGGATCAGCGCGATGATGCCGCCGACCATCATGATGCCGGCGCCGACGAAGTAGCCGATCGTGAGCGGTCCGCGCGACGAGCCGTCGCCGACCAGGGCGCCGAACAGGAAGGGCGCGACGGCACCAACAATCTGGGCGACGGCGAAGAAGTACGAGATCGCCTGCGCCCGCAGCTCGAGCGGGAACGTCTCGCTGACGGTCAGATACGCGCTCGAGGCACCGGCGGATGCCAGGAAGAACGCCACGCACCAGAAGATCGTCTGCGACACGGCGTTCAGGGCTCCCGCCTGGAACAGGATCGCCGAGATGGTCAGCACCACGCCCGCGCCGACGTAGGTGGTGAAGATCATCTTCCGCCGCCCGATCGTGTCGAACAGCGGGCCGAGCACGAGCGGGCCGACCAGGTTGCCGATCGCGAACGGGAAGAAGAAGTAGCCCGTGTGGTCGTTCGGGATGCCGTAGAAGTTCTGCAGCACGAGCGCGTAGCTGAAGAAGATCGCGTTGTAGAGGAACGACTGCGTGATCATCATCGCGGCGGCCGTGATGGTGCGCTTGGGGTAGATGCGGAACAACGTGCGCGCGATCACCCGGAACGGCACGTACTCGATCGGCTTGAGGTCGAGCGCCTTCGAATCGGACACCGGAGTCAGCTCACCACCCTGCTCTTTCACCAGACCCTCGATGTAGTCGGTCGTGTCGTTGGCCTCCTTCTCGCGGCCGTGCGTCACGAGCCAGCGGGGGCTCTCGGGGATGTGCCGGCGCAGGTAGATGATGAAGAGGCCGATCACGGGTCCGATCCAGAAGGCGATGCGCCAGCCCCAGTTCTCCGGGACGAGATCGTGGTTGAACAGCGGGATGCTCGCCGCCGCACCGATCGCCGCGCCCGCCCAGTAGGTGCCGTTGATCGCGATGTCGACCCGGCCGCGGTAGTGCGACGGGATCAGCTCGTCGATCGCCGAGTTGATCGCGGCGTACTCGCCGCCGATGCCCGCACCGGCGACGAAGCGGAAGATCAGTAGGAACCACAACGAGAACGCGAAGCCGCCGATGCCGCTACCGATCAGGTACACGGCGAGCGTCAGGATGAACAGCCGGCGTCTGCCCAATCGGTCGGAGAGCCAGCCGAAGTAGAGCGAGCCGACCACCTCGCCCACGAGGTAGATCGTGCCGACGAGGCCGACCTGCGCACTCGAGAGGTGCAGCGTGTCGGCGTAGCCGTTGGCCGCGACGAGCTGCACTTCCAGACCGTCGAGGATCCACGCCACCCCGAGACCCACGACGACCGACCAGTGGAACTTCGTCCACGGAAGCCGGTCGAGCCGGGCGGGGATGAGGCTGCGAACCGTTCCCCCTGTTGCTGATGATTCCGATGCCGACGCCGTCGTCATGTTGGATGCCCTTCCCTGTCACACCCGAACTGCACTCATCACTTGCCCTTCTCTTCTACACCTCTTCGCGCTCCCAGACACGGTGCGACGGCAGCAATTCGAGGACTCCGGCCGTGACGGCCGCCGGCTCGCCCGTCACGATTCCCGGTGCCGTCGGTGCGATCGCGGCGTCCGCGAGCAGCGCCGCGGCGTCGCCCGCGAAGCCGATCGCCTTGTCATGCCGGAACGCCTCGCGCAGCAGCTCGAGCACCCGCGGGTCCACCACCGGAGCGAGCACGACGACCGCGTCGAGCTCGACGCTCGTGGCGGTGTGGAAGCTGCGCTGCACGGTCAGCTCGCCCAGCTTGCCGCCGTGCGGCGCGATGACGAGCGGCGTCGCGCCCGCCGCGTGCAGGGCCTCCTGAACGGATGCCACGGCTGCGGCATCCGTCTCGTCATCGACGATGATGCCGACCTGGCGCCCGTCGGCCGGCCAGCGCTCTGCGGTGACCATGCGCAGCGCCGGGCTGGGCTCGACCTCGGGCACTTCCTCGCTCGCGGCGGGCACGGGCAGGCCGAGCTGGTCCGCGACGAACGCGCACAGCTCGCCGTCGATGTTCGCGAGGCACTGCAGCTGCCGCTCCTTGATCGCCTGCTCGTAGACCTTGCCGAGCTCGAACGCGTACGCCTGCCTGATGTGCAGCTGCTCGACGGGCATCAGCGAGCGGTAGAACAGCCGCGCCTGTGAGAAGTGGTCGTCGAAGCTCGCGGGCTGCTCACGAGTCACGATGTCGCCGGTCGCCTCGCCGCCGATGGGCTGCGGAACGTCCACGAACGCGTCGCCGCCTGCGACCATCGCGGGGAACGGGCAGCCGCCGTCGAGGGAGTTCGGGTGGTAGGGGGCGACGCCGGAGTGCACCGCGGTCTGGTGCATCCCGTCGCGCAGCATGTCGTTGATCTCGGCGTGCGGCCGGTTGATCGGCAGCTGCGCGAAGTTGGGGCCGCCCAGGCGGCTGATCTGCGTGTCGAGGTACGAGAACAGCCGCCCCTGCAGCAGCGGGTCGCTCGTCACGTCGATGCCCGGCACGAGGTGGCCGGGGTGGAAGGCGACCTGCTCGGTCTCGGCGAAGTAGTTGCTCGGATTCCGGTCGAGGGTCATCGTGCCGACGATCCTCACCGGTGCGAGCTCCTCAGGCACGATCTTGGTCGGGTCGAGCAGATCGATCCCGTGGAAGGTCTGATCCTCGGTATCCGGCAGCACCTGGATGCCGAAGTCCCACTGGGGGTGGGCGCCCGCCTCGATCGCGTCGGCGAGGTCGCGACGGTGGAAATCGGGGTCCTTTCCGGCGATCAGCTGCGCCTCCTCCCAGGTGACGGCGTGGGTGCCGAGCCGCGGCCGCCAGTGGAACTTGACGAGCGTCGTCGCACCTTCCTCGTTCACGAGGCGGAAGGTGTGGATGCCGAAGCCCTGCATCATGCGGTAGGAGCGGGGGATGCCACGGTCCGACATGTTCCAGATGGTGTGGTGCTGCGCCTCGGTGTGCAGCGAGACGAAGTCCCAGAAGGTGTCGTGCGCGGACTGCGCCTGCGGGATCTCGCGGTCGGGGTGCGGCTTGCCCGCATGGATGATGTCGGGGAACTTGATCGCGTCCTGGATGAAGAACACGGGGATGTTGTTGCCGACGAGGTCGTAGACGCCCTCGCTCGTGTAGAACTTCGTGGCGAAGCCGCGGGTGTCGCGCACCGTGTCGGCCGAGCCGCGCGAGCCGAGCACGGTCGAGAACCTGACGAAGGTCTCCGTCACGGCGCCCGCCTTCAGGAACGCGGCGCGCGTGTACGGCTCTGCCTCGCCGTTCGCCTCGAAGCGGCCGTGCGCGGCCGCGCCCCGCGCGTGGACGACGCGCTCGGGAATCCGTTCATGGTCGAAGTGTGTGATCTTCTCGCGCAGGTGGTGGTCCTGCAGCAGCACAGGGCCGCGGCGACCTGCCTTGAGCGAGTGGTCCGTGTCGCGCAGCGGCAGGCCCTGCGCGGTGGTGAGCCGCTCGCCTTGCTGGGCCACCGCATCCTGCGGTGCGGTGGTGGCGACACCGGTCGGCGTGAACGTGGCGGGGCCCGACTGGTCGGGCTTCGACGGCAGCGGCCCACGCGCTTCGCTCGGCTCATCGAATGAGGGCGGTTCGGATGCCGGGGCACCCGGGATCTTGATGGAATCTGCGTCGCTGGTCATGCCGGGGCAGTTCCCGCCGCCGTGGTTCGCTAACCGGCACCGGCCGTCCGGCCGCGGGCAGGGACGTCCCCGGAGCCCCACCCGGCTTCGAAGACGTGCGCTGGGACCGGCACCTCACAGTCCCATGGGGTCGGCGACCACTTCGTCGTAGTCGTTGCTCGACGTGCCGGCGCTTGCGCGATCCCCCGGATCCCCATTGATCCGCACGTCACTCTGCACTGGCTGTCGGCCGCGGTCAAGTGGGGTCAGATCACGATCGGGTCAAGGTCCTGGTACGCCTCGCCCTGGGCAGGGCGCCTGTCCTGCTCGCCGCGATGCGGCCAGAGCGCGAACGCCCGCTCGGCCTGCGCCGTGATCGTGAGCGCGGGATTCACGCCGAGGTTGGCCGAGACGGTCGAGCCGTCGACGATGTGCAGGCCCGGATAGTTCCAGACGCGGTGATAGGCGTCGACGACGCCGCCTTCCGGGTCGGCTGAGATCGTCGCGCCGCCGAGGAAGTGCGCGGTCAGCGGCACCCCGAACAGCTCGAGCCAGGTGCCGCGCGGCAACGAGCGGATTCCGGTGTCCGCTTCGAGCTGCTCGGCCATCGCCTCGGTCGCGCGGTGCGCCTGCGGCAGCCAGTCGGGGTTCGGCTCGCCGTCGCCCTGCCTGCTGGTGAGACGGATGCCGCCGAGAAGCCCCCTCTTCGGAGACACCGTCAGCGAGTTGTCCACGCTCTGCATCACGAGTGCGATCACGCCGCGCTCGGTCGCGCGCCAGGGCACGCTCGCACGCAGCTCGGTGATCGGATGCCGGGCGAGGCGCCCCACCAGGAATCCGAGTCGCTGGTGCAGCGGCTTCCCGCCCGGCGCGAGCGCCGTGACGAGCGCCATCATGGCGTTCGATCCCCTGCCATAGCGCACGTTCTGCACGTGCGTCTTCTCGTCGACGTAGAGCGAGGTCGTGATCGCGGAGCCCTCGGTGAGGTCGATCCCCTTCGGCACGCGTACGGCGAGCGCGCCGTCGAGCGCCTCGGAGTTGGTGCGGGTGAGCCGGCCCAGCGCGTCCGAGAGCGCCGGCAGCTCGCCACGCTCCTTGAGCGTGTGGAGCAGCTTCTGAGTGCCCCACGCGCCTGCGGCGAACACGACCTGGGCGGCCGTCACCGTGCGGCGGTCCTTCGGGGTGAGTGCGGTGCCGGTGCGCTCGGTCGTCACCCGGAAGCCGCCGGCTGAGTCGTTCTCGTCCAGCGGCTGCACCGAGACCACCGTGCGCATCGGCTGGATGACGGCGCCGCGCCGCTCGGCGAGCCAGAGGTAGTTCTTCACGAGGGTGTTCTTCGCGCCGACACGGCAGCCGACCATGCAGTTGCCGCAGAGCGTGCAGCTCGTGCGCGCCGGGCCCTCACCGCCGAAGAAGGGGTCGGGCACCGTCACTCCCCTGCTCTCGGCGCCGCGCGTGCCGTAGTAGACCCCGGTCGGTGCGGTGCGGAAGGTCTCCGGCACCCCGAGCCGCACAGCGACCTTCCTCATGAGCTGCTCGGCGGGGCCGTCGTACGGGTAGTGCTCGACGGTGCCCAGCATCCGTTTCGCCGTCTCATAGTGGGGTGCCAGCTCGCGCTGCCAGTCTGTGACGCCGGCCCAGCTGCCGCTCGTGAAGAAGGACTCCCCCGGCACGTACTGCACATTCGCGTAGTTGAGCGAGCCGCCGCCGACACCCGCCCCGGCGAGGATCAGCACGTCGGGCAGCTTGTGCAGGCGCTGCGGGCCGTACCAGCCGAGGGCCGGAGCCCAGAGGGCGTTGCGCACATCCCAGTTGGTCTTCGCGAACTCGTGGTCCTCGAAGCGGCGGCCGGCCTCGTAGACCAGCACGTCGTAGCCCTTCTCGGCCAGCCTGAGCGCGGCGACCGAGCCGCCGAAGCCGGAGCCGACGACCACCACGTCGTGGTCGAACGCGGTGCCGGGCACTGTCGCCGGCATCTCTGGCGTCGCTGCCGTCATGGCCCCTGATGCTACTACTACTGACTTGCAGTCAATAAGGAGGGGCGACTCGGCTGCCGTCGGCGCGCTTCCCAGCGGAAGGGATCCGGGCACCCCATCGGCGTGTCGCCCCTCGCCCGCGGCGTGTCGGCCGAAATCCCTTCCCCGCGGTGACGAGGCACGGCGCGGCACGACTCCCCTTTGCGCCCCTGACACTCCGATGACGTCGGTGCCGTGATCTCCCCCGCATCGAGCCAGGTTGCCGCTCGCGCTCGCAGGGCGCAAAGCCGTGCGGATGCCTCAGGCCGCGGGCACCTCGGCGAGCAGCGCGTCGATCTGGCTCAGCGCCAGCTTCGAGCCCTCTTCGTGGCCCATCGCGAGCATCTTCTCCATGTAGGGAACGGAGTCGAAGACGGTCACCGCCGTCATCCGGGTGCCTGCCTCAATAGACTCGAAGGTGACGGTGCCGTGCATCGAGCCGTCGGGGTCGTGCTCCTTCGTGTCGTTGTCGGCGAGGCCGCCGTCGAACTCGAGGCGGCGCGGCCTGTCGACCGCGGTCGTCGCCCACCAGGCGCGCTGGAACTCGCCGTTCGGGCCCGTGCTGAAGTAGTCCGAGGTGCCGCCCGGTGTCAGGTCGTGCGTCTCGAAGGTGGCCGGGTAGGGATCGGGGCACCACCACTTCTCGAGCTGGCGCGGGTCCTCCCACAACTGCCAGATGCGTTCGACGGGCGCGGCGAACTCGCACACGATCGTGAGGCTGAGCGCCTCGGGGTCGCGGGTGGATGAAATGACGGGCATGATGCCTTCTCCTTATTTGTGGTGTGGTGTTTCTGACTCTGTCTGCGTCTCTGCGGCGAGCAGAGCGTCGATCGCGCTCGCGCGTGTGCGCCACAGCTGCTCGTAGCGGCCGAGCAGCTCGCGGGCGCGGCCGATGGTCTCGACCTCGCCGCTGACCTGCTGCTCGCGGCCCTTCCTGCTCTTACTCACGAGTGCCGCCTTCTCGAGCACCGCGACGTGCTTCTGCACGGCCGCGAAGCTCATCGCGTAGCCGGCCGCGAGTTCCGACACGGAGTGCGGTCGCTGCAGCACGCGGGCGACGATGTCCCGCCGCGTGGCGTCCGCCAGCGCGTGGAAGATGCGGTCAATCTCGTTATCTACAACCATTTGGTTGCACGTTAGCGAGATCGGATGCCGCGCGCAAGGGTCACGGTTCACGAACCTTCCTCTTCGACAGTGGGGCCGCTACACCATTTCGGAAAATATATAGACCGGTCTATTATTGGAACATGGCATCCAAGGGAGACCTGACCAAGGCACGGCTCACAGAGTCCATGCTCGAGCTCATCCAGACCAGCGGCTATAGCGGCACGGGCCTGAACGCCGTGATCGAGCACGCCGCGGCTCCAAAGGGCTCGATCTACTTCCATTTCCCCGACGGGAAGGAAGGGCTGGGTGTCGCAGCGGTCGAACTCGCCGCGCAGCAGTTCGAGGCGCTGATCGCGGAGGCCGCGGCCTCCGCGGGCGGTGCGGCCGGGGCGGCCCGCGCCGCGATCGAGGCGCTGGCGGCCATCGTCAGCGAGGGCGATTTCCGGTTGGGATGCCTGGTCTCCGTCGTCACCTTGGAGATGGGCGCGGAGAGCGATCGGCTGCGGCAGGCGTGCGTCTCTGCCTTCGAGTCGTGGATCGCGCCGACGACCGCGCTCCTCACAGCGAGCGGTATCAGCGCCGAGGAGGCCCGATCCCTGGCGACGGTCGTCGTGTCGACGATCGAGGGGGCGACCATCGTCTCGCGTGCCATGCGGAGCACCCAGCCCCTGATGTCGGCCGCGGACGTGGTGGCAGAGCTCATCAGCCAGCGCAGCCAGACCGCTGGGGGGACGCGATGACATCACACGAAGACTTCCGCCACGCCCTGGTGTTCGGGGCCTCGGGGCTGGTCGGGCGGCACCTCGTCCTGGCCCTTGCCGAGGCCGGTGCGAACGTCACGGCAGCCGTTCGGAGCGCCGAGTCCGGCACCCACGTCGAGCGGTGGCTCAGGGAGCGCGGCCTGACCCGGCGCATCACCACGACGATCGTCGACTTCGACGCTCCGGAGATCGTCGCCGCCGGCGCGCCGGCTTTCGCGGACGTGACCGAGATCCACAACTGCGCCGGGGCCTACCGCTTCGGGATGACCGCAGAGGAGGCGCGCAGCGCGAACGTCGGCATCGTCGAGAAGCTGATCGACTTCGCCGCCGGCCTTCCCCAGCTGCGACGCGTCGTCCATGTGTCGGGCTACCGCGTCGGTGGCCAGGACCCCGCCACTGTTCCGTGGTCAGACGGCCATCGCACCGCCGTATACAAGGAGTTGGGCGCCTACGAGGCGTCGAAGGTGGAATCCGACGCCATCTTCCAGGCACGGGCCCTGGAACGCGGCATCCCCTGGACCATCGTCAACCCGTCCAGCGTGATCGGCGACAGCGTGACCGGGGAGTCCGACCAGCACATCGGACTGGCCGCCACCATCGAGCAGATCTGGAACGGCACCGCAGCCGCGCTGCCCGGGAACAGCACGACGTTCCTGCCGGTCGTCACGGTCGACCACCTCGCCGCCTTCATGGCGGCAGCAGCGGGCGACCCGGTTGCGGCGGGCGAGGCCTACTGGGTCCTCGATGACGCCACTCCCCCGCTCGCAGACCTGCTCGCGCACCTCGGCCGACATCTCGGTGCGAAGGTTCCCCGGTTGAGGATCCCGGTCGGCGTCATCACGCGGTTGCCCCAGCGGATCACCGGGGCCGATCCGGAGACGCTCGGCTTCATGTCCACCGACCGCTACCCCACAGCGTCGGCCACCGAGTTCGCTGACCGGCACGGGATCAGGATGCCCGATGTGCTCAGGTCCCTCGAGCGGTGGGCCGACCACCTGGCCGCGCATCGCTTCGGTGCCGCCAGGGCGGATGGCCGTCGGTTCGTCGACGCCGGCGGCCTGAGGACGTTCGAGCTCGGCGTGCCCGGGTCCAGCAGGCTGATCCTTCCCGGTCTGCCCGTCAACGCGGACACGTGGGCCGAGGTCGGCGCGGGGATCGAGGGCCGGGTCGTCGACCTGCCCGGACTCGGCCTCAGCGATGGAACAGGCGTTCAGGACTGGGAGCAATGGCTGCCTGCCGTGTTGGGTGCGGAACCCGCCGACCTCACCGGCCACTCCCTCGGTGCGGCGGCGGCCGTCGTCGCCGCCGACCGATTCCCGGGGCGCGTCGCCTCCCTCACGCTCATCGCACCGTTCTTCCTCCAGACTCCGATGGGAATCTCAGCCAAGCTGCGGCCGCTCGTGCGCACCGCCTTGCGCCGCTCAGACCCGGCACGGCTGTCACGCCGGCTGACCGGAGCAGAAGCGAGCGCTGTCGCTCTCGAGTCCAGCGTCAGCGATCTCCGGCGACGCAGCGCCAAGAACGTGGCCGAGCAGCTCGCTCTGGCGGGATCGCAGCGGTGGCGCGCCGAACTCCGGGAGGCGCTTCGGCGGTTCGACGGCCCGGTCCGCATCATGACGGGAAGCGCCGACCCGCTCGCCCCCGGCGCGGCTGAGTGGCTCGGATCGCTTCCGAACGTGGAGCTGATCTCGGTGCCGGGCGCCGGGCACCACCCGCAGTTGACTCACAGCGGCGCGCTCGTGGATCTGCTCGCCACGCGACTGCGCCAGCCGAGCACCTGAGCGCTCCTCGACCGCCCGGTAGCCTGGGGGTCATGCGCCGCACCGCCACTGCCCTCGTCCTCGCTGCCGCCGTGGCGCTCGCGCTGGCGGGGTGCGCGGGAGGGAGTTCGCCCTCGGCGACGATCGGCGGCTCCCCCGAGGTCATCCCCGCGACACCCTCGCCGACCATCTCGCTGGCGCCCGCCACCGCCGCGTCGTGCGACGGAGTCTTCGTGACCGTGCAGTTCGGCATCCTGCGCGCCGCCGATGTGAACCTCTGCGCGAAGACCACGGAGCCGATCACCGCGGCAGCAGCCCTCGACAAGGTCGGCGTCTCCGTCGCCGGCACCCAGAAGTACGGCGACCAGGTCGTCTGCCGCGTGAACGGCGTCCCCTCGGCGTCGAAGCCGATCGATGTCCCGGGCCATGACCCGTACACCGAGACGTGCGCCAGCATGCCGGCTGCCTACGCCTACTGGGCGGTCTGGGTCCGCGACTCGCCCACCGGCACGTGGGACTACGCCGCGAGCTCGATCACGACCCAGCAGCTGAAGCCGGGGCAGACGCTCGGGCTGAAGTTCACCACCGGCACCGACACCGCTCCCCCGCAGGGCTGATGCGCCTCAGGGCGGCTCCGCTGCGACAGGCCGCGATCTTCGCGGCCGTGTTCACGGCGGCCCGGGTGGTGTACGCCGCCGCGTTCGCGGGGGCGGCCGGCACCGGCATCCGTCTCATCGATCTGCCGCTCGTCAGCCTGCCCGCCCCGTTCACGGGCGTGCAGCTGCTCGGCCCGGTCACGCTCGACGGGCTCGGCCGCGTCGTGCTCTCGGCGGCGCCGTTCGCCGCGGTGATCCTCGGCTTCGGGGTGCTGAACAGCCTGTTCGACGTGCGGCCGTGGTTCGCCGCCGCCGCGCGGCGCGGGCCGCTGCGCTCGTTCGCCCGCGCGCTCGTGATCGCGTGGCAGACGCTCCCGGCGCTCGCGGCGGCGCTGCGGCGTGCGGTGCGAGCCGCCCGGCTGCGCGGCGAGCGCCCGGGCCCGAGCGCCCTCGTGCCCGTGCTCGAGGATTCGATCGAGCGAGCGGTCGCCCTCGCCGCGTCGCTCGAGTTGCGCGGCTTCGCGGCGTCGCATCGGCTCGAGGGTGACTGCGAAGTGCCGGTGCAGGTAACGGATGCCGTGCTCGAGCGCCCCGGCTGGACGCTGTCGATCCCCCGCCTCGAGCTCGCCCCCGGCGCCCTCACGGTGCTGACCGGAGCGACGGGCTCGGGCAAGTCGACGGTGCTCGATGCCCTGTCCGGACTCTTCCAGCATGCCGACGGCGGCGTGCAGCGGGGCCTCGTGGAGATCGGCGGCCTCGACCGCGCCGCGGTGCCGCCGCGCGAGACAGCGGGCTTCGTCGGAATGGTCGCACAGCGCGTACGTGCCGCGTTCGTCGGCGAGACCGTGGCCGAGGAGCTGGGCTACACGCTGGCACTGCGCGGGGTCGCGCCGGTGATCGTCGAGGCGCGGGCTCGCGAGATCGCGGAGCGGCTCGGCATCGCGCAGCTGCTCCCTCGGCCCGTCGCCGAGCTGTCGGCCGGCGAGGCGGAGCTCGTCGCGATCGGCGCCGCTCTCGCCGAGCGCCCGACCCTGCTGCTCGTCGACGAGCCGCTCGCGGAGCTCGACAGGGTCGCGCGCCCGCTGGTCGTCGCAGCGCTGGCTTCGCTCGCGCACGAGGGCGGTGTGTGCGTGGTGGTCGCGGAGCACCGGGTGGCGTGGTTCGAGGGGGTGGCAGACGGCTGGCTGACGATCGCGGACGGCGAGCTGCGCTGCTCTGAACCGCTTTCCGCTGCTCGGAACCCGGCAGCGCAGGGCGGATGCGAGCAGCGCACGCGGCGCGAGCCGATGGCGACACGGATGCCGATCGCCGAGGTGCGCGAACTCAGCGTGCGGCACGGCGCGCGGGTCGCGGTCGACGAGGTCTCGCTCGAACTCCGTGCGGGCGAGGTCGTCGCACTCGTCGGGCCCAACGGCGCCGGGAAGTCGTCACTGCTCGAGGCGCTCGCGCTGCCCGCGCAGAGCGGGAAGGTGTTCGTCGGTGGCGACGACGTCAGTGCGCTGAAAGCCGCCGATCGGCGCATGAGGATTGCGCTCGTGCCCGAGGCGCTCGAGGACCTGTTCGTGACCGACTCCGTCGCCGCAGAGTGCCGACGCGCGGACCGGCACAGCCGCCGCAACCGGCAGGACCGACGCGACGCGGGTGCGACGCTGCGGCGGTTCGGCGAGCTGCTCGGCGGCGCCCCGCGCGAGCTCGCCGACGCCCACCCGCGCGACCTCTCCGGCGGCCAGCGCGTCTGCCTCGCCATCGCCCTGCAGCTCGCCGCGGCACCCGCGGTGCTGCTCGTCGACGAGCCGGTGCGCGGGCTTGATGCCCGGGCACGCGGCGAGGTCGCTGCAGCGCTCGCGCGCGCCGCCGCCGCAGGCGCCGCCGTGCTGTTCGCGACGCACGAGGCGGAGTTCGCGAGTGCCGTCGCCGAGCGCACGATCCGGCTCGAAGGCGGGCGCATCGCCGAGGAGGTGCTCGCATGACGACGCAGCAGCTGCCCGGCATCCGTTCTCGCTCCCGCCTGCGCGTCGACTGGCGCGGCCTCGCCCTCGTCGCCGGCAGCGTCGTGGCGGCAGCCGGGTTCGCGTGGCCGTTCGTGCAGTCCGCCGTGCCGGGCGAGGCGCAGGCGGCGGTGCCGTACCTCGCGATCGCGCTCGTGCCGGCCGCCGTGGCCGCGCTGCTGCTCGCGCTCGACCGGCAGTTCGCGAGCGCGAAGGCGGTCGCCTTGCTCGGGGTGCTCGGAGCGATCGGGGCTGCCACCCGCGTGCTGGGCGACACGGTCGGCGGCGTCGAGCCGGTGTTCGTCGTGCTGATCCTCGCGGGCCGCGCGCTCGGGGCGCGTTTCGGATTCCTGCTCGGGCTCGTCGTGATGACGGTGTCGGCGATCATCACGGGCGGCATCGGGCCGTGGCTGCCGTTCCAGCTGTTCGCGTGCGCGTGGGTGGCGGCGGGAGCGGGGCTGCTGCCGGGCATCCGTTCTCGCATCGGCGAACTCGCGATGCTCGCGGCGTACGGAGCGGTCGCCTCGTGGCTCGTCGGCGCGCTGCTCAACCTGTCGTTCTGGCCCTTCGCGCTCGCCTCGGGCTCGAGCATCTCGTACACGGCGGATGCCGGAGCGCTGCACAACCTCACGGCGTTCGCGCTCTACTCGCTGGCGACCTCGACGCTCACCTGGGACACGGTGCGGGCGATCACGACGGTCGTCGGCATCGCGCTGGTCGGCCGCCCGGTGCTCGCAGCGCTCCGCCGCGCGAAGCTGTGAGGCGGCCTCCTGCCTGCCCACCGCTGCGGGTGGAAGACGGACGTGGGTGGCAAGTCGTCGCCACGTTTTGCGGTGTCAATTCGAAGGAAACCGCGTGAAGTGGCGACGACTTCAGGAATCAGCCCAGTAGCGGCACCAGCTCGGTCAAAGCTGAGATCTCGAGGTCGGCGTGGGGCGCGTCGGCAGGCAAGACGTGCGCGTCGCGGTTGATCCACACGGCCTGAATGCCTGCGTTGAGCGCGCCCGCAATGTCCGTCGACGGATTGTCACCGATGAACCAGGCCTCGACTGGCTCGACACCGAGCTCGCCGATGGCGAGAGCGAAGATCGCCGGGGCAGGCTTCGCGATCCCGTGCTCCGACGAGATGATGACGGCGTCGAACCGGCCGTCAAGGCCGATGGCGGTCAGACTCGCGCGTTGGACCTGGGCGGCGCCGTTGGTCACGATCGCGGTGGGAAGTCGTCGCTCTGCGAGAGCCGCGAGCATCGGCGCAACATCGGGATAGGCGCGCTGACCAGCGAAGCCGGCCGCTGCCTGAGCGCGCACCAGCTCAGGAAGATGCACATGATCACCCCCGACCTTGTCCAGCGTGCGAGCGTAGATCTCGCGGGAAATGGCCGCGGCATCCACCGCGCCCGTGACCCAGTCGTCGAGATGGGCAGCGACGACCTCGGCGGCCACGGCAGTGCTGACCTCCAGCCAGCGGTTGGTTGCAACGCCGATCAGCCGGTGGGCAGCCTCCGCCGCGCCAAGGGTTCCGGCCCGCAGCGCAGCATCCGAGTCCGCGAGGGTGCCGTCGAGGTCGAAGAGCACGGCGCGAGGTGGGGTCAGCACCGTCTCAGCCTGCCACGCCGCACTCGAGACCAGCGATCGGGGCGCCTACACGCTGAAGTACTTCGCCTCGGGGTGGTGGAAGACGAAGGCGTCGGTCGACTGCTCGGGGTGCAGCTGCAGCTCCTCGGAGAGTTCGACGCCGATGCGCTCGGGGCGCAGCAGCTCGACGACCTTGCGGCGGTCCTCCATGTCGGGGCAGGCGGGGTAGCCGAGCGAGAAGCGGGCGCCGCGGTACTCGAGTTTGAACAGGCCCTCGACGGAGGCCGGCTCCTCGTCGGCGAAGCCGAGCTCCGCACGGATGCGCGCGTGCCAGAACTCGGCCAGCGCCTCGGTGAGCTGCATCGCGAGCCCGTTCAGCTCGAGGTAGTCGCGGTAGTGATTCCCGTCGAACAGCTGCGCCGTCGCCCGGCTCACCGACTGCCCGGCGGTGACGAGCTGCACCGGCATCACGTCGACCTGACCGGAGCCCGCGGCTCGCACGAAGTCGGCGAGGCACAGGTGCCGATCGCGGCGCTGGCGCGGGAAGTGGAAGCGCAGCCGCTCGGTGCCGAGCTTCCCGCCCGAACCCCCGTCGGGCGCGAGCACGCCGGCCGCGCCCAGCAGACCCGACGCGTCGTCGCCGTGGTGCAGCACGACGACGTCGTCGCCGTCCGAGACGACGGGGAAGTAGCCGTAGGCGACGGATGCCTCGAGCAGGCCCTCCGCGAGGATCCGGTCGAGCCAGTACCGGAGCCGAGGGCGCCCCTCGGTCTCGACGAGCTGCTCATAAGATGCGGCATCCGACCCTCGTCCCGGCTTCAGCCCCCACTGCCCCATGAAGGTCGCGCGCTCGTCGAGGAACGCGGCGAAGTCGGCGAGCGGAATGCCGCGCACGATGCGCGTGCCCCAGAACGGCGGTGCGGGCACGGGGTTGTCGGCGGCGACGTCGGAGCGCGCGGGCATCGCCTCGGGCTCGGTCAGCGTGAGCTGCGAGCCCTCGCGGTGGATGCGCTTCTTGAGCGGGGGCAGCCCCACGGAATCCGGCGCGGCGCCACGGGCGATCTTGACGAGCGGTTCCATCAGAGCGAGCCCCTCGAAGGCATCCCGCGCGTACCGCACGGTGCCGTCGAACAGCGAGGCGAGGTCGTCCTCGACATAGGCGCGCGTGAGCGCTGCGCCGCCGAGCAGCACCGGCCACCGCCCGGCGAAGCCGCGCTGGTTCAGCTCGAGCAGGTTCTCCTTCATGACGACGGTCGACTTGACCAGCAGCCCGCTCATGCCGATCACGTCGGCGTTGTGCCGCTCGGCGGCGGCGATGATGTCGGTGATCGGCTGCTTGATGCCGAGGTTCACCACCTCGTAGCCGTTGTTGGTCAAGATGATGTCGACGAGGTTCTTGCCGATGTCGTGCACGTCGCCTCGCACGGTGGCGAGCACGATGCGGCCCTTCCCGGCCGAGGCATCCGTCTTGTCCATATGCGGCTCGAGGTAGGCGACGGCCGTCTTCATCACCTCGGCGGACTGCAGCACGAAGGGCAGCTGCATCTCGCCCGCTCCGAAGCGCTCGCCGACGATCTTCATGCCCTCGAGCAGGTGCACATTGATGATGTCGAGCGCGCTGGTGCCGTCGGCCATCGCCTGGTCGAGGTCGGCCTCGAGGCCCTTCGCCTCGCCATCGATGATGCGGCGCTCCAGCCGCTCGCCGACGGGCAGTGCCGCAAGCTCGGCAGCGCGCTGGTCGCGCAGCGCCTTGGTGTCGACGCCCGCGAAGATCTCGAGCATGCGGGCGAGCGGGTCGTATTCGAGGGTGCCGTCGGCGCTGTAGCGACGGCGGTCCCAGACGAGGTCGAGCGCCACTTGGCGCTGCTCGTCGGGCAGCGAGGCGAGCGGCACGATCTTGGCGGCGTCGATGATCGCCGAGTCGAGCCCGGCCTGCACGGCCTCGTGCAGGAACACCGAGTTGAGCACCTGGCGTGCGGCCGGGTTGAGACCGAAGGAGACGTTCGAGACGCCGAGGGTCGTGTGGATTCCCGGGTACTTCGCCGTGATCTGCTCGATCGCCGAGATCGTCTCGATCGCGTCACGCCGGGTCTCCTCCTGCCCGGTGGCGATCGGGAAGGTGAGGCAGTCGACGATGATGTCGCTGACCTCGAGCCCCCACTCCCCCACGAGCGAATCGACGAGGCGCGTCGCGATGGCGACCTTGCCCTCGGCGGTGCGCGCCTGGCCCTGCTCGTCGATCGTGAGCGCGACGACGGCAGCGCCGTGCTCCGTGACGAGCGGCATGATGCGGCCGAAGCGCGACTCGGGTCCGTCGCCGTCCTCGAAGTTGACCGAGTTGATCACAGGACGGCCGCCGATCAGCTCGAGACCGGCCTGCAGCACGGCGGGCTCGGTCGAGTCCACGACGAGCGGCAGGGTCGAGGCGGATGCCAGGCGGGAGACCACCTCGCGGGCATCCGCCACGCCGTCTCGCCCGACATAGTCGACGCACACGTCGAGCAGGTGCGCGCCCGCACGGATCTGGTTGCGCGCGATCTCGACGCAGTCGTCCCAGCGCTCGTCGAGCATCGCCTCGCGGAAGGCCTTCGAGCCGTTCGCGTTGGTGCGCTCGCCGATCGCGAGATACGACGCGTCCTGCTCGAACGGCACGTGCTGGTACAGGCTCGCGACACCGGGGTCGAGCTCGACGGGGCGCACGGCGGCCGGGGCGCGGCCGACGCGCTCGACGACGGCCTTCAGATGCGCGGGCGTCGTGCCGCAGCAGCCGCCGACGAGCCCGAGCCCGAACTCGTGCACGAACTGCTCGTGCGCGGTCGCGAGCTCGGCGGGCTGCAGCGGGTACTCGGCGCCGTTCGTGCCGAGCACGGGCAGCCCGGCGTTCGGCATGCACATGACGGGCACGCGGGAGTGCTTCGACAGGTAGCGCAGGTGCTCGCTCATCAGGTCGGGCCCGGTGGCGCAGTTGAGGCCGATCGCGTCGACGCCGAGCGGCTCGATCGCGGTCAGCGCGGCGCCCACCTCGGAGCCCATCAGCATGGTGCCGGTCGTCTCGATCGTGATCTCGACGAAGATCGGCAGACGGATGCCGCGGGCGGCGCTCGCCTGCTTGCAGCCGTTGATCGCGGCCTTCGTCTGCAGGAGGTCCTGCGAGGTCTCGATGAGGAACGCGTCGGCGCCGCCGGCGATGAGCCCGGCGGCCTGCAGCGCGAAGGTGTCGCGCAGGTGCGCGTACGTCGTGTGGCCGAGGCTCGGCAGCTTCGTCCCGGGCCCGATGGAGCCGAGCACCCAGCGGGGCCGCCCGTCGCGAGCTTCCCAGGCGTCGGCGCGCTCGCGGGCGATACGGGCGCCGGCGGCGGCGAGCTCCTCGATGCGGTCGTCGATGCCGTAGTCGGAGAGGTTCGACCAGTTCGCGCCGAAAGTGTTCGTCTCGACCGCATCGCTGCCGACCTCGAAATACGCGTCGTGGATGCCCGCGATGATGTCTGGCCGCGTGACGTTGAGGATCTCGTTGCAGCCCTCGAGCTGCTGGTAGTCGTCGAGGCTCGGCTCCTGTGCCTGGATCATGGTGCCCATCGCTCCGTCGGCGACGACGACGCGCGCCGCGATCTCGTCGAGCAGCGCTTGCGAGCGGGCGGGCACAGGGGCAGACGGGCGCACCTCTTCAGGGTATCGGTGCGCCCGTCACCCGCTGCGGGCTACGCCGCCGCGATCGGCTCGAGCGGCAGCTCCTCGAGGTCGAGCAGCTCGTTCTCGTCTTGCGTCTCGACCAGCTCGATCGCCTCGGCCGGGGTCTCCACCGCCGGCATCGAGCCGGGCAGCGGGCGACGGGCGGACTCGCGCAGGCCGAAGGCCGCGGCGGCGCCCACGACGGCGAATCCGATCAGGTAGTACGCCGGGGTCATGGGGTCGCCGGTGCCCTGCATGATCGCCTCGATGAAGACGGGCGCGGTGCCGCCGAACACGGCGACGGCGATGTTGTACGAGATGCCCATCGAGCCGTAGCGCATCGACGTCGGGTACAGCGCGGGCAGCGCCGAGGCGAGCGGCCCCACGAGCAGCGCGGTCGGGATCGCCATCAGGAAGAGTCCGGCGAAGGTCGACCACACGGCGCCCACGGCGAGCAGCAGGAACGCGGGGATCGCGAAGACGCCCATGGTCGCCGCACCGATCCAGATGGTCGGGCGGCGGCCGATGCGGTCGGAGAGCAGGCCGGCGACGGGAATCCCCGCAGCCATCACGACGAGCACCGGGATCGTCAGCAGCGTGCCGTGGATCGGGTCGTAGCCGAGCGTGTCGGTGAGATAGGTCGGCATGTAGCTCGTGAGCGCATAGCCCACCGTGTTGGCCATGGCGACCAGCACGATGGCGATCAGCAGCGGCTTCCACTGCGTCCGCAGGATCGAGAGGATGCCGGTCTGCGGCGCCGGACCCTCGACGGCCTCGACGCTGTCCATCATCGCCTGGAACGCGGGCGACTCCTCGATCTTGAGGCGGAAGTACACGGCGATCGCCCCGATCGGGCCGGCGAGCAGGAACGGGATGCGCCAGCCGTAGTCGAGCATCGCCTGGTTGCCCAGCGTGAGCTGCATGATCGAGACGATCAGGGCGCCGAAGGCGAAGCCGAGGTACGAGCCCAGGTCGAGGAATCCGCCGAAGAAGCCGCGGCGGCGGTCGGGCGCGTACTCGCTGACGAAGGTCGTGACGCCGGCGTACTCGCCGCCGGTCGAGAAGCCCTGCAGCAGCTTCATGACGACGAGGATCACGGGCGCGACCGGCCCGATCGCGGCATACGACGGGATGAGGCCGACGACGAAGGTCGCGCTCGCCATCATGATGAGCGTCGTGGCGAGCACCTTCTGGCGGCCGATGCGGTCGCCGAGGCGCCCGAACACGATGCCGCCGAGCGGGCGGGCGATGTAGGTCGCGGCGAAGACGCCGAGGGAGAACAGCACCTGCACGCTCGCGGCGGCGGTCGGCAGGAAGACGGCCCCCATCGTGACCGCGAGGTAGCCGTAGACGCCGACGTCGTACCACTCCATGGTGTTGCCGACCACGGTGCCGCGCAGGGCGCGCTTCAGCATCGACGTGTCGACGATCTGGATGTCGTCCAGGCGCAGCTTCCGGCGCGGACGAACGGGGGTGGAATGTGCGTGAGAACTCATGGTTCCTTCCTGATTGAGCGACTGACACGACGGCTCGGAATGCCGTCGTCGTCCGCCACCCAGGGGCTTAGCGCGACCCCCATGAGGGGGTCATGATGCGCGCATGAGACAACAAGTTTACAGGAGTAAAAGAATCGCCGCGAATCCTCGGCGTGTTATCGATGCTGATCGGGCGCTAAATCCTGAATTGCCATATGCAACTCACGCAGGGCGAGACGCGCCGCCTGCCACCCCGACTGGCCGTGCACGCCGGGCCCCGGAGCGGTCGACCCGCCGCACAGATAGACACCGGGAAGCGGCGTGCGCCACGGTGCCGCCCGCGGCAGAGGCCTCGCCACGAGCTGCCACGCCGAGGTCGCCCCGGCGGCGATGTCGCCGCCGATGAAATTGGGGTCCAGCTGCTCGAGCTCGCGCGCCGAGGTGCCGGCGCTCGCGAGCACGGTGTCTCGGAAGCCGGGAGCGAACCGCTCGATCTCCGCCGTGATCGCCTCGGTGCGGTCATCGGCCGTTCCCGCCGGGACGTGCGTGTAAGCCCACAGCACGTGCTTGCCCTCGGGCGCGCGCGTCGCGTCGATCGCGCTCGGCTGGCTGATGAGCAGATACGGATGCCGAGGCAGGCGCCCGCTCGCGACCTCGCCCTCCGCGTGCGCGATCTCGGCCCGCGTGCCGCCGATGTGGACCGTCACCGCGTCGCGCAGCTCCGGCGCAGCCCAGGGCACCGGATCGCTGAGCGCGAAGTCGACCTTCGCGATGCCGTCGCCGTAACGGAAGCGGCGCAGCGCGGCGAGATACGGCGACGGCAGGCGCTCCCCCGCCAACCGCGCGAGGGCGCGCGGTGTGACGTCGAGCAGCACGGCGTCGGCATCCGCCAGCTCGGCGATGTCGTCGACCTCGACCCCGGTCTCGATGCGCCCGCCGTGCGCGAGCAGGTCGTCGGCCAGCGCCTGGGTGATCGCCCCGCTGCCGCCGCGCGGTACGGGCCAGCCGCGCGCGTGCGCGAACGCGGCGAGCACGAGGCCGGGGGCGGCCGCGCCGATGGCAGGCAGCCGCTTGTTGGTGTGGGCGATCACGCCGGTGAGCAGCGCCGGGGCGGCATCCGTCAGGAAATCGGTGCTCCACAGCGCGCTGCCCTGCTCGAGCGCGCGCAGGCCGAGCCGCAGCGCGACGATAGGGTGCGCGGGTGGCAGGAAGGAACCCCCGATGACGTCGGCCACGCGGTCGGCGTCGGCGGCAAGCGGCCAGAGCAGGCGACGCCAGGTCGAGGCATCCGCCCCCAGTCCCTGCGCCGTGCGCTCGAGGTCGCGCCAGGCGAGCGCCGCGTGCGTCTCATCGAGAGCGTGCCCGTAAGACAGCTCGGGGGTGAGCAGCTCGATGCGCCGGTCGAGCCCGAACGCCCGGAAGAACGGGGAATGCGCCGCCATGGGATGCACGGCGGAGCCCACATCGTGATGGAAGCCGGGCAGGGTGAGCTCGCGCGTCGCCGCGCCGCCGCCGATGTGGTCGGCGCGCTCGATCACCGTTACCGCGAGCCCCGCGCGGGCGAGCGTCACGGCACCCGCGAGCCCGTTCGGCCCCGAGCCGACGACGATCGCGCGCCCGCTGGACATCCCGCCAGGCTAGCCCTAATGGCCGCGCCGGTCCTTGCCCGGCGCGGGTCGTTGCGCGACGCGCCGTACACGCCGCCGCGCCGCTATGGCTGGGAACGCAGGCAGGGGGTGTCGCAACGCCGGTGCGCGCGCTACGGTCGCCGGTGTCATGGACTGGCAGGGCATGAGCTGGCTCGGAACCGGCGATTACGACGTCGCACGCGAGGTGCTGCAGCGTGGCGTGGCTGCCGTCTTCCTGATCGCCTTCCTGTCGGCCGCCGATCAGTTCCCGGCACTGCTCGGCGAGCACGGGCTGCTGCCAGTGCCGCGGTTCCTCGGCTCTGCGTACGCGCGCCGACAGCCGACCGTGTTCCGCTGGCATTACAGCGATCGGATGCTGCGCCTGATCGCCTGGGGCGGCGCGGTCGTCGCGGCGAGCCTCGTCGCGGGGCTTCCCCAGCACGTGCAGCCGTGGCTCACGACGGTGCTCTTCCTGCTGCTCTGGGGCGCATATCTCTCGATCGTCAACGTCGGCCAGACGTTCTACGGTTTCGGGTGGGAGTCGCTGCTCTGCGAGGCCGGTTTCACCGTCGCGTGGCTGGGGTCCTCTACGACCGCGACTCCGGTGACAACGCTGTTCCTGATCCGCTGGCTCGTGTTCCGCCTCGAGTTCGGGGCGGGCATGATCAAGCTGCGCGGCGGGCAGGAGTGGCGCGATCTCACTGCGCTCTACTACCACCACGAGACCCAGCCGATGCCGGGCCCGCTGAGCCGGCAGGCGCACCTGCTGCCGAAGTGGTTGCACCGCGGCGAGGTGCTCGGCAATCACTTCGCGCAGCTGGTGTGCCCGTTCTTCCTGTTCGCACCGCAGCCGATCGCCTCGATCGCGGCGGCCGTCATGATCGTGACGCAGCTCTGGCTGATCGTGACGGGCAACTTCGCCTGGCTCAACTGGATCACGGTCGTGCTGCTGTTCTCGGGCATCAGCGACGAGGTCGTGCACGCGGTCATCCCGGGCTGGGCGTGGCCGGTCTCCGCGAGCGCCGGGGGCGGGATGCCGCTCTGGTACGCGGTGCCGGTGCTCGCGGCATCCGTGCTGCTCGTGTATCTGTCGTGGTGGCCGGCACGCAATCTGGTGGCGAAGCGACAGCTGATGAACGCGAGCTTCAACCGCTGGCACCTGGTCAATGCGTACGGCGCGTTCGGCACGGTGACGAAGCGGCGGGACGAGATCGTGATCGAGGGCACGGATGCCGCGGACGGGGCGTCCGGCTGGCGGGAGTACGAGTTCCACGGCAAGCCGGGCGACCCGTCGCGCGTGCCGCGGTGGTTCGCCCCGTACCACCTGCGGCTCGACTGGCTGATGTGGTTCCTGGCGCTGGGCGCCGAGGGCGGCGGCTGGTTCGACATGCTGCTCGTGCGACTGCTGCAGGCGGACCGTCCGACGCTGCGGCTGCTGCGCGTCGACCCGTTCGACGGGTTGCCGCCGCGCTTGGTGCGGGCACGGGTGTTCCGCTACCGCTTCGCGACGCGGGCGGAGCACCGGCAGACCGGGCTCGTATGGATTCGCGAGGAGCGCGGGCTGCTGGTTCCGCCTGTCGGCGGGCGCGATCGCTGACGAGCGGGCACGGGGGAAGGGCACCGGCGACGCCGAGTCCGGAGCAAACGTCGCCAACAGCGCTGTATGGCCGCGACGACTCCGTATTCGGTGCGACTCAGCCGACGAGCCGGTCGGGCACCTCGAACTGCAGCCGCCCGAGCCACTCGGCGTACTCCCCCGGCCATGGCCGACCCGTGGGCAGCCGCCGCAGCTGGCGCCGCACCTCCCACGACGACGACGCGACCGGCAGCACCCGCGTCGGAGCCTTCCGCGACAGCGCGCCGAACCACCAGTGCCGCCACGTGCCCTCCACCGACTCGGGGTCGAGCACCAGGTAGTAGTCGGGCAGCTGGGCGCGACCGGCGCGCAGGGCATCCACCGCCGCCTGTGCCTCGAACTCGAGCGTCTCGAGCGTGACGCGATCGTCGAAGAACTCGACCCACGCCGCCGCGACGTGCGCGAGCGGATCGGCGTCGCTGACGATGTACGACGCCTGCGAATGGTTGATACGGAGCGATGCGGCATCCTCATCGCCGTCGGCGACGGTGAAGGCATCCACATTGCGCAGGGCTCCGAGCTCGGCGATCAGCTCGGGCGACTCGCCGCCGACGAGGGCGACCACGGTTCCGGAAGATACGGCCATGCTCCAGCGTATGCGCTGGACGGATGCCGCAGACGGATGCCGCGCCTAATCACCGCCGCCCTTCTTGCCCTTGTCCTTGCCGTTCCCGTGACCGGGGCCGCCGCCGGGACCGTTGCCCGGCCCGTTCCCACCGGCGGGCTCCTTGCCAGGGCCGCCGCCGGGCGGCGCGGGAACGGCCGTCACCGTCACGACCGGCTGCGGCACCGCGGTCGTTGTCGTCACGGCCGGCGACGTCGCGGTCGGCGATGGGTGCGCGGCCGCATGGTGGTTCGAGGCGAGCGCGATCGCGATGGCTCCGCCCGCGACGAGCGCCGCCGCCACGCCGGCGGCGATCAGTCCCGCCCGGCGTCGGCGGCGCGCCGGCTCGCGCCCGAGCACGGGCTCGGGCACGCCCGAGCCGTCGACAGGCGCCAGTCGCCGCGTGGGCGCCGTGCGCTCCGCCGGAGCTCCCGAGAATCCCGAAGGCCCCAGAACACCCGGATAGCGCAGAGTCCGCCCGGTCTCCGATGCCGTCTGCATCGGCACGGTCGCGCCGCCTTCCGCCGGCGCCGCCTGCCGCGCAGCCTCCACCGGCGCCGCCGGCTGCGCACCCTCCACCGAAAGCGCCGGCAGCCCCGCAGCCGTCGCCGCGACGTCAGCCGCCGCCGGCCGCGCCTCGGGCTCGCGCGCGGTCATCGCGGCGAGCAGCGCGGCCCACTCGGCGGGCAGCCCGGCCGGAATCGCCGGGTCCCGTGTCAGCCGCGCAACGGCCGACTCGACCGAGGTCCCCGGGAAAGCGCGCTGACCTGTGACGGTCTCCAGCGCGACGAGGCCGAGGGCGTAGACATCCGTCGCTGCACCGGCTGCCTGCCCGGCGACCTGCTCCGGGCTCAGGTACGCCGCCGTGCCGAGCACGGTTCCCGCGGTGGTGAGCCGCTCGGCTCCCACGAGTTGGGCGATTCCGAAGTCGACGAGCTTGAGGCGGCCGGCATCCCGCTCGATCAGGACGTTCTCCGGCTTGAGGTCGCGGTGAACGATGCCGCGCTCATGCAGATAGGCGAGCGCGCCGGAGAGCTCCACCACGACACGGCGGGCGAGCTCAGCGTCGGCGCCGAAGCGGGCGAGGCGCTGCCGCAGCGACTCGCCCTCCACGAGCTCCATCACCAGGAATCCGTCGTGGTCCGCCGCGTCGAGCTCTGCGTCGAACAGCGTGACGAGATGCGGATGATTCGCCCCGGCGAGCAGCCGCACCTCGCGCAGTCGCCGCTCGGCGTCATCGCCCGGCGCGCCGGTGTCGAACACCTTCACCGCGACGTCGCGCCCGAGCTTCTCGTCCCGCGCGCGGAAAACCGTCGCCATTCCGCCGCGCCCCAGCGCCTCGCCCAGCAGATATCGCTCGGCGAGGACGGTGCGCGGCGCCCCATCGCTTTCGGACACGCGCCTCCTCCTCGTCAGCAACCCACCCTATGAGCGGGTCACTGAGCAATCAGGGGGTGGCGATATTCGCGTCGATCTGATCGCGGCGCGCACGCACGAGCTCGTCGAACACGTCGAGGGGCAAGGGATGCCTGCTCGTGAAGTGCACGGACCCCGTCGTCGTCTCGAGCTCGGGGTGGGCGGCTGCAACGATCGAGACGGCGACGCCGCTGAACGGGTACGCCGAATAACCCGCCTTCGTGGCCTGCAGCGAGATGAGCGCCTTGCCGCGGTAGATCAGCGCCGGCATCCCGTAGCTGCGCCCCTCGGCCGCCCCGTCGACGATCTCCCGCGCACGCTCGAAGTACGGGCGCAGCACCTTCGCGCGCCCCTCGTCGATCGACCCGAGGTACCCCTCGACCTCGGAGACCGTGTCGGACATGCGAACAGTGTGCACCCCGCCGGGCAGCCCCGGCTAGCGCCACCTGGCGACACGGTTGCGCTATTGCGATCCGCTATGCGCTACTCGGATCCGAGCAGCGCAATGCGGAAGCCGGTAGCGCAGCCGGCGGGCCGAGACTCACGGGCGGAACTCGGTGGCCGCCCACCGCTCCGAGAGGCGCCAGAGCTCGCGGCCGAACTCCGGTCGCGCGCTCGCGGCGCGCGGGGTCAGCGGCACGGGCGGGCCCTTCACCCACCACGCCGGAGCATAGAGCTCGCCGCCGCGGGCGCCCGGGTCGGTGAGCGCTCGCACGAGCGGCGTCGCGCCGTGGTTCTTGCCCTGCGCGCCGAACGCGAGCCAGCGCTCGAAGGCCGGAGGGCGCGGGGTGACGCCCGCGCGCGCCGCGGTGAGCCCGTCGGCCGAGTAGCCGGGGTGCGCGGCCAGCGCGATCGAGGACGAGCCGGATTCCCGCAGCCTGCGGTTCAGCTCCCACGCGAAGCCCTGCACCGCGTGCTTGGAGAGCGCGTAGGCACGGCCGCCCGAGTAGTCGTGGTCGCTGTTCAGCGCGGACGCGTCGGCCGGGGCGAACATCGTCGCCATGCTGGTCATGCCCACCCAGCGGCTGCCGGCGGTGCGCGCCAGCGCGGGCCAGGCGGTCGCCGCCAGCAGGAAGTGGCCGACGTGATTCGTCGCGAGGGTCAGCTCGAGGCCTTCGGGCGTGAGCTGCCGCCGTCGCGGGCCCCACGTGATGGCGCCGTTGGCCGCGACGCCGTCGAGGCGCTCCCACTCGGCGACGGATTCACCTGCGGCGCGAACGGATGCCGGCGAGGCGAGGTCCAGCGGCAGGAATCCGATCTCGGCGCCGTCGATGCGGCGCTCGATCGCTGAGATCGCCCGCCGGGCCCTGGCCTCGTCGCGTGCCGCGATCACCACGCGGGCGCCGGCGCCGGCGAGCTGCTCGGCGGCGAAGTAGCCGATGCCGCGGCTGCCGCCCGTGACGAGGAACACCTTCCCGCTCTGGTTCGGCAGGCGCCTCGGGTCCCACTCGTCTCGTGCCGGCATCCGTCACCCTCCTCGGTCGTCGCTTAAGCACACTCTGACGCGTCGTAAGGTGCAAACGTGACGACCGACACACCCCCGGATCCGCTGGCCCCCGCCCGGCTGGGGCCGGTCACGCTGCGCAATCGCGTGATCAAGTCGGCGACCTTCGAGGGGCGCACCCCCGAGGCGCTCGTCACGCAGGATCTCGTCGACTTCCACGTCGAGCTCGGCCGCGGCGGCGTGGGCATGACGACCGTCGCGTATCTCGCGGTCGCCCCAGAGGGCCGCACCGAGCGGCGGCAGCTGTGGTGGCGCCCCGAGGCGCTGCCGGGGCTGCGCGAACTGACCGATGCGGTGCACGCGACCGGCGCGAAGGTGAGCGCCCAGATCGGGCACGCGGGCCCGGTCTCCGACAGCCGGTCGACGGGGCTGCAGTCGATCGCGCCCTCGCGGCGCTTCGACCAGATGGCGCTCGGCACCGGCCTCGACCGCGCGGCGACCCGTGACGACATCGACCGCATCGTGCGCGCCCACGCGCAGGCGGCGAGCTGGGCGGTCGAGGTCGGATTCGACGCCGTCGAGGTGCACCTCGGCCACAACTACCTCGCGAGCTCGTTCCTGAGCCCGCGGCTCAATCGGCGCCGCGACGAGTTCGGCGGCTCGCTCGAGCACCGCGCCGAGCTCCCGCGCCGCATCGTGACGGCCGTGCGCGAGGCGGTGGCCCGGGCGGGCGACGACGTCGCCGTGCTCGCGAAGCTCAACATGGACGACGGCGCCCGCGGCGGCCTCGCCCCCGCAGAGTCACTCGCTTTCGCAAAGCTGCTCGAGGCCGATGGGAACCTCGACGCGCTCGAGCTGACCGGCGGATCCTCGCTGCTGAACCCCATGTACCTCTTCCGCGGCGACGTGCCGCTCACCGAGTTCGCCCGCACGCAGCATCCGCTCATCGGCCTCGGCCTGCGCTGGTTCGGCGGAGTGCTCTTCAAGCGCTACCCGTACCACCCGCTCTACTTCCTCGAGCTCGCGCGCGCGTTCCGCGCCGAGCTCGCGCTGCCGCTCGTGCTGCTCGGCGGCGTGACCGATCTCGGCGGCATGAACACGGCGATGGCCGAGGGCTTCGAGTTCGTGGGCATGGCGCGGGCCCTGCTGCGCGAGCCTGACCTGATCACGAAGCTGAGGGCGGATGCCGGCACCGAATCGGCCTGCATCCACTGCAACCTCTGCGTGCCGACGATCTACGAGCGCACGGTGTGCCCGCTGACGTGACGCCGCCGCCCGGTTCAGGCCGCGTCGAGCTTCTTGACCTTCGGCAGGCCGGCGGCGTGCTTACAGGCGAGGTACGGCAACAGCGGCGATGCCGAGAAGTGCCGGGATGTCGCCTCAATCGAGGTGAGGGGACATCCCGGCACTTCTCGGCACGCGAGCGGCGCGGCGAGGATGATCAACACGGCCGCACGATCAGTGCACCTCGCGCAGACGCCGCTCGAGGAAGGCCGCCTCGACCTCGTTCGCAGTGAGGAGCAGGGCCTCGCGGTGGGCGTCGGCCGCGGCATCCGTCTCTCCCAGCCGGCGCAGCAGCTCAGCGCGCGTCGCCCAGCCGGTCAGCCGCACACGCGACGACAATAGATGGCCCATCACAGCGGGAATAAGGGCATCGTTTGTCGTCGCGCGACGGACTCACGGAACGTCGTCGCAGATCAGCGAAAACGGATTTCCCCAGATTTAACCGATTCCTAGGCGGGCGTGCTTAGCGTGAGCACATGGCGGGCCCGCGCGCTCGGGGACTCTCAGCTCTGAGCCGATTTCCCAGCCCCCGCGCGATGCTGATCGTCGCCGGGGCGCTCGTCGCCGTGCTCGTGCTGGTCGTCGGGGTGCTCGCGTTCCGGCTGGGCGGTGCGACCACCGCCGCCGACGCGGCGAAGCACACCCCGACGCCGACCCCCACCGCGACGGCCCCGACCGTCTCGCAGCTCTACCGCCTCGTCGGCCCCTCGGTCGTCGTCATCGAGACCACCACGGGCGAGCTCGGCACGGGAGTCGTCGCCACGAGCGACGGCACGATCCTCACCGCGAACCACGTGATCTCGGGCGGCGGGGCGATCGACGTCACCTTCTCCGACAGGACCACGGCTCTGGCATCCGTCGTCTCCTCAGACCCCAAGACGGACATCGCCGCCCTGATGCCGAACAAGCTGCCCGAGCCGCTCGTGCCCGCCACGCTCGGCGGCGGCGCGAGCGTCGGCGCGCCGGTCGTCGCGATCGGCAACCCGCTCGGGCTGGCCTACAGCGTCTCCTCCGGCGTCGTCTCGGGCACCGATCGCGAGGCGGACACCGACCAGGGCAAATTCGACGGCCTGATCCAGTTCGACGCGAGCGTGAACCCCGGCAGCTCGGGCGGCCCGCTGCTCGACGGGAGCGGCGACGTCATCGGCATCGTCGTCTCGATCGCCGACCCCGGGCACGACGGCGCGTGGGCCGGCGTCGGCTTCGCCGTGCCGATCGGCGCGGCGCTCGGCGGCGGCGGGTCGGGCACCTTGCAGGGACCGCAGATCTAGAGATCAGGGAGAGACGGATGCCGGAACCACACCCCCTCGAGCACGTGCTGTTCGAGGTCAAGCGCACGATCGTCGGGCAGGACGTGCTGCTCGAGCGCATGGCCGTCGCCCTGCTCTCGGGCGGCCATCTGCTCGTGGAGGGCGTCCCGGGGCTCGCCAAGACCCTCGCCGTGAAGTCGCTGGCGGCGGCGATCGGCGGGCAGTTCCAGCGCATCCAGTTCACGCCGGATCTCGTGCCGGCCGACCTCGTCGGCACCCGTGTGTACCACCAGCACACGGGCGAGTTCGAGACCGTGCTCGGGCCCGTGTTCGCGAACCTGCTGCTCGCCGACGAGATCAACCGCGCGCCCGCGAAGGTGCAGTCGGCGCTGCTCGAGGTGATGCAGGAGCACCAGGTGACGATCGGGCGCGAGACGTTCCGGGTGCCCGAGCCTTTCCTCGTGATGGCGACCGAGAACCCCATCGAGTCCGAGGGCACCTACCCGCTGCCCGAGGCGCAGGTCGACCGCTTCATGATGAAGGTCGTCGTCGACTACCCGACGCCGCCCGAGGAGCACGCGATCGTCGAGCGCTCGCTGCGGCCGACTCCGCTGATCCAGGCGATGCTCTCGCCCGAGCGGCTGATCGCGATGCGCGGGCAGGTCGACGGGGTCTACGTCGACCCGGCGATCACCGACTACGCCGTGCGGCTCGTCGCGGCGACCCGGGCGCCCGGCGTCGTGGGCCTCGGCGAGCTGGAGCGCTACATCTCCTACGGCGCCTCCCCCCGGGCATCCATCGCCCTCGTGCTCGCGGGCCGTGCGCTCGCCTTCCTGCGCGGCCGCGCCTATGTGCTGCCGCAGGATCTCGCCGAGCTCGCCCTCGACGTGCTGCGCCACCGCATCGTGCTCAGCTACGAGGCGCTCGCCGACGAGCTCGACGCCGACGCCATCGTGACGCGCGTGCTCGGCGTCGTGCCGGCGCCCGAGGTGGTGCTGCAGAGCAGATGAGGGGCACGGATGCCTGAGCGCGCAGCGCGTCGTCAGCCGGCCGGAGCGGCCGGCTTCGAAGAGCGCAGCATGCCTGAGCGCGGAACGCGCACCACCGAGAAACTGCTGCTGCGGCTCGAGTGGCGTGTGCTGCGCCGCCTCGAGGGCCGCGTGCAGGGCGGCTACCGCACGGCGCACCGCGGCCAGGGCTTCGACTTCGCGAGCCTGCGCGAGTACGTCGCCGGCGACGACGCCCGGCGCATGGACTGGAACGTCACTGCCCGCCTCGGCGCGCCCCACGTGCGCGTCTTCACCGAGGACCGCGAGCTCACGGCCTGGCTCGTGCTCGACCGCTCGGCGTCTCTGGGCGCGGGGCGGCGCGACGCAGCGGGCCGCGGCAAGGACGACGTGCTCGCCGAGCTCGCGCTCGCCCTCGCGCGGCTGTTCGGCCGCGGCGGCAACCGGGTGGGGGCGCTGCTCTACGACGAGGGCGCGACCCGCGTCGTGCCCCCGGGCACCGGGCGCCGGCACGCGCTGCGCATCGGGCACGAACTGTGGCGGCGGGCATCCGCCGTTCCCCCGCGCGCCGGAACGACGACCGACCTCGCCGCCATGCTCGATCGCGTCGCCGGGCTCGCGCGCCGCCGCAGCCTCATCGTCGTCGTCTCGGACTTCATCGGCACGGGCGACTGGCCCGCCGCCCTGCTGCGGCTCACCCAGCGGCACGAGGTGGTGGCGCTGCGCGTGACCGACGCCGCCGACGGCGAGCTGCCCGAGGCCGGCCTGATCCTCGTCGAGGACGCCGAGACGGGCGAGCAGCTCATCGTCGACACGTCAGACCCCGTGTTCCGCGCGGGATTCCGAGCGGGCGCCGAGCGGCACGACGCCGAGCTCACGGCGGGCATGCGCCGCGCCGGCGTGCCGATGCACCGCGTCGACACCGAGCGCGAGCTCGACCGCGCGCTCGTCGAGATCATCGCGGCGACCGGCCGGCCCGGCGCGAGCGCAGGCGCACACACGGCGAGCCGACCATGACCCTCGCCGCCGCTCCCCTGCTCGTGCTCGGCGTGGTCGTCGTCGCGGCGCTGATCGTCGTCGCCGTCGTCTTCGAGCGGCGGCGCGCGACCGCCCTCGCCCGGCTGGGCGCGACCCGCGCGGGCGCGGGAGCCGCCCGCCGCACCGGCGTGGCCCTGACGATCGCGGGGGTGGCGGTGCTCGCCTTCGGGGCGGCCGGGCCTGCGGCATCCGTGCCCACTCCGCGTGCCTCCGGCACCGTGATCCTCGCGATGGACGTCTCCCAGTCGATGAGCGCGACCGACGTGAAGCCGAGCCGCATCGTCGCGGCCGAGAAGGCGGCGAGGCAGTTCATCGAGGCCCAGCCGTCGAGCGTCGACATCGGCGTGGTTGCCTTCGAAGAGGGCGCGCTCGTGACCACGCGGCCGAACGCCGACCACACGCAGGCGCTGAACGCGATCTCGCGGCTCAACATCTCGGGCGGCACCTCCCTCGGCGCGGCGATCACGAGCTCGCTTTCGACCATCACGGGCAAGACGGTGTCGATCGGGCCGGACGGCCGACTGCCCGACCTCGGCTACTGGGGCTCGGCGACCATCGTCATCTTCAGCGACGGGCAGGACATGAGCCAGGGCGGCACGGATGCCGACACGGCGGCGCAGCTCGCCGAGCAGTCCGGCGTGCACATCGACACGGTCGGCGTCGGCACGACGGCGGGCACGACCGTCGAGGCGGACGGATTCCGCCTGCACACGGCCCTCGATGAGGACGCGCTGAAGGCGATCTCGCAGACCACGGGCGGCACGTACCACCCGGCATCGGATGCCGCGCAGCTCGGCAGCGTCGCGAAGTCGATCGACCTGCGGCTCACGATCCAGAACAAGGCCTACCCGCTCGCGGGCGCGCTCATCGGGCTCGCCCTCGCGCTGCTGCTCGGCGGCGCCGTGCTCACCGTGGCCGGCACGGGGCGGGTGGTCTGAATGTCGTTCAGCTGGCCGTGGCTGCTGCTCGCGCTGGTCGCGATCCCGGCGCTGCTGGGCGTCGCCTGGTGGCTCAGGCGCCGCCGGCGGCGCGCAGCCGTGCGCGTCGCGTCGATCGCGCTCGTCAGGCAGGCGCTGCCGCAGCGCAGCAGCTGGGTCAGACGGATTCCGGTGGCACTCATGCTGCTGGGGATCGGGGTGCTCGCCGTCGGGGCGGCGCGGCCGCAGGCATCCGTCACGGTCCCGTCGAAATCGTCGACGATCATGCTCGCGCTCGACGTCTCCGGCTCGATGTGCTCGACCGACGTCGACCCGAACCGCATCACGGCGGCCGAGCAGCAGGCGAGCTCGTTCATCTCGTCGCTGGCCGGCGGCCCCAAGGTGGGCCTGGTCGCGTTCGCGGGCACGGCCGGGGTGCTCGTGCCGCCGACGACGGACACGACGACGCTGCAGGACGCGCTGAAGGGCCTCACGACCTCGCGCGGCACCGCGATCGGGCAGGCGATCGTCACCTCGCTCGACGAGATCTCGAAGGTGGACCCCTCCGTGCCGCCGACGGGCGCCGACTTCGCACCGCCGACCGCCGCGCCGGCGCCCGACTCGGCGGATTTCGCGCCCGACGCGATCGTGCTGCTCACCGACGGCGCCAACACGCAGGGCACCGACCCGCAGCTCGCCGCCCGGCTCGCCGCGGCGCGGCACGTGCGGGTGTTCACGATCGGTTTCGGCACGACGACCCCCTCGGCGATGGTGTGCCCTGGGCAGCAGCTGAACGACGGCTTCGGGGGCTTCGGCGGCGGCGGTTTCGGGCCCGGAGCCGGCGGCGGATTCGACGGCGGCCGCGGCGGCAACTCGGTGCTGCAGATCGACGAGCGCGCGCTCAAGCAGATCGCGAAGACGACGGGCGGCACCTACCACCGGGCGCAGAGCGCCGACCAGCTGAAGAGCGCGCTCGACAGCCTGCCCAGCAAGTTCAGCCTCGTGAAGCAGAACGTCGACCTCGCCGCGTGGTTCGCCGGCATCGGCGGTCTGTTGATCGCGGTCGCGGTCGGGCTGTCGCTGTGGCTCTCGCGAGTGCGCACGGGCTAAGGCTGCGCGCCGAGCGCCGCGAGCAGCGCGGCCGCCTTGAGCTTCATCTCGGCGAGCTCCGCCTCCGGGTCGGAGGACGCGGTGATGCCGCCGCCCGTGCCGAAAGACGCACGGTCGCCGGCGACCACGATCGTGCGGATCGTCGTCGCGAAATCGGCCGATCCGTCCGCCGCGAGGTAGCCGAACGCGCCGGCATATGCCCCGCGCGGCATGCCTTCCAGCCCGCGCAGCAGCTCGACCGCCCGGCGCTTCGGCGCGCCCGTCATCGACCCGGCGGGGAACAGCGCAGCGACGGCATCCACCGCTGTCCTGCCCGGTGCGAGCCGCCCCGTCACCGTGCTCACCAGCTGGTGCACCGTGCGATAGCTCTCGATCGCGAACAGGCTCTCGACCGTCACGGAGCCGAGCTCGCTCACCTGCGACAGGTCGTTGCGCACGAGATCCACGATCATGAGGTTCTCGGCCTGCTCCTTGTCGCTCGCGCGCAGCTCCGCCGCGAGCGCGGCGTCGGCGGCGGGCTCAGCCGCCCGAGGCCGCGTGCCCTTCATCGGACGCGTCGAGGCCACCCCGTCGCGCACCTCGACGAACCGCTCCGGCGAGGCGCTCAGCAGCTCGAGGCCGCCGAGCCGCAGCAGGCCGCCGTGATGGCTCGGGGCGAGCCGCCGCAGCCGGCGGTAGACCTCGGTCGGCGCGGCCGGCCGGGGTGCCGACCACTGCTCGGTGAGGCAGAGCTGATAGGCATCCCCGGCGGCGATCCGCGCCTGACACGCACGGATCAGCTCGAGATAGCGCGCGTCGTCGTGCGCGCGCGTGACCGGCGTGTGGCCGGAGGCGGCGGGCGGGGCGGATGCCTCGGCTGGCGCCGCCGCCAGCCGGCGCAGCGTCGCCTCGGCCCAGCCCCGGTCCGACTCCTCCGCGACGATGCGCACCGCGCGCCGCGCGTGGTCGAACACGACCGCGCGCTCCAGCAGCACGGCCGTGGCGAGCGGCCCGTCACCGGCCGGCGCCTCCGCTCCGAGCAGCGCCGAGCCGAACTCGTGCGAGAGCCACGCCGCCCACGCGGGCAGCAGCCCGGCTCCCGACGAGCCGGGAACGCTGCGCAGCGCGGCGAGCATCGGCTCGGCATCCGCCGCGGCCGTCGCGCTCAGCCGCTGCGGCTCCGCACCCGGCCAGCCGATCAGGCTCATCCCCTCGGCGGCGTCAGGCCCTGAGTCGAGCCACACCACCTCGCCGCTGCCGCCGTCGAGCGCGAGGAATGCCGCCTCGGGGTCGACCCAGCGCCCGGCATCCGTCTCGATCAAGCGCACCTCTCATCGCACCGGTCGAGCACAGCTCGATCGGGAGCCGACCGCGTGACAGCCCACCGGGCTGTCACCTCACGCGGTCAGCTCCACACGTCAGCCGCGATGGCGACGACTTCGCGCACCTTCGCCCACTGCTGCTCCTCGGTGAGCACATTGCCCTCCTCGGTGGAGGCGAAGCCGCACTGCGGGCTGAGCGCCAGCTGCTCGAGCGGAGCGAACGCGGTCGCCTCGTCGATGCGCTTCTTGACCGCGTCGACATCCTCGAGCTCGCCGCTCTTCGAGGTGATGAGGCCGAGCACCACCGTCTTGTCCCCGCGCGGCAGGAAGCGCAGCGGCTCGAAGCCGCCGGCGCGCTCGCTGTCGTACTCGAGGAAGTAGCCGTCGTAGGCCGTGTTCCCGAGCAGTTGCTCGGCCACGGGCTCGTAGCCGCCCGAGGCGATCCAGGTGGAGCGGAAGTTGCCGCGGCACACGTGCGTCGTGATCGTCATGTCGTCGGGCTTGCCCTCGAGCGACGCGTTGATCAGCTCGGCATAGCGCTCGGCGAGGCCGTCGATACGGATGCCGCGGGCGGCGGCCTTCTCGAGCTCGGTGTCCGAGCAGAGATACGCCCAGGCCGTGTCGTCGAACTGCAGGTAGCGGCACCCGGCGTCGTAGAACGCCCTGACGGCGGTGCGGTATGCCGCGGCGAGGTCGTCGAACGCATCCTCGTGATCGGCGTAGGCGCCGGTCGTCACCGCGTCAGAGTCAAGCCGGAAGTGCAGCACCGTCGGCGACGGGATCGTCATCTTGGGCAGCGCCCCAGCCGGAGCGTTCTCCCTCAGGTACTGGAAGTGCGCGAGGAACGGATGCGTCGCCGAGAAGCCGATGCGGTCGGTGACGCGCAGCACCTGGCTCTTGGTCGCGACGCCCGCGAACTGGATGCCGTGGTCGGAGTCGACCACCGACACCCCGTCGAGCCCATCATAGAAGTCGTAGTGCCACCACGCTCGGCGGAACTCCCCGTCGGTGACGGCGCGCAACCCGGCATCCTGCTGCCGCCGGGTGACGTCGGTGATCGCCGCGTCCTCGATCTCCCTCAGCCCCGCGGCGTCGAGCCGCCCTTCTTCGACGTCGGCGCGCGCCCGCTTCACGCTCTCGGGGCGAAGGAAGCTGCCGACGATGTCACTGCGGAACGGAGGATCGATGCTCACGGTTTCACGGTAGTCGCTCGCCGCTCATTCCTCCGGCGTCTCGGCCGCCTTCTCGAGCTGGTGCCGCAGCGCGCGGATCTCCTCGCGCAGCTCCTCGAACTGCAGCGCCGTGATCACCTGCTCCTCTGCCTGCTCCTCTTCCGAGACGCGCTCGACGATCCACGAGGCGAGCGTCGCCGTCACGACGCCGATGAGCGCGACGCCGCCGAACATCAGGCAGACGGCGACGAGCTTCCCGATGACGGTCACCGGCGTGACGTCGCCGTAGCCGACCGTGGTGATCGTCACGATCGCCCACCACAGCGCGTCGCCGATCGTCTGAATGCGGCCGCCGTGCCCGTACTCCGCCTCCAGTTCGGCGAGCGAGGCGACGTAGACGAGCAGCGCCGCGCCGCCGACGGCGAACACGACGATGCGGCCGCGGAACTGCGTGCCCGCGTGGCGCTGCAGCAGGATGAACGCCGAGGCCACGCGCAGCAGGCGCAGCGGCCGGAGGATCGGCAAGGCGACGATCGCGAGATCGATCAGGTGGGTGTAGAACCAGCGCCAGCGCGGCCTCGCGAGAGCGAGGCTCACGACGTAGTCGATGGCGAACGCCGTCCACCCGATCCACTCGAACACCTCGGAGACGTCGCGCGCCGTGCCGCGCAGCTCCCCGATGACCTCCCACGAGTACGCGATGAGAAACACCACCGCGAGCCCGGCGAGCGGCCAGTCGGTCCAGCGCCGCCACTGCTGCTGGGTGATGCGCTGCGCCATGCGCCGACTCTAGTGAGGAACGCCCTCAGGAGACAGGATGGAGCGATGGCCACCGTCGTCTTCGTCCGGCACGGGCGCACCGCCGCGAACGCGCGCGGCGTGCTCGCGGGGCGCAGCGCCGGCGTAGGGCTCGACGAGGTCGGCCGAGAGCAGGCGACGCGCACGGCCGAGCGCCTCGCCGCCGTGCCTCTCGCGGCGGTCGTCTCGAGCCCGCTGATGCGCTGCCGCCAGACGGCCCGCGCGATCCTCGACCGGCAGGCGGGCGCCCCAGCCGCCCCCGTCGACCGCGGCTTCATCGAGGCCGACTACGGCAGCTGGCAGGGCCGCGCCCTCAGCGAGCTCGCCCGCGAGCCGCTGTGGTCGGTGGTGCAGTCGCGGCCCTCTGCCGCGGAGTTCCCCGGCGGCGAGTCGCTGACCGCGATGCAGGCGCGGGCGCTTGCGGCGCTGCGGCGGCACGACGAGGCCGTCGAGGCGGCGTCGGGTGCGGCATCCGTCTTCGCCGTCGTCACGCACGCCGACATCATCAAGTCGCTCATTGTGGCTGCGCAGGGGCGCCCGCTCGACGAGTTCCAGCGGGTGCAGGTCGCCCCGGCATCCGTCTCGATCGTCCGCTACCGGGGCGAAGAGGCGGAGGTGCTCGGCGTCAACACCCACGACGGCGATCTCGCCGAGTTTCTCGACGGAGTGCGGAGATGACGGATGCCGCGGCCGAGCCGCCCGCCGGCGATCTGCGCCTCCTCGGGCGCATCTCATCGGCGTCCAACGCGGCGTTCCTCGCGGCGATCGGCGAGACCCCCGTCATCTACAAGCCGACCGCGGGCGAGAAGCCGCTGTGGGACTTCCCCGACGGCGATCTCGCGCGGCGCGAGGTGGCGGCCTATCTCGTCTCAGAGGCGCTCGGCTGGGGCATCGTGCCGCCCACCTGGCTGCGCGATGGACCGTTCGGCGAGGGCATGGTGCAGCTGTGGCGTGAGCCGAGCGGCCGGCACGCGGTCGAGCTGTCGGCGCCCGACGCCGCGGCAGAGTCGGGCCGCCGTCGCGTCTTCGACATCATCGGCGAGCCCGACTTCCCCGTCGCGATCGTGCACGAGGACTCCGCGCCGCTGCGCCGCATCGCCGTCTTCGACGTCATCGTGAACAACGCCGACCGCAAGGGCGGCCACATCCTCGAGATGCCCGACGGCCACCGCCACGGCGTGGATCACGGCCTCACCTTCCACGTCGACGACAAGCTGCGCACGGTGCTCTGGGGCTGGGTCGGCGACGAGTTGACGGATGCCGAGCTGGCCGGCGTCGCGCAGGTGCGGGCCCGGCTCGGCGATGCTCTGGGCACCGCGCTCGCCGAGCTGCTCAGCCCCTACGAGCTCGAGATGCTCGACTTCCGCAGCGAGCTGCTGCTCACCGAGCAGCGCTTCCCCGCGCCGCAGGGCTCATGGCACACCGTGCCGTGGCCTCTTCTCTAGCCGGTACGGCTACCGTTGAGCGATGACCGACACGGAAACCGCACAGCCCGACACCGACGATGCCGGCGCCGTGCCGAGCTTCTCCGAGCTCGGCCTCAGCGATCAGGTGCTCAAAGCACTGAAGGACGTCGGCTACGAGACCCCGTCCGCCATTCAGGCGGCGACGATCCCCCTGCTGCTCGAGGGGCGCGACGTCGTCGGCCTCGCCCAGACGGGCACGGGCAAGACGGCCGCGTTCGCGCTGCCGATCGTCTCCCGCCTCGACGTCTCGCAGAAGAATCCGCAGGCCCTCGTGCTCTCGCCCACCCGCGAGCTCGCCCTGCAGGTCTCCGAGGCGTTCGAGAGCTACATGGCGCACGTGCGCGGCGCCCATGTGCTGCCGATCTACGGCGGCCAGGGCTACGGCACGCAGCTGTCGGCGCTGCGCCGCGGGGTGCACGTCGTCGTCGGCACGCCCGGCCGCATCATGGACCACCTCGAGAAGGGCACCCTCGACCTCTCCGAGCTCAAATACCTCGTGCTCGACGAGGCCGACGAGATGCTCAAGATGGGTTTCGCCGAGGACGTCGAGACGATCCTCGCCGAGACGCCCGACGAGAAGCAGGTCGCGCTGTTCTCCGCGACGATGCCCGCGCAGATCCGGCGCATCTCGAAGACCTACCTGCACGACCCGCAGGAGGTCACGGTCAAGGCGAAGACCACCACGAGCAAGAACACGACGCAGCGCTACCTCGTGGTGTCGTACCCGCAGAAGGTCGACGCCCTCACCCGCATCCTCGAGGTCGAGAACTTCGACGGCATGATCGTGTTCGTCCGCACCAAGAACGAGACCGAGACGCTCGCCGAGAAGCTGCGCGCCCGCGGCTACACGGCCGCCGCGATCAACGGCGACGTGCCGCAGGCGCAGCGCGAGCGCACGGTCGAGCAGCTCAAGTCCGCCAAATTGGACATTTTGGTCGCGACGGATGTCGCGGCCCGCGGCCTCGACGTCGAGCGCATCAGCCACGTGGTGAACTATGACCTGCCGATCGACACCGAGTCGTATGTGCACCGCATCGGCCGCACCGGCCGGGCCGGGCGCAGCGGCGCCGCGATCAGCTTCGTGACGCCGCGCGAGCGCCGCATGCTCTCGACCATCGAGAAGGCGACCAGGCAGCCGATCACGCAGATGCAGCTGCCGACCGTCGAGGACATCAACTCGACCCGCCTCACCCGCTTCGACGACGCGATCACGACGGCGCTCGAGCAGGAGGGCCGCATCTCGGCGTTCCGCGACATCATCGCCCACTACGTGGAGCACCACGATGTGCCAGAGGCCGACGTCGCCGCCGCGCTCGCGGTGGTCGCGCAGGGCGACGAGCCCCTGCTGCTCTCGCCCGAGGACGTGCTGCGGCCGCCGGCCGAGCGCGAGGACCGGCGCGGGCGCGATCGTGACGCAGGCCGCGGCGACCGATTCGAACGATCGGATGCCTCGGGCAGGCGTGGCCGCGACCGGGGTGCGCGCTCCGGCGGTCCTCTCGCGCCCTATCGCATCGAGGTCGGCAAGCGCCAGCACGTGGAACCGCGTCAGATCGTGGGCGCTCTCGCGAACGAGGGCGGCCTCAGCCGCGACGACTTCGGGGCGATCAAGATCTTTCCGGACTTCTCGATCGTCGAGCTGCCGGCCGAGCTCGGCGCCGACACGCTGCGCCGCCTCGAGAGCACCCGCATCAGCGGCCGCCTGATCGAGCTCGCCCCCGACCAGGGCCGCAGGCCGCGCAGGCCGCGCCGCGACTGAGTCCTCACCGCCGCGAGCGTCACCACAGGGTCGTCTGCAGCGTGGTGCCTGGTGCCGGCGGCTCTCCCCCGACGAGTCGCTGGAGTTCGATGGCGTCCAACGGAGGGTGACTCGAGCCCTTGAGGCCCTTGGTGGAATCCGGGTCGTCGAAGTAGAAGAACACGTCCAGACCTTCGGCCAGCCGGTCGTGGATACGCGCGGCATGCTGCGCGAGCTGTTCCTCGCTCTGCCCATGGGGAAATCGGGCGAGCCCGTCATCGAACCGCACATAGACGAAATCGGCGGTGACGGCGTCGATCACGGGCCGACTCGTCGAGTTGGTCGCGACAGCCGCGACGCGATGGTGGCGAAGCAGTTCGAGGTAGCCCGGCTGGAGGAAGCCAGCGTTGCGCACCTCGATGCTGTGCCGCAACGGCCGATCGGGGATCGCCGCAAGCTCGCTGTCGACACTGCCGCCGTGCCGATCGATGAACTGGCGCGCCTCACCGACCGAACGTGGCAGTGAGCCGAGGAAGCCGTCGAGCACGTCGACGTCGAAGCCGAAACTCTCCGGGAACTGCCAGAGCAGTGGGCCGAGCTTCTCACCCAGCAGCAGCGGCCCAGAGGCGAGGAAGACGGCGGTCTCCTGCTCGGCGCCGCGCAGTGGGCGATCGTGAGTGATGCCCCTCCACGCCTTGACTGCGAACACGAAGTGCTCGGGTACCTGGTCGTGCCAGGCGCGGAAGTTGGACGGGGTTTTCAGGCCGCGCCACGTCGAGTTGACCTCGACGGTCGAGATCCGCGCCGCGAAGTACGCGAGCTTCTTCGTCTTCGCGAGATCGCTCGGATAGAACGGCCCGTCCCAGGCGTCCTTCTGCCACGCCGAGGTGCCGATGAGCGCCCGCGCCTCCGGCATGTTCTCACGCTAACCGCCGATGCGCGGAATGTCGGTCTGTGTGAAGTCATCTCCCTTGTAGAGCAGCGGCGCCCCGAAGGCTGACGCGAGCGCATAGGAGAAGCAGTCGCCGTAGTTCAGCCCTGCTGCGTGGCGCCCCTTGCCGAATCGCCGCCAGGCGGCGACGGCGACCGCGGCGGTCTCGCCGGTCACCGGCACGATCTCGGCACCGATCTGCTCGATCAGCAATCGCAGATCTTGGCCTGCCCCCGGGCCCTGTCGTGCTTCGACGACGACATTCGCCTCGACCAGCGTGGCCGCACTGATCACGCAGTCACCCGCGTTCGCCAGCATCACGGCCGCGAAGTGCGCGGCATCCGATTCGCCGAAGATGACGGCCGCGAGAGCCGAGGTGTCGATGGTGATCGTCATGACTCAGCTCGGCAGCCCGTGCTCGTCATACCCGATGATCTCCTCAGCAGTGCGCTCGTCAAGGATCCTCCGCTTTCTCCCCCGCTCGATGATCGCGTCGAGTTCTGCCGCCTGGGCTGCAGACCCTGCTCGGGATCTCACTCGCGCGAGCCGCTCTTCAAGCGCGATACGCGCGGCGACGGTGATCGACTCGCCTGTCGCGTCGGCGAGTTCGCGAGCCAGTCGATCGGTTTCAGGATCTTTGATGTTGAGCGCCATAGTTCAACCGTATCAGGAAGAAAGGAAGCCCAATAGGAAGAATTACTATGCCTCAGACCACCTCGAGGCTCACGAACACGGCCCACAGCTCGGCTCGATTCGGCAGCGCCGACAGCTCGCGTCCGAGTAGCCGACCGCTCTGCTCGAGGCGGGCGCGCAGGGTATGCCGGTGGATGCCGAGGGCGCGCGCCGCCCGGTCGTTCTCGCAGTCGTTCTCGAGCCACGTGCGCAGCGTGCGCACCAGTTCGGTGCCCCTCGCCCGGTCATGCTCCGTGAGCGGAGCGAGCGCCGCGCGCGCGATCTCCTGAGTGCCCCCGTGAGCAAGGCTCGCGAGCACGCCGCTGCGCGCGAGCTCGGCGAACGCCAGCACCCGGGCATCCGACTCCCCCGCGCGAGCGAGCGCCTGCCTGGCCTGCGCGAGCGCCCGCGCGAAGCCCGCGTAGGCGGTCGGCTCCGACAGTCCGGCGTGCAGCTCGTAGGCCCCCACCAGCTCGGCGACGACGTCGCCGTCGTCGGCCGGCGTGCACACCACCAGCTCGCCGTCCCATGCGAAGAACAGCGTTCCTGGGTTCTCCTTCACCTGCAGCTCGAGCGCCTCGGCGACCGCCTCGAGCCCCTCCGCCCCGACGTCGAGCACGGCGACACGCACAGGCTCGTCCGGCAGCGGTCCCCACAGCTGACGAGCGGTGTCGTCGACGAGAGCCGACTCGCCGAGACCCAGCACCTTGAGCAGCCCGGTGCGCAGCAGGCCGCGCGCCTGCGCGAGCTCGCGGTTCTGCTGCAGGGCGAGATCCGCGAGGGCGATGACGGATGCCACGACATCGCGCCCCGCCCGGTCGAGCCCTCCGTCCGCGGCGAGCGCGAGCACGCCCCGCAGGCCGCCGGTGCCCCCGACCGTCTGCAGGGTGAACCTCTGACCGGCAGCATCCACAGTGAGGCTCGCCCGCTGCCGGCGACGCAGCAGCGCGGCGGCCTCCCGCTGCAGCTCGATCCGCCCGGCATCCGTCAGCTCATCGACCGGGAAGCTGCGATCGAGCCTGCCCGCGGCGTCGAACAGACCGACCCAGCAATCGAGCTGTCGCGAGAGCTCGGCGAGGGTGGCGGAGAGGCCGTCCGGGCGCATGGCGGCCAGCGAGATCGCGCGCTGCGCGGCAGAGGCCCAATCGCTGCGGGCGTGCGCCTCCGTCGCAAGTGCGTCGGCGTTCGCCTTGATCACCGCGATGAATGGCGTACGGTAGGGCACCTCGAAGAGCGGCAGCCGCGCGGCGCGGCATGCGGTGATCAGGGAGGCCGGCGTGCCGTCGAGGTAGACCTCGGTGCCGAAGCCGATGCCGCCGACGCCATGCGCGACGAGCCGATCGACATAGGCGGCGACCTGGTCGGCATCCACCTGTCCGCCGCCGAATTGCGTGCCGGTCGTCAGCACGATCTGGCCGTCGGTCACGAAGGGCGTCGGGTCGGCGAGGTCCGAGCTGTGCAGCCACGGGATCGGCCGCTCCAGCGCGCCGCCCGGCAGCTCCGCCTCATCGCTCAGCAGGCGCAGCCCGAGGTCACGCCGGCGAAGCAGGGTGCGCAGATCGGCAGGCATCCGTCTCTCCTGTACATGCTGGCGGCAAGCGGTGGCATCACTATACGCAATGGCGAACTGCGCCCGGCGATGCGCCTGACTACCGTTGCTGTCATGACTGATCTCGCGCAGGCTGACACGGCCTCCCCTGCCACCGGCGGCCCGGACCTTCCCCAGGTCCGCAAGCTGGTCACCTCGATCCCCGGCCCGCGCTCGACCGAGCTGCTGGCGCGCAAGCAGGCCGCAGTCTCGGCGGCGGTCGGTGTGTCCGTGCCGGTCGCCGTCGTCGCGGCAGGCGGCGGCGTGGTCGTCGACGCCGACGGGAATTCGCTCATCGACCTCGGCTCGGGCATCGCCGTGACGAGCGTCGGCAACGCCAACCCGCGCGTGGCCGCTGCGGTCAGCGCGCAGGTCGCGGCGTTCACCCACACCTGCTTCATGATCGCGCCGTACGAGCCGTACGTCGAGGTCGCCGAGGCGCTCAACCGGCTGACCCCCGGCGATCACGAGAAGCGCACGGCCCTGTTCAACTCGGGCGCCGAGGCGGTCGAGAACGCGGTGAAGATCGCCCGCAGCTACACCGGCCGGCAGGCCGTCGTCGCCTTCGACCACGCGTACCACGGCCGCACCAATCTGACGATGGCGCTGACGGCGAAGAGCATGCCTTACAAGTCGGGCTTCGGCCCCTTCGCGCCCGAGGTCTACCGCGCCCCCATGTCCTACCCCTACCGCGATGGACTCAGCGGCCCGGAAGCCGCCAAGAACGCCATCTCGCTGATCGAGAAGCAGGTGGGCGCTGCGAACCTCGCCGCGATCCTGATCGAGCCGATCCAGGGCGAGGGCGGCTTTATCGTGCCCGCTCCCGGATTCCTGCCCGCGCTCGCCGAGTGGGCGGCGGCGAACGGCGTCGTCTTCATCGCCGACGAGGTGCAGACCGGATTCGCCCGCACGGGCCGGCTGTTCGCGAGCGAGCACGAGGGCATCGTGCCCGATCTCATCACGACCGCGAAGGGCATCGCGGGCGGCCTGCCGCTCTCGGCCGTCACGGGGCGCGCCGAGATCATGGACTCCCCGCAGGTAGGCGGACTCGGCGGCACCTACGGCGGCAACCCGCTCGCGTGCGCCGCGGCGCTCGCGGCGATCGACGCCTATGAGCAGGACGGGCTGGTCGAGCGCGCCGGCAGGATCGGCGAGATCATCGCGGAGTGGGCGGATGCCGCACGTGCCGCCGACCCGCGCATCGGCGACGTCCGCGGCCGGGGCGCGATGATGGCGATCGAGCTCGTCGACCCCGCGACCGGAGAGCCGGATGCCGCACTCCCCAGCCGCATCGTGAAGTACGCCTACGAGCACGGGGTGATCGTGCTCACGGCCGGCACTTACGGCAACATCATCCGTTTCCTGCCGCCCCTGTCGATCGGCGACGAGCTGCTCGCCGAAGGTCTCCAGGTCGTGCGCGACGCGCTGGCCGCATCGTGACCGTCGTCGACGCGCGGCCGGAGTCGCTGGCCGCGGCGGCGCTCACGGCGGTGCCGCGCGATCTTTTCATCGGCGGGCGCTGGGTCGCGGCCGAGGGCGGCCGCACCTTCCCCGTGCTCGATCCCGCCACGGGCGAGGTTCTCGCCGAGGTCGCCGACGCCTCCCCCGCCGACGGCCTGGCGGCGCTCACCGCGGCCGCCGCCGCGCAGGAGGCTTGGGCGCAGACCCCGGCGCGCGTGCGCTCGACCCTGCTGCGCGACGCCTTCGACCTCGTGCAGCAGCGCCGCCACGAGCTGGCGGCGATCATGACCGCCGAGATGGGCAAGCCGCTCGCCGAGGCGCGCGGCGAGGTCGCCTATGGCGGCGAGTTCCTGCGGTGGTTCGCCGACGAGGCGGTGCGCATCAGCGGCCGCTATGGGGCGAACCCCGAGGGCACGGGCCGCATGATCGTGACGCACCGCCCGGTGGGGCCGGCCCTGCTCATCACACCGTGGAACTTCCCCCTCGCGATGGCGACGCGCAAGATCGCGCCCGCTCTCGCGGCCGGCTGCACCGTGGTGCTGAAGCCCGCGGAGGCGACCCCGCTCACCGCGCTGTACTTCGCGCGCCTGCTCGAGGAGATCGGGCTGCCGGCCGGCGTCGTCAACGTCGTGCCCACCCTGAGCGCGGGCGCCGTGTGCGCGCCGCTCATCGCCGACCGCCGGCTGCGGAAGCTGTCGTTCACCGGATCGACCGGCGTCGGCCGCACCCTGCTGCGGCAGGCGGCCGACAATGTGCTGCGCACGTCGATGGAGCTCGGCGGCAACGCGCCGTTCCTCGTCTTCGAGGACGCCGACCTCGACGCCGCCGTCGACGGCGCGATGCTCGCCAAGTTCCGCAACGGCGGGCAGGCGTGCACGGCGGCCAACCGCTTCCTCGTGCACGAGGCTGTCGCCGCCGAGTTCACCGCGCGGCTCACCGACAGGGTGCGCGCGCTGCGCGTGGGCCCTGGCGACGCCGACGGCACCGACGTCGGCCCGCTCATCGACGACCGCGCGGTCGCGAAGGTCGAGGCACTCGTCGCCGACGCCGTCGCGCACGGCGCCGAGGTCGCGGTCGGCGGCGCCCGCGGCGACGGCCCGGGCACGTTCTGGCAGCCGACCGTGCTGACGAACGTCGCCCCCGGCAGCCGCATCCTGAGCGAGGAGGTGTTCGGGCCCGTGGCCGCGATCACGACTTTCGCGAGCGAGGACGAGGCGGTGAGCCGGGCGAACGACACTGAGTTCGGGCTGGCGGCCTACGCCTACACCCGCGACCTCGCGCGGGCCCAGCGCCTGCTCGAGCGGCTGGAGACCGGGATGCTCGGGGTGAATGCCGGCATCGTCTCGAACGCCGCCGCGCCGTTCGGCGGCATCAAGCAGTCCGGGCTCGGCCGCGAGGGCGGCGTCGAGGGCATCGCCGAGTACCTCGACACGAGCTACGCCCTCACCGCGGACCCCGCGGCCTGAACCACGAACCGCCGACCCCGCGACCTCTGCCAGGCGGGGCCGGCGGCGACCATGGGGCGTCAGCCGACGCGGATGAGCTTCTTGTTGACGAACTCGTCCGCGCCGAAGCGCCCGAGCTCGCGGCCGAAGCCGGAGCGCTTCACCCCGCCGAAGGGCAGCTCGGGGCTGTCCGCGCCGACGAGGTTCACGTAGACCATGCCGACGTCGAGGCGGTCGGCGACGCGGTTGGCCTGCTCGGCATCCGTCGTGAAGACGTACGAGCCGAGGCCGAACGGGGTGTCGTTGGCGATCCGCACCGCGTCGTCCTCGTCCGCAGCGCGGTAGACGACGGCGACAGGGCCGAAGAACTCCTCGCGGTACGCGTCGTTGTCGGGCGTGACACCCGTGAGCACCGTCGGCGTGAAGAATCGGCCGTCGCGACTGCCGGCGAGGGCGACGGTCGCGCCCTGCGCCACGGCCCGCTGCACCTGGTCGTCGAGCCGGTCGGCCGCCGCCTCCGACGAGAGCGGGCCGATGACCGTGCCCTCCGCGGTCGGATCGGCGGGCTGCACCGCGGCGAGCGCCGTCGTGAATTTGTCGAGGAACGCGTCGTAGAGCCCGTCGGCGACGACGAACCGCTTCGCCGCGTTGCAGGACTGCCCCGTGTTGTCGAGGCGCCCGGCGACCGCCGCCTCGACGGCGCCGTCGAGGTCGTCGGTCGAGAGCAGGATGAACGGGTCCGAACCGCCGAGCTCGAGCACGACCTTCTTGAGGTGCTTCCCCGCGAGCGCCGCGACCGCCGAGCCGGCGCGCTCGGAGCCGGTGAGCGAGACGCCGCGCACACGCGGATCGGCGATCACGGTCTCGATCTGCTCATTGGTGGCGTAGATGTTCGTGTAGGCGCCGTCCACGACGCCGGCGTCCACGAAGATCTGCTCGATGATCGCGGCGGATTCCGGGCACTGCGGCGCGTGCTTGAGCAGGATCGTGTTGCCGATCACCAGGTTCGGCCCGGCGAAGCGGGCGACCTGATACGCCGGGAAGTTCCACGGCATGATGCCGAGCAGCGGCCCGAACGACGCCTTGCGCACGAGCGCCGTGCCTTCCCCGCCGAGCAGCTCGATGGGCTCGTCGGCGAGCAGCGCCTCCGCGCGCTCCGCATAGAAGTCGTAGATATCGGCAGAGAACTCGACCTCGGCGACGGCCTGGTCGAGTGGCTTGCCCATCTCGCGCGTGATGGCCGCGGCGAGCTCCTGCGCGCGCTCGCGGTGCAACTCGGCGACGCGGTGGATGACGGCCCCGCGCTCGGCGACCGGCACGAGCGACCAGTGCGCATGCGCGGCGGTGACGCGCGCGAGCGCACCCTCGAGCCCCTCCTGCGTGATCTCGGAGTAGGACTCCACAAGAGTCCCGGTGACCGGATCGGTGACGGCATACATGCTCACTGCGCTGACCTTCCCACGTTCTGAAGCGATGGCTTCCCCCAAGTCTGGCCCTCAGGCAGGCAAGCCGCGAGCGGGCATCCGATGTCCGCAGGTGAACGGATGCCGCACCCCGGGTACCTCGTCGACATGAGCGACGAGCTGAACGACGACAAGCACAACACGCAGGGCGTGCCGAGCGAGGACGGCTCGAGCGACGCCGACACCGCGAGCGGCGGCGCGCCCGACGAGAACCGCCACAAGGACGTCGACCCCGACACGGGCACCGACGAGAACGACGCCCCGGTCGAGAACCCTTCGGGCGGCTAGCTGACATCCGCTCGGATTGTCAACGGCTGGCCGATCACAGGCGTCTCGACGTATCTTCAGGATCGGCACGGGGGCGTGTCTGAGATGAGAAGGGGCAGGCTCATGGGCACTCAGGCGGTGTACCGCACAGATGCGGGAACATGGCAGGTCGAGAAGCAGAGCGATGCGGTCTACCGCGTGAGCGGCGCAGGGGGAAGCACAGGCTTCGTCGAGCGCGTCGGCGGCGTCTGGGTCGCGCTCGAGGGCGCCCGACTCGACCGCTGCGTCGAGGTGGGGCAGTCGGTGACCTTCGACCGGGCGGCAGCCCTGCTCATGCACGGCTGACCGGCGTGGGCGCCACTCGACGCACGGCACCGTACCCGCTCGGCGTCCGGCTCATCGCCGACGGCGCGGAGGTCGCCGTCTACAGCGAGACGGCCGAGCGGGTGTTCGTCTGCGTCTTCGACGACGGGAAGGAGACGCGCACGGAGCTCGATGACCGCACAGGGCACGTCTTCCACGGCTTCGTCCCCGGCATGCGGCCGGGCACGCGCTACGGCCTGCGGGTCGCGGGCCCGTGGGATCCCGCCGCCGGCCTGCGCTTCAACGAGGCGAAGGTGCTGCTCGACCCCTACGCGACCGCGACCACCGGGTCATACGAGTGGGGCCAGGCGCTGTTCTCCCACGATCTCTCCGACGTGTTCCAGCGCGACGACACCGACGGCGCGGGCAGCGCCGTGCTCGGCGTCGTGACCGATCCGCGCTCGTTCGACTGGGGCGACGACCGGCCGCCTCGCACCCCGCTCGCCGAGACCGTCGTGTACGAGATGCACGTGAAGGGCTTCACGAAGACGATGCCCGGCGTGCCGGATGAGCTGCGCGGCACGTATGCCGGCCTCGCCCACCCCGCGGCGATCGACTACCTGCGCGAGCTGGGCGTCACGGCGGTCGAGCTGCTGCCGGTGCACCGCTTCGTGCACGACTCCCATCTGCTCGACAAGGGACTCACCAACTACTGGGGCTACAACACGCTCGCGTTCCTCGCGCCGCACCCCGACTATGCGGCCGCCGCCGACCCGCTCGAGCAGGTGGACGAGTTCCGCGCCATGGTCGCCGCACTGCACCGCGCCGGCATCGAGGTGATCCTCGACGTCGTCTACAACCACACGGCCGAAGGCAATGAGCGCGGCCCGACGCTCAGCCTCAAGGGCATCGACAACCCCTCGTACTACCGCCTCGTCGACGACGACGCGGCGCACTACTACGACACGACCGGCACGGGCAACAGTCTCAATGTGGGGCATCCGGCCGCCCTCGCCCTCATCATGGACTCGCTGCGCTACTGGGTGACCGAGATGCACGTCGACGGCTTCCGCTTCGACCTCGCGACCACGCTCACCCGGCAGGCGGGCGACGCGGACGTGCATAGCGCGTTCCTGACGCTGATCCATCAGGACCCGACGCTCGCACCGGTCAAGATGATCGCGGAGCCGTGGGATCTCGCGGGCTATCAGGTGGGCGGATTCCCCGCAGACTGGTCCGAGTGGAACGGGCGGTTCCGTGACGACGTGCGCGATTTCTGGCGCGGCGAGGCGGGCATGCTCGGCACCTTCGCGCAGCGGGTGCTCGGCAGCCCCGACGTCTACGAGGCATCCCGGCGCTCCCCGCTCTCGAGCGTCAATTTCGTGACCGCCCATGACGGCTTCACCCTGGCCGATCTGACCAGCTACGAGCACAAGCACAACGAGGCGAACGGTGAAGGCGGTGCGGACGGGGAATCCGATAACCGCTCCGCCAACTACGGCGTCGAGGGTCCGAGCGACGACCCCGCGGTCGTGGAGGTGCGGACGCGGCAGCGGAAGAACTTCCTCGCGACCGTGCTGCTGTCGGCCGGGGTGCCGATGGTGCTCGGCGGCGACGAGCGCGGCCGGACGCAGCGCGGCAACAACAACGCGTACTGCCAGGACAACGAGATCTCCTGGTTCGACTGGGAGCACGGCGATGGCGAGCTGCAGGCGTTCACGCGGCAGCTGATCGCGCTGCGTCTGGCAGAGCCTGCGCTGCGACCCGACTGGTACCGGTATGCGACGGATTCCGGCAGCCCGCGCACCGTGGACATCCGGCGCGCCGACGCCCGGCGGTTCACCGAGCACGACTGGCACGAGCCGGCTCATCGGGCGGCGGTCTTCGTGCTCGGGCACACCGGCTTCGACACCTTCGCGTTCCTCGTCAACGCGGCCGAGAACGGCGTCGAGTTCGCGCTGCCGCGTCCGCGGCGGAAGGCGTGGCAGCTCGAGCTGAGCAGCGACGCGGGGCTCACCGGCGGCATCGGCCGGCGCCTCACGCTCGCGCCGCGGTCGATGGCGCTGCTGCGCTCGCCGCGGTGACCTCTGGCCGCGGCCCGCTCCGCGATCAGGCGCGCGCGCTGCTGACAACCGAGGTGAAGACCGCGTCCAGCACCTCAGCGACCTTCTCCGGCACGCCCAGGTAGCCGTTCACCATCGCGCCGTCGCGCAGCAGCATGAGCTGACTCGCCACGGTGTCGACGTCGCCGACCCCGGCGTCCGCCGCGATGGCGGCGAACTCCCCCAGCATCCAGCTGCGGTGGGCGTCGACGGCCGACCGCACCGGGTCCTGCGGATCGGCGTACTCGGCGGCCGCGTTGATGAAGGGGCAGCCGCGGAAGCCCGGGCTGCAGCTCGCCGCGCCGATGTCCGTGGCGAGGGCGTGCAGGGCTGCGAGGGGGTCGCGCTCGGCGCGCGCACCGGTCATCCACGCGCGCTCGGCCGCCGCCTGGCGCTCGAGGTACGCGATGACGAGATCGCTCTTCGCCCGGAAGTGCCGGTAGAAGGTGACCTTCGTGATGCCGACGTCCTCGATGATGCGGTCGGCGCTCGTCGCACGGATGCCCTGGGCGTAGAAGCGCTCGGTGGCCGCATCGAGAATGCGCTCGCGGGTGGACGAGCCGGCGCGCGTCGATGGCGCTGTCGCGGTCGTGTCGTCGTTCATCTTCTGCCTTCGGTTCTCGGCGGCGGCTTGCGTTCTCCGCATCGATCAGCTTATGGTGCTCGATGTAGACGTACTAGTAACTCTACATCGATTCTCACGGACAAGGGACTCTTCATGACCGACACCGCCGCACCCTCGACGCCCACCCTGGGCACCGCGCTCCGGCGCCTCTACTTCACCCGCTTCGCCTTCGCGATCGTCTGGGCTCTCGTGCTGTTCGCGACCTCCTCGCTGACCGGCCCGGTGCTCACCGTGCTGCTCGTGCTCTACCCGCTCGTCGACGCCGCCGCGGTCGCCTGGCAGTTGCGCGCAGAGGGCAGCAGCGCCTCCCCCCGCATCGCCGAGTGGATCAACGTCGTCACGAGCGTCGCGGCGGCGATCGCGCTCGGAATCGCCTCGGCCTCTTCCATCGGCGCCGTGCTCGCCGTCTGGGGCATCTGGGCCGTCGTCTCCGGTGCGATGCAGCTCGTCACGGCCCTGCTGCGCCGCCGCGCGGGCGGCCAGGTCCCCCTCGTCATCAGCGGTGCCATCTCCGTGCTCGCCGGTTTCTCGTTCGCCCTGCAGGGACTGCGCGGGGCGACCAGCGCCACGAGCGTCGGCGGCTATGCCATCCTCGGCGGCATCTTCTTCCTGATCTCCGCGATCCGCCTCAGCATCCTGCTGCGGAGGAAGGCGTGAACGCCGAAGCGGTCGACTACGACCTCATCGTCATCGGCGCAGGGCCCGTCGGCGAGAATGTCGCGGACTACGCGGCCCGCCGCGGCATCCGTGTCGCCGTCGTGGAATCCGAGCTGGTCGGCGGCGAGTGCTCCTACTGGGCGTGCATGCCGTCGAAGGCGTTGCTGCGCAGCGGCCACGCGCTGCGCGCGGCCCAGCGCGTCGCGGGCGCCGACGCCGCGGTCACGGGGTCGCTCGACGCCGCCGCGGTCCTCACCCGGCGCACGGCGTTCACGAGCGACTGGACGGACGCGGATCAGGTCGCATGGCTCGACTCCGCCGGCATCGATCTCATCCGCGGCCGCGGCAGGCTCGCCGGGCCGCGGCGCATCGCCGTCGACGACCGCGTCTACGCCGCGCGCGCCGTGGCGATCGCGACCGGCTCCGTGCCCGTGCTGCCGCCGATCCCGGGTCTCGCCGAGGCGGCACCCTGGGGCACGCGAGAGGCGACCTCAGCCGATCACGTGCCCGCACGGCTCGCGGTCATCGGCGGCGGTGTGGCCGGCACCGAGCTCGCCTTCGCGTTCGCCTCTCTCGGCTCCCGTGTCACGCTCCTGTCACGCGGCGCGCTGCTCGACCGCGAGGAGCCCTTCGTCGGCGAGCATGTCGCAACGGCCGCCGCCGCACAAGGGATCGACGTGCGCACAGGGGCCGTCGTCGCGCGGGCCGACCGCGCGGGCGATGGCGCGGTGCGCATCACTCTCGCCGATGGCGGCGAGGTCGTGACCGACGAGGTGCTCGTCGCAACCGGCCGCCGCCCCAACATCGGCGACCTCGGTCTCGAGACCGTCGGGCTGGCCGCAACGAATGCGATCGACGTCGACGAGACGATGCTCGTGCCCGGCACCGACTGGCTCTATGCCGTCGGCGACGCCAACGGCCGCGCCCTGTTCACCCACCAGGGCAAGTACCAGGCCCGCGCGGCGGGCGAGGCGATCGCCGCGCGATTGTCGGGCACACCCGTCGAGGCCGGACGCTGGGGCGCCCACGCTGCGACGGCGGACCACGTCGCGGTGCCGCACGTCGTCTTCACCGACCCCGAGGTCGCGAGCGTCGGGCTGACGGAGGCGCAGGCTCGCGAGCGCGGCGTCGACGTCCGCGCCGTCGAGTACGACCTCGGCTGGGTCGCCGGCGCGAAGCTGCACGCCGACGGCTACGCCGGCAGAGCGAAGCTCGTCGTCGACGAGACCCGCAGGGTCGTTGTGTGCGCCACCTTCGTCGGTCAGGATGTGGCCGAGCTCCTCCATTCGGCGACGATCGCGATCGTCGGCGAAGTCCCCGTCGAACGGCTCTGGCACGCCGTTCCCGCCTACCCGACCATCAGCGAGATCTGGCTGCGACTGCTCGAGAGCTACGGGCGGCCGGAGCCCAAGTAACACCACGAACGAGAGGAATCACCACCATGCCCACCAAGATCGAGATCATCATCGACAACCTCGAGAGCCCCGCCGATTTCGAGGCGGCCCTGCCCGGCATCCTCGAAAAGGCTCGCGCGCTGCCCGGGCTGCGCAGCCTCGAGTCGAGCCGCGTCTGGCCGAAGGAGGACGGCACCCCGACGCCGGCCTTCCGCACGCTGTCACTGCTGTTCGACGGCTACGACGAGGCCTCGGCGGCGACGGCCGGCGCCGAGGGCGGTGCGTTCTTCGGCGCCGTCATCGCCGCCACCGGCGGCAAGATCACGGGTCTCTTCCTCGACGTCGAGACCGCGTAGCCCACCGCACGACGGAGGGGCCGGATTCCTCAGGAATCCGCCCCTCCGTCTCAGCGTTTCTTGCCCGCGCGGAAGAGCGCGACCGTCTTCTCGATGCGCCGCCGCCTGGTCTCCGCCGTCTTCGCCTCGTTGATGCTGTCAACGTGGTAGCGCTGCAGGCTGTTCGCCAGCGCGGCGAAGAACTCCGCCGTCGCGGGCTCCGCACCGAGCGCCGCGGCGAAGTCATCGGGCACGGCAACCTCGCGCGGGGCATCCGCCACCGTCACCCGGACGTGCACGTCGTCGCCGCCTGCGATGCCGGTCTCCTTCCGGATCGCGGCGCTGATGCCGATCATCGCCCGGCCGCCCATCACGCCCACCGTGCTGCGATACTCATAGCCGTTCAGGTCGATGATCACAGCGGGGCGCCTGCCCGCGCCGAGTCGCTCGATCACGTCGTCGGGCACCACGATGCCCGTGTTGTTGCCTGTGAGAACGACGGTCGTGTCGAACTCCGCCGTCGCGGACTGTGAGCTGGATCCGTCATCATGGGGCACCAGCCAAGTGGACACCGAGCCGTCGGCGAGCGCAAGAGAGCGGCAGGACACGTCGTTCGTCGCCCGGCCACTTCGCGGGCGAGCCCTCGCGCTGGACGCGGTCGGGCGCCGACTCACTCGGTCGGCGCCGCCTGCACCCGCAGCACGTTCGCCCAGGGGTCCTCGAACGCGATCGTCCGCCCGTCGTCGGCGAGCGGGGTTCCGTAGTGCCGCATCCGCTCGGCGAGCGCGCCGAGGTCGTCGGCGGCCGGCACGAGGATGTCGATCTGGCCGAGCCCGAGCGTGCGGGCGCGACGGCCGGCGCCGGCGCTGTTCCACACGTTCATCGCCATGTGGTGGTGGTAGCCGCCTGCGGAGACGAACAGGGCGCCGCGCAGATCCAGCGTCGCGTCGAATCCGAGGCGATCGACATAGAAGGCGCGCGCGGTCTGCACGTCGCCGACACTGAGGTGCACGTGGCCGACGTGCGCGTCGCCGATGACGGGCTCGGCGACGGCGGCTTCGCTGAGGTGCTCCTGAAGGAAGCGGTTCGGGTCGAGGTGAAGCGTGTCCATCTCGACCTGTCCGTGGGTCCAGGACCACGCGGTGCGGTCGCGGTCCCAGTACAGCTCGACGCCGTTGCCCTCAGGGTCGGTGAAGTAGAACGCCTTGCTCACGAGGTGGTCGGCACTGCCGGTGAATGTTCCCGGCGCGTAGCGGGCGACCGAGTAGACGGCCGCCGCGAGGGATGCCTCCGACTCGAAGACGATCGCGGTGTGGAATAGGCCGGCCTCGTGCGGGGCCGCATGCCTGAGCTCCGGCGCGTGCTCGAGGACGACGACCGATGTCTCGCCGCGGCCGAGCACGGCGGTCGCGCCGTCATGCGCGAGCAGGCGCAGCGGAACGGCCTGGGTGTAGTAGCGGATCATGCCGTCGAGGTCGGCCACCCGCAGGGTGACAGTGCCCATCGCGGTGTCCGCGGCGAGACGATCGGTCATCGTGTGCACCCGTCCGCTCAGCGCACGACGGCGAAGCCGGCGTTCCAGCCGAGCTGTTCCCCGACGGCGAGCGTCAGCTGCAGGAATCCGATCGCCTCGAGCTCGTGGGCGCGAGCGAGGGAACCGGCGTCGACGGCAGCCAGACCGCCTGCGGTGACGGCGGCGATGACGGATGCCTTGGCTTCTGCATCATCGCCCGCGACGAGGACGGTGGTGGTCTCGGCCCCGACCGTGCCCGAGGCGAGCGTCGCCGCGAAGTTGGTGTTGAACGCCTTCAGCACCTTCGCGTCAGGGAGCGCCTTCTGCAACTCGGCGGCGGCCGACGAGCCCTCGGGCACCACAAGAGAGTCGAAGGTCTCGAAGTTCAGCGGGTTGGTGATGTCGACGACGGTCTTGCCCGCAAGCTGCGCGCCGTAGTTCGCGGCGATCGTGCCGAGCGCCGCGTAGGGCACGGCGAGGATCACGAGGTCGCCCTCGATCTGCGCCTCGGTCTCAGCGCTGCGGATGTGCTGGATCGAGGCGCCGCCGCGCGCGAGCACGCCCGCGATCGCCTGCCCCATGTTGCCGCTGCCGAAGATGGTGATGGTGCTCATGTCCTGCTCCTTCGAGGTTCTGGAATTGCTTGTAGATGCAACCAAATATCGGAAACAAGGTTGAAGCAACAACTATTCCGTAGGATTCTGGGTATGCCGAGATCGAGGTCGTTCACCCCCGAGGAGCGCAGCACCTGGGTGCCGCTCGTGGCCGTGCTCGAGCTGCTGCCCAAGCAACTCGACGCCCAGCTGCAGGCCGACGAGGCGCTCACCCACTTCGACTACTTCGTCCTCACGATGCTCACTCTCACCGAGGGCCACACGCGGCGCATGAGCGCGCTCGCCTCAGCCTCGAACTCGACGCTGCCGCGCCTGTCCCACGTCGTCGCCCGCCTCGAGCAGCGCGGCTATGTTCAGCGGCAGACCGCGCCCGACGACGCCCGCGCGACCGATGTCGTGCTGACCAACGACGGCCACCGCAAAGTCCTGTACGCGACGCCGGGGCACGTCGAGAACGTGCGCCGCTACGTGCTGGACGCGCTCACCCCCGAGCAGTCCGCCCAGCTGCGCGAGATCGCGCAGGCGATCCTGCGGCGCCTCGACCCCGAGGCGAAGATGCTGGCCACCGCGGCGGGCGACGCGGTGCCCGGCCTGCGCGACGCGAGCCGGAATCACCGGCCATAGCCGCAGCGCCTATGTGCGGAACACGTCGACGGCGGTCCAGGCAAGAGCTGTGGCGGCGTCGATGACCATCGCCTCGGCCCCGGGCCCGATGCACGCGGCCGCGAACTCCGGCTGATGGTTGGAGGCGGTCGTCGGGCCGACGCCGACGTAGGGATGGATGGCCGGGACGAGCTGCGAGACATTGCCCATGTCGGTGGATGCCCGCCGCATCGGCATGTCCTCGCCGTCCGGTACAAAGACGCGCCCCAGAGCGGTCGCGTTCGCGACGTAGGCAGCGAGCGCCGCGCCGTCCGTGCGGAACTCGGAATACGGTTTGCTCTCCGGCGTGATCGTGAGCCTCGTACCGCTCGCGATGGCGCCCGCTTCGAAGCAGCGCCGCACCCGTTCCTCAAGCGCGGCAAGCTCGGCGAGATTCTCTGCTCGCACGTACCAGCGCCCCTCCGTGCGAGCGGGAATCGCATTCGGGGCCTCCCCGCCGACCGTCTGGATGCCGTGCACGCGCGTGCCGGCGGGAAGCTGCTGGCGCAGCAGTCCGATGGCGACCTGCGCGATGACGAAGGCGTCGTTCGCGTTGACTCCGCGATCGGGGTAGGTCCCGGCATGCGCGCTCACCCCGTCGTAAGCGATGTGCGAGTGCGCGACGGCGAATGGCTGCGCCTCGGCGACGTCGCGCGGGGCCGGGTGGGCCATCATCGCGAGGTCGAGCCCGGCGAAGGCGCCCCGCTCGAGCATCTCGATCTTCCCGCCGCCGCCTTCCTCTGCGGGCGTGCCGTAGAGCTCGACGGTGAGATCGAGCTCGTCCGCGACAGCGCCGAGAGCGCGCGCCGCGCCGACCGAGGACGCCGCGATGAGGTTGTGCCCGCACGCGTGGCCGAGGCCGGGCAGCGCGTCGTATTCGGCGACCAGCCCGACCCGGCGTGCTCCGCGTCCGCTCGTCGCGTGCACCGCAGTGGGGAGCCCGAAAGCGCCGACCGTGACGTCGAAGCCCGCTGCCGTGAGCTCCTCCCCCAACCATGCGGCGGCCCGGTGCTCCTGCCAACCGGTCTCGGGGTGCGCGTGGATGCGCTCCGAGAGCGCGATCAAGCGTGCGCGATCGCGGGCGATCCGCTCCTGGACGGCTGCCTTCAGAGCCGGGACGGCGTCAACGGTCATCGCCCGGGACCCCGTAGCCCGGGGAGCGCGCAGGGTCCTCGCCGCGCAGGATGTAGTCGTCGCGTTGCGGCAGCCACACCGCGAGCAGTTCCTCCAGCTCGGCGAGGGGGTCGTCACTCCAGTCGACCCGCAGGTCGGTGGTGCGCCAGCGATGGCCGCTGACCACGGTGAGCGCGGCGCTGTGCACGGGGCCCGCCTCGCCGCCCTCCGCGATCGCGGCGCGCAAGGCCGCCAGAAGCCGCGTCTCAGGCTCGCCTGAGGCATGCTGCCACGCCTCCACCAGCCGACGCGGCACGTCGGGGGTCGCCAGCATGTTGCCGGCGGCCGCGGCGCCCGGCGCCCGATGCTCACCCACGATGCCGAGCGCATGGGGGCCGGAGTGTATCGCGGTGCGGCCTTCGGCGTCGACCGCGATCAGCTGCCGGTACGGCGCGGTGGCATCGGTGCCGACGACGCGGTCGATCGCCTCCGCCGCGGAGGCGCCGCCTTCCAGCAGGTCGAGCAGCCGGACGCCCAGCCGCGGATCCGTGATGTTCTGGGAGTGGACGGCTCCGACTCCGTCGCGCAAGTGGACGCAGCGCGCGCCCACAGCCGGCGAGGAGGAGCAGATGACCGAGCCGAAGACGTCCCCGTCGCGGACGGCGAGAGAGAAGGTCATACGGATGCCTCGGCCGGGGAGCCCTGCGGAAGCACGGCGGTTGCATCGATCTCGACCAGCCACTCCGGCCGGGCGAGAGCGGAGACCACGAGGCCCGTGGAGACCGGGAAGACGCCCTTCAGCCACTTCCCCATGGTGCGGTAGACGGTCTCGCGGTAGCGGATGTCGACCAGGTAGACGACGACCTTGACGATGTCCTCGAGGCTGCCGCCGGCCTCCTCGACGAGCATCTTGATGTTGGCCATCGCCTTCTCGGTCTGCGCCTCGATGTCGCCGATGCCGACGCTCTCTCGGGTTTCGAGGTCCTGCCCGATCTGCCCGCGGATGTAGACCACGCCGTTCGCGACGACGGCCTGGCACAGGTCGTTGTCGAGATTCTGCTCGGGGTAGGTGTCCCTGGTATTGAAGGGGCGGATGCGCGTGTGGTGGGTCATGACTCGACGGCTCCTACGGAAAGGGTCTGAGGGGTGGAAGAGACGACAGGGGATGCATCGCCGTCGTAGGCGAAGTAGCCGCGCTGGATGGCGATCTGATCGGCGACATAGCGGGCGTCGTGCCAGACGCCCCAGATGAAGCTCGAGCCTCGCCGGGACAGCCACGGCAGACCCAGGAAGTACACGCCGGGCTCCGCCGCGACACCGCGCTGGTGCCGCGGGCGCCCGAGCTCGTCGAAAGTGTCGACCTTGAGCCAGGAGAAGTCCGTCGCGAAGCCCGTCGCCCACACGATCGAGGTGACTCCGGCTGCAGCGAGATCCAACTCGAGGATCGGGTTCGTCACGGATTCCGGGGCGGGGCCGAAGACCCGGGCCTCGGGCTCTTCGGGGAGATCGAGTCCGTTCCGGGCGATGTAGGCGTCGGCCTCGTCGAGCACCGACAGATAGTTGGCGTCACCCGCGGCGATGTTCGCAGCGAGGTCCGGGTTGAAGCGCACGACACCGTCGGCGAAGCCGGCAGTGCGGCCGACGAGCGTGATGCCCTCCTCAGCCAGCTCCCGGAAGTCGATCGTGCGGCCGCCGTCGGCCCCGCTGACGGCGATGGTCACATGCTCGGCGCCCGCTCCGGGCGTTGCGAGGTCCCATTTGCCGAGGACGCCGAGCCACCACACATTGTCCCGGCCGCGATAGCGACGCGGGGGCCGGTCGTGGGGGCCGACGGAGAGGTAGACCTGCCGACCGGATCGCTGCAACTCGGCGGCGATCTGCACGCCGGAGGAGCCCGCACCGACGACGAGCACGGCGCCGGCCGGCAGTTGCTCCGGATTGCGGTAGCCCGAGGAGTGCAGCTGGGTGAGCACGGGATTCGCGGGGATGATCGGCGGGATGACGGGCTTCTGGAAGGCACCGGTCGCCGCGACCACGTAGCGGGCGTCGAAGGCGCCCTCGCTCGTCACGACGCGAAAGCCGGGCTTGCCCTCGTTCTTGGTCACCGAGGTCACCTCGACGCCGCAGCGAATCGGCGCCGCGATCTTCTCCGCATAGGCGGCGAAGTAGTCCGCGACCTGGTCTTTCGGCACGAAAGCGTCTGGATCGGCATCGAACTCGAGGCCCGGGAAGCGGTCGTGCCATGCCGGCCCGTTGGCGACCAGGGAGTCCCAGCGCTCCGAGCGCCAGCGTTCGGCGATGCGCCCCCGCTCCAGCACCAGGTGAGGAATACCGCGAGCACTCAGGTGCTCGCTCGCCGCCACCCCGGCCTGACCCGCACCGACGACGAGCACCTCGATCTCCTGATCAGGCATCCCCAACCTCCACTGAACTGAACATAGGACTCGGCACATCCAGGCCCATGGCCCGGCTGCGTCCCCTCAGTGTGGAGGGCCGAAGGAAAATCAGGCAAATAGGCTCAGCAGAGGATCTAGATCAGATTTATCGATCCAAGGCCTGCGATTCATGCCGAGAGGAACTCGCGGACGACCTGACCGGCGATCTCGCCGACCGCGCGGCCGCGCGCCGTCGTGCGCACCGACCTCATGGAGGCGAGGACGACGGGGAGCGCGGGAACGTCGTCGCCGATCGGCAGGGCCGCCACCCGCTCGGTGTCGTAGGCGAGGTCATGCCGCGGGCGCTGGTTCAGGATGGAGAATCCGTGACCATGCGCGACGAAGGCACGGACGGTCTCGTAGTTCATCGTGCGGTAGCGGATCTCGGGTTTGAGCCCGACGGAGGCGAGGATGCCGAGGAAATAGTCCCTGCTGTACGGCAGGTCCAAGAGCACCATCGGCTCGCGGGAGAGCTCCCGCAGAAAGACCTGCGAGCGTCCGCTCAGCGGATGGGAGGCCGCGAGCAGCACATGCGGCGGGACGTCGGCGAGCACCGTCTTGCGGATGTCGCTGCCGAGCCCGAAGTCATACCCCACGAGCAGTTCGACCCGCCCGGCGCGCAGAGCCTCGCGCGCTCCGTCGGCATCCACCTCGTCGACCTCGATCTCGATGTAGGGGTAGGCGGTTCGCGCCCTGCTGACGATCGCCGGCAGCACGAACGGCGCGAGCGTGACGAAGCATCCGATGCGGATCGTGCCGCGCACCTGGTTGTCGATGCCCCGCACCGTGTCCACCGCCTCCTCCAGGTTCAGCAGCACCGAGCGCGCGTCGCCGAGGAACTGCTGCCCCGCCGCAGTCAGCGTGAGACCGCGGGAGCGCTGCCGGATGAACAGCTGCACCCCCAGCTGCTTCTCCAGTTGTGCGATCGCCGAAGACACCGCCGACTGCGCCACGAACAGCTGCTCGGCCGCCTCCGTCATGGACAGGGCGTTCGCCGCCTCCATGAAGTAACGCAGCTGGGTCAGAGTGACCTCGCTTTTCCGTGCCATATGACGGTTCCATTTCGCGATTGTTTCGGGCCGTGTTCCACTGTTTCTACATCAGTCCGATAGATGCAGCAGTTCTAGCAACATTATTTGTCAGATACTCACGGTTGGACAATGCTCAAGGAAATCGCGACGACAACGGCGCCGTCCCCACCCGAGGAGCATCACATGACCACCGAGATCCGTCAGGACACCCTGGGGGCTGAGACCCGCACGATCGATCACATCCCCGAGACGGAGCGTCACGGCAAAGCGCGCAACCTCTTCACCATCTGGTTCGGCAGCAACATCATGATGCTGACCATCACGACGGGCGTCCTCGCGACCGCCGTATATGGTCTTCCCGTCTGGGCCGCGATCTTGGCTCTCGCGATCGGCAATGTCCTCGGCGGCATCGTCATGGCGCTCCACGCCGCACAGGGACCCCAGATGGGCATCCCGCAGATGCTGCAGACCCGTGCCCAGTTCGGAAGCTACGGCAGCCTGCTCGTCGTCGTCATCGTGGTCGGCATGTACGTGGCGTTCTTCGCCTCCAACGCGGTGCTCGGCGGCCAGGCTCTGAACGATCTGCTCCATCTCGGGAACTTCTGGTCGACGGCGATCGTCGGAGCGATCAGTGTCGTCGGCGTCGTCTTCGGCTACCGGCTCCTGCATGCCCTCGGCACGTGGATGAGCGTCCTCGGCGGCTTGGCGCTCATTGCGGTCTTCGTGTACATCCTCGCCGGACATACGCTTCCCGCGGGAACCTCTGGGCACGGCGCCGTCACCGTCGCCGGATTCATGAGCGCCGTCTCCGTCGCGGCGCTCTGGCAGATCGCCTACGCGCCCTACGTGTCGGATTACACCCGATACATGCCGAAGCACACCGGCGTCCGGCCGGCATTCTGGGCGACCTTTGCCGGGTGTGTGCTGGGATCCCTCATCACAATGGCTCTCGGAACCCTGCTCGGCGCCGCTTTCCCGAAGGACGACGTCGCTACGAGTCTGATCCATGCCGCTCCGAACATCACGTGGATCACCCTCTTGTTCTTCGGTGTGGGCATCAGCGTCACGAACGCCATGAACCTCTACTGCGGCAGCCTCGCCGTGATCACCATCGGGCAGACTCTCTTCGCCAAGTGGATCCCTCGCGCATGGACCCGCGGCGTCATCGCAGTCATCCTCTTCCTGATCGCTCTTGTGATCGGATTCCTCGGCTCCAGCAACTTCCTGGTCAACCTCTCCAACTTCATGACCCTGTTGCTGTGCGTCCTCATTCCCTGGACGGCCGTCAACTTGGTGGACTACTACGCGATCCGACATGGAAGCTACGACATCGCCTCCCTGTTCCGACGCGACGGCGGAATCTACGGTCGCGTCAACCGCAACGCGGTGCTGTGCTATGTGATCGGCATCCTGGTGCAGCTGCCCTTCATCAACACCGTCTTCTTCGAGGGCCCGGTCGCCAAGGCGCTGAACGGCGTGGACATCTCCTGGATCGTCGGCCTTGCCGTCATCTGCCCGCTCTACTACGGGCTGATGCGCCTCTCGCGTCGGAGCGCCTTCATCCCCGCCGACGCGGCTCTCTCGACCACCGGCGCCGAATGAGCGCACTCGCGACGCAGACCGATCGCAGCTACTGGGCGGCCATCGCCGAACGACTCGTTCCGCACGCCGACGCGTTCATCGACGGCAGCTTCGTCGCCGCGCGCAGCGGCGAGCGGCGAGCGAGCATCAACCCGGCGACGGGCGCGGTGGTCGCCGAGGTCGCCGAGTGCGGCCCGGAGGACGTCGACCTCGCGGTCGCCGCCGCGCGCCGCGCCTTCCAGGACGGGCGGTGGTCGCGCCGGCCCCCGCGCGAGAGGCAGGAGGTGCTGCTGTGCCTCGCGCGGCTCATCGCCCGCGAGTCCGACGAGCTCGCCGTGCTGGAGACCGTGGATGCCGGGAAGCTGATCGCCGACACCTCCACCGCGGACGTTCCCGGCACCGCGGCGATCCTCACCTGGTACGCCGAGCTCGCCGACAAGATCCCCGGCGAGATCCAGCCGACCGGTGAGGGAGATCTGGCTCTCGTCACCCGGGAGCCCCTCGGCGTCGTCGGCGCCGTGGTGCCGTGGAACTATCCGCTTGAGACCGCGATGTGGAAGGTGGCTCCGGCACTCGTCACCGGCAACTCCGTCGTGCTGAAACCCGCCGAGGACTCCCCGCTGACGGCGCTGCGACTGGCCGCTCTGGCCCGGGAGGCCGGCCTGCCCGACGGCGTGCTGAACGTCGTCACGGGCGCCGGCCCCGTCGTCGGGCAGGCCCTCGGCCGGCATCCGGACGTCGATGTCATCACCTTCACCGGCTCCACCGCGGTCGGAAAGCTGTTCCTGCGCTACGCCGGCGAGTCCTCGCTGAAACAGGTGTGGCTGGAGTGCGGCGGCAAGAGCGCCAACGTCGTCTTCGGCGACGTCGCGGACCTGGATCGGGTCGCCGACGGAGTCATCGACGGCATCTTCTCCAACCAGGGCCAGGTCTGCTCGGCGAATTCGCGCCTGCTGGTGGAGCGCTCGATCGAGGACGAACTGATCCAGCGCGTCCTTGAGAGGACCGCGCGGATCCGCCCCGGCGATCCGCTCGACCCGGCGGTCAACATGGGACCGCTGGTGAGCGTCAGGCAGGCGGCGACCGTGCGCCAGTACATCGAGACCGGCAAGACCGAGGCGGAGTTGCTGACGGGCGGCACGGAAGTGCCGGGCGCAGCGACCTACGCCTTCGTCCCGCCGACGATCTTCGGCGGCGTCACCCCGGACGCCGTCATCGCGCAGGAGGAGATCTTCGGCCCGGTCCTCGCGATCACGAGCTTCGACAGCGAAGAGGAGGCGATCCGCCTGGCCAACGGCTCGGTCTACGGTCTCGCCGCCTCGCTCTGGTCGGATAGCCTTGCCCGGGTCCACCGGGTCGCGCCCCGTCTGCGCGCCGGCACGGTCTCCGTCAACCGTGTCGACGCGATCGACGTCGCGGTCCCCTTCGGGGGCTTCGGGCAGTCCGGCTTCGGCCGCGACCTCTCCCGTCATGCCCTCGACCAGTACACGGGCCTCAAGACCACCTGGATCAACTACCGATGAGCTCTCCCGAAGCCGAAGAATTCGACTACCTCGTCATCGGCGGCGGCACCGCGGGCGGAGTCGTCGCCGCCCGCCTGTCCGAAGACCCCGAGGTCACCGTCGGCATCCTGGAATGGGGCCCGGACGATCGTGGCGAGGACCGCGCCCGCTACCTGCGCCGCTGGGCGGAGATGGTCGAGAGCGAGTACGACCTCGACTACCGCAGTGTCCCCCAGGAGCGCGGCAACTCCCGCATCCGCCAGACCCGCACCCGCCTGCTCGGCGGCTGCTCCACCACCAACACCATGATCTCGTGGCGTCCGCTGCGCGCCGATCTGGACGAATGGGTCGCCGCCGGCGCCACGGGGTGGGACGCCGACGGCTTCCAGCCGTACTTCGGCCGGCTCCAGGTTCCAATCCACCCGGTCGCCGTCGCCGACCGGAATCCGCTGCTCTCCGACATGGTGGCCGCGGCGGCCGCGGCACTCGAGCTGCCCGTCCAGGAGCGCTGGAACGACGGACGTACGGATGCCGATGCCCGAGGCTCCGGCTTCTTCGAGCTCGGCTACGAGCCTGAGACCAACGTGCGCGGCTCCACCTCGATCGCCTACCTTCACCCGATCCTCAACACCCGGGCGAATCTGCATCTCATCACCGATGCCCGCGTCACCCGGGTCGTCCTCGACGGATCCCGTGCCGTCGGAGTCGAGTATCGCGACGCGAACGGGGTGACGCGCGTCGCCCGCGCCACCCGCGAGATCGTGTTGTCGGCCGGAGCGATCGACACCCCGCGCCTGCTCCTGCTCTCCGGCATCGGGCCGCGCGCAGTGCTGGAGGCGGCGGACGTCGCCGTCGTGCACGAGCTGCCGGGGGTCGGCGAGAATCTCCAGGACCACGCAGAAGGGCTCGTCGTCTGGGAGTCCGTCAGGCGGCCGGCCGCGACGAGCGCGAGCGGGTGGGATGCCGGCGCCATGCTCCGCATCGACGACGACGGACCCGAGCGACCGGATGTCATGATGCACTTCCCCGTGGAGCCGGTGGTCGACCACCCTCGGGCGCTCGGCGTCGCGTTCCCCGAGAACATCGTCTCCATCGCACCCAACGTCGCGAAACCCCACAGCCGCGGCACCGTTCGCATCGCCTCGGCCGACCCTGATGATCCCCCCGTGATCGACTACCGGTACTTCACCGACGCAGACGGGCACGACGAGCGGATGCTGGTCGCCGGTGTCCGCGCAGCGCGGCGGGTCGCGGAGCAGGAGCCGTTCCGAAGCTGGATCATCCGCGAGGTCTTCCCCGGCCCCGAGGTGCAATCCGACGAGGAGCTGAGCAGGGTCGAGCGCGAGATCCATCAGACCGTCTACCACGTCAGCGGCACCTGCCGCATCGGCGCCGCAGACGACGAGCTCGCCGTGGTCGACCCACGGCTGCGTGTGCGTGGCATCGAAGGTCTGCGCATTGCCGATGCTTCGGTGTTCCCCACGCTTTCGTCCGTGAATCCGGTCATCACCGTGCTCATGGTCGGCGAGAAGGCCGCCGATCTCATCCGCGAGGATGCTGCTTAAGCATGCCCACGCGTAAGGAAGCAGTGGACTTCAGCGACATCGCCATCGGCATCGCCCAATGGCTTCCGGTATGCGGCGACCCTGCTCGCAATCTGCGTGACGCGCTCGCGATGGTCGATCGTCTCGTCGCGGGCGGGAGCGAGTTGGTGGTGCTGCCCGAGCTCTGGCCGTGCGGCTACGACCCGGCCACGCTCGAATCGGATGCCTGGGCCTCGACAGAACCCGTGGATGGGCCCCGGGGTCAAGCGCTCTCCGCTGCGGCGCGCCGACACGGCATCTGGCTGTTCGCCGGGACCGTGCCAGAGGAGGACGGCGGAGTGCTCTATAACAGCGCCGTCGTCTACGGCCCCGACGGCGCACTCAAGGCGGTGCATCGCAAGCTGCATCTCTACACGCCGCTCGGAGAGGACACCGTTTTCTCGCCGGGGTCCGAAGCGACCGTCGTCGACGTCGAGGGGCTCGGCCCGGTGGGGCTCAGCACCTGCTTCGACGGCGATCATCCCAGTTATGCCCGCCGCCTCAACGAGCTCGGCGCCCGGGTCGTCGTTGCTCCGTGCGCCTACGAGGCAGCCGCTGAATCGTGGTGGGATCTGCTCTACCCGGCCAATGCCCTGGTGAACGGGCAATGGTGGATCATGGCCAACCAAGTCGGCGGAGCGCTCCTCGGCAAGAGCCGCGTCATCGCACCGGACGGCTCCGTGCGAGCCCAGGCGAGCCGCCTCACCGCTTCGCCGGCTGCCGAGTTGCTCATGATTCGAGCAGACCTCAGGGGCGAGGTCCAGAAGGCGCAGCGCGAGGCTGCAGTGCTCTGGGCCTCAGGTTCCTAGCGCTCCCCGCCAGAAATGCGCGTGAGCTCAGCTCAGGCCAGCGGTGATCACGACGCGCGTGACTTCGGGGTCCTTGAGCAGCTCGTAACCTGCGTCGACACCGTCGAGTGCGATCTCACGCGACATGAGGTCGTCGAGGTTGAACCGGCCCTGCAGATACAGATCCGCGTAAAGCGGGATGTCGTGCTTGGGAGTGGTCGAGCCCATGTAGACACCCTGGATGCGCTTCTGCGTGCCGATCAACCCGATGGTCAGCAGCGGAAGGGTCGCCGTCGGGTCGATGATGCCGATGAGGTAGAGCCCTCCGCCGGGCCGGATCATGTCCAGACCGCTCGCCGTGACCGCCGGGATGCCCACGAAATCGAACGCGGAGTCCGCGCCGATGCCGGTGATCGCCAGCACCTCGGCGACCGCGTCGACCTTCGTCGAATTGATGGTGTGGGTGGCGCCGAAGCGCTTGGCCTTCTCGAGCTTGTCGTCGGCGACATCCACGGCGATGATCGTGGTCGCGCCGGCCGTGACCGCGCCATTGATCGCGTTGAGGCCCACTCCCCCCGCCCCGATGATGACGACCGCGTCGCCCGGCTTCGTGTTGGCGCTGTTGATGACGGCGCCGGCACCGGTGACGACACCGCAGCCGAGCAGCGCGGCCTGGGGGAAGGGGATCGCGTCGTTGACCTTCACGAGCTGGTTCTCGTGGATGAGCGCCTGCTGGGCGAAGCCGGCGAGGCCGAAGACCTGCGTGACGGGCTGCCCCGCGGCATCCGTGATCCTGGGGCTGTCAGCCGCCGTCCGCAGCGTCTCCTCCGGATGGATGCACTGGAACGTGCGCCCCGTGAGGCAGGCCTCGCAGTGGCCGCATGACTGCACGAGGCATCCGACGACGTGGTCGCCGACGGCGAACTCGGTGACCGCGGGTCCGATCGCCGAGACGATTCCCGCGACCTCGTGGCCGAGCACCATCGGCGGCTGGTAGCCGATGTCGTTGCGCGAGGCGGTGAGGTCGGTGTGACACAGGCCGGATGCCTTGACGTCGACGAGCACCTCCCGGCCGATCGGGGCGGAGAGCTGCACGTCTTCGGTGACGAAGCCGGCGCCGAATTCGCGTACAAGGGTGGCTTTCATGTTCGTTCCTTCTTGTTCCTTATTCGGGTTGAGACGCGGGGCACCGCGTCACGCTGGAGCTCGCGGTCGCGGTCAACGGATGCCGCTGAACCACGTCGGCAGCAGGCGGGTCAGGTGATCGACGAGCGCCTCGTCGGTCATGTCGACTTCGCCGGTGAGCCACGCATCGATGAGGCCGTAGGCCGCGCCGGCGATGTAGCGCGCGGTGGGCACGACGTCCAGTCCGTTCGGCTTATCCGGATGCTGCGCGAGCGACTGCTCGATGACGGCGGCCAGTGCGCGCACTCCCCCGAGGTATACGTCCTTCGAGACAGGCAGCGCGGCGACGGCAGCATTGAGGCCGCGGTTTTCCACGAAGTGCGACACGAGGCGCTCCTGCGCAGCGCGCATCGCCACCGCAGGGTCTCCGGCCTCCCTTGTGTAATACTCGCTGATCGCGACGAACGCCTCGCGTTGCAGCGCTAAGGCGAGCTCGTCGAGGCTCGCATAGTGGCTGTAGAAGCTCGCGCGGCTGATGCCGGCGGTGCGCACGAGGGCGGCAACCGTGATCTCGTCCCCGCGCCGTGAGAGCTCGTGCACCGCGTCCGCGATGGCCACGCGGGTGCGCCCGACGCGCGGATCGCTGGAGCTTTCCAGCGTCCGCCGAAGGACCTGAGTGCGGGTGGCATCGTCGCTCACGGCATCAGCCTACATCTATTGGACACCTGTCCAGAACGTTGCAGGGTCGCCATAACCGATTCGCTTGAAGGGGGCGTTCGCGCCAGAATTCTCAGAGGGCGCGCCCTCGTCGCGAGAATCGGAGGACCTCATGACCAACGACGCCGGCAACACCCCACAGGACCGCCACGGAGCGTCTCGAGCCGGAGGCACTCGCGAAGCGCCTCGCGTCGAGCGCGCCTTGGAGTGGTTCCTGTTCGGCAGCCGGTGGCTGCTGGCGCCGCTCTACGTGGGCCTGGTTGTGACGCTGGTGGTGGTTCTCGTCAAGTTCGTCCAGGAACTCTGGCACCTCGTATCGCACCTGGCCGAAGAGACAGGGACCGACGTGATGCTCGGCATCCTCGGGCTCCTGGATCTCGCGCTTCTGTCCAACCTCGTCTTCATCGTGATCCTCGCGGGATACGAGAACTTCGTCTCCCGCATCACCGCCGCACACGAGAACGAGGATCGCCCCCGCTGGATGGGCCACATCGACTTCTCCGGGCTCAAGATGAAGCTCATCGGCTCGATCGTCGCAATCTCCGCCATCGGGCTGCTGCGCGACTTCACCGACATCGGAAAGGCGAGCGCGCTCGACGATGCCGAGCTGACCTGGAGAGTGGTGCTGCACATCACCTTCCTCCTCTCCGGAATCGGATTCGCGTTCGCCGACTGGCTCGCCGAGAAGCGCCAGGCGCTGACTCTCGTCACCCACTCGGAGGACTGAGGTCGATTCGCCGGCGGCCCCGGCGCGCCTGACGCAAGCACGACTTCGGAAAGCGAAAACCCCCGCGAACACATCGCGGGGGTTTTCGCTTGGGACCTGTTTGCAGTAAGGCAAATGTGGTCGGGCTATTGCGGCTTTACTGCAAAGAGCTATCCATTTAGATGCTCAACGCCGCTCCGCGGTTCCACGTCGGCAGCCATCAGGGGATTGGCACCAAGATGGATAGCCCTTTACTGCAAAACGTCGCGACAGACGAAGCAGCTACTTAACTCATCACGCGGCTTGAGAAAAGTGCTGGTCAACCGCTACGAGCGGCGCCGCCCCCCCAGCCCCATTCAGTCAGCAGTGCAATGGCGAAGAAGATCTTCGAGCAGTATCTGGCGGGCGCATCGGGCTACCAACTGGCCAAAGCGTATGGTCTCCGGCGGAACACGGTGCGTGACGTGCTGCGGCGCAACGGCATCGAGTTACGAGAAGGTAATGCGCGTCGGCTAACGGACCAGCAGAAACAGCAAATCCGAGCCCGACGCGTAGGCGGTGAGAAGCTCGCGGAGCTAGGGCGTGTTTCCTAAATAGTGGGTGCGGTGTGCGCGATGCTCGAAGGCGTGTCGCGTGATGCTGTTCTGACGGATGCCCAGTGGGCGCGGGTGAAGGCGTTGCTGCCATCGTCATCCGGTCGTCGCGGCCGGCCGTTCCGAGATGATCGGCGGGTGGTCGAGGGGATTATCTGGCGGTACCGGGTGGGTGCTCCGTGGCAGGATGTGCTGCGGGAGTTCGGGCCGTGGCAGACGCTATGGAAGAGGCACCGCCGCTATTCGGACGACGGCACGTGGGACGCGATCCACGCGGCGCTGCTGGCAGACGCCGATGCGGCAGGCCGGCTGGACTGGGCGGTCTCGGTGGACTCAACGGTGAACCGCGCGCACCAGCACGCGAGCACGCTGCCGCGCGAAAAAAGGGATCTGTTGAATTACACGAATCTGCTGACGGAGCCGCCTGATCACGCGATCGGCCGCTCCCGCGGCGGGTTGAGCACGAAGATCCACCATCTCGTAGACGGCAACGCAGCCAACGGACACGGTGGCAACGTCGAGCTAAAGGGACTCGACCCGAGCACGTTCCGCTACTCGCTGCTTCGTGTCTTCGACCCGTCGACACCGACCGCTGAGATCAACATCGCGGAGAGTCACTGCAAGCTGGCGCTCGACAGCCGAGTCCCGCACGGGCTCAACAGGAACTAGGGCCAAAACGCCTCCTCGCAGCGCGTTTCCGTGTCGGACTAACACCCCCGTTGGTGTTGCTCAAGTCGTACCGTTCGCGTCTTCGTGGTCTCACTTCGTGCGCGGAAGCTGGTTGTTTACAAGGTTGATTCCGAGCGAGCCGAGCTTGAGATCGTCGGCCTTTGCATTGCTGAGGTAGCCCGCCTTGCGAGCCTGCGACGCGGCGTTTGCGACATCACTCGGCAGTGCCCAACCTGCCGCCATGTAGCAGGAAACGACCTGCGGGACGGTGGCCGCAGGAGCTTCAAGGACTCGAAGAAGCCACCAGACGGCGACGGTGTACTTCTCATCGTGGTTCTTTGGTGCCTTCTCTGTGGCAAAGGCTGTGAAAGAGGTCTTGCCTTCCGGAAAGAGTTCGAGCTCGCGGTCCTGAGGGGCGGCCTTGGGGTTCTTTGAACCATTGCGTCGGGCCTTGCGGGTAACACCAGCGCCGTTGGTCTTGGCATCGTCGTTGGTCGTGGCCCGCTCAGCGGGTGCCTGTGTCTCTTGCGGCGTGGCAGTCGACGACGCTGCTTCCACGCTGTCAACCGAGACGTCGCTGAAAAGAATCTGGAAGGCGGTGGCCTGCAACTTCTTCGACAAAGTGTTGACTACCTCCGCCGCGCGGCGAACTCGGTCAAGCTGGGTCTCAAATTCATTGTCGTTCATTGGGTCCTTCTCTGGATCCGGTCGAGCGTCTAGTTCTTGCTGAGCTGGTGGATCAGGGTTTCGGCGGCATGGACGCCCGGTGGGAGCAGGCGGATGGCCTTGGTTGTCTCATCGAAATCGACCAGCTTGTCCTTGTGCATCGGCCGGAGTACGGCCTTTCGCAAGTCGTTGGGCCGCTTGTGTTCGAGCCACGCGACGAGCTCAGCCTCGGTCGCCTCGGTGACGCCAGCAAGCAGAAGCAGCACCTGCTGCTTGAGAGTCAGTCCCGTGCGAAGGACACGACGCTTCTCGCCCCACTTCCACACGAGACTGATCTGGCGCTCTACGAGGGCTTCAACGACCTCGCTGGCCTGGTCGGTAGTCAGTCCATGGAGGAGGCGGACCAGTTCGGCCATGAGCCACTTGCTCATGTACAGGACCGCTGTGGCGTCCATCTGGTTCGGGTTGACGTCGCCGCCCGCGTGCCCGACTCCGCGATTGTTGCGGATCTCGTAGAGAGCGACGATCATCCGCGGAATCTGGATGCGAGGTGACCGCGGAGCCTTGGGATAGGTCTTCTCAAGAGCGAGACACGCAGCGGGCATGTTCTGAGGCTTGCTCGCACGGCTGGGGTAGGTGCCCGACAAGTAGCCCTCGACGATCGAGTAGACGGCCTCGCAGAGCTTGCCTCCGTTGAGTTCGGCGGGCTCCCACCGATGTTCGGCGTAGTTCGTCACGACCTCCGTGTAGGCGTCGAGCAGATCCTGCGCCAACGTCGGAGGGAGTGCCGCGAACGCGCTCTTCGGGTCAATCAACATCGGCGTTGGCAAGCATCGCCTCGACTGCCTTCACACCGGCGGTCGTGAGCTTGTAGGTCTTGCGAGCCTGCCGGGCCTTGCCGGTCTTGCCGGTCTGCATCACCAGAGCAGGCTTCTGTGCCTCGGCGGACCCCAGGGCATCGGTGATATTCGGGATTCCCTGGCCCATGTTCTTGAGCGCGGCGTTCAACGTGAACGACTGGAAGGTGCCTCCACCCTGCACGATCTGGAACCAGTACGCGGCCAGCAAAGCCTTCTGAGTGTTGGTCTTTGCCACACCAGACTCGAAAAGTTCATCAATCGAGTTGTAGGCGCGGTTTGTTGCTTCCGCCGGAAACGCGACCGCAATATCCTCGAAGACAGGAGTCGAAGCGACTCCGGTCTTGATGTCACGGACCGAGAAGCGGTCAGCAGCCCAGCGCAGCACACGGGCTTGCTCGTCCGGTTCCAGTGGCGAAAGCGCAGATGAAATCGCGCCCATCGCGGCGATCTCCAGGTCGGCATTGTCGGTGCCCATGGTTCCCTCCCAGGTTGTAGGTCGAGGGAGCAGTACCACGAAACATCGACCAATAACACCGATGTCATAAATCTTTTTCTAGTCGCTCACGCGACTTGGCAAGAGCTGCAAGCAAGATTCCTTGTGTTCCCCTGTAAATACGGGCATCGCTGGCATCATGTGACGAACTGCAGAAGCTAGTGATTACCGCATGATCATCGGTTAAAGACGCATCATGCAAGCTCGACTGGCGTGTAAGGCCGTATTTCCGGGCATAGAGTGGATCGCGATTCCGCCTCCGCACATCTTCCAACACGCGATTGATGAGATAAGTCATGCGGCTCGTTTTAGGCATGAAGCATGCTAACGCCAATTTTGCCGTTTGAACAGGGATTTCAGGATCGCGGTGCGGACCTGACAGATATAACGGCACGCTCAAGACTGACGTCAGGTTCCAACGGGCACCTGAGCCCGACGACGAAACCGCCGAGGACGGTGGAGGCTCGACGCCCGCCGGAGACCGAAGCGGACGCCGGGCCCTATGACCGCTACACCCGCCGTCAGGTCAAGCGTGCCGACAAGGCACGCAAGCTCGCCGCCCTGTAGCGGGCACGCGCGACGACACGTCCGCTGGGGCTCACGAGGTGGCCGATCTCCCCGAAGGTGCCGATGGTCAAACGCTGCCGGCTCATCGGATCACCGCCCGTCCGCCGGCGCAGGAGGTTCGGGGGCGCGTTACTGCTCGATCCAGGTCCGCACGTCGGAGAGCGCGAACTTCAGATGCTTGCCGAAGCGATATGCGCGCGGACCCAAGCCGCGGGTGCGCCAGTCGTAGACCGTGGAGACGGGTACGCCGAGGTACGCGGCGAGCTCGCCGACGTCGAGCAGGGGCTCCAGACCCCAGGGGTTGTCCGCCGGGCTGCGTTCGGTGTCCATACCGAACAGGTGCGTCCTGCTCCCACCCACGGATCGGGAGCAACCGGCACTGTCGCTCACCTGCCGGAAAGCGGCGGCCCGAGCAGGCCGCAAGGGCGTCAAAGTGATGGGTTTTCGATGACCGGATCAAATCTCACCAACTAGAAAGTCCCGGAAACCCTTGAGTTTCCGGGACTTCTTTGTCGGGCTGACAAGATTTGAACTTGCGACCCCCTGACCCCCAGGTGCCCCTGTTGGCTCTTTTCCCGGGTTTTCTGGGTCTTTCTGCTTTGCAAGGAGGGCCTTTTCACGTCATGCATTGCATGGATTGCATGCTTCTGGTCCCGGTTTGGTCCCGGGGCGGGAAGCGCGCAGGGCCGCACGCTGATGGCGCAAAGGACCCGTTCTCCGAAACCCTGAGACCGGGCTCGCAGTACCTTTCTGCCGCATCGAAACGAATCGTGCCGTCGTCGGCGCGCACTAGACCGTTGGCTAGGCGGCGCATGCTGGGAGCAGCGTTGGTCGGCGACGAAGGGCGGTCATGGCATGCGCAAGGTCGGTGTAATCGGGACAGGGCGAATGGGCTTGCCGATCGCACGGCGCTGGAAGGCGGCGGGAGAATCGATCGCCGTTTACGACGTGGCCGCGCCGCGCTGCGCCGAGGCGGACCCAGAGGGTCTCACGGTGGCGCCGAACATCGCGACGCTCGCACGCGACAGCAATGTGTTGGTCACGATACTTCCGGACGTGAGCGAGGTCGAGAAAGCGCTCACCGCCGCACTTCCCGCCTTGGATCGTGGCTCGATCTGGGTCGACCTCAGCAGCAGCGAGCCTGCGTCGTCGGTGCGGCTCTCGGGCTTGGCCGAGCGCGCCGGCATCGAACCTGTCGCCGCGCCGATGGGCGGTGGCCCTGCCCGGGCAGCGGCCGGCACGCTGAATTTTTACGTCGCCGGGCGGTCGCGGCCGGTTGCGATTGTTGCCCCGCTGCTCGGAATCTGTGGGCGGGTGCTCGACGCCGGAGATGTTCCGGCGCATGCTCACGCGGTGAAGCTGCTGGCGATTCTGCTCTGGTTCGGGCAGGCGGTCGCCGTCACCGAAGCGATGCTCGTGGGAACAGGGTTCGGGCTCGATGCGGAACTCTTGCGGGCTTTGCTCGCCGACAGTGCCGGCGGCAGCATGTTCATCGATCAAGACCTGCCGAAACTGATGGCTGGGGACTATATGGAGGACTTCGGCATCGACGGGTGCGTGACCGAGATGGAGGCTCTCGTAGAGCTGGCCACGCGTACTGGCACTCCGTTCGCGCTCTCCCGGAAGGTGCTCGAGCTCTACCGCCAGGCGCTGGAGCGGTACGGTCCCGTGCCGGGCGAACTGCTTGCCGCCCTACTGATCGAAGAGCGGGCCGGGCGAACCATCGCCCATCACTGACGACCGCCCTTCCCGGGCCGGGTGGGGCCGCTCACTCTGAAAGACGGAATGTGCTCTCTGGAAGTCGTGAATGCGCCATCACACGCAGGGCAGTCAGAGGGTGGTCTTCGGTCCCTGTGGGTGCCATCGCTCAGCTGAGGGTGACGAGGTCCCGCAGGTCGTCGTCCGGCAACACGTCGGCGACGGCGCCGACGTTCAAATCTAGGAGCTGCACTATGCCGCGCGTGCTGAGGAACGCGGTGTCGGCTGCGTCGCGGCCGGTCGCGATGCGCACAAGGGAGCTGCGGGGTGCCAAGGTTGTCGCATCGACCGCGCGCCACGCGCCGTCGATCTTCGCCTCCGCGACGGCGTGGAAGTCCATCGGCTTGAGGCCCGGCGCATACACGGAGACGACACGAGCTGGCACGTCCAGTGCACGCAGCAACGCGACCACGAGGTGGGCGAAGTCACGGCAGACCCCGGTGCGCGAAAGCAGGGTCCGCATTGCACCATCGGTCGGTGTACTCGACCCGGGCACATATGCCAGTTGCACGCCCACCCACGACGAGACCGCCGACAGCAACTGAGCGCCAGCGAGGCCGCCAAACTCGGCCACCGCCGTCGGGGTCAGCGCGTCCGACTCGCAGTAGCGGCTGGGCCGCAGATACCGGAAATCGTCTGCCTCGTCGCCCTCGACGTCGTCCGCCGTCGCGCCGATCGTCGCAGAATACGTCACCTGCGCCCGGCCGGACGAGATCTCGGCCACGTGTAGCCGCGTTCCGTGCAGGTCGTGGACCACTCGCCAGGTCACATCCCGACCACTCTGTGTCAGAGTGAACTTCTCGTCCTCCGGGCGGTAGTTCGCGGCCGCCGAGATCGCAAGAGCAAGCCGGGCCTCCCCGTCAGCCTCCAACTCGAGGAACGCAGACACCTCACGACGCATCCGCGCCCCTCAATCCGCTCGCACGCATCGTGAGCGCTCGGAGGCGACGACGAGGCCGCGCCTGAGGCGCCACAGATGTCGTGGAGGCACCCAGGTGGAAGGCTTGCACCTCGTCAGCATCTCACGATGAGAATCGAATGAACCGTACTGGGGCTAGCCCGGATACCCAGGGACGATCAGGCGCGGATTCGTTGACATGCACGGCGGCCGTGGCCCGCAAACGACTGATCGGATATCCTCGGACCCCGATGCCGCCGGACCGGCGTCACCGTGTGGCGCGAGACTCGGCAACCGGTCGCCGACCAGGGGCTATCCGAGTGTCTCCGCCGGGGTTGAGCCGCCGTTGCCGACATCACATTCCGCCGGCTGGGTGAATAAGGACTGTGGTGGTCGAGTGCACCCTGCGGGGCGGCGGGCATGTAGAGCTAATGAGCGACGACCAGCAGCACGACACGTCGGGTACGCCGAGAGGCGAGCAGAACGACGAACAGGCAGACATCGCCTCCGGCGGCGCGCCCGACGACCCCGACGACGTGGACCCGCCGCATGGGACAAACGAGGAAGGCCGGCCGGCCGACGACCCATCAGGCTGACATCACATCACTGGCCGCCGCGTGCCCCGTGGTCCGGCGCATCTGCAGAGAGCGTCCGGTCGCGATGACGTCGGCGTGGTGCTCATCCGCCAGTAGTGTGATGGCCTCGCCGCGGTGCTTGGGCGAGGCAACCCTGCACCTCGAGGTCTGCGAGTCGACACGACGCGCGGAACCCGGCCATAGCCGCCGCTCTGCGCAGGTGCCTCTTCCGAACCGCGTGACACTTTTTTCAGTGTTGCGTGGAGATTGTGGCGATCCGGACGGCGATGTTCAGGGGAAGTGTGGCGCCTGCCGCCGCCAGTTCCGTGGCGATGATGTCGTGGAGGTTCCGGCAGACGCTCGTGGCTGGGTGTTCTCCGGTGAGGCCCACGGAGACCTTGATTGTGGTGCCGTGGCGGGTTTCGGAAACGGTGACCTTCGGCGCCCGTTCCCGGTGTTCGTCCTCGCCGGCGATGAGCTTTGCGCCGAGGGCGTGCAGGGCGGTTTTCGGCGGGTAGAGGGTGTGGACGTCAGGCGCGGCGAGGACCACGGCCGTCAGTCGGTCCGAAAGTGTCGTGACGGCGGTCATTGCCGGGATGTTCCTGCCACGGTGCCGGTGCCGGCGAACCGGATGTCTTGCACGGTGATGTCGACAGCGGTGATGTTGAGTTCGGTGTGCTTGGACAGTTGTCGTTGGATGGCTTCGCGCGCGCGGTCGGCGGCGATCGGGATGCTTTCGCCCCAGGCCACGCTGATGTCTACGGCGACCGTGACGAGTGCGCCCGGCACGGTGACGTCGCCGTCGATTCGGCAGCGGCCGACGATGACTTCGGAGATGCTGTCTCCTGCGACGCGGATCATGCCGCGTACGGCCCCTTCGGTCATGGTGAGGTGTGCGGTGGGCGCCGAGTGGGCGATGGGGATGTCGCGTCCGGTGCGCGCCTCCAGCGCGATGCGGTTCATGATGCTGTGCACCCAACTGTCCGGAGGGGCCGGCTCAACGGCAGCTTGCACCTCGAGGGTGTGCGCGGTCAGTTCACGCAGCCGCGTGAGCGCGGTCAACGCGATCTGGCAGCCCGGGGAGGATTCGATGGAGAAGTTGGTGGGGGTGCGTTCGGCGTCGAGATAGGCGCTGAGCTCCTCGATGGTGTGGCCGTCGAGCCTCACCGGGTCCGGGATGTCGAAGCCTGCGAAATCATGTGGGGAGCGCGGTTCTGTCATCGCCAGGCCTGCATTTCTCGTGCCATGTTCACTCGCGCCCGGGAGATCAGCCCGCGGACGGTGCTTTCGGGGAGCTCCAGGTCGGCGGCGATCTCTCGGTAACTGTATTCGGCCACCTCTTTCAGCAGCCAGCAGCGGCGTTGCTCGCCCGGCAGGGACGCGAGGGCTGTTCCCACCGCTGCGGCGAGCGACCGGGTCTGGGCCGCCTGCGCGGGCGCGGCTGCCGCCTCGGCGGGCGGGTCGTAGTCGGCGATGTCTTGGTGCTCATGGCGGGCGCGGAGTCGGTCGATGCTGCGCCGGCTGACGATGCGCATCAGCCAGCTCTTGACCACACCCGGGTCCTCAAGGGAGTCAAGTTGCTGCCATGCGATCACGAAGGCTTCCTGCACCACGTCGTCGGCCTCGTCGTCGGTGCCGAGGATGCTGCGAGCATAGACGCGCATCAGGGTGCTGTAGCGGCGCACCAGAACCTCGAAGGCCTGTGGGTCGCCGTCCGCGGCACGGCCAGCGACGACGCGATCATCCGCGTCAGCCAGCCGGCCGTCGTGCCGGGATTCGGCGGTCGGCGACGGTGTGCGCTCGGTCGCCTTGGTCGCCACGCTTCACCAACCCTTCGACAAACCGGGTGGAACCGGAGTGCCATGCCGGCGACGCTACGCCCTCCCGTGACCGATCGGTGAAGGGGATCCGTCTGCACAGCAGAGACCCAGACCCGCGATGTTTCTTCGCACGTTCCATGACGAATGCCGTATCGGGCACGTCCTACTGGTAGAAGCCACAACGCTTCGACCTACTCAGGAACAGAAGGCATCTCATGGCAAACACGACCGTTCTCCCGACCCCCGCTACGACTCGCGACGCCGGTGCGGGCAAGACCGTCATCAACGATGGCGTGATCGCCAAGATCGCCGGCATCGCCGCCCGCGAGGTTCCCGGCGTGTACGCCCTGGGTGGCGGCGCCGCTCGTGCGTTCGGCGCGATCCGCGACGCGATCAACACCACCGACCTCGGCCAGGGCATCAGCGTCGAGGTGGGCGAGACGCAGGTCGCAGTCGACGTGACCCTCGTCGCCGAATACCCGGTGGCTCTTCAGGACGTGGCCGACCGGGTGCGTGCCGCCGTGGTCACCGCGATCCAGACCCTGGTGGGGATGGACGTGACCGAGGTCAACATCACCGTCAACGACGTGCACATCCCCTCCGACGACGACACCGCTGACACCGACGGCGGTAGCGGGGCGCGGGTCCAGTGATCACCGCCACCAAGGTCGGGATCTTCGTCGGCGCGATCCTCGCGGTCGTGTGGTTCGCGCTCGGGTTCTGGGCGTTCTTCTTCGTCGCCATCGCGATGATCCTCGGCGCACTCATCGGCCGGATCATCGATGGGAAACTCGACATACGCTCACTCGTGGACACCTTCCGCGGCAAGCGCACCTCCTCATGAGCTCCACCGCCGCACCGGCAACGGGCCTCGCCACGGCGCCCGGTCACGGGCGCACCACCGTCGCGCCCCGCGCCCTGGACAGGGTGGTGTCCGCTGTGACCGCAGACACCTTCGGCGTGACGGCACGTGCGGTGCAGGTGCAGCTCTCCGACCGCGAGGGACTCCTTACTCTCCACGTGCGCACACCCATCCGGGTCGTGTCACTGGAACGCGTGAGGCAGACACCGGAGCTCGTCGAGACAGGCGGCGGCACCCTGCTGCGCCAGGGCGAGGACGGCCAGAAGACCATCCGTGAACGCGTGAGCGCCTTGACCGGAGCCCAGGTCGCGCACGTCACCGTCGAGCTGACCGGCATCCAGATCCGCCCGGAGAAGAGAGTCGCATGACCACGTCAGCCCCTTACTCCTACCGGCGGATCCTGCGCCGTGAGACACACTCCTCGCGCGCCGTCCTGGCAATCGCGGTCGCGGTCGCGGTGATTCTGCTGTGCCTGTACACCGGCACCGAGATCATCCTCATGATGCTCGACCATCCTGCGCTGCTGGCCGCACCGCAGGACATGCTCACCGCGCTCAGCACGCTCGCCGCGACCCCGATCGCGACCCCGCTCACGACCGGCATCCTCCTGATGGCCCTCGGAGTGCTGCTTCTCGTCTGCGCTCTCGCGCCCGGCCGTCGCGCCCGCCATCAGATTCCCTCCAGCCGCGCCGCGGTCGTCGTGGACAACGAGGTCATCGCCTCCGCCCTCGCCCGTCACGCCGCCCACGCAGGCAACGTGAACCCGGACAACACCGTCGTCAGCGTCTCGGCGCGCCACGCCATCGTGCATCTCACCCCGACGAGCGGAACACCCGTCCTGCGCGACGCGGCTGAACACGCGGTTCGGGAACAGCTGGACGCATTCACGCTCTCCCCGCCGGTGCGTCCCTCCGTCGTGATCGCCGCAACCGGGAAGGTCGGGACATGAACAACACCAACCGCGCCCTGAACCGCATCCTGATCCTCGTGATCGGGCTGCTCACGCTCCTGATCGGTGCAGCGCTCGTCGCGACCGCCACCGTTCCGGCCGTCCGTGCCGGCTACCGCGACAAAGCCTCCACCGTCGACGGTGACCTCACCGGCTGGTTCACGAGCACCCCGCTGTTCGATACCGGAACCAGTTGGGGATGGATCCTCATCCTCGCCGTCCTGGTGCTGATCGTGGTGCTTCTCCTCGTCTTCGTCTTCCGCCAGGGACATGGTCACCACGACACCCTCGTACGCGAGGACACCACCGCGGCCGGCACCACCATCATCGGCGCCGATGTCGCACATCACGCGATCCAGCACGACCTCGACGGCCGCCCGGAGCTCTTGGCCTCTCACGCATCGACCTACATGGTCCGCAGAACGCCCGTACTCAAGGTCTCGGTCACCTGCCGCCGCGGTGAATCCCCATGGCAGGTCGCCCAACTGATCGAGAACACGCTGACCGCCCTGGATACCCTCCTCGGCCACCAGATCCCGGCCTTGATCCAGATCAGCGGCGGCTTCCGAGCCCGCCTCTCCCGTCGCACTCGCCTCGCCCGCGCCGCGCGTGCCTGACAGCCCCTCAACCTCAGCAACACGAAAAGGAAGCAACCATATGCGCAAGCTCATCGCCTGGCTCGGCCTCGGCACCCTCGCCCTCGCCGCGTACACCTACGGTGCCAGAGCCGGCCGCGGCCGCTACCTGGAGATCAAAGCCGCCGTCGACGCCGTGCGACACGACCCCAAAGTCCGGAAAGCCCGCACCCGCGCCCTCAAACGCGCACACAAAGCCCTCGCATCGGCCACCAGACAAGCCAAGAAGATCGGACGATGACCGCCATGAGCGACACGAACAACCACAAGGCGCAGGACACCGTCGACACTGCCGCAGAACACGCACACGACGCCGTGAACAGGGCCAGTCAGGTAGCCTCCCACGCCGTCGGGAAAGCAGCCGGACTGACCTCCGACGCACTCGGCTCGGCGGCCACCGCAGCCGGCGACGCGATCGACGGCACGCAACATGAAGCCTCGACGGGGCTGCGCTACGCAGCCAGGACGGCTGCCGAGATCGGCAGCAAATCAGCCCGCAACGTGAAAGACCACCCCATCCGGACAGCTCTGATCGCAGCCGCGGTCGTGGCAGCCGCATTCATCGCCGGCGTCATCCGGTCAAAACGCTACTGAGAGAGCCCGGCAGGAAAGGCACGCCCCTCATGAACATCCTTCTTCTCATCATCGCGGTGATCGCGATCATCCTCCTGATCACCGGGGGCATTGTCGCCACCATCCACTGGCTGATCTGGGTCGGCATCGTCCTGCTCATCATCGCCTTGGTCGTCTGGCTCGTCCGCCTCATCACCGGCCGCCGCAGGGTCTGAGCAGTGAATCAAGATCATTCGAGCAGAGCATCGGAGGCCCACATGGGCACCATGAGCATCACGAGCGGCAACATCGACACACTCGCATCGACCGGGCCCGGCACCATCCAGCGCACGACCCGCCCGGTCTCGGGCGAGGAGCATTCGGCCCGGCGGAGCACGGATTTCGCTGACTTGTCCGAGCAGATCCGCGCCGCCGGGCTGCTGCG
>NZ_BAABBW010000003.1:0-615969 GCF_039538185.1 Gryllotalpicola koreensis
TTTCGGCGGCCATAGCGGGAGGGAAACGCCCGGACACATTCCGAACCCGGAAGCTAAGACTCCCAGCGCCGATGGTACTGCAGGGGCGACCCTGTGGGAGAGTAGGACACCGCCGAACACCCATTAGCCGTAAGGCCCCATCCATGTCGGATGGGGCCTTACGCATTTAACCCGCGCGGTTATGGCAAGACGGTGGTGTCGAGGACGAGCTTTCCGCGCACGTGGCCGGTCTCGATGCGCTCGTGGGCGGCCGAGACATCTCTGAGCGGGAAGATCTCGTCGATGTGGGGCCTGACGGAGCCCTGCTCGAGAAGGCGCGAGATGACCGCCAGCGTGGCGGCGTCGGGCGTGACCCGATAGCCGGTGGCTCGAACGCCCGCTGCCGCAGCCTCCTCATGCATGGTCGGCCAGCTGCCGGAGGGCACACTCACGATCAGGCCGTTCTTGCGCAGCACTTTGAGCGACTTCGTGGCGACCTGATGCGTGAGGTTCCCGACCAGGTCGATGACGACGTCGACGTCCTCGAGCTCGTCTTCGAAATGGTGGGTCGTGTGGTCGATGGTCTCGCGCGCACCGAGAGAGCGGACCCATTCGAGGTTCCGGGTCGATGCTGTGGCGATGACGTGCGCACCGAAATACGCCGCGAACTGGACGGCGAAATGACCGACGCCGCCTGCTGCGGCGTGGATGAGGATCCGCTGCCGCTCATGGGCTTTCGCCACGGTGGTCACCACGCCCCACGCGGTGAGCGCGGCCACAGGAACGGCGGCCGCCTCGGTGTGTGAGAGGCCGACCGGCTTGGGGGCGACGCAGAGGCTCGGCACCGAGGCATACCCCGCGTAGCTTCCTGAGTACCGAGGTACCGGGATGAAGCCGTACACGGCATCGCCGGGCTGTAGCGGGTGGGCGTCGTAGGGCGACTCGACGACGACGCCGCTGAAGTCGTGCCCGAGCACGGTCGGGAGACTGTCCACCGCCGCGGATACCCCCTGGCCGACGCGCGTCTTCGCGTCGAGCGGGTTCACGCCGGCTGCGTGGATCTCGATGAGCAGCTCATCGTTGATGCGGGTCGGTCGGGGAATCCGCGTGAGCTTGAACTCGCCGGGTCCCCCGAAGCGCTCCAGCACAGCCGCGGTCATCAGATCGGTCACGGCGTGAACCTCCACTCCAGGCCTCGGTGCGATCGAGCCTAACGGCGGGCCATTACGCGCCGATTGCGCCCGTGTGTCGGCTGGCGAGCCTCTCGATGGTGGCGACCAGCTCGGTGGCGAGTCCGAGGAGCGCGGCAATCGCGTCCTCGTCGCGGTCGACCCAGCGGAACTGCGGCTCGCCCGTGGGAACGAAGTCCTCGTGCTGCTCCCACACGAACAGCGTGCGCTCGGCGCCGAGCACGTACTGCTGCCACCAGATCTGCCGGAGGTAGTGGCGCGGGATGCTGCGCCACGGCTTGTTGGTCGTCTTGATCTCGGCGAGGACGACGGCACCGGCATCCGTCACCGCCAATCCGTCAGGCGTCGCCAAGTGGCGCTTATCCCGCTCCGCATGGAAGAGGAGCGACGAAGGGGCGATGCCGTGGTGGTCGAGCACCCACTCCGCGATCGCCGGCTCGCGGTCTCGGCCGTGCTCGGTGTACGCGTTGCCGCTGAAGCGGCTGCCGAACCACTTCTCGCGGGCGGCGGCTTCGACCGAGCGAGGTGTCGACAGCTTCGCGACGTCGGTCGCGGTAATGCCGCGACTGCGGGCGCGGAGCCACGCGATGCGGTCGCTGGAATCTGCGACGACGCGGTCGAGATGGGCGGGACGGGTCGTCGGCTGCTCCGCGTCGAAGCCGGGGAGCAGGAGGTCGGTCACGAGACGCTAGTCTTCCAGACCGGTCGTGTAGCCGAGACGGCGACGCGCCTCGTCGATGATCCGCAGCGTCGCGACCGCCTCGCTGAACGGATGCAGCGGCGAGTCGTCGAGGCCGTCCCGCACGTAGCGGGCGAACGCCGCCGCCTCGAACGCCATGCCGCCGCTGCCGCTGATGGAGGGGTGGCCGGGGTAGCGCTCGGCCTCGCCCTCGTTCGGATAGAAGGTGAGGGCGGAAGGCGACCAGAAGGGCGAGTCGATCTCGATGCGGCCCGACGTGCCGGAGATCGTGGCCGTCCACGGGGTGCGGGCCTCGACACCGACGTGGACGAGGGCGTGCGATGAGGCATCCGCTTCGAGGATCAGCGAGACCTGCGCGTCGGAGCCGGTCGGCGACAGGGAACCCGCGAGGTGGATGCGCGGGTCGTTGTTCAGGGCCGGCAAGGCGAACTGGGCGAAGGAGATCGGGTAGACGCCGAGGTCGAGCAGCGAGCCGCCCGCCTTGGCGGGGTCGTACATGCGGCTCTCCGGGTCGAAGGGGACGTTCACGCCGAAATCGGCCGTGACGAGGCGCACCTCGCCGAGGGCGCCGGACGCGATCAGCTGGCGGGCGACATCGGTGTGCGGCAGATACCGCGTCCACATCGCCTCCATCAGGAAGACGCCCGCGTCGCGCGCCGCGTCGAGCATGCGCTGCGCCTCGCCGGCGGAGAAGCCGGCGGGCTTCTCGACCAGGACGTGCTTGCCGGCCTCGATCGCGAGCAGGGCGAGCTCGAGGTGGGCGTTGTGGGTCGACGCGACGTAGACCGCCTCGACCTCGGGGTCGGCGACGAGCTCGGCGTAGCTGCCGTAGGCGCGCGGAATGTCGAACTCGGCAGCGAAGGCCTGTGCGCGCTCGAGCGAGCGCGACGCCGCAGCGACCAGCTGCTGGCTCGTGTGGGCGCGGAGGGCCCCGGCGAAGCTGCGGGCGATGCCGCCGGGCGCGAGGACGCCCCAGCGTAGCGCGGGGGCGTCCGACGGGTCGGGGAAGCGGGGAGCGGGGAGAGACATCGGTGTCCTTACTGTCGCAAGCGGAGGATTCAATCGGATGCTTCGTCGAGCACGCGCTGGATGACCATGATCGCGGCGCCGAGCACGCCGCCGGTCGCTCCCGCACGCGAATGCACGATGCTCAGATGCTGGGTCGCGAGCGGGGTCGACTGGCCGTAGACCACCTCGCGCACCCCGGCGAGCAGGTGCTCGCCTGCGCGGGCCACGCTGCCGCCGAGCACGATGACCGAGGGGTTCAGCAGGTTGACGACCGTCGCGAGCACCTCGCCGAGGTCGCGACCGGCCTGCCGCAGGCCCTGGATCGCGTGGGGATCGCCGCGCAGCCCCGCCTCGAGCACGTCCTGGTTGGTGCCCGCCGGAGTGCCGCGCTCGGACATCCAGGCTGCGATCGCAGGACCGCTCGCGAGGGCTTCGAGATCGGCGTCCTCCGCGCCGTGCGGCGGCGTGCGCCGCGTGAACGGGACACGGACGTGACCGAGGTCGCCGGCTGACCCCTGAGCGCCGCGCTGTAATCGGCCCCCCGAGATGATTCCGGCGCCGATGCCCGTCGAGACCTTCACAAACACCATGTCCGTCACGTCGGGCCAGGTGACCGCGTGCTCGCCGAGGGCGAGGATGTTGACGTCGTTGTCGACGAGCACGGGCACCTCGAAGTGCCGGCGCAGGTAGGCGGGCACGTCGAAGCGGTTCCAGCCCGGCATGATGGGCGGATTCGTCGGCAGGCCGCTCGCGTGCTCGACCGGCCCGGGAAGACCGACGCCGATGCCGACGAGTTCACTGCGGGCGCGCCCGCTCGCCTTGAGCACCCGCTTCGCCGCGGCGATCGCCCAGTCGAGCACAGGCTCGGGGCCGTCGGCGATCGCGAGCTCGCGGGACTCTGTGCGCAGGATGTTGCCGGCGAGATCGGTGACGGCGACGACACCGTGGGTCGCACCGAGATCCATTGCGAGCACGATGCGGGCCGCGGCGTTGAAGGCGAGCAGGGCCGGCGGCCGGCCGCCGGACGAGAGCTGGTCTCCGGCCGGGACGACCAAACCGGAGGCGGTGAGGGCGTCGAGCCGGGCGGAGACCGTCGAACGAGCGAGGCCGGTGAGCTCGGCGAGTTGAGCCCTCGTCTTGGGCGAGCCCGCGCGGAGCATCCGGAGCAGTCCGCGCGCATCGGGAGCCACGAGCTCAGCGCGCGCGTCGTCGGACATGAGGCCATTGAAGCATAGGGGCGAAAGATGACGGCTGATGTCTCACTTTTGCTTGATCATCGGCAGAAGTCTGCTTGAATGAGTGCGAATCCAACTGACTTCAATGTGGAAGAGGACCGTTTACGTGACCGAGTCTCTGCTCTCCGTACAGCTGTATACCGTGCGCGAGGCGTTGCAGGAGGACCTGCCCGGAACGCTCGCGCGCCTGGCCGAGCTGGGGTTCACCCAGGTCGAGGCGTTCAACATCGTGGGTCTCGAGGGGTTGGGCGACGGGCTCGCCGCGGCCGGGCTCACGACTCCTACCGCCCACCAGCGCTTCGTGGGTGAGGAGCAGGAGCCGATCTTCGAGAGGGCGGCCGGCCTCGGCATCCGTACCCTGATCGATCCGCACATCGCCGAGGAGCGGTGGCAGTCCGGGGACGGCGTGAAGGCGATCGTCGACGATCTGGCCGCGGCGGCGGAGACGGCGAAGGGCTTCGGACTCACGATCGGGTATCACAACCATGCATTCGAGTTCGAGACGAAGATCGACGGGCGGCCGGCCTACGAGCTGTTCGCGGCGCAGCTGCCGGACAGTGTGTCGCTCGAGCTGGACACCTATTGGGCGGCCGTCGGCGGCAGCGACCCGGTCGCGCTGCTGGGCGAGCTCGGCTCGAAGGTGATCGCGCTGCACGTGAAGGACGGGCCGGCGACGCACGAGAACAAGGATCAGGTGGCGGTCGGGTCCGGCTCGCTGCCGATCCGCTCGATCATCGAGGCGGCGCCCGGCGCGCTGCGCGTCATCGAGCTCGACGACTCGCGCGGCGACCGCTTCCAGGCGGTCGCGGACAGCGTCGCCTTCCTGAAGGCCGAGGGGCTCGCGTGAGTGGAACCGGGCGCGTCGGCGTCGGAGTCATCGGCGCCGGGAACATCAGCACGCAGTACCTCACCAACCTGACCTCGTTCCCCGACGTCGAGGTGCGCTTCATCGCGGACATCGACCTCGACCGGGCCGAATTCCAGGCGCAGGCGTTCGGGGTGCCGGGATCTGGAACGGTCGAGCAGCTGCTCGACGACCCGGAGATCGAGATCGTCGTGAACCTGACGATCCCGAAGGTCCACGCGGAGGTCGCGCAACAGGTGCTCGCTGCGGGGAAGCACGTGTGGACCGAGAAGCCCATCGCGCTCGACCGCGAGAGCGGACGCGCGTTGCTCGCCGCCGCGCAGAATGCGGGGCTGCGGGTGGCGACGGCACCTGACACATTCCTCGGGGCCGCCATCCAGACCGCGCGTCGGCTCATCGAGTCGGGCCCGATCGGCGAGGCGAAGTCCGCGCTGACGCTGATGCAGCAGCCGGGGCCGGAGTCGTGGCACCCGAACCCCGATTTCCTGTTCCAGGAGGGAGCGGGGCCGCTGTTCGACGTCGGGCCCTACTACGTCACCACGTTGATCCAGCTGTTCGGGCCGGTGAAGCGGGTCGCGGCCGTCGCTTCGAAGTCGAAGGAACGGCGGACGATCGGGTCGGGCCCGCGCGCGGGCGAGAGCTTCGAGGTGACGGTGCCCACGCATGTGACCGCCGTGTTCGAGTTCGAGAGCGGTCAGACCTCGCAGAGCATCTTCAGCTTCGACTCCCAGATCCGCCGCACGCTCTTCGAAGTCACCGGCGTGGACGGGGCGCTCGAGCTGGCCGATCCGAACATGTTCGTCGGCGACCTCGTGCTGCACAGGGCAGACGGCACCGAGGAGACGATCGAGACCACGGGTGAGAAGGCGGCGCGGGGAACCGGCGTCGTCGAGCTGGCGCGGGCGATTCGCGCCGGGGTGCCTGAGCGCGCCTCGGGCGAGCAGGCGTTCCACGCCCTCGACGTGATGGTCTCGACGATCGAGGCGGCTGAGCGCGGTGAGTGGGTAGAGGTCGAGAGCAGCTTCGTGCCGACGCCCGCGCTGCCGGAGGATTGGTCGCCGAGCGAGGCGACTCTGGGGCAGAGCCCGAGCGAGGCCACTCTCTGATGAGCCTCGGCGTCGGGATCGTCGGCGGCGGGTTCATGGCGACCGTGCACTCCCGGGCGGCGCGCGCTGCGCGAGCGCGACTCGTCGGCGTCGTCGGCTCCTCGCCCGACCGTGGAGCGGCCGTCGCCGCCGAGCTCGGGATCGAGCGGGCATACGACTCGCTCGACGCATTGCTCGCGGACCCCGCAATCGACGTCGTGCACGTCACGACGCCCAACAGCCTGCATGCCGAGCAGACGCTCGCCGCGCTCGCCGCGGGCAAGCACGTCGTGTGCGAGAAGCCGCTCGCGACGACCGTCGCCGACGCGGAGCGTCTGGTCCACGCATCCGTTGACCGTATTGCAACCGTGCCCTTCGTCTACCGTTTCCATCCGCTCGTGCGCGAAGCCAGGGCACGCGTCACGGCCGGCGAGACGGGACGGGTGTTGACCGTGCAGGGCTCGTATCTGCAGGACTGGCTGCTCTCGGCAGGCGACGACAACTGGCGGGTGGATGCCGCGGCCGGCGGCCGCTCGAGGACCTTCGCCGACATCGGCTCGCACCTCGTCGACCTGATCGAATTCGTCACGGGGGATCGCCTCGCGCGAGTGGCGGCGTCGACGCGGACGTTCCTCGCCGATCGCGCAGAGCACGTGCGGATCGAGACGGAGGACGCGGCCTCGGTCGCGTTCGAGACCACGGGAGGAGCGATCGGCACCCTGCTCGTGTCGCAGCTGGCGCCCGGGCGGAAGAATCGGCTGCACCTCGAGATCGCGGGCGCCGAGGAATCCGTCGTGTTCGACCAGGAGCAGCCGGAGACGCTGTGGGTCGGGCGGCGATCCGGCTCGCTGCTCGTGCCGCGCGATGCGGAGCAGCTCGCGGCCGACGCGGCTCGGCTCGTGACGACGCCCGCCGGGCATCCACAGGGGTATCAGGACGCGTTCAACGCCTTCGTCGCCGACAGCTACGCAGCGATCGGCGGTGCGACGCCCGAGGGATTGCCCCGTTTCGAGGACGGCCTGCGGGCCGTGCGCGTCACCGAGGCCGTGCTGGACGCCGCGGACAGGGGAGAATGGCGGGTGGTCTGATGGCACGCGACTTCGCGCCGGGGCAGACGGCGACCCTGTGGGTCTATGACCTCGCAACGGATGCTGCGCGCGAGGTGCTCACGTCGAGCACGCTGCTCTTCGAGGCTCCGAACTGGATGTCGGACGGATCGGCGCTGGTGGTGAACGGCGGCGGGCGGCTGTTCTGGGCGCCGACCGGGGCGACACCAGGCGACGCCGAGCTGACCGAGATCGATCTCGGCGGGATCCCCGAGATCAACAACGACCACGTGCTCGCTCCTGACGGTTCGACCGTGTACGTCTCCGCCCAGGATGGGCATCTCTACGCGATCCCGCTCGACGGCAGCGGACCCCGGCAGGTCTCGCGCGACCACGGCGACTTCCGCCACTACCTGCACGGCGTCTCGCGCGACGGCTCGACCCTCGCGTACATCGGGCTGTCGTGGGAGGGCGAGCAACGGGTCACCAATGTGTACTTGCTGCCGCTGGGCGGCAGCGAGATCCAGCTGACGGACGACGGATTCCAAGACGACGGCGCCGAGTTCGGGCCGGGGCCAGACGGGGCGGAGTGGGTGTACTTCAACTCCGAGCGCGCCGGAGGCGTGGCGGGGCACGCCCAGCTGTTCCGGATGCGGCCAGACGGGGCATCCGTCACCCAACTGACCCACGACGAGCGCGTCAACTGGTTCCCGCACCCCTCGCCCGACGGTGCGCATGTCGTCTACGTGAGCTACCCGCCGGGAACGGAGGGGCACCCGGAGAACATCGCTGACGTGCGGATCAGGCTGACGACGCCGGCCGGCGGGACCGGGCGCGAGCTGGTCACCGTGTTCGGCGGGCAGGGGGCGATGAACGTCGGCAGTTGGGCGCCGAACTCGTCGGCGTTCGCTTACGTCTCGTACTCGGAGGTGTGAATCAGCCGAGGTAGGCGTCGATGAGCTCGCGGCCGGCGGCGTCGATCTCGGACGCGGCGCTCTCGCGCACGATGCGGCCGCCGTTGACGACGTAGACCCGGTCGCAGACCTGCAGCGCCAGGTCGACGCGCTGCTCGACGAGCAAGATCGACTGGCCCCGCTCACGTAGCGTGATCAGAGCCCGCGCCATGTCCTGGATCGCGAGCGGCGCCAGACCGAGCGAGGGCTCGTCGAGCAGCATCAGCTTCGGGTCGCTCATCATCATCCGTCCGATCGCGACCATCTGCTGTTCGCCGCCGCTGAGCGCCGTCGCCGGGCGCGTCCGGTAGCGCTCGACGACGGGGAACAGCTCGAAGACGGAGGACAGCAGCCGCTCGGTCGCCGCTCGGTCGCCGCGCAGATGCAGACCGCCGAGGCGCAGATTGTCCTCCACGGTCTGGTTGAGGAACAGGCGCCGGCCCTCGGGGACGAGGGCGACGTGGCCGCGTGCGATCTTGTGCGCGGGCAGGCCGGAGATGTCGTTCGCGTCGATTCTGATGGTGCCGTGCTTGTGGCGCAGCATCCCCATGATCGCTCGCAGAATCGTCGTCTTGCCGGCACCGTTGGGGCCTAGGAGGGCGACGGCCTCACCGCGGGCGACCCGCAGGGAGATGTCGTGGATCACGTCGAATCGCCCGTAGCCCGCGGTCAGGCCGGAGACGCCGAGTGCGTCGGGTGTGGTGGTGATCATTGCCCCAGGTAGACCTCTCGGACTCGTTCGTTCTCTCGTACCTCCGTGGCGGCCCCGCTGGTCACGAGCTGGCCGGCCGCGATCACCGTGACGTCGTCGCACACGCTGAAAATGAAGTGGGTCTGATGCTCGACGATGATCACCGTGACACCCTGGTCGCGCAGCTCGTTCACGATGTCTGCGACCTGCTCGACTTCACCCACCGAGAGCCCGGCGAGCGGCTCATCGAGGATCAGGATGTCTGGTCGGCCGACGCGTGCCGCCGCAAGCTGAGTCAGCTGCTCGACACCGTGCGGCACGTCCGCGACGCGCGCGCCGCCCCAGCCCGCAGGCAGGCCGGCGTCGCGCAGGGCGGCATCGGATGCCGCACGCATCTCCCGATGTTCGCGAAGCGAGCCCGGCAGGAGCGGCCAGATCAACGAACGGGCGGCGATGTTCCGCGTGCGGTGATAGAGCCCGATCGTCACGTTCTCGCGTACGGGCAGCTCCTTGACGAGGACCGCGGTCTGGAAGGTCCGCATGATCCCGCGCGCCGGCCGCGCCGCTGCGCCGAGCCGCTCGATGTGGTCCCCGCGCACGGTGATGGTGCCGGAATCGGGCTTGAGTGCGCCCGAGATGAGATTCACGAGAGTGCTCTTGCCCGAGCCGTTCGGGCCGATGAGGCCGTGCACGGTGCCACGGCGGACCCGCAGCTCGACATCCTCCAGGGCCTTCGTTCCTCTCACATAGCCGAACGTGATCGCGGAGCACTCGAGGACGTAGTCGTCGGGTCGAGACGTCGAAGTGCGTGCGACGGCCCCATCGGTCGGCAATTCGCCGAGTCCGACCGGCTCCGCTGCGGAGGCGCCTGCCGGCGCGGGCGGGTGATGCGGGCTCGTCGTGAACCGGCGCCACGCGCGGGAGACGAGCCCGACGACGCCACCGGGGAAGAAGACGATGACGAGCAGGAAGATCAGGCCGAAGATCAGCTCCTGCACGAGCGGATCGATCTGGATGACCACGGGGAACGCACTGACGAAGGCGGCTCCGATCAGCGGCCCGAGGCGAGTGTTGATGCCGCCGAAGATGACCATGACGAGGATGTTCACCGAGAACGTCCACGTGAACTGGCCGGGCGAGATGTACCCCAGGAACGAGAACGCCCAACCCGCCATGCCGGCGATTCCCGCGGAAAGGGCGAAGAGGCCGACCTTGGTCGCTGCGGTGCGCACCCCGTTGGCCGCAGCGAAGGGCTCCGCGTCGCGAATCGCAAGCAGGACCGGATACATCGCGGACGAACGCATGCCCCACACCACGACGAGCGTGATCAGCAGGAGCAGCGCGACGACCCAGACCAGCCCCGAGCCGAAGAACTGCAAGCCTGCGGGAAGGTCCGGGAAGATCGGGCCGGCGATGCCGTTGAGCCCGCCGGTGAACTTCAGATCGCTCAGCAGAACATTCACGACGAGAGTGAAGATGAAGGTCATGATCGCGAAGTAGAGCCCGCTGACTCTGAGCGACAGCATGCCGAGGATTGCGCCGATGACGCCGACGCCGACGATCGACACCGGCAGCAGCAGGAACATGTTCCAGCCCGCCTGATTCAGCAGAGTCGTCGCATAAGCGCCCAACGCGAACAGACCGGCATGGCCGAGCGAGTACAGCCCGGTCATCCCCGCGACGAGATCGAGGCTCACCGCGAGCATTCCGAAGATCGCCGCCTGCAGGATCAGACTCTGCGTGTATCCGGAACCGTGGGCGACCCCCGCGGTTCCGGCGAGGTACGCGACGACGAGCGCCAGAAGACCGTAGGAGGTGAGGCGGCTCCAGCGCGACCGGTTTAACGCGGTGGCAGGTGAGGTCACAGCGGCTCCTGTCATGACAGCGCTCCCGTCATCGTCGGGGCGGATGTAGGCCTCCGACGCCCGAACCACCTCGTGAAGAGGTTGCCGGATGCGAACAGCCCGTTCGGGGCGATCAGCAGAACCACGACCACCACGGCGAACGGGAACCAGTCGGATGCCTGCGAGTTGATGTATGTGTTCGCGGCGACCGAGAGCACGCCGAGCAGCAGCCCACCGCCCATCGCCGCTGCCGGCTTCTCGATTCCCCCGATCATCAGCGCGATGAATCCGGCGATCCCGTACGTGTCGCCGAGGTAGGGATTCGCGAAGGTGATCGGCCCGACCAGTACGCCGGCAGTGCCCGCGAGAAGACCGCCGATGGCGAAAGCCAGCACGGCGTATGCCGTCGCATTGGCTCCGATCGCAGACGCCATCTCGGGGTCGCTCGAGATCGCCATGCCGACCTTGCCGAAAAGTGTGCGCGTGCGGAAGAGCTCGAAGGCGACGAAGGCGACCGCGGCGACGATGATTGCGAGCAGCTCCTGCCACGTCGTCGATGCCCCGCCGAAGCGGATGCTCGCTTCGTGCAGAAGCGACGGGAACCCGCGCGACGTCGGGCCGAAGATGATCGCGGCGATCGTCGCGAGCACGATGGCGACGCCGAGCGTCGACACCAGCCATGCGAAGCTGAACCGGTCGAAGCGCAGAACCGGCCGCACCGCGCCGAAGTAGATCAGCACGCCGATGCCCGTGGACAGCACGATGCCGGCGATGATCGCGAGCCAGGTCGGCAGACCGATTGCGGCGAGACCGGAGACGGTCATGATGGAGACCATCAGAAGCTGACCCGTCGCGAAGTTGATCACCCTGGTGACGTAGAAGACCACCGCGAAGGCCATCGCGACGAGTCCGTAGATGGCCCCTTGGGCCAAACCGCTGAGCAGTACTTGAAGCATTCCTCACCCTTGGAAGTCGGGAGCCGGCGCCGCGGCCGGCAGATCGCGGTTGCCCGCCACCGCTACGGGTGCGGCGGCGGACAACCGGCGGACGGTCACTGCGCGGGGACCCACTTGCCTGACGCACTGTCGTACTTCACGACGGTGAGCTGATCTGCGGTGAGCGTCGTGTGCTGCTTCTCCGTGAAGGTCAGGCTTCCAGTGAGGCCGTCGTAATCCGAGATCTTGTTGAGCTGGTTCTTGATCGTCTCGGGGTCCGTCTTCCCGCCGCCGGCCTCGATCGCCTTCTTCAGGATGTAGACCGCGTCGTAGCTCAACTCGGCGAATGCGGTCGCATCCACGTTGAATTTGGCCTTGTAGTCCTCGCGGAACTTCGTCAGACGGGCATCCGGATTCATGTCGCTCGTGATCAGCGCGCACAGCATGCCGTCACCCTGCTGCTTCGCGAGATCCGAGAACGTGGTGTCCGAGCAGGTCTCATCGTTGCCGAGGAACGTGAAGTCGCTTCCCTCGGTCTTCGCTTCCTGCAGGAAGGATGCCTGATCCTGAGGGGTCAGCCAGACGTCGACGCAGTCGGCGCCGGATGCCTTGATCTTGGCGATCTCGGATTTGAGGCCGACGGTGGCGCCCGTCGACCAGTTCTCGGTGATGGATTCCTCGAGGGCCAGCTTCTTCCCCGCCTCCTTATAGGCGATCTGGATGCCGTCGAGGCCGCCCTCGCCGTAGCCGCTCGGATCGTGCAGCACGGCGAGTCCCGAGCAGTTCTTCAGCGCGTAATCGCCGAGGACCTCACCCCAGGCGAAGGTGTTCAGGCTCGTGCTGAACGCGTACGCGTACGGATCGCTGTCGGGGCCCTTCGGGTAGATCGAGAGACCGCCGTCATCGACCGGGCCGAGCACCGGGAACTTCTTCTGGTCGGCCAACGCCGCGATGGTCGGGCCCTGGTCGGGGGAACCGAACACGGCGACGGCGTGCTGGCTGATCAGCTTGGTGAACAGCTGAGACGCCGTGGTCGCCGAGGCGCCGTCGTCCGAGCCGCTGAACTTCAGCTTCTTGCCGCTGACGCCGCCGGCGGAATTGATCTCATCGACCGCCAGCTGAATGCCGTTGAAGGCGGCCTGGCCGGTGGTGCCGTACGCGCCGGTGGTTCCGGCGATGCCGCCGATGAGGATCGTTCCGCCCGAGCTTCCGGTCGAGCCGGAGCCTCCTGAGCAGGCTGTGAGCGCCACGGCCGCAGCCACCAGCGCCAGCGCGGGAATTCGCTTCATTGCGATGACCTCTTCTTTGAGTGCAGGGTGAAACAGGTGTTCGCGCCGGGTTGACGCGACTGTCGGCGGCAGTCTGACCATCGCAGGCCAGCACTTCTGCGCTGAAGTTACTACGGTATGACTGTCCGACAATCGTGCTCATTGTATGGACGTTGTCGGACAATTTGTCAACGAGTTCGGGCAATTCGGCCGCGATAAGTCTCTAGTTGCGCAATTTTGTCAGACAATCATATAGTCAGGCGAGAGCACCATGGCGGTGTGGGACGGCCGTGCACGGCCGCAGGAATTGTGCGAACGAAGGAGTTACGCGATGTCCGCTTCAACCGAATCGAATGACGAGGTCTCGGTTTGGTCGGTCAAATACGGTGAGCGGGTGGTGCACAAGAGCGACGTGTTCCACGACTACGCCGCCTACGGGCTGCCGGACGGCGATCTCGACATGGACTACAACTTCTGGGTCATTCGCTCGCTGGGCAAGATCATCTTGCTCGACACCGGTTACGACATCCCCAAGCGCGACTGGCTGGGCGAGATCAGCGTGACGCCGACGCCGCGCGGTCTCGAGATCATCGGCATCGACCCGGATGACGTCGACATGGTCATCACGAGCCACTATCACTACGACCACATCGGTTACCTCGGTCTGTTCCACAACGCTCAGATCGTCTCGGCCCAGAAGGAGTACGACTACTGGATCGGCAAGCTGAACGCCGGCCAGCTCGACGGCGAGTTCTCGACAGCCGACGACCTCGCCCCCGTGCTCCAGGCGGAGAGAGAGGGCCGGCTGACGCTCGTCAGGGGTGAGACTGAGGTCTTCCCCGGCATCACCGTCTACCCGATCGGCGGCCACTGCCCCGGTGAGCTGCTGACTCACGTCCGCACCGCAGGTGGAGGCTTGATCATGGCGGTCGACGCCGCGCACTTCTACGAGCAGATTGAGAACGAGTGGCCGTTCTTCGCCTTCACCAGCCTGGATGAGATGCGACGCGGCCTCAGCTTCATCAACGAGCTGGCCGCGTCCACCGGCGCCACGGTCATCCCCGGCCATGACGCGCGGGTACGCGACCGTTTTCCGGCCGCGGCCGGAGACGCCGGCGAGATCGCCACGGTGCTGGCATGACCCTCGCGCCGCGCGACGACGAATATCTCGTCACCATCGCCCGCTACGGCACGCGCCAGACGGTGCGCAGCGACGTGTTCCTCAACTATCAGCTGTACAAGCAGCCGGATGCGCCGATCGGAATGGACTATTTCATCTGGATCGTGCGCAACGAGAGCCGGACCGTCGTCGTCGACACCGGTTTCTCCCGGCCGGCGGGCGACGCACGCGGGCGCGAGACGCTGATCGAGGTGCGCGAGCTGTATCGCCTCCTCGGCGTCGATCCGGATTCCGCGCCGACGGTCGTCCTCACCCATGCGCACTACGACCACGTCGGCAATCTGGGACTGTTCCCGTCCTCGCGGGTCGTCATCTCGCGCCGCGAATACGAGTTCTGGATGGGCGAGCACGCCCGTCGCCCTCTCTTCCACCACTCGGTCGAGGACGATGAGCTCAGCGCACTGCACGACGCCGTCGCCGGCGGGCGCGTAGAGCTGTTCGATGGCACGCGTGCGATCGCACCCGGTATCGAGCTGATCGAGCTCGGCGGCCATACGCCCGGTCAGAGCGTTCTGACGGTCGAGACCGCGGCGGGCACCGTGCTCCTGGCCAGCGACGCCGTGCACTACTACGAGGAGCTCGAGGCGGACATGCCGTTCACCTCCGTTGCCAGCATCGTCGACATGTACGCGGGCTTCGACCGCATTCGCCAGCTCGTGGCCTCAGGAGCGGTGCAGCACGTCGTCTCCGGTCACGACCCGGCAACGCTCTCCCGCTTCGAGGCCGCCCAAGGCGACCTCGCGGGCATCGCCGCCACCATCGGCGATCCGCAGCTGCGAGGGGTGCTCGCCTGATGGCCGGCCGATTCGCGGACAAGGTCGTCGTCGTGACCGGCGCCGGCAGCGGACTCGGGCGGGCATCCGCTCGCCATCTCGCCGCCGCGGGCGCGCACGTCATCGTCGTCGATATCGACGGAGCCGCAGCAGAGCGCGTCGTGCGTGAGCTTCCGACGCCGTCGATCGCGGTCGCGGCGGACATCTCCGACGAGGCCGCCGTCGACGAGTACATGGCTGCTGCCGTCGATGCCTACGGCCGGATCGACCACTACCACCTGAACGCGGGCATCTTCGGGTCGTTCGCCGCGCTGCCCGACCTTCCGCTCGCGGACTTCGAGCGGGTGATGGCGGTGAACGTTCGGGGCCAGTTCCTAGGCCTGCGCGCCGCATTCCGGCAGTTCCGAGCCCAGGGCGGCAGCGGGTCGATCGTCGTGACGGGGTCTATCGCGGGCCTCACCGGCAGCGCCGATCTGCTGGCGTACCAGACCTCCAAGCACGCCGTTCACGGGCTGGTGCACGGCGCCGCCGTCTATGGCGGCCCGCTCGGCATCCGTGTCAATGCGGTCGCGCCCGGAATCGTGCCGACCGAGCTGTTCGCCGCCGCGGCCAGCACGACCGGGGGCAAGAACGACATGGAGCGGCGTGCGTCCACCACGCCGTTGCGGCGCGCAGGAACGGCGGAGGAGATCGCCGCGGTCGCGGCATTCCTGCTGAGCGATGACGCGGCGTACGTGACAGGGCAGATCGTCTCGGCCGACGGCGGGGCCACGGTCGTCAACACGGTCCGCCCCGCCGGCGGGGCGGGCGCGTGGGATACCGCTGCGGTCGATGACGCGATGTACGGACCGGAATGGAAAGGAGCCGTCGAGCGATGACGGAGAAGAGGATCGGGTTCATCGGACTCGGCAACATGGGCGGCCGGATGACGGGATGCATCGTCCGAGCCGGCGTGCCTGTGCTGGGCTACGACGCGAAGGCGGAGAACATCCGCGCGGCAGGCGCGACCGCTGCGGCATCCGGAGCAGACACCATCGAGAATTCCGATGTCGTCCTGCTGTCGTTGCCGGACAGCCGCGTGGTCGAGGCCGTCGTATACGGGCGGGACGGCCTCATCGCACACTCACGCGAAGGCCAGGTCGTCGTCGATCTGAGCACGTCTGCGCCTGACTCGACGCGGCAGATCCACGGCGACTTCGCGGCGAAGGGCGTCGAGTATCTCGACGCCGGCATCTCGGGGGGAGCCGCCGCGGCCGAGAAAGGCCAGCTCACGCTGATGGTCGGCGGTTCCGCTGCGGCGCTCGACTCCGTGCGTGACGTGCTCGGTCATTTCGCCAGCAACGTCTATCGCATCGGCCCGACAGGCACAGGGCATGTCACGAAGCTGCTCAACAATTTCCTGAACGCGGTGGCGCTCTCGGCGACGGCTGAGGTCATGGTCGCGGCCAAGAAGGCCGAGCTCGACCTCGAGACCGTGCTCGAGGTCTTCAACAAGAGCTCCGGCGTGAACTTCGCGACCATCAACCGGTTCCCGAAGATCATCCACGGCGACTATCTCAAGGGCGGCCTGACCAACACGCTCATGCTGAAAGACGTCACGCTGTACGTCGATCTGCTCGCGCGGCTCGGCGTCGCAAGCCTCAACTCGGCCGGCCCGGTGGCCTCCTTCGGCCTGGCTCGCGCGCTGGGGTACGCCGACGAGATCAGCAACAAGGTCGTCGATGCGATCGGCGACGTCTCGGGCGGCATCCGTCTGCACGACGGCGAGGTGGAATGACCATGATCATCACGCATCCGACCACGCAGGCGGGGACCGCAGGCAAGCCCGGCTCGCAGTTCACCGGAACGGCATATCCATACGTCACTATGGCCGCCACGGACGGCGTCACGATCAACACGGTCGACTTCACCCCCGGCGCGCGCACGCACTGGCATCACCACGAGAACGGGCAGATCCTGCAGGTTCTCGCCGGCCGCGGACTCATCCAGAGCGCAGGCGGGCCGGTCGAGGTGCTGCGCGCCGGCGACACCGTGTGGATTCCACCGGGGGAGACGCACTGGCATGGTGCGGCGCCCGATTCCTTCATGGTGCACACCGCAATCTCTCTCGGCGCGACGTCATGGGCGCAGCCCGTGCCCGATGCCGACTACCTCGACCCGGAAGCAGGGACCAACGCATGACCGTCAGCAATGAAACCCACCAGGAAACCTTCGACCAGGGGCTGCGTGTGCGACGGGAGGTACTCGGTGCGGAGCATGTCGACCGCTCCCTTGCGCAGGCGAGCGAATTCGCGCGGCCGATTCAAGAGCTCGTGACGGAGTACGTCTGGGGAGGCGTGTGGGGACGGGACGGCCTGTCGCGCAAGACGCGCAGCCTGGTCAACCTCGCGATGCTCACGGCGCTGAACCGCAGTCACGAGCTCGGCGTGCACGTGCGCGGCGCTCTCAACAACGGCGTGACGGTCGAGGAAATCCAGGAGGTGCTGCTGCAGGCCGCTGTCTACGTCGGCGCGCCCGCGGCGCTGGAGTCCTTCCGCGTGGCCGAGCGGGCGCTGAAGGAGTACGAGAAGAATGCCTGAGTCCGACGCGATCTCGACGATCGGCTTCGTTGGGCTCGGCAACATGGGCACGCCCATGGTCGCGCGGCTCGTCGAGGCGGGGTTCCACGTGCAGGCATTCGATGTGTCGTCGGATGCCCGTGCCCGGGCGGCCTCGCACGGCGCGGCCGCGGCCGACTCGCTCGCAGGAGCTGCGGTCGGCGCCGACGCCGTGATCCTGATGCTGCCGAACTCGGACATCGTGGAGTCGGTGGCGGACGCGTCGGACTTCACCGCCGCGCTTGCACCGGGCGCGGTCATCGTCGACATGAGCTCCTCGGAGCCGTTGCGCACCCGGGCGCTCGCCGGGCGGCTCGGCGCGATCGGGCATCCCCTTGTCGACGCACCGGTCTCGGGTGGGGTCAAGGGTGCGGTCGGCGGCAGCCTCACCGTCATGGTCGGCGGCGACGACGGCCCGGTGGCCCGGGTCGAGCCGGTGCTCGGCGTGTTCGGGCGCTCGGTGCGCGCCGGCGGCATCGGTGCGGGGCATGCCGTGAAGGCGCTGAACAATCTGCTCTCGGCGACGCATCTGTGGATTACGGGCGAGGCGATCGCCGCGGGCGAGCGCTTCGGGCTCGACCCCGAGGTGATGATCTCGATCTTCAACGGATCGAGTGGCCGCAGCGGCTCGACGGAGAACAAGTGGCCGAACTTCGTGCTGAGCGGCAGCTACGCCTCGGGCTTCGGTCTGCGGCTGATGCTCAAGGACATGCGCATCGCGGTCGGTCTCGCCGCAGCGGCGGGCGCGCCGAGCAGGCTCGGTGAGGCGGCGGTGGAGCTCTGGGGCGAGGCCGCGGACGGGCTCGACCCCGCTGCCGACCACACCGAGATCGCTCGTTGGATCGAAGCGCGCGACGTCGTGTCGCACTGAGCCGGGGATGCCGTGATGCCGACGAACTCGCTGGACGACTCCTGGCTGGTCCCCCCGGTCGGCCGGATAGCCGCGCCCCTGAGAGAACAGGTGATCGCCGCGCTGCGCAGGGCGATCCTCGACCTCGACTTGAGGCCAGGGCAGCGACTCGTCGAACGTGAGCTGATCGAGCGACTGGGGGTGTCGCGCACGACCATTCGAGAGGCGTTGCGTGATCTCGCCTCAGAGGGGCTCGTCACCGTCGTGCCGCAACGCGGCGCGATCGTCGCGGCACCGTCCCTCGATGAGGCGAGCGACCTGTACGAGATCCGTGCTGTGCTCGAGTCGCTGGTCGTGCGCCATTTCGTCGAGCGCGCGGCTCCTGCGCTGTTCGAGGAGCTCGACCGAACGGTCGAAGATCTGGCGGCGCTGGTAGCGCGCGGTGCCGAGGTGAGGCTCGTACTGGCCGCCAAGGACCGCTTCTACGGCGTGCTCATCGCAGGTGCCCAGAGCCCCGCGCTGCAGCAGTTGCTTGAAGGGCTCAAGGCGCGGGTCCAGGTGCTGCGGGCCACTTCACTGTCGGAGCCCGGGCGGCCGGAGGCGGTGGTCGCGGAGCTGCGTGGAATCGCGGCCGCTGTAGCGCGACGCGATGCTGCGCTGGCTTCTCGTCTCTGCGCCGACCACATCCACAAAGCCGCGATCACCGCGCTCGGCGCGCTGCAGGACGCCGAAGACCCGATGCCGGCATCCGAACTGTGACAGACAGAGAGAAGGAGAAAGCGATGACGCTGACGACGCGCCAGCAGGAGATCAAGGACGAGTTCATCCGCGTGCGCGGCACCTGGGGCGAGAGCTGGGAGGCGATGCTGAAGCTCGACCCGGAGTTCCTGCTCGCCTACCTCGACTTCTCTGCGGTGCCGTGGCGGAAGAACCATCTCGACGCCAAGACGAAGGAGTTCATGTACATCGTCGTCGACGCGGCAGCCACGCATATGTACGCGCCGGGGGTGCGCCAGCACGTCAGAGCCGCGCTCGCCGCGGGCGCCACCCCGCAGGAGATCATGGAGGTGCTCGAGTGCACCGCCACCCTCAGCATCCATGCGATGAACGTCGGCGTGCCTGTGCTCACGGAGATCCTCGCCGAACGGGGGATCCGCACCGCACCTGCCGAGCTCACCGAGTACCAGGAACGACTCAAAGCCGACTTCACCCGCAACCGCGGCTACTGGAACCCGACGTGGGACGAGATGCTCGAGCTGGATCCCGAGCTGTTCGACGCCTACACCGAGTTCTCGTCGCACCCGTGGAAGAAGGGGACGCTCGAGCCGAAGGTGCGCGAGTTCATCTACATGGCCTTCGACACCTCGGCGACGCATCTCTACCGCGTGGGGCTGAAGCTGCACATCGAGAACGCCCTCGGTTACGGGGCGACGGTCGGCGAGATCCTCGAGGTGATGGAGATCGCGAGCGTGATCGGCATCCATTCGGTGGCGATGGGCGCGCCGATCGTGCTCGAGGAGACCGCCGCCGCCGGCCTCGAAGCGATCCCTACGACGTAGAGGCGGCGCGCTCACTCAGTTCGGCGGCCAGGATGGGAACCGCCGTAGTGACGGCATGGATGCCGATGATCGAGGAGATCTCCATCACCTCGAGCACCTGCTCCGGCGTCGCGCCGTGCCCGAGCGCGTTCCGGATGTGGAGCTTCGTGCCAGGTACGTACAGATGCGTTGAGGCGATGTCGAAGCTGATGTAGATCAGTTCCTTCTCGGCAGGGGTCAGCGTGCCCGTGCGCCACGGTACCGTCGAGAAGCGGGTGTATGCCTCGAACATCTCGGGATCCAGCTCGAGCATGTCGTTGAAGAAGTCGTGCCAGTAGCCCCGCACCTGCGTGAACTCCGCCTTCAGCCTCTCCTGGTACTCGGTGAGCGGTGATGGACCCGTGCGCCCGCGCTCCTCCATCACCTCGACGAGCAGCGGCACCCCGATGTTCATGGCGTGGATGCCCAGCGTCGCGGCCAGCTCGAGCACTTCGATGATCTCGGCGGGCGTGGCGCCCAGATCGAGCGCGGCCTTGATGTGCGGCAGGATGCCGGGAACGTAGAGATGCGTCGCCGCGGCGTTCACGGAGATGTAGCAGAGCTCGCGGAACTTCGGTGTGAGGTGCGACTTCTTCCACGGCACCTCGTACAGCTGCTGGTAGGCCGAGACGAACTCCGGGTCGACCTGCAGAACCGTCTCCCACGGCTCGCCCCACCAGCCGCGCGCCTCCACGAAGGCATCCTTGATCTCCTGCTGGCGCTCGCTCAGCATTCCGCCGCTCCTCACCTCGGCCGCGTTGCCGATCACACAAAATCATATGATCGTCATACAAAACTGGCAACGAGAGTCCGAATCACCCATCGGAAATCCGCTGATCGTATAATCGCCAGACAATCACGAGGGGGAGACGGATGACAGTTCCCGAGACGGATGCCTGGGGCGATGCGTCCATCGGCAGAGTCGCCGCACCGCTGCGCGAGCAGGTCATCGAAATGATGCGCTCGGCGATTCTCGGCTTCCAGCTGCGCCCGGGTCAGCGTCTCATCGAACGCGAGCTCATCGAGCGCTTCGGGGTCTCTCGCACCACGGTCCGCGAGGCGATCCGCGATCTGGCCGCTGAGGGACTGATCACGGTCATCCCGCAGAAGGGCGCGATCGTGAGCATGCCGTCCCACGACGAGGCCGCCGATCTCTACGACATCCGCGCCCATCTCGAGTCGCTCGCCGTGCAGCGCTTCGTCGCACGGGCCACCGACGAGGAGGTCGACCGGCTGCAGCAGGCGGTCGATGAGCTGAGCGAGCAGACGCGCCGGGACCCCGCGGACACGCAGAAGCTGCTCGAGGCCAAGGACCATTTCTATGAGGCGCTGATCACGGGTGCGGGGAGCGCGGTGCTGCGGCAGGTCCTCGTCTCGCTGCAGGCCCGCGTGCGCATCCTGCGAGCGACCTCGCTCGGCGCGGAGGGCCGGGCCGACGAGGCCGCCCGCGAGATCCGCGCCATCATGAGCGCGGTCGAGCGCCGCGACGCGGACGAGGCCTCGCGACTGTCCATCCTGCACATTCAGAACGCGGCCAAGACCGCGTTGCGCGAGTTGCCCGAAGACGGGGCCGAATAGCCCCTAGCGCGCCGGCTCGATGCGGAAGAGGTCGGCGCGGCGCTTGATGGTCTCGGCCCGGGCGAGGCGCGGCTTGTCGGAGCCGTCGCGGATGACGCGGCCGTCCGCCTCGAACTCGGCGAGGAAGTCGAGCGCCCACGCGACATCGGCGGGGGACGGGCTCATCGACTCGTTGATCACGGCCGGCTGCTCGCTATCGAGGCAGAGCTTGCCGGTCATGCCGAGGGCGACGGCGTCGGCGGCCTGCTCGCGCAGGACCGGGTGGGTGCTCGCCACCGTCGGCCCGTCGATCGGGCCGGGAAGGTCGCCGATGCGGCTCGCGAGGACGAGGCGCGTGCGCGGGTAGGCCATCGCGAGCGGCGTATTCGATGCGCCGGTGTCGCGGCGGTAGTCGCCCGAGCCGAACGCGAGCCGGTAGGTGCCGCGTGCGCGGGCGATGTCTGCGGCGTCCTCGATGCCGAGGGCGGACTCGATCAGTGTGACCACGGGAGTCGCGCCGCCGAGCCGCTGGAAGGTGTCGGTGACCTGCTCGGCGGCCTCGGTCTTGGCGAGCATCACACCCGCGAGCCCAGGAACGCCGGCGAGCGCCGCGATGTCATCGGACCAGTCGACCGTCGTCCAGTCGTTGATGCGCACCCAGGCGGAGCCGCCGCCCTCCAGCCATGTCACGACGTTCTCGCGGGCCTGCTGCTTGAGCGAGCCGTCGATCGCGTCCTCGAGATCGAGCACGATCTGGTCGGCGCGGCCGAGCTGCGCCGCATCGAAACGGCTGGTCTGCAGCGCGGAGACGAGCTGCCACGACCGGGCGTTCTCGCCGCCGACGCGCGTCGCCTCACGGGCCACGCGGCGCTGCTCGAGGGCGGTGCGGTTGCTCTGCTCAGTCGAGGTCACGGATTGAACGATACGCCTTGCCCCTTGTGCCGTTACGCCGCGCGCTCAGTCTCGGCCGTGCGGCCCAGCCGGTCGATGTGCATCTCGACCTGCGCGAGCGCCGAGTCGAGCAGGTAGTGCGACAGGTTCTCCCATCCCAGGCTCCAGTACAGCTGCGAGGCGACCTGCCACACGGACGGCCGGTCGAGCCGGTCGAGCACCTCGGCGATCTCGGCGGTGCGGCGGGCATGGTGTGCGCCGAGCTTGTCGCAGCGCGCCCGCAGGCCGAAGAAGCGATAGCCGTGACCCGGGCAGACCTGGTGGTCGTCGAAGCCGGCGACGCGACCCAGCGCATCGAGGTAATCGCTGATCGGATTGCTCGGCGTCGGACCGCCCAGGCCGAGGCCCGGGTTGAGCAGCGGCAGCACGTGATCGCCGGTGAAGATCAGCTTCCGCTCCGGTTCGCGCAGGCAGATGCTGCCGTAGGTGTGCCCCGGCGTCCAGATCACCTCGAGGCGGATGCCGCCCAGCTCGAGCCGGGTGCCGCCCTCGACGAGGCGATCCGCGGTGATCTGCGCCTTGGCGAAGCGCTCCTCGGTGACGCGGGCGAGCTCGTCGCGCCGCGAGGCCGGAACGCCCCAGCGGTCGAAGCGCTCGGGGTCGGCACCCCCGAATTCCCCGTCGATCGCCGCCTGCTCGAGACGGTGCAGCACCACCTCGGCACCGGATGCCGCGCGCACACGTGCGCCCATGCCCACATGGTCGAAGTGCAGGTGGGTGACGAGCACCGTGCGGATGTCGGCGACGGTGCGCCCGAGCGCGGCGAGGTGTTCTTCGAGGCGCTGCCAATTGGCATCCGTGTCGACACCCGGGTCGATGAGGTGGACGCCGCCCGCGGCATCCGTCAGCACATAGCTCAACGTGTAGCGCAGGGGCTGGCCCTTGCTCGGGAATTCGGTAGGAAGGGTCCAGACGCCCGGCGCGATCTCGCTGGGTACCGGCATGCCGCCGTGCAGCGCCGCGTCCCGTTCCGCGGTGTCGACCACGTGTTCCGCCGTCATGCTCCGCCTTCCCCCCAGTCGCCCCTGACCGAGCTAAAAGCGTAACGTGCGCGTTTTTCGCGCAGGTGACAGATGACTGCGAGAGGCATGGACTTCGGGGCCGGTGCGGCGGAAGGATGACCTCATGGCGAATCTTCGGACGACCAAGCTCGGCATCATCGGCGCGGGGGCGGTCGGCACCTCCGTCGCCTACGCAGCGCTCATCCGCGGTGCGGCGGACATCGTGACCGTCTACGACCTCAACTCGGCGCGCGCGGAAGCGCAGGCGCTCGACCTCGCGCACGGCACACCGTTCGCGCACCGGGCCAAGGTGAGCGGGGGTGGAGACCTCGACCTTCTGGCGGCATCCGACGTCATCGTCGTCACGGCGGGCGCCGCTCAGCAGCCAGGGCAGAGCAGGCTCGATCTCGTCAGCACGAACGCCGAGATCATCCGCGAACTGATGCCGCAGCTCGTCAAGCGGGCGCCCGACGCGGTGTACCTCATCGTCACCAACCCGGTCGACGTGCTCACCGAGGTCGCGGCGGATGTCGCCGGGCTGCGCCGCGGGCAGGTGATCGGCTCGGGCACCACGCTCGACTCGTCTCGGCTGCGCTGGCTTGTCGCCGAGACCGCGGGGGTCGCGCCGCGCGACGTGCACGCGATGATCCTGGGGGAGCACGGCGACAGCGCCTTCCCGCTGTGGTCGAACGCGACGATCGGCGGCTCGCCGATCAGCAACTGGGCCGACGAGGCCGGCAACAAGATCTTCGACGACGCGACGCTCGCCGATCTCGCCAGCCAGGCCGTGTTGTCGGCGTACTCGATCATCGCGGGCAAGGGCGCCACGAACTATGCGATCGGGCTGGCCTGCGTGCGGCTCGTCGAGGCGATCCTGCGGGACGAGCACATGGTCACCCCGGTCAGCACCGTGCTGCGCGATTACGAAGGTGTCGACGGGATCGCGCTGTCGGTGCCGTGTGTGATCGGCGCCGGCGGAGTGCAGCGTGTACTGCGGGTGCCGATGGACCAGAGCGAGCACGACGCCTTCCATCGCAGCGGAGAGGCGATCAGGGCCGTGCTCGAGGAGATCGGGCAATTGTAGCGTTCACAGCTAAGCCATAAGTTCGGCATAGAGGTCTCGAAAGCACGGGCGCATAATCAGCAGAATGAGCATCGACCTGTCCGATTCGCGCACCGCGCAGGCACACCTCCATCACGCGGACGGCTCGCCGATCCGCGTTCTCGTCGTCGATGACGAGAACACCCTGACCGACCTGCTGCAGATGGCCCTTCGCTACGAGGGCTGGGAGGTGAAGAGCGCGGCGACCGGCCATCAGGCCGTCACCGTCGCCCGCGACTTCAAGCCGGACGCCGTCGTGCTCGACATCATGCTGCCTGACTTCGACGGTCTGCAGGTCATGCGCCGCATCCGCGAGAGCGGCAGCGAGACGCCGGTGCTCTTCCTCACGGCGAAGGACTCCCTCGACGACCGCATCGCCGGGCTCACGGCCGGCGGCGACGACTACGTCACCAAGCCGTTCAGCCTCGAAGAGCTGGTCGCCCGCCTGCGCAGCCTGCTGCGCCGTTCCCGCGCGCTCATCGCGGACACGAGCGACCCGCGCATCGTCGTCGGCGACCTCGTGCTCGATGAGGACAGCTATGAGGTCACCCGCGCAGGCGAGCAGATCAGCCTGACGGCGACCGAGTTCGAGCTGCTGCGCTACCTGATGCGCAACCCGCGCCGCGTGCTCTCCAAGGCGCAGATCCTCGACCGGGTGTGGTCGTACGACTTCGGCGGAACCTCGAGCGTCGTCGAGCTCTACATCTCCTATCTCCGCAAGAAGATCGACGCAGGCCGAAAGCCGATGATCCACACCGTGCGCGGTGCCGGATACATGGTGAAGGCCGCGGAGTGACCCGGGTCGTGCGATGACACAGTCGGCATCGGGGCCGGTAGCCTCGGTGCCGATGAGCACCGGGGCGGCGAGCCGGACGTTCGAGATCCGGGGATTCCTGGCCAGGGTCCGCGTCTGGGCACGGCACCCGTTTCGATCCTGGACGCTGCGGCGCAAGCTGGTCGCCGCCGTGGTCGCGCTCGTGGCGGTGCTTGGCGTCGCCATTGGAACCACCGGCGTCGTGCTGTTGAACGACTATCTGATCGGGCGCGTCGACTACCAGCTCCAGTTCGCGAGTCAGCGCGGGCTCACGCTCGCCGTGCAGGACTACGTGCATGGGCGCTCGGCGACCGCTCAGGACATCGTCACCTCCACCGGACAGCCGGGCGGCACCTTCGCGGCGTTGATCGGGGATGGCAAGGTACAGGACACGGCATACCTCCCGACCGGCAGCGCCGGAGACCCGCGCCGGCCGGTCGCCGATTCCGACTTCGCAACCAAGATGACTTCGTTGCCGCCCAACGGGATTCCCGAGACGGTGGATCTGGGTGGAACGCTCGGCGAGTACCGCGTCGCGGCCGCGAGCCTGCCCGACGGCGGCCACCTGGTGCTCGGTCTGCCGCTTGCCGAGGCTCAGGCGACCACCGTGCGGCTCGCGATCATCATGCTGATCGCGACCATCGCGGCCTGTGCCGCCGCCGCGACGGTCGGGCTGCTGATCGTCCGCCTCTCCCTGCGGCCGCTGGACCGTGTCGCCGGCGCGGCGACGACCGTGTCGACGCTTCCGCTCGACCGCGGCGAGGTCGCGCTGCGCGTGCGGGTCGCCGAGGAGGACACCGACCCTCGCACCGAGGTGGGACGCGTGGGCAGCGCCTTCAACGCGATGCTCGGGCATGTGGCATCCGCTCTCTCCGCCCGGGAAGCGAGCGAGCGCAAGGTGCGCCAGTTCATCTCGGATGCCTCGCACGAGCTGCGCACCCCGCTCGCGTCGGTGCGGGGGTACTCGGAGCTGATCCGGCGCTCGGGCGAGGAGATCTCGCCTGATGTGCAGCATTCCATCGGCCGCATCGAGTCGGAGGCGAAGCGGATGACGGCGATGGTCGAGGACCTGCTGCTGCTCGCCCGCCTCGACGAGGGGCGCGAGCTCGACCGGGAGCCCGTCGACTTGTCGATGCTGCTCATCAATCTGCTGTCGGACGCGCACGCGGCCGGCCCCGACCACACCTGGCGGCTCGACGTTCCGGGCGAGCCCGTCGAGGTGATCGGCGACCAGACCCGGCTGCACCAGGTGTTCGCCAACCTGCTCACCAACGCGCGCGTGCACACCCCCGCCGGGACAACCGTCACACTCGGACTGCGGGCGGTCGACGGATTCGCCGAGATCACCGTCACCGACGACGGCCCCGGAGTGCCTGCCGAGCTGCAGCCGGTGCTGTTCGAGCGCTTCGCGCGCGGCGACACCTCGCGCTCACGCAACACTGGGTCGACGGGTCTCGGACTCGCCATCGTGAAGGCCGTGGTGGATGCCCAGGGCGGGACGATCGGCGTCGAGAGCGTGCCGGGGCGGACGGTGTTCACGGTGCGGCTGCCGCTTGTGGCTGAGTAGGCAAGGTCTCGATACGCCCGCTGCGCGGGCTACTCGACCAGCGGGCAGGACGGTAGGCTCGTATCGATTCGATCAGGCAGGAGCCGTCAATGAAGATCGCCCTCACCGGTGGTTCGGGGAAGCTCGGGACGAACGTCCTCACGTATCTGCGCGAGGCGGGTCACGAGGTCACGAACCTCGACGTCGCCGGACAGCGCGGACCCGGTTTCCTGCGCGTCGACCTGACCGACTACGGCGCCGTCGTCTCGGCGCTCTCCGGGGTGCGCGACGGCTCGTACCCTGACGGCGCGACGCCATACGACGCCGTCGTGAACCTCGCGGCTGTTCCCGCGCCCGGCATCGTGAGCGACGCCGAGACCTTCCACAACAACGCGCTCGTCACGTTCAACGTCTTCCACGCGGCGACCCGGCTCGGGATTCGCAACATCGTCTTCGCGTCGAGCGAGACGATCCTCGGGCTGCCGTTCGTCACCCCGCCGCCGTACATCCCGCTCGACGAGGGGGTCGAGCTGCCGGAATCCGTCTACTCCCTCAACAAGCTGCTGGAGGAGAAGCAGGCCGAGCAGCTCGCACGCTGGTACCCCGACCTCAAGATCATCGGCTTGCGATTCTCGAACGTCATGAACGTCGAGGACTACGCCGAGTTCCCGTCGTTCGACGCGGATGCGAACGTGCGAAAGTGGAACCTGTGGGGATACATCGATGCGCGCGACGGTGCGCAGGCCGTGCTCAAGGCGCTCGAGTACTCGACCCCAGGGTTCGAGCGCTTCGTGATCGCATCGCCCGACACCGTGATGACTCGGCCGAACGCCGAACTCGTCGCCGAGGCGTTCCCCGGCGTCGAGGTGCGCGGGGAGCTCGGGGTGAACGACACGTTGCTGTCGATCGAGAAGGCCAGGCGGCTGCTGGGGTATGACCCGAAGCACACGTGGCGAGAGCACGTGTAGCGAGAGGGGTCTCGATAAGCCCGCTGCGCGGGCTACTCGACCATCGGCAGCGGAAACGTCTGTTAGGATTGAGGAAAGCCAAAGACCGCAGGTTTCCGGCGTGCCCGAAAGGGAGCGGCGGACCAAGGTCCTCGAAAGAGGCGACCCGCGCAGGTTCACGATTTTGAAGATGCTGTGTTGATGAGATGCAGTGATCGCCAAGCTCCGTGCCCTGCGCCGGAGCTTTTTTCTTTGTACTTCTCCTTGCGGGCTGCGGCGGCTTGAGGCATCCGTCTCAAGCGAATCATTCATAAGGAGTGGCCATGGCGAACAAGGAAGCCGCGGTTGCCGAGCTCACGGAGTTGTTCCAGAGCTCGACTGCCGTTCTGCTGACCGAGTACCGCGGTCTGTCTGTTGCGAAGCTGCGCGAACTGCGCCGCTCCATCAGCACCGACGCGTCGTACGCCGTGGTGAAGAACACGCTGTCCAAGATCGCAGCGAACAACGCCGGCATCTCGGCGTTCGACGACGAGCTCGCCGGCCCGTCTGCGATCGCGTTCGTTCACGGTGACCCCGTCGCCGTTGCGAAGGGTCTGCGCGACTTTGCCAAGGCAAACCCTCTCCTCGTGGTCAAGGGCGGCTATTTCGATGGCCACCCGCTGTCCGCGGAAGAGGTTGGCAAGCTCGCCGACCTCGAGAGCCGTGAGGTTCTGCTGGCCAAGCTGGCAGGCGCCTTCAAGGCCTCGCTGTTCGGAGCCGCCTATCTGTTCAACGCCCCGCTGTCGAAGGCTGTTCGCACCGTCGACGCGCTGCGTGAGAAGCAGGAGTCCGCTGCGTAAGACGCGAAAGCGTGCGCTGCGGTGAGTACACATTCAACAAGGAGAAGAAACAATGGCAAAGCTTTCCACTGAGGAACTGCTTGACGCGTTCAAGGAGCTCACGCTCATCGAGCTGAACGACTTCGTCAAGGCTTTCGAGGAGACCTTCGAGGTCACCGCCGCCGCCCCCGTCGCGGTCGCCGCTGCCGGCGCTGCCGGTGGTGCCGCTGCTGCTGAAGAGGTTGAGGAGAAGGACTCCTTCGACGTCATCCTCGAGGGTGCCGGCGACAAGAAGATCCAGGTCATCAAGGTCGTCCGCGAGCTCACCTCGCTCGGCCTCGGTGAGGCGAAGGCCGTCGTCGACGGTGCTCCGAAGGCCGTCCTCGAGGGCGCCAACAAGGAGACCGCTGACAAGGCGAAGGCTGCCCTCGAAGAGGTCGGCGCCACGGTCACGCTCAAGTAGTTCGTGCCGGGCATTGCCCGGTCGGCTCTTTTCGAAGAGGGCGTCGCATTTCGGTGCGGCGCCCTTTTCTTTGCTTGATTTAGATAGTTCGGCTATGTAAACTATCACGCATGACCCGCTCGACCGACCTGCACACGCTGCTCGGCGACCTCGTCCAGGCGAACTCGCGCCTCGTGCGCATCGCCGCACAGGCCACCGGCAGCACCGAGTCGTCGGCGACGTGGCGCACTCTGCGCGTTCTGCAGCAGAGCGGCCCGTTGCGGGTCGGCGAGCTCGCGGCGCTCAGCCGGGTCGCCCAGCCCACCATGACGAAGATCGTCGCCGGGCTCGCCGACCGCGGCTGGGTCGAGCGCATCGCCGACCCGGACGATGCCCGCGCCGCCCAGATCGTCGTGACCCCGGCCGGGGCCACCGCCGTCGACGGATGGGTCGAGGAGCTGACCTCCGCCCTGCATCCGTATTTCGCCGATCTGACCGTCGACGAGCTGGACGCGCTGCGCCGCACCGTGGCGCTGCTGCAGGAGCGCGTCGAGCTGAATGACCCGGCCACCACTGACAAGAGCACTCGCACGAAGGAGTTGTCGCACTAGATGGCGCACGAGAAAGCATCCGGATCCATCCTCAAACAGCCGATCGCCGTCTGGGCGATCGCGTTCGCATGCGTGGTGTCCTTCATGGGCATCGGGCTCGTCGACCCGATCCTGCCCGCGATCGCGGAGGCGACGCACGCGACAGCCACCCAGACCGAGATGCTGTTCACGACGTACCTGCTGATCACCGGCGTGATGATGTTCTTCACGAGCTGGCTGTCGAGCCGCATCGGCGCGAAGAAGACGCTGCTGATCGGCCTCGCGCTCATCATCGTGTTCGCGGCGCTCGCCGGCGCGAGCGGGACGGTGGGGCAGATCATCGGACTCCGGGCCGGCTGGGGCCTCGGCAACGCGCTGTTCATCTCGACGGCGCTCGCCTCGATCGTCGGCGCGGCCGCGGGCGGCGCGGCGAACGCGATCATCCTCTACGAGGCGGCGCTCGGTCTCGGCCTCGCCGTGGGCCCGCTCGTGGGCGGCCTGCTCGGTGAGATCTCGTGGCGGGGGCCGTTCTTCGGCACCGCGGCCCTCATGGCGATCGGCTTCATCGCGATCATCACGATGCTGCGCGGGCCGCAGGTGAAGCCGACCCCGACGCCGTTGTCCGCGCCGTTCAAGGGCCTGGGTCGGCCGGGGCTCGCGATCATGGCCGCGACCGCGCTGTTCTACAACATGGGCTTCTTCGTGCTGCTCGCCTGGACGCCGTTCGCCCTGCAAGCCATCGGCGTGGCGAGCGCCATGCAGCTCGGCTACATCTTCTTCGGCTGGGGCGTCGCCGTCGCAGTCACCTCGGTGTTCGTCGCGCCGATGCTGACCGCACGGATGCGCCGCACGACGGTGCTGATCGTCATCATCCCGTTGCTCGCCGTGGTGCTCCTGCTCGCCGCGCTGTTCCACACGAGTGTCGTGGCGCTGGTCGTGCTCGTGATCATCGGCGGTCTCTTCCTCGGCATCCTGAACACGGTCCTCACCGAGTGCTCGATGGAGGCCACCGACCTGCCACGGCCGGTCGCGTCGAGCGCCTATTCCGGCGTGCGCTTCGTCGGCGGCGCGATCGCCCCACCGCTCGCCTCGACGCTGGCCGGGCACTTCGGCACGACGGCCGCGCCGTTCTGGTACGGCGTCATCGTGCTCGTCGTCGCCACGCTGATTGTGATCTTCGGGCGCCGGTGGCTCGGGCGCGCGGACGGCGCCGAGGAGCACCGCGACGAGGTCGCCGAGGCGATCGGCGTGGGGGACGCGGACTGACGCCATCCGCGCCTGCCTTGCGGAAGGGATTCGGGGCGGCGGTGCGTGTGTCGGGGTGGAACCCGCGGCGTGTCGCCCGAATCCCTTCCGCTAGAGGCGCGACGTCGCTGCCGGGGGCGGAGCGGTCGAGGCGCGCTCGATGAGGGCCGTCGGCACGTCGATCAAGTCCGTGCGCGGCGGCTCGCCGGCGAGCTCGGCGAGCATGAGCTCGGCGGCGAGGCGACCCTGACCGAAGGGGTCCTGGGCGATCGTGGTGAGGCCGAAGGTCTCGGCGAGCGCGTGGTTGTCGATGCCGACGACCGACAGCTCGCCGGGCACCTCGATGCCGAGCTCGCGCGCCGCGAGGATCGCGCCGATCGCCATCTCATCCGACGCCGCGAAGAGCGCCGTCGGGCGAGAGCTGCGCCCCAGCATGCGGAGCGCGGCCTCGCGGCCGCCCGCGATGTCGAAGTCGCTCGGCTCGATCCACTCGGGACGCACAGGCAGCCCGGCAGCGGCCATCGCCAGCTCGTAGCCGCGGCGGCGGCGCCGAGGGACGCGCTTGTTGAGCCCGTGCTCCGGGTGGCCGGCGAGATGCCCGATCGCGCGATGCCCGAGGCCGATCAGGTGATCCGTCGCGGCGCGGGCGACGGCGAGCTCGTCGATGCCGAGGTGCCGCAGCCCGTTCACCGGTCCGCCGACGACGATCGTGGGGTGGCCGAGCGAGGCGAGCTGCTCCCGCTCGGACGGGGTGAAGTCGAGGCATAGTGCGATCACGGCATCCGTGCGCTTGCGCAGGATCGAGCGGTGGAAGACGCGCTCGCGGTCCTCGCCCTTGAGGCCCAGGTTGAACAGGATCGTGTCGTAGCCGACGCGGCGCAGCTCGGCGTCGATGCCCTCGAGCACGGTCGCATAGAACCAGCGGCTCACGTTCGGCACGACGACGCCCATGGCGAGTGTGCGGCCGGTCGCGAGGCCGGAGGCGCTCGACGAGACGACGTAGCCGAGGGCGTCCGCGGTGGCCAGCACGGCCTCGCGCGTCGCGGCGGAGACGTTGGGCAGCCCCCTCAGCGCGCGCGAGACCGTGGCGGTCGAGACCCCGCTAGCCCTGGCGACGTCGTCGATACTCGTCAAGGGAGCCGCCCCAGGCGGTCGACACGGGCGCGCCGCCTCGGGCCTCGGCTTGGAGCATCCGTCGTCTCAGTGCGATCAAGAGCGCCAGCACCACCACGAACCCGAGCAGCGCGAGCGCCGAGCCGAGCGCGGGCGTGCCGATGAGCTCGCTGATGCCCGTGATGACGAGGAACGCGGCGGCGAAGAATCCGAAGATCCCGATCCCGATGTCGACCAGCTCAATCGGTTTCCAGTTGAAGAGAGAGAGGCTCGGCAGCTCTTTCGACCGCGGCTCCTTCGACATCGCCGTCACCCCTTCACGCCGCCGGCCGTGAGGCCCGCGACGATGCGGCGCTGGAAGATCAGCACCAGGACCACGAGCGGGACCGTCACGATGGTGCCGGCCGCCATGATGGCGGTGTACGGCTCCTGGTGGGGGAGGCTGCCCGTGAACGACGCGATCGCGACCGTGACCGGCTGCGTCGCGTCGCTGGAGAGCTGACTGGAGATCAGGTACTCGTTCCAGGACGAGATGAACGCGAGGATCGCCGTGGTGAACACCGCGGGCGCGGCCAGCGGCAGGATCACCTTGCGGAACGCCTGCGCCGAGGTGCACCCGTCGATACGGGCGGCCTCTTCGAGATCCCACGGCATCTCCCTGAGGAAGGAGGTGAGCGTGTAGACCGTCAGCGGCAGCACGAACGAGATCTCCGGGATGATGAGCGCCTGGTAGGTGCCCATCCAGCCGATGTTGGTGAACAGCTGGAACAGCGGCGTCAGCAGCGCCACACCGGGGAACATCGAGGCGCCCATGATGACGCCGAGCACGACGCCCTTGAAGCGGAACTCGATGCGGCTGAGCGCGTAGGCGGCGAAGGTGCCGACGAGCAGCGCGATGATCGTGACGGATGCCCCGATGATCAGGCTGTTCAGCAGCGCGCGCCCGAGGTGGTTGCCCCAGTGCGTCGAGAGCGCCGTCACGTAGTTGTCGAAGGTGACGTGCGTCGGCCAGAAGGTCGTGTCAAAGGTGTAGCCGACGTCGCGGAACGACGTCACGACCATCCAATAGAACGGCAGCAGGCACCAGACGACGATGACGGCGGCCTGGATCCAGGTGCGGATGCCCGACCAGCGTCGCCGCGACGTGGCGGCGCGGTTGACCTCGACGTCTTCGGCGGCGCGTCCGCGTGCGCTGACGCGAGCCGCAGCGGCAGTGGTGGTCACTTCAGCTCTCCCTTCTGCTGCGCCTGCGTCGTCTGCACGACGTTGGCGCCGAGGAACCTGACGAAGATGAATGCGATCAGGAAGATGAACACGAACACGATCGTGGAGAGGGCGGATGCCGCATTGGGCCCTTGCCTCATCTGCTGCACGACCAGCACCGACCAGGTCGCCGTGGCGTTCCCGCCACCGAAGATCGCGGGCAGGTCGTACATGCGCAGCGCGTCGAGGATGCGGAACAGCACGGCGACGAGGAGCGCCGGTCGCACGAGCGGCAGTGTGACCGTCCAGAACGTCTTCCACGTGGAGGCGCCGTCGACGCGGGCCGCCTCGTAGATCTCACCGGGGATGAGCTGCAGGCCCGCGAGGATCAGCAGCGCCATGAACGGTGTGGTCTTCCAGACGTCGATGATGATGATCGCGATACGGGCCGGCCAGTCGTCGCTCGTCCACAGGATCTTCGTCGCGAAGATCGCGTTCACCACGCCGGCGACCGAGAAGATGAAGAACCACAGCTTCGCGGTCACCGCGGTCGGGATCGCCCACGGCACGAGGATCGCGGTGCGCACCAGCGAGCGGCCGGCGAAGGCGCGGTTCATGATGATCGCCATCCAGAACCCGATCACGGTCTCGAGCACCACCGTGGTGATGGTGAACAGGAACGTCGTGAACGTCGCCGTCCAGAACTGCGCCCCCAGGTTTCCGGGCGGGCACGAGGTCGTGCCGCCGTCGCCGGTCGGACAGCGCTGGAAGAGCCAGTGCGTGAAGTTGCTGAGGCCGGCGAAGCCGCCTTGGACGAAGAATCCGGTCGCGGGGTCGAGCCCCGCATCCTTCTGGAACGAGGTGATGATCGCGCTCACGATCGGGTACCCGATCACGATCGCGAGCAACACCAGCGTCGGAAGGATGAGAAGCAGGGCGACGCGGGTGCGTGCGCGCTGGACGCGCTGCAGGCCGCCGCGTTCCTGCCTCGGGCGGCGGGGCGACGCGCTTGAACCGCGCGTCGCCCCCGAGACGGTGGCGGACATGGCTCGCTAGCTGCCTGAGCCGGCCGTCTTGATGGCCTTCTGCATGTCGCTCAGCGCCTGATCGACCGACGTCTGGCCCTTGAGCGCTGCGAACGAGTCGTCCTCGATCGCCTTGGTGATCGCCGGGTAGAACGGGCTGACCGGGCGCGGGACGGCTGTGTCGAGCGATTTCTTCAGCGTGCTCAGGTAGGGCAGCTGCTGATTCAGCGTCGCGTCGCTGTACAGCGACGCGAGCGCCGGGGCGTTGGAGGCCTTGGTCACGGCCTCACGCTGGATCTTCTCGCTCTCCATGAACTTGATGAAGTCCACGGCCGTCGCCTTGTGCTTCGAGTACGCGCTCACCGCGATGTTGTGGCCGCCGAGGCTCGAGGCGCCGGGGCCGTCGATGCCGGGAAGCGGGGCGACTGCGAAGGTGTTCTTCACCGTCGAGCTGCCGTCCGTCTTGGCAAGCGAGTAGACGTAGGGCCAGTTGCGCAGGAAGAGCAGCTTGCCGGCCTCGAAGGCCTGACGGCCCTGCTCCTCCTGGTAGGTCAGCGCCTCCTGCGGAATGTTGCCGTCCTTGAAGGCGTCGACCAGCGACTGCAGGCCCTTCTTCGCCTCGGGGGTGTCGAGGGTTGGCGTCTTGCCGTCCTTGCCGACGATCGTGCCGCCCGCCGAGTTGATGGCCTCGGCGACGTTCACCGTGAGGCCTTCGTAGTCGGCGTATTGCCCTGCGTAGCATCCGATGTTGTGCTGCTTCGCGATGCTGCAGTCCTGCATCATCTCGTCCCACGTTGTGGGCGGCGTCTTCACGAGGTCGCTGCGGTAGTAGAGCAGGCCGCCGTCGGTGACCCACGGCGCGGTGTAGAGCGTGCCCCCATAGGTGCCCGCCTTCACCGTGGCCGGCAGCATCTTCGAGGTGTCGATCTTGTAGGCGCCCTTCAGTGGCTGGAGCCAGCCCTTGGCTGCGAACTCCGCCGTCCAGATCACATCGACGGACACCACGTCGTAGTCCGTGCTCTTGGCCTGGAAGTGCTGCACGAGGTCGTCGTGCTGCTGATCAGCCTGATCGGACTGCTCTTTGAAGTTGACTTTCTCTTTCGGGTGCGCCGCGTTCCACTCGGCGATGATCGGGCGGATCAGGTTGTTGTTGTCCTTGCCCTGCACGTAGGTGATCGGGCCGCGGTCGTTACCGCCCGAGCTGCCGTTGTTGCTTCCACCGCCCGAGCAGCCGGACAGCGCGAGCGCTGCGGCCGATGCGACGGCGAGCCCTGCGACGAGCAGGGGCTTGCGTGATGCTTTCATGACACTCCTCATTGAGCTCTGATTGCAGAGCCCCCGCCTAGGGGGCTGATAAAGGAAACTAATCGAAGTGCGGTAGGGCTGCAAGCGCTTGCATGACCGGGGGTCTCGATACGCCCGCTGCGCGGGCTACTCGACCAACGGGGGCGGCGCGGCTGCGCGGGCTACTCGAACCAGCCCGTCGCGTGATAGTCGGCGGTGAGCTCGCGCGGCTCGTGCCGCGGCCGCGCCCAGCGCGTGCCGTTCGCGAGCACGCGCTGGATGTCGGGGTGGTGGTAGATCGGGAACGCCTGGTCGCCGGGCGAGAAGTAGAACACGCGCCCGAGCCCGCGCCGGTAGGTCACCCCCGACCGGAACACCTCGCCGCCCGCAAACGTCGAAAGGAAGATCGTCTCGTCGGGGGCCGGGATGTCGAAGTACTCGCCGTACATCTCGTGCTCCGGAATCACGATCGGGCTCGGCACGCCCTCGGCGATCTCGTGCTCGGGAGCGATGGTCCAGACCAGCTCGCGCTCGCCGTCGCTACGCCACTTGAGCGAGCAGGTGGTGCCCATGAGTAGCTTGAAGATCTTCGAGTAATGGCCGGAGTGCAGCACGAGGATGCCCATGCCGGCGAGCACCCTGCGGTGCACCCGCTCGACGATCTCGTCAGCGACCTGCTCGTGGCCCATGTGGCCCCACCACAGCAGCACGTCGGTCTCGGCGAGCACCTCGTCGGTGAGCCCGTGCTCGGGCTCCTGCAGCGTCGCGGTGCGCACGATCGCGGCGTCGCCCAGGTGGGCGCGAAGGCTGTCGGCGATGACCGCGTGGATGCCGGCGGGGTAGTGCCCGAGCACCGCGGCGTCGCCCGAGGTCTCGTGCAGGTTCTCGTTCCAGACGAGAACACGGATGGGGGATTCGCTCATTCTGAAGTGGTCCTTTCGCAGATCTGCGGCGGTCAGGGCAGGCGCACGTCTTCGACGCGACCGGATGCCGCCGAACGCGCCGCCGCCTCCATGAGCGCCAGGCTGCCGAGGTTGGCCGTGCCGACCGTCTCGGGCGTGGTGCCGTTCGCGATCGCGTCGGCGAACAGCCGCAGGCCGGCCGCGCGACCGAACAGGTCCTGCGTCGCGAGCTCGACGGGCTCGGCCTCGCCGCCGGGGCGGCGCAGCGTGACGACGTCGGCGGCGCCGGGGTCGTCGTCGGGGCCGCCGCGGCTCGTGAAGGAGATCTCGCCGTCCTCGCCCGCGATGTGCCAGTCACCCGCCCACGCGGTCGGCGCGCCGCGGCTCACCCAGCTGCCGCGATAGCTGACGACGAGTCCGCTCTGCAGTTCGATGGTGATGACGGCGGATGCCTCCTCGAGGTACTTGCTGAAAGAGGGGTCCTTCACCTTCGTGTAGACCCGCACGGCTTCCTCGCCCGTGATCTTACGCAGCAGATCGAAGTGGTGGATCGCCATGTCGTTGATCATCGGGTGCGGGAACCTGTAGTGCGGGTGTTCCTCGAAGGCGAGGTCGTTGTCCCATTTCCGGAAGTCGATGCTGATGGCAGCCAGCTCGCCGATCGCGTGCTCCTGAAGCATCCGCTGCACCGCCCGCGGGGCGGGATAGTTGCGGTAGTTCTGGCTCACCTGCAGCACGAGCCCGAGCTCCTCGGCCCTGCGCGCTGCGGTCGCCGCCTCTTCCGCCGTGTTCGCGAACGGCTTCTCGACGAGCACGTGCTTGCCCGCCTCGAGCGCCTCGAGCGCGAGCGGCACGTGCGTCACGGCGGGCGCGGTGATGACGACGGCCTCGGCCTCGACCGCCTCGAGTGCCGCGGTCAGACTCGGGAACGCCTGCGCTGCGGGCAGGCCGAGCTTCGTTCGAACGGACGTGAGGGTCGCCGGATTCGGGTCGGCGATGGCCGCCACCTCGACCTCGGCGACGGCGGGAATGGCGTTGACCGCCCAGTTCCCGCCCCAGCCGCCGAGTCCGACGTGGATGATCTTGATGCTCATAGCTTCTCCTCGTGTCACGCGCGCAGCCAGGCCGTCACGGCCGGAGGCAGCAGTCCGTCGTCGAGCGACGTGCTGGACAGCAGCACCTCCCCTTCCGGGAGCGAGGCGGCCTCGTCGCCGAAATTGGTGATGCTGATCCAGCCGTTCGGCCGGCGGAACGCGAGCACGTCACCCCGACCGGTCTCGATCCACTCCAGCCTCTCCTCTGTCTCGAGTTCGCTGCGCAACTCGAGCGCGCGTCGGTAGAGATTCAGCGTGGAATCCGTATCGCGCTCCTCGGCCTCGACCGAGAAGTCGGCGAACCATGCGGGCTGCGGCAGGTGTGCGCCGCCTGCGCCGAAGCCGAAGGAATCGCCGCCGGTGGCCCAGGGCAGCGGCACGCGGCATCCGTCACGGCCGATGTCAACGCCCGGGTTGCGGAAGAAGGCGGGGTCCTGCCGCTCGGCCGCGGGAATGTCGGCGACCTCGGGCAGCCCGAGCTCCTCGCCCTGGTAGAGGTAGGCGGAGCCGGGCAGCGCGAGCTCGAGCAGGGTGGCCGCGCGGGCGCGGCGCAGCCCGAGCTCAGCGTCCACCTGCGGCGCGGTGCCGCCCGAGAGCAGCCACTCCGCGCCCTGCTTGACGGTCGACGCGCCGCGCGGCGGGAGGCCGTAGCGGGTGGCGTGCCGCACCACGTCGTGGTTCGAGAGCACCCAGGTCGTCGACGATCCCGACTCGCGGGCCAGCTCGAGGTTGAAGGCGATGATGCGCCTGAACTGGGCGGCGTCGAAGTCGGCCTCAAGCAGGTCGAAGTTGAACGCCTGGCCGAGCCCATCGGGGCTCGCGTACCGCGCCCGGCGATCGGCGGCCACCCACGCCTCGGCGACCGCGGTGCGGGCCGGCGTGTACTCGTTGAACACACGGCGCCACTCGGCGTAGATGTCATGCACGTCGTCGCGGTCCCACAGCGGGTGCTGGCCGTCCTTCGGCAGCGCGTCGAGCTCGGCCTGGCTCGGCAGCTCGGCAGGCAGCTTCTTGGCGAGGCCGTGGGCGACGTCGATGCGGAAGCCGTCGACGCCGCGATCGGACCAGAACCGCAGGGTCGTGAGGAAGTCCTCGCGGACCTCGGGGTTGTCCCAGTTGAGATCGGGCTGCTCGGTGGCGAAGAAGTGGAAGTACCACTGGCCGTCGCCGACGGGCTGCCAGGCCGGGCCGCCGAAGGCCGAGGTCCAGTCCGAGGGGGGCAGCTCGCCGTTCTCGCCCTTCCCGTCGCGGAAGATGTAGCGCGCCCGCGCGGCCGAGCCCTTCGGCGACGCCAGCGCCTCCTGGAACCACACGTGCTGATCAGAGGTGTGATTGGGCACGATGTCGACGATGAGACGGATGCCTGCGCGGTGCAGCGCCTCAGACATCCGATCGAAGTCCTCGAGCGTGCCCAGGCGCGGGTCGACGTTCCGGTAGTCGGCGACGTCATAGCCGCCGTCGGCGAGCTCGGAGGGGTAGAAGGGGCTGAGCCACACGGCGTCCACCCCCAGCCGCTTCAGATACGGCAGGCGAGAGGTGATGCCGGCCAGATCGCCGATGCCGTCGCCGTTCGTGTCAGCGAACGAGCGCGGGTAGATCTGGTAGACGGCGGCCTGCCGCCACCAGCTCTCTGCGCTGCTCTGGTCTGCGGTCTGGGCGGTCTCGAGGACGTCGGTCATGTGCGGGTGACTCTCCTTGTCGAAGGGGTGATCGGTCTACTTGATGGCGCCCTGGGTGAGGCCCGACATGACCCACCGCTGCGTGAACAGATAGACGAGGATCGACGGGGCCATCGCCATCAGGTACGAGGCGAAGGACACGTTGTAGTTGTTGCTGAACTGCGTCTGGAACATCTGCTGCAGCACCGGCAGGGTCTGCAGCGCAGGGTTCGAGGTGATGAGCGACGGCATCACGTAGTCGTTCCACGAGGCGAGGAAGGCGAAGATGCCGACCGTCGCGCTCATCGGCGCGAGCAGCGGGAAGATCAGCCGCCAGAACACCTGGGTGGTGCTCGCGCCGTCGATGCGCGCGCTCTCCTCCAGCTCGGCCGGGATCGAGCGCAGGAACGCGGTGAACAGCATGACGCTGAAGGCGAGCTGGAACATCACGTGCAGGATCGCGACGCCGATCGGGTTGTCGAGGTGCACCATGCCGGTGAGCTTCACCTGCGAGAGCGCGACGACCGGGAAGGGCAGGAACATCGCCGCCAGCAGGTAGAAGAACGCCCAGCGGAAGGCGCGGCGCTGCCAGTTGTGCGAGATCGCGTAGGCGGCGAAGGAGCTCAGCAGGATGGTCCCCGCGACGGCGACCGCGGCGATGAACACCGAGATCGCGAAGCTGCGCGGGAAGTCGGTGAGCTGCCAGGCCTGCACGAAGCCCGAGACGCTGAACGGGTGCGGCAGCGAGAAGGCGTTCCCGTCGACCGACTGCGCCGTGGTCTTGAACGCCATGCTGAGCGTGACATAGAGCGGTATCAGCACCGTGAGCGAGCACACGGCGAGGACGATCGTGAGGGGCCAGTTCGTGCGCCGGCGCGCCGCGCCGGTGCGGCCGGCGGTGCGGGGTGCGCCCGCCGCGACGACGGATTCCGGCTGCCGGACGGTCAGCTGAGTGGTCATCAGAACGCGGTCCTTCCTCGGGTCGCGCGCAGCTGCAGCAGAGCGATCACGACCGCGATGATGAAGAAGATGGTGGCGTTGGCCATCTGGTACGAGTAGTCGCCGTTGGTGAATCCGCTGAAGATCGACATCGCGACGCTGGTGGTCGCCGTGCCCGGGCCGCCGTTCGTGAGGCCCAGGATGATGTCGTAGGTGTTCATGAAGTTCTTGAACCCGATGATCACGTTGATCACGATGTAGCCCGCGGTCAGCGGCACGGTGATGGAGCGCAGCTGACGCCAGGGGCTCGCGCCGTCGAGCGCCGCCGCCTCGTAGACATCCGAGGGGATCGACAGCACGCCGGCGATGTAGATGAGCAGCGCCGAGGGGATCGACTGCCACGCGGTGACGACCACGATGGCGAGCCAGGCGAGGCTCGGGTTCGCGAGGATGCTCTGCTCGAGCGGTGCGAAGCCGAGCGCGCTCGCCGCCGCCGGCAGGCTGTTGGCGAACAGGTAGCTGAACACGTAGGCGATGACGATGCCCGAGATCACCATCGGGATCACGAAGATCGCCCGCAGGGGGACCCGCGCCCGGATCTTCGCGGTCAGTGCGATCGCGAGCAGGAAGGCGATGAGATTCACCAGCACGACGGTGACGAGCGAGAACCAGAGCGTGAAGCCATAGGCGTGCAGGATCGCCGGATCCGAGAACACGGCGATGTAGTTCGTCAGCCCCGTGAACCGGAACTCGCCGAAGCCGACCGAGTTCGTGAAGCTCAGCACGATGCCCATGACGGCCGGAACGGTGATCGCGAGCGTGAAGAGCGCGACCGTCGGCCAGAGGAACAGATGGAAGACCGGATCCAGTCGGCGATGGTGCGCGGAGCGGGACTCGCCTGGCGTGTGCAGGGAGGTGATGGCCATGTGTCGTCTTTCTTCTTCGAATCGACGTGGGTCAGGCGGAACGCAGCGCCAGTCGGGCCCAGTCGGCGTCGAGCGTGCGCAACTGGGAGGCGGGGCTCGCGCCGAGTGCCATCGCCTGGGCGTAGTTGGCGACGGGGATGGAGGCGGGGATGAGCTGGGATGCACCGAGGTAGAACGCGCCGTCGTCGTAGTACTTCTGCATTCCGGCGAGCGCGGGGTTCTTCATCGGCGGCGCGTCGGCGCGCACGCCGAAGCCGTTGTTGTCGGCGTTGTACGTGTCGATGACGGCGGGTGTCATGAGCCACGACATGAAGTCGCGCGCCGCGTCCTGCTTCTTCGACGCCTCGGGGATCCACAGGGCGAGGTCGACGTTCACGCGCACCTTGAGGTCGTTCGGGTCGTCGGTGACGGGCAGGGGGAAAGTGCCGAGGTCGAGGTGCGCGTTCGACTTGGCGATCTCGCCTAGCGCCCACGGGCCCTGCAGGTACATCGCCGCCTTGCCCTTGGCGAAGGCGAGGTTGCCGTCGCCGTAGCCGCGGCTCGCGGCATCCTTGTTCGAGTACTCGGCCAGCTGCGCCATGCGCTGCATCGGCGCCGCGAAGTCCTTCTCGAACGACGCCCTCGACGATTTCCCCACGCGGGTGCCCTCGCGGCTCAGCTCGGCGAAGAACGACTTCACGTCGACCATGCCGCCGATCGTGTAGTCGAACATGCCCTGAGCGATTGTCCAGGTGTCGCGGTAGGTGTTGTAGAAGGGCGTGACGCCCGCGGCCAGCAGCTTCTCGCACGCCGCCGTGAGCTCGGTCCACGTCGTCGGAACCTGGATGCCGTGCTGGGCGAAGATCGCCGTGTTGTAGATGACGGATGCCGCCATGACGGAGTACGGGACGGCGCTGATGCGACCCGGGTACTTCGCGGTCTGGTCGAGCAGCGTCCACAGCTTCGGGTTGATCGACTTCGCCTCGGCCGTATCGCTCAGGTCGGTCAGCGCGCCGTGCTCGACGAACTCGACCATGGAGAAGTTGTAGTTCCAGCAACCGAGGTCCGGCGGCTGGTTCCGCACGAAGTCCGCCGACATGTTCGAGGTCGAGTCGAGCACGACGCGCACCTTCGACTGGCTGCGGTTGTAGCGGTTCGCGAGCCTCTGGAAGTAGCCGATGACCTCGGGCTTCGACACGTAGAAGCTGATCGTCGTCGGCCGCGTCGAGCGACCGACTGCGCCGCAGCCGGCGAGGGCGAGGGTGGTGCCCGCGGCGCCGACGCCGGCGAGAAAGGCTCGCCTGCTCAGGCCGTTGCGGGGCGTGGGGGGATGCACGTCGTTGTCTCCTTCGAGGTCCCGCGTCGTCGCGAGAAGATCCACGCATTAGATTTACAATCTAAATCTAATGCCGTGAGTATTCTGTGGCCATGACCCCCGCGCCGTCAACCTCGCCCTCGGAGCGAGCTGCGACGTCGCCCCAGCTGCTGCGGCGGATCAACGTGGAATCCGTGCTCGACTTCGCGTTCGGGCACGAGGTCTTCGACGCGAGCGAGGTCATCGCAGCGACGGGGCTGACCCGGTCCACCGCGCTCGGAGTGTGCGCAGAGCTCACAACACGAGGCTGGCTCGTGGAGGTCGAGGATGCCCGTGCCGCAGGCACCTACAGCAAGGGCCGGCCGGCGCGCCGCTATCGCCTGCGCGTCGACGCCGCGCTCGTCGCCGCACTCGACGCGGGCGAGCACCACGTGGTCGCGCTCGTCACAGACCTCAGCGGTGCGGTGCGCGGGCGCGCGGAGGGGCGATTCGGAGCGCAGACGGCGGGGCGTCGGCTCGCGGTCATCCGCAAGACGCTCGACGCCGCGATCGCGGATGCCGACGGCGGCCTGCCGATCGTGACGGTGGTCGGCATCCCCGCCCCGGTCGACGCGAGCGGCGCATCGCCCGACGGCGACGGCTTCTGGCGGCTCATGAACCCGCAGCTCGCGAAGCGCCTCGACGGCTATGGACGCATCGTCGTCGAGAACGACGCGAACCTCGCCGTGCTTGCCGAGCAGTCCCGGCTGGGCGGCGAGGCGGAGTCCTTCGCCGTGCTGCTCTCTGGCGAGCGGTTCGGCGCCGGGATCATGGTCGACGGGCACCTGCTGCGCGGCCGTCACGGCGGCGCGGGCGAGCTGCGCCTGCTCAACCTTGTCGACGCGGTCGGCAGCGCCGACGGACTGGGGCAGCTCGCGCGGGAGTGGGGCCGCGAGGCGGCCCGAAGCGGGAAGGTGAAGCCGAAGAGCCCGCTCGCGGCCACTGCGCCTGAGCAGCTCACCGCCGAGGACGTCCTGTCGGCGGCATCCGAGAATGACCCGGTGGCGACCCGCATCGTCGAGCGCCTCGGCGAGCGCCTCGCGCAGATCGCCGAGATCCTCGTGAGCCTGCTCGATGTCGAGCGCGTCGTCGTCGCCGGGGCGATCGCGGCGGCGGCAGGACCGATCATCGCCTCGGCGCAGCGCAACCTCGCCGAGAACTTCTACCCCCCGCTGCCCATCGTCGCGGCATCCGAGCTCGGCGGCGACGTCGTCGTGCTCGGCGCCGTGCAGCGCGCCCTCGACGAGGTTCGAACGGATCCCCTCAGCCTGCAGATCGCGCTCTGAGCCGCAGCGCTGCGGCGCCTGCGGGAAGGGGGCAGTTCGCGGGATCTACACGTGGCTCTACACCCAGCAGAACGAGCTGACGCTTCCCCAGAGTTAGACTGTCCTAACTTTTTGGGGAGGCGACGGTGGCGATCGACGCGGAGGGCCAACGCGAGGCATCCGTTCGCCCTGCCGCTCGCTCACGCCCGCCATGGGTGCGCCGCCTCGCCCTGCTCGGCCCGGCGTTCGTCGCGTCGATCGCGTACGTCGACCCCGGCAACGTCGCCGCGAACCTGACGGCGGGGGCGCGCTACGGATTCCTGCTGCTGTGGGTGCTCGTGCTCGCGAACGCCTCGGCGATGCTCGTTCAGTACCTCTCGTCGAAGCTCGGCATCGTCACCGGGAAGAGCCTGCCCGAGCTGCTCGCCGAGCGCCTCGGCCGGCCCGCGCGGCTCGCATTCTGGGCGCAGGCCGAGATCGTCTCGGCGGCCACCGACCTCGCCGAGGTGCTCGGCGGCGCGATCGCCCTCAACCTGCTGTTCGGCGTGCCGCTCGTCGTCGGCGGGGTCATCGTGGGCGTCGCATCGATCGCCTTGCTTGCCGTGCAGACGCGCAGCCAGCGCCGCTTCGAGTTCGCCGTGATGGCGCTGCTCGCGGTCATCGCGGTCGGATTCGTCGCCGGCGCCGTGGTCTCGCCGATCGACTGGCCGGGCTTCGCGGGCGGACTCGTGCCGCGCTTCGAGGGCAGCGACACGGTGCTGCTTGCGGCATCCATGCTCGGCGCGACGGTCATGCCGCACGCGGTATATCTCCACTCGGCGCTCTCGCGCGACCGGCACCGCACCGACAAGTCGCAGAAGCACCGGCGCGCGCTGCTCGCGGCCAACCGGGTCGATGTGGTCTCGGCGCTCGTCATCGCGGGCGTCGTCAACATCGCGATGCTCGTGCTCGCCGCGGACGCGCTGCGCGGGGTGCCGGGCACCGACACGATTCCCGGGGCGCACGCGGCGATCGTGCAGGCGCTCGGACCCGCGATCGGCGTCGTGTTCGCGATCGGGCTGCTCGCCTCGGGCTTCGCCTCGTCGTCGGTCGGCTCCTACGCGGGCGCCGTCGTGATGGGGGCGCTGCTCAAGGTGCGCATTCCCCTGCTGCTGCGCCGCGCAGTGACACTGATCCCGGCGATCGTCGTGCTCGCGATCGGCGTCGACCCCACCTGGGCGCTCGTCATCAGCCAGGTGGTGCTGTCGATCGGCATCCCGTTCGCGATCATCCCGCTGATCAGGCTGACCGGCTCGCGCGCGGTGATGGGGGACGAGGCGGATGCCGTGCAGACCCGCATCGTCGCCATGTTCGTCGCGGCGGCCATCGTCGTGCTGAACGTCGTGCTGGTGGTGCTCGCCTTCGCGGGCTGACTGCTCGTTTCGAGACACCGCTGCGCGGTTCCTCAACGAGCGGGCAGACTCGAAGGCGAACGACACGAAGGAGTGCCCGTGATGACCACCCTGCCCGCCGCGCTCGCCGCCGCCGCAGACATCCTCAAGCTCGACGACGAGCTCAGCGAGAGCGAGCGCGAGCTGCGCGCTGTGGTGCGCGAGTTCGTCGATCGGCGCGTCCGGCCGAACATCGCGGAGTGGTTCGACGCGGCGCGGTTCCCGGTAGAGCTCGTGCCGGAGCTCGCCGAGCTCGGGCTGCTCGGCATGCACCTCGAGGGATACGGTTGCGCGGGGCGCTCGGCCGTCGACTACGGTCTGGCGATGCAGGAGCTGGAGGCGGGCGACTCGGGCATCCGCACCTTCGTGTCGGTGCAGGGCTCGCTCGCGATGTCGGCGATCTCGAAGTTCGGATCCGACGAGCAGAAGCAGCACTGGCTGCCGCGCATGGCGAAGGGCGAGGCGATCGGATGCTTCGGCCTGACCGAGCCGACGGCCGGCTCCGACCCCGCGAGCATGCGCACGACCGCCGGCCTCGAGGGCGGCGAGTGGGTGCTGAACGGTGCGAAGCGCTGGATCGGGCTGGCGTCGATCGCGGACGTCGCCGTGATCTGGGCCCGGACCGACGAGGGCGTGCGCGGATTCCTCGTGCCGACCCCGACCCCGGGATTCGTCGCGACCCCGATCACGCAGAAGTTGTCGATGCGGGCATCCGTTCAATGCGATATCGCGCTCGACGACGTGCGGCTGCCGGCGGACGCGGTGCTGCCCGACGCGCGGGGGCTGCGCGGGCCGTTCTCGTGCCTGAACGAGGCGCGCTACGGCATCGCGTGGGGCGCGGTCGGCGCGGCGCGCGACAGCTTCGAGGCGGCCCTCGGCTACGCGCTCGGGCGCGAGCAGTTCGGGCGTCCGATCGCCGGATTCCAGCTCACGCAGCAGAAGCTCGTCGAGATGGTGCTCGAGATCCAGAAGGCGCAGCTCGTCGCGCTGCGACTGGGGCGGCTGAAGGATGCCGGGAAGCTGGAGCCGCAGATGATCTCACTCGCCAAGCTCAACAACGCGCGCATCGCGATCGACATCGCGCGGGCGGCGCGGAGCGTGCTCGGCGGTAACGGGATCACTCTCGACTACTCGCCGCTGCGGCACGCCGCCAACCTCGAGTCGGTGCGGACCTACGAGGGCACCGACGAGGTGCACACTCTGGTGCTGGGGGAGAAGATCACGGGGATCGCGGCGTTCCAGTGATTCGGAATGCCGATTTCAGACGAGCCCGTGCCGCTGGGCTATCAGAAGCAGCTCGAAGCGGTTCCGCGCCTTGAGCTTCTCGCACAGGTGGCTGATATGGTGCCGGAGCGTATGAGCCGAGATCGTCAGTTCTGCGCAGGCGGCAGCGGAATTCGGAGACTTGGATAGGACCGTCAGCACCTCTCTCTCGCGTCGCGTCAAGCGAGGTGGGGGCGCTTCATCGCTCGATGCGGCCGAAGGGGTGATCGCAGGTCGTCGGCGGCCGAACGCGACCATTGTCGGGGTCAGCCAGGTGAGGATCGCACGGTTGACGGCAGAGGCGATCGCCTTGTCGGCGTTCGCGCGTGTGAGACCGATGTGCGCGACTGCGAGACCGAAAAGAATCGATGCCGCCTGCACGACCTCTTCGGCTGTGCCGCCGCCCGCTGCGAAGGCGTCGGCGAAGTCATCGACGTCGATCGCGGGTGCGGCGGAACCGTCCAGCAACGCCACCGCCACGGCGAGGGTGAGCAACGCGAGTCGGCGCGCAAGGCGCCGGGCAGCCGACGTGCGACCCGCTTTTGTGACGGAGGCGAGCCGAGCTGTGTACGCCTGTGCGAGTGACCGGGCTGCATCATCGTTGTGCGCAGGGGTGACTGGGAGCGGGCCGTCGGTCATTCTGCTTGCAGTTCCCCTCATGAATGCTTGAGCGGATGCTATGAGCGCGACGGGGTAACCAGCAATGCCCTCGCTTGGGGGCCGTGTTGCCCGGAAAAGATGGGACCCCGCTCCTATGTCGCTCGTCTAGGTTGGCCCATAGCGTCTTGTATGTCTTGGCCGTAGCACGGACATGGGGTGCGAGATGCGTCGTCGATATGTAGTGGCTTGCGTGGCCGTCTTTGCCCTGTTGGCGGCGGGAAGCGCCGCTGCGAGCCCGATGTCCAAGGCGTTGGCCGCCTCGGTGGCCTCCGCCTCGGAGCCCGCTGCTGTCGCGGACGCGGATTGGGCCGCCTCCGAAGCAGACGCGTCGGCCGTGGCGGCCGCATTCGGCCACCCAGTCGGCGTCGTTGGCGAGTCCTCGCCGACGACGGAGGTGCTGGCGCTACCGGATGGGCAGATGCAGCTGGTCTCGGATTCCGTTCCGCAGCGTGTGCTTGTGAATGGTGCCTGGCGACCGGTGGATACCTCGCTCGTGATTGCGGCGGATGGGCTGTGGACGCCGTCTGCAGTGCCGTCTGGGGTGGAGCTCGCGGCAGGAGGCTCGGACGTGATGGCGCGGATCCAGGCGCCGGATGGTTCCTGGGCGGCGCAGACGTGGCCGGACGGGGTGTTGCCGGTGCCGAGCGTGTCGGGTTCGACGGCGACGTACGCGTCGGTGTTCCCGGGGGTCGATCTGATTCTTGGCGCGACTCCGTCGGGCATGTCGGAGGTCTTCGAGGTGCACTCGGCACAGGCTGCGGCAGATCCGCGGTTGCAAGCGCTCGAGCTTGGTGTCCAGGATGCGACGCTGAGTCAGGACAGTGTGAATTCGACGGTTGCGACAATGGCCTCCGGGTCGCAGATCGAGGCTCAGGAGCCGTTGTGGTGGGATTCTTCGGCTGAAGGTGCGGGGCCGGCGGGCCCGGGCGCCGGCGAACCTGAGCCGGTCGCTCACACGGTGTCCGCGACGCGGGAAACGCTGGATGTCTCCGCGATCGGCGCTGATGCGAGTGTCGATTACCCAGTGTTCGTTGACCCGGCATGGTCGTCGGGAGACAACAACCACTGGTACGACGACAAGGCGTATCCGAATCAGTCGTACCTGAATGGGAACCAGAATGCCAGCTGGCTGGGGACCGGCGCCGCAGTGCAGAGCGGGATCTCGTATCTATCCCGGGCGTTTTGGCAGTTCCCAACGAGCGCGCTGGCCGGAAAGACCGTAACGGGAGCGCATCTGACGGAAACGGAGACTGAGACCTGGAGCACGACCGACACGGTCGGCCTCTACCAGATCCAGAGCCCCGTGCTGACTCCCGGGGCGACCTGGAACCAGGAGAATGCGACGGCGAACGTGTGGGCGCATCTGCACACGACGTTCACGCCGGTCTCGGGAAGCAACACGCAGGACGTGACTACCTCCATGGCGTGGGTCGCGAACAACTCGCAGGCCAATACCGAGTTCGCGCTCAAGGCCACGGACGAGTCGAATCTGTCGGACCGCAAGCACTGGGCATTGAACGCGTCCTTGTCGGTGACGTACGACACGAAGCCGAACGCGCCCGCCTATCTGAAGATGACGGCACCGGTGCGAGGTTGCGGGACTTCGACGGCGCCGGTGTGGGTGAACAACAGTGCGCAATCGCTGACGCTGGAGGCGTCTTTGAGCGACCCGGACAGTAGCTCCAACCTCAGCGCCACCTTCACTGTGGGCGGTAAGACGTATCCGGGCTCGTTAGCGAAGGGTGCCCCCACAGCTGCCTCTTCTACGGCCGGACTGAGCAGGGCAACGGTGCCCCAAGGGACCCTGACTAACGGCACTGTGTACAGCTGGCACGTCGTCGCCAACGACAGCATTGACAGCAGCGTTGCGTCAGGGACCTGCTACTTCGGAGTAGACAACAACGCACCGGCCTGGCCGGTGGTGACGACCACCGCGACAGCGTTCCAAGTCGGCACGGCCACGGCGTTCACCGCGTCCTTCGTCTCCGGCGATCACGTCAAAGAGCTTGAGTATTGGTGGGGTGGCCCGGTCTCAGATCCCGTGACAACGCCGGTGCCTGCGGCGGCTTCGTATGCCACTGGAGCGTTGCCTACGTGTCCGTCGTTCCAGGGGAAATACGGGTTCGCATGCGCATCGGGCACCTCCATCACGTTGGACACGGCGCCGACGGACACCGACGCAGTGCTGTGGGTGGCGGCCATCGACCAGGCGGGAAACGTCTCGATCGCTGGGACCAAGACCACCACTGGGTACTGGCAGATACCCGGTGACAAACAGATCAACCCGGACCCTGGTGTGAGCGCGACGAGCGGGCATCAATGGATTACCAGCGGCGGGGTGTCCTCGACTACGACCGTGCCGGATACGAACACCAGCGATGAGCAGGACCTCGCCCTTGAATCCGGGCTCGGGCTGACCACTGTCCCCGCGCCCGGCGCCGACCCCGACGACCCTCTGGCCACACAAGTCACCGCACTCAACCTCCCCGGTTACTCCGTTCTCGAGCGCATCAACAACGGGACCGACCATGAGAGCGCAGTTGAAGGGGCGGCCCCGTCCGGCTATCACCATGAGCTTGATCTCGGAGAGATCGGCGCTCTTGACCAGGCGCCACCCGCCGGCACGCAGGAGCTCTATGAGTGCGATCTGTCCAACTCCGACCATATGACCACCCTGTCGGCGACCTGCGAGGGACAAAGCGGCTACAGCGAGGTCGCGCTTGGGTACCTCTGGACGGCAGCCGCTAATGTTCCTGCCGGCGATACCGCGGTGGCTCTGCACCGCTGCCGGATGGCGAGCGGCGGGGAGCACTTCGACTCAACTTCCTCCACCTGCGAGGGCCAAAGCGCGGAGAGCACACTCGGCTACGTCTCCGCCGCGGGAGTGGACGCTACGGCAGCCCAAGCCGTGGACACGACGAAGAGCTTCACCGTCGCGGCATGGGTGTATCCCGAGCAGAACAGCGGCGGGACGATCTACCACACGATCATGTCGGAATCGGGCCCGGTGAACTCCGCCTTCTACTTCCAGGAAGCAGCCGGCGGCAGCGCAAGCACCGGCACCGGCGGCCCGCTTCGCATATGCCTGCGCACGCAGAGCGGCACCGCTGCAACGACCTGCGCAACGTATGGCTCGAACCTTCCCCTCCACACATGGACACTCGCCGTCGGCATTTGGGATGCGGCGAACCACCAGCTCTCAATCCACGCCGGCGCCAGTTTGAACGGTGCGGGAGTGGCCGCCTACACAGTCCCTTCGGGTGACGTTTCCGGCAACGGGCCGATCCTGATCGGCAGTGCAATCAGCGCCAGCGCCGCTGTCAACCAGTGGGACGGGCTGATCATGAACCCGGTCGTCTTCCCGGGCGTCATCGACAGCGCGCAGCTGACCCAGCTGTACAACCTCGGTCCGATCTCCTAGACCCTCACGCAGCGCCGTCAAGGACCCGATTATGAGCTTGATCACATCCAAGATTGCCCGTACAGGGCTGTTCAGCGTGGCCGTTGCGGCGCTTCTCGGAGCCGGATTCACCGCTCTCCCCGCGACAGCGGCCCCGGCGGCGGCCAACACGATCCACAACAACGAGCATCGAGTGACGGGCAAGCTCGCCGGCCCGATCACCTCGTCCACAGGACGCGGGACGTCGGCCGGGCAGCACGTCGCTGCAATGCAGCTGCGCTCATCGGTCGAGCAAACCGTGCGGGTGCCCCGCAGCACCAGCACGCAGAAGGTCACTCTCCCGAACGGCCACCCGGGCGTATTGACCGGGAAATGGGAGGAGCTGAAGACGGGCGGCATCAAGCTGGCCCCCGTCGCTTCGGCGAGCTCGACTGCGACCAGCGTTGCGGCAATCAAGACCACCGTGCTCAGCTCCGCCGAGGCCAAGAAGCACGGGCTCCAGGGGCTGGTTCTCGAGTTGCAGCGTGCGGACATGTCCGCTGCGTCAGCCGAGGTGGCCGTGTCCGTTCCGGCCGCAACCCTTGAGGGTCTCTACGGCGCGGACTATGCCGCGCGCACGAAATGGGTGGAGATCCCAGCCGGCGACTCCACTTCACAGGCGTCTTCACCTGCCGCAACGACTTCCGCGCAGCCGGTCGGCCAGCGGACGTCGGCGAACGCGACCACATTGACCGCGACGATCTCAGCCACCCCGATGCTGGTGGCTGCTGTCGCAGCACCCATATCGTCCACTGGCACGGGCAATTTCACCGCCACGCCGCTGAAGCCCTCCGACAGTTGGAACGTCTCGACGCAGACCGGCGACTTCTCCTGGTCCTATCCGCTGCGCACCCCGCCGGCAGCGGCCGGCCCGTCCCCGCAGCTCGCCCTGAATTACGACTCGCAGGCCGTGGATGGGGAGAGCGGTTCCACCAACAACCAGCCGGACTCGGTAGGGGAAGGGTGGACCCTGTCCGGCGGCGGGTTCATCGAGCGCAGCTACACACCGTGCTCAGACGATCACGGTGCTGGCGGCCCCGTGACCACCTCGGGCGACCTGTGCTGGCAGTCCGACAATGCCACGATCTCCTTCGGTGGCCACTCCGGCCAGCTGGTGAAGGATGCGGCGACCGGCGCCTGGGTGCTGCAATCTGACGACGGCTCGCGCATCCAGCACCTCGTCGGCGCGTCCGCCGGGTGCGGCGCTGCCAACGGCACCTATGACGATGACTGCTGGAAGGTGACGACCACCGATGGCACCCAGTACTTCTTCGGGATGAACGAGCTTCCCGGCTGGGCGTCCGGCAAGGCGGCTACGAACTCCGCGTGGACGGTTCCGGTCTACGGCAACGACGCGGGGGAGCCATGCCACGCCTCCACATTCGCTGCCTCCTCCTGCGTCCAGGCATGGCGGTGGAACCTCGATTACGTCGTCGACCCCGACGGCAACGCGGAGGCGCTGTATTACGACGCGCAGACCAACCACTACTCGCAGAATGGCACGGCCGCCGTCTCGTACACGCGCGGTGGGGAGCTCGACCATATCGACTACGGCATCACCGGCAACGCCCCGTACGCCACCAACGCGGCCAGCGACAGGGTCGTCTTCAGCTATGGCGCCAACGGCCGCTGCGTCGCCAGCAGCGGCTGCACGGCCGAGGGCGCCTCTGGGCAGATCGCGACTCCGGCCACGCCGGCGAACTACCCGGACGTGCCGTTCGATCAGAACTGTGCCTCTGGAGCGTGCACGGGGCTGAAATCCCCGACGTTCTTCTCCACTTCGATGCTGTCGACCGTCACCACCCAGGTCTTCGGCGGCAGCAGCTACGCGAACGTCGATTCGTGGGCGTTGGCCCACACCTTCCCCAGCCCCGGCGACGGCACCAACGCGGCGCTGTGGCTGGCGAAGGTCGTGCACACGGGCTACAGCGGCTCGAGCACGCTCGCAGAGCCGGCCACCGTGTTCGCTGGTGCTCCGATGCAGAACCGAGTCTGGGCTCTCGACGGTCTGGCACCTCTGGAGAAATACCGGATTACCTCTCTCCAGACCAACCTTGGCGAGATCCTGAGCGTCAACTACACCACGTCCTCGGGCTGTACTCCCGCTAATGCCGCCAACATCGAAGCCAACGCGGCGACCAATACCCTGCTGTGCTATCCCGAATACTGGTCACCAGGCGTGCTCCCATACACGACCCCGAAACTCGACCTGTTCTTCAAGTACGTCGTCGCTTCCACCGTCGATGACCCGCGGACTGGCGGGGGCTATGACCAGCCGATCGAGACGAACTACGACTACACGGGCTCGCCCGCGTGGCGGTACAGCACATCCCCGCTGATCCCGGCCGACCAGCGCACCTGGAACGTCTACGCCGGCTACAACACTGTTCAAGTTCGCGTCGGGGACCACAATGCTCCCACCTTGCAACAGACCACCGACTACACCTTCTACCAAGGCATGGACGGCGACCGTGCCGGCACCAGTGGCGGTACGAAGTCCGTCGATGTCACCGGCTCCGCCACCATTCCCGACTCCTTGTGGCTCACTGGCCAGCTGCGCGAGGAGAAGATGCTGAACGGCTCCGGCGGCGCAACGTTGAGTGACACCATCTCGACCCCGTGGGTATCCACCGTGAAAGCGAACGACGGCACCAATACCGCGCGCTTCGTCGCAGACGGAACAGACGTCACCACCGAGCCCGTGTCCACCGGCGGCAGCCGTACGACCACCGTCACGAACAGCTACGACGACACCTATGGGCTCGTCACCAGCAGCCAGAAGGCCACCAGCGACGCCGGCACCACCTGCACCACCACCGGCTACACGCAGCCCAACACGACGGCCTGGATCATCGGCGCCACCCAGCGCGTCACCGAACTCGCCGTGCCCTGCGCAAGCGCTGCGACCGCGATCTACCCGGCAGACGCGATCTCCGACACCGTCGACTACTACGACGGTGCGACGGTTCCGGCAACGCCCGCGACCACGGCCGCGGCGGCCCCCAGCAAGGGGCATCTGACCGCTACGCAGGAAGTCGACAGCTACAGCGGCACCACCGCGGCCACCGCCCACTGGGTCACCAACAGTACGACCAGCTACGACGCCCTCGGCCGCCCGACCGCCACAACCGATGTGCTCGGCCACACGACGACGACCGCCTACACGCCTTCTGCGCGTGGCCCGGTCACCAGCGAGAAGGTCACGAACGCGCTCGGCTGGGCCACCACCACCGCCTACAACCCGGCATGGGGTGTGGAAACCTCCGTCACCGACCTCAACGGGCAGCTCACGACCGCCACCTACGACGCTCTCGGACGCCGTACTGCGGTGTGGCTCCCCAACGAGTCCCAGTTCGGCGGCAAGACCGCGAACGCCAGCTACGCGTACACCGAATCGCAGACCGGGCCCTCGACGATCACGACTCAGACGCTCACGGCGTCCGGGCTGGACGTGAACGCCCAGCTCTTCGACGGACTCGGCCGAGTCGTGCAAACCCAATCCAGCGGCTACGGCGGCGCGATCATGACGGACACCGGCTACGACGCCGCCGGGCGCGTCAACATGGTCAACAACGCCTACCCGACCACTCAGGCGGCACCGTCGACCAAGCTGTTCGTACCGTCGAGCGAGGAGCAGATCTCCTCCGAGACGCTCACCCATTACGACGGCGCGGGCCGCACCGCCGCTACTGAGCTCGACTCCAACGGGACGAAGCGTTACGAGACCGACTACAGCTACATCGGCGCGGACCGAACTGACACGACTCCGCCGGCCGGAGGCACCCCCACTAGCAGCTACACTAACTCGCTCGGCGAGCAGACCAGCCTCACCGACTGGCTCGCCGCCACCCCAGGCGGCGCTGCCGCGCACGAGACCACCAGCTACAGCTACGACCCTGCCGGACAGATGGCACACATGGTCGACGCGGCCGGCAACGCTTGGAGCTGGACCTACGACCTGCTGGGCCACCAGACGAGTGCGACTGATCCGGACACGGGCACGACGACGAGCAGCTATGACGATGCAGGCGACCTGCTGTCCAGCACGGACGGACGCGGCCAGACGGTCTCATACACCTACGACGCCGATCAGCGCAAGACCGCCGAATACCAGGGCACGACCACCGGCAGCGGTGGCATCGAGCTGGATTCCTGGACCTATGACACGCTGAAGAAGGGGCAGTTGACCTCCTCCGCCAGCTACGTCGGCTCCACCGCAGGAACCCCGGGCATCGCCTACACCGACACGATCGGCTCGTACAGCACCTTCTACACCCCCCTGTCCAACACGATCGCGATCCCGACCGGTGCCCCGGCGCTCGGCGGCACCAGCTACACGACCGTGTACGGGTACAACGTCGACGGCACCTCGGCCGGCCAGGCGGATCCGGCTGAGGGGGGCTTGCCGGCCGAGACGATCCGGAACGCGTACGACACCGAAGGGCAGCTGGCCAGTGTCACCGGGTCCCAGCTGTACTCCGTCATCGATCGTTCGGGGATCGGGCAGCCGGTGGGTTATGACCGCGACTCCGGGACCACCTACCTGCGCACCGCGATTTCCTACGACCAGGGCACGGGGCTGATCCTCGGGATCGGCGACCGCACCGCGGGCAGCACCACTCCCGCGCAGGTGTCGTCTCGGGTGTATGGGCGGGACAACGCCGGGCAGGTGCTCAGTGCGACGAATACGACGCCGTCCTCGACGGATGCGCAGTGCTACAGCTACGACCCGCTTGAGGAACTCACCGCCGCGTGGACCCCCTCCAGTGGGAACTGTGCGACCGCGCCGTCCTCGGCGGCGCTGGGCGGCCCCGCCCCGTATTGGGAGTCGTTCACATATGACCAGGCGACCGGGAACCGGCTGACTGCCACCCAGCACACCACCAACGCAGGTGGGACCGACGCGGTCTCGACGTACAGCTACCCCGCCGCCGGAGCGGCGCAGCCGCATGCGGTTTCGCAAGTCTCGACCACTCAGGCGGGTGCGACGACGACGGAGTCGTTCGCCTATGACCAGGCGGGGGACGCGACCCGGCTCGGGAGCGTGACGGCGGCGTATAACGCGCAGGGGCAGACGGCGAGTCTCACGGTGGGCGCCTCGACGCAGGATCGTGTCTACGACGCGGATGGCGCCCTCCTGTTGGAGTCCGACCCAACGGCCGGTACCACGGTCTTCCTCGGGGATACGGAGCTGAATGTCGCTCCTGGATCCACGGCGGCCACGGGCTCGCGCACCTACACGGCGGGCTCGGTGGTTCTGGCCGAGCGGGACACGGTAGCTGGGGTGTCAGGGTCGAGCCTGTACTGGGTCGGCTCGGACGTGGACGGTACCCCGGATCTGGAAGTGAACGCGGCCACAGGCGCCGTCACGAACCGGTACACGGATCCCTTCGGAAACCCCCGCGGCACCGCGCCGACGTGGTCCTCGGATCGTGGATTCCTGAACGACTCCGCCTCTGCCCTGACTGGGCTCACCCAAGTGGGCGCTCGCCTCTACAACCCGCAGACCGGGTCGTTCACGACTGCGGATCCGCTGTTGACGGCGGACAGTTTCGCGTCGCGGAACGCGTATGCGTACGCGGGCAACTCCCCGGTGACGAACACGGACCCATCCGGGGAGTGCCTGGAGGTTGGGGATGCGCTCAGCTTCCGAACGAATTGTGCTGGCGGGCATGGCATCACTGCGCTTAGCGGCACGGTGATCGCCCATGCTCAGCAGGCGGCGTACGAGAAGGCGACATCGGCCGGACAGAAATACATCCGTAGTTTCGCGGCGCCGAAGAAGCATGCCTGCGACTTCGCTTGCATGTACGCCGGTAGCCAGCAAGCGCGGGCGGAGACTGAGGAGAAGCAATCCGTCGAGTTCGGCAAGCAGCTCGGCGTGGCAGGGCTGTTCGCGCTCGGCGGCGCCATTGACGTCTCCACCGCCATCGAATCCGATGGGGCCGACGACGATGCCGGAGATGAGTTCTTCGACGACGCCCAGAAACTAGAAGAAGATCTCACGGTCGATGAGGATCTTTCTGACCCTGCTGCGACCCGCGTTAAGCTCAGAAACAGCACCAAATTGGCCATTCAAGGCAACGCACCGAAGACGGCATCCGGCGACTACATCGACCCCAACACGGGCGAGCCAGTTCCCAAAGAAGGGCCTTTCGATTATGGCCACGTCCCAGGCTACGAATGGTGGAGGACACAGCAGATCGCTCGGGGCTCGGGTTGGTCCCGGCGGGACGTGATCGAGTATGAAAACAATCCGGATCATTACCAGATCGAGAATCCTTCAAGTAACAGAAGTCATATCTACGAACTACCAAGGTGAGCACGATGAGTGATAGGAGCGGGAGAAGCGCGCTGCATTACGCGGCGGCATCCGGTGATGTGCAACGAGTACGCGAATTAATCCGATCCGGGCTTAGCGTCGCCGATGCGGACTCGTTTGGTTTTACCCCACTACACTTTGCAGCTCAATCTACGAGTCCGGCCGTTGTGAGGGCTCTAGTTGCGGCTGGAGCAAATATCGAGGCGGAAAACAAGTTTGGCAATTCACCTCTTTTTGTGGCCGTAATGGAATATCGCGGAGTACCCGGTTCGGCCGTCGAAGTTCTGTTGGAACTCGGCGCGGATCCTCAGCACCAGAATCATTACGGCAAGTCCCCACGTGACGTTGCAAATATGATCGCTAATTACGACGTGGCAAAGTACTTCGGTGCTAAGTGAAAGAATCCATCAACTCTTCAATGCCTGCGTGAGGGGACTCCGGTTGATTCGTCGGTCTATGAGGGTGTGAACAGGTTGACCGCGGCGCTGGATGAAAAGGCTTGGGAGTGTCAGGCGGGCGTTGAAGTGGGACAGTTGAGCGAAGCCGACTATCTTGAGGCATTTCGCCGCGCGAGAGCAGCTGCAACTGTCGGATTTGCTCTGGGCTCGGACGCGCTTCAAGCCGCGTTGGAGTCTGTCTGCGAAGCCCAGGCTGCAACGGGCCATATTGAAGAGGTGCGCCGAGCGGTGGTCGGCGTCTTCGAGTAGGCCGTTTCTTGCTTCATCGGGGGCGCGGAACTCCTCTACCGGCCGCGGATCCTGGCCAACGACCCCAGCGGGCTGGTGGGTCTGCACACCATGAAATGATCGTTCGCGTGCCGTTGCAGCTGCTTGATGGGGCTTTCGACCCGATTACTTGGACCACTGGGTTCATAAACCGGCCGGTCCGGGAAGTAGTGCAATTCGTCAGGGAGCGGCGTAGTTCGCTGAACCCTCCTGTGAAGGTGTCTCGGCTCGGTGATGGCTTGCCTGATCGTCTGAGAGCGTTGCTCCCTCTCACCTTGAGAGTCCAGCCTAGGGAGCTCTTTGCTGGGACGGCCGACCCGGCTTGGACGGCACGGTTTGGGTGCTCGGTGAGGGGCAGCGACCAGGTGTCACCGCTCGGCTACCTCTCGGACTCCTTGAGAACTCGCACCGTGGCGATCACGAGTATTCCGAATGAGTCGCATGGCACGGGTCTTGGAGCGTCAGGGATGTGGGCGGCCACGCAGTTCCAGTTGTTCGGACCCGAGGCGGGGAACCTGTTGAATAACATTCGCGGGATCGGGCTCGTGCAGGATGGTGCCTGTTGGCATTTCACGCTGTCGGGTGAGCAGCAGCCCTTCGAGGATCCGGCCGCATATGGCAGTCGGCGCGTGCGTGAACGTTTCACCACCGAGATGCTTGATGAGTATTGTCGTGCGCTTGGGCTGCGTGTCTTCGATGAGTCTTTTTATTCGGGCGAGGCTTACCTAGTCGAGCATTCTCCGGCGAAGTTCCCGCCGGATGCGGGGCGGTTGGTATTCGACCTTGATGAGGCCCGGACCTGGCTCGGAATCAGCGAACAAGCGTGAGTGGCCGCTGGCCTGGGGCACGTCCCGATTCGCGCCCGGGGAGTGGGCTGAGGATGTAGTTCGGGACTGCGGTGCGCGGCAGCGGGTGCCTTGATCGTCAGGCATCCGTTGCCCCATCTGCTCCTTGATGATCTTGTGATGCTGATGCGGTTTCGCAGGTCTCGACCGCTCAGGCTGGGGCGACGACGACGGAGTGGTTCGCCTATGACCAGGCGGGGAATGCGACCCAGTTCGGGGGTGTGACGGCGGCGTATGACGCGCAGGGGCAGACCTCCAGCCTGACGGCGGGCGCCTCGACGCAGGACCGGGTCTACGACGCGGATGGCGCCCTGCTTTTGGAGTCCGACCCGACAGCGGGCACGACGGTGTTCCTCGGGGACACGGAGCTGCATGTGGCGCCGGGTTCTTCGACGGTGACGGGGTCGCGGACGTATTCGGCGGGCTCGGTGGTCCTGGCTGAGCGGGACACCGCAGCCGGCGTGACCGGGTCGACCCTGTACTGGGTCGGATCCGATGTGGACGGCACGCCGGACCTGGAAGTGAACGCGGCCACCGGCGCCGTCACGAACCGGTACACGGACCCGTTCGGAAACCCCCGCGGCACCACCGCGGCGTGGTCCTCGGATCGCGGATACCTCGACGACTCCGCCTCCACCCTCACCGGCCTCACCCAGATCGGCGCCCGCCTGTATGACCCGACCACCGGATCGTTCACCACCGCCGACCCACTCCTGAGTGTGGACAGCTTCGCGTCCCGCAACGCGTACGCGTACGCCGGCAACAACCCCGTCACCGACACCGACCCCTCCGGCGAATGCCTCGAGCCTGGCGGCGTTCTCACCCATCTCACCAACTGCGGCACCAGCCACGGCTCCGCAACCGCGCCCAGCGCGACCTACAAGCAGGCCAGCGCGCAGGTCAAGGCGAACGGATACGAGTCCTGGGACGGGCCAGCGCCGACGAAGAAGTCCGCGGCGAGTGGCTACGGGGCTCATCCCACGCCGACGCCGGAGCTTCCGCCGCATCCGCTTAGTTCTGCGGAGATCCAGAAGCTCCGCGCCGACCAGGCGGCGGCCTATGCCGCAGGGCTTGCGGCCACGGGTTTGACGGCCTGGGACGCGGCTCTCACCGCATGCGCGATGTTCCCAGATACAAGCGAGACGTGCACGGATTTCGCTGAAGCTGAGGGGGAGCAAGCCGCCGAGGAGGGCAGTGAATTCGCTGCCGCCGAGGAGACGTTGACCCAGGACGAGGCGGATGCCGCCGAAGAGGAGGAAGCGGCCGCCGCGTGTGGCGGGGAGTCGTTCACGCCTGACACGCAGGTGGTGCTGGCCTCCGGCGCCGTGGTCGCGATTGATCAGGTCACTCCGGGGATGAAGGTCGAGGCGACGGATCCGCAGACCGGGAAAACCAGCGCGCGAACCGTGCAGAAGATCTGGGTCAACCACGACGACGACCTCATGGACGTCAACGTCAAAGACGCGCAGGGGCATGCGTCGACCGTCCATGCCACCGCGAAACATCTGTTCTGGGATCAGACGAAGAAGGCGTGGACGCTCGCGAACCACCTCGCCCCGGGAGACCGGCTGCGCACCGACGACGGAACCACGGCGACCGTTGCAAGCACCCACGCCGTCCCCGGCACCGCCGACATGTGGGACCTCACCGTCCAAGGCGACCACGACTTCTACGTGCAACTAACGCCGGAAGTCTTGGCCGGCGCTGGCTCTGCAGCGATTCTCGTGCACAACTGCCCTGTCGATCCACAGCGAATGACAACGCCTCAGGCAACTGCGGCGGCAAAGGAACTTGGCTATGCAAAGGTTCGCGGAACTTCGCACGGGCAACCAATATACTCAAATGGCAAGAACTTCATATCGCCCGATGTCGACAGCCACTCTGGTGGCGTATGGAAGATGGCTAGTAGCCCGGATGGCTTTGGCAAAGCGGAGCGTTTGGGCACGTATGATGACAAATTGAATTGGATAGGGCCATGAGTAGTGAACAAGGCGCTGGGCTCCCATCGTATTGGTCTGATCCTTCTTGGATTGTCGCCGTTCCCGGGCTATCGCGAAGTAAGGCCGACGAAGTTGTTGCCCTCCTGAACGAGCATGGAGTTAGCTTTGGCGTATCCACATTTAGTCCACGGAAAGCGATCCAGCTAATTCTAGACCGCTCAACGGCGGCAGTTCTTCTAGCGGCGATAGCGGATAGTGAGGGACAGGTCTATCGCGTTCAAGATAGTGACGAGGACGAGGTAGTTTTTTCGCTCGAACATATAGCTGGCGAACTGCAAGAGTTTGTGAATCCGACGCCGCCAGCTGTTAGTCGTCTCATCTAGCTGCCACTGAGCGAGGGCGTAGCACTAGTTCCCGGCTTCCCCTTCTCTGCTTCGGGAACGGTGACAGGCTGGCTCTCGGGGCAGGGCTACTCAGTGCAACACGAATTCGGGAATGCCATCTTGAGCCATTTTCAAAACAGAACCCCATTGCCATGAGCACTCGCGATGGTTCAGCCGCAGAGATCGCAGCGCATTACCGGCTCATCGGAATTGAGCGTGTAGGTGGGGTCTGAATCCGCCGGTTTCGAGCAGGGATCGGGCGATGTAGTGGGTGAGGTTGCGGAAGCCGAGGGCGGAGCCGCGCAGGTGTTCGAGGCGGCCGTTGATCGCCTCTGTCGGGCCGTTGGATGTGCCGGGCCGGTCGAAGAACGCGAGGATGTCCGCGGCGCGCTGTTTCAGGGTGCGTCCGACGGTGCGGATCTCGGGCAGTTGGGCGGGAACGCCGGCGCTGAGCGTGTCGATGACCTCGCGCATGAGCTTCTCTATAAGTGCGATCTAGCGCTTGGTGACGTCGTAGAGGCGGACGCGGCCTTCAATATAAATCGCGTGCTTCGGTGTTCCGGGCGATTGGTATATCGCGTTGCCGCGGTCCAGGAGCCTTCAATGCGTGATGATGTGGTCCCTGAATTGCTTCGTCGTGGTGGTCTCGTGGAGCGTTCGTCTCCGGGTCTGGTCGCTGTTGACGCGGAGTCGAAAGAAGGTTGCCGAATGGATTGTTGAACTTCTCGATGAACTCGAGGCGGCAGGCTTGTTGGAGTATGAATCTGGTCAAAGCTGACCTGGGTCGCCACGGTCGATGTGTCACGGACGATGACGTAGACCAGTGAGACGACGATTGAATCGGCCGAGATACTGGCCCTATTGACTTCCGAGGCTGGGCGATGTGACCGAGACGCGGATGGCGGCGGATTCTTCCGGAGCGAGGTCGAGGGGGAGGGTGAGCGTCGTGCCGGGGCGGATGCCGCGCGACGCGAGCGCGCGGAGCACCTCCGGGTCGGCATCGGAGATGCGCTCGACCGTGAGGGGGACGCCGGCCGGGGCATCCGTCAGCAAAATCGCATGAGGCAGGTGCGGCAGGCCGTCCCTCGTCGGGATCGGGTCGCCGTGCGGGTCGCGGGCCGGGTGGCCGAGCATGGCGTCGATGCGGTCGATGAGCGTGTCGGAGACGGCGTGCTCGAGGGACTCGGCCTCGTCGTGCACCTCGTCCCAGCCGTAGCCGAGGGATTCAACGAGGAAGGTCTCGAGGATGCGGTGGCGGCGCACCATGCCGACGGCGTGCTCGCGGCCGAGCTCGCTCAGCTCGACCCCACGGTAGGGCTCGTGCACGAGCATGCCCGCCTCGACGAGCCGGCGCACCGTGTCGCTCGCGGTCGCCTTGCTGACACCCATGCGGCCCGCGAGGAGCGTCACGGTGACGGGGCCGGGCGCCCATTCTGTGGCCGTCCAGATCACCTTGAGGTAATCCTGCGCGGTGCTCGAGAGCTCGGACAGCGGCATGCGGTCAGTCTAGGGAGGCGCGTGCTGAGATCGTCGCCGTGGTGGATTAGCCGACTTCTGATGGTGGATTAGCCGTCTCCCGATGGTGAATCAGCGGGACTTCCGTGGTGGATTCGCGGGGCTGCGGCGGGCAATCGGCGGGAGCGTGTAACCGCCGCGTCGTAACACCGATTGCCGCGCCCAGGCACCCCGCCTAGGCTGGCCGGTCGTGCGTATCGCGAATCACATCGTCGACCTCATCGGGGACACGCCGCTCGTCCGCCTCACAAAGGTGACCGCAGGAATCCCCGCCACCGTGCTCGCCAAGGTCGAGTACTTCAATCCGGGTGGCTCAGCCAAGGACCGTATCGCGGAGCGGATCATCGACGCCGCCGAGCGCGATGGGCTCCTGAAGCCCGGCGGCACTATCGTCGAGCCGACCAGCGGCAACACCGGCGTCGGGTTGGCGCTCGTCGCGCAGCAGCGCGGCTACCGCTGCGTGTTCGTCGTGCCCGACAAGGTCGGGGAGGACAAGCGGGCGGTGCTCACCGCCTATGGCGCCGAGGTCGTGGTGACCCCGACCTCGGTCGCGGCCGACGACCCCGACTCGTACTACTCGGTCAGCGACCGGCTCGCCGCCGAGATCCCCGGGGCGTTCAAGCCGAATCAGTACGCGAACCCGAACGGGCCGAGGAGCCACTACGAATCGACCGGCCCCGAGATCTGGCGCGACACCGACGGAACCGTCACCCACTTCGTCGCAGGAGTGGGCACGGGTGGCACGATCACGGGCACCGGGCGGTACCTCAAGGATGTCTCGGAAGGGCGCGTGCGCATCGTCGGCGCCGACCCCGTCGGGTCGGTGTACTCCGGCGGCACCGGCCGGCCGTACCTCGTCGAGGGTGTCGGCGAGGACATCTGGCCGCCCGCTTACGACCCGAGCATTCCCGACGAGGTCATCGCCGTCAGCGACCGCGAGGCGTTCGAGATGACCCGCCGCCTCGCCCGCGAGGAGGCGCTGCTCGTCGGCGGCTCGAGCGGCATGGCCGTCGTGGCCGCGCTGCGGGTCGCCGCGACCCTCGGGCCTGACGACACCGTCGTGGTGCTGCTGCCCGACGGCGGCCGCGGCTACCTCGGCAAGATCTTCAACGACCGCTGGCTGCGGTCATACGGCTTCAGCGATCCGGCGGCGGAGCACACCGTCCGCGACATCATCGCGAGCAAGTCGGGGGAGCTGCCCGCGCTCGTGCACGCGCACCCGCAGGACACCGTGCACGACGCGATCGAGATCATGGAGAAGTACGGCGTCTCGCAGCTGCCCGTGCTCTCGGCCGAGCCGCCCGTCGTGATCGGCGAGGTCGCCGGGGCGCTCGACGAGGCCACCCTGCTCGAGCAGGTGTTCACCGGGGCGGCGGCGCTCGGCGACGAGGTCGCGAAGGTCGTCGCGGCGCCCCTGCCGCTCATCGGCATCAGCGAGTCGGTGGCGGCGGCCCGAGAGCGGCTGGCCGAGGCATCCGCCCTGCTCATCACCGATGGCGGGGCTCCGGTGACGGTGCTGACACGCGCCGATCTGCTGACGTTCCTGAGCAAGTGAAAGAGAGACAGATGACTGACGGATTCGCCACCAGGGCCATTCACGCGGGGCAGGAGTTCGATCCGACCACGGGCGCGATCATCCCGCCCGTGTACCTCACCTCGACGTTCGTGCAGGACGGCATCGGCGGCCTGCGGAACGGCTACGAGTACGGCCGTGGCGGCAACCCGACACGGGATGCGCTGCAGACGCAGCTCGCCGCGCTCGAGGGCGGCGCGGGGGCGCTGTCGTTCGCCTCTGGCCTCGCCGCCGAGGACGCCGTGCTGCGCGCGACGCTGAAGCCCGGCGACCACGTCGTGCTCGGCAATGACGCGTACGGCGGCACGCATCGGCTGATCAGCCGCGTGTTCGGCGCCTGGGGAGTGCGGCTCACGACCGTCGACCTGAGCGACACGGATGCCGCCCGCGAGGCGCTCGCCACCGAGAACACCCGCCTGCTCTGGGTCGAGACGCCGAGCAACCCGCTCATGAAGATCAGCGACATCGCGGCGCTCGCCCAGCTCGCACACGAGGCCGGCGCGCTCGCCGTGGTGGACAACACCTTCGCGTCCCCCGCGCTGCAGCAGCCGATCGCGCTCGGGGCCGACATCGTGGTGCACTCGACGACGAAGTACCTCGGCGGCCACTCGGATGTGATCGGCGGGGCGGTCGTCGTAGCACCCGGACAGGACGAGGTGGGCGAGGCGATCGCCTTCCAGCAGTTCGCGGTCGGGGCGGTCTCGTCGCCGCTCGACGCGTTCCTCACGAGCCGTGGCATCAAGACGCTCGAGCTGCGCATGCGACAGCACTCCGCCAACGCGCAGGCCGTCGCCGAAGCGCTCGACGGGCACGCCCGCGTCGAGCGGGTGTACTACCCGGGGCTCGCCTCGCACCCGGGGCACGAGCTCGCGGCGCGGCAGATGTCGGGCTTCGGCGGGATGCTCTCGGTGGCGCTCGCCGGCGGTGAGGCATCCGCCCGCCGCTTCGCAGAATCGACCCGCGTCTTCCAGCTCGCCGAGTCGCTCGGCGGGGTCGAGTCGCTCATCGGCTATCCGAGCGAGATGACCCACGCCTCGGTGAAGGGCACGCCGCTCGCGGTGCCGGAGAACATCGTGCGGCTGTCGGTCGGCATCGAGAGCGTCGACGACCTCGTCGCGGACGTCCTCGAGGCGCTCGGCCGGCTGGGGTAGCCGAGGCTGCTCAGACTCGACGAGCTGTTCTACCGTGGCGGGATGAGCGACCACGAGCTGCTTCCTGACGGTTATGAACCCGCGCACGTCTTCCGCGTCGTCGCCATGCCGATCGAGCGCGGGTGGGGTGTGTGGCTGCGCGCCGCCGACGACTCGATCATCGACAGCTTCGGGCTCGGATTCCCGCCGGAGACACCGTTCGTCCCCGACGTTCTGGACGTCCTCGGGCCGCTCTTGCACGAGAGATACAGCTTGGCGTACCAGGGCGTCGGGGCCTGGGACCAGATCGAGGACCACTGGTCGGCCATCGTCTATGAGCTCACAGACGGCCGGTTATGAGCTCGCCCTGAGGCGCGCTTCGCGGGCAATGGCCGCGGGATCTGCGCAGGTATCGTGACCTCATGGGCGCCGCCGATGTGGCTCGAGCCCTGTCAGCGACTGGGAAGAGGGCACATGCTCAAGGGCAACGCGATCGAGTTCGACGGATTCACCGGCTATGTCTCGCGGCCGACCGGCGAGGTGCGCGGCGGGGTGATCGTCATCGAGGAGATCTGGGGCCTCGTCGACCACATCAAGGACATCGCCGATCGCTTCGCCGCGCAGGGATACGTCACGGTCGCCCCCGACATCCTCAGCCATGCGGGCATCACCCCCGAGGTCGGCAATGAGCTGCTGCGTCTGCGCGAGAGCCCCGACGAGGCAGAGCGCACCCGCATGCAGCCGCTCATGCGCGAGAAGATGGCGCCCGTCAACGAGCCCGAGTACGGCTCGTGGGCGGTCAGCGCGCTCAAGCAGGTCGTCGACTGGCTCGAGGCGCAGCAAGGGGTCTCCGGTCGTGTCGTGGTCACGGGCTTCTGCTTCGGCGGCACCTACTCGTTCGCGCTCGCCGCGGCAGACGACCGCGTGCGCGCCGCGGCGCCGTTCTACGGCGCGCCGCCGCAGGGCACGGAGTACGACGGCTTCGCCTGCCCCGTGCGCGCCTTCTATGGCGAGCAGGACGAGCGGCTCATCACCGGACTGCCCGAGGTGGAGCAGCGGATGTCTGAGGCGGGCGTCGACTTCGAGGCGACCGTCTACCCGGGCACCGGCCATGCGTTCTTCAACGACACCAACGCGCACGCCTACAACGAGGCGGCCGCGACCGACTCGTGGCAGAAGGTCACCGACTTCTTCGCGAAGACCCTGGCCTGAGGAATCCTGCGCGCGTAGCGTCGAGGCATGGAGCAACGCGAGCTGTTGATCGATGCCTTCGACCGGATCCAGCAGATCGTCCATCGGGTGGTGGAAGGGGCGAGCGCCGAGCTGCTCGGCTACCGCATCGACCCCGAGGCGAACACGATCGCCTGGCTGGTCTGGCACCTCACCCGCGGGCAGGACGCGCAGGTGGCCGACGTCGCCGGCGCCGAGGAGCTGTGGCTCAGCGAATGGGCCGATCGCTTCGACCTGCCGCTGCCGCGGAACTCGACCGGCTACGGCCACACCTCGACCGAGGTCGCGGCGGTCGTGGCCGCGCCCGAGCTGCTGCTCGGCTATCACGACGCGGTGCACGATGCCACCGTCGCCTACCTCGCGACGCTGAGCGGTGAGGACCTCGACCGGGTCGTCGACACGTCGTGGGACCCGCCCGTGACCCTCGGCGTGCGGCTCGTCTCGATCATCGGCGACGACTGGCAGCACGCAGGCCAGGCGTCGTTCGTGCAGGGCATCGCCAAGCGCGCCAAGATCAGCTGACCGTCACGACAGCCCGAACCGCACCAGGTCGGTTGCACTGATCAGTCCTTTCGCAAGCAGCAGCTGAAGCAGGCCCGCCTGGGACTCGCCCAGGGCGCGCAGCAGCAGTTGCGTGTTGGCGACATTGATGGCGACGGATGCCGCGTCTGCGCGTTCCGCCACGGTGGTGTTCGACATTGCAGGGAGCCTTCCGGATTCCCTTCCCCTCGGTGCGAGATCGTGCCACCGAGAAGGCCCGGCCGGCACCCCCGCGAACGGGTGACAAACGGGGTGTTCTACCCGCTCCGGGTGCGGGCGATGCCGCCCGCGAGTGAGCCGGGAGTGCTGGTCATGGACGAGAAGATGCAGGGAAGCGCTTACCAGAGGGCGCAGCAGCGCGACGATATCTTTCTTGCAGAGCGGGAAGGGGAGACAGGATGGCTCGCGAGGACACCCGGCGGCCGCCCGCGACCCTGCATGACGTCGCGCGCGAGGCCGGCGTCTCGCTTGCGACCGCATCCCGCACGCTGAACGGCAGCACGCGCAAGGTCAACGACGAGTACCGCGCGCGCGTGCTCACCGCGGCCGAAGCTTTGGGCTACGTCCCGAACCTGCAGGCGCAGGCCGTCGCCCGCGGGCGCACCACAACGGTCGGCATCATCGTGGCCGACATCACGGACCCCTACTTCTCGCAGATCGCGGGTGGCATCATCACGGCGACGGATGCCGAGGGCCTGGTCGCCACCATCGGCGTGTCCGGCCGCGACCCCGAGCGCGAGGTGAGGCTGGTCAGCGCGCTGCGGGCGCAGCGGCCGAGCGGCATCGTGCTCGTCGGCAGCCGGGTGGCGGATGCCGAGCTGACGTCGCGGCTCACCTCCCAGCTGCGCGACTTCGAGGCAGAGGGCGGACATGTCGTGCTGGTCTCGCAGGCCGGGCTGCCCTTCGACACGATCGCGTTCGACAACATCGAGGGCGCGGGCGCGCTCGCGCGGCGCCTCGCCGACGCGGGCTATCGCCGGGCCGTCGTGCTCGCCGGGCCCGAGGAGCTGCTGACCTCCCGCGAACGGACCCAGGGATTCATCGAGGGATACGCCGCGGCGGGGCATCCGTCGCCCTCCCTCGAGGCCGTGCACAGCGCGTTCACTCGCGACGGGGGCTACGAGGCGATGGGTCGGCTGCTCGATCAGGACGGCGAGCGGCCGGACCTCGTCTTCGCCGTCAACGACGTGATGGCGGTCGGTGCGATGGCGCGGCTGCGCGACGCCGGTCTCGAGCCGGGCCGCGACGTCGCGGTCGCGGGTTTCGACGACATCGAGACCCTGCGCGACGTGTCACCGGGGCTCACGACGGTGCGGCTGCCGCTCGAGCAGGGCGGTACGACCGCCGTCGAGCTGCTCGTGCGGCGCGCCGCTGCGCCGTCGCTCGTGCGGCTGCCGGCCGAGGTCGTCGTGCGCGCGAGCACGCCCGCGCTGCGCTGAGCCGCGCAGAGCCGACCGCTCACGCGCTGACCTCGAACGCCTCGCTCGAGACCGTGAAGGCGAGCGGCGAGCCCTGCGCGTACCGCTCGAGCTCGTCGAGGGCGGCGTCGGCCATGCGGCTCAGCTCGTTGCCGAGCGAGCCCGCGACATGCGGGGTGAGGAACACGTTGGGCAGGGTGTGGAGAACGGATGCCGCGGGCAGCGGCTCCGGCTCGGTGACGTCGAGGATCGCGTTCAGCCGCCCCGACGCGCACTCGCGCTCGAGCGCCGCCGTGTCCACGAGGCTGCCGCGCGCCGTGTTGATCACCGTCGTGTGATCCGGCAGGGCGGCGAGCTGCGCGGCGCCGATCATCTTCGCCGTCTCCGGCAGCGCCGGCGCGTGCAGCGAGAGCACGTCGACGGCGGGCAGCAGCTCGTCGAGGGTCACGAGCCGGCCCCCGGCCGCCTGCACCTCGGCGGGGTCTGCGTAGGGGTCCGCGACGAGCACCGTCGTCTCCTCGAGCTGCTGCAGCGCTGTCACGACGCGGCGGCCGATCCGCGAGAACCCCACGACCCCGATCGTGCGCCCCCGGTTGCCGAGCTCGCCGAAGCGGGTTGAGGCGCCCCAGCTCTCGGGATCAGCGCGCAGCTGGGCGGCGAGGAACGGGGCGCGCTTGCCCGCCATGATGACGGCCGCGAGGGTGAACTCGGCGACGGGGATCGCGTTGGCGTCCGCGACGGTGGAGGCGAGGATGCCGCGGCGCCAGAACTCCTCCGTCACGAAGGGGCGGATGCTGCCGGCGCTGTGGATCAGGGCTCGCAGCCGCGGCATCCGCTCGAGCCGCTCCGCGGTCAGAAGGGGCGCGCCCCAGCCGGTGAGCAGCACCTCGACCCGGGCGAGCCGCTCGGTCAGCGCCGGGTCGTCGAGGTCGTCGACGACGACCGGATCGTCGAGGAACGCGAGGGTGCGCAGCCGGGCGAGGCGCGGCCCGCCGTACTGGTTCTCGAAGGTTGCGCGGCTCATCGCCGCGAGCACCACGGGCGGCGTCGACTCAGTCATGACGGCCAGCCTATAGTCGGTGCTAGCGTTTTGGTAAACGCTTTCCCAGGAGGTCATCTCATGTCGGCTGAGTCGACGATCGGCATCATCATGAACGGCGTCTCGGGGCGCATGGGGTACCGGCAGCATCTGGTGCGGTCGATCCTCGCGATCCGGGAGCAGGGCGGCGTCACGCTCTCCGACGGGCGCCGGGTGCAGCTCGTGCCGATCCTCGTCGGCCGCCATGAGGACAAGCTGCGCGACATCGCCGCGCGGCACGGCATCGCGGACTGGACGACCGACCTCGACGAGGCACTCGCCGACCCGCGGTGGGACGTGTACGCCGACTTCCTCGTCACCGAGGCTCGCGTGCCCGCGATCACGAAGGCCATCGCCGCGGGCAAGGCGGTCTACACCGAGAAGCCCACCGCCGCGACTTTCGAGGAAGCGCTCGAGCTCGCCCGGCTCGCGAAGGCGGCCGGCGTCAAGAACGGCGTCGTGCACGACAAGCTCTACCTGCCGGGTCTGCGCAAGCTGAAGCGCCTGATCGACGACGGATTCTTCGGGCGCATCCTCTCGGTGCGCGGCGAGTTCGGGTACTGGGTGTTCCCGGGCGACGGCGTGCCCGCCCAGCGCCCCTCGTGGAACTACCGCGCCGAGGACGGCGGCGGCATCGTGCTGGACATGTTCCCGCACTGGAACTACGTGCTCGAGAACCTGTTCGGCCGCGTGGAATCCGTCTACGCCCAGACCGCGACGCACGTTCCCACCCGCTGGGACGAGCGCGGCCGGCCGTATGCCGCCACCGCCGACGACGCGGCCTACGCGATCTTCGGCCTGGCGGGCGGAGTGGTCGCCGAGTTCAACTCCTCGTGGGACGTGAGGGTCAACCGCGACGAGCTGCTCGAGTTGCAGGTCGACGGCACCGAAGGATCGGCGGTCGCCGGGCTGTTCGGCTGCAAGGTGCAACACCGCTCGGCGACGCCCCGCCCGACCTGGAACCCCGACGTCCCCGACCAGCACGACTATGCCGCCGACTGGCACGAAGTCCCGATCACGCAGGAGTTCGAGAACGGCTTCAAGGTGCAGTGGGAGGAGTTCCTGCGCCACGTCGCCGAGGACGCCCCGAACCCCTACGACTTCCTCGCAGGCGCCCGAGGCGTGCTGCTCGCCGAGAAGGGGCTCGAGTCCGCGGCCACGGGCGCCCGCGTCGACCTGCCCGAGGTGACGGTATGAGCGATCTGATCCTGTTGGCGCCCGATGGCGCCGTCACCCGTCAGGAGCTGCGCGCGGCGCCTGCGCTCACGAAGCCGGCCGTGCCGCTGCGCTCCCGCATCGCCTACGCGGCGGCCCACGTGGTGCCCAAGATCCACGCCGACAACACGCCGGGCCGGCCCGCCGACCTCGACTGGGACGCGACCCTCGCCTTCCGCCATCACGTCTGGTCGTGGGGACTCGGCGTCGCCGATGCGATGGACACCGCGCAGCGCAACATGGGCCTCGACCCCGCCGCGACGCGCGAGCTGATCGCGCGCAGCGCTGCCGAGTCGCGCTCGGTGGGCGGCGCGCTCGTCGTCGGAGTCAACACCGACCACGTCGAGGCCGAGCACATCTCGCTCGAGGAGGTCACGGCCGCCTACCTCGAGCAGCTCGCGTTCGCCGAAGAGCAGGGCGCCGGGGTCGTGCTGATGGCCTCCCGACACCTCGCACGAGCCGCCCAGAGAGCCGACGACTACCGCCGCGTCTATGATCGCGTGCTCGAGCGGGCGCAGGCGCCCGTCGTGCTGCACTGGCTGGGCGAGGCGTTCGACCCGGTGCTGAGGGGGTATTTCGCCGGACGGAGTGGGCAGAGCACGGATGCCTCGGCTGCGGCATCCGTTCTCATCGATGTCATCGCGGCGAACCCCGAGAAGGTCGCCGGCGTCAAGATGAGCCTGCTCGATGCCGGCGCGGAGATCGCGGTGCGCGCGCGGCTGCCGAAGACGGCGCGCATGTTCACGGGCGACGACTTCAACTACGTCGGGCTCATCGGCGGCGACGGATCCGAGCAGCCGGGGCAGTACTCCGACGCCCTGCTCGGCGCCTTCGCGCCGCTCGCGCCGCTCGCGTCCGCCGCCATCCAGCGGCTCGACGCGGGCGACCGCGACGGCTACTTCGCGGTGCTCGGGCCGAGCGAGGAACTGTCGCGGCAGGTGTTCGCCGCGCCCACGTTCTACTACAAGACCGGCGTCGCCTTCATGTCCTGGCTGAACGGCCACCAGCCCGGCTTCCAGCTCGTCGGCGGCCTGCACGCGGCGCGCTCGCTGCCGCACCTCTCCGAGATCGTGCGGCTCGCGAACGCGGCTGGCGCGCTCGAGGACCCCGAGCTCGCGGCCGCGCGGTGGAACGCGTTCCTTTCGGTCTCGGGCGTCGAGGTGCCGAGGGTCGTGCTGCTGTGAGCGCGCACCCGCGGCCCCCTCACCAGAGGCTCAGCCTGAACCAGGCGACCATCAAGTACGCCTCGCTCGCCGAGGCGCTCGACGTCGCCCGGGCCGCCGGCTACGCCTCGTTCGGCGCCTGGCGGGAGCCCGTCGCCGAGGTCGGGCTCGCGCGGGCGGTGGAGCTCGTCACGGCATCCGGGCTGCGCCTCTCCTCGCTCTGCCGCGCGGGATTCTTCACGGCGCCGCCCGGAGCCGCGCGCCAGGCCGTGCTCGACGACAACCGCCGCGCGATCGACGAGACGGCCGCGCTCGCCGCGGCCGGGGCGCCCGGATCGCGCGCGGTGCTTGTGCTCGTCGCCGGCGGCCTGCCGGAGGGCGATCGCGACCTCGTCGGGGCGCGCTCGCGCGCGGCGGAGGCGATCGCCGAGCTCGCGCCCGTCGCCCGCGCGGCGGGGGTGACCCTCGCGATCGAGCCGATGCACCCCATCTTCGCCGCCGACCGCGGCGTCGTCTCGACGCTGGGGCAGGCCCTCGACCTCGCCGAGCTCGTCGGCCCCGAGATCGGCGTCGTCGTCGACACCTATCACGTCTGGTGGGACCCGCAGCTGCCCGCGCAGCTCGCGCGGGCCGGGGCATCCGGCCGCATCGCGAGCTTTCAGGTGTGCGACTGGATGACGCCGCTGTCAGCCGACTCCTTGCTGTCGCGCGGGTACATGGGTGACGGGCACATCGACTTCGCCGCGATCACGCGGATGGTGACGGATGCCGGCTACGACGGTGACATCGAGGTCGAGATCTTCCGGCAGGAGATCTGGGACGCCCCGTACGCCGAGGTCGCGGCCCGCGCCGCTGCCGCGTTCGAGGCGACGGTGGCGCCGTCTCTTCCCTGACCGCCCCGCCCCCGGTGGTCGAGTAGGCGACGAAGTCGCCGTATCGAGACCCCTTTGCGGCGAGGAAGGGTCTCGATACGCCGCTGCGCGGTTACTCGACCACCGGTGGCCGGTCAGCGCAGGGCGCTGAGCGTGCGCACGATGCGGGCGAAGACCGACTCGTCGACGGTGACGGATGCCTGCTGCAGCGCGATCACCGCGGCGCCGACCGCCCCGTCCTCGACCCGGTGCACCTCGGGCGCCGCGATGCGCGCCACAAGAGCCTCGTGTCGAACCAGTGTGCCGCCGCCGAGCACGACAGGACCCATGACCGCGGGGTCGGCGACGGCCTCGAGGGCGTGCAGGAGGGCGTCGGCAGCATCCCGCACGATGCCGTCGGCGACGGCATCGCCCGCGGCGGCGAACGCGAGCTGCGCGAAGCGGGACAGCTCGACGGGGCGCCCGGCGTAGAGCAGCTCGATCAGCCTCTGCAGCACCGCCGGCCGACCCTGGTGCAGGGCGCCGTCGTCGCGCAGGCCGAGCTCGGCGAGCAGCGCGGCGGTCAGCGCGGTGCGCGGGCCACGCCGGTCGAGATCGGCCGCGACGGCCCGCGCGACGCGATGGCCGACCCAGAACCCCGAGCCGTCGTCGCCGAGCAGCCAGCCGAGCCCATCCGCGGTACGGGCGACCTCGCCGCCTTCCACGCGCACGGCGGTCGCGCCGGTGCCGGCGACGAGGGCATAGCCGTCGGGCCGCCAGGTGCCCGAGCAGAAGGTCGCGAGCAGGTCGGGCGCGAACGCGAACCGTGCCCGCACGCCGAGCGGCGCGAGCCCGGCCGCGAACAGTTCGGTGCCCGACAGCGCGCTGGCGCCCGCCATCGCGAGCAGCACGCTTCCGACGTCGGCGGCGGTCGACCCCGCCGCCGCGTGGGCCTGTCGCAGCGCGGTCTCGGCTGCCTCGGCCACCGAGCGGGCGGCCAGCGCGGCGCCGGCCGAGATGGGGTTGCCGCTCGCGGCGCGGCCGTAGCCGAGGCATCCGCCCGACTCGTCGACGACGACGCAGCGCGTGCTCGTGCCGCCCGCGTCGACGGCGAGGTGGATCGTCATCTGTTACCCACTCGTGACATTTTCGTGATTGCCGCCGTAACACGTCTGCGAATAGTTTTCATGCCAATATCCCGAAGCTGACATGGATTTTCAATGACAGGAACTCTCCGGTGACCGAGACCGCGGCACCATCGAAGCACAGCACGGACGGATTCGGCGTGAGCAGCCGAATCCAAGCCGCGCTGCCGGAGATGTCTGCCGCCATGGCGAAGATCGGCGCCCTGCTGCTCGAGAACCCCGCCGCCCCGCTCGAGCTCTCGATCACCGAGCTCGCCCAGCAGGCCGGCACCTCGCCCGCCACCGTCACCCGCTTCTGCCGGCTGATCGGCTACGCGGGCTACCCGCCGCTGCGCGTCGGCGCGGCCGCCGACCTGGGGCGCTCCAGCGCCGAGACCTGGCAGTCCGACATCGGCCGCGCCTTCGACCCCGCCGACAGCGTGGTCGAGGTGCTGAACGCCCTCGTCAGCTCGCACACCTCGGCGCTCCAGACGACCGCGGCGCGGCTCGACCGCGAGGCCGCCGAGCGGGCGGCGGCCGCCATCGCGCGCAGCGACCACGTCGACATCTACGGCATCGGCGGCAGCGCGGTGCTCGCCGCCGAGCTGCAGGCGCGGCTCTACCGCATCGGGCTCAACGCCCACATGTGGAGCGAGGTGCACGAGGGTCTCACGAGCGCCGCCATCCAGGGCCCAGGCACCGTGGCGATCGGCATCTCGAACACGGGCCGCACCGGCGAAACGCTCGAGATGCTCTCGCTCGCCCGCTCGACCGGGGCTCTCGCGGTGGCGATCACGGGCAACCCGGATTCGCCCCTGGCATCCGTCGCCGACTATCACCTGACCGCCTTCGCCGCCGACGCCTACCTGCAGCCGGACGACCTGTCCGCCAAGCACGCGCAGCTGCTCGCGATCGACCTGCTCTACCTGCTGGTCGCCCAGCAGGATTTCTCGCGGACGACCGCGAAGCTCGCGGCATCCGCCGCGGCCGTGGCACCTCACCGGCGCTCGCTGCGCGGCAGCGGACGCACCGCAGCGAAAGGACGCACTGCTTCATGACCGATCTCGCCACCGACCTCTTCGCCGACTTCCAGCGGCAGGCGACCTCGCGCATCGACGCGCTCACCGAGTCCGCGCGCGCCGGAGCGCTCGACGCGGCGATCGAGCTGCTCGCCGGCTCACTGCAGAACGGGGGAGTGCTGCAGGCCTTCGGCACCGGGCACTCGCAGGCCTTCGCGATGGAGATCGCAGGGCGCGCGGGCGGCCTGATCCCGACGCACTCGCTGGCCCTGCGCGACCTCGTGCTGCTCGGGAAGCGACCGCTGGAGGTGCTGCACGGCGGGCTGCTGGAGCGCGACGACAGCGTGGTCGACGACCTGTGGTCGCTCTACGACTTCCAGCCGGCCGACGTCTTCCTGATCGCCTCGAACTCTGGGGTGAACGGCTCCATCGTGGGGCTCGCGCTCAAGGCGAAGGCCGAGGGGCACGCCGTGATCGCCGTGACAAGCCTCGCGCACACGAACGCCGTGACGCCGAAGCATCCGAGCGGCAAGCGTCTCTCCGAGGTCGCCGACGTCGTCATCGACAACCTGGCCCCCTACGGCGACACCACCCTCGAGCTGCCCGGCGGGCTCGGCGTCGGAGCCGTGTCGTCGATCACCGCTGCGTTCATTGCGCAACTGCTCACCATCGGCGCCGCCGAGCGCGTCCAGGCGGCCGGCGAGGTGCCGCCCCTGTTCATCTCGGCCAACATCCCGGAGGGCGACGTGCACAACCGCGCCCTGCAGGACCGCTACGGCGACCGGATCGGCCACCTCGCATGACCTCAGATCGCACCACGCAACGCACCACCCACGCACACCCATCAACCCCTGATCACGAGTGAAAGGCAGGCAATGATGTCTGAAGAACCAGGCCGTCTGAACCGCCGCACCTTCGTCCGCGGCGCACTGGCCACCACGGTGTTCCTGCCGCTGGCAGGCGCGCTTGCGTCCTGCGCCGCACCGAGCGGCGGCGGTGACAACAGCAGCAAGTCCGGAAGCAAGAGCGCGAAGAATCCGTTCGGCCTCGCCGACACGGCCACGGTCGAGGCCGTGATCTTCAACGGCGGCTACGGCTACGACTACGTGTCGTTCGCCGCGCAGCAGGCCAAGAAGCAGTTCCCGAAGGCGACGTTCAAGGTGAGCCCGTCGACGCAGATCGCGCAGCAGCTGCAGCCGCGCTTCGTCGGCGGCAACCCGCCGGACCTGATCGACAACTCCGGTGCGGGCAACATCGGCTTCAACACGATCCTCGATCAGCTCTCGACCCTCGACGACGTCTTCGAGGCGGACAACTACGAGGGCACGAAGATCGCCGACACGCTCTACCCGGCCGTCAAAGTGCCCGGCACCTTCTCGGGCAAGTTCGTCGCGATCAACTACGTCATGACCGTCTACGGCATGTGGTACTCGGCGTCGCTCTACGAGGAGAACGGCTGGACCCCGCCGAAGACGTGGGACGAGGCGCTCGACCTCGGCGCCAAGGCGAAGGCCGCCGGCAAGTACCTGTTCGTCTGGGGCAAGGAGGCCGCCACCTACTACCTCACCATGGCGCTCGACTCGGCGATCAAGGAAGGCGGCGACCAGGTGCGCCTCGACCTCGAGAACCTGAAGCCCAAGGCGTGGTCGGCTCCCGAGATCCAGAGCGTCTTCAAGGCGCTCGAGACTGCGGTGAAGAACGGCTACTTCGTGCCGGGCGGCGCGGGCACGCAGTTCACGGCGGCGCAGGCCAAGTGGAGCAACGACGAGCAGGCGATCCTCTACCCCTCGGGCGGCTGGATCGAGAACGAGATGAAGAAGGCCACCAAGGACGGCTTCAAGATGACCGGCGCGCCCACGCCGACCGTCACGTCGAGCTCGAAGCTGCCCTATGAGGCGCTGCGCTCGGCAGCAGGCGAGCCGTACATCGTGCCGAAGGAGGGCAAGAGCCCGGCCGGCGGCAAGGAGCTGTTGCGTGCGATGCTCTCGAAGGAGGCCGCGACCAACTTCTCGAAGACCCGGCTCGCGCCGACGATCGTGAAGGGCCTCGTGCCCGACGACGGCTTCGGCTCGACCGCGCTCGTGTCGCAGACCAAGATGCTGGATGCGGCAGGCGACAACGTCTTCAACTACCAGTTCCTCGACTACTACGGCATGAACCAGGACCAGCTCGTGGTCTGGAACTCCTTCCTGTCCGGCCAGACCGATACCGCAGGCCTCACCAAGGGCATGCAGGACATCAGCGACAAGGTCGCCGCCGACTCCTCGGTCACCAAGCTCAAGGTGACGAGCTGAGCATGACGAGCACCTCGACGACGTCGGGCGGCGCACCCGCGGCCGCCCGACGTCGCCGGCCTCGGCCGAGCTGGAATCGGATCAGCTTCATGCTGGTCTTCCTCATCCTGCCTCTGGCGATCTTCGTGATCTTCGTGGTCTCGCCGTTCGTGCAGGCGCTGTACTACTCGATGACCGACTGGACCGGCTTCTCGCCCAACATGAACTTCGTCGGCTTCGCGAACTTCGTGAAGCTGTTCCAGGACACGACGTTCCTCAAAGCGCTGCGCAACAACGCCCTGCTCGCCCTTGTCGTGCCCTTCGTCACGATCGTGCTCGCGCTCGCCATCGCGATCGTCGTCACGGTCGGCGGTCCGAGCAGGGGCACGATCCGCGGCATCCGCGGCGCCGGCTTCTACCGCGTGATCTCGTTCTTCCCCTACTGCGTGCCCGCGATCGTGATCGGCCTCATCTGGGCGCAGGTCTACGACCCCGCCGCCGGATTGCTGAACGGATTCCTCACCGGAATCGGCCTGAGCGGGTTCGAGAACTTCGCGTGGCTCGGCGAGGTCGCGACGGCGATGCCCGCCTCGATGTGGGTCATCATCTGGAGCTTCATCGGCTTCTACACCGTGCTGTTCGTCGCCGCGATCAAGGGCGTGCCCGCCGAGCTGCTCGAGGCCGCCCGCATCGACGGCGCCGGCCGCTTCCGCACGGCGATCTCGATCACCATCCCGATGATCCGCGACAACGTGCAGACGGCGTATATCTACCTCGGCATCGCGGCGCTCGACGCCTTCGTCTACATGCAGGCCCTGAACTCCGGCGGCGGGCCGAACAACTCGACGCTCACCATGAGCCAGGAGCTGTTCACCGTCGCCTTCCGCAAGGGGCAGTTCGGTTACGCGACCGCGATGGGGGTCGTGCTCGCCGCCGTCACCCTGCTGTTCGCGGCGCTCGTGTTCACGGTGAACCGGCTCACGGGGGGAGGCGACGACTCCCGCCGCGCGACGAGGACCACCCCCGCGCCCGCTGCGCCCTCCGCCGCCGCAGGCGGCCCGATCCCCGGAGCACGAGTATGACCGCCGCCACCTCCACCGAAGGCGCCGTCACGACGCGACTGCGCCTCAGCACTCGCCGTGCGAACCGGGGCGACGCGGCGGTGGCATCCGTCTCCCACGTCCTGCTCGTGGTGTGGGCGATCATCGTCGTCGTGCCGTTCCTGTGGGTGTTCCTCTCGTCATTCAAGACGACGAAGGAGATCTTGGCGTCGCCGTTCTCGCTGCCCTCCCACTGGCAGTTCCAGAACTACGTGAACGCCTGGACGAGCGCCGGCATCGGCCGCTTCTTCCTCAACACGGTCATCGTCGTCGGCTTCGCCCTCATCATCGTGATGCTGCTCGGCGCGATGTGCGCCTATGTGCTGGCGCGGTTCTCGTTCCCCGGCAACCGCGTCATCTACTACGCGATGCTCGCGGGCCTCACCTTCCCGGTGTTCCTCGCGATCGTGCCGCTGTTCTTCATCCTGCGGAACTCCGGGCTGCTCAACACGCTGCCCGGCCTGATCCTCACCTATGTGGCGTTCGCGCTGCCGTTCACGGTGTTCTTCCTGTACTCCTTCTTCAAGCAGCTGCCCGACGACATCTACGAGGCGGCGCTCATCGACGGGGCGGGGGACTGGCGCGCCTTCTTCCAGGTGATGCTGCCGATGGCGCGCCCCGGGCTGGCATCCGTCGCGATCTTCAACTTCCTCGGCCTGTGGAACCAGTTCCTGCTGCCGGTCGCGCTGAACACCGACCAGAGCAGGTACGTGCTCACCCAGGGCATGGCGTCGTTCGCCTCGCAGGCGGGCTACGCCGTGGACTTCGGCGCGCTGTTCGCCGGGGTGGTCATGACGGTCGTGCCGGTGCTCGTCGTATACGTCATCTTCCAGCGCACGCTCGAGGGGTCGGTCGCGGCGGGCACGTTCCGGTAGCCGCCCGCGCAGCGCCCCCGAGGGGTGCGTTCGGGCTGCGCACTCGCGGCGCAGGCGACCCCGACGCACCCCTCGGGTGTGTTCAGCTCGGACCTGAGTCCGGCTGAGCCCCGGGGCGCGGCAGACTGGTTGCGTGCGTCTTGTCATTGCCCCCGACTCGTTCAAGGGCTCCCTGACCGCCCGCGAGGCTGCGGAGGCGATCCGCGACGGCTGGCTCTCGGTGCGGCCCGGCGACGACATCGCGCTCGCCCCCATGGCCGACGGCGGCGAGGGCAGCCTCGACGCCTTCGAGGCCGCCGTTCCCGGCGCCCGCCGCGAGCCGGTGATGGCCGTCGGCCCCGATGATCAGCCCGTGCTCGCCCGCTGGCTGCGCCTGCCGCCGACGCCGGGCCTGCCCGGCGGCACCGGCGTCGTCGAGCTCGCCGCGACGAGCGGGCTCACCCTGATGCGCTCGGGGCTGCGCCCCTTCGACGCGCACACCTTCGGACTCGGCCAGGCGATCAGGGCCGCGCTCACGCTCGGCGTCTCGCGGCTGCTGATCGCGGTCGGCGGCAGTGCGTCGACAGACGGCGGGGTCGGCGCGCTGACCGCGATGGGGGCGCGGCTGACGGATGCCGCAGGCGCCCCGGTGCCGTACGGCAATCTCGGCGCGGGGAAGGTCGCCCGCGTCTCCTTCGACGGGGCCGTGCCGCTGCCGGCCGCCGGCGCCGTCGTGCTCACCGATGTCGACAACCCGCTGCTCGGGCCACGCGGGGCGGCCGCCGTGTTCGGACCGCAGAAGGGCGCATCATCGGATGCCGCGGTGCGCGCGCTCGAGGGGAACCTCGCATCGCTCGCCGCCGTGGTCCCCGACGGCGCGCGGCTTGCGGAGACACCGGGGGCGGGCGCCGCGGGCGGCGTCGCCTTCGGCCTGCTCGCCTGGGGCGCGACCCTGTCGCCGGGGGCGCCCGCCGTCGCCGAGGCGCTGCAGCTCGCCGACACGATCGCCGGCGCCGACCTCGTCATCACGGGGGAGGGCCGCTTCGACGGGCAGTCCGAGGCGGGCAAGGCCCCGACGCAGGTCGCCGCGCTCGCGCGCGCCGCAGGGGTGCCGACGGCGCTCGTGGCGGGCGCGATCCAGGCATCCGTCGACGCGTTCTCCGCCTCCGCCTCCCTCACGGACCTGGCGGGATCGACGGATGCCGCGCTCGCCGAGCCCGCCCGCTGGGCGCGCGCCGCGGGCGCAGCGCTCGCCGGCGCCCGCTGACCCCCGTTCGGGTGCTTAATGCAAGATATCCCCAGGTGTGGAACACCTGAGGATATCTCGTTTACGAAACCGTTACTTCAGCAGCTCGTCCGCGTAGCGGTGGTACTGCGCGGCGATCTCCGGCCGGAAATCGGGGGCGGGGGATGCCGCCATCGAGACCGCCCACGAGGGGCGCTCGCCGGTGAGTGCCCAGGCGGCCTGCACCGCGCCGCCGTCGGCGACGTACTCGCCCGGCTCGGGGATGACGACCGGAGCGTCGAACACCTGCGCCGCGACCGTCTGCACCGCCGGGTTCTGCGCGGCGCCGCCGATGAGCAGCACGCGACCGACCTCGACACCGACGCCGCGCACCGCGTCGAGCCCGGCGCCGAGGCCCGAGAGCATGCCCTCGATCGAGGCGCGCGCGAGGTTCTCGCGCGTCGTCGACGCGATCGACAGCCCATGCAGCGAGGCCTTCGCCTCGGGCAGGTTGGGGGTGCGCTCGCCCTCGAAGTACGGCACGAGCACGACGCCGCCGCTGCCAGGCTCGGCGGCCAGCGCCAGCGCGGCGAGCTCGTCGAAGTCGACCCCGAGCAGCTTCGAGGTCGAGACGAGCACGCGCGCGGCGTTCAGGGTCACGACGATGGGCAGGAAGTGCCCGGAGGCGTCGGCGAAGCCGGCGACCGTGCCGCTCGGGTCGGCGCTCGGCTGGTCGGCGACCGCGAACACGGTTCCTGAGGTGCCGAGCGAGACGACGACGTCACCTGAGGCCGCGCCGAGGCCCAGGGCGGCCCCCGCATTGTCGCCGGCGCCGGGGCCCACGAGCACGCCCGCCGGAGTCTTCCCCGCGGCCTCGCCCGGGCCGAGCACGCGCGGCAGCACCACATCGCGGCGGCCGAGCGCCCGCTCGAGCAGCTCGAGGTCGTAGTCGTCGGTGAACGGCGACCAGTACGCGGTGCCTGAGGCGTCGGAGCGGTCGGTCACGAGCTTGTCCAGTTGCGGCCCGAGCTCGGACTCGCTCTCTGGGCCGTAGCCGAGCAGGCGCCAGGTCAGCCAGTCGTGCGGCAGTGCGACGGCGGCGACGCGGGCTGCGTTCTCGGGCTCGTTGTCGGCCAGCCAGCGCAGCTTGGTCGCGGTGAACGAGGCGACCGGCACGAGGCCGGCGCGCGCGGCGTAGGCATCCGCCCCGATCTCCTCGGTCAGCGCGGCGGCTGCACCGGCCGAGCGGGTGTCGTTCCACAGCAGGGCGTCGCGGATGACGCGGCCGTCGGCGTCGAGCACGACCATGCCGTGCTGCTGCCCCGCGATCGAGATCGAGGCGACGTCGCCGAGTCCGCCCGCGGCCGCGATCGCCTCGTTCAGCGCGGACCACCACGCGGCCGGATCGACCTCGGTGCCGTCGGGGTGCGCGGCGCGACCGCTGCGCACGAGCGCACCGGTCTCGAGGTCGCGGATCACGACCTTGCAGGACTGCGTCGACGAGTCGACGCCGGCGACGAGGGTCATGGGGGAAGCCTTTCAGAACTTCACCGCTGGTCGAGCAGCCCGGCGGCGCCGGGCGTATCGAGAGCCTTCTCGCAGTGGGAAGGGTCTCGATACGCGCCTGCGGCGCTACTCGACCGGCGTGGGTGTGAGGTGCTTAGCGCGCGCCGAGCAGGTGCTCGGTGGCCAGCTGCTGGATGCGGACGAAGCCGAAGCCCTTGCCGCCGAGGTAGGCGTCGGTGTCGAAGTCCTCCCACGCGGTGCGGTCGGCCTTGAGCGACTCGATGGTCTCGCCCTCGTTGAGGGTGTTCTTCTCGAGCTCGAAGACCTTGGCGGCCTCGAGCGCCTCCTGCACCTCGGGGTCGGCGCGGAAGGCCGCGGCGCGCTCCTTGAGCAGCAGGTAGGTCTGCATGTTGGCCTTGGCCGAGTCCCACACGCCGGTCTCGTCCTCGGTGCGGCTCGGCTTGTAGTCGAAGTGGCGGGGGCCGGTGTAGGCCTGGCCGCCGCCCACGCCGCCGTTCTCGAGCAGGTCGACCAGCGCGAACGCGTTGTGCAGGTCGCCGTGGCCGAAGGCCAGGTCCTGGTCGTACTTGATCGAGCGCTGGCCGTTCAGATCGATGTGGAAGAGCTTGCCGTGGTACAGCGCCTGGGCGACTCCCGAGGTGAAGTTCAGGCCGGCCATGGTCTCGTGGCCGACCTCGGGGTTGAGGCCGACGAGCTCGGGGTGCTCGAGCGAGTCGATGAACGCGATCGCGTGGCCGAGCGTCGGCAGCAGGATGTCGCCGCGGGGCTCGTTCGGCTTCGGCTCGATCGCGAACTTGATGTCCCAGCCCTGCGAGAGCACGTAGTCGCCGAGGAAGTCCACGGCCTCCTTGTAGCGCGCGAGCGCGGCCTGGATGTTCTTGGCGCCGTCGTACTCCGCGCCCTCGCGGCCGCCCCACATGACGAAGGTCTTCGCGCCGAGCTCGACGCCGAGCTCGAGCTGGCGCAGGATCTTGCGGATCGTGTAGCGGCGCACGGCGCGGTCGTTCGAGGTGACTCCGCCGTCCTTGAACACGGGGGCCGAGAAGGTGTTGGTCGTGACCATCGGCACGATGAGGCCGGTGTCGGCGAGCACCTTCTTGAGGCGCTCGATGTAGGAGTCGCGCTCAGCGTCGCTCGAGCCGAACGGGAAGAGGTCGTCGTCGTGGAACGTGAGGCCGTAGGCGCCGAGCTCGGCGAGTTTCTCGACCACGTGCTCGATCTCCAGGTGGCCGCGCGTCGGGCCGCCGAACGGGTCGGTGCCGTTGTAGTTCACGGTCCACAGGCCGAACGAGAACTTGTCCTCGCGGGTAGGGGTGAGAGTCATGATGCGTGCCCTTCAACTTCCATGGTGAGGTGGACAGTTTGATTTTGTTGTTGCGATAAACATATCGCGGATCGAGCCGAACTTCCACCGGGGCTCAGCTCGTAGTCCCCTGCGAATCCGCGCAGGCCGAGACGTCCGTCGGCGTCGGTGCGCACCGTCGTCTCGGGCAGCCACCACTCGCCCTTGATGAGCGCGTGCAGCGCGTCGTACCCCGGCTTCTTCGAGCCGTCCGCGCGCAGGAGCCCGATGGGCGCGCCGAGCCAGGCCCCGGCATCCGTCATGCCCCAATAGGTGATCGCCTCGACCTGGGGATGCCCGACGAGCGAGCGGTAATGCCGCACGAGCTCGTCCGCCTGGCGGGCCTCGCCCTCCTCCGTCGAGGGCCACGAGGGGATCTGATAGTCGTTGAGGTCGCGGATCTCCGGCGGCATCAGGTGGCCGGAGACCAGCGAGGTCTCGGTGAGGTGCAGCGGCAGCCCGTAGCGCGCGAAGCGGTCGACCATGGCGAGCATCGTCTCCTCGCCCCAGTAGCCCTGGTGCATGTGGGTCTGAAGGCCGATGGCATCGATACGGATGCCTGCCTCGAGCACCCCTTCGATGAGGCACTCGTACGCGCTGGACAGATCGAAGTCGTTGAGCAGCAGCGTCGCATGCGGGTTCGCCGCCCGCGCCTCCTCGAATGCCATGCGGATCATCGCGATGCGGCCCTTCGCGCGGGCGAGCGGCGTGATCGCGTTGTCGCCGTTGTCGAAGACGGGCATGATGACGACCTCGTTGATCGCGTCCCACGTGTCGATCAGGCCGGCGAAGTCGCTCACCTCGCGGCGGATGCGGGCGCGCTGCAGCCGCTCCACCTCGTCGAGCGGGCGGCCGAGCAGCCAGTCGGGCTGCACGGTGTGCCAGACGAGCGGATGCCCCTTGAGCGCCACGCCGCGAGCGCGCAGGTACCCGGCGGCGGCGCGCAGCCGCGCGGTGTCGGGCTCGCCCTCGCGCGGCTCGAAGCGGCCCCAGTAGAACGGCAGCGTCGCCCAGTTGAAGAGCTCTGCGTAGAGGTCGGCGAGCTCGGCATCCCCTGGGACGCCTTCGCCGTTCGCAACCCGGATAACGTCGAAGCCGATGTTCCCGAACCCGAACGCATGCCGGGTCTGTGCGACGACGACCTCGGTGTCGGCGAGCGGGTTCCCGCTCTGGTCGCTCAGGGTCACGACCGCTTCCCCGACGCGGTGGGCGGGCCCGCCGGCAGGGTTGGACGCGAACTGCATGTGTGTTACCTCGTGAGTGGCGGCGCCGTGCTCTCGCGCACGACGAGAGAGCCGAGCAGGTGCTCGTGGCGGCGGCCGTTCTCACCGCCGGTGAGCTGCTCCATCAGCATCCGGAATGCCTCGGCGCCCATGGCGTGCAGCGGTTGGGCGAAGGTGGTGAGCTGCGGCTCCGAGCGGCCGGCTTCGGGGATGTCGTCGAAGCCGATGATTGACACATCCTCGGGCACGCGCAGCCCGAGTTCCTGGGCGGCGGCGATCGCGCCGAGGGCCGAGAGGTCGTTGGCGGCGAAGATCGCCGTCGGGGGCTCTGTCCGGTCGAGCAGGTCGAGCGTGCGCTCGCGCCCCTCCTTGCGCCGGTACTCGCCGTCGAGCACGAGGTCGGGGTCGAAGTCGATGCCCGCCGCCTCGAGCGACGCGCGGTAGCCCTGCTCGCGCAGATGGGACGACTCGAGGTCGGTGCGGCCGCGCAGGTGGGCGATGCGGGTGTGCCCGAGCGAGAGCAGGTGGTCGGTGACGGCGCGGGCGCCGCCGATGTTGTCGGAGTCCACCGTCGCCGGGCCGCCGCGGCCGGTGTGCGGGTCGATCGCGACCACCGGAACGGAGGTCTCTGGCATGAGCACGGTCGGCGTCACGAGGATCGCCCCGTCGATCAGCGTGCCGGCGAGGCGCGACAGGGAGCGGCGCTCCCAGCCGTCGCGCGGCGAGTCCTCCGCCCAGCCGGCGTAGGCGAGCAGCTCGTAGCCCGTTCCGTGCGCGGCGGAGCCGATGCCCTTGAGCAGCTCGGCCGAGTACGGCTCGAATTCGGTGATCAGCACGCCGATGACATTGGTCTTGCTGCGCCGCAGGCTCGCGGCGATGAGGGAGGTCTCGTAGCCGAGCTCGGTGACGACCGCCATCACGCGCTCGTAGGTCGCGGGGGCGACGCCGTAGCGGCCGTTCATGACCTTCGACACCGTGGCGACGGAGACGCCTGCGGCGCGCGCGACGTCGGTGATCGTCACCCGTCCCAGGACGGGGGGGACGCCGGCATCCACGCTCATGACAAGAACCGTACTCCAGGCCGAAGGTCACTCCCAGCCACAGCGAGTAGATGTATAAAACGTTATCGACAACGTTTGACAAACGGCGTCACGATCACGGATGCTTTTAGCCGCGGTCGCAACAAATTCCGCTCAATCACCACAGCGTCAATGACGACAACACAAAGGAGTTTCCTTCGATGATGAGGAAAGCAACGGGCGCGGCGGTCGTCGCGCTCGGCCTGGGCGTGGCCCTGGCTGCCACGGGCTGCGCAGGCGGCTCGTCGAACAACGGTTCGTCTTCCAACGGCGGCAAGGTCACCCTGACCGTCTGGGACAACTCGACGACCGGCCCCGGTGCGCAGTACTTCGAGGACGCGGCAAAGGCGTTCCACGCGGCGCACCCGAACGTGACCGTCAAGGTCCAGTCGATCCAGAACGAGGACCTGGACGGCAAGCTCCAGACCGCGCTCAACGCCAACTCGGCGCCCGACATCTTCCTGCAGCGCGGTGGCGGCAAGATGCAGGCGGAGGTCGACGCTGGGCAGCTGCAGGCGCTCGACCTCTCCGACGCCGCCAAGAAGAACGCGGGCGCCGCGGCGCTCGCCGGCGAGTCGATCGACGGCAAGGTCTACGCCGTGCCGCTCGACTTCCTGCCCGAGGGTATCTACTACAGCAAGGACCTGTTCAAGCAGGCCGGCATCACCTCGACCCCGACCACGATCGCCGAGCTCGAGGCCGATGTCGCCAAGCTGAAGGGCATCGGCGTCGCGCCGATCGCCGTCGGCGCCAAGGACGCCTGGCCCGCCGCCCACTGGTACTACAACTTCGCCATCCGCGAGTGCAGCCAGGACGTGCTGAACAAGACCGCCAAGGACCTCAAGTTCGACGACAAGTGCTGGACCACCGCCGGCCAGGACCTCGCGTCGTTCCTCAAGACCGACCCGTTCAACGACGGCTTCCTGACCACCGCCGCCCAGCAGGGCGCCGGCTCGTCGGCCGGTCTGCTCGCCAACCACAAGGCGGCCATGGAGCTCATGGGCGGTTGGGACCCGGGTGTGATCGCGTCGCTGACGCCTGACCAGAAGCCGCTCCCCGACCTCGGCTGGTTCCCGTTCCCCTCGGTCGAGGGCGGCAAGGGCGACCCGAGCGCGCTCCTCGGCGGCATCGACGGCTACTCCGTCTCGAAGAACGCCCCCAAGGAGGCGACCGAGTTCCTCGAGTTCCTCGTGACGAAGGACCAGCAGGAGGCCTACGCCAAGGCGTTCCAGTCGATCCCCGTCAACAAGGAGGCGCAGGAGGTCGTGACCGACTCGTACAACGTGTCGGCTCTGCAGGCCTTCAACAAGGCGGCCTACGCCTCGCAGTACCTCGACACCCTCTACGGCCAGAACGTCGGCAACGCGATGAACACCGCGGTCGTCAATCTGCTCGCGGGCAAGGGCAGCGCGGCGGACATCGTCAAGGACACCAACGCGGCAGCGGCGAAGGGCTGAGTAGCAACACATGAGCAACACCCTGGGCACTGAGGCCGTCATCGGCCGGCAGTCGCAGGGCACCTCAGGGGTGGGGGGCGCGCAGGCCGCGTCCCCCACCCCGCCGCGAGCGGCCAAGCGCCGCTCCGGAAGGGGCCGTATGCGACTCGAGATCGCGGTCCTGTCGGGCCCCGCGGTCATCGTCTTCGTGGGCTTCGTGATCTTCCCGGTCGCGCTGGCCGCCTACTACGGCTTCTTCCGGTGGCACGGCTACGGGCCCGCCACCGACTTCATCGGCCTGAACAACTACAAGCTGATCCTCACGGACCCTGCCTTCCAGCAGGTCCTCTGGCACAACCTGATCATCGTGGTGCTGTCCCTGGTGATCCAGGGGCCGCTCGCGATCGTGCTGGCGCTGCTGCTGAACCAGAAGATCCGCGGGCGCGCGCTGATCCGCGTGCTGATCTTCGTGCCGTACGTGATCTCCGAGGTCATCGTGGGCACCGGCTTCAGCCTCATGCTGCAGTCGAGCGGCGCGCTGAACGGCCTGCTGCAGGCCGTGGGGCTCGGATTCCTGAAGGCGGACTGGCTCTCCGATCCGAACATCGCGATCTGGTCGCTGATGGGCATCATCTCGTGGAAGTACATCGGCTTCGCCGTGATCCTGATGCTCGCGGGCCTCCAGTCCATCCCTGAGGAGCTGTTCGAGGCCGCACAGATCGACGGTGCGAGCTACTGGCAGATCCAGCGCCGCATCACGCTGCCGCTGCTCGGACCGACCATCCGCATCTGGGCGTTCCTGTCGATCATCGGCTCGCTGCAGCTGTTCGACCTGGTCTACATCATCTGGGGCCAGTACATCGCCTCGACCGCCGGCACCTCGACCATGGCGACGTATATGGTCGCCCAGGGCCGTATGGCGGGCAACTACGGCTACGGCAGCGCCGTCGCCGTGGTGATGTTCCTGATCTCGCTGATCATCGCGCTGCTCTACCAGCGCTTCATCCTGCGCCGCGATCTCCAGGGCGCCGTCACCGAGGGGGCAAACTGATGAGCGCCACCGCTGCAGCGCCCGCCAGGGCGAGCAAGAGGGCGAGCGGTCCCGTCGACCGCGACACGCCTCGCAAGTGGGGCAACCCCGGTACGTACTTCATCGCGTTGCTGCTCATCGCGGTGTGCATCGCGCCGGTGCTGTACATCGTGCTGGGCGGTTTCCGCACGAACTCGCAGATCACCACGAGCCCCGCCGGGCTGCCGCACCCCTGGGTGTTCAGCAACTACGTCAACGTGCTGACCTCGACGACCTTCTGGGGCGAGTTCGGGAACTCGATGATCGTCGCGGTCGTGACGACCGCCGGCGTCGTCGTGCTCGGCGTCATGGTGAGCTTCGTGCTCGCCCGCTACGAGTTCAAGTTCAAGGGCGCGATGTACTCGCTGTTCGCCGCGGGCCTCATGTTCCCCCTGGTCATCGCGATCACGCCGCTGTACATCATCATCAAGGACCTCGGACTCGTCGACAACCTCATGGGCGTCGCCATCCCGCAGATCGCCTTCGGCCTGCCGACGACCGTGATCATCCTGGTGCCGTTCTTGCGCGCCATCCCGAAGGAGATCGAAGAGGCGGCGTCGATCGACGGCGCCAGCCGCCTCGGCTTCTTCTTCCGCATGGTCATCCCGCTGTCGCTGCCCGGCGTCGTGACGGTCGCGATCCTCGCCTTCATCGGCGCATGGAACAACTACGTGCTGCCGCTGTACATCCTCAACTCGCAGTCGAACTTCACGCTGCCCCTCGGTGTACAGGCGTTCTCGTCGCAGTACTCTCAGGACACGGCAAAGGTGCTCGCGTTCACGTCGCTCTCGATGCTTCCTGCGCTGATCTTCTTCTCGATCTTCCAGCGCCGCATCGTCGGGGGTCTGACGGGCGCAGTAAAGGGCTAGAGCATGACCACCACAGAAGGCGGAGCTCCCGCCGCGATGCCGCGCGTCTCCGAGCGGGTGCGCGCACTGCACGCGCAGATGACGCTCGAAGAGAAGCTGGCCCAGCTCGTCGGGTACTGGCTCGATCAGAACGGCGTCGTCGCCCCCATGCAGAGCGAGATGTCGGCCGGCCAGAAGGGCGGCGAGCAGCTCTCCGAGATCACCAAGAACGGGCTCGGGCAGTACACCCGCGTGTACGGAACCCGCCCCGTCGAGCCGGCCGAGCGCGCCGCCTGGCTCTGGAACGAGCAGCGCCGACTCAAGCGCGAGACGCGCCTCGGCATCCCGGCGCTCGTCCACGAGGAGTGCCTCACCGGCCTCGCCGCCTGGCAGGCCGCGACCTTCCCGACCCCGCTCGCATGGGGCGCGTCGTTCGACCCGGAGCTAGTCGAGCAGGTCGGTCGCGTCATCGGCGACTCGATGAAGCAGCTCGGCGTGCACCAGGGCCTCGCCCCCGTGCTCGACGTCATCGCCGACCCCCGCTGGGGCCGCGTCGACGAGTGCATCGGCGAGGACCCGTACCTGGTCGGCACGGTCGGCACGGCATACGTGAAGGGGCTGCAGGCGGCAGGCATCCATGCCACCCTCAAGCACTTCGTCGGCTACTCGGACTCGCGCGCCGGGCGCAACCACGCGCCGGTCTATGCCGGCCCGCGTGAGATCGCGGACACCTACCTGCCGCCGTTCGAGATGGCGATCGCCGACGGCGGCGCCAAGTCCGTCATGAACGCCTACGTGGACGTCGACGGGATTCCGATGGCGGCGAATACCCCGCTGCTGACCGACGTGCTGCACGACCGCCTCGGCTTCGACGGCGTCGTGGTCGCGGACTACTTCGCGGTCGCGTTCCTGCAGGTCATGCACGCGGTCGCGAAGGATCGCGGCGAGGCCGCGGCGCTCGCCCTCGAGGCGGGCATCGACGTCGAGTTGCCCACCGGCGACGCCTACCTCGAGCCGCTCGCCGCGCGCATCCGCGCGGGGGAGTTCGACGAGGCCTACGTCGACCGCTCGGTGCTGCGCGTCCTGCGCCAGAAGGAGGAGCTCGGCCTGCTCGAGCCCGACGCCTACGAGGACGAGCCGCCGACCGAGATCGACCTCGACTCGCCCGAGCACCGGCGCCTCGCGCGCAAGCTCGCCGAGGAATCCGTCGTGCTCCTGTCGAACGACGGCACGCTGCCGCTCAACAGCGGAGCGCCGCGCGCCACGGTCGCGGTGATCGGCCCGAACGCTCACCGCGCCGAGGCGCTGCAGGGGTGCTACTCCTTCGCGAACCATGTGCTCGCGCACCACCCCGAGTTCCCGCTCGGCTTCGAGATCCCGACGGTCTTCGAGGCGCTTCCGCAGGCCTTCGAGGGCGCCGGCCTCGCGGTGCCCGAGCTCGTGTTCGCGGTCGGCTGCGACAACGAGAGCGACGACACGTCCGGCTTCGCCGAGGCGACGGATGCCGCCGCGGGCGCCGACCTCGCCATCGTGGTCGTCGGCGACCAGGCCGGCCTGTTCGGCCGTGGCACGGTCGGCGAAGGGAACGACACCGAGTCGCTCGACCTGCCGGGTGTCCAGCGCGAGCTCGTCGAGGCCGTCGTCGCGACAGGCACGCCGACGGTGCTCGTGCTGCTCACCGGCCGGCCGTACGCGATCGCGTGGGCCTTCGACGGCGAGACTGCCCCCGCGGCGGTGCTGCAGGCGTTCTTCCCCGGCGAGGGCGGCGGTCTCGCGATCGCCGACGTGCTCACGGGCGCCGCCAGCCCCTCCGGCCGGCTGCCCGTGTCGCTGCCGCGTTCGACGGGCGCTCAGCCCTACACCTACCGGCATCCGATCCTCGGCGGGTCCTCCGACGTCACGTCGACCGACTCGACGCCGCTGCGGCCGTTCGGCTTCGGGCTCGGCTACACGAGCTTCGCCTACGGCGGGCTCGAGGTGCAGGAGTCGGTCGTCGCAGGCGGCACGCTCGAGGCATCCGTCACCGTCACCAACACCGGAACCCGGCCAGGTGCCGACGTCGTGCAGCTGTACGGCCACGACGTCATCGGCACCGTGGTGCGGCCCGTGGAACAGCTCGTCGGCTACGCCCGGGTCTTGCTCGAGCCGGGGGAGTCGAAGCGGGTGACCTTCACCGTTCCCACGACGCGATTCGCGTTCACGGATCGCAGTCTGACCAGGATCGTCGAGCCGGGCGACATCGAGTTGTGGATCGCCGCGCACGCCGGCATCGCGCCGGCGGCGGACGACGCGGTAGGCGATGCGACGGGCGGCGGCATCACGAGTGAGAAGAAGGCCGTGCTGCGCGATCTCGGGGGCGCCTCGACGCCGCGCGCGGTCGTCGCGATCACGGGCGAGGCGTACCCCGTCACGGTGGCCGATGTGCGTCTGGTGGGCGTGACGATCGCCTGAGCGGTCTGCTTCAGCACGAGCCGGGTTCCGACGGGGTCGGGCCCGGCTCGTGTGGTTTCTTGAGCGGCGAAGGCGTCGCGATAGTTTTCGCGAATCGTGCTGGAAAGCTTCGCTTGGGTCACGATTTGCTGTGAGCCGGAAACGGTCAGCACCCCCGTCCGGGGGGCATTTCAGAACGCGATTACTGAACCGGTTAGCCAGTTTTTCCGTGAATTTGGCTGTGACCAGCAAATTTGCTGCTGAACGGGTCCGAAACGCGTCCGTGGGGGAGGCTTCCGACGTGCCGGGCGCGTCGATTGACATCCCCTCAGGGGCACGGTAGGAATAGCCACGTCACTCTTGACGCCGAGGCCTGCTCGGAAATGTTTTGTTCAACGAAGAGCAAATGTCCCGCGCTTTAGACGGGACGGAAGGAACGACTGATGGCACAGCAGTCGGGCGCCGCGTTCACGCGTCGCACGTTCATCGGAGTCGCGGGCGGGGTCGCTGCTAGCACCCTTCTCGCAGCCTGCAGCCGCGGCGGCACCACCGGCGGTGGTGGCGGGGGCGGCGGCAAGTCCCTGAAGTTCTGGAACATGCCGTGGGGCGGCACGACCTTCGCGCCCACCGACAAGAAGATCGCGACGGGCTGGAAGGGCGCGGACGGCGTCACCAGCGTCACGTACCAGAACGTCCCCTGGGCGAACTTCACCCAGACGTTCTCATCGGCGGTCGCCTCGAACACCGGCCCCGCGGTGAGCTCGGGCGGCGGCACCCAGGCCTTCCTGTTCGAGTCGCAGGGCAAGATCGCCTACGCCGACGACGCGATCGCCTCGTGGGAGAGCAACGGCCTGAAGGACGACTTCCTGCCCGGCCTGCTCGACACCATGAAGGTGGACAAGGGCTACGCGGCGGTCCCCTACAACCTCGACATGCGCGTGCTCTGGTACAACGAGCAGCTGTTCCAGCAGGCGGGCGCCGAGGTGCCCACCGACTGGCAGTCCTACCTCAACACCTGCGCGGTGCTGAAGAAGGCCGGCTACTACGGCTTCGGCGTCGCGGCCGGTGCGGGCGCCTACACCGGCGGCCACATCCTCGTCGGCCTGATGATCAACAACGGCGGCGGCCTGTTCGATGAGAACCACGAGCCGAACGTGGTCACGCCCGAGAACACCGAGGCGATCGAGTTCGTGCTCGAGGCGGTCTCGAAGGGCTACGTCGACCCAGGCTCGGTGCAGTACACCTCCGACAACGGCCAGACCCAGTGGAAGAACAAGAAGTTCGCCATGGGCTGGGAGGGCGCGGGCAACGCCGCGGCCATCGGCGGCGACGTCGGCGCCGCGATGAAGATCGTCTCGCCGCTGAAGAGCGACTCGGGCAAGCAGGGCATGCTCTACTTCCCGAACAACATCATGATGTACACGAACACCCCGAGCCAGAAGGCGTCCAACGACTTCCTCACGTTCTACTACCAGAACATGAAGACGCTGTGGACCCAGAAGACGGGCATCGGCCTTCCCCCGCTCAAGTCGATCACCGAGACCCCCGAGTTCCAGTCGGACCCGAACCAGGTCAAGATCATCAAGGAGTACCAGCCGATCTCGCACACCTGGGCGGCCCCCGGCTCCGACTCCCTGTTCCTCGGCGTCACCACGGTGGACGGCACCCCGATCATGGACACCTTCGCCCAGTCGATCTACGGTGGCAAGACGGATGCCAAGAGCGCGCTCACCACGCTGCAGAACGGCATCAAGGACAGCCTGGCGAAGCTCAAGAGCTGAGCCGCGCAAGCAACCCGAATACCAGTCACCACCTGCACGAGGAGCCCTGAATGTCGACATCCGTCGCAACCGGGATCGAGCAGGCACGAAAGGGGGTCGGCGTCGCAGGCGCCGGCCCCCGCTCGGGTGGGCCGGGCGCGAAGCGCCGCGGCCCGTCTCGCGGAGCGGCGACCCTCGTCTACTTCGCGCTGCCGTCGCTGATCCTTCTTCTTCTGATCAACCTCTATCCGCTGCTGTACGCGGGCATGCAGTCGCTGCGGCAGGGCAACCTGCTGGCGCTGGGCCCGTGGATCGGCTTCCAGAACTACGTCAACGTCCTCACGGCGGGCTGGTTCTGGGACGGTGCGCTGTTCACCCTGATCTTCACGGTGGTCGGCGTGTTCGGCAGCTGGGTCATCGGCCTGCTGTTCGCGCTGCTGCTGCGCACGAAGATCCCGGCAGGCCCGGCGTTCAAGGTCCTCCTGCTGCTGCCGTGGGTCGTCCCGACGGTCGTGTCCGCGACCGCCTGGAACTGGCTGATGGCGACGCCGCAGAGCCCGGTGCAGATCCTGATCTTCGCCATGACCGGGCACTACGTGTACTTCCTCGCAGACCCCACCCTGGCGAAGATCACCGTCTGCCTGTTCAAGGTGTGGATCAGCTTCCCCTTCATGATGATGATGATGGGCTCGGCGCTCGCGTCGGTCGACACCAACGTCTATGAGGCGGCCAAGGTGGACGGCGCCTCGGCGTGGCAGACCTTCCGCAGCATCACGATGCCGCTCATCTCGCGTTCGACCTTCATCAGCTGGATCCTCATGACCATCTGGTGCGTCAACGACTTCCCGACCATCTTCCTGCTGACCGGCGGCGGGCCGGCCAACGCGACCTCGACGCTGATCGTCACCGCGTACCGCACCGTCTTCCAGAACTTCGACACCGGCTCGGGTACCGCGATCGCCTTCCTGATGACCGCTGTGCTGGTCGTCGTCTCGGTCGTGCTCTACCGCCAGATCAGAAAGGTCAACATCGAATGAGCGTCGCAGTCGAACCCGACAGCACGCGGGCGATGGTGCTGCACCGCAGCGGCGGCAAGGGCCGCATCGACACAGAGGGCACGCGCGGCCAGTGGTGGCGCTTCACCCTCATCCTCATCGTCACCGCGATCCTGCTGCTGCCCGTGCTGGGCGTCCTCTACTTGTCGCTGCAGCCGGCGCTCGGCAGCAACGAGACCGGGTGGACGTTCCAGAACTTCGCGACGGTCTTCGAATCGACGAACGTCGTGTACTGGCTCGAGAACAGCCTCTTCGTCGCACTGCTGACGGTCATCGTCTCACTGCTGGCAGCGGCGCCCGCGGGCTACGTGCTCTCGCGCGGCCGCAACCGGCTGGTGTCCAGTTACTCGCTGGTGCTGTTCGTCGTGCAATCGCTGCCGGTGGTCTCCGCTGTCATCCCGCTGTACATGCTGTTCGCGCAGTTGCACTTGGTGGACAACCTGCTCGGCGTCGTGATCATCTTCGTCGGCCAGTCGATGTCGGTGGCGATCTGGATGATGGCTGCGTACTACGACTCGATCCCGATCTCGCTGGAGGAGGCCGCCTGGATGGACGGCTGCTCCGTCGCGGGCGGATTCGTGCGGGTGGTGCTGCGCAACTCGCTGCCCGGCGTGCTGTCGACGGCGATCTTCACCTTCCTGCTCGCCTGGAACGACTACCTGATCTCCGTCGTCTTCCTGCGCAGCGACATCAACTTCACGCTCCCGGTCGGTCTGCAGACGTTCTTCCAGCAGAACCAGACCAACTGGGGTCTCGTCATGGCCGTCGCGGTCGTGATGATGGCGCCCCCGATCATCGTGTTCTCGGTGCTGAACAGGTACTTCAGCGTCGGCGGCATCGGTGGGTCGCTCGCAGGACGTTGATCACGTGGGAAGCGACGATCGGGAGGGGATCGTCGAAGACCGGGCACTGCGTGCCGCGGTCGACCGCATCATCCCCGCGGATTCCTGGCCTGCCGGCTGGGACGGGGGAGTAGCCGAGTACCTGAGGGTCGCGGGGCGGGAGCCGCTGGAGGCGGCTCCCGGCCTCGCATCCCTCAGCGCCCGGCTCGACGACAGCGCGGCCGCCGCACGGCCGGGGTCCGGCTTCGGTGATCTCTTGCCAGCAGAACAGGACGCGATCCTGCACGAGATCGAGGGCGGCGCGGGCAGCGAGGACTTCGCGGCGCTCCGGCGCATCGCCTACGAGGGCTTCTACGCCGCGGACGCGCGGCGCGGCGACCCCGTCGGCCTCGGCATGATCGGCTTCCGGCACGTGCCCGAGGGCGCCCAGATCGTGGAGCCGGAGTTGCCGGACGGCCTCGACGCAGCATCCGTCGCCGATCACTACGACGCGATCGTGATCGGAAGCGGGCCGGGCGGCGGCGTCGCCGCGCAGGTGCTCGCGCAGGCCGGCAAGTCGGTGCTGCTCGTCGAGCGGATGCCCGCCGTGCCGAATCGGCTGCTGCGGAACGACCACCTGCACGACAAGCGCAACGCGGTGTACGGCGTGCGCGTGGGGCCCGGTGCGGGGCATCCGCGCGTGCACGAGTCCGATGCCGGCGATGAAATCATCGATGGCACCGGGGATGCCAATCGCTATGGGCTGAACGCCGACGCGTTCGGCGGCGGCACCCGCATCTGGCAGGGCATGGCATGGCGGTTCATGCCCGAGGACTTCCGGATGCGCGAGGTCTACGGCAATCCAGAGGGCGCGAGCCTCGCCGACTGGCCGATCTCGTACGACGAGCTCGAGCCGTTCTACACACGCGCCGAGTGGGAGCTCGGCGTCGCCGGCGAGGAGGGCGCGCTGACCCGGCGGACGCCGCGCACCAGGGGCTACCCCATGCCGCCGTTCGGCACCGAGCCCGCGCGCGAGCTGCTCGCCGCGGCCGCGGACCGGCTCGGCTGGGGCTGGGGGCCGATCCCGCTCGCGCTCAACAGCGTCCCGCACGAGGGGCGGCCGGCCTGCGTGCGTTGCGCGCAGTGCGTGGGCCACGCCTGCCCGGTGAACGCGAAGAACGGCGCGCACAACACCTTCATCCCGCGGGCGGTCTCGACCGGCAACTGCCGGGTGCTCTACGACGCGGAGGCGATCGAGGTGACGGATGCCGCAGGCGGGGCATCCGTCGTCATCATGGCGAACGTGAACGCGCACCCCACCGAGCTGACGGTGCGCGCCGATGTCGTCGTCGTGTCGGCCGGCGCCGTCGAGACACCGCGGCTGCTGCTCGCGAGCGGACTCGGCAACGACGAGCTCGGCCGGCACATCCACGACCACCGCACCTCGACCGTGCTCGGCACGGTGGAGCAGAAGGTCAAGAACTTCATCGGGCCCGGGCACTCGATCGCGACGCTCGACCACGTGCACGGCCCCTCCGTGCCGTGGGGCGGCGGGGTGCTCGTCGACCTGATGAGCCTGCTGCCGCTGACCAGCGCGCTGCAGCCCGGTCCCGGGGTGCCCGCGTGGGGAGCGAGGCACAAGGAGTGGATGCGCGAGGGGCGCGCCTACTCCTTCGGGGTGTTCGCGATGGGGCAGGAGATCCCGCTGCCGTCGTCGCGCGTGTCGCTCGCGGCCGGCGTGCTCGATCGCTGGGGGAAGCCGGGCGCGCGCCTCCGCAAGGACGTGCACGCCGCCTCGCACGAGGTCGAGGCCGGGCTCGCGCGCGAGAGCGCGGCGTGGCTCGAGGCGGCGGGTGCGCGCGAGGTGCGGCGGCTGCTCGGCACGGCGACGGCCTCGGCCGCCGGCGAGCACAGCTGCGGGACCGCGCGCATGAGCGACGACCCCGCCACGGGCGCGACCGACCGCTTCGGGCGGCTCTGGGGCGCTCGGCGCGTCGTGGTGTGCGACTCGTCGCTGCACCCGACCAACGGCAGCGTGAACCCGACGCTCACGATCGTCGCGAACGCCTTCCGCGTCGCGACGCACCTCGTCGAGGAATGGCCGGCATGAGCAAGTCGGCCGCCACTCTCACCCACATCGCGCGTACCGCCGAGGTCTCGCCCTCGACGGTGTCGAAGGTGCTCAACGGGCGTTCGGGCGTCTCGGCCGAGACGCGCGAGCGGGTGGAGCGCGCGCTGCGCACCCACGGCTACAGCCCGCCCGCCGAGCGGCATCGCCAGCCCTTCGTCGAGCTGGTCTTCGAGCGGGTCGAGTCGGCGTTCGCGATCGAGATCATCCGCGGGGTGCAGCGTGCCGCGGTATCGCGGGGCATGAGCGTGGTGCTGACCGAGAGCGGCGACCGGCACACCCCGGGGCCGGAGTGGCTCGATCAGGTGCTGCAGCGCCGGCCGTCCGGCGTCGTGCTGGTGTTCAGCGATCTGCCGAAGGCGTCGAAGGAGCGGCTCGCGCTGCGCGGCATCCCGTTCGTCATCCTCGACCCGGCCGGCGACCCGGCACCCGATGTGCCCTCCGTGGGCAGCGCCAACTGGTCGGGAGGCGTGCAGGCCGCCCGGCACCTGCTCGAGCTCGGGCACCGTTCGATCGGGGTCATCGGCGGCCCGCACGACATGATGTGCTCGCGCGCTCGCGTCTCCGGTTTCCGCGCGGCGCTCGACGAGGCCGGCGTTCCGTTCCGCGCCGACGCTCTGCGCTGGGGCGACTTCCTGCGCGAAGACGGCCTCGCTCTCGGCCGCGAGCTGCTGCAGCTTCCCGACCGCCCGACCGCGATCTTCGCGGGCAACGACCTGATGGCGCTCGGCGTGCTCGAGGCGGCGCGGATGCTGGGGTTGTCGGTGCCGCGCGAGCTGTCGGTCGTCGGCTATGACGATCTCGAGATCGCGCGCTGGTCGGGGCCGCCGCTCACGACCGTGCGCCAGCCGCTCGCCGAGATGGGGGAGCAGGCGGCGCTGCTCGCCCTCGACGCGCACCGCGGCACGCTGCGCGCGGCACGCGTCGACCTCGCGACGAGCCTCGTGGTGCGCGACAGCACGGCGCCGCCGGCCAAGGCATAGAGAAACTTCCGCGCGAGAATGCGATAGCTTTCTCTGAGACGAAGGAGTCCCACGTGACATCAACCTCCACCCTGCGCGTCGCCATGATCGGAACCGGCTTCATGGGCGCCGCCCACAGCCAGGCGTTCCGCGTCGCGCCGCGGTTCTTCGACCTGCCGCTCGCGCCCGAGATGACGGTGATCGTCGGCCGGGACGCCGCCAAGACGCAGGCCGCCGCCGAGAAGCTCGGCTGGGCAGAGGCCTCGACCGACTGGCGCGCGGTGATCGCGCGGGACGACATCGACCTGGTCGACATCTGCTCCCCGGGCGACAGCCACGCCGAGATCGCGATCGCCGCGCTCGAGGCGGGGAAGCACGTGCTGTGCGAGAAGCCGCTCGCGAACACCGTGGAAGAAGCCCGGGCGATGGCGGATGCTGCACGGGCGGCCGCCGCCCGAGGCATCCGCTCGATGGTCGGGTTCTCCTACCGCCGCGTGCCCGCCCTCACCCTCGCGCGCGATCTCGTGCAGGCCGGCCGCATCGGAGAGGTGCGCCAGGCGCGGGCCGCGTACCTGCAGGACTGGCTCGTCGACGAGAACGGCCCCATGACCTGGCGGCTCGACAAGAAGCTCGCCGGCTCGGGCTCGCTGGGCGACATCGGTGCGCACGCGGTCGACTCCGTGCAGTTCATCACCGGGCAGACGGTCGAGCAGGTCTCGGGCCACCTGCGCACCTTCGTCACCGAGCGTCCGCTGCTGGGCGAGGGCGTCGGGCTGTCCGGCACCGCCTCTGACGAGCGCGGCATCGTCACGGTCGACGACGCCGCCTGGTTCACGGGGCAGCTCTCGGGCGGGGCGGTGGCGAGCTTCGAGGCGACGCGCTACGCCACGGGCCGCAAGAACGGCCTCAAGATCGAGATCTTCGGCTCGCGCGGCGCGATCGTCTTCGACCTCGAGAGGATGAACGAGCTCGAGTTCTACGACGGCACGGATGCCGCGGGCGAGCAGGGCTTCCGCCGCATCTTCGTCACCGAGCCGGAGCACCCGTACGCCGTGTGGTGGCCGACGGGGCACGGCCTCGGCTACGAGCATCCGTTCTCGCACCAGCTGCGCGACCTGGTCTTCGACATCGCGGAAGGGCGCGCGCCCTCGCCGTCGTTCGATGACGGGCTGCAGGTGCAGCAGGTGCTGGACGCCGTCGAGCGGTCCGCTGCGGCGAACGCCGTCTGGACCCCCGTTTCCTGAAGCATCCGTTTTCACGGCATCGAAGGAGAGAAGCCATGGCACGACCCGTCACCCTGTTCACCGGCCAATGGGCCGATCTGCCGTTCGAGGAGGTGGCGCGGCTCGCGGGCGAGTGGGGCTACGACGGCCTCGAGATCGCCTCGTGGGGCGACCACCTCGACCCGAACCGCGCGGCCGTCGACGACGACTACGTCGCCGACCGGCTGGCGATCCTCGAGAAGAACGGCCTCAAGGTCTACGCGGTGTCGAACCACCTCAAGGGCCAGGCGGTGTGCGACGACCCGATCGATCAGCGCCACCGCGACATCCTGCCCGACTCCGTGTGGGGCGACGGCGACCCGGAGGGCGTGCGGCAGCGCGCCGCCGAAGAGGTGAAGAACACGGCGCGGGCTGCGGGCCGGCTCGGCGCGAAGGTCGTCACCGGGTTCACCGGCTCGTCGATCTGGAAGTACGTCGCGATGTTCCCACCCGCCTCGCAGGCGATGGTGGACGCCGGCTATCAGGACTTCGCCGACCGGTGGAACCCGATCATCGACGTGTTCGACGAGGTCGGCGTGAAGTTCGCGCTCGAGCCGCACCCGAGCGAGATCGCCTACGACTACTGGACGACGAAGGCGACGCTCGAGGCGATCGGGCACCGCGAGTCCTTCGGCCTGAACTGGGACCCGTCGCACATGGTGTGGCAGGACCTCGACCCCGTCGGGTTCCTCTGGGATTTCCAGGACCGCATCTACCACGTGCACTGCAAGGACACGAAGAAGCGGCTCAACGGGCGCAACGGCCGGCTGTCGTCGCACCTCGCCTGGGCCGACCCGCGCCGCGGCTGGGACTTCATCAACACCGGCCACGGCGACGTGCCGTGGGAGGACGCGTTCCGCATGCTCAACGCCATCGGCTACGAGGGTCCGCTCTCGGTCGAGTGGGAGGACGCCGGAATGGACCGCCTGAAAGGCGCGCCCGAAGCGCTGGCTTTCGTGCGCGAGCATGCGATCGAGGCATCCGCCACCGCCTTCGATGCCGCGTTCAGCACCAAGAACTAGCTACGCCTACGTATATATAAGAGAGAAGCAAGCATGACGCAGCGCAACGCGCTCCTCGTCCGCGGCGGCTGGGACGGCCATGAGCCCGTCGAGACCACCGACTCGTTCATCCCGTTCCTCGAGGAGCACGGATTCCGCATCCGCGTGTCGGAGGGAACCGGGGTCTACACGGACCTCGACTACCTCGACACCGTCGACCTGATCGTGCAGATCAACACGATGAACACCATCGAGCGGGGAGAGTTCGCGGGGCTGCGCCGCGCGGTGCTGAACGGCACGGGGCTCGCCGGCTGGCACGGCGGCATCGCCGACTCGTACCGCGACAACGCGGACTACCTGCACATGATCGGCGGCCAGTTCGCTCACCACGCGGGCATCGAGCCCTCGCTGCGCACGGGCGAGCAGTCGGACAACTACCTCGACTACACGGTCAACATCACCGAACTCGGAAAGTCGCACCCGATCACGCAGGGCATCGCCGACTTCGAGCTGCACACCGAGCAGTACTGGGTACTCTCCGACGCATACAACGATGTGCTGGCGACGACGACGCAGAGCGTCAGGCCGTGGGATGCCTGGAACCGACCGGTCACCGCGCCCGCGATCTGGACCCGCCAGTGGGGCAAGGGCCGCATCTTCGTCTCGGCTCCCGGCCACAAGCTCGAGGTCGTGAACGACCCGAACGTGCGCACCATCATCGAGCGCGGCTTGCTGTGGGCGGCGCGCGGCTCCGAGGTGGCGGCATGAGCGGGGGCACGGATGCCTCGCGCGAGGTGCTGCGCGTCGGCGTGATCGGCGTCGGCGTGATCTCGAAGCAGTACTTCGAGAGCCTGCCGAAGCTGCCGAACCTGAAGCTCGTGGCGGTCGCCGACCTCAACGAGGCGCGCGCCGCCGAGGTCGCCGCAGGTCAGGGCGTCGCCGTGCGCAGCGTCGACGAGTTGCTCGCCTCCGATGACATCGACGCCGTCATCAACCTGACGATCCCGGCGGCGCACGTCGAGGTGGGGCTGCGCGCGCTCGCCGCGGGCAAGCACGTCTTCGCCGAGAAGCCCCTCGGGCTCATGACCGCCGAGGCCCGGCCGTTGATCGACGCGCAGAAGGACGGGCTGCGCGTCGGCAGCGCGCCCGACACGGTGCTCGGCACCGGCATCCAGACCGCGCGCAAGGTCGTCGACGACGGCGTGATCGGCGAGGTGCTCGGCGCGTCGGTGCACTGGTCTGCGCCCGGGCACGAGCGCTGGCATCCGGCTCCCGCCTTCTACTACCAGCCGGGCGGTGGCCCGCTCTACGACATGGGGCCGTACTATCTGACGAGCCTCGTGCACCTGCTCGGCCCCGTCGTGCGCGTCTCGGGTGTCGCTCGGCGCTCGGCGCGGGAGCGCACGATCGCGACCGGCCCGAACGCCGGCACCGTGCTGCCGGTGGATGTTGACACGCACATCACGGCGCTGCTCGAGCACGCCTCGGGGGTCGCGTCGAGCGTGACCGTGAGTTTCGAGGTGTGGGCGACGCGCTCGCCGCTGTTCGAGGTCTACGGCTCGCAGGGCACCCTCGCGGTGCCCGACCCGAACCGGTTCTCGGACCCCGTCGAGGTGTTCACGGCGGCGTCGGGCGAGTGGGCGCCGATGCCGGAGTCGGCGGGATACCGGGATGCCGGGCGCGGCTACGGCCTCGCCGACATGGCCGCCGCGATCGCCGCGGGGACGCCGCACCGCGCGTCGGGCGAGCTCGCCTTCCACGTGCTCGACATCATGGAGTCGATCCTGACCGCGTCGGCCGAGTCGCGGGTCGTCGAGCTCACGAGCACCGTCGACCGCCCGGCGCTCGTGCCGCTCGCCGACACCCCGTGAGCTGATGCGCCGCGGGCGTGCGCTGCTCGGATCCGCTCTGCGCGGCACGGATCCGAGCAGCGCAATGAGGATCCGAGCAGCGCGTGCAGATGGGACGGGTGAATGGACCCCTCTAGGATCGCGAGCATGACGGATTCGGGCGAGCGCGCGACGCTGTCGCGCATCGCCGACGACGCCGAGGTGTCGCTGTCGACCGTGTCGAAGGTGCTGAACGGGCGCTCCGGCGTCGGCGAGGCGACCCGGGCGCGCGTCGAGGCGCTGCTGCACGAGCACGGCTACAACCGGCGGGGAACCGCACAGTCCTCATCGCTGATCGAAGTGGTGTTCGGGCAGCTCGGCACCGAGTGGACGCTCGAGATCATCCGCGGCGTCGAGCGCGTCGCGAAGGAGAACGGGCTGTCGGTCGTCGTCACCGAGAGCGGCGACCGGCACGCGCCCGCCGCCGACTGGATCGAGGGCGCCCTCGAGCGCAGGCCCGTCGGCGTCGTGCTCGTGCTGTCGGGCCTGCCCGAGGAATCCCGCCGACAGCTGCGCGTGCGCAACATCCCCTTCGTGATCATCGACCCGGCGGGCGACCCGCCGCCGGACGTTCCCGCCATCGGCGCCGCGAACTGGTCGGGCGGCACCCTGGCGGCCCGGCACCTGCTCGAGCTCGGGCACACCCGCGTCGCCGTGATCGCCGGCCCCGACGACATGCTGATGTCGCGGGCGCGGCTCTCGGGGTTCCGTTCGGCGCTGGATGCCGGGGGAGTCGCCGTGCCGCCCGAATACCTGCGCTCGGGCGACTTCGACCTCGCGAGCGGCCTCGCCGAGGGGCTCGCGCTGCTGTCGCTGCCCGAGCCGCCGACGGCGATCTTCGCCGAGAGCGACCTGCAGGCGCTCGGCGTCTACGAGGCTGCGCGGGCGAAGGGGGTCGTGATCCCCGACGAGCTGTCCGTGGTCGGATTCGACGATCTGCCCGTCGCCGCTTGGGTCGGGCCGCCGCTCACGACCGTGCGCCAGCCGACCGCCGACATGGCCGAGCAGGCGACGCGGCTCGCGCTGCGGCTGCGCGGCGCGGCCACGCACGACCACCTGCGCATCGATCTCGCGACGCAGCTCGTGGTGCGGGGCTCGACGGCGGTGCCGCGCGCATAAGTCCGCGGCGCGCTACAGCTGCGGAACAGCGCGCCTCGGAGGGCAGCAGCGCGGTTCCGCAGCTGTAGCGCGAGCAGGGTCACGAGCAGGGTCAGTTGAGCCAGAGGTCGGCGGGTGGGACCAGGGATTCCAGCTCGGGCCAGAGGGCCTCGGGGATCTGGAGGGTGGCGAAGCGCACCGTCTCGGCGACGCGCTCGGGCGATGAGACGCCGACGACGGTCGAGTCGACGAAGGGCGCGCGCAGCGAGAACTGCAGGGCGGCGGCGGGAAGCGGCACCCCGTAGCGCTCACATGCCGCCTGCATGGCGCGCGCGGCATCCGCGATCCTGCCGTCGCGCTCGCCATAGCCGTACTTCGCCTGGGTGTCCGGGCCCTTCGCGAGCATGCCGCCGCCGTACGGCGCCGCGTTCACCACGCCGATGCCGCGCTCGCGCGCGCCCTCGAAGAGGTGCTGCGCCGAGCGGTCGAGCAGCGTGTAGCGGTTGTGGCTCAGCACGACATCGAAGGCGCCCGTGTCGAGGTACTGCTCGAGCAGGTCGACCGGGCCGCCGGCGACGCCGATGAAATCGACGGCGCCCGCCTCCTTGAGCGCGACCATCGCCTCGACCGGGCCGCCGGGGGCGACGCCGTCGGCGAAGGAGATGCGCTCGGGGTCGTGCAGGTACAGCAGCGGCACGCGGTCGACGCCGAGGCGCGTGAGGCTCTCCTCGAACGACGCGCGGATGCGGGCACCGTCGAACGACCCCGTCTCGGGATCGGGGTCGGTCTTGGTGGCCAGCACCACGTCGGCGGGAAGACCGCCGCGCGCGGCGATCGCGGCGCCGATGCGGCGCTCGGAGGAGCCGTCGTCGCCATAGCCGTTCGAGGTGTCGATGAACCGGATCGGGCTGTCGAACACCGCCTCGACCGTCGCGATCGCGCGCTCATCAGAGACGTCGTAGCCGTACAGCCGCTTCATGCTCGCGAGCGGGCTGGTGCCGACGCAGAGCGCCGTCACCTCGAGACCGGTGGAGCCGAGCGGATGCCGGGGGATCGTCGTCATGCTCACGAAGCTACCGCGGCGGCGGGAGCCGGCGAGGTCGCGCCCGGCGCCCGGTCGGCGAAGGCCTGCCGCGCCGCGTGATAGGCGTCGACGACCCGCTCGAGGACCTCTGCGGTCGCGGCGTCGCCGCGGGCGAGCTCGGGGTGCGCGGCGCGCCAGTCCAGCATCCGCAGCACCGCGCGCTCGAAGGTGAGCTTCGGCGCGAAGCCGGGCACGAAGCGGCGGATCTTCGCGTTGTCGAAGACCGCCGAGTGGCCGAGGTCGCCGACGAACTCGCCCGACCAGAACCACTCGGGTGCCACCACCGGGTAGAACTCGCTCGGCACGTGCACGATCCGCGGCTCGACGCCGAGCGCGCGGGCGAACAGGGTGTGGATCTGGTCCCAGGTGAGCACGTCGTCGCCCGTGATGTGGAACGTCTCGCCGATCGCGCGCTCGCTGCCGAGCAGGCCGACGAGGCCCTGGGCGAAGTCCTCGGCATGGGTGAGAGTCCACAGCGAGGTGCCGTCGCCGTGCACCGCGACCTCTTCGCCGCGGGCGATGCGGTCGACGACCGACCAGCCGCCGGGCAGCGGCGGGTTCGCGTCGTCGTAGGTGTGCGACGGCCGGATCACGGTGACCGGGAAGCACTGCTCGCGGTGGGCGCGGGCGAGCGCCTGCTCGGCGCGCCACTTCGCGGTCGCGTACGGCAGCGGGGGGTTGGGCGCCGTCGGAGTCGACTCGGTGATCGGGGTGATCAGCACGGGCTTCGCGTAGATCGAACCCGAGCTGATGTGCACGTACTGCCGTGTGCGGCCGCTGAACAGCGCCACCATGCGGCCGACGTCGTCCTCGTCATACGAGAGGAAGTTGACGACCGCGTCGAAGGAGCGATCGCCGATCGCCGCGACGAGGGAGGCGTCATCCGTCACGTCCCCCGTCAGCCATTCGACGTCGGCGGGCAGCTCGCGGCCGCTGCGGTTCGCACCCCGGTTGAGCACACTCACGCGGAACCCCTGGGCCACCGCGAGTCGCACGCACGAGGCGCTGATGGTCCCTGTGCCGCCGAGGAAGAGCACCGTCAGTGCGGCACGGTCGTGATCAAGCATCCGTATCTCTCCTGAAAATTCTGGGCTCACTTGCCCGCGTACCAGTCTTCGAAGCCGTTCTCGCTCAGCGCGATGTGCACGTCCGCACTGCGGATGCCGAGCGGCGCGAGCTTCGCGACGACCGCCTCGAAGAACCGCCGCTTCACCGCGACCGGGTACATGTGCACGGCCGTCACCTGGATCAGCACCATGTTCCGCCGGTCGACGCCGTTGTACCCCGGGTCGAACTTCAGCTCGCCCGCGGCGTGCGGGCGGAACACCTGGAAGCGGTCGTCGGCGGGGACGCCCAGCGCCTCGATCTGCGCCTGGTGCACCGCCTCGCCGATGGCATCGCCCGTGCTCGCGTACAGCTCGGCGTCGAGGTCGACTTGGATGAGGGGCATTCGTACTCCTTGTTCAGTTGCGTTACTTGATGGCGCCGGCCGAGAGACCGCGCTCGAAGAGGCCCTGCAGGCACAGGTAGGCCACGATCTCCGGAATAGCGGTCAGCACGGCCGACGCCAGGATCTTCGTCTGGTCGTTGCTGAACTCCCCGACGAAGAACTGCGGGACGAGGGTGATGGTCTGCATGTCCTGCGACTGCAGGAAGACCAGCGGCATGAGGTAGTCGTTCCACGCCCCGATGAGCGTGAAGATCAGCACAGCGGCGGCGATCGGTCGGGTGAGCGGGATCACCAGGTACACGAAGCCGCGCAGCGAGTTCGCCCCGTCGACGCGCGCCGCCTCGAACATCTCGTCGGGCAGGCCGTTGATGAAGTTGCGGGTGAGCAGCACGGCGAACGGCACCTGCAGCGCGGCGAGCGGCAGGATGACCGCCCAGTAGGTGTTGAACAGGCCGACCGCCTGTGTCGTGGTGAACAGCGGGGTCAGCAGCACGACCTCGGGCAGGGTGAGGCACGCGAGCAGCAGCCAGAAGTACACCTCGCGGGCGCGGATGTGCAGCTTGGCGAATCCGTACGACGCGAGCATCGTCACGACGTAGACGATCACGATCACGCCGGCCGCGATCACGGCGCTGTTCACGAAGAAGCGGAAGAACCCGGGCACCTGCAGCACGTCGCGGTAGTTGCCCCAGCCGTCGCCCTGGAAGGACCCCTGCACCATCGCGATGAGCGGGAAGAGGTACGGCAGCACGAGCAGGGTGGCGACGAGCTGCAGGATGCCCTTGCTCCACCATCTGCGGACCTCGAACATCAGCGGGCTCCCTTGCTGCGCGTGTTCCGGCCCTCGGGGCGGGTGTCTTCCCGGCCGACGAGCTGCAGGATGATCGCCATCACGAGCGCGATCACGAGCAGCACGATCGAGAGTGCGGCTCCATAGCCGACGTGTGCCAGCTGGATCGTCATCTGATAGATGTACGTGCCGAGGAACTGCGTCGCGTTGTTGGGCCCGGCGATCGTGACGAGCCACGGCACGTCGAAGGTCTTGAGTGCGCCGATCGCCCCGAGGATCGCGAGCGCGACCGTCGTGCCGCGCAGGCTCGGCCAGATGATGCTGACCAGGGTGCGCAGGTTGCCGGCGCCGTCGATGCGCGCCGCCTCGAGCAGCGACTGGTCGATCTGGCTCATCGCGGCGTAGTAGAGCACGAAGGTGAGGCCGGTCCACTGCCAGATCGTGATCACCATGATGACAGGGAGGGCGGTGGATTCCTGGCCGATCCACGGCTGCTGGAGGAATCCGAGTCCCACATGCTCGAGCACCCAGTTGAACTGGCCGTCCGCGGCGAAGATCTGGCGGAAGACCGGCGCCATGATCGCCGGGGCGAGCACGACGGGCACGAACACGATGACCTTGTAGATCACGGCGAGACGGATGCGCGAGTGCATGATCACCGCGAACACGACGCCCAGCACCGTCTGCACCACGAAGGTGACGACGAAGAAGGCGACGGTGTGCCAGATCGCGCGCCAGAAGATGGGGTCGCGGGCGATGTTGGCGTAGTTCTGGAATCCGACCGAGATCTTCTCGGGGCTCGCGCCGTCCCAGTTCAGCGTCGAGATGTAGCCGGTGTAGGCGATGCAGTAGTAGATCAGGCCGACGCTGAGGACGAGGGCCGGCAGGATCCACGGCAGGCCGGGCGCCTGCAGGCGTCGGCGGGCGCGAGGCCGGCTCGACGAGCCGACCCCGCTGCTGGTCAACCGTTCGGTCGAGACCGTCATCCGTTGGCTGCCTTCGCCGCGACGGCGGCCTGCTGCAGGGTGCTCGCCGCCTTCTGCGGGGAGGCGCTGCCGCTCGCGACCGACTGGGCCGCCGCGAGGAACGCATTCTCGATGTCGGCGTTCAGCAGGGCGAAGCGCGGCTCGTCGATGGATGCCGTGTTCTTGAGGTACTCGTTCACGGGGCCGCTCTGCAGCGACGGGTCGACGAACTTGATGGTGTTGAAGTCCGGCGCGATGCCGGAGAGCACCGGGGTGGTGTCGAGGCGGTTCGCGATCTGCTGCTGGCCCTCCTTGCTGGTGGCCATCCACTTCACGAACGTCTCGGCCGCCGCGCGGTTCTTCGACTTGCTCGCCACGGCGAGGCCGTAGTCGGCATCGCCGAACATCTCGCTCGTGTTGCCCTTGCCCGCCACGTCGGGGAACGTGATGGGCAGGATCGGGAACGGCTTCGCGCCGGCGACACCTGCGGAGGAGATGGCCTGCGTCATGGCATCCGCCGTCGCGTACTGCGTGTACCAGCTGCCCATCATCACCATCGCGTACTTGCCGGTGAGGAACGCGTTGTTCACGTCGGGGTACTGCTGGGCGCCGAGCGCGCCCTCCTGCATGATCCCGTCGGTGAAGAGCTCCTTCCAGATGGTGAGGGTCTCGACGCCCTGCGGGGAGTCCCACTTGGCGTCGCCCTTCGAGGCCTTGGTCCACCAGCCGGGGTCGACCGAGTTCGCGATGGCCTGCAGGGTGTCCTGGTCGAAGCCCTCCTGCGAGGCGCCCTGGGCGAAGCATCCGACCCCGTTCGCCTTGAACGTCGCGCAGACCTGCTTCCACTCGTCGAGCGTCTTCGGCGGCTGGAGCTTGTACTTCGCGAAGAGGTCCGCGTTGTACCAGAGCGAGCCGGCGAAGGTCGAGCCGATCGGCAGCGCGGTGAGCTTGCCCTTCGCGCTGAGGCCGTCGACCGCGATTTTCGCGATCTTCGACTTCCAGTCGCTGCCGAGCGCCTTCTCGGCGACCGGGGTCAGGTCCTCTGCGTAGCTGCCGAACTGCTGCACGTAGGCGCCGGGCTGCAGATCGTAGACATCAGGACCGCTGTTGGATGCCAGTGCCGGGCGCATCGCGGCCTGGTAGTCGCTGATGCCGATCAGTTTGAAGTTGACCTTGATGTTCGGGTACTGCTTGTTGAACGCGGCGATGAAGCCCTTCGCCTCGTCGGTGTTGGTCGGGGTCCAGCCCCACCAGTTGATCGTGCCCTTCGTGGCGGAGCCGGCCGACCCCTGGCTTGCGCTGCCGCTGCTGCACGCGGCGAGTGCGACGGCCGCGAGGCCGGTTGCCGCGACGACGGCGAGCGATCGGAGGGCGTTCTTCGATCGGAATGGGAATCGCATGTTCTTCCTCATTGGTCATGGGTGACTGCGTTGTCACTCGGCACGAAGGTAACGAGGACGAAAATCTGCGTCAAGATTTCCTAGGAAATAGGAAACTTTCGTTATCTGTGCGCAACCGGGCGCGGCCGGACGCCGTCGCGCGCGGCGGGCGGGGCGCGCGGGTGCGCTGCTGCGATCCGCCGTGCGCGCCTCGGATCCGGGCAGCGCACTGCGGATCCGAGCAGCGCACGGGCGAAGCGAGGCGGTGCCAGGCGGGGCGGTGCTGGTCGGTGCTACGCGCGGGGTGGGGCGGTGCTGCCGCGCACGACGAGCGTCGTCGCCATGTCGACGCGGCGGAAGGCGAGCTCGGGCTCGCTGCGCAAGCGCGTGACGAGGCGCATCGCCTGCTCGGCCATCTCGGCGAGCGGCACGCGGATGGTCGTCATCGCGGGGCCGGCCCACTTCGCGATCGCGAGATCGTCGTAGCCCACGACCGAGACATCGCCCGGCACGTCGAGGCCGAGCGAGCGCGCCGCGTCGTACACCCCGAGGGCCTGCAGATCGCTGGAGGCGAAGATCGCCGTCGGCCGCTCGTCGGGGTCGGCCCGCAACAGCTCGATGCCCTGGCTCAGCCCGTCGTCATGGTGGAACTTGCCGGGCCTGATCCAGTCGCGACGCGGCCGGATGCCGGCGGAGTCGAGCGCCGCCCGGTAGCCCGAGAGGCGCGCCGTCGAGGCGAGCATGTCATCGGGGCCGGTGACGATCGCGATCCTCGTGTGGCCGAGCTCGATCAGGTGGCGGGTCGCGAGATAGCCGCCGTTCCAGTCGGCGGAGCCGATCGACGGGGCATCCGTTGCCGGTGCGCCGTAGGGGTCGATCATCACGACCGGGATGTTCCGGCTGCGCAGCCGCGCTTTCACCTTCTCGCTGAGCGCTGCGGCGACGAGGATGATGCCGATCGGCTGTCTGCGCAGCACCCCCTCGACCCAGGCCGCGCCCGGCTGGTGCGTGACTTCGGTGCCGGTGACGACCATGCCGATGCCCTGCTCGCGGGCGACGCGCTCGATGCCCGAGATCGCCGCGCCGCCGAAGGGGCTGTCGATCTCGAAGCACAGCACGTCGACGAGCGGCGCCGCGCTCTGCGAGGTGTTGCGCCGGTTGTAGTTGCGTTCGTCGAGCAGCGACTCGACGCGGCTGCGGGTCTCGTCGGAGACGCCGGAGCGGCCGTTGAGCACCTTCGAGACGGTCGCGATCGAGACGCTGGCGAGTGCGGCGACCTCTGAGAGGGTTGCGCGCCTGGGGTGTGCGGGTGTGCTCATGACGATACTCTCGACGATAGCTTTCTCTCCGGCAGAGAAACTTTGTGCACATGAGGTTAGCAATGACGATGACCGAAAACATGACGGAGCAGGCATCCGCCTTCGCGCGCTACCCCTCGCTCGTCGGCCGCACGGCCTTCGTGAGCGGCGGAGCGACGGGGCTGGGCCGCGAGTTCGTCGCGCAGCTCGCGGCGCAGGGGGCGCGGGTGGCGTTCGTCGACGTCGACACGGATGCCGGCGCGGCGCTCGCCGCCGAGACGGGCGCCCTGTTCCTTCCGGCCGATGTCACCGACGTGCGCGCGCTGCGGGCTGCCATCGGGCAGGCATCCGATCGCCTCGGTCCCATCCGGGTGCTGGTCAACAACGCCGCGAACGACACGCGTCGGCCCGTGGATGAGATCGACGTGGCCGCGTGGGATGCAGGGATCGCGGTCAACGTGCGCCACCAGTTCTTCGCGGCGCAGGCGGTGCGGGCCCAGATGCGCGCGGCGGGCGGCGGCTCGATCATCAACCTCGGGTCGATCAGCGCGCACATCGACCTCGTCGAGCTGCCGGTCTACATCACGGCGAAGGCCGGGGTCGAAGGCCTGACGCGCACCCTGGCGCGCGAGTTCGGGCCGGACGGCGTGCGGGTGAACTGCATCATCCCGGGGTGGGTGATGACGCCCCGGCAGCTCGAGAATTGGGTGGGGGATGCCGAGCGGGCCAAGATCATGGCGGCGCAGTGCCTGCCCGAGCTGCTCTACCCTGCTGACGTGGCGCGCCTCATGCTGTGGCTCGCCGCGGACGACTCCCGGCTCTGCACGGCGCAGAGCTGGGTCGTGGACGGAGGCTGGATGTGAAGGCTGAGCAGCTCACCGCGCCCGTGACCTGGCATGGCGAGGGCCCCTGCTGGGACGCAGCGGGTGAACGGATGCTGGTGGTCGACATGCTTGCCGGCAGCGTCGTCGACCTGTCGACGCTGACGTCGCCCGCCCGCTATTCGGTCGGCTCGCCCGTGGCGGCCGTGGTGCGGCCTCGGGCGAGCGGGGGCTTCATCGTCGCGACCGAGCACGGCTTCTCGCTGTTCGACGCGGGCTTCCGGCCGGCGCGGCAGCTGGCTGCGGTGCTCGACGACCCCGGCATACGTCTGAATGAGGGCGGCTGCGACCCGGCCGGGCGGTTCTTCTGCGGCTCGATGGCGTACGACGAGACGCCGAGGGCTGCTGCGTTGTACCGGGTCGAGCCCGATGGAACCGCGTCGGTCGCCGTCGAGGGCGCGACGATCTCGAACGGGCTGCAGTGGAGTCTCGACGGCACACGGGCGTACTACATCGACACCCCGACGCACCGGGTCGACGTGTTCGATTATTCGGTCGCTGACGGAACATTCTCGGAACGGAGGACGCTCGCCGACGTGTCTGACTTCGAGGGCGCGCCCGACGGCATGACGATCGACGCCGAGGGCGGCCTGTGGGTCGCGTTCTGGGGCGGGGGAGCAGTGCGCCGCCTCGACCCCGTGTCGGGCGAGGTCACCGCGGAGGTCTCGGTGCCGGGGGCCACGAACACGAGCGCGGCGGCCTTCGGCGGGGCATCCCTCGACACGCTCTACATCACGACCTCGCGCCAGCACCTCGCCGAGGATGCCGAGCCTGCGGCCGGCGCGGTGTTCGCGGTGCAGCCGGGCGTGCGCGGCGTCGCGCTGCCCGCCTTCGCCGGGTGACGCGCTTCCGCCCCCGGCGGTCGAGTAGCGCCGTAGGCGCGTATCGAGACCCTTCTTCGCGGGGAGGCGTCTCGATACGCCGCGCTTCGCGCGGCTACTCGACCATCGGTGGGGAGGGCGTGGGGAAGGCGACGGGTCAGCGGCCGACCGTCACCACCGGGTTCGTGAGGCGACCGACGCCGTCGATCTCGATCGTGACCTCGTCGCCGTCATGCAGGGTGAACTCGGCCGGCGGCACCACGCCGGTGCCGGTCAGTACGACGACGCCGTCGGGGAAATCGAGGCCGCGGAACAGCCAATCGGCGAGGTCGTCGAGCCGGCGGGCGAGCTGGTCGGTCGAGGTCCGCTCGTCGAAGACGGCAGCGCCGTCGCGCTCGATGAGCAGACGGATGCCGAACGGCGGCGTCGCCGCCCAGGCGGGCACGATCTCGGGGCCGAGCGCGCACCCGGCCGTGAAGACCTTGGCCTGCGGCAGATAGAGCAGGTTCTCACCCTCGATCGAGCGGCTCGACGAGTCGTTCCCCGGCACGTAGCCGAAGATCTCGCCGGCCGAGTTGACGACGATGCCGAGCTCGGACTCCGGCACGTCCCACGTCGAGTCCGCGCGCTTGCCGACCGGCTCGCCGTCACCGACCACCCGCACGCCCGTCGACTTGAAGAACAGCTCAGGGCGCTCGGCCACGTACACGCGGTCGTACGGGCCGCCGTCGCTCGCCTCCTCGATGCGGCCGTCGCGGCTGCGCAGGTAGGTCACCCCTGCAGCCCAGACCTCCTGTTGGGGGTCGATCGGAGCCAGCGCTCGGGGGCGAGAGCCCAGTGGGCTCTCGCGCGCTGGCTCCCGAGCGGGCTGTGCCCGCGAGGCCGCAGCTTCGATCGCGGAGCGCGCTTCAGAAGAGGACAGCCGCAGCAACTCCGACAAACTCATGCCGAGTGGCGCATATTCGTCCCCAGATCGCACCACCCAAAAGATGTCCCCGTCGAGCTCGACCCGAGCGAGTGCCAGCTCGGGTCGGGCGGGTGCGGCATCCGTCGTCTGATCTGTCATCAATGGGACTCCCTCGTCACTTTCGATCCGCTCGACCCCACCAGGAAGTCGAGGTCGGCGCCGGTGTCGGCACCCTGGACATGCTCGATGTACAGCTTCTGCCACCCACGATCGGCTTTGGCGAAGCTCGAGACCTCGCGATATGCGGGCTTGCGTGCCTCAAGCTCTTCCGCCGGCACCAGCAGCTCGATCTTCCGGTTCGGCACGTCGAGCGAGATGAGGTCGCCGTCCTGCACGAGGCCGAGCACACTGCCGGGTGAGGCCGCCTCGGGCGAGACGTGCAGCACGACGGTGCCGTATGCCGTTCCCGACATGCGTCCGTCCGAGATACGCACCATGTCGCGCACGCCGGCGCGCAGCAGCTTGGGCGGCAGCGGAGTGTTCGCCACCTCGGGCATGCCGGGGTAGCCCTTCGGGCCGCAGCCGCGCAGCACGAGCACCGAGTCGGCGTCGACGTCGAGCTCCGGGTCGTCGATGCGGGCGTGGAAGTCCTCGATCGAGTCGAAGACCACGGCGCGGCCCGTGTGGGTGAGCAGTTCGGGCGTCGCCGCCGACGGCTTGATGACGGCGCCGCGGGGGGCGAGGTTGCCGCGCAGCACGGCGATGCCCGCCTCGTCCTGCAGGGGGTCCTCGCGCAGCGAGATCACCTCGCGGTCCCAGATGGGGTGGTCGCCGAGGAACGAGGTGAGCGGCGTGCCGAGCACGGTGAGCGCGGCCGGGTCGAGCAGGTCCTGCACCTGGTCGAGCACGGCGAGCACGCCGCCCGCGCGGAACAGGTCCTCCATGAGGTACGAGCCCGACGGCTGCAGGTTGACGAGCAGGGGCACCTTCCCGCCGATGCGGTCGAAGTCGTCGAGGCTCAGGTCGATGCCCAAGCGCCCGGCGATCGCCAGAAGATGCACGACCGCGTTGGTCGAGCCGCCGATCGCGGCGAGGGTGACGATCGCGTTGTGGAAGGACTCCTTCGTGATGACCTGCGAGATGGTGCGGCCCTCGAGCGCCATCTCCACGGCGAGGCGTCCAGAGGCATGCGCCGCCTCGAGCAGGCGGCTGTCGGGGGCCGGGGTGCCGGCGACGCCCGGAATGGTCATGCCGAGCGCCTCGGCCATGATGCCCATCGTCGAGGCGGTGCCCATCGTGTTGCAGTGGCCCTTCGAGCGCACCATCTGCTTGTCGAAGCGCTCGAACTCCTGCTCGGAGAGGTTGCCGGCGCGCACCTCTTCGGAGAGCGCCCATACACCCGTTCCGCAGCCGCTCCGCTCGCCGCGGAAGTAGCCGTTCAGCATGGGGCCGCCCGGCACGACGAGAGCGGGGATGTCGACGGATGCCGCACCCATCAGCAGCGCCGGAATGGTCTTGTCGCACCCCCCGAGCAGCACGGCCGCGTCGATCGGGTTCGCGCGCAGCATCTCCTCGATGGTCATCGCGGCCATGTTGCGCCAGAGCATCGCGGTGGGCTTCACGAGCGTCTCGCCGAGCGAGGTCACGGGCAGGTTCACGGGAACGCCGCCCGCCTCCCATACGCCCTGCTTCACGAACTCGGCGACCTCGTTCAGGTGCGCGTTGCACGGCGTGAGGTCGCTCGCGGTGTTCGCGATCGCGATCTGCGGGCGGCCGTCGAAGGCGTGGTCAGGCACCCCGCGCCGCATCCACGCCCGGTGGATGAAGGGGTCGCGCCCCGTGCCGCCGTACCAGTCCTGACTGCGCATCGTCGCGCCCTTTCTGTCGGTAGTCCTATCTTCATCGCGTCGCCGCTTTCGGGCCCAAAATGGCGGTTATAGGCCCGAAACCGGCGACGCACGCGGGGAGAATCACGGGATGAGGATGCCGCGGCCCGGGGCGCCCGCGAGGAGGCGGCCGTAGGCCGCGGCGACCTCGGCGAGCGGCATCCGTTCGCCCAACAAGCGGTCGAGGGGCAGGCGACCCGCCAGGTACAGTGCGAAGATCCGCGGCAGGTCGAGCTGCGGGTTGCTCGAGCCGTAGAGCGATCCGACGACGTGCTTCTGGCGCTGCACCAGCTGGTTGAGCGGCACGGGGAAGTCGGTGTCCGCCGCGCCGAGCCCGACCGCGATGACCGTGCCGCCGGCGGCCGTGCAGTCGAGCGCCTGGCGCAGGGTCGCCGGTCGTCCGATGGCCTCGATGGCCCACGGCACGCCGCGGCCTCCCGTCGCCTCGAGCACGGCGGCCGCGGCATCCGTCTCACGCCCGTTGATCGTGATCGCCGCGCCGAACTCGCGCGCCAGCTCGAGCTTCTCGTCGTCGATGTCGACCACGATGACGGGGTGTGCGCCGGTGAGTGCCGCGCCCATCACGGCCGACAGCCCGACGCCTCCCGCGCCGATGAGGAGCAGCGGCAGCCCCTGGGTCTTCGACGCCACGTTCCAGACGGCGCCGACGCCGGTGATCACGGCGCACGCCGAGATGGCGGCGATCTCGGGCGGGACTCCGTCGGGCACGACGACCGCGGCGTTCTCGTTCACGACGACGCGCTCGGCGAAGCACGAGACGCCCATGAGGTGGTGCAGCTCACCGCCGTCCGGCAGGGAGAGCCGCGACGTGCCGTCGGGCAGCCCGCCGGTCGCCGCCTGCACCTTGCCGAGCTCGCACAGCACGGGGTTGCCGGCGACGCAGGCGTCGCAGACGCCGCAGCGCGGACGCCACAAGAGGGCGACGCGATCGCCGACTTTGATGCGGCCGGATGCCCGTGGACCGAGCTCCTCGACGATGCCCGCCCCTTCGTGGCCGAGCACGAGGGGCAGCGGCGCGGTGAGGTCGCCCGTCATGTAGTGGTAGTCGCTGTGGCAGACGCCGGCCGCCTCGATGCGCACCAGGATCTCGCCGTCGCGCGGCTCGGCGAGCTCGACGTCTTCGAGCCGGGGCGGGGTTCCGGGGGAGCGGAGGACAGCAGCGCGCACCTTCGTCACGCTAGCCCGGCCGGGGTCGGGATGGAGGCTGTGTCGCCGCCCGCCACGAGCTGGTCGCGCAGCGACTCGCGCACGACGCACTGCTCGAACGCGAACGAGTCGGCGAGGGCGTCGAGCTCGTCGTCCGACAGTCCGCGGAAGAGCTCGGCGTACTCCTCGGCGAGCGGCTGCGCGAACAGCAGGTTGTTGAGGACGGTCGCGACCGTGTCGAAGCGGCCCCATGGGTACGGATTCCAGTTCGGGAACTCCCGCGCCGCGAGAGCCTGCACGGCCTCGCTCACCTCGCGCACCCCCTCGCCGCCGAGCCGGTCGCTGCCCCACTGGTCGGCGGCGAGCCGGTTCTTCTTGGCCACGAAGTCGTCGAAGCGGCGCCGGTACGGCGAGTCCGGCGCGACCGAGACGAGGCCCTGGCGGCCGAGGTCCTTGTACATCCAACTGGTCCAGCTCACGTCGAACTCCCGGTAGAGGTCGAGCTGGTCGGCGAGGAGCTGACGGCGCATGGCATCCGTTCGCTCATTGCCCGAATAAATGGGCGCGAACTCGCCCACCATGATGGGCGTGCCGCTCGCCCGTGCGTATTCGGAGCGCTGCAGGAACTTGCGCCGCGCGTACTCGCGGTCGATGTAGACGCCGTCGGTCTCACCCGGGTAGTCGCCCCCGCGGCCGAGGCCAGAGGGCACGTAGTCGTGCAACGAGTACACCGTGTTCGGCCGCGGGTCGGTGGCGTCGAACATGTCGAACTCGGTCGAGTAGGTGTTGCCGTCGAGGAAGATCGCGTGGTCGGGGTCGATCGCGCGCACCGCGTCGAAGAGGCGGCGGTAGAGCGGGCCGACGACGCGGCGGGTCTCATCGGCCGGCTCGTTCATGAGGTTGTAGCCGGCGACCCACGTGTTGTCTTTGTAATGCGAGGCGATCGCCCTCCAGATGCCCTCGACGCGGTCCTGGAAATGCGGGTGGCGCCATAGCTGCGCCTGGTGGGTGTCATTGTCGGAATGCCAGTGGTGGTTCTGCCCGCCGGGCAGCGCGTGCAGGTCGATGAGCGAGTACACGCCGTGGCGACCGGATGCCTCGATGGCGCGATCCAGGTGGTCGAAGGCGTCCGGCTTGAGCTCGAAGGGGCGGGCGTCGTCCTCGAAGTGGTGGTAGTTCACCGGAATCCGGATGAGCGTCATGCCGAGCTCGCCGAGGAACGCCGCGTCGGCCTCGCCGTAGAAGGCCGTGAGGAGGCGGTCGAAGAAGCGGGCGGCGCGGTCGGTGCCGATCACGGCGGCCACCTTCTCGCGCATGAGGGTCTCGTTGGCCGCGTAGCCCGTGATGAAGTTCTCCATGTTGAGCCAGCCGCCGACGCACACCCCCGTGAAGCGGATCGGCCGGCCGTAGCCGTCGAGGAAGCGCGTGCCATCGGTGCGGACGAACTGCGGGGGCTGGCTGGCGTGGCTGGACATGCCCATGACCTCACTGTCACGTGTGCGAGAAAACGAAAAGTTTCGCATCGCGAGAGGGAACTTTCTCGCTGAGTGTCAGGCTAGGAAACCGGCGGTCCGGCTGTCAAGCCGGGGCGGTCGCGGAGCGCGAGGCGCGCGGGGCGCCGACGGTCTGCCCCTCGCGAAGCGAGCAGGCGAGGAGGGTCTGCACTGTGGGCCCGTCCCGGCCCTCCAACCGGGCGATGAGCGCCTCCGCGGCGGCTCTTCCCAGCTCCCACCCCGGTGCCTCGTAGCTCGTGAGCGCTGGGTTCATCAGCTCGGCGATCGCGGTCGACATCGCGATGGTGACGATCGACATGTCCTGCGGGACCCGGATGCCGCGGTGGGGCAGTGTGCTGACGAGCGCAAGGCTCGCCTCGTCGTGCATCGAGATGATGGCGGTGGTGCGGGGTGCCTCGCGCAGGATCCTGTCGGTCAGTGCGGAGATCTCCGGCGCCCGATGGGGGACGCGGAACACTTCGCCGTTGAATCCGCGCTCGGCGATGACCGCGCGAAACGTCTCCTCCGTGCGCAGGGGCGGTGCGTAGCCGGCGAGCGGCGTCTCGCTGAGGTCCTCGAGCACCAGGCTGAAGTCGCGATGCCCGAGCCGCGCGAGGTCGTTTACGGCCATTTCGGTGGAGCGCTCGAAGTCGATGTCGACGTAGTCGATGCCGTCGAGCTCGCGTGTGCGCCCGATGAGCACGAACGGCGCCTCGGCCTCGCGCAGCCGGGTGACGCGCTCATCCTCGAGCTGCACCTCCATCAGCAGCACGCCGTCGGCGGAGCCGGCCTGGATCAGCGATGCGATCTCGGTGCTGACCTCGTCGCTGTGCAAAGGCCACAGCACGAGGCTGTAGCCGTGCTCCCGCGCGGCGGTGGCGGCGGCTGAGACGAAGGCGTGGTGGTTCCGTTGCTCGATCAGCGGGTAGATCAGAGCGAGGACGTGCGAGCGCCGACTGGCGAGGGCGCGCGCCATCGTGTTGCGGCGGTAGCCGAGAGCGTCGATGGCCTGCAGAACGCGCTCCCTGGTCTCCGGCGTGACGGGCTTCGTGTCGTTGACGACGAAGGAGACGGTCGAGATGGAGACTCTCGCGTGGTCGGCGACCTGCTGCATCGTGACCATGGCACGCCTCCCCGCTGGATTCTGTGCCGCAAGTATCGCATCTGATCGATTGCGTTTCGGTAAAGCGCTTGACTTGTTCTGCGCGTGCCGTCAGGCTTGCCGTGCAAGCAAGGCGCCGAAGGTCAGCGAAGACCTCCCGGTCTCTTTTTTTGATCTGTCGGTCAAGCGCTTGACCTGTGCTCGAGCGCGGCCTCTGACCCTTCACAGCACTGACGCAAAGGAGCTCACTCGTGAAGAAGACACGCATTCTCGCGGCGGCGGCAGGTCTCGCCGCGCTCTCCCTCACCCTCGCCGCCTGCTCGTCCGGCTCGGGCAGCGCCTCGGCCGGCGGCTCGAAGCCGACGCTGACCGTCGAGGACTACTTCAACTCGGACCCCGGCATGAGCGGCTGGAACACCGAGTACAAGACCTGCGCGGCCAAGGTCGGGGTCACGGTCACGCCCACGCATATCGCGGGCGCCGCCCTGATCGCGAAGGTGCTGCAGCAGGCCTCGTCCAAGACGCTGCCCGACGTGCTCATGCTCGACAACCCCGACGTGCAGCAGATCGCCGCGACCGGCGCCCTCGCGCCCCTCAAGAACTTCGGCATCACCGCACCCAAGGGCGATGTGCCCGCGGTCGTGAAGGCCGGCACCTACAAGGGGCAGCTCTATGGCCTGGCGCCGGTGATCAACTCGATCGCCCTCTACTACAACGTCGACATGCTCAAGGCGGCGGGCATCACGCCGCCGACGACGTGGGACGAGCTGCAGGCGGATGCCAAGAAGCTCACCGACCCCAGCAAGGGCGTCTACGGCTTCGCCATGAGCAACATCAACACCTATGAGGGCACGTGGCAGTTCCTGCCGCTCTTCTGGACGAACGGCGGGGACGAGAAGGACATCGACACGGCGGCCGCCGCGCAGGCGCTGCAGTTCGACGTCGACCTGCAGAACGACGGCTCGATGTCGAAGAGCTCGGTCAACTGGAGCCAGCAGGACGTCAACAACCAGTTCATCGCGGGCAAGGCCGCGATGATGATCAACGGCCCGTGGCAGCTGCCCGTGCTGAACTCCACCAAGGGGCTGAACTTCGCCAGCGTGCCGATCCCGACGCGCACGGCCGACCAGAAGATCACCTCGCCCCTCGGCGGCGAGACCTTCAATGTCACGAACTCCGGCGACAAGACGAAGATGGGGCTCGCCGCCAAGTTCGTCTCGTGCCTGAACGAGCCGGCTCAGCAGCTCAAGATCGCCGCGTTCTCGGGCAATGTGCCGTCGGATGAGACCGCCGCCGCGACCTGGGGCCAGTCGCACCCCCAGGTGCAGTCGTTCGTCGAGACGGTGAAGACCGCACGTGCCCGCACCGCCGAGCTCGGGCCGAAGTGGCCGAATGCCGCGACGGCGATCTACACCGCCGTGCAGCTCGCCCTCACCGGCAAGGCGAGCCCGGCCGACGCGCTGAAGCAAGGCCAGGCTCAGAACAAGTGAGCGCCCTGACCGGTACCGCCCGACGTCGCATCCACCTCGGGCGGTACCTCACCCGCTGGCTGTTCGTCGCACCGGCGATCCTGTTCGTGCTGGTGTTCTTCGGCTACCCGATCGTCCAGAACGTCGTGATGTCGTTCCAGGACTACACGACGACCACGTTCTACACGGGCGAGGCGCCCTGGGTCGCGTTCGCGAATTACGCCGACATCTTCAGCAACCCGATCTTCGTGACGACGGTGGTGAACACCGCCCTGTTCACCATCGGGTCGATCGTGCTGCAGTTCTCGATCGGGCTCGCGCTCGCCCTGTTCTTCAAGAGGCACTTCCCGCTGAGCGGGTTCCTGCGTTCGCTGCTGCTCCTGCCCTGGCTGCTGCCGCTCATCGCGTCGGCAGCGGTGTGGAAGTGGATCCTCGATCAGGGCAGCGGCGCGCTGAACCAGTTCCTCGGGCTGTTCGGCGTGACGCCCGTGCCGTGGTTGGTGAGCCCGAGCCTGGCGCTGATCGCGGTGATCGGCGTGAACATCTGGCTCGGCATCCCGTTCAACACGACGATCCTCTACAGCGGACTGCAGGCCGTGCCTGAGGAGCTGTACGAGGCGGCGTCGCTCGACGGCGCGGTGGGGTGGCGGGCGTTCTGGCACATCACCTGGCCCAGCATCCGCTCGGTCGTCAGCGTCGTGATCGTGCTCGGCGTCGTGTACACGCTGAAGGTGGTGGACATCATCCTCGGCCTGACCGGCGGCGGCCCGGCGAACTCGACGCAGACGCTCGCGACCTGGGCGTATCAGAACTCGTTCGTGCAGTTCGCGTTCGGCCATGGCGCCGCGATCAGCAATGTGCTGATCGCCGTCTCGCTGATCTTCGCCATCAGCTATCTGTATCTGAACCGCAAGGAGGTCGACGAATGAGCGAGACACGCGCACTGCGGCTCGCGGGGGTTCCGCACCGCGCTCCCGCGCGGAAGTGGCCGATGACGGTGCTCGGGGTCGTGTTCCTCGCGATCATGGTCTTCCCCGTCTACTGGATGATCAACAGCAGCCTGCAGGCGAACTCCGGTGCGGCGACGACCCAGTGGCTGCCGTTCCACCTGACCTTCGCCGGGTATCGCGCGGCGATCACCCAGCAGGGGCAGAACCTGGCGACGAGCCTCATCGTCGCGGTGAGCGCGGTGATCCTGACCCTGATCGTCGCCACCCCCGCCGCCTACGGCCTCGCCAGGTTCAAGATGCGGGGCATGACCGCGTTCGTGTTCGTGCTGCTCATCACGCAGATGATCCCGACGATCGTGATCGCGAACGCGCTGTACACGCTCTTCAACCACCTGGGGCTGCTGAACTCGTACCTCGGCCTGATCCTGGCCGACAGCTCGGCGCAGATCCCGTTCGCGATCATCCTGATGCGGGCGTTCATGGTCTCGATCCCGACGAGCCTCATCGAGGCGGCGCTGGTCGACGGCGCGAACAACTTCAGAGCGTTCCGGTCGATCGTGATCCCCATCAGCAAGAACGCGATCATCACTGCCGCGCTCTTCACCTTCCTCGGCGCGTGGGGCGACTTCCTGTTCGCCCTCACCCTGACGAGCACACCGGCCGTGAGGCCGATCACGCTCGGCATCTACAACTACCTGGGCGCGAACGGGACGACGGCGTGGGGGCCGGTGATGGCCACGGCGGTGCTCGCGTCCGTGCCCGCCGGACTGCTGCTGATCCTTGCGCAGAAGTACATCGCCGCCGGCGCGCTCGGCGGAGCGATCAAGTGAACCGATCCGAACAAAAAGGAGATTCCATGACCAGCACCCGTCCGCTTCGCGTCGTCGTCTGGGGCGAGAACCGGCACGAGCAGCTCGAGCCGCACGTCGCAGGCCTCTACCCCGACGGCATGCACAACGCCATCAAAGCGGGCATCGAGGAGAACCTCGGCGATCGCGCGATCGTCACCACGGCGCTGCTCGACGACCCGGAGCACGGCCTCAGCGAGGAGCGGCTCGCCGAGACCGACGTGCTGACCTGGTGGGGGCACGCCGCGCATGCGGAGGTGTCCGACGAGGTCGTCGAGCGCGTCCACCGGCACGTGCTCGAGGGCATGGGGCTCGTCGTGCTGCACTCCGGCCACTGGTCGAAGATCTTCCAGAAGCTCATGGGCACGACGTGCACGCTGCGGTGGCGCAGCGAGAACGACCGCGAGCTCGTGTGGACCGTCGACCCCACGCATCCGATCGCACAGGGCGTGCCGCACCCGATCGTGATCCCCCAGCAGGAGATGTACGGCGAGCAGTTCGACATCCCGAAGCCGGATGAGATCATCTTCATCTCGTCGTTCACCGGCGGCGAGGTCTTCCGCAGCGGCATCACCTACCGCCGCGGCAACGGCAAGATCTTCTACTTCAGCCCTGGCGACCAGGACTTCCCCGTCTACCACCACAAGGACGTACGCAGGGTGATCGCGAACGGGGTCGCGTGGGCGGCATCCGATCGCCCCAGCCGCGCTCTGCCCACCCTGCTGCGCTATGAGACGGGCGACTTCTTCAACGGCCGCGGCTACCAGGGCGCGATGGCGAACCACGCGGATGCCGAATGAGCGGCTTCCAGATCGTGCAGACGGATGCCCCGCTCCGGGTCGTCCTTGTCGGCGCGGGCAACATGGGCCGGCACTGGCTGGACGTGATCTCGGGGACACCGGAGGTCGAGCTCGTCGGCCTCGTCGACCTCGATCTCGAGCTGGCGCGGGGTGCGGCATCCGATCGCGGGCTGCGCGTCGACGTCGGCTCATCGGTCACGGCCGTCGCCGCAGAGTCCGGCGCCCAGGCGGTGATCGACGTCACGGTGCCGCCCGCGCACCACGCCGTGAACACCGAGGCGCTGTTCGCGGGGCTGCCCGTGCTGTGCGAGAAGCCGATCGCGCCGACGGTCGCCGAGGCCCTGTCGCTCGCGGCGGCGGCCGAGGCCTCTGGGCAACTGCTGATGACGAGTCAGTCGCGGCGCTACTACCCGGTCCTCGCCGAGCTGAAGGCGGCCATCGGCCGACTGGGGCGCATCGGGGTCGTGACCACCGAGTTCTTCAAGGCGCCGCACTTCGGCGGCTTCCGCGACGAGATGGACCACCCGCTGCTCGTCGACATGGCGATCCACGCCTTCGACGTGTCGCGCTACCTGCTCGACGCGGAGCCGGTGTCGGTCGACTGCCGCACGTTCAACCCCGCGTGGAGCTGGTACCGGGGCGATGCCGCGGCCACCGCGGTCTTCGAGTTCGAGGGCGGCACGCGCTACACCTTCGCCGGCAGCTGGTGCAGCCCGGGGCTCGAGACCTCGTGGAACGGGAGCTGGCGGGTGAGCGGTGAACGCGGAAGCGCCCTCTGGGACGGCGAGGGGCGCCCCGTCGTCGAGGCGGTCGGCGAGCCGGCCGCGACGAGGGGGGCTCGCGACGCGTCGCCTGACGCCGAACCGGCATGGACTGCCACGCGGCCCGAGATCGCCGGCGCCCTCGACGAGTTCGTCGACGCGCTGCGCACCGGCCGCACGCCGTCGGGCGAGGTGCGCTCCAATGTGTTCAGCCTCGCCATGGTCGAGGGGGCGGTGCGCTCGGCCGAGAGCTTGCGCCCCGTAGCACTCGATGCGGTGTTCGAGGATGCCTATCGGGCGGCCGTCGCAGGCGAGCGGCGCCCCGACGTGCAGGCCGTTCTCGAATCGTGGGGCTCCGCGGCGGGCGCGCTGCGCGGGAGGGACGAAGCGGCGTGACGACGATCCCGCGCGGTATCGGGCGGGATGCGGGGAAGAATGACAGGGATGCCAGCACCCGAGGAACCTGTCGCAGGGGAGGCGCCGACCGCGGCGCCCGCCCCGGCCAGCATCCGTGACGTCGCCCGCGCGGCGGGGGTCTCACACATGACGGTCTCCCGTGTGCTCAACAACCGGCCGAACGTCAGCGGGGCGACCCGCGAGCGCGTCGAGGCCGCGATCGCCGAGCTGCGCTTCCGCCCCAGCCGCACGGCGCGGGCGCTCGCGAACGGGGCGTCCCGTGTGATCGGCGTCGTCGAGGCGAGCGGCGGCCGCCACTACGGCCCCGCATCGACGATCGCCGCGATCGAGGACGCCGCGCGCGTCGAGGGCTACTCCGTGATGATCGCGGTGACAGGCCCGGACGACCCTGCGGGGGGTGGGGCCGCGGTCATGCACCTGCTCGACCAGGGTGCGGCCGGCCTGATCCTGGTGGGGCCCGGCGCAACGGCCAGCGGAGCGGCGGCCGATGCCGCCGCGGGCGTTCCCGTGGTCATGGTCCACGCCGCTGAGGGCGTCGGCGCGACCCTCGCCGATCAGCTCGAGGGCGGCCGCGCCGCCGCCCGGCACCTGCTCGACCTCGGCCACACCTCGCTCGCGCACCTCGCGGGGCCGGCGGGGTGGCTCGAGGCGGAAGCTCGAGCGCGCGGCTTCGCCGCCGAGCTGGCGGATGCCGGCCTGCGCCCCGTCGCGGAGGCCGTCGGTGCCTGGACCGCCGATTCCGGCTATGCCGCCGGCGCCGGGCTGCTCGCCGTCGGCGGGTTCACCGCCGTGTTCTGCGCCAACGACCAGATGGCGCTCGGGCTGATGCACGCCGCACGTGACGCGGGTGTCGGCGTGCCGGAGGACCTCAGCGTGGTGGGCTTCGACGGCACACCCGAGGGCGCGCACTACGTGCCGGCGCTGACGACGCTGCGGCAGGACTTCCCCGAGCTCGGGCGCAGGGCGATCGCGGCACTGCTCGCACAGCTGGGCCGGGGTGCGACGCCGGGGCCGATGCCCGCGCCGCAGCTGATCGTGCGCGGGTCGACGGGTCGCGTGCGTTGAACGCGGGGTCTCTGGCGGAAGGGATCCGAGAGGGGCGGCGGCGTGTCGCGCACGCTGTGCGGCGTGTCGGCCCGAATCTCTTCCGCTGGGCGGCCGAGCTTGCACGAGTCGCGCCGCCTCAATAGCCTGTTACCGGTAACAACCAGCTGGAAGAACAGCTGCCAGAAACGATGAGGAGATCGCGGTCGATGACGACTGACGAATCGCATGACCGCGCCGCGGCCGACGCGATCGCGCACGGCCGAGCCGCACTCGGCATCGAGTTCGGCTCGACCCGCATCAAGGCCTGCCTGATCGGCCCTGATTTCCAGGTGCTCGCGACGGGCGCGTACGAGTGGGACAACGAGCTCGTCGACGGGCGCTGGACCTACCCGCTCGACGCCGTGATCTCCGGCCTGCAGGCGGCCTATGCGGCGCTCGCCGACGATGCGGAATCCCGTCACGGTGCGCGCCCCGCGACCCTCGCCGGCATCGGCATCTCGGCGATGATGCACGGCTACCTCGCCTTCGACGGCGCGGGCGAGCTGCTCGTGCCGTTCCGCACCTGGCGCAACACCTCGACAGGGCAGGCCGCCGCCGAGCTCACCGAGGCGCTCGGCTTCAACGTGCCGCTGCGCTGGTCGGTCGCGCACCTCTACCAGGCGGTGCTCGACGGCGAGGAGCACCTCGGCCGGCTCGCCTCGCTCACCACACTCGCCGGCTACGTGCACCGGCGCCTCACCGGCCGCAACGTGCTCGGCGTGGGTGACGCCTCCGGCATGTTCCCGATCGATCCCGCGACGGGCGGGTACGACGAGGGCATGCTGGCACAGGCAGACGAGCTGATCGGGCGACGGATGCCTGAACTGAAGCTCGCCCCGCTGCTGCCAGAGGTGCTCCCAGCCGGTGCCGACGCAGGCGCGCTCACGCCCGAGGGCGCCGCCCTGCTCGACCCGAGCGGGGCACTGCGGCCGGGCATCCGCTTCTGTCCGCCGGAGGGCGACGCCGGCACCGGCATGGTCGCCACCAATGCGGTCGCGCCGCGCACGGGCAATGTCAGCGTCGGCACGAGCGTCTTCGCGATGGTCGTGCTCGAGCACGCGCTCGCCGCCGTGCACCCCGAGATCGACGTCGTGACGACGCCGGCCGGCGACCTCGTCGCGATGGTGCACTGCAACAACGGAACAAGTGAGTTGAACGCCTGGGCGGGTGTCTTCGGCGAGTTCGCGGCGGCGCTCGGCATCGAGACGGATGCCGATGCTGTGTACTCCGCCCTGCTCGGCGCCGCGCTCGAGGGCGCCGCCGACGGCGGCGGCGTACTGGCCTACAACTTCCTGTCGGGCGAGCCCATCGCGGGGCTCGAGGCGGGCCGACCCCTCATCGCCCGAACTCCGGGCAGCGCCCTCACCCTCGCCAACCTCATGCGCGCGCAAGGCTATGGCGTCTTCGCGACGCTCAACCTGGGCATGCGGGTGCTCGCCGACGAGGGCGTCGCGATCGACCGGCTGGTCGGGCACGGCGGGCTCTTCCGCACGCCGCTCGTCGGGCAGCGGCTGCTGGCCGCCGCCGTCGACGCGCCTATCGCCGTCGAGAGCTCGGCGGGCGAGGGTGGGGCGTGGGGCATCGCGGTGCTGGCGGCGTACCTCGGGCAGGCATCCGATCGCAGCCTCGCGGACTATCTCGCGAACGAGGTGTTCGCAGCGGGGGGCGCCTCGGTCGTGGAGCCGGAGGCCGCCGATGTCACGGGCTTCGCGCGCTATCTCGAGCGGTTCCAGGCCGGGCTCGACATCGAGCGCGCGGCGGTGGCGACCCTGAACGATGACGGCCGCACAGGAACGGAGAAGGAAGAGGCATGACGACGGACGAGAAGATCCAGGCGGTCCGCGAGGAAGTTGCGGCGCTGCACGCCGAGCTCGTGCGCTACGGCCTCGTGGTGTGGACGGGGGGCAACATCTCGGGCCGTGTTCCCGGCGAGGACCTCTTCGTGATCAAGCCGAGCGGCGTGACCTACGACGAGCTCGCGCCGGACAACATGATCCTCTGCGACCTCGACGGGAACGTCATCCCCGGTACGCCGGGCTCGGACCGCAGCCCGTCGAGCGACACCGCCGCGCACGCATACGTCTACCGGAATATGTCGAACGTGGGTGGCGTCGTGCACACGCATTCCACCTATGCGACGGCGTGGGCCGCGCGCGGCGAGGCGATCCCGTGCGTGATCACGGGGATGGCCGACGAGTTCGGCGGCGAGATCCCCGTCGGACCGTTCGCCATCATCGGTGACGACTCGATCGGCCGCGGCATCGTCGCGACGCTCGAGGGCCATCGCTCGCGCGCCGTGCTGATGCAGAATCACGGCGTCTTCACGATCGGGAAGGATGCGCGCGATGCGGTCAAGGCGGCCGTCATGACCGAGGACGTCGCCCGCACCATCCACATCTCGCGCCAGCTCGGCGAGCCGATCCCGATTCCGCAGGACCGCATCGACGCGCTCTACGACCGCTACCAGAACGTCTACGGACAGAAGCCTCAAGGAGAACTGTGACCACGCCATTCGCGACCGCTGCGCCGTTCAAGGACTTTGACGAGCTCGAGGTCTGGTTCTTCACCGGGAGCCAGGGCCTGTACGGCGAGGAGACCCTGCGGCAGGTCGCCGCGCAGTCGCAGACCCTCGTGGCGACGCTCGATCAGGCATCCGCCGTGCCCGTCAAGATCGTGTGGAAGCCGGTGCTCACCGGGGCCGACGAGATCAGGCGCGCTGTGCTCGACGCGAACTCCGACGACCGCGTGATCGGCGTCATCACCTGGATGCACACCTTCAGCCCCGCGAAGATGTGGATCGCCGGGCTGCAGCTGCTCGCGAAGCCCTTGCTGCACCTGCACACCCAGGCGAACGTCGAGCTGCCGTACGGCGAGATCGACTTCGACTTCATGAACCTGAACCAGGCGGCGCACGGCGACCGCGAGTTCGGGTACGCGCTGACGAGGCTCGGCATCCGCCGCAAGACCGTCGTCGGGCACGTCACCAACCCGCGCGTGCAGGAGCGCGTCGCCACCTGGGTGCGCGCCGCTCTCGGCCGGCGCGCCCTCACGACCCTCAAGGTCGCGCGCTTCGGTGACAACATGCGCCAGGTCGCGGTCACCGAGGGCGACAAGACCGAGGCGCAGGCGAAGCTCGGCGTCGAGGTCAACACGTGGGGCGTGAACGAGCTGGTCGCGCGCGTTGATGCGGCGACGGATGCCGAGATCGGCGCCCTCGTCGACGAATACCTCGCCGCGTACGACGTGGCCCCTGAGCTGCTGCCCGGGGGTGCGCGGCACGCCGCGCTGCGCGACGCCGCGGCGATCGAGGTCGGGCTGCGCTCCTTCCTCGAGGAAGGCGGCTTCGGCGCCTTCACCGACACCTTCGAGGACCTGGGCGGCCTGAAGCAGCTGCCCGGCCTCGCGGTGCAGCGGCTCATGGCCGAGGGCTACGGCTTCGGCGCGGAGGGCGACTGGAAGACGGCCGTGCTCGTACGCGCGGCCGCCGCGATGGGGGCCGGCCTGCCGGGCGGCGCGAGCCTGATGGAGGACTACACCTACGACCTCGTCGACGGGCGCGAGGCGATCCTGGGCGCCCACATGCTCGAGGTGTCGCCGTCGCTGACGAGTGCCCGACCGTCGCTCGAGATCCACCCGCTGGGCATCGGCGGCAAGGACGACCCCGTGCGTCTTGTGTTCACCGCCGACCCGGGCCCGGCGATCGTCGTCGCTCTCGCCGATCTGCGCGACCGCTTCCGGCTGACCGCCAACGTGGTCGACATCGTCGAGCCCCGGGCGCCGCTGCCCCATCTTCCGGTGGGGCGTGCGGTGTGGCATCCGCGCCCCGACTTCGAGACATCGGCGACGGCCTGGCTCACGGCGGGCGCCGCGCACCACACGGTCATGTCGACGGCCGTGGGGCTCGAAGCATTCGAGGACTTGGCACGGATGCTGGGCATCGAGCTCTTCACGATCGACGAGAACACCCGTGCGCGCGACATCGAGAACGTCGCGCGCTGGAACTCGGCCTACTGGCGCCTCGACGGCCGCCCCTGAGGCGCGCTACAGCTGCGTGTCAGCGCGCCTCGCACTGCGAGCGCGCCCATCCGCAGCTGTAGCGCGTCTGCGCGTCTGTGCGCGACCGCCTGGCCACGCGCTCACATGAAGCGGTTAATCGAATCGGTTCGCCTCATTCCTTGACCTGTGCTAACGGCGGTACTAACTTCGGCGCTAAGTCAATCCCCTCCAACGCAGTTCGCCGTACACCGCAGTCCGGCGCACTGTCGAACCGGTTCGATTGATCTCGTGAAGACCGACAACAACGGAGTTAGAACATGTCTCAAGCAATCGGCCGGCGATGGTCGCCGACCTGGTGGTCGGCGACGCCCGCGGCGAAGACCACCGCGGCGATCAGCGCGATCGCCTTGATCGCCGGGGGCGCGGCGCTCGCCACGGGCGCACCTGCCCACGCCGCCACCCTGACACCCCAGACGCTGACCGTGCACGCGGATCAGCCCTTCCGCTCGGTGACCCACGTGGCGACCGGATCGCTCTACGGGCTCGCCACTGCCACGACCCCCTCGGACGCCCTCGTCGAGCCGATCAAGCCGAGCGAGTTCGTGCTCAAGCCGGCCGGCGGCAAGCAGCAGCCGACGGGCGACATCCTGCAGGTCGACCCCGAGGCGGAGAAGGCGGGGGCGAAGGTCGTCGACCGGCTCTCGGACTACTACGCGGGCTGGCCGTACCAGTTCAGCTGGAGCAACTGGTTCCAGGTCGTCGACGACCAGATCGCCCAGGTGAAGGCATCCGGGATCACGAACCTCGCGGCGTACGCGCCGTGGAACGAGGCGGACAACACATGGCTCGCCTCGAACGGCACCTTCGAGGACTTCTGGACCAAGACCTACAACGAGATCCGCCGTCTCGATCCGACGACGCCGATCCAGGGCCCGAGCCTCTCGGACAACATCTCCGACATGCAGAACTTCCTGCAGAACGCCGTCGCCACCAACACGGTCCCCGACATCCTGGCCTGGCATGAGCTCGAGAGCTCGAGCAAGATCGCTGGGGACATCGCGAAGGTGACGGCCATCGAGAAGTCGCTCGGCATCGGACCGCTGCCGATCGACATCGAGGAGTACGCGGCGCCGGCCGAGGTCGGCATCCCCGGCGATCTGGTCGGCTACATCGCCAAGTTCGAACGCGACGGCGTGAGCAACGCCGAGCTGGCGTTCTGGAACCAGTCGGGTGCGCTCGGCGACCTGCTCACCGGTCAGGGCGGTCAGCCCAACGGCGCGTACTGGCTGTACACGTGGTACGCCGACATGACCGGGAACATGGTCACGACGACTCCGCCCGATGCGAACGGCTTGTTCGACGCGGCGGCGGCGGTGACGCCCGACAAGAAGGAGCTCGACGTCATCACCGGCGGCGCGACCGGGCCGACGTCGATCAACATCGACGGCCTCGACAAGCTCGCCGTCGGCAGCAAGGTCGATGTGAAGCTCGAGTACACGCCGTCGCACGGGCGCACCACCGCGGTGGCCGGCCCGACGACGATCTCGGACACCACGTATCAGGTGGGCTCCGACGGCTCGATCAGTGTTCCGCTCGTCATGAACCCGGCCTACGGCTACCACGTCGTCGTGACACCGGCTTCATCGAACTCGACGTCGCTCGCCGGGGTCTACACGATCACCAACCTGAACAGCGGGCTCGCCCTGGACACCGCCGGCTCGGGAACGGCGCAGGGCACGGATGCCGTGCAGTCGGCCCCCACGGGAAGCGGCACGCAGACCTGGAAGCTCGTCGACGCCGGTTCCGGCCTGTACAAGGTGCAGAACAGCGCAAGCGGCCTGCTGCTCGGGATCACGGATGCCTCCACCAGCGGTGGCGCCGCCGCCCTGATCTGGGGTGACAGCGGAACCAGCGATCACCTCTGGCAGCTGATCCCCGACGGCAAGGGCGACTACCGGCTGGCGAACTACGGCACCGGGCTCGTGCTCGCCGTCAGCGGCATGAGCACCAGCGCGGGGGCCCCCGTCGTCCAGTGGCCGGACGGCTCGGCGACCAACGCCTGCACAGCCGGCGGGCCGCGCGTGCCAGGCAAGATCGGCACGGCGCTGAGCTTCTGCAACACGGCGTCGTACGTGAACCTGCCCCCCGGCGTCACCGGCGGACTGACCGGGGACTACACCGCCTCGATCTGGGTGAACCCCGCCGCCAACACGCAGTGGTCGCGCGTCTTCGACATCGGCACGGGCACGGGCGCATACATGTTCCTGACGCTCAACGCCGGCAGTGGGCTGCGCTACGCGATCACCACCGGCGGCGCAGGCGGCGAGCAGCAGATCAACGCCTCGAGCACCTTGCCGGTCGGGCAGTGGTCGCTCGTCACCGTGACGGTCTCGGGCACAACGGGCACGCTGTACGTGAACGGCAAGGCCGTCGGCACCAACACCGCGATGAGCATCCACCCCTCCGCCTTCGGCACGAGCACGCACAACTACCTTGGCAAGTCGCAGTACGGGGGTGACCCCGCGCTCAACGCGACCATCGACGACTTCAACCTCTACGATCGCGCGCTGAGCGCGAGCGAGGTGGCGACGCTCGCCGGGGGCACCGCAGGATCGGGCGATGTCGTGCACTACGCCTTCGACGAGACCGGCGGCACGACCGTCGTCGACTCGTCGGGAGCGGGACGCAACGGCACCATCACCGTCGGCTCGGCGAGCACGGGCACGACGTCGGCGACGGATGCCGCAACGGCTGACCACTTCTGGACGCTGCACACGGTCAGCGCGCCGGCTGCGCCGGCGGCTCCGAGCGCAGCGGTGGCCGGCACCTCGGTGCAGGTGCAGTGGGCCGCGCCCACTGACAACGGAGGCAGCGTGGTGACGGGCTACAAGGTGTACCGCCAGGGCACCGACGACCCGGTCGCGACGGTCGACGGCGGCACCACCTCCGCGACCATCGCGGGCATCTGGCCCGGCGACACCGCACAGTTCGCGGTGACGGCGGTCAACGCGGCCGGCGAGGGCGCGAAGTCGGCGTGGAGCAATGCGGTCACGATCCCGGACGGCGCGACGAGCGCACCGGGGAAGGGCCAGCTCTCGGACGACAACGGCTGGGACACCGGGCTGCACGACGGCTCCTACGACGTCACCATGAACCTGTGGTGGGGTGAGACGGGGTCGATCTTCCGGCTCTATGAGAACGGGACGCTGATCAGCACGAAACAGCTGAGCTTCAGCGGCGTCGGCCAGCAGTCCGTCTCGATCCCGGTGTCGGGCAGGACCAACGGCAGCTACGTCTACACCGGCGAGCTCGTCAACAGCCAGGGCACGACGGCGACCGGTTCGGACACCGTCAAGGTCACGGACGCGAACCCGGCGAAGCCGGTGCTGAGCTCGGATGACTACGACCACGACGGCACGTACACCGTGACCGCCGACCTCTGGTGGGGCACCAACGCGACGTCGTACACCTTCTATGAGAACGGCACGGCGGTCGGCAGCGGCGACCTCACCGCGAACACCCCGGGCGCGCAGGAGGCGAAGCTGGCCGTGAGCGGCAAGCCCCTCGGCTCCTACGTCTACACGGTCGTGTTCAGTAACGCGGCCGGCGCCACGACGAGCGACCCGCTCACCGTGAAGGTCACCAAGTAATCACAGCTGCAGCGGGGGCGGCCCGACGGCCGCCCCCGCTGTTGCGCCCGAGCGAGGCGCTCGCTACTATCAATCGAACCGGTTCGACGAGGAAGAGGCGAGATGACGACGATCCAAGACGTGGCGCGTCACGCGGGCGTCTCGCGCAGCACCGTCTCGTACGCCCTCTCCGGCAAGAGAACCATCTCGCGAGAGACGCGGGAGCGCATCGAGGCGGCGATCCGCGAACTCGGCTTCACCCCGAACGCCGGGGCGCGGGCGCTCGCCACGTCGCAGACCCTCGTCATCGGCCTGTTCGTGCACTTCTTCCAAGACGAGTTCTCGCCCGCCATGCTGCAGTACGTCCTGCCGATCTCGGATGCTGCGCGCGAAGCCGGCTACGACATCCTGATGGTCACCGAGACCGACGGCCCGAAGGCGCTCGAGCGCATCTCGAACTCGAACATGGTCGACGGCGTCATCCTGCTCAACGTCGCTCACGAGGACCCGCGCCTTCCGGTGATGCGGAAGATCCATCAGCCGGGCTCGATGGTCGGCCTCCCCAAGAACACGGAGGGCTTCGACGTCTTCGACCTCGATTTCGAGGAGTCGGGCCGCGTGCTGGTCGATCACCTCGCCGAGCGCGGCCACCGCGAGATCGTCTTGATCACGCCCCGCAAGGACGTCTACGACCGCGGCGGGGCATATGCCTGGCGGTTCCAGAACGCGGCACTGCAGCGCGCGGCCCAGTACGGAATCCGCGTGCACTGGTTCCACGGCGAGACGCAGCAGCCCGCGGTCAACCAGCAGATCGGCGAGATCCTCGACGCGGGGCTTGGCACGGCGATGATCGTGCACAACGACGCCGTGATCGCAGCGCTGCCGGCGGTGCTGCATGAACGCGGCATCCGTGTCCCCGACGATCTCTCCGTCGTCGGGATCTTCTCGGAGGACTTCGGCCGGCTGTTCAACCTGCCGTACACGGCGGTGGAGACCTCGCCGGACAAGCTCGGGCGCCGTGCGGTGCAGGCGCTCGTGCAGCAGATGCTCGACGAGAGCGGCAGCACGCCGAACCGCGTCGAGCTCATCGCACCGCAGATCGTCGACCGGGGAAGCACGAAATAGTCGTCGCAGCCCAGGCGCTTCTTCGTGACCACGAGTCGAACCGGTTCGAATCACACCCACAACTTCACAGCCCCACCTGCACCATTCAGAGAGGAATACCCGTGCAAACAACACGAAAGGCGCGCGCCGTCGGTGTCGCGCTCCTGTCCGCAGGCGTCATCGCCGCGGCACTCACCGGCTGCTCCAGCAACGGCAGCAACGACAAGGGGTCGTCCGGCGGCAGCGCCGGCGGCACCTACACCTTCTGGGACCCGTACCCGCAGTATGACGCGAGCTCCGACTGGGCCAAGCTCATCGACCAGTGCGGCACGGATGCCGGGGTGACCGTCAAGCGCACCGGCTATGACACCAGCGACCTCACCAACAAGGCGCTGCTCGCGGGCCAGCAGAGCAAGTCGCCCGACATCCTGCTCGTCGACAACCCCGTCGTCTCCACGCTCGCCGATGCGGGCATCCTCACCGACACGAAGGAGAACGGCCTGTCGACCGGTCAGATCGCCGAGAACATCCTCGGCGCCGGCGTGCAGGGCGGAAAGACCTACGGCGTGCCGATCGGCGCGAACACGCTCGCGCTCTACTACAACCCGAAGGTCCTGCAGGCGGCGGGTGTCGACCCGGCATCCATCACCAGCTGGGACTCGCTGACCGCGGCACTCGCCAAGGTCAAGGCGGCGGGCAAGAAGGGCATCACCTTCGCCGGCATCAACACGGAGGAGGGCTCGTTCCAGTTCCTGCCGTGGTTCTGGGGCGCGGGCGCCGACCTGACCAAGCTCGACTCGAGCAAGGCCGAGGCGGCGCTGTCGCTCTGGGCCGGCTGGATCAAGGACGGTTACGCGCCGAACTCCGTGATCCAGGACACGCAGACCACCAGCTGGCAGGAGTTCCAGACCGGTGACTTCGCCTTCGGCGAGAACGGAACCTGGCAGAAGGCCGCTGCGGCGCAGATGGGCGCCGGCGTGATCACGATCCCCGCCCAGAGCGGTGGGGCGGCGCCGGTGCCGACGGGCGGCGAGTTCTTCACAATCCCCGTCCAGAAGGACACGGCCCGCTACAAGACGAGCGCGAAGATCATCGAGTGCCTCTCGCAGGGCGACAACATCGTCAAGACGGACACGACGCTGAACTACATCGTCGCCAGCAAGGCGGGGCAGGCCAAGCAGCTCGCCGCCGACTCGAGCCTGAAGACCTGGATCGACGCGGTCGGCGTGGCGAAGGCCCGCACCGGCGACAACCTCGGGACGAAGTACCCGGTCATCTCGCAGCAGCTGTGGACCGCCGTGCAGAAGGCGGAGAGCGGCGCCGCGTCGCCCTCCGCGGCCTTGAAGGCGGCGCAGGACGCCGTCGACACGAAGCTCAACAAGTAAGCACCCGAGTAACGGATCACGATGCCGAATGCCGACAGGACCGAAATGACAGCAACCTCGTCACAGGCGCCGTCGGCTGCGCGCGCCCGGGCCGGGGCGGCAGACCCAACCGCCCCGACCCGGGCCACGCGCTCCCGCGCGCACCGGCGGGCGCAGTGGACCGCATGGGGGTTCATCGCCCCCGTGGTGATCTACCTCGCCTTGTTCTACGCCTACCCGCTCTACAAGAACATCGACCTCAGCATCCGCCACTACACCGTGCGCTCGTTCATCACGGGCGATGCGGAGTTCGTCGGATTCCAGAACTTCGCCGCGATCTTCAGCAGCTCGACCTTCTGGCCGGCGATCCTCAACACGGGCCTCTTCGTCTTCGTGTCGATCGCCTTCCAGTTCGCCATCGGGCTCGCGCTCGCGGTGTTCTTCTTCCGCAACTTCCGCCTCTCGGGGCTGCTGCGGGCTCTCTTCCTCGTACCGTGGCTGCTGCCGCTGCTGGTCTCCGCCTCGACGTGGTCGTGGATGATGAACAGCGACTCGGGGGTGATCAACGCCTTCCTCGAGGCCTTCGGGATCGGCCAGATCAACTGGCTCACCTCGCCCGACTGGTCGCTCATCGCCGTTCTCATCGCCAATATCTGGATCGGCATCCCGTTCAACCTCGTGATCATGTACTCGGGCCTTCAGGGAATCCCGAACGACGTCTACGAGGCGGCCGCGATCGACGGGGCGAACGGCTGGCAGCGGTTCTGGCGCATCACCTTCCCGCTGCTGCGGCCCGTCACGGCGATCACGCTGCTCTTGGGCTTCATCTACACGCTGAAGGTCTTCGACATCATCTGGATCATGACGCGCGGCGGCCCGGCGACCTCGTCGACCACGCTCGCGATCTGGTCGTACCAGCTCGGCTTCGGCTCGCTGCTGCCGGACTTCAGCTCGGCCGCCGCCGTCGGGAACGTGCTCATCGTCATCGCCCTGGTCTTCGGGCTGGCCTACGCGCGCGTGCAGCGCAGATTGGAGGCGTGACATGACCCGCCGCTCCTGGTGGCGCACCGCCGTCGGCATCCTGCTCACTGCCGTGATGCTGTTCCCCGTCTACTGGATGGTCAATGTCTCGTTCACGCGCGACAGCGACATGCGCAAGGACCCGCCGAACCTGTTCCCGATCAACGGGACGGTCGAGGGCTATGCGGCCGTGCTGCACCAGCAGCTGCCGTTCCTCGCGACGAGCCTCATCATCGGGCTCGGCACCGTCGTGCTGACGCTCGCGCTTGCCGCGCCCGCTGCGTTCTCACTCGCGAAGCTGCGGCCGAAGGGCGGCGGCGTGGTCAGCTTCCTGCTGCTCATCGCCCAGATCATCCCCGCGATCATCATGTCGATGGGCTTCTACACGATCTACGTGCGGCTCGGCATCCTCGACACGATCTGGGGTCTGATCATCGCCGACTCGACGCTCGCCGTGCCGTTCGGGGTGCTGATCTTCGCAGCATTCATGTCGGGGATCCCCGACGAGCTGATCCAGGCGTCGCGCATCGACGGGGCGAGCACGTGGCGCACCTTCCGATCGGTGGTGCTGCCCGTGAGCCGCAACTCGATCGTGACCGTGGCGCTGTTCTCGTTCCTGTGGGCGTGGTCCGACTTCCTGTTCGCGAACACGCTCGACGGCGGCGGCACCTGGAAGCCGATCACGCTCGGCATCTACGCCTACATCGGCAACAACAACCAGCAGTGGAACTCGATCATGGCGACCGCTGTCGTCGCCTCGATCCCCGCCGCGGTGCTGCTCGTCGTCGCGCAGAAATACGTGGCGGCCGGCGTGACCGCGGGCGCGGTCAAGGACTGATCGGATTCCCCACCGTGACCTCTGACACACCTGGGACACCCGTGTCTTCGAACCCCTCCTTCGACATCCGCCAGATCCCGTTCAGCCGCCGCGGCTCGTGGCTGGACGTCTCGCCGGTCATCGGCACCCATCGCACCCACGAGCTGCTCCATCTCGTCTCGCACCAGTCCGGCATGACTGCGGTTCTGCAGTTCCGGCCTGAACGGGCGGCGGCGGTCGAGGCCTCAGCCACGCGCCTGAGCTGGATCGCCGAGGGCGGCCGCGTCGACGCGGTCTTTGAGACCGGCGACACCCTGCGGCTGCGCGGGCGCGGCCTCGAGCTGACGCTCGCCGACCCGGGGGAGACGCTCACGCCGTTCAGCGGCAGCTATCTCTTCCGCGACCCGGTCGACGGCTCGGCCGTCTTCACCTCGTACGAGACCGGGCGGCGCTACCGCGTGACCGCGCTGAGCGGCGCGCTGCGCATCGTCGGCGAGGAGGCGCTCGGCTCGGCCGCGCGTGCCGTGACCCTGGAAGGCGCCGAGTGGGAGGCCGTGGTCGAGGAGTACGAGACGGGGCGCGCGCCGTACCGCGCGAGCGGCTCGTTCGATGACGCGGTGGCTGACGTGGCACAGGACTTCGACGGATTCCTGGCCGCGGTCGCCCCGTGGCGGAATCCCTCGTCCCCTGCCGCCGCGCTCGCCGCCTATGTGCTGTGGTCGGCCACGGTCGCGCCGCGCGGCTTCGTCACGCGCGAGGCGATCCTGATGTCGAAGCACTGGATGGACAAGGTGTGGAGCTGGGACCACTGCTTCAACGCCCTCGCCGTCGTGGGCGGGCTGCCTGGGGCAGGCGTCGACAACTTCCTCATGCCGTTCGATCATCAGGAGGCATCCGGCGCGCTGCCCGACTCTGTGACGCACTCCGAAGTGCTGTACAACTTCGTGAAGCCGCCGATCCACGGCTGGGCGCTGCGCGAGCTGCGGGCGCGTGCGCCGCACGCCCTCGGGCGCGACGCGCTGATCGAGATCCATGGGCGGCTCGCCGCCTGGTCGCGGTTCTGGCTGTCGCGTCGCGTGCCCGGCCACGCGCTGCCGCATTACCAGCACGGCAATGACAGCGGATGGGACAACTCGACGACGTTCGACGCCGACCGCCTCATCGAGGCTCCCGATCTCGCTGCGTTCCTCGGCGTGCAGCTGCGTGTATTGGCCGACCTCACCGCTGAGCTCGGGCTCGACGGCGCCGCCGCGTGGCGCGCCGAGGCCGACGCGCTGTTCGATGCGCTGCAGAGCGAGCTGTGGCGCGGGGATCATTTCATCGCCCGGGCGGCGGCGACCGGGCGCGAGAGCTTGAGCTCGAGCCTGCTGAACGCGCTTCCGCTGCTGGCATCCGATCACCTGGCGCCTGAGATCGTGCGCGCGCTCGTCGCGCGGCTCGACGCGCACCTGACCGAGTGGGGGCTCGCGACAGAACCCGTGAGCAGCGAGCTCTACGAGTCCGACGGGTACTGGCGCGGGCCGATCTGGGCGCCGTCGACGGTGCTCATCTACGACGGCCTCCGCAAGGCGGGCGAGCACCGGCTCGCCGCCGAGGTGAGCAGGCGCTTCCGGCGGCTCTGCGAGCGCTCGGGCTTCGCCGAGAACTTCGACGCGGTGACGGGCGACGGCCTGCGCGACCGCGCGTATACCTGGACGGCAAGCGCGTATCTGCTGCTCGCGGCGGACGCGGTCGAGACGGATGCCGCGGCTGCCGTCGAACCCGCGTGACGCAGCCGTTCACCGACGACCACATGACCACATGACCACCACACCATCACCGATTCGAGGCACCGGATGACATCACTCCGCACCGGCGGACCCGTGCACCCCTCCCACGCCGTGCTGCGCCCGCTCGGCCCTGACGAGATCGCCATCACGGGCGGCTTCTGGGGCGAGCGGCAGGAGGTGAACGCGCGCGCCACCATCGCCCACTGCCAGGAGTGGATGGAGCGCATCGGCTGGATCGGCAACTTCGACCGCGCCGCCGCCGGCACGATTGCCGGCAGCCACGCGGGCATCGAATTCGTCGACTCCGAGGTGTACAAGCTGCTCGAGGCGATGGCGTGGGAGCTCGCGCGGCGGCCCGACGACGAGCTCGAGGCCCGGTACGAGGCGCTCGTCGCACGGGTCGCGGCCGCCCAGGAATCCGACGGGTACCTGCACACCAGCTTCGGGCGCGATGGACAGCCCGCGCGCTACTCGAACCTCGAGTTCGGGCACGAGCTGTACTGCTTCGGGCACCTCTTCCAGGCCGCCGTCGCGCGACTGCGCACCGGGCACGACGACCTGCTGCCGCAGGTCGCGCGGCGCCTCGCCGACCACGTCTCCGAGGCGTTCGGGCCGACCGGCCGCGTCGGAGTCTGCGGCCACCCCGAGATCGAGATGGGGCTCGTGGAGCTGTTCCGCATCACCGGCGAGCTGCGCTACCTCGAGCAGGCCGAGCTGTTCATCGCGCGGCGCGGCACCGGCACGCTGCGCGGCGCGTCGTTCGGGCCGTTCGCACAGGAGTACTTCCAGGACGACGTGCCCGTGCGCGAGGCCGTCACGATGCGCGGCCATGCGGTGCGGGCGCTCTATCTGGCATCCGGCGCCCTCGATGTGGCCGACGAGACGCGCGATGACGCGCTCGCCGACGCTGTGGCCCTGCAGTGGGCCAGCGCGGTCGCGCGCCGCACCTATGTGACGGGCGGGGTCGGCTCGCACCACCAGGACGAGGCCTTCGGCGATGACTTCGAGCTGCCGCCCGATCGCGCGTACGCCGAGACCTGCGCCGGCATCGCGTCGGTCATGCTCAGCTGGCGGCTGCTGCTCGAGAGCGGTGACGAGAGATATGCCGAGCTGATCGAGCGCACGCTGCTCAACAACGTGCTCGCCTCCCCCCGCGAGGACGGCCGTGCGTTCTACTACACCAACACCCTGCACCAGCGGATGCCGGGCGCGATCCCCGACGAGCACGAGCTGTCGCACCGCGCCGAGGCGAGCCTGCGCGCTCCCTGGTTCGAGGTGTCGTGCTGCCCGACGAACGTCGCGCGCACCCTGGCGAGCATCGGGCTGTACTTCGCGACCGCGACGGGCGACGGGGTGCAGCTGCACCAGTACGGGGACTACGAGATCGCGACGACGCTCGACGCGGGTGCGGTGCGGCTGCGGGTCGCCAGCGGCTACCCGTTCGACGGTGGCGTGGAGGTGACGGTGACAGATGCGCCGTCGGCCGAGATCGCGCTGCGGCTGCGCGTGCCGGCGTGGGCGGTCGGGCAGGCAGCGCTGTCTGAGGATGCCGCGCTCGTCGGTGGCGCGTTCGAGGTGCGCCGCACCTTCCGCGCGGGCGAGACGCTGCGCCTCGAGCTGCCGCTCACCGCGCGCGTGACCTACCCGGACCCGCGCATCGACGCCGTGCGCGGCGACTTCGCGGTCGAGCGCGGGCCGCTCGTGCTCGCGCTCGAGTCGGTCGACCTGCCGGCCGGCTGGAGCGTCAACGACGTCGAGGCCGACCCGGCGACGCTGCGCGCGGACGGCGACGTGACCGAGTTGAGCGTGACGCGACGCGCGCCGGCCGAGGCAAGCTGGCCCTATGCATCCGATCGCCTGAGCGGCGAAGCCGAGCGCGTGACCGCGCGACTGGTCCCGTACTACTCATGGGCCAATCGCGGGCCGTCCACCATGCGCGTGTGGATTCCGCGCGTGGGCTGACTCAGCGGCGCTGCGCGAGGAACTCCGCCTGCTTGAGCCACTGGTAGGTCTGGCCGCCCTCGTGCCCGTTGTACGGGTACACCTCGATCGCCTTGTCGGCCGAGGCGAGCGCATTGAATCCGGCGAAGGTCGATGACGGGGGCACGACCTGGTCCATCAGGGCGACCGACCACAGCGACGGCGCCGTGATGCGCTTCGCGAAGTTCACCCCGTCGAAGTACGCCGCCGTGTTCCACACGGTCTCGACGTCGTTGCGGTGGGCGGCGAGGTAGCGGCTGAGCTCCTGGTACGGGTCGGAGATGGCGACGTTCGTGCCGTGCTCCCACGCGCACAGGAACGCGACGTCGGGCAGCAGCGCCCAGACGTCGGGGGAGAGGCCGGCCGCCGCGATCGCGATGCCGCCGCCCTGGCTGCCGCCGGTGACCGCGATGCGCGCCGGGTCGATGAAATCCCAGGTGCGCACCTCGTCGACGAGCCGCGCGGCGTCGGTGAACACGCGGCGGTAGTAGTGCTCCTTCGGGTCGAGGATGCCGCGGGTCATCCACCCCGACACGGCGGAGGTCGAGCCGTGCGGGTCGGCGGTGTCGCCGCCCGTTCCCCAGCCAGAGCCCTGACCGCGCGTGTCCATCAACACGTGCACGTAGCCGCTCGCCGCCCACTGGAGGCGCTCGCCCACGATGCCGCGCCCGCCGTTGTAGCCGATGAACTCGACGACGACCGGCAGCTTCCCGCCCTCGGTACCCTCGCGGCCCGCGCTGCCGGTGTCTCCCTTGGGGCGCGTGACCCACGCCTTCACCGGGTCGGCATTGAAACCGGGGAAGGTGAGGTCCTCCACGATCAGCTCGGTGATCGGGCTGTCGGCGGGCGTGCGGCTCGCGGTCGCGCCCGTGAGGTCGGCGGCCGTGCGGGCCTCCGCCAGGGTCTCGTTCCAGAAGACGTCGAAGTCGGCCGGCTCGCGGACGGCGGGGGTGAAGGCTCGCAACTGCGCGAGCGGCATGTCGGTGAACGGCATGCTTCCGACCCTACGCGGTGTGCGAGGCGCTCACCCAACTGCGCCGAACGGTCAGTGCTGCGCTGTGAGAGACCGCGCACGACGCGGCGATGGCCGTTCAGAGCAGATGAGCTACCAGGGGCGACCGAGGTGTCGCGGGCCGCGCGACGCGGGCAAGCCGTGTGCGACCAGCAGGGTGCGCAGCCGCAGCGGCTCACGCAGGTATGACCAGTCCCATCGCACGAAGTCACGGATGCCGCTGCGCAAGAAGTCTTCCCGGAGTTTCTCATCGATCACGACCTGCACGGCGTCGCGCCCGTTTCGGAACTCGGCTTGACGCAGTTTCACCAGCCCGTCGAACTCACCGATCAGGCCGAACTCTGGCCACTCGAAGTCGGTGAAGTACCAGCGCCGACCGCCCGGCCTCGCCGCATGGCGCACCTGGAGCTGTGGAACGGGAAATCCGAAGGCATCCATCAGCACCCGGCTGACCGATTCGCCGACCGAGCCTGATGCGCCGTTTGCGAAATCGACGGCGGCCTGCGCGGCCACCCGATTGCGCACGGCTGCGGAGGCTGCAAGCGCATCCAGGACCTCTGCTTGCACAGCGCGCTGCCGCGGCTCGGCGCGATCCGCGTTCAGGGCGAAATCGAGCGCGGAGACGGCCTTGGCGCGGGGGAGCCACTTCGCCGCGTCTGCAAGTGTGCGTGCCGGGGTTGTGACGAAGAACTCGCCCCACGGCTGCACGTCCTGCTCGCGGAATTCGTCGAAGTGAACCGTCGTGTCGGAAACCCGCCGCCGGCCTGATGCGGGCGGTTCCAGCAGTTCGACGCGGGACGGCACACCGCCCAAGAGCGGGAAGCCGTGGATCGCGAGCGCGGTCTCGCCGGCGAAGATCACGCGCCCCGAGTGCGTGAGCCCGACCGATATGGCCTGCTCGAGGTAGCGCCGCCTGGTCTCCGCGTGGAACTCCTTCCCCTTCAGCTCGGAGAGCGACGGGAGAGGCTCGCGATAGATGGAACGACGCAGCCGGTCGAGCTCGCCGCGTGCGGCGGCACGACGGAAGACGGCCGAATCGACCTGCTCGGAGGTTGTGCGGCGAGCGTCGATCAGGCGGGACAGATCAGGTGGCGGAAGATTCATAAGAAGGGCATACCGACTCCGGCATCCGCCCGGTCTGCGCTTTGCGCCGAATAGGGGATAACTGCGGCAGATCGCGGGCTGTGGACGGAGACTCAAGCGCGCTGCCCCACGGCGGCTCGACTGCGCCGGACGGTCACCGCTGCCGCGCGCAGCAGCGCGTGGCGCGCAGAGGTGACCGTTCAGTGCAGTTGACCGGAGAATGTGGGAATGGTGCGGGTGCTTGTCGTGCAGAACTCACCGGGCAGCGGGCCGCGGCGGTTCGGCGAGTGGTGGAGCGACGACGGGCTCGAGCTCGACATCCGGCCCGGTGCCGACGGGCTACCCGAGAGCCTCGACGGCTACGCCGGGCTCGTGCTGCTCGGCGGCGGCTTCCTGCCGAGCGACGACGAGCGCGCGCCGTGGCTGCCGGCCGAGCGGGCATTGACGAGCGCCGCGCTCGCCGCGAGCCTCCCGACCCTCGGCATCTGCCTCGGCGGCCAGCTGCTCGCCGAAGTAGCCGGCGGGGAGGTGCGCGGCAAGCACGGCAGGCCAGAGCGCGGATCGACGAGCATCGGGCTGACGGATGCCGCCACCGGGGATGCCCTGCTCGCGGGCATCCCCGGCTCCATCTCGATGATCGAGAACCACCAGGACTCCATCACCGCTCTGCCCTCGGGCGCCGTGCTGCTCGCGAGCAGCACGGACCACCCCAACCAGGCGTTCCGGCTCGGCGATGCGGCGTGGGGTTTGCAGTTCCACCCCGAGGTCGCGGCCGCCGACCTCGCCGGCTGGAACGCGCGCGAGCTCGCGGCCGAGGGCCTCGACCTCGCTGCGGTGCGCGCAGCCGCCGACGCGGCGGAGCCGGCTGCGGCATCCGTCGCCCGCCGCCTCGCCGCGAACTTCGCGGCCATTGTCGTCGCGGGCTGAGCGCCGCCACGCACGCGCTGCTCAGATCCGCAGTGCGCGCCTCGCGTCCGTGCAGCGCATCGCGGATCCGAGCAGCGCAACCGAGCACGCCGCCCCGCGCGCCCGATAGGATCCGCTTAACCGATTCACCTCGTCGTGGATCGGCGACGCCACCACGATGGAGAGGTAGCACGCACCGCATGACCACCGACGACTTCCGCGAGAGCGGTCTGAGCTTCCCCGCGGGTTTCACCTTCGGCTCGGCGACCGCGTCGTATCAGATCGAGGGGGCCGTCGCCGAAGACGGCAGGAAGCCCAGCATCTGGGACACCTTCAGCCACACCCCGGGCAAGGTCGCGAACGGCGACACCGGCGACGTGGCCGTCGACTTCTACCACCGCGTCGACGATGACCTCGACCTCATCGCCTCGCTCGGCCTCCACGCCTACCGCCTCTCGATCGCGTGGCCGCGCATCGTTCCCGACGGCGTCGGCGCGGTGAACGAGAAGGGGCTCGCGTTCTACGAGCGGGTCATCGACGGGCTCATCGCCCGCGGCATCGAGCCCGTCGTCACGCTGTACCACTGGGACCTGCCGCAGGCGCTCGAGGACCGCGGCGGCTGGACCAACCGCGAGACCAGCTATGCGTTCGCCGAGTACGCCCGCGTCGTCGGCGAGCGCCTCGGCGACCGGGTCTCCGTCTGGACCACCCTCAACGAGCCGTGGTGCGCGGCCTACCTCGGCTACGCGGCCGGCGAGCACGCGCCCGGCCACCTGAGCGAGCTCGAGAGCCTGCAGGCGGTGCACCACCTCAACCTCGCGCACGGCCTCGCGCTGATCGAGCTGCGCAAGGTCGTGACGAAGACGGACGCGAAGTATTCGGTGACCAACAACCTGGCATCCGTCTATGCCGCCGATCCTGACAACCCCGACGACCTGGATGCCAAGCGGCAGATCGAGGCGCTGCGCAACCGGGCCTTCACCGAGCCTCAGCTGCGCGGTCGCTACCCGCACGACCTGCTCGAGGACACCAAGGAGATCACCGACTGGTCGTTCGTGCTGCCGGGCGATCTCGAGCTGATCCACCAGCCGATCGACCTGCTGGGCATCAACTACTACAACACCGACACGGTGCGGCGCGGCCCAGAGCACTCGACCGTCGGCACGCCGTTCCCCGGCGCGAGGCGCGTCGAATGGGCCGAGCAACCCGGGCCGGTCACCGCGATGGGCTGGAACATCGCGCCGCGGGGCCTCTACGACCTGCTGGTCTCGACCCATGAGCTGTACCCCGAGTTCGATCTCGTCATCACCGAGAACGGCGCCGCCTACGACGACCGCGTTGTCATCGGCGAGGACGGCGAGCGTCACGTGCACGACCCCGAGCGCACGGACTATCTGCAGCGGCATTTCGTGGCGGCGCACCGCGCCATCGAGGCGGGCGTGCCGCTGACCGGCTATTTCGTGTGGTCGCTGATGGACAACTTCGAGTGGGCGTTCGGCTACGAGAAGCGCTTCGGCATCGTGCACGTCGACTACGACACCCAGGTGCGCACCAAGAAGGACAGCGCGCTGTGGTATGCGCGGCTCGCCGAGACGGGCGTGATTCCCGAGGTGTGATTCGGGGGCCGTCACCTCTCGCACGATGTGTCACATCGATGCCGGAACCCGGGGTGACGGATCGTGCGAAAGGTGACAAATCGTCCGGGAGCCCCGGCCGACGGCGGTTATTTGCGGGCGGGTGAGTGCCTATGCGCCCTTCTCGGGGCGCGCGTCGGGCGGCACCTCAACCTCGCCGAGCGTCTCGGACCCCGTCGATGATGGGCCGCCGTCCCAGTTCGTGGGATGCTCGGAGGCGACCGGGAATCCGCCGATGACGACCCGAGACCGAGGAATAGGGGTGCCGTGAGTCCGACCCGCCGTGGCAACAACCTCGACAGCGTGCGCATGCACAACCTGTCGACGGTGCTCACGATCGCGCACCACGTCGGCTCCGTGTCCCGGTCGGACGTCACGCGCGAGACCGGCCTCAACCGCTCGACCATCGGGGCGCTCGTCGGCGAGCTCGCCGACCTCGGGCTCATCACCGAATCCGGCCCCGACGCGAACCTGCGCGTCGGCCGACCGAGCCCCGTCATCTCCCCGAACCCGCGCGTTGCCGCACTCGCCGTGAACCCCGAGATCGACGCCGTCACGGTCGGCCTCGTCGGCCTCGACGGCCGCGTGCAGCAGCGCCGGCGCGTCGCCCTCGACCGCGTGCCGACGCCCGGCGAGGCCGTCGGCGCGGCGGCCGACGCGATCGCCGGGCTGATCGAGGCGACATCCGTCGACCGGGTCGTCGGCATCGGCGTCGCGGTGCCGGGGCTGGTGCGGCAGTCCGACGGGCTGGTGCGGCGCGCGCCGCATCTCGGGTGGGTCGACGTGCCGTTCGCGCAGCTGCTGGCGGATGCCACGCAGCTGCCCGTGCGCGCGTCGAACGACGCCCAGCTGGGCGCCTACGCCGAGCACGTCTTCGGCGCGGGCATCGGGGTGGGCGAGCTGATCTACGTCAACGGCGGCTCGAGCGGCATCGGCGGGGGAGTGATCCTCGGCGGCGCCGCGTTCACCGGGGCTGCGGGGCACGCGGGCGAGCTCGGGCACGTCCGCGTCGTCTCCTCCGACGCGGTCGACTCCGGCGGGCTCGCCGGCACGCTCGAGGCCGAGGTCTCGCGTGCCCGCCTGCTGAAGGTGCTCGGGCTCGAGGGGCAGAGCGTGGATGCCGATGGGCTGACCGCCGCGATCCAGGCATCCGATGACCCCGCCGTGCGCGCCGAGGTGCACCGCCAGCTCGAACTGCTCAGCGTCGCGCTGGGCACGGCGCTCACGCTCTTCAACCCGCGGCTCGTGGTGCTCGGCGGCTTCCTCGCCACGCTCTACCAGGCTGACGCCGCCGCCCTCGACCGGGCGGTCGCGCACGCGACCCTGCCCGAAACGCTCGAGGGTGTGCAGATCACGCGCACGCGCCTCGGCAGCGACATCCTGCTGATCGGCGCCGCCGAGCTGGCCTTCGAGCCGTTGCTCGCCGACCCGGCCTCGCTCAGCCCGAGCTGAGCGGCTAGCGAGGCCGGGCGGGGCCGGTGGAGGCCCGCACCACGAGCTCCGCCGACATCTCGATGCGCGGGCGTGCACGCCCCGCCGCCCCCTCTGAGCGGGCGAGGTCGAGCAGCATCCTGACGGCGCTCTCGCCCATCTCCCTGCTCGGCTGGCGCACGGTCGTGAGCGGCGGGCTGATCCAGTGCGCTTCGGGCAGGTCGTCGAAGCCGACCACGCTGATGTCCGTGGGGATCCTGAGGCCGCGCTCCGCAAGTGCGTTGTACACGCCGAGCGCCATGGGGTCGGAGCAGGCGAAGATCGCGGTGATCCCCGGGTCGCGGTCGAACAACTTGTGCGTGTCGGCGCGGGCGCGCTCCTCGTCCCACTGCCCGGGGGCGACGGTGACCTTCGAGTCGCCCGGGGCGGCGCTCACCGTCGAGCGGAAGCCGTCGACGCGGGCGCGGCTGTAGATGTGCCGCGAATAGCCGGCGATCACGCCCATGTGCCGATGGCCGAGGGCGAGCAGGTGCTCGGCGGCCATGCGGCCCGCGTCCCAGTTGGCCACGCCGATCCCTGCGATGCCGGTCGGCGGTGCGCTCATCGGCTCGAGCAGCACCATCGGGACGCCCGCAGCGACGAGCGCGTGGAACTGCGGCGAGGTGGGCTCCAGCAGTGCGCCGACGACACCGATGCCGCGCCGCCGCAGGATGCGCGATGCCCAGTCGGTGCCCGGCTGGGCCAGGGTGATGATGAGATCAAGATCGGATGCCGCGGCCGCGTGCCCCACGCCGACCAGAACCTGGTTCGCCCACGAGCCCTCGAGGTGCGTCACCACCAGGTTCAGCGCGGTCGATGTGGCGCCCTCGTCCTGGCCGCTCTCGCCCGTGCTGCGCGGCCTGCGCGTGTAGCCGACGGCCTGCACGGCATTCATCACCTTCGCCCGTGTCTCGGCGGACACGTCGGTCCCGCCGCGGAGCACTTTCGACACGGTGGGCACGCTGGTGCCGGCGGTCTCGGCGACGAGAGAGAGCGTCGGGCGGGCGCCGACGGGCCGTGAGGGCATGACGCCAACATTATTGGTCGCTAACGGTTTTGCAACTTGCGAAAGGAAATCGTTTTGCACGAGAGCCTTTTCGGTGTAAAAAGGGCTCGGCTCTGGCGAATGGCCGTTGAGTTTGCGCAACTAATTCGCCCCAACGGTGTCAACGACGACAATCAGGGAGTTTCCACAATGACGCGGAAATCACGCAGCGCGGCGGTGCTCGCGCTCGGGCTGGGGGTCGCGCTCGCGGCCGCCGGCTGCGCCGGCAACGGCGACGACAAGGGCGGCTCGTCCGCCAACGGAAAGGTCACGCTCACCCTCTGGGAGAACTCGACCACGGGTCCCGGCGCCCAGTATTGGAAGGATGCGGTGGCCGCCTTCCACACCGCCCATCCCAACGTCACCATCAAGCTCCAAGCGATCCAGAACGAGGACTTCGACGGCAAGCTGCAGACCGCCCTCAACTCCAGCTCCGCGCCCGACATCTTCATGCAGCGCGGCGGCGGCAAGATGCAGGCGATGGTCGACGCGGGGCAGCTGCAGGCGCTCGACCTCGACGACGCCACGAAGACGGCGGCGGGCGCGGCTCTCGCGGGCAACACGATCGATGGCAAGGTCTACGCGGTGCCGACCGACACCCAGCCCGAGGGCATCTACTACAGCCAGGACCTGTTCAAGCAGGCCGGCATCACGACGCCCCCGACCTCGATGGACGAGCTGGACACCGACGTCGCCAAGCTGAAGGCCGCCGGCATCACGCCGATCGCCGTCGGCGCCAAGGACGCGTGGCCGGCCGCGCACTGGTACTACAACTTCGCCCTGCGCGAGTGCAGCCAGAAGACCATCACCGAGGTCACGAAGTCGCTCAAGTTCACCGACGAGTGCTGGACCAAGGCGGGCGAGGACGTCGCGGCGCTGCTCAAGACCGACCCGTTCCAGAACGGATTCCTCACCACCGCCGCCCAGCAGGGTGCCGGCTCCTCGGCGGGTCTCGTGGCCAACCACAAGGCGGCCATGGAGCTCATGGGCAACTGGGACCCCGGAGTGATCGCGTCGCTGACTCCTGACCAGAAGCCGCTTCCCGACCTGGGCTGGTTCCCGTTCCCCTCGGTCGCGGGTGGCAAGGGCGACCCGTCGGCCCTGATGGCCGGCGGCGGCGGCTACTCGCTGTCGAAGAACGCCCCGAAGGAGGCGCTGGAGTTCGTCGAGTTCATCCTGACCCCCGAGCAGCAGAAGGCCTACGCCACGGCGTTCCAGTCCATCCCGGTGAACAAGGAGGCGCAGTCCGTCGTCACGCAGCCGTACAACATCTCGTCGCTGCAGGCCTTCAACAAGGCCGCCTACACGGTGAACTTCCTCGACACCCAGTACGGCCAGAACGTCGGCAACGCGCTCAACACCGCCGTCGTCAATCTGCTCGCGGGCAAGGGCACCGCGGCGGACATCGTCAAGGACACCAACGCCGCAGCGGCGAAGGGCTGAGTACGAGCAGATGAGCGACACCCTGGGTACCGCAGCGGCCGTCGGCCGCGAGGCGCAGGGCACGACTCGCGTCGGGGGCACGGCTCAGGCCGCGTCCCCGACGCCGTCGGCGCGCAAGCGCCGCAGCCGTGCCCTGATGCGGCTCGAGATCGCCGTGCTCTCGGGCCCCGCGATCGTGATGTTCCTGGCGTTCGTGATCTTCCCGGTCGCGCTCGCCGCGTTCTACGGCTTCTTCCGGTGGCACGGCTACGGGCCCGCCACCGACTTCGTGGGGCTCAACAACTACAAGCTGATCCTCACCGATCCCGAGTTCCAGAAGGTGCTCTGGCACAACCTGCAGATCGTGGTCCTCTCCCTGGTCATCCAGGGGCCGCTCGCGATCGTGCTCGCGCTGCTGCTGAACCAGAAGATCCGGGGCCGGGCGGCCATCCGCATCCTGATCTTCGTCCCTTACGTGATCTCCGAGGTCATCGTCGGCACCGGCTTCAGCCTCATGCTGCAGTCCAGCGGAGCCGTCAACGATCTGCTCCACAACATCGGGCTCGGCTTCCTCGCCGCGGACTGGCTGAGCGATCCGAACATCGCGATCTGGTCGCTGATGGGCATCATCTCGTGGAAGTACATCGGCTTCGCCGTGATCCTGATGCTCGCGGGCCTCCAGTCCATCCCCGAGGAGCTGTTCGAAGCAGCCGCGATCGACGGCGCCTCGTACTGGCAGATCCAGCGGAGCATCACCCTGCCGCTGCTCGGTCCCACCATTCGCATCTGGGCGTTCCTGTCGATCATCGGCTCGCTGCAGCTGTTCGATCTCGTTTACATCATCTGGGGGCAGTACATCGCCTCCACCGCCGGCACCTCGACCATGGCGACCTACATGGTCGCCCAGGGCCGCACCGCCGGGAACTACGGCTACGGCTCGGCCGTCGCGGTCGTGATGTTCCTGATCTCGCTGATCATCGCGCTGCTCTACCAGCGCTTCATCCTGCGCCGCGACCTGCAAGGCGCCGTCACCGAGGGAGTCCACTGATGACCGCTGCCGAGAACCCGGTCCAGCCCCGTCGGCTGTACCGCAGGACGGTCGACCGCGACACACCGCAGAAGTGGGGCAGCCCGCTCACGTACTTCATCGCCCTGCTGCTCATCGCCGTGTGCATCGCGCCGGTGCTGTACATCGTGGTCGGCGGCTTCCGCACGAACTCCCAGATCACCACGAGCCCGGCGGGACTGCCGAACCCCTGGGTTTTCAGCAACTACCTCGGCGTGCTCTCGACGACGACGTTCTGGGGTGAGTTCGCGAACTCGGTCATCGTCGCCCTGGTCAGCACGGCCGGAGTCGTCGTTCTCGGGGTGGCGGTGAGCTACGTCATCGCCCGCTACGACTTCAAGCTCAAGGGCGCGATGTACTCGCTGTTCGCCGCGGGCCTCATGTTCCCCCTGGTCATCGCGATCACGCCGCTGTACATCATGGTCAAAGACCTGGGCTTGATCGACAACCTCTTCGGCGTGATCATCCCGCAGATCGCCTTCGGCCTGCCGACGACCGTGATCATCCTGGTGCCGTTCCTCCGGGCGATCCCGAACGAGCTCGAAGAGGCGGCCTCCATCGACGGCGCCAGCCGCCTCGGCTTCTTCTTCCGCATGGCCATTCCGCTGTCGATCCCGGGCGTCGTGACGGTCGCGATCCTGGCGTTCATCGGCAGTTGGAACAACTACGTGCTGCCGCTGTACATCCTCAACTCGCAGTCGAACTTCACTCTGCCGCTGGGGGTGCAGGCGTTCTCGTCGCAGTACTCGGCCGACACCGCGAAGATCCTTGCGTTCACCTCGCTCGCGATGCTCCCGGCGTTGATCTTCTTCTCGATCTTCCAGAAGCGCATCGTCGGCGGCCTCACCGGCGCCGTGAAAGGCTAGGAAGATCCCCATTCCCGTCCTTCGAGAGGACCGTTAGTTGCCGCGCGCCCACATCGAGCTCGACCCCCATGCCGTCATCGCCCCCGTCAACCGCCGCACCTTCGGCTCGTTTGTCGAGCATCTCGGTCGGTGCGTCTACGACGGCATCTACGAACCCGGCCACGAGACGGCGAATGAAGACGGATTCCGCCTGGATGTCGTCGAGCTCGTCAAGGAGCTCGGCAGCACCACGATCCGCTACCCCGGCGGCAACTTCGTCTCGGGATTCCGGTGGGAGGACTCCGTCGGCCCGCGCGACAAGCGCCCGGTGCGCCGCGACCTCGCCTGGCGGTCGATCGAGACCAACCAGGTCGGCCTCGACGAGTTCGCCCGCTGGCTGAAGCTCACCGACTCCGAGCTGATGCTGGCCGTGAACCTCGGCACCCGCGGCATCCTCGAGGCCCTCGACCTGCTCGAGTACGCGAACCATCCCTCGGGCACCGCGCTGTCGGACCTGCGTATCGCCAACGGCACGCCAGAGCCGCACAACGTGCGCATGTGGTGCCTCGGCAACGAGATGGACGGCACCTGGCAGACCGGCTTCATGTCGGCAGACGACTACGGCAAGCTCGCCGCGCGCACCGCGCAGGCGATGAAGACGGCCCAGCCCGACCTCGAGCTCGTCGTCTGCGGGTCGTCGGGCTCGGGCATGCCGCACTTCGGCGACTGGGAGCGCACGGTCCTCGAGCACAGCTACGAGTTCGTCGACTACGTCTCATGCCACGCGTACTACCAGGAGTACGACGGCGACCTCGGCTCGTTCCTCGCCTCGGCGAACGACATGGACTACTTCATCGAGACCGTGGTCGCGACCGCCGATCACGTCGGTTACAAGAAGCGGTCGAGCAAGAAGATCAATCTCTCGTTCGACGAGTGGAACGTCTGGTACCTGCACAAGACGGATGCCGACGGCGACAGCCCCGACCCCGCAGCCGCCGCCTCGAGCGAGTGGCGGCACGCACCGCGCCTGCTCGAGGACGTGTACACGGTGGCGGATGCCGTGGTGGTCGGCAACCTGCTCATGACGCTCCTCAAGCACAGCGACCGCGTGACCTCCGCCTCGCTCGCGCAGCTCGTCAACGTCATCGCCCCGATCATGACCGAGCCGGGCGGACCGGCGTGGCGGCAGACGACGTTCTACCCGTTCTCGATCACGAGCCGGCTCGCGTCGGGGCAGGTGATCAAGCCCGTCATCGAGGCGCCGACGTGTGAGACGGCACGTCACGGGCAGGCATCCGTCATCGATGCCGTCGCAACGGTCGACGACGATCACGCCGCCGTCTTCCTCGTCAACCGCGACCTCACGGAGCCGGCCCAGCTCACGATCGACGTGCGCGGTCTCGGATTCGCGCACGTCGCCGAGGCCGTCACCCTCGCCGACGCCGACGTCTACGCGCAGAACACGCTGGCGGACCAGGAGCGGGTCGTGCCGCGGGCCAACGCGAGCGCCGTTCTCGCCGACGGTGTGCTGACGATCGAGCTGCCCCCCGTCTCGTGGACGGCGATCTCGCTCAGCTGACCCGGCCACGCCGGTCGTCACAAAAGCACGGGATCCGGCGCCGGCGCGTGCTTTTGTGACGACCGGGCCTCGCGTAACATTGAGGTGCGCCGTCGAATCGATTCGAGGAAGAACGTGCAGGGGCGCCTTTCGCACCGCTCTCTTCTTCGCTTTGGACTTTCGTGACCTCGACCGCCCCTCTTGACCTCACCCTCGCCGCCTCTGACGAGACGCTTGCGCGCCGCCGCCACCCCGGCGACGCGCTGAGCAGCCGCCAACGGCTCAGCTACGTGCTCATCCTGGGTGCGCTCACCGCGCTCGGCCCGTTCACGATGGACACCTACCTGCCGTCGCTGCCCACGCTGCAGGCCGACCTCGACACGACGACCTCGCTCACTCAGCTCACCCTGACGGCGACGACGGTCGGCTTCGGCATCGGCCAGCTGCTCGTCGGCCCGTGGAGCGACCGGGTCGGCCGCCGCCTTCCCCTGATCCTCGCGACGAGCCTGCACATCATCGCGTGCCTCGGTGCGGCGCTCGCGCCGAACATCGAGGTGCTCAGCGTCTTCCGCTTCCTGCAGGGCTTCGGCGCGGCCGCCGGCGGCGTCGTCGCGCAGGCGATGGTGCGCGACCTGTTCGGCGGGCGGCCGCTCGTGCGCATGCTCTCTAACCTTGCGCTCGTGAACGGCCTGGCGCCGGTCATCGCCCCGGTCCTCGGCTCGCAGCTGTTGCTGATCATGCCCTGGCGCGGCATCTTCTGGGTGCTCGCGGCCTACGGCGCCTTCGTCGTCGGCTGCGTCGCACTGTGGATCGTCGAGACGCGCCCGCCCTCTGCACGGCACGGCTCAGCGCACGCCACGGTCGGCGCCCGCTACAAGGCGGTGCTCACCGACCGCATCTACATCGGCATCGTGCTCGTCGGCTCAATGAACTTCGCGGGGCTGTTCGCGTACCTCTCGGCGAGCACCTTCCTGTTCCAGGACCTCTACGACTTCTCGCCGCAGCAATACGGACTGCTGTTCGCCGTGAACTCCGTCGGCATCATCATCGGTGTGCAGACCGCGGGCCGGCTCTCGCACCGGGTGGGCCCGCAGTGGATCCTCGCCTCCTCGACCGCCGTCATGCTCGCCGCCGCGATCGCCATCGTCATCACGAGCGCCGCGGGGCTCGGCGTGTGGGGGGTCATGGTGCCGCTGTGGTTCTTCATCTGCGCCTGCGGATTCGGATTCCCCACCGTCGGCGTGCTCACCATGAACTCGCACCCGCACGAGGCCGGCACCGCCGCCTCGCTGCTCGGAGCGTTCCAATTCGTGCTCGCGGGCGTCGTCGCCCCGATCGTCGGGCTCTTCCACCTGACGAGCGGCCTGCCGATGGGCGCCATCATGGTCGTCACCTCGACGCTGTCGGTGCTCGGCTTGTGGTTCGTCGTGCGGCCGAAGACGGTGCCCGACATCGGGCACTGACCCGACCCGGTTTCTGCGCCTGCGGCCGACAACTGTGCGTGCCGCCGCGGGCGCAGCTGTCGGCGGGGCGCACTAATGCCGCGGCTCGCGCCACAGGGTGCTCAGGGCGTGCCAGGCGGTGTGCCAGTCGCGCAGGCGGTCGGGTGAGACGCCGGTGACGGATGCCACGACGCCGATGCGCCGCTCGAGGCGGGCCGGCTCGTGGTTCGATCGATACGTCTCGTGCGGGTTGCAGAGCAGGTTCGCGTAGTCGAATCCGCTCTCGCCGACGAGCGCCTTCGGGTCGATCGCCTTCCACGCCGGCGCGTCGGCGTCGCCGAAGTCGAGCACGTTGTCGTGGTGCACATCGCCGTGCAGCAGAACCTCGTCGAGCGGGTTCTCGAGCAGGCGGAGGGCGGTGGCGCGGGCATCCGCGTTCTCCTCATCCGAGGTCTGCAGCAGGTCGCGGAACCAGCGGCGCAGGGGCACCGCGCGCACTTTGTGGTGCGGCGGCGTATGCAGGCGCAGCGCCGTCTCGGCGAGCACCCGGGTGGCCGCATCGTCGCCGTCGTCACCTCGGGCGACGAGTTCGGAGAGCGAGCGCGGACCCGTGGCGCGCTCGAGCAGCACCGCAGGGCCGAGGTGCTGGAGGACGGCGGCGGATGCGGCATCCGTGCCGCTCCACCACGCCATCAGCGCATTGCCGCGCTGCTCCTCGACGACCCGCGCCAGCTTCAGCACGGCCGGGGTGCCGTCGCTCGTGCGCACGAACGAGATCGCGCTGGTGCGAGTGACCACGGGCGGGGCGTCCGCCGTCAGCCGCCACGAGGCGAGGTATGCGGAGGTGGCCTCGCTGAGATCCGAGCCGAGCGAACCGAGCTCGCTCGGGGGCCGGGCGCGCGTCATGCTCCAAGCATGGCGCTTCATGCAGCCCGGCCCCCGATAGGCTGGTGGGCAGGAGGACCCCATGACCGTCATCAAGCTCGTGATCGCCGGAATCTTCTTCGCGGGCGGATTCGTGCTCTTCGCCGTCGCCCCAGAGCTTCCGAGCTGGCAGGCCCTGGTCTTCTTCGCCGGCATCGTCTCGATCGCGCTGTCGTTCGCGCTGCCGATGAACGTCTTCGCGAAGACCAGCTGACGCGGGCGCCATGAGGCGGGTGCACGCGGTCGTCACCGGCGAGGTGCAGGGCGTCGGCTTCCGGTACGCGGCGCGCGCCAGGGCGCAGGAGCTCGGGCTCGCGGGCTGGGTGCGCAACCTCGCCGACGGCTCGGTCGAGGTCGAGGCAGAGGGCGAGACGGGCGCCGTCGAGCGGATGCTGGCCTGGCTCGATCGCGGCCCGAGGGCCGCGCGCCTGGCATCCGTCGCCGTCACTGAGACGCCCGTGACGCACGCGACGGAGTTCACGATCGAGCGTTAACACCCCCGTCTTAGGGGTCTGCTAAGTTCACGGGTTATTCACCGTCCATTCACCCGAACGGGGGTCCTCGTGACACGCACCTCGAACCGCCTCCCCATCATCCTCGGCGCCGCAATCGCCGCAGGGGGACTCGTGCTCGGCGGCGGCCTCGCTGCCAACGCGCACAACCAATATCCGGACCACGGCCACTCGCAGACCACGCAGGTCGACCGCGAGGCGGCGGGCGCACTGGCGCAGAACTCGTTCGTGCCGGTCGACGGCAACACCGAGTCGAACGTCGGCATCGTCGAAGACCAGATCAAGGCCTACTACGGCTCGGCGACCACGACGTACGACATCCCCGGGGTCGGTGACAACGTCACCGCGACCATCCCGTCATCGACGTCGAACTACGCCAAGCAGATGGCGAAGATCGTCGCGGGCGCCGAGAGGTACCTCACCTCGCCGCAGGCGCGACCCGACAAGGGCAAGAAGCCCGCGATCGTCTTCGACGTCGATGACACGCTGGTCAACACCTACGACTACGAGGTCGCCAACGCGTTCGGCTACAACCCGACGATCAACGGCTACTGGACCGTCGCAGGTGCCTTCCCTGCGGTGCCCGGCATGGTCGGCCTGTACCAGTTCGCGCAAGCCCACGGCTACACGGTGTACTTCATCACCGGCCGGCCTGAGGCGCAGCGCGACGCGACGATCTCGAACCTCGCGAAGGACGGCTACGGCACGATCGACAGCTCGAAGCTGTTCCTGAAGCAGCCGACGCCGCCGTCGTACCTGACCTGCGCCGCGGCCAGCTGCACCACGATCGAGTACAAGTCGGGCACCCGCGCCTACATCGAGTCGCAGGGCTATGACATCGTCGCGGACTTCGGCGACCAGTACTCCGACCTGACCGGTGCCGCACACGGCGAGCAGTTCAAGCTCCCGAACCCGATGTACTACCTGCCGTAGGGCATTCGCCGTTTGAAGCCCCGAGGGGTGCGTTCGGGTCCCTTCCGCGCGAGCGCGGGGACCCGAACGCACCCCTCGCGTGCGTCCCGGTGCGAGCGCAGACTGAGGGCATGCGACGGCGACGGATGCCTGCGGCGGCGCTCCTTGTCGGGGCGGCGGTACTGCTCGCGGGGTGCTCGGCGGGAGGTGCGCACGTGGCGGCCTCCTCGCCGCCCGCGGCGCCGCGGCAGGCATCCGTCGCCCCCTCGCGTCCGCCCACCGATGCCGCTGCCGCCGCGGAGTGGCCCGGCTATCACGCCGACCAGGGCCGCACGGGCGCCGTCGGCGGGCCGTCGCCCGAGGCGGCGCGGAAGCTCTGGACGGCGGACCTCGGCGCGGCGGTCTACGGCCAGCCCGTCGTCATGGGCGGCACGGTCTTCGCCGGCACCGAGAAGAATCGTGTGGTCGCGCTCGACCGGGCCACGGGGAAGCAGCTGTGGTCGTACACGATCGGCGCGCCGCTCACCGGCGTCGCCGAGCGCACGGGCTGCGGGAATATCGATCCGCTCGGCATCACCTCCACGCTCGCGATCGATCCGCGGCGCGGCGAGATCTTCGCCGTCGGCGAGGTCGTCGACGCGCGCGGCACCGTGCACCACCGGCTCGTCGGCCTCGCGGTGGCGACCGGTCAGGTGTTGCTGAGCGAAGACGTCGACCCGCCGCTCGGGAAGGGCGAGGAATCCGTTCATCTCCTGCAGCGCGCGGGACTGGCGGTCGGCAACGGCCGCGTCTATGTGGGGTACGGCGGCAACATCGGCGATTGCGGCCGCTACCACGGGTGGCTCGTCGGGGCGTCCGAGACGGCGGCCGGCGACCTCGTGAGCTTCAAGGTCGCGCCCGACGGCGAGGGCGGTGCGATCTGGCTCTCGGGCGGTGCGCCCGCGATCGGCGTCGACGGCAGCGTCTACGTCACGACGGGCAACGCCAACCCGTTTCCGCCCGGCATGGACCGGCTGCAGTACACCGAGAGCGTCGTGAAGCTCTCGCCGTCGCTCGAGGTGCTCGCGTCGTTCAAGGACCCGGAGGCCGGCGGCGACGAGGACCTCGCGACGGGCAATCCCGTGCTGCTTCCCGGCGGACTCCTCTTCGCGGTCGGCAAGACGGATGTCGGCTATGCGCTGCACGCCTCCGACCTGTCGCGCGCGGCCGAGGTGCGCGGCGTGTGCGGCAGCGACCCGGACGGCGGGCCCGCCTACGATCCGGCGACGAAGCGGCTGTTCGTTCCGTGCCGCGGCGGCGGGCTTCAGGCGATCGACACGGCGACCTGGCGGCTCGGGCCGCGGTTCGGCGCAGCGAACGGCGCCCCGATCGTGGTCGGCGGGACGGTCTGGGCGACGTCGTATCCGGACGGCGGTCTCACAGAGTTCGACGCCGCGACCGGGAAGCGGCTGCAGCGGCTCGACACCGGGCCGGTGCCGAACTTCGCGTCGCCGAGCTTCGCCGCGGGCACGCTCTTCCTCGGCACGCGCACCGGGGTGGCGGCGTTCGGGGGAGCGACGAGCCGCTAACGGGCTGCGAGCAGCGCCGTCAGGCGCGCGACCTCGGCCGCGACCGCCTCGCGCGCCGGCGCGATGTAGCGGCGCGGGTCGGTGACGACCCGGTCGGCGTCGAGCGCGGCGCGCACCTCGTGGGTGAACAGGCCGTTCAGGTGCGTCGAGATGTTGATCTTGGCCATGCCCGCGCCGACGGCGGCCGCCAGCTCGGCGTCGTCGAGGCCGGAGGAGCCGTGCAGGACGAGGGGCACGGGCACTGCCGCCCTGAGCGCCCCGATGAGCTCGCGATCGACGTGACCCGTGCGCTGCTGCATCGCGTGCGAGGTGCCGACGGCGACGGCGAGGAGATCGACGCCAGTGGCCGCGACGAAGGCCGCGGCCTCGTCCGGATCCGTGCGTGCTCCGGGCGCGTGGACGCCGTCCTTCCCGCCGACCTCGCCGAGCTCGGCCTCGACGGCGACCCCGGCGGCGTGGCAGCGCTCGACGACCTCGCGCGTCGCCGCGACGTTGTCCGCGTAGTCCAGGCGGGACGCGTCGAACATGACGCTGTCGACGCCGAGCTCGAGCCCCTCGTAGACGAGTTCCGTGCTCTCGACGTGGTCGAGGTGCACGAAGGCGGGCACCGCCGCCGCGCGGGCGATCGCGGCGGTCGCGAGCACGAGGGGGGCGAGCGCGCCGTGGTAGCGCACGCAGTTCTCGCTGATCTGCAGGATGACGGGCGCGCCCGCGCGCTCCGCCCCCGCGACGATCGCCTCGGCGTGCTCGAGTAGCACGACGTTGTAGGCGCCGACTGCGGTGCCCCGGTCGCGCGCCCTCTCGACGGTCGCGCGGATTCCCGCATCGGTCATGACATCTCCATTTCGGGCCAGGGGAGTGCGGCGAGGAAGCGGTGGTAGGTGTCGAGGTCGACCTCGCCGGCGACAGGGCGCAGCACCGCAGCGGCGCCGAGCGCGTTCGCGTGGCGCAGCGCCGAGTCGAAGCCCCGGTCCGACGCGGCGTCGGAGGCGAGCGCCCGGGCGAGGCCCGCGCTCGCGGCATCCCCCGCGCCCGTCGGATTGCCTCGGACGCCCGGCACGGCGGCCAGCTCGAGTCGGCCGTCCGGCAGATAGGCGGCGATCCCGGCGGAACCGCGGGAGACCACGACGGCGCCCGCTCCGCGGGCGAGCAGCGATCGGGCGCCCGCGGCCTCGCCGTCGGCGCCCGTGGCCTCGAGCAGTTCGTCGCGGTTGGGTTTGACGACGGATGCCCCGGCCGCGGCGGCCGCGAGCAGCGCGTCGCCGGGCACATCGACGATCGAGCGGGCGCCTGCGCGACGGGCCACGTCGACCCAGTCTGCGACGATCTCGGGCGGCGTCTGCGGAGGGAGCGAGCCCGAGACGATGAGGAGCCGGGCGCCCTGGACGCCGGCGGCGACCGCGGCGGTCACACGCTCCCACTCGGCCGCGGTGAGGACCGGCCCCGGCTCGCCGAACATCGTCGGGTGCGCGCGCCCGTCGACGACCGTCACGGTCGAGCGCGTGTCGCCCGCGATGGGGACGGGGCGCGTCGGAAGGCCGAGCGCGTCGAGGCGCGCCGCGACCCAGGCGCCGGAGGGGCCGCCGAGCGGCAGCACGGAGAGGCTCGTGAGCCCGAGCGCGGCCAGCACGCGGGCGACGTTGACGCCTTTGCCTCCCGGCATCCGCCGCACGTCGCGCACACGCTGGGTCGTGCCGATGCGCTGCTCTGCGACACGATAGGTCACATCGACGGCGGGGTTCGGCGTCACGACGACGATGCTCATCGACGCGCGTCCCCGGCCGCCCGGCGGGCGAGCAGCGCGGCGCCGATCGCCCCGGCCACGTCGCCGTGCGCCGCGCCCACGATCTCGACGGGCGGGAACCCCTCAAGCCGCCCGGCCACCGCCTCACGCAGCGGCGTCAGCACAGCTTCGCCGGCCTCGGCCAGGCCGCCGCCGAGCACGATGCGCGAGCAGCCGAGGACGGCGACGAACCACGCCGCGGCCTCCGCCAGTGCTGCGACGGCGTCGTCGAGCGCGGCTCCGGCCTGCGGGTCTCCCGCGACCGCGCGCTCGATCGCGATGCGGGCATCGGGTGCGCCGGCGGAGGCCGCGAGGGCCGGCGCCGAGGCGATGTCCTCCAGCAGGCGACCGCCGAACCGGGCATCCGTCAGCCGCAACTGGCCCACTTCGCCTGCCCAGCCGTCGGGGAACAGCACCTCGCCGTCGGTGACGACGGACGCCGCGACGCCCGTGCCGATGGGCAGGAACACGACGGGGCCAGGGATGCCGAGGGCAGCGCCGTTCACGGCTTCCGCGAGGGCGCCCGCGCGCACGTCCTGCCCGAAGACCAGCGGAGCATCGACGCCGCGCTGCCGCAGCGCCGCTCGCACGCGCTCGACGACGGGCACGTCACGCCAGCCGAGGTTCACGGCGAGCACGGAGCGGCCCGTCGCCACCTGCACGATGCCCGGGACGACGAGTCCGATTGCGGCAACCTCCGCATGCGCTGCGGCGTCCACGGCGAGGCGCGCGGCCAGCGCGGCGAGACGGGCGGCGTCGGCATCGCCCTTCGGGGTCGCCTCGCGACGCGCCTCGAGCAGCTCGCCGGCCACGGTCTCGAGCCGGGCCTTGACGGTGGTGCCCCCGACGTCGATGCCGAGGACGGCGCGGGGCCGGTTCACCGCAGGATGACGGAGCGGGTGAGCGAACGCGGGTGGTCGGGGTCGAGCCCGCGTCGCTGCGCGACCCTGATCGCGAAGCGCTGGGCGACGATCAGGGCGGCGAGCGGGTCGAGGTCGTGGTGCACGAACGTCGCGCCGGTCGCCTCGACCTCGGCGTCGAGGTCGGCAGGATACGGGCCGAGCGCCCAGACGAGCCTGCCGGGCTGGGCGATCGCGATCGGACCGTGCCGGTAGTCCATGGCGGGGTAGGACTCCGCCCAGAACTGCGCGGCCTCGCGGGTCTTGAGCGCCGCCTCGAAGGCGAGCCCGACAGCGGGGCCCCGGCCGACGAAGGTCACCTGCTCGGCGTCGAGCAGGCCGTCGATCGGGATCGCGAGCGCCGCCTCCGCCTGCACGGCCAGCTTCTCGATGTCGTCGCCGAGCCCCGCCCGCAGCAGGGCCAGCGTCGTGGTGGCGAAGCGGGTCTGCACGACCGACTGCTCGTCGGCGAAGGACAGCTCGACGACCTCGTCCGCGACCGTCGTCGCGGGAGAGCCGGGGACGCCGGTGATGAGCACCGTGCGGCCCTGGACGGCCGAGAGCACATCGATGATCTCGGTCGTGGTGCCCGAGCGCGAGATCGCCACGACGCGGTCGTAGGCGCGGCCCGCCGGGTACTCGGAGCCCGCGAAGGCATCCGTCACGCCGTGGCCCGCCTGCTCGCGGGCGACCGCATAGCTCATCGCGATAAACCAGCTCGTGCCGCACCCGACGACCGCGACGCGCTCGCCGGGCTGCGGCAGGTGCTCGGCCACGGCCGGAAGAGCGGCGGCCGCAGCGCGCCACGTCTCGGGTTGTGACGTCAATTCGGTGGCGACGAAGAGCTCGGACATGGGTCCCTTCCGTTCTGAGCAGCCCGGTTGAGCGGCAAGGCCATTCTTGCAGATCATTCATGATCGAAATCAAGCAAGACAATCAAACTAGATCATGACGGCTTTTCCTGCATCCCTAGAATGAGCCAACGGATGACGCAAGGAGAAGTCTGTGGCACGCATGACGCCCCAGCAGCGGCTCAACGCCCTGCTCGAGTTCGTGAGCGAACGCGGGAACGTGACGATCGCGGACATCGGCGAGGCCCTCGACATCTCGCCCGCCACGGCCCGCCGCGACCTGACGACGCTCGCCGACCAGCGGCTCGTGACCCGCACGCACGGCGGGGCCGCGGCGCTCGGCGCCGGCTACGAGCTGCCGCTGCAGTACAAGATCGCGCGGCAGGCCGAGGCCAAGACCGCGATCGCACGCGCGGCCGCGCGGCTCATCCAGCCGGGGCAGACCGTGGGCGTCAACGGCGGCACGACCACCACCGAGGTCACGCGCGAGCTGGGCAAGAGCGACCGCTTCATCCGCTCCGACGGCGAGAGCGGCATCACGATCGTCACCAACGCGCTCAACATCGCTTACGAGCTGTCGGTGCGCGCGAACGTGAAGATCGTGGTCACGGGCGGCGTAGCGCGGCGGCAGTCCTATGAGCTGATCGGCTCTCTCGTCGAGGCGGCGCTCTCCGAGTTCGCGCTCGACGTCGCGGTGCTCGGCGTCGACGGGCTCAGCGCACAGTACGGCGCGACGACCCTGCACGAGGGCGAGGCCGCGGTCAGCCGATACTTCACTGCGGTGGCGCGCAAGGTGATCGTCGTGGCCGATGCCACCAAGCTCGCGCGCTCGACCTTCGCGCGGATCTGCCCGCTCGACCGCATCGACCTGCTGGTCACCGACCAACCCGTGGCGCTCGCATTCGCCGCGGAACTGCAGAGCGCCGGCGTCGAGCTCGTCGTCGCAGCGGACTGACGCTCCGCACCTGTCGCGCCGGCCCTTCGCGCGGCTGAGCGCGGCCCGCGACGTTTCCGATTTGTAAAAGCTTCCCGGCTGACCGTGTGATCGTTGTCGCGTCCTCATATTGTGCATATGTGAGCGATTCGGCATCATATAGATCACAAACGCGCGAAGAGGCGGTGACGGAATGACGACGGCAACTCCCGGGACCATCCGGGTCGGGGTGATCGGCATCGGCCAGCGTGCCGTCATCGCCCAACACGTCGCGGCCTCCGGCGTCGACGCCGCGGTGGTCGCGGCATCCGACCCCACGGAACCCGGGCGTGCCCGCGCCCGCGAGCTGTTCGGCGCCGAGGTCCTCGTCACCGCGAGCCACCGCGAGCTGATCGAGGCCGGGGCCATCGACGCGGCGATCGTGACCTCACCCGACTGGACGCACGCCGAGATCGCCACCGAACTGCTGCGAGCAGGGGTCGCGGTCTACCTCGAGAAGCCGATGGCGATCACGCTCGACGAGGCGGATGCCGTCATGACGGCCGCCGCCCAGACCCGCACCCCGCTCTACGTCGGCCACAACTACCGCCACTCCTCCGTCGCCCGCCTGATGGGCTCGCTGGTGCGCCGCGGCGACATCGGCGAGGTGAAGGCCGTGTGGTGCCGGCACTTCGTCGGCAACGGCGGCGACTACTACTTCAAGGACTGGCACGCCGATCGCCGCCACGTGAACTCGCTGCTGCTGCAGAAGGCGAGCCACGACCTCGACGTCATCCATATGCTTGCCGGCGGCTACACCCGCCGCGTCGTGGGCATGGGGGCGCTCAGCCTCTACGGCGCCATCGCCGACCGCGCCACCCGCGAAGGCCAGCTCATGACCGACTGGTTCTCGTACGAGAACTGGCCGCCGCTCGCGCAGACGGGCCTCAACCCGGTGGTCGACGTCGAGGACCTCTCGATGGTGCTCATGACGCTCGACAACGGGGTGATGGCCAGCTACGAGCAGTGCCACTACACCCCCGACTACTGGCGCAACTACACCGTCATCGGCACGGAGGGGCGGCTCGAGAACTTCGGTGACACCGCCGACGGCGTCGTGCGGGTGTGGAACCGTCGCCGCTCGTGGGACCTCGCGGGGGATGCCCAGTACCCGATCGCGGGCGACAGCGATGGGCACACGGATGCCGACCTGCTCACCGTCTCGGAGTTCCTGCGCAGTCTCGTGGGCGAGCCGCCCGAGCTGTCGCCCGTCGCGGCCCGCGAGGCGGTCGCCGCCGGCGCCCTCGCCACGACGTCGCTGCGCTCGGGCTCGCAGCCTCTCGACGTGCCCGAGCTGCCGAACGGCATCCGCGACTACTTCGCCTCTCTGCCCCTTGCATCACCCACCATCGCCGTCGCGCGCTGACGGCCTACCCCCAAGAAAGAGATCGAGCATGCCTGCCACACCCCAGCGCCTGACGCACGGCCGCCGTGCGCTCATCGGCATCGTCGGCGCCCTCGGCGCCGTCGCGCTGCTCTCCGGCTGCAGCCAGGGAGCCGCAACGTCCACCGGCTCGTCGAGCGACAGCAGCTACAAGGCCGTCGCGAAAGACACCAAGGCGGACCTCACCTACGCCGTCTGGGACCAGACCCAGGTCAAGGCGATCGACGCGAACCTCGAGGGATTCAACAAGGAGTACCCGAACATCAAGGTGACGGTCAGCGTCACGCCCTTCGCCGACTACTGGACCAAGCTGCAGACCCAGGCGTCGAGCGACGCGCTGCCCGACCTGTTCTGGATGAACGGGCCGAACTTCCAGCTCTACGCCGCCAACGGCAAGCTCGAGCCGATCACCGGCGAGGTCAAGGCCGGGGCGATCGACCCCAAGAACTACTCGTCGTCGCTCGACGAGCTCTATACCTACAACAAGGTCGAGTACGGCGTGCCGAAGGACTTCGACACCATCGGCGTGTGGGTCAATAAGGCGCTGTTCCAGGAGGCGGGCGTCGCGCTGCCGAGCGATGACTGGACGTGGGACGACTTCCAGAAGACCGCGACGGAGATCTCGCAGAACCTCAAGTCGAAGGGCATCTACGGCGTCTCGGCCGGCATGGACGGCCAGACCACCTACTACCCGACGATCTTCCAGGCGGGCGGCTACGTCGTCTCGCCCGACGGGAAGAAGTCGGGCTACGACGATCCGGCCACCGAGGCCGGCCTGCAGTTCTGGGCAGACCTCATCAAGTCCGGCGCCTCGCCCAACATGAAGCAGCTGACCGAGACCCCGGGCGACCAGTGGTTCGTCTCGGGCAAGTCGGCCATGTACCAGGGCGGCGACTGGGCCCGCAGCGAGATCGCCGCAGCCCCGATCGCCAAGGACGTGCAGGCGTACCGCCTGCCGAAGGGCAAGGTCGACGCGAACGTGATCCACGGCGTCGCGAACGTCGTGGCGGCGAACTCGAAGAACAAGGGCGCCGCGCAGGCCCTGCAGGTGTACCTCGCCAGCAAGGAGGCCCAGCAGCAGCAGGGCGACATGGGCGCCGTCATCCCCGCCTACACCGGCACCCAGACCGCGTTCGCGAAGTCGATGCCCGGCGTCAACCTGCAGCTCTTCCTCGACGAGGTCTCGGTCGCCAAGCCCTTGCCCGTGTCGAAGAACACCGCCGCGTGGAACACGCTCGAGACCAACCTGCTGCCCGACGCCTTCGACGGCACGAAGTCCGTCAGCGACGTCGGCAAGGATCTCGCCGAGCAGATGAACGCGGCGCTCGCCAAGGAGAAGTGACGCCATCGCTGACTCAGCGAGGATCGACCCCGTGCCGGCCGGCCGTGCAGCAGCGCGACCGGCCCCGCCCGGGCGATCGGGAAGGACGACGATGACGAGCTCGACGAGCGAGGCGATGCGAGCGGATGCCCCGCGGCGGCGCCGCAGATACGACGGCGCCTGGCCGTGGCTCTTCGTGCTGCCGCTGCTCATCGGGGTGACCGGCTTCTACCTCTGGCCGATCATTCAGACCGCCTACTACTCCTTCACCACCTGGGGCGTCTTCGGCGGCTCGACCTGGGTGGGCGGCGCGAACTACGCGCAGCTCTTCCGCGACCCGCAGCTCTACCGCTCCTTGCTCAACACCGTCATCTACACCGCCATCGTGCTCCTCGGGGTGCCCCTGTCGGTCTGGCTCGCGAGTCTGCTCAACACCCCGGGGCTACGCTTCGCGCAGTTCTATCGGGTGCTCTTCTTCCTGCCGTATGTCGCGATGCCCACGGCGATCTCGCTCGTGTGGCGCATGATCTTCAACGGCGACTTCGGGCTGCTTAACTGGTTCCTCGGGCTGCTCGGCATCGACGGGCCGTACTGGCTGACCACGCCGTGGTTCGCGCTCGTCGCCGTCTCCATCGTGGGGCTATGGTCCTCGCTCGGCTTCTCGATGATCCTGCTCGGTTCCGGGCTCAAGAACATCCCGCCCGAGCTCTACGAGGCGGCCGAGCTCGACGGCGCCTCGCGCGCGCGGCAGTTCCGCTCGATCACGGTGCCGCTGCTCACGCCCAGCATCTTCTTCGTGCTGATCGTGACGATCATCTCGAGCTTCCAGCTCTTCGATCTGCTCTACGCGATGCTCGGCACGCACAACGCCGTCATGCCCAAGACGATGTCGCTGGTCTTCTACTTCTACCAGTCGGGCTTCATCACCAACGACAAGGGCTTCGCCGCCGCGGTCGCGATCTTCATCTTCGCGCTCATCGGGCTGATCACGCTGTTCCAGTTCCGCTTCCAACGACGGTGGGTCCACAATGACTGAGCTCTCGGCATCCGTTCGCACGCGCAGCCGACGCAGGCCCTCGCACGCCTGGATCCACGTCGTGCTGGCCGTCGGCGGGTTCATCATGGCGCTGCCGTTCCTGTGGCAGATCATCATGTCGCTGTCCACGAACGCCGAGGTGCAGTCCGTGACGCCCGTCTTCTGGCCCGCGCACCTGCAGTGGGGCAACTACGTGCAGGTCTTCGAGCGGATGCCCTTCCTGTCCCAGTTGCGCACCTCGATCGTCATCACGGTGATCCGCACCCTCGCGCAGATCGTGCTGTGCACGCTGGCCGGGTACGCGTTCGCGCGCATGCGGTTCCCCTTCAAAGGCATCCTGCTCGCCATCGTGCTGTCGATCCTGCTCGTGCCCTCGCAGGCGTACCTGATCTCGCAGTACCAGATCGTGCAGAGCCTCGGGTGGCTGAACACGGTGCTCGGCCTCGTCGCGCCCGGGCTGTTCAGCGCCTTCGGCACCTTCCTGATGCGCACGGCGTTCATCAACCTGCCTCGCGAGCTCGAGGAAGCGGCGCGCATCGACGGCGCCAACCCGATCCAGATCTTCTGGCGCGTGATGCTGCCGCTCGCGCGCCCGTCGATCAGCGCGCTCGCGATCACGACGGTGCTGTTCTCATGGAACGAGCTGCTGTGGCCGCTCGTCGTGACGACGGACTCTGCGCAGATGCCGCTCGCCGCGGGCCTCGCGACGATCGCGGGCGACGTGACGATCAACTACCCCGTGCTGATGGCGGCGAGCCTGCTCGCGATGGCCCCGGTGCTGATCGCGTTCATCGTGATGCAGCGGCGCGTGATCGACGGCCTCGCCACCTCAGGACTCAAGTAAGTGCACCACCGGACCCACGCAATGGAAGGTGAACCACGATGAAGGCATCCGCCGTCACCCGGCTGGCATTCGCAGCCGCTCTCGCTGTCGCCGGTACCGCCGCCGGCGCAGCACCCGCTCTCGCCGGAACACCGGGCGCGGGCGGCTCGCACAGCTCGCCGGCCAGCCGGCAGCAGCTCGGCCAGCACCTCGCGGCGGCCGCCTACATCACGCCGACCTCGCCAGACTGGCCGCGGCTGATCGCCACCGGCCGCTCGCTCGGCTTCGTGGTCGTCAACGTCTCGAACGGGCCGGGCTCCGCAGAAGACGACGCATGGAAGAGCGTCATCGACAAGGCGCACGCGGCCGGCGTCAAGGTCCTCGGCTACGTCGACACCGGCTACCTCGGCGGCTCCGACCCCGTGCGCACGACGCGACTCGGCGACACCGACGCGACCTCGTGGATGGTCCAGGCCGAGCAGGACGTCGACCGCTGGTACTCCTTCTACGGCGCGTCCATCGACGGCGTCTTCTTCGACGACGGCATGAACACCTGCGGGCCGACGAGCGGCAGCAGCGCCTTCGCCGACGACTACCGCTATCTGACCGAGGTGCTCCACGAGCAGCATCTCGGGGCGCTGTCGGTCCTGAACCCCGGCATCAGCGTGCCGCAGTGCTATGAGGACGCGGCCGACGTGCTCGCGACCTTCGAGGGCCCGGCGTCGAGCTACCTCGACCCGACCGCCGACCTCGCTCCGCTGCCCTGGCAGGCCACGGCGGACCCCGACAAGTTCTGGAACATCGTCTACGACGTCGACCAGTCGCAGCTGCCCGCCGTCATGGCCGCCGCGAAGGCGAACAACGCGGGGTATGTGTACGCCACCGACGACACGCTTCCGAACCCCTACGACACCATCCCGTCCGACGCGTACTGGGCACAGGAATCCGCTCTCGCCACACCGAGCCGCGTCACCCCGCCGCGCGCGGTGACCGGGGTGGCGGCGCGCAGCCGCACCGCGACCACCGTGACCCTGGGGTGGCCGGCAGTGCCGAAGACGGATGCCGTGGGCTACGACGTCTACGAGAACGGGGTCAAGGTCGCAGCGGTGGGGGCCGACCAGGCCGGTCGCAACGGCTTCGCCTACACGGTGTCGGGGCTCGTGCCGTCGCACCGCTACTCCTTCGACGTGCGCGCCCGGAGCGCGTCCGGCGCCCAGGCGAGCGGCCGCGTCGTCACGGCGAGCACTCGGCCCGCATCGGGACCCTTACCGGCGACGCCGAGCGATGTGACGGTCTCGGCGGTGTCTGCGGGCTCGGCGCTTCTCAGCTGGGGCGCGGACCAGGCGCGCACGGTCACGGGCTACTCGGTCGCCGTGAACGGCGTGCAGACCCTCGCGCTGCCGGCATCCGTTCACTCCGCCCATATCGGCGGACTCCCGCTCGGTGCGGGCGCCACGTTCACGGTCACCGCTCTCGGGGCGGACGGGCGGAACTCGCGGCCCTCGGTGACCGTGACCGCCTCGATCCCGAGCCCGACGCCGATCACGGACGCCGCGATCGACTTCGGGCCCGACGTGACGACGTTCTCGGCCGACTACAACGTCGCGTTCTCGTTCGACCACGTGTTCATCGACACCGACTCGCAGACCTCGACCGGCTACCAGTTCGGCGGGGTCGGCGCCGAGTTCATGATCGAGAACGGCATCATCTACCGCGACGCAGACGACTCGAACAGCTGGAACTGGAGCCCTGTCACGCTCGATTCCGGGCCGCTCGTCTCCAGCAGGGGCGGGCACTACGTCTGGCAGGTGCCGTCGTCGGTCTTCGGCTCATCGAGCAGCCTGACCGCCGTCTTCAGCGGAACCGGCACCTACCCCGACTACACGCTCGCGCCGGTGACGGCCGAGAAGCACGGCTGATGCCGGCGCACTGCGCGGGTGAGGCGGATGCCTAGAGAGCCGGCGCCAAGGGGTCTCCCGGACTGCTGAAGAGGGCCGCGAGCCCCTCGCGGCCCGTCACCCCGAGCTTGACCCTGGCGTGGTGCAGGTGCGACTCCACCGTGCGCACCGAGAGGAACAGCTCGCTCGCGATCTGGGCGTTCGTCCGGCCGGCCGCGGCGAGGCGCGCCACGAGCAGCTCGCGGCCGCTGAGCACCTTCGCGAGTCCCCGCAGGGCGGGGGTGATCGGGGTGACGACGGCGTCGCGCTCCGTCGCGCCGTCGCTCGTCTCGGCCTCCGGAACCGCCGACGCGCTCGCGGCGAGCTCCACTCCGGCCCGCGGCTCGCGCAGCATCAGCTCGGCGAGCGCCGGGGCCGCCCCTTCGAGGCGCAGCGCCACGCTGCGAGCGAGCATCTCGGCGCGCGCCGACTGCCCGCTCGCGGCCTTCACGCTCACCCGCGCCCGCATCAGCCCGAACGACGCCCAGTCGTCGCCTGCTGCCGCGACGATCGGCGTGAGCCTGTGCACGAGCGCGTGGGCTTCCGCGAGGCGTCCGGTGTGGGCGAGCGTGCGGGCGTACTCGATCTCGATCCACGTCTCGAGCCGCTCGGGCAGCACGCTCGTGTCGATGCTCTCGAGGTGCCTTCTGGCCGCGTGGGCGTCACCGAGGCGCTATGCGTACAGTGCTTCGGCCCACGTCGCGATCGCCAGGTTCTCCACGGACTGGCCGCCGACGACGACCGCGGCGTCGATGACGCGCTGCAGCGCCGTAGCAAGCACGGCGGGGTCCTCCTGGCGGATCAGTCCGGCGAGCAGCCGGCAGCCGCGAACGACGAAGGCGGCGATGAGGGCGGAGGTCGACGAGCCCGTCCGCGCGGCTGCGGGGGCCTCCGCCTCCGCCATTCGCAGCAGCTCGTCGCCGTCGTCGCCGCACCCGGTGACCCGCGTCAGGCCGGCCGCGGCGAGCACTGTGGCGCGGAACCCGCGGTGGGCGGGGAGCCCAGCGAGCACGCTCGGGACCGTCCCCGTCGTGCCCTGGCCGCGCCGGGGCGAGAGGTGGCGCAGCTTGCCCGGCACGGCGAGCTCGCGCCGCCACTCCGGCTGGTCGAGCCACGCGCCGGCGCGTGCGGCCACCGCGTCGAACGCCTGGGGGTCGCGCAGGTGCCAGACGAGCAGCACGTTGTAGCGGCCGAGCAGCATGCGGGCCTCGCGCAGCTCGCTCACGAGCGGCTCGGCCGCCTGCAGCCGTGCGAGTGCCTCGTCATGCTCGTGCAGCGCGGTCAGGGCGCGTGCCTGCTCGATGAGGGTCAGGGCATCGTGCGGGCACTGCTCGAGCAGTTCCAGCGCCTGGCGCGCCCGGCCGGCCCGCGTGTAGAGGCGCGCTGCCGCATGGACCACCTCGGCGACCTGGCTCGGCTCGCAGCCGTCGACAGCGGCGCAGCCCCCCAGACGCCGCCAGGTCCGCACCAGGAAGGCTGCCTCGACGGGCGAGCGGCGGCCGTCGGGCGCGAAGCGCATGAACGCATCCGCCGCCTGCTGGAGCGCCTCGTTCTCCTCCGCGGCGGTGAGCCCGCTCGCGGCCAGGTCCGCGACGGCGGGAATGACGTGCACGGTGTCGTCGTCCGCACGGATCTCGAGCAGCTCGGCATCGGCGAGGGCAGTGATATCGCCGCGGCGCACGATCACGTGCGCCCGGTCGAGCGGCAGCCCGGCGAGCTGGCCGAGCGCCGTGAGCGCGGTGAGCAGCGGCCGCTCGCGGCCCGCCAGGCGTGGGCGTAGCTGCTCGAGCGCTTCGGCGGGCGGCAGCTCGCGGCTCTCGGGGTCGAGCAGCTCGGGGGTCCGCGACAGGCGGCCCTTGCGCACGGCATCCGCCACATAGACCTCGATCAGCGCAGGCAGGCCGCCGCTCGCGCGCTGGATCTTCTCGCACCAGAAGGCGCTGAGCTCGTGCGGTGCCGCGAGTGCCCGGGCAAGGGCGCCCGTCTCGTCGGCCGAGAGGTGCGGCAGCCGCAGCCGCGACGCCCCCGCGCCCGACAGCCACGCCTGCACGACGGAAGTGAGCGCTGCGGCGGCCGACTCGGGCACCTCCGTGATCGGCGGCCCGGCGAGGCAGAGCGTGACCGCCCCGTGCTCGGCGTCATCGCACAGCAGCTCGAGCAGCCGGTGGTCGAGCCGATGCGCGTCGTCGACGATGATGATCGGATGCCGCGCCTCGAGCGCCGCGAGGTCGGACACCGCGTGCGCGCTGTTCGTCAGCAGAACGGATGACCCGGCATCCGTCATGACTCGGCTCAGCTCGGCGAGGAAGTGCGTCTTCCCGACGCCGGCCACACCGGTGACGAGCAGACCGCGGCCGCTCGCAAGGGCATGCCGGGCGAACTCCACCTCGTGAGCGCGTCCGAAAAGCTTCCCGTCCTCCATCGTTCCCCCCAGATCGATCAGGTGCGGTGTTCTGTGAATCCGCCTTTATTACATCTGTCCGACAACTCACCTGTCTGCCCCTCAACGGGGGGAGGCGCGGTCGGGGGCTACGGAAATCCGGACGCTCGTCTTTTCAGTAGTGACTCAGTGGCCGCTACCGATGCCTGCGCGACCTCGGTGTTCGTACGTTGGCCGCGTTCCGGTCCACGGCGTAGTGGATTCGCCGCCGGAGCAGACCCTGGGGGAGGCCCAAACATGCACACCATCAGTCCCGCCGGACGCCGCCTCGGCGTCGCCGGCGCCATTACAGGGATCGGGCTTGCGCTCGCCCTGGTCATCCCGTCCGGCGCGAACGCCGCGTCGGTCGTGTCACAGGGTGACGGTCGGCTCATCGACACGACGCTGCTCACGACGGATGCGCTCGACAGCGTCGCGTCGCTCGGCGGCGCGAAGGCCGTGAACACCGACGGCTCCGACGCCGTCACGAGCGACACCCCGCTCGACCCGACGGCGCTCAGCGCGCTGAGCATTCCGATCAACGGTGTGAACCTGTTCGGCGACAACGGCATCATCCAGCTCGGCGGTGTCGGCCAGTACGCGCAGGCGAACGGCGACGGCTCGTCCGTCGCGTTCTCGGGCGCGGTCTCGCAGGCGAGCAGCCTCGCCGGCATCGGCACGGACGTCACGCCGAGCAACATCGGCAGCCCTGCGCCCGGCTCGAACGCCGAGATCACGGTCGGCGATCCGGCCACGGATCCCGCGAGCCTCGACGTGCAGTGGGGGTTGCTCGCGGCCTCCGCGAAGCAGACGGCCGACGGCACGCAGAGCGGCTCGTACACGCTCGAGGCGAAGCAGATCCAGGTCGGCGGCACCGTGCTGACCGGCGCGCTCGCCCCGATCGACACCGCCCTGAAGACCGTGCTCGGCGTGGCGGGCACCCTGGGCGTGAACGTCGCCGACCCGATCGCGGGCGGCACGGTCACCATCACGATGGACGACCTGCTCGCCGCCGCGGGCGTCTCGAGCATCAACGATCTGCCGGCCGGCACCGACCTGGTGCAGTACGTCCCGATCGCGGTGGCTGCGAAGGTCACGCAGGTGGTCAATGACACGCTGTCGACGCTCAGCACGGATGCCTCGAATCTCGGCCTCGTCGGCCTTCCGCTCTCGACCGCGCTCACGACCGCGAAGGCGACCATCACACCGCTGCTCTCGGGCATGACGACGAGCCTCGTCGCCCCGCTGTCGACTGCGCTGACCGCGGCCGTGCAACTGCGCGTGAACGAGCAGACGCACGCCGCCGACGGCTCGTTCACCGAGACCGCGCTGCAGGTGGGCCTCGGCCCGAACGGCTCGCTCGGCCAGGTGAACCTCGCCAACGCGACCGTCGGTCCGAACGGCGGCCTCGAGGCGGTGCCCGTCATCAACGCGGCCAGCGCCGGCATCGCCGGCGGTGCACTGGCCGTCGGCCTCGCGATCGCCGCGGCCGTCATGGCCGCCCGTCGTCGCAACGCGGCCGCGCCGGCCGCAGCCAACTAACCGGAAAACAGCGTCAAGGGGGACGACGCCATGTATGCACGGATCGGCGGCACGCTCGCAACAGGCGGCGTGCTGGCAACCACAGGCACCAGCGTGCCGCACGCCGCGTTCTTCATCGCGCTGGCGGCGCTGATGGCCGCAGGACTGCTCCTGCTCCGCTCGGCCTACTTCCTGCACAGCCGCGAGCCGCGGCATGCGAACGAAGCAGGCGCCGACCGATCCGCCGCCGCGGCGGCCGGCCCGCTCCCCGGGCCGACCGCCGCGCGCCGGCGCCGCACAGGAAGGACGGCGCGATGACCGCGAGCGAATCTCTGCAGGCGCTGGCCTTCGTGATGCTCGTCATCTTCCTGAGCTATGTCTGCATGATCCTCGTGCCGTTCCTGCGCAGGAAGAAGGACGAGGACGGCGACGCGGCCCGCTTCGCCTGGCACGTGTTCGTGCCGTGCCGCGACGAGGAGACCGTCATCGAGGGCACCCTCGACCGGCTGGTCGCCGATTTCCCCGAGGCTCACGTGTGGATCGTCGATGACGATTCGACGGATGCCACGGCCGAGCTCGTCTCGCTGCGAGCGAGCGCCGACCCGCGCATCCACCTCGTCCAGCGCCGCCTGCCCGACGCGCGCCAGGGCAAGGGCGCCGCGCTCAATGCCGCGTACCGCGCCCTGTGCGCATGGCTGCCGGAGGAGGCCGACCGCGACCACACCGTCATCGTCGTGGTCGACGCCGACGGGCAGCTCGCGCCGAACGCGCTGCGGCAGGCCGCCGGCCCGCACGCCTTCGGCGACCCGACGGCCGGGGCCGCCCAGGCCGCGGTGTGGATGTCGAACCGCAACGAGCGGCACCCCATCCCGCAGGCGCGAGGCGCCCGCCAGTGGTGGGGCCGCTACCTCGTGCGCATGCAGGACATCGAGTTCCGCACCACCATCGCCGCGATGCAGTGCCTGCGCGGCCACACGCTCTCCGTCGGGCTCGGCGGCAACGGGCAGTTCACACGGCTCGCCGCGCTCGACGCGATCGCCGGCAACGCCGGCACGCCGTGGCACGGCTCGCTCCTCGAGGACTACGAGCTCGGCATCCACGTCATGCTCGCCGGATACCGCAACGTGTACCTGCACGACACCCACGTCGCCCAGGAAGGGCTGCCCTTCACCGGCAAGCTGCTCACGCAGCGCACCCGCTGGTGCCAGGGCGGCATGCAGTGCACGAGGTACCTCGGCCAGATCTTCTTCTCGCGCAACTTCACGAACGCGGGCGCCATCGAGGCGGCGTACTTCCTGCTGATGCCGTTCCTGCAGCTCGTCGGCACGATCCTGTGGCCGCTCGTCTTCCTGATCTCGGCCGCGCAGGGCGCGGTCGCCCCCGGCGGCCTCGGCGCCTGGGTCGCCGCCGTGTGGTGGGTGCTGCCGCTCATGGTGCTGACCGGCGTGCTGCCGTTCGCGATCTGGGCGCTCATCTACTGGAAGCGCGACGAGCGCGTCGGCACCGCTCTCACGGCGCTCGGCTGGGCCGGCGTCTACTGGCTGTACATGTACCAGAGCTACATCGTCGTGATCCGCGCCTTCGTGCGGCTCGTGCTCGGGCGCACCAGCTGGTCGAAGACCAAGCGGATCGCCGAGTACGCGGCGCCCGCCCCCGCGCCCGCCGCTGCGACGCCGGCGCTGGAGGCGGCCCGATGAGCGCCATCGCGGGGCGCCCGGCCGGGGTCGCCGGCCGTGCGGCATCCGTCGCCGTCGCCCTCGCGTTGCTCGCCCTGGCCGGTGCGCTGATGCTCGCGCAGGAGCAGTTCCGAGACGTCGAGGCGCGCGTCGCCGCCGTGCTGATGGCTCCGATCGTGCACGGCGACGCGGCCGCAGCCGGATCGATCGTCTGGTTCGGCCTCGGCTCCGGACACGTGAACGGATTCCAGATCACGACGCTCTGCTCGACCGTGATCCTCATCACCCCGCTGCTCGCGATGGTCGGCGTCATGCTGCTCGTGCGGCCTCTCGCGCTCGGCCGCGTGCTCGTCGGCCTCGCCATCGGCGCTGGCCTCGTCGCCGCCTGCAACCTGCTGCGCTACAGCCTCGCGGCGATCGCCCTGCAGACCTGGGGCGACGACGGCTTCGAGCTGGTGCACCGCTACCTCGGCTCGCTGCTCGTCATCGCGGGCTTCATCGCGGCCTTCATCCTGCTGCTGCGCGTCGCGACCACGACGCGCCGGCCCCAGCGTGGACGGCACTCATGACGGACATCACCGCCGACGTCGCCTCCACTTCGCGTCCGGCGTCGGCGCATGCGCGGTCCCCCCGCCCGCGTCGACGCCGGGCGATCCCCACACCGCGCCGCCGTCTCGAGGAGTTCGTGCGCCTCGCCGCGCCACCGATCGCGGTCGCGTGGGCGGCGGCCAGCGCCCTGTTCACCGGCTTCATCGTCGCGGTCGCCGTGATGTTCGCCGTCGTGCACCCCTCCGGCGCCCATCCGCAGGATCCCGTGACGGCCATCGACGACGCCCTCGGCGTCGTCGCGCGCGACAGCGGTGCGCTCGCGCCGGCCTTCGCCGCCGTCCCGGCCCTCATCGCACTCGTGCACCTCGCGGCGCTCGTACTCGCGGCTGCGGTGATCGTGAGGCCGCGCGTCGGGGCGATCGGCCGCCTCGCGGCCGGACTCGCGCTGACCGCCATCGCCGCCGCCGCCGCGCGGTTCTGGGGCGGCCTCGTGCGCAGCCCCGCGCTGCCCGGCCCGGACGTCGTCGCCTGGGTCACCGTCTTCCTCGTCCCGACCGTCCTCGTCCTCGCCCTGCTGCTCGCCGCACAGGCCCCGCATGGGGCACGCGGCGCTCGGGCATCCGACACCTCCGCACAGAGAAAGGCCCGCCATGCGTAAGTCCACCGCGTCGGCCCCGCACCTCATGGTCGTCTACGGCACTCGCCCCGAGGCCATCAAGCTCGCCCCCGTCATCCGCGCCCTGCGCGCCGACCGCCGCTTCGAGACCACGGTCGCGGTCACGGGCCAGCACGGCGAGATCCTCGATCGCATGAACGCGTTCTTCGGCGTTCCCGTCGATGTTGATCTGGGGATGCTTCGCCCCGGCCAGACCTTCGCCGAGCTGTCGTCCCGCATGTTCGCCGCGCTGCTCGCCCTCTTCGAGGAGCGCCGACCCGACGCGGTGCTCATGCACGGCGACACCTCGTCGTCGGCGCTGGCCGCGCTCGCCGCGTACTACCAGGGCGTCCCGGTCATCCATCTCGAGGCCGGTCTCAGATCGCACGATCTCAGCTCGCCGTTCCCCGAGGAGGGGAACCGCCGCATCGCGGGCCAGCTCGCCGCGCTGCACCTCGCGCCGACCGCCACCGCGCGGGACAACCTGCTCGCCGAGAACGTGCCCGATGCGGCGATCGCCGTGACCGGCAACACGGTCATCGACGCGCTGTTCGAGACCGTCGACCGCTCGGCCGGGCGCCTCACACCGGCTGTACGGCGGGCGGTCGCGGCCGGGCGCCGCATCGTCCTCGTGACCGCGCACCGCCGCGAGTCCTGGGGGCGGGGCCTGCGCAACACGGCTCTGGCGCTCGCCGATGTGCTCGACGCGCACGACGACGTCACGGTGGCGCTGCCCATGCATCCGAACCCCACGGTGCGCGACGCGCTGCTTCCGGTGCTCGGGAACCGTGCGGACACACTGCTCATCGAACCCCAGGACTATCCCGAGTTCTGCGCGCTTCTCAACGCCGCCCATGTCGTCGTCACCGACTCCGGCGGTGTGCAGGAGGAGGCTCCGGCGCTCGGGAAGCCCGTGCTGGTCACGCGCGACACCACGGAGCGGCCCGAGGCGATCGAGGCCGGCGCCGCGATCCTCGTCGGGACCGCGCGGGAAAGCATCCGATCCCACCTCGACCGCCTGCTCGACGACCGGGTCGCCTATGCCGGGATGGCCGGTGCGATCAGCCCTTACGGCGACGGCCACGCGACCGGCCGCGTCATCGCAGCGATCGCCGCCCACTTCGGCGTGGGGTCGCGGGTGCGGGATTTTCACCCGCTGCTCCAGGCGGCAGACTTCGGCGCGGTCGCCTAGCGGGGGAGGGCGCTCTCAGCTTCTATTCAGGCCGTCTCTCGGCCTCCCGTCAGACGTGACCTCCTAACGTGGTGATCCGCGGTCAACCCGGCCGCTGACACTGGCGGCGATGCTACCCGGGGTGGTGGAACCCGAAAAGCCGCCACCCGTGTATCGCACGGAGTCAACGCATTGACGCGCACATCGATCTGGTCGACAGTGCTCGCATGTCTGTGCGCGACGAACCCACCCGGTATCGGACTCGATACGGGGGTATTCGTCCATGAGCATCATCACGTCCGTCACATCCGCGCGCGGACTCGCGGGAGCAGCCGCCGCGGTCGCTGCACTCACGGTGTCGCTGATCGGCGGCGCGTCGCCGGCTGCGGCATCCGTCACCACGCGCGCCGCCGTGCCTGCGCTCTCGACCACGAAGACCGCGGCGCCCGCCTTCCGCGCCGCGTTCTGGTCACCGTACTTCGTCGACGGCTCGAACGACGCCGCCCAGATCGCCCAGGCGATGGCCGCGCAGAAGGCGGCGGGCGACACCGACGTCATCATCGAGTGGTCCGTGCACTACGACGCCGGCGATGCCGCGTACCCGGCCGCCGCCTCGACGGGCTTCTGGCAGTGGAACGATGCAGTGCCGCAGTTCATCGCCGCCGCCAAGAAGGCGGGAATGCACGTGTGGCTCGGCCTCGCGGTCGTGCCCGACTCGGTGAACGACCTGTCGAAGATCACGAACCAGACCTGGCTGAACGCGTTCGCCGCCACGCAGCAGAAAGTGGCCGACGACCTCTACGCGAAGTACGGCTCGTCCATCGCGGGCTGGTACATCCCCACCGAGCCTGCCCAGGTGAACGTCGCGACGCCGGCGCGCGCCGCGCAGTTCGGGCGGTACCTCGGCGCCGTCAGCGACTACCTGCACACCCACGACGGCAAGAAACCCGTGATGGTCTCGCCGTCGATGCCGACCGCCATCTCGGCGGGGCTCAGCGCGCAGCAGTTCGTCACCGAGATGGCGCCGCTCATCGCGGCATCCCACGTCGATGTCGTCAACCTGCAGGACGGCTTCGAGATGACCGCGTGGACGCCTGCGCAGGAGGCCGCGGCCTTCGCGTCGGCGAAGAAGCAGACGGATGCCGCGCACGCCCAGCTCTGGGCGGCGGTCTACACGCCGCTCCGCGACGGCAACGGCGCCGTGCCGGTGTCGAAGCTGACGCCGTACCTACGGGCACTCGGCGCATTGGGCATCCCACTCACCGAGTGGGAGTTCACGTCGTACATGGCGCCAGACACGAGCCTTCCGAACGGCGCCGCGATGTCGCAGAACTACGCCGCCTACAAGGCCTACCTCGGCCTGAGGTAGCTCGGTCACGCGACGACAGCAGATGCCGGAAAACGACGGGCGAAACGGCATCTACTGTCGTCTCGTGACGCGCCTAGTGGTGCCGGCGGCCGTCGGAGCGCGGGCGCTGCGGCGTGAACGTCTCGAAGGGATGGCGGCGTCTGCGGGCGCGACGGCGGCGACGGTGCCGATGACGGTTGCGGCGCTGGCGGCGCCGAGGGCGGCGAGAAGGCTGCGACGGGAGAGGTCGGAGCGCGTGGAGGTGTCGGTCACGCATCCGACCACGGCCGCATCAGGGAACAGGAAACCCACGCGCAGCTGAATTCTTGGCCCTCGTCCGGGGGGGGGGCGAACTGCGGCAGCGAGGAGCTGAATGCAATCCCAGACCCCGCACCGCCACGCCCGACCTGGGTAATCTCGAACGCGTCGGGCCACAGCGCACACGAACAAGGAGCACAACGTCGTGCCACACGAGATCCTCGTCGTCGGGGACAGCTACATGAACGCGCAGCTGTTCGTCGACGCCCTGCAGAGGCACGGCCTCGAGGCCGATGCCGCCACGGTGACCGTCACCGCCCGGCCGAGCTGGCCGACGGACGGGCTCGCCGAGTTCGAGGGCGACCCCGCCGAGGTGAGCGCGCTGATCGACGGGCATCGCGTGGTCGCGTTCCACGGGGCGCCGATCAGCAGGCGGGTCATCGAGCAGAATCCGTCGGTGAAACTGCTCGCGTGCGCGCGGGGCGGCCCCGTCAACGTCGACCTCGACGCGGCAGCGGAGCACGGCGTCGTGGTCACGACGACTCCAGGGAAGAACGCGGCGGCCGTCGCCGATCTGACGATCGGATTCCTGATCGATCTGCTGCGCAAGGTGGCGCCATCGCTGCGAGACGCCGAGCGGCGGCGTGCCTCGGGGGAGCGGCTCGTCGAGTCGACCTTCGACGGAGCGCGCTGGTTCGGGTACGAGCTGAAAGGCCGCCGGCTCGGGCTCGTGGGGCTCGGCAACGTCGCGCGACTCGTCGCGGAGCGCGCGGCGGCTCTCGGCCTCGAGGTGCTCGCGTACGATCCGTTCGTGCCTGCCGGCTCGGTCGCCGGCATCACCCAGGTGAGCACTCTCGACGAGCTGCTGCCCCAGGTCGACATCCTGAGCCTGCACGCGCGCGCGACGGCCGACAATCGGCACCTCATGAGCGCGGCGCAGTTCGACGCCCTGCGCCCAGGGGCGTTCTTCATCAACACCGCGCGCGAGTCGCTCGTCGACGAGCAGGCGCTGCTGGCGGGCATCCGATCTCATCATCTCGGCGGCGCCGCGCTCGACGTGTGCGAGAGCGACGGGCCATGGCGCGAGCTGCTCGCCGAGCCCAACGTCGTGATCACCCCGCACATCGCGGGCGCGACCTTCGAGACGCTGCAGCGCGGGGCGCAGATGCTGGCCGACGAGATCCTCGCGTTCACGACGGGTGGCGAGCTCAGGTGGCGCGCGTGACGGCCGATGAGCCGGTGTTCCTCGCGATCGACGCCGGCACCGGCTCGGTGCGCGCGATCGCCTTCGACGTGGACGGCCGGGTCGTCGCCCGCGCCGCGCGGGAGTGGACGCATCGGCCGACCCCCGGCCACCTCGGCGGCGCCGATTTCGACACGCCGGGCGGCTGGCGGCTGACCGCGGACGCCGTCCGCCAGGTGGTCGGGCATCTCGGCGGCCACCCGATCGCGGCGGTCGGCGTCTCGAGCATGCGCGAGGGATTCGTGCTCTACGACGAGCACGGCAGAGAGGTGTTCGCCTGCCCGAACACCGACGGCCGCGCCCGCCGCCAGGCCCAGCAGCTCGCCGACAGCGGCCTCGCCGAGCGCATCTACGAGCTCGCCGGCGACTGGGTCTCGATCACCGCGCCGGCCCGTCTGCTCTGGCTGCAGCAGGAGCAGCCCGAGGTCTTCGCCGCGACCCGCCACTTCGGCATGCTGAGCGACTGGGTCGTCCACCGGCTCACCGGCGAGTTCACGACCGACCCCACCTGCGGCTCGAGCAGCGCCCTGTTCGACCTGGCCGCGCGCGACTGGTCGGGCGAGCTCGCCGCCGCCGTCGACCTGCCGCGCGGCATCCTGCCCCAGGTGCTCGAGTGCGGCACCGTCGTCGCGGGGGTGACGGCTGAGGCATCCGTCGCCACGGGCCTGCCGATCGGCACGCCGGTGCTCGTCGGCGGCGCCGACACGCAGCTCGCCCTGCACGGCATCGGAGCTGAAGGCGGCACGCCGACCGTGGTCGCCGGCACCTTCTGGCAGACGGCCTTCATCAGCGACGAGCCTCTCATCGACCCGCAGCGCCGGCTGCGCACGCTGTGCGCGGTCGCGCCCGACAGCTGGATGACCGAGGGCATCAACTTCCTCAGCGGCCTCAGCATGCGGTGGTTCCGCGACGCGTTCTGCCCCGATGCGACGGCAGAGGGCGGCAGCGCATACGACGCGATGGAGCGCTGGGCGAGCGCTGCGCCGCGCGGCTCGAACGGACTGGTCGCGGTGCTGTCCAACATCATGCAGACGGATGCCTGGCACCACGCCGCCCCCGCATTCGTCGGCTTCGACATCAACTCGCCGGCCGCGTTCGACCGCGGCACCTTCATCCGCGCCATCGAAGAAGCCGCCGCCTATGTCGTGCGCGGCCACCTCGCGATCCTTTCAGAGGTGACCGGCGGCAGGGCGACGGCAGCAGGCTCGCTCGTGCTGACGGGCGGCTCGAGCGCCGGCGCACTCTGGCCGCAGATCATCGCCGAGGTCACGGGCCTCACGGTGCAGCCGTCGACCGCGCCCGAGGCGACGGCCTACGGCGCCGCACGCCTTGCCGCTGCAGCAGTCGGGGCGGAGCTGCCGCCGCTCGGCGCTCCGGGGCGCGCGATCATCCCCTCGGCTGGGGCGGTCGCCGAGTACGACGCGGCGTTCGAGCACTGGGGGCGGGTGTACCGGGCGCAGCTGGCTGCGACCCGGGCATCCGATCTCGCCCCGCTGTTCACTCCTCCCGGTGGCCTGCCGTATCGCGCGGAGGCGGCGGTGCGATGATCAGCCGAGCGCGGCGCCCCTGAATCCCGTCGTGCGCCGTGGGTGTGGTTGGGGCGTCGAAGATCGGCTCTGAAGGCCCGAACGCCTCCCTCGGGAGAGCACCATGGCATGCACGATCAGTGCGAAGCTGGGACGGATGCCTGAACCGGATGCCGGCGCCGCTGCTGGTCGAGGAGCGCGAAGCGCGGATCGAGATCCTTCGTTGCCCGCCCGCGCCCAGCTCGCGGCGCTCGCCGCGTCGTCCTCCTCCGGCGAGGCGTTCGCGCACCTGCGGCCGCCGATCGGGGCCGAGGGCCGCGCGGCGGCCGTGCTGATGCTCTTCGGCGAGCTGGACAGGGTGCCGAGCGAGCGGCCGGCCGAGGCATCCGTCGTCTCCCGCGATCTCGACGTGCTGCTCGTGGAGCGCGCGTCGAGCCTGCGCGCGCACCCGGGGCAGATCGCGTTCCCGGGCGGCCGCATCGATCCGGGCGATGGGGGACCGGTGGATGCCGCACTGCGCGAGGCCCACGAGGAGACCGGCCTCGACGTGACGGGCGTCGAGGTGCTCGGCCCGTTGGGGGTCGTGCCGCTCGAGCGCTCGCAGCACCTCGTGACGCCCGTGCTCGGCTGGTGGGCGTCGCCCTCGCCGGTGCGGGTCGTGGACGAGGCCGAGTGCGCCGCCGTCTTCCGCACTCCCGTCGCGGAGCTGCTCGACCCGGGAAACCGCGGGGTGACGGTGATCCGGCGCGACAGGCAGGAGTGGCGCGGCCCGGCGTTCCTGATCCAGACGGATGCCGGCGAGCGCACGCTCTGGGGTTTCACCGCCATGCTGCTCGATGCGCTCTTCGACGGGCTCGGCTGGACCGAGGCGTGGGATGAGCGGCGCGAGCTGCCGCTCTCGACCCTGGGCTGATCTCGGCGCTGGTTGACCTCGGCGCTGGGTTGACCTCGACCTTGGGCTGAATCCTGTTCTAGAATCGAATTCTGTCGCACGGCACCGACGCCGGGCGACGCGCGAGCATGGCCCAGAAGGAGGCGCCGTGACGGCCGCGTGCGATTCGGCTGAGGCATCCGTTCGCGTCACCACCCCTGACGCCGCCTATCGGGGTGCGACCGCGAAACTGCTGCTGCTCGCCGCCGCGCTGTTCATGGTCGGTACCAACGCGTCGATCATCGCCGGGCTGCTGCCGAAGATCGCGCACACGCTCGGCACGACGCAGGGCGTCGTGAGCTACTCGATCACGCTCTACTCCGTCATCGTCGCGATCGTGGCGCCGCTCGCGTCGATCGTGCTGGCGCGCGCCTCGCGCTCGGTGCTGATGGCGGGCGGCGCGGCGATGTTCACGATTGGAACGCTGGTGGCGTCGCTTGCCACGAGCCCGGCCGGCTTCTTCGGCGGGCGTGCCATCGCGGCCTTCGGCGGCGCCGCGCTCGTGCCGACGGCCAGCGCTGTCGCGACCTCGCTCGTGCCGCCCGAGCGGCGCGGCCGGGCGCTCGCGCTGGTGGCCATGGGCTTCACGCTCTCCGGCGCGCTCGGCACGCCGTTCGGAACGGCGCTCGGCAGCGCGGCGACCTGGCGGCTGCCGATGCTCGTGCTGGCGGGAGTCGGGGTCGTGGTCGGCGCGGCGATCGCGATCGGATTCCGGGGTGCGCCGCGCCCGGACCGGGTGCCGCTGCGCCATCGCCTCGCGCCCCTGGGTGACCGGCAGGTCGTCGCGACGGTGCTCACGACCCTGTTCGTGGTGATCTCGGGCAACGTCGTCTTCATTTTCAGCGCGAGCCTGACGGCTGGCGCGACCGGCGGCTCGGGCGCCTTGCTCGCGGTGCTGCTCATGATCTACGGCTGCGCGGGCCTCGTCGGGAACCAGGCGGTCGGGCGGATGACCGACCGCTACGGCAGCAGGCTCATCGCCGTGGTCGCGCTCAGCGCCTCGGCGGTGCTGCTCATCCTGCTGCCGTTCACGGTCATGTCCTACGCGCTGTGCGCGCTCGTTTTCGGGCTCTGGGGCCTGGTCTCCGCGGGCATGAACGTGCCGGTGCAGCACCAGCTCGTCGAGCTCGCGCCCGAGGCGGTGCCCGTGACCATGTCGTGGAACTCCACCGCGATGTACGTCGGCATCGCGCTGTCGCCGCCGGTCGGCAACCTCGCGATCGGGCTCGGCGGCCCGCACTTCACGCCCTTCCCTGCTGCGCTGTGCGTGCTGCTCGCGCTCACCGCCTTCCTCGTCGGGCGGGTGCCCACGCGGGGCAGGCGAGGCGTGCTGCCTGCGACTGCTGGGTGAGGCTGGGTGCCGGCTGGGATCGTCTCTCGGTCCTGGCGGATCGCACCGCTGGCGGCACCCCATGCGAGCGGAAGTTGACCGAAGACCGGGGGATGGTTATGGTCTCTGTGCTCGCGGCGGGTCCGCCGCCAAAACTGGAAACGTTTCCAGTTCTGTTCCACGTTGCGCTCAAAGGGGAGTGAGATGACCAAGCCGACACTGAATGAGGTCGCCGCCGTAGCCGGTGTCTCGTTGGCGTCGGCATCGCGAGCGCTGTCAGGGGGCCTCGCGAGCCAGCGGATGATCGCGAAGGTGCGGGCGGCCGCGCGCGAAATCGGCTACTACCCGGATGCCACGGCGCGGGCGCTGCGGACCGGAGGGGCGCGCCGCGTGACCTTCGCCGTCGACGACATCGGCAACCCGAACTACGTGTCCATGCTGCGGGCGATCGAGGCCTCATTCGGCCCGGAGGGACCGTTCGTCAGTGTTGCCTCCACCGGCGCGCTCGGACATACCGCGGAAGCGTTGAAGCAGGCGACGGCGGTGATGGCGGACGGACTGATCATCTCTCCGATCCGGACCGGTGATCGCCTCCGTCGCGCGATCGAGTCGTCTCCGATTCCGGTCGTCGTCATCGGGTCGCTCGGCGTCAAGGGGATCGTGGACAGCGTCCATGTGGATTCCAGCCGTGGTGTCGGAATGGCCGTTGAGCACATCCACGATCTCGGACGCCGGAATATCGCGTTCGTCAACGGGCCGCTCGACACGAACCCTGGCTCGTCCAGGGAACAGGGCTTCTTCCGCGCAGTCCGACACCTCGGTATCGACCCGGCGAGCTATCGCCAAGTGGTCGCGGAGGACTTCACCGTTGCCGCGGGGGCGGCTGCGGCGCGTGAGCTCTTCGTGCGTTGGGCGGCGAAAGCACCGAGCCGTCGCATCGACGCGGTGGTCGCGGCGAACGATCTGATCGCGATCGGCGTCATCCGCGCGGCGCTCGACCACGGCATCCGGGTGCCGGAAGACGTCGCGGTGACGGGCGTCGACGACACCGAGATCGCGGCCGCTTACAACCCGAGCCTCACTAGCGTGTCGCTCTTCGCGGCGCAACGCGGCGCGCTCGCGGCTGAGCTGCTCCTCAAGCGATTCGCGCAACCGAGCAGAGAGGTCCAAGTGATCGAAGTCGAACCAGAACTCATCGTGCGCCGATCGACCGTCACACGACAGCAGAAGGAGGGAGCACGGTGACCGTCGCCGCTGCCGAGCAGACGACCGCCGCGAGAAGAGGCGGATTGGCGCGGAGCCGCCGCAACGAAGCCCTCGCGTTGGTGCTGCCGTCTCTCGTGCCGGTCGTCGTTCTCAGCATCCTGCCGATCGTCGCAGGCCTGCTGTACGCGTTCACCGACTCGAAGCTGCTCACGCAGGGCCTTCCGAATTTCGTCGGCCTTGCGAACTTCGACAAGGTCTTCGCCAATTCGGCCTTCTGGCAGTCTTTCGGGATTGGCGCGGTCTGGACCGTCTCGGTGACGGCGCTGCAGGTCGTGCTCGGCCTGGCACTCGCCCTGCTTCTGAACACCGACCTCAAGTTCCGAGGCATCGTACGCGTGCTCGCTGTCATCCCCTGGGCGATGCCGCCCGTCGTCGTCGCCATCATGTGGCAGTCGATCTACTCGCCCACGCACGGCCCGCTGAACTGGCTGATCGGTGCCCTCGGCGGCCCGTCGGACATCAACTGGCTCGGCAGCTTCTCGCTCGCACTTCCCGCGGTGATTGTCGTCGGCGTCTGGACCGGGATCCCCCAGAACACGATCTCGCTCCTCGCAGGCCTGCAGCAGATCCCGTCGGAACTGCTCGAGGCCGCGATGGTCGACGGAGCGCGCACGTGGTCGCGATTCGTCCATGTGGTACTGCCCTCACTGCGGCCTGTCATCGTCGCGATCGCGTCGCTCAGCTTCATCTGGAACTTCAACTCGTTCGGAATCGTCTACGTCATGACGGCCGGCGGCCCCGGCGGCCGGACGCTGCTGCCGATGCTCTTCGTCTATATCCAAGCGTTCGAGAACGGCAACACCGGAATCGCCGCCGCGATGACGGTCGTCATCCTCGTGTTGCTCGTTCTGGTGCTGGCACTTGCATCATTGGGGCGCCTCGGCCGCCGGAGGGCCGACGCATGAGGGCGGGGAAAGTGACGGTCCGTGGGCTGCAGTATGCCGCAATGGCCGCGTTCCTCGTCTTCCTCGGCTTCCCCTTCGTCTGGTTGCTGTCGACGTCGTTCAAATCCAGCCGCGAGATCAACTCGCTGACGGTCAGCCTGATCCCGCTGCACCCCACCTTTGAGAACTTCGCGCAGGCGCTCGAGACCCAGGGCCTGGTGCGCTCGGCCTTGAACAGTGTCATCGTCGCTCTCGCCACGACGATCATCGTCGTGTTGGTGGCGGTGCCCGGCGCCTATGTCATGTCGCGGTTCGGGGGATGGATCAGGCGGGCGGGAACCGGCTGGGTCCTTTTGAGCCAGATCATCCCGGTGCCGCTCATCATCGTCCCGATGTTCTTCGTGCTTCGCGGGCTCGGACTCGTGGACTCACTGCCCGGACTGATCATCGTCTACGTCGTTTACACGCTGCCGTTCTCGCTCTGGATGCTGCAGGGCTATGTCTCGGGCATTCCCGTCGACATCGAGGAGGCGGGCGCCATCGACGGCGCCCGCCGGCTGCAGATTCTCTGGCACCTGGTGCTGCCACTGCTGCGCTCCGGCTTGATCGCGACCTCGATCTTCACCTTCGTGTCGGCGTACAACGAGTTCTTCTTCGCACTGGTGATTCTGCAGACATCCGACAACTACACGCTGTCGGTCACCCTGAGCACCTTCGTCAACGGCCAGGGGATCAGCCTGATCGGGCCCTTGGCTGCCGGCGCGCTGCTCGCGAGCATCCCCAGCATCGTCTTCTTCGCGCTCCTGCAGCGCCGCCTCACCGGCGGCCTGCTGGCCGGAGCGGTCAAAGGCTGAGCCGACCTGCATTCCACGTCCCGCAACACCAACAGAGAGAGAAGTAATGATGCTTCGTCGATATGTGGCGCTCGGCGCCGCACTCGCAACCGTCGCAGTCCTGGCGGGCTGCTCATCCGGTGGCTCCACCGGCAGCGCTGCCGGCAAGGGCTCGGCCACCTCCGGGTCGATCACCTACGAATACTTCAACAACCAGCCGGCCGCGATCACGGCAACGAAGAAGATCGTCGCGGACTTCGAGAAGAAGTACCCCAAGATTCACGTCAAGCTCGAGGTCGCCCCTGCGGACAGCCTGGAGCAGAAGCTGCAGACGCAATACGCGGGTGGCGTCGCGCCTGACGTCATCCAGAACGACGCCCCCGGCGACACCCTGCAGTTCGCGGACTTCTTGGCCGACCTCGGCAAGCTCTTGCCGAAGTCGGTGGTCGATGACATCCCGTCAAGCGTCCGGTCCGGCCTCACACAGGACGGAAAGCTGCTCGCGGTGCCGACGGAGCAGCAGAGCTACGTCGTTTTCGCCAACAAGAAGATCCTCCAGGACGACGGTGTCACCATCCCGACGGGCGACACGATGTCATGGGATGACTTCGAGAGCATCGCCAAGCAGACCACCACGAACGGCGTGAAGGGACTCGCACTCGGGCTTGCCCAGCCGACCTCCGAGTTCGCCAGCTTCGGTCTCGGCTTCGGCGCCAAGTTCTTCACGAGCAGCGACGAATCGAAGGCGAAGGCGTCGATCGGCGCTGCCGAACTGCAGGTTCCCCGTCGGATCAAGGCCATGATCGACGCGGGTTACGTGGACAAGACGAGCGTGACCCAGTCGACTTCGGACGCTCTCCCCACCTTCTACGGCGGCAAGGCGGCCATGACGATCGCCGGCTCGTACCAGATCGCCAACATCGAGTCTCAGGCGCCTGCCGGATTCGATTGGATCGTGCTGCCGGCGCTCGCCGGAAGCACGGGATCCCAGCAGATGTCCGCTCCGATCACCCTGTCGATCACCGCGAAGTCGAAGAACACGGCGGCGGCGGCGACCTTCGTCGAGTTCTATCAGTCGGCGGCGAACCTGGCGGCGATCAACATCGCCGACGGCGAGATCCCGGCGACGATCTCGGCTCTTGCCGAGGCCCGGAAGCTCACGGCCGGAAAGAACGGCTGGGCGGAGGTCCTCTCCTCCGGAACCAACCTCGTCAATCCGACATGGAACACCTTCACGAAGTACGAGGACTGGAAGAGCACGGTCGCCACTCCGGCGTATCAGAAGTACCTGGCCGGCCAGCTGGACGATTCAGGTCTCGCCTCCGCTCTGGAAAAGGGCTGGACGAGCGTCAATCAGTGAGCGCGATGGGGCGGCGCTCACCGTGCCGCCCCATCTCCGACAACGAGAGCAGGATGACAGTGACATGGTTGCGTGAACGGGCCGCGGCGGTTCTCGCCGGTTCAGCGGTGGGAGACGCCCTCGGCGGGGCCTCGGAGGGGTACACGCCCGAGGCGATCCAGGAACGCTACGGGGGGCGCATCACCGGAATCGTCCCGCCGTTCTTCCCCGACTGGCAGACACGACGCCCGATCAGCCCCTACCACAAGGGCGACGGCCACATCACGGACGACACCTTGATGATCCAGGCTCTCGTGGAGGTCTACGCGAAGCGCCGCGATCATCTCGATGCCTACGCCATGGCGGAGGACTTCGTCCCGCAGCTGACGGCGGTGCCGCGCTGGATTCCGGAACTCGAGCGCGAGACCGTTCTGCTGCAGCGCATCTTCCTCGCCGAGAAATGGCTCGTCGCCAAGCTGCAGTACGGCCATGTCGACCCGCGGGAAGCGGGCGTCGGCAACATCGTCAACTGCGGCGCTGCCATGTACATGGCACCCGTCGGTGTCGTCAACGCAGGCAATCCGGATGCCGCATACGCGGAGGCGATCGACATGGCTGGGGCGCATCAGTCGAGCTACGGCCGTGAGGCGGCTGGGGTGCACGCCGCAGCCGTCGCCGCCGCCGCGACGCCGGGGGCGCGGGTCGACGACGTCATCGGCAGCGCTCTTCGGCTGTCGCACGACGGTACGAGAGCCGCGATCCACGCGGTCGTTCAGGCGGTGCGCGACCTGCCCGAGGCCCCCGGTGACACCCTGATCGCGACACGCCTGCGCGAAGCCATTGAGCCGTTCGACACCGTTGGGCCGCGCTACCGGGAGCCGGCGATGGACGCCAGGCTGCCCTCCCGCACCAAGGCGATCGAGGAGCTTCCGATCGCACTCGGCCTCTTGCTGGCATACGACGCCGACTACCGATCGACCGTGCTGGCAGCCGTGAACTACGGGCGCGACGCCGATTCGATCGCAGGCATGGCCGGAGGCCTCGCGGCCGCGCTCGGCGGCCCAACGGTCGTTCCCGCCGAGTGGGTCTCGGCGGTGGCCGAGGCCAGCCGCGCCGACTTCGATCATTACAGCGCACTGCTCGCCGACGCGGCGGCCGACATCGTCGAGAAAGACCGCGCCCGGGCGTTGGCCGAGATGCGGCGTATCGACGACATCGCGGGGGTGGCGAGCGCGGCATGATGCGCCTGAGCTGGACACAGCCCGAAGATCTCCTCATTCACGAACTCGCGCAGTCGGCTGCCGAGGGGAAAGACATCTCCGCGATTCGCGAGATATGGATCAGCGCGGGCGGCTCGACCGTCGCGACGCGGAACGGCGCGTCGCCGGCTCCGGCTTCGACGGAGCAGCGTCGGCTCGCCGCTCGGCTGATCGACGAGCTCGACGCGCTGCCCGCGCCGCCCGACGAGGCACGCCCGGCGACGCTTCCCGCGATCGAAGCCGATGGCAGAGCACTGCCGAAACTGCGCATGCCCGGCGACGATCTCGCCGACCGCATCCACGGGGCCTGGCTCGGGCGCGCTGCCGGCTGCCTGCTCGGGAAGCCCGTCGAGAAGCTGCCGCCCGAGGGGATCCGGGAGATCCTCTCGAGCACCGGGCGGTGGCCCTTGCGCGGCTACTTCACCGCTCAGGACCTGCCCGCGGATGTCGCCGCACGCTGGCCGTGGAACAGGAGGTCCGCCACCACATCACTCGTCGAGAACATCTCCGGCATGCCGGAGGACGACGACCTCAACTATCCCATCCTCAATCTGGCGCTGCTCGAGTCGGCTGGTCTCGACTTCACGGTCGATGACGTCGCTCAGGCCTGGTTGGACAATCTGCCTGCCGGCCGGGTCTTCACCGCGGAGCGGATCGCGTACCGCAACCTGCTCGAGGGCACGGACCCCGGGCTGTGCGGTCGCACGCGGAATCCTTTCCGCGAGTGGATCGGCGCCCTCATCCGCGCCGACGTGTACGGGTGGGTCTCACCGGGCGATCCGCGTCGCGCGGCGCGCATGGCCTATGAGGATGCGCGGCTGAGCCACACCGGCGACGGCATCCACGGTGCGATGTGGGTGGCTGGGATGTCCGCGGCGGCCGTCGTCGCAGACAGCGTCGACGAGGTTCTCGACGCGGGTGCCGCGGTGATCCCGACGCAGAGCGCGCTGGCCGCCGCAGCCGACTTCGGGCGCGATCTGGCCGCTAGGGGAGGTGCACTCGACGACGGCCTCGCAGAGTTGGCCGACCGCTTTGCCGGCGTCCACTGGGTGCATGTCCTCAACAATGCGGCCACGATCTCGTGGGCGCTGTCGCGAGGTGGAGGGCACCTTGAGACGTCCGCACCGCTCGCCGTCATGGCCGGCTGGGACACCGATTCGGCAGGCGCGACGGTCGGCGCACTTGCGGGCGCGCTCAGCGGCCGCGGCGAATTGCCGGGCGCGTGGATCGACCCGCTGGACGACCGCATTCGCACGAGCCTGCCCGGGCTCGACGGGGTGCGTATCTCAGACCTTGCCGAGCGCACGCTGCGCCTGGCTGAACAATCACGCAACAAGCGAAACGAGGTACTTCAGTGAGCTCGGAACATCTCACGCCGACGCTGCGCGAACGGGCGAGAGGCAGCATGGCCGGACTCGCGATCGGCGACGCGATCGGCCGGCCGGTCGAAGGACTCTCCGCCGCGGAGATCCAGGCCAAGCACGGACGCGTCACGGGGTATCTGCAGTGGCCTCCTGCGGGCAGCGACGACACCGAGTACGCGCTCCTCACCGCGAAGACCCTGCTGCGGGTCGGTCCAGGGGCCACGCGAGACGACTTCGCGCACAGCTGGGTCGAAGACGTGCTGCCACAGGCCGACAATTTCGCCGGCGGCGGTTTCAGCGAGATGGCCGCGATCGACAACCTGCGTCGCGGCATCCGCCCGCCCCTCTCGGGTGATCACATCCACTCCTGGAGCGACGGCTTGGCGATGCGGGTGGCTCCCCTGGGGATCGTCTCGCCCGGTGACATCGCCGCCGCCGCGCGGCTCGCAACCGAGGACGGCACCGTCAGCCACAGCGGCGAGGGCATCGTCGCCGGGATCGCGGTGGCAGCCGCCGTCGCCGCCGCGATGGGCGGAGCGGACGCGGAGGAGTCGTTCGACGCGGCGCTCTCCGCCATCCCCGCCGACTCGTGGACGGCCCGCAATCTCGAAACCGGGCGGCGGCTCGTGCGCGAGATCGCCGAAGTCGATGAGCTTGCCGTCGCATTGCATGACGCTCTCGCGGTCGCCGACTACTACTGGGCCGACCTTGCGCCGGAGGCCGTCGGCCTGGCGTTGAGCGCCGTGCTCGCGGGAAAGGGGGACTTCGTCGACAGCACCCTGTTCGCGGTCAATCTGGGCCGCGACGCTGACACGATCGCTGCAATGAGCGGATGCGTGGCTGGGGCGATTTCGGGTGTCGACGCCATTCCTCGGGAGTGGCTCGAGGCGCTGCGTCCGGTCGAGGGTAGCTGCATCAGGTCCATGGCAGGTATCCACCCCGTCGATACGGCGGACCAACTCATCGATCTCCTGGAGGGGTCGCACTCATGACCACCGACGCATTGGTTCGCGGAATCCTCGCCGGCGAGGCGATGAGCCCCTCGACGCAGGACTTCCGCATCCGGCTCCTTCCGCCGAAGCGGCTCGCCCGCATGGAGGTGTTGCACCGCTTCGCGCGCGAGCACGAGACCACCACGCTGGAGCGCCCGTATGCGCACTCGTCGCCCCCCGGCGCGTTGCACCCGGGCGCCGGCGAGGCGATCGAGTGGTTCGCGTTCACTGCTCGGCTCGTGCGCGCCGCCGAGACGGCAGGGTCGCCCGGCCCTATTCATGAAGGGTGGCAGCGTCTCTCGCTGGCGGAAGGCGTACACGCGCGCATCGGCACGCGCATCGCCCTCGGCAACCTCCGTCGCGGGCTTCAGCCCCCGCAGTCCGGTCACGACAACCCGCACTACTTCGACGACATCGCGATGGCGCGGGCCGCTGCCGTGGCCTTCCTCGAAGGCCCAGACGACGAGGCGCTGCGCCTTATCGTGGCCGACAGCGAGGTCACGCATGACCTGGACGGCGTCTGGTGCGCGGCCGCGACCGCGGTTCTGGTGCGGCGGCTGCTCGCAGGTGACGACCGGATCGTCGCCACGGATGCCGCGCTCGAGGCTCTTCCCTCGGAGAGCTGGTCGCGCCGCCTGGCGGAACTTGCGCGAGAGACGGCAGAGGGGGCCACGAGCGCGCTGGACCGCAGCGAGCGACTCGGCCGGGTCGTCGGCGACTGGGTCTACAGCTATCCCATCGCGGCACCTGAAACCCTTGCCTTCCTGCTTGCGCATGTTCGCCACGCCGAATCCGCGAACGAACTGCTGCTCGGAGCTCTGAGCACGGGCCGGGCCGGGGCAACGCTGGCGGCGCTCGCGGGCGGATGCGCTGCGGTCATCTTCGGCGAGGCGTGGATCCCGGAGCGCCTCACGGCCGCAACCGCCGAGTTGACCGGTCTTGCCGTCCCAGAGTCGGCCGGTGCGACGGTCGCGGACGCTCTTGCCGAGGCGGCGCATGTCGGCAACTGAATTGCCCACGAACGTTGTCGTGGTCGGCAGTGCCAACGTCGACATCACCTGCAGTGTCGACCGTCTGCCCATCGGCGGCGAGACGGTGATGGCCGCCGCACGCCGGGTCGGCGCGGGCGGCAAAGGGGCCAATCAGGCGGTCGCCGCCGCGCGTTCGGGCGCATCGACCGGGCTGGTCTGTGCGCTGGGCAAGGATTCCGAGGCGGAGCTTCTGCGCAGCGAGCTCGGAGCAGCGGGGGTGCGCATCCACGCGCGCCGCAGCGCGGCGCCCACAGGAACCGCGTACATCACCGTCGACGCCCACGGCGAGAACTCGATCGTCGTCGCGCCCGGAGCGAACGCGGAGTTGATCGGGCTGCAGGCCGAGGAATCGAATGCCGTCTCCGGCGCGAGGGTCGTCCTCATGCAACTGGAGACCCCGCTCGACACCGTCCGCGACGTGATCGCCACTGCGCGCGCCGCCGACGCCGTGATCGTGCTCAATGCGGCCCCGTTTCGCGCGCTCCCGGCGGCCGTGCTCAACGACATCGACATCCTGATTGTCAACGAGCACGAGGCGGGAGAACTCGCGGCCTCCGTAGCCGACGGTGAGGATGCAGGGACCCCGCGCTTGGCCACCGTGACGACACTCGGAGGGCGCGGAGCAGTCATCAACGGCGCAGGGTTCCGCGAGCTGCTCGAAGCCGATCAGGTCGAGGTCGTCGACACCACCGGCGCGGGCGACACCTTCTGCGGCGCATTCGCCGCAGCGCTCGCCGAGCTCAGACACGTGCCGCGCGTCAGCGAGCTCGTGGCAGCCGCGCGCTTCGCCATGACCGCGGCGACGCTGGCTGTGCAGCGTTCCGGGGCGATCGCTGCGATCCCCTCCCGCGCGGAGGTCGACGCCGTTCTCGTGGGACGCGGTGCGGGCCGGAGCCTGGCGGGAGAGAGGCGATGACGGGCGCACTCGAGGGGATCCGCGTGCTTGACGTCTCCACCCTGTTCGCAGGGCCACTTGCGGCGACGTTCCTCGGTGACTTCGGGGCAGAGGTCATCAAGATCGAGCATCCGAAGCGCCCGGATGCTGCCCGCGGGCACGGCCCGAGCAAAGACGGCGTCAACCTGTGGTGGAAGACCCTTGCTCGCAACAAGCGCACCGCGACGCTGGATCTCGGTACGGCGGACGGCGCCGCGCTTCTGGTCGAGCTGGTGCGCACTGCTGACGTCCTGATCGAGAACTTCCGACCGGGCACGCTCGAGCGCTGGGGGCTGGCGCCGACTCGGCTTCTCGAGGCGAATCCGCGACTGGTCATCGCGCGCGTGACGGCGTTCGGCCAGGTCGGCCCGTATTCCGGCCGTCCCGGTTTCGGCTCGCAAGCCGAGGCGATGAGCGGCTTCGCAGCACTCACCGGCGACCCCGACGGCCCGCCGATCCTGCCGCCGTTCGGTCTCGCCGACGGGATCGCGGCGCTGGCCACGAGCTACGCCATCATGGTCGCGCTGCGAGCCGTGGAGTCGAACGGCGGCCAGGTCGTCGATATGGCGATCATCGAGCCGATCCTGATGCTGCTCGGGGGTCAGATCTCGGCATACGACCAGCTCGGCTATGTTCAGCCTCGCACCGGCAACCGCTCGGTCAACAACGCGCCGCGCAACGTGTACCGCAGTGCAGACGGCGTATGGCTGGCCGTCTCTACGAGCTCGCAGTCCATCGCGGAGCGCGTCATGACACTGGTCGGGCGCCCCGATTTCTTGACTCGGCCCTGGTTCGCGACGGGGCACACACGTGCCCAGCACGCTGCTGAGCTCGACGAGGCCGTTGCCGGATGGATCGGCGCGCGGTCGGCTGATGAGGTGGTGGACGCTTTCGAGCAGGCGCAGGCCGCCATCTCGCGCATCAACGATGTGCGCGGCGTCATCGCGGACCCGCAATACCAGGCGTTGAACACGGTCCTGACCGTGGAAGACCAGGATTTCGGGCCGCTCCGTATGCAGAATGTGCTCTTCCGCCTCAGCGAGTCGCCCGGGGCCGTGCGCTGGACCGGGCGGCGCCACGGGCAAGACACCGATGAGGTGCTCGCCGGCATCGGTCTCACTCCCGAGCAGTGCGCAGCCCTGCGAGAGCGCGGCGTCATATGAGCGCGCAGCCGGTGACCGCCCTGTACGTGCCCGGCGACAGGCCTGACCGTTTCGACAAGGCCGTCGCGAGCGGCGCGGACCTCGTCATCCTGGACCTTGAAGACGCGGTGGCCGCCGAATCGAAGAGCTCGGCTCTTGCATCCGTCGTCTCCTGGCTGACTGGAAGGAAGGGCGCTTCCTCGCCGCTCATCCAGGTGCGCGTCAACCCGGGCGCGACGCACGAGGTTCAACAACTCAGGGCGACGGGAGCGCGCCTTGAGCTCAGAATTCCGAAGGTCGACACCGCCGCCGACGTCGAGTGGGCTGTCGCAGTGTGGCCGGAAGCGGAGCTGACCGCGATCATCGAATCGGCACACGGGCTTCAGCAGATGGAGGCCGTCGCCCAGCATCCGAGGGTCACGCGGCTCGCGCTGGGGGAATCCGATCTCGCCAGCGATCTCGGCACGCGCGACAACGCGGTCCTCGATCATCTGCGCATCCGGCTGCTGATCGCCGCCCGCGCGGCAGGCCTGCCCGCCCCGATGCTCTCCGCCTACCCGTACCTGCATGATCCGGACGGCCTGCGCGCGGACACGGAGCGCGGCCGCGCGCTGGGATGGTTCGGCAGGGCCGCCGTCCATCCCCGCCAGCTCGAGGTGATCCGCAGCGTCTTCGCGCCTTCTGAAGAAGACGAATCGTGGGCTCGCGCGGTGCTCGCGGCGATCGAGCGTGGCGGTGTCTCCACGCTGCCGAACGGCGAGATGGTGGATCCGGCGATGGCAGGCCGCGCCCGCCGCATTCTCGGCAATCCGTGAGCGTCCCAGGTGCGGTGCCCGCCTATCGCGGCGGGTTGTACGCGAATTCGAAACGGATGCCGTTGGAGTCCTCGACGAAGCACGCGTAGTACCGCTCGTTGAACCTCGGGTACGGCTTGGGCTCGCGCACGACGCTCCACCCAGCGTCGACCGCGATCCGGTGCAGGCGGTCGACCTCGGCGGGCGTCGCGATGTCGAACGCGAGATGCTGCCAGCCGACCCGCCCGTGCCGGTGCGGGCCGGTGCCCGGCTCGCGGGCGGGGAAGAGGATGATCTCGGTCTCGTCGCCCGTGCTCCACGCGACCGAGCCGTCCGCGTCGAATCGTGTGTAGCCGAGGGCCGTCAGCACCGGGTCGAACTGCGCGATCGCGGCCGGAAGGTCATCGACGGTGATCCCGAGGTGATCGACGAGCGCCATGCGGGGAAGCTTAGGGCCGGGCATCCGTTCATTCGGCGTCGTAGACGTCGCGCTGAGCGCGTGGCGGCGTTCTGGGTACCCGCCATCTAGATGGCAGACGGATGCCGGCATGAGCCGGCCGTGCCCTAGGAGGATTCATGGAACTCGGCTACAAGCTCTCGACGGAAGGCTTCAGTCCGCAGGAGATCATCCGCCAGGCGATCGCCGTCGAACAGGCGGGCTTCGACTTCGTCGAGATCAGCGACCACTTCCACCCGTGGCTCGACGAGCAGGGCCACAGCGGATTCACATGGTCGATCCTCGGCGCGATCGCAGCGAAGACCGACCGCGTGGGCCTTGTCACCGGGGTCACCTGCCCCACGATGCGCTATCACCCGGCGATCATCGCGCAGGCCGCGGCGACGATGGCGCTGATCTCTGACGGGCGCTTCACCCTCGGCGTCGGCTCCGGCGAGAACCTCAATGAGCACATCATCGGCGAGGGCTGGCCGGGGGCACGCATCCGTCATCGCATGCTGCGCGAAGCGCTGGAGATCATCCGCCTGCTCTGGCAGGGCGGATACCGCAGCTACGACGGCGAGTTCCTGAGCCTTGAGGATGCCCAAGTGTTCGACCTGCCCGAGGCGCTGCCGCGCATCGTGGTGGCGAGCGGAGGCAAGGCGGCGGCGTCGATCGCGGCCGAGCTCGGCGACGGCATCTTCGCGACCGAGCCTCGGCCTGACCTGGTCGAGCAGTACACGAGCAAGGGCGGGAACGGCGTGCGCTACGCCGAGGTGCCGCTCGCTTTCGCGGCGAGTGAGACGGATGCCGCGGCCGCCGTGCTGGAGAAGGAGCCGTGGTTCGCGACGGGCTGGCCGGTGATGAGCGAGCTGCCGAATCCGAAGAACTTCACGGCCGCGTCCTCCACTGTGCGCGAAGAGGACGTGCTGAAGCAGTTCGCGTGCGGCTCCGACGTCGAGCGGCACCTCGAGGTGATCGGGCAGTTCACGGATGCCGGCTTCGACCACCTCGTGCTGCACAATGGCGGCCCGGACCCGGATGCGTTCCTGGAGTTCTTCGCGGGGGAGTTGAAGGGGCGGCTCGGGTAGTAGGCAGCGTCGCCGCGCTCAGCTCTTCGACGACCGCGCTTGCGCTGTGTGCACGAGCCTCGCCCCAGCCGCCGCCAGCTCGCGCGTCGTCGGATCGTTCTTCGCCGAGTCGGTGATGATGCCCGTGACCTCATCGAGCGGCAGCACGCTGTAGCGCGAGGCTGCCCCGATCTTCTCTTCGCTGGCGAGCACATAGGTCTCGGCTGCGCGGGAGGCGAGCGTGCGCTTCATCGCCGCTTCGTCGGCATCGCCGGTGGTCAGGCCGGTCGTGGCGTGAACGCCGGTGACCCCGAGGAAGAACAGGTCGGCGCTGATGCGGTTGGCGGCCTCGACCGCAGCGGCACCGCAGGCCACTGCCGAGTGCTTGAACAATTGGCCGCCGATCAGGAGCACCTCGGCCTCATGTTCGAGCAGGGCCGCAGCGACAGTCGGGCTGTGCGTGATGATCGTGCCCCGAAAAGTGCGGGGGAGCGCCGCGACCATGGCGAGCGTGGTCGTGCCGCCGTCGAGGATCACCGTCGCGCCGGGTTCGATGAGCGCTACGGCGGCCGCGGCGACGCGGCGCTTGCTGTCGGGGGCGACGGCGGTGCGGGTGGCGTAGTCTGCGACCGCCGGGGATGCCGGCAGAGCGCCGCCGTACACCCGCACGGCCAGACCGGCCTCGTCGAGTTCGCGCAAGTCACGGCGGATGCTGTCCTCCGAAAGTCCGAGCTCGTCGGCCATCTCTTTCGCGACGAGGCGGCCGTCCTGCCGCAGGCGCTGCAGGAGCAGCTCTTTGCGTGAAGCCGGGAGCATCACATTCCTTCCTGTTATTGCACGTTTCTGCAGTAGTGTACCGCCCATGACAAAGCCGCTTTTGATCCTCATCGCGGGTCCCTACGCCTCGGGCACGAACGGTGATCCCCGGCTGATGTCCGCGAACCTCGAGCGCCTCGAAGACGCCGCCTGGCCGATCTTTCGGGCCGGCCACGTGCCCATGATCGGCGAGTGGGTCGCGCTGCCCGTGCTCTCGAGCGCGGGCGCCACCGGCCCGACCGATCCGCTTGCCGCCGATGTGATGTACCCGGTCGCCGAGCGGCTGCTGGCGCATTGCGACGCCGTGCTGCGACTTCCCGGCGAGTCGCGCGGAGCAGACCAAGACGTGGCGATCGCGCGTCGTCGCGGCATCCCCGTCTACTACTCGATTGACGAGATGCCGGATGCCTTACCCGCCGCCGCTGAGCCTGAGGCGGCGCTCGCGCTGGTCGATGCGCCGAGCTTCCTCGCGGACCCCGCGATGACTCCCGACATGCAGGCGATGTACGACGAGGACGTCGCGGACGACGGCTTCGTCTGGAACCTGACCCGGGTCTGGGCGTATCAGCCCGAGACGCGGAAGAAGCTCGACGAGCTGATGCTCGCAGCGCTGTCGTCGAGCGGGCTGAGTGCGCGGCAGCGCGGTGTCCTGGTCACGGCGACGGCCTCGACGCTCGGCGATGCGTATTGCTCGTTCGCGTGGGGCGGCCGGCTGGCGAGGTACGCAGACCCGGCGACGGCAGCAGGCGTGCTCTCGGGTGCCGACGTGGGGCTGACAGAACAGGAGCGCGCGATGGCGGAGTGGGCGCGTCAGATCGCGAAGGATCCGAACTCGACGATACCCGACGACGTGCAGCTGCTGCGGGATGCCGGTCTCGATGACGCGCAGATCTTCGCGATCACCGCATACGTCGGGCTGCGGATCGCAATGGCGACCGTCGATGACGCCCTGGGTGCGAGGCCGGATGCGGGGCTCGTCGCGAAGACGCCGGAAGAGGTGCGCGCGGTCGTTGACTACGGGCGGCGGCCGCTTTCGGCATGACCCGAGAGGTCCGGTCGACTACGCCGATGAAGCGCCCGGCTTGACCCCGAATTCGGTCGCGAATCGACGTCATCACCGCAGCCAAACTTGTGAGCCATCGATGGGCCGAATCGCGGCCACGCGGACGAAGGGCGTGCTTCACCGCGTGACGGCTCGTGACGCGCGGCCGACGAGGTGGGGCGCGAGCCGCGCCCCGCGCGGCAGCGGCGCATTCGTCTCGGACGCGCTCAGCGCTGCGATGGCGAGCGCCGCGAAGCGCCGAGCCGCTGCCTCCCGCTTGTCAGCCGGAGCCGCGGCGAGACCCCGGCCCGCCATGAGCACGAGAAGGAGGTCGTCGATCTCGTAGTCGGCGCGCAGGCCGCCTGCCGCCTGGGCGCGCGCTCCGAGTTCGGCGAGCTTACGGAGCAGCCCCGCGCGATGGTCGGCGAACACAGCGACTTCCGGGCTCGCCGACATGAACGCGTCGACGAACCCCTGGTTGCGGGAGTTGAGCACGTTGAGGCGTTCGATCACCGCGCAGAAGCCGCGCCACGGGTCCGGATCGGTGCAGCCGTCGTCGACGATCTGCTCGCAGGCGTGAAGTTCGTCGGCGAAGGCGGCGTCGATGAGCGATCGCTTCGTCGGGAATCGGCGGTAGAGCGTCGCCGGACCGACCTCGGCGCGGCGCGCGACGTCGCGCATGGTCACGCCGAGGCCGTGCTCGGCGAAGAGCTCTCGGGCTGCCTCGAGCACGCGGTCGCGGTTCTCCTGCGCGTCGGAGCGCAGCATGTGAGGCATCCGTTCGCTCCTGATTCTCACTTCGTCTAAGTGGACGCATGCGTCCGTTACCGTGGCGACGATACCGCGGATCGCGGTGAGCGAGGAGACAAGAGATGCGGGCTGTGACGATCGAGAGATTCGGGGACCCGAGCGGGATGCGGGCGAGCGAGGTCGCGGACCCGCAGCCGGGTGCGGGGCAGGTGATCATCAAGACCGAGGCGATCGGCGTGGGCGGGGTCGACGCGGTCATCCGCCGCGGCACTCTCGGCACCCTTGGGTTCGCGGAAGGGCTGATCCCCGGCAGCGAGGTGGCCGGAACCGTCGCGGCGGTCGGCAGCGGGGTGGATGCCGCGTGGCTTGGCCGACGCGTGTGGGCGTTCACGGGCACCAGCGGCGCCTATGCCGAGCGCTCCGTCGCGCACATCTCCGACGTGGTCGAACTGCCGACAGAGCTGCCCTCGGTCGACGCGGTCACGCTCGGCAGCGCCGCGCCGGTCGCGCACTTCGCCCTCGAGCATGCCCGTTTCGCGGCGGGGGAGAGCGTGCTCGTGCGCGGCGCCGCCGGCAGCATCGGCATCGCCGCCGTCGAGCTCGCGGCGCGCGCCGACGCGGCCTCGGTCGCCGTCACGACCTCATCCGCCGAGCGAGGGCGCCGCTTGCGCGATCTCGGCGCGACGCATGTGCTCGATCGAGGCGGCGATGGCGACGCGCCTCAGCTGTTCGACGTGATCATCGATGTGGTCGGCGGGGCCGGCATCCCCGGATTCATCGATCGACTCGCTCCCAACGGCCACATGGTGCTCGTGGGCGCCGTCGCCGGGCCGCCGCCCGCCGACTTCGGGATGCGGCTGTTCTCGTCCTTCCAGCAGTCGCGGTCGTTCGCGACCTTCAGCCTCGCGACCGTGCCGACGGCGCGGCGTGACGCGGTCAGAGCCGCGCAGTTCGCCGCGGCCGCGCGCGGCGAACTGCATGCCGTCGTGCACGAGGTTATGCCGCTCGCCGACGCGGCGCGCGCGCACCATGAGATGGATGCCGGGGGAGTGTTCGGGCGGATCGTGCTGGTGCCTTAAGAGGCCGGCGACGCGAGCGGACGCCTTGCACAATTCCTCGGCCACGGCATCCCCCTTTCGCCCGCAGGGCGACGGACGCAGGCTTGCTGGGAAAGCGAAGGAGCCCTGATGAGCGAGTCAGACGAGACGCAGCCCGACGACATGCCGGACACCGACCAACTGCAGAAACCGAGCACCGAGAAGGACCCGGGCGAGGAGCCGAAGGACGCGCACGTCGAGCCGGACGAAGTCGACCATGAGGCGGTGGGTATTGGTGTGATCGACACTCCTGACAGCGAAGGCGATTCGCCCGGCGAATAGGACGGGTCAGGTCGTCGTCGACTCGGTGACCATCGGCGTTAACGTCTTCTGCGCCGACGGCCGCCAGCATTCCCCTGTTCTGGGTCTACATCGGGTTGGAGAGGTGAAAGAGACTCAATTTACGCACAGCAGCCGAACAGGAGATCTCGGTGTCTTCCCCGTCGTCCGACCCATTCCGCACAGCTCTGAGGAGCATTCGACCGTCGACATGGATCGGCCTCGCCCTGACCGCGCTCGCTGCGCTGATCGGTCTGTCTGGCGGCCTTTGGATGATGCTGTGCCTCGTTTCAGTCGTGGTGCTAGTGACTGCGTTCTACGGGTGGGTGTTCCGCCGACACACGTGGCTTCGGCTTCCCCGTAAGCGCTCGGTCTCCGCCGTCAGCGCTGGTGTCGCACTTGCGATCTTCCTCGGCTCAAGCATCGCTTTCGGGTCGACGCAACCTGCGGCAGATGTTGCGCATACCAACAGCAAGACTCCGGTTCACCTGTCGTCGGCTCATTCGGCGAGCCCGACTGTCCGGCCCAGCAAGACCCCCACGCCGACGCCGACACACACCCCGGTTGTCACGACGCAGCTCGTCACGACGACCAGCGCGATTCCGTTCGCGTCCACCACGGTTCAGGACGGCAACCTCGCCAAGGGCAGCTCCAAAGTCACGACAGCGGGTGTCAACGGCGTGATGACTACGACGTACAACGTCACGCTGACGGATGGCAAGGAAACCAGTCGCGTACAGGTCTCTCAGACGGTGACCACTGCGCCGGTCAATCAGGTGACGAGCATCGGGACGTATGTTGCGCCGGCACCCGCTCCGGCGGCGCCTGCTCCCGCGGCAGCAGCACCGGCGCCTGCATCCGCCGCACCTTCCGCTCCCGCTCCGGCGTCTGCGTACAGGCCCGGTGAGTTCTGCTCGAATGCAGATCACAATCGCACGATCGGCGGGCTGACGTGCACCTATTACCCAGGCAGCGGAACCTGGCATTGGAAGCGCTGAGCCAGGTTCGTAACGCCTCGCACCGTTGGTGCTGTGCCGCACCCTGTTAGCGTGACCACGTGACCGACGATGCCGTTCTGAGGGCGCTGCGCGAGTTCGTCGCCGAGCGCGACTGGGCGCAGTTCCACTCGCCCGAGAACCTCGCGAAGAGCGTGTCGATCGAGGCCGGCGAACTGCTCGAGTGCTTCCAGTGGAGCCCGGAGTTCACCGCAGAGCACGTCAACGAGGAGCTCGCCGACGTCCTCACCTACTGCTATCTGCTCGCCGACAGGCTCGGCGTCGACCCCGACGCGATCGTCCTGGATAAGCTCGCGAAGACCCGGGCCAAGTACCCGGTCGAGAAGGCGCGCGGCCGGAGCACCAAGTATGACGAGCTTTGAGGTCGAGCGACTGGTGATGTCGCCGGCCGAGCTGAAGGTGCGCGAGGCGCTCGGCGGGCGCTTCACCAACTGGCCGGTCGTGTACGTGCTCAACGGCACCCGCGAGGTCTACGTCGGGGAATCCCGCAACTTCGTGGGCAGGATGCGCCAGCACCTGGCATCCCCAGCGAAGAAATCGCTCGAGGTGGCGCGCGTCATCCTCGATGACCGATTCAACAAGTCGGTGTGCCTCGATCTCGAGGCGTACCTCACCTCGCTGTTCGCGGGCGACGGCCGCTACACCGTGCTCAATTACAACGACCGGATGATCGACTCGGACTACTACGCCCGCGCCGACTATCGCGCTACATTCAACGAGATCTTCGAGCGGTTGCGTGACGAGAAGCTGTTCGAGCGCTCGATTCCCGAGATCGAGAACTCCGACCTCTTCAAGCTGTCGCCGTTCAAGCAGCTCAACACGGGGCAAGCAGTCGCAGTCGAGGCGATCCTCGAGCAGCTGTTCAAGGATTTGGCCACGGGTGCCGGAAGCACGGCGGTCATCCAGGGAGACCCCGGCACGGGCAAAACGATCGTGGGCATCTACCTGCTGAAGCTGCTGCAGGACATCGCCATGAGCGACCCTGACGAGACGATCGAGGCCGACTCCGTCTTCTCCGAGCTGTTCACCGAGCAGAACCGCGAGCTGCTCCGCGACGTCAAAGTGGGGCTCGTGATCCCGCAGCAGTCGCTGCGCTCGTCGGTGAAGAAGGTCTTCCGGCACGTGCCGGCGCTCAGCCCGAAGATGGTGCTGTCGCCTTTCGAGGTCGGTGCGGCGAGAGAGAAGTGGGACTTGCTCGTCGTCGATGAGACCCATCGACTGAGCCAGCGCGCGAACCAGCCGTCGGGCATGCAGAACAAGCAGTTCGCGCAGATCAACGAGCGGCTCTTCGGCGCCGACGGTGCGAACCGCAGCCAGCTCGACTGGATCCGCGCGCAGAGCACCCACCAGCTGTTCCTCATCGACTCGGCGCAGAGCGTGCGCCCCGCTGACCTTCCTGCCGAGACCCAGCGCGAGCTGATCGATGTTGCGAAGGCCGGTGAGCGCTGGCATCCGCTCGCCTCTCAGATGCGCGTGCGCGCGCAAACCGACCCGCACGGCCTCGACTACGTCGAATACGTGAGACGGATGCTGAGCGATTCGCCGCCCGCGCCGCAGCGTTTCGACGGCTACGAGCTGCGCATGTTCGACAGCCTCGCCGAGATGCACGCCGAGATCCGCAAGCGCGACGAGGAGTTCGGTCTGTCGCGGCTCGTGGCCGGCTACGCATGGGAGTGGAAGAGCAAGAACGACCCGAACGCGTACGACATCGAGCTCGACGGATGCCGCCTGCAGTGGAACCGCACCGACAAGGACTGGATCAACTCGCCCGGCTCGATCGACGAGGTCGGGTCGATCCACACGGTGCAGGGCTACGACCTCAACTACGCGGGTGTGATCATCGGCCCCGACCTGCGCTTCGATGAGGCATCGGGCCGCATCGTCTTCGACCGCGCCCACTACTTCGACAAGAAGGGCGTGGAGAGCAACGGATTCCTCGGCCGGACGTACTCCGACGAGGAAGTGCTCGCTTTCGTTCGCAACATCTACGCGGTGCTGCTGACGCGCGGGATCCGCGGGACCTACGTGTATGTCGCGGACGCGGCGCTCGATGGTCACCTGCGGCACTATCTGCCCTACGCCCCAAGATGACTCCTGCCCCGTGGTGGTAAAACGCCGTACAATTGCTGTGTGAGGAAGAGCGAGCGCCTGGATCTTCGGCTAACGGCTGAGCAGAAGGCGACCATCGAGCAGGCGGCATCGCTCGAGGGGACCACGGCAGCCGGCTTCACCGTGGCAGCGGTGATGGAGCGGGCATCTGAGGCGATCTACCGTGCTAAGTCGCTGAGCCTGTCCGCCGAGGCGTGGGACGAGTTCGTGGAGATCCTCGATTCGCGTCCCGCTGTGCCGGCACCGATCCTCGAACTGCTCAGCACGCCGTCGGTGCTGGAGAGGTGAGCCCTTACGAGGGACCGCGGCCGCTTGAGCCGCAGGATGGCATCACCTCGTTCGATTCCGGCGAGCCGGCACTTGACTCGTGGCTGACCGACCGTGCGGAGAAGTCCGAGGCGAACCAGACGGCTCGCACCTATGTCGTCGTCGACAGCGGGACGCATACTGTCGCTGGCTACTACTGCCTCTCAGCGCACTCGGTGACCCGTGCTGAGATCGGGGGCGGCTATCTCGGACGCAACGCGCCTGAGCCGGTTCCCGTGATCTTGCTCGGGCGCCTCGCCATCGACCGCGCGCACCAGGGCTCAGGGCTCGGCTCTGCGTTACTGAAGGACGCGCTCCTCAGGACGGTGGGTGCGGCGCGTGTCATCGGAGCCCGCGCGTTGCTTGTGCACACGATCAATGACGAGGTGGCTGCGTTCTACGTGAGGTTCGGCTTCCGTGCCGTGCCCGCAAACCCCCGGACGCTGTTCCTCCCACTGGATCGGCTTGTCACGTAGCGTTCGCGCTGGATTCCGTGCTCTCGCGCAGCAGCACCTCCACCGGCAGGCGGCGGCTGATCGGGGCGCCGTCCGGAGCGTCGAGGCGGTCGACCATTGCGCGGACCGCCGCTCGGCCGAGCTCCTCCATCGGCTGGCGCACGGTCGTCAGGCGCGGCGAGCTGAGGCGGGTCTCCTCGATGCCGTCGAAGCCCGACACGAGGACATCGGACGGCACACACACCCCCGAAGCCCCGAAGACATCCAGCACCCCGAGCGCCATCTGATCGTTGCCGCAGACCAATGCGCGCGGCAGCGCACCACCCGCCGCGATCAGCGAAGAGGCAACAGCCCTACCGCTCTCGCGGCGGAAGTCACCGCGCAACGTCCGCAGAGCCGAGGCATCCACCCCCGCGTCCGCCAACGCGGCCACAAAGCCGGCGTAACGTTCCGCGTCGTCGGGCGAGCCCTCCGGTCCGAACACGTAGACCGGGTCGCGCACACCGAGATTCGAGACGAGGTGCGCCGTCAGCGCGCGCATCCCCTCCGCATTCGCCACGCCGACGTGGTCGAACGAGTCGCCGTGCCGAGGCCCCGCGATCAGCACGATCGGGATGCTGCCCGACAGCTGCCCCAGCAGCTCCTCCGGCACGCTCCTCGCCACGATCAGCAGGCCGTCCACCCGGCCGGCCATGTCGCGCACCATGCGCTCGGGGTCGGCGCCGTGGCCGACGCCGATCGTCAGCACGAAACCCTGGCGCCACGCCTCGAGCTGGGCGCCGCGCAGCACCTCGTCGTAGTACAGGTCGCGCACCCGCGACGCGCCGGAATCCGGGATGTCGCGCACGACGCGCGCGACTGCTGGCGCGTCCCCGTCGACAACGTCGAGGGCCTCGTCGACCCCGTCGATCGCCGGCAGGTACAGCCCGATGACACCGGTAGTGCGACCGGCGAGGCCGCGGGCCGACGCACTGGGGACGTATCCCAGCGCGCGGACCGCGGCCAGCACCTGCTCCTTCGTCGAGTCTTTGACGAGGTCGGGGCGGCGCAGCACCCGCGAAACGGTCGCGATCGAGACGCGGGCGCGAGCAGCGACGTCGTACACGGTCGGCTTCGCCATCGGGCCCCTCGCAATCAGGTCGCAGTAATCAGGTCGCACTCTGCGCCGCCCCGAACCCGAGAGCGGCTACAAGGACATCTTCTCCACTTCCAGGTACTCCTTCGCGATGCGCCCCACCGGGTCCTGCGCGTAATACCCCTGCAGGCGTCCTCCGTTCAGAGAGTTGTCGAGAGCCGCCATGATCATCGACTGGTCGAGCACGAGCCGGCGATGGCCGACCGACCCGGTGGAAGGCGAGACCGCGTCATAGAACCCGCCGTCCTTCGAATACACCCCGGGATAGAGCCGCTGCAGCGCCTTGATGTTCTGATACGCCCGCTGCGGCGCCACCGTCAGCGCCAGGAAGCTCGCGTGCGGCGTCACCGCTGACTCGGGCGACGGCGTGCACGTGGGGCACGGCCCCTGCGCCAACTGCTGCCCGGTCGGGAACGCGAGCCCCTGCGCGCCGTACGCGCTGTAGCCCCCGCTGTCGTCCGGCGTCGACGACGGCGACATTCCCCACACGGGATACCCAAGCTGAGAGGCATACGCCTGCTGCACCTGCACGGTCCGCTGGTCGGCGAGCCCGAAGCCCCGCGGCCCCCACGACGTCTCCGGCACGACCTGCAAGGCCATCAGCGCCTCGAACATCCCGCCGTTGTAAGTGGGCAGGAACTTCAGCCCCGTGCCGGGGTACGTGTAGTGCCCCTCCCATACCCTGAACGGCTTGCCGCTCTGAGGGTCTCTGATCGTCGTCCAGTACCCCTGCGGCGTGCCCTGCCCCTGCCACGAGAAGTCCGGGTCCGTCGCGCATTGCTGCGGCGGCAGCGTGCGCCAGGTGCGCCACCACACATCGCCGGGCATCTGGTGCAGCCCCATGCCGACGTACATCGCGATGCGCGGATCGCTGTACAGCGCGCCGTTGTGGTACCCGGCGGGGCCCGTGCCGACGTAGTACCCGCCGTACATCTGCCCCGTCGGCTGGCTGTCGATCGCCGCGTTCACGTTGCAGGCCGTCTGCGCCCGATTGTCGTAGAAGATCGAGAAGTCCATCGGGGCGATCAGCGCGTTCGCGAGCGGACGCAGCTCGGGGAACGCGTTGCGCACGACGATCAAGCCGCTCGCGTACCACCCGTTGTCGACCGCCGACAGGAACGAGCAGTTGTCGGTCGCGGCGGTCGGGTCATCGGCGCAGCTCTGCGTCGTTCCCGGATTCGGGATGACGAGCCCGGTTCCCGTGTCGTACCACTGGTACAGGAATCCGTAGCTGCGCTTGAGCTTCGCGACCTCGCCGAGCGTCGCACTGATCTCGCGCGTCGCCTCGTGCCGGTCGATGATCTTCAGGTCGTAGGCCGAGGTCACCGCCCACAGATACGTGCCGACGTTCGCCGCCGAGGTGTAGGTGCCGCGGGCGTCGCCCGGCCCGACATTGTCGAGCGGCAGATGCGTCACCGGGTCGACGTCGGTCTGGAAGAAGCGCCACGTGTCGCGCGCCATCGAGAGCAGGTCGGCGCGCTGCGCGCCGCTGAGACCCGGGGATGCCTGAGCCGTCGATGGCCCCGCAGCCGAGGCCTGTGCGCCGGCGGGCGCGATGATGCCGCCGGTCAGCAGCGCCCCGCCGGCGACCACCGCCGCGGCCAGACGCGTCATGGAGCTGTTCATGGTTCTCCTCACTCGTCGCTGAGCGATGCAGGTGCGGTGCGCGGCAAATGTATGCGCATTCATTTCGGCCCGCAAGGGGCATGGAGAAGGCGATCGAATGCCGGGGCGAGCTCAGAGCGTCGGCGGGCAGCTCTCGCGCAGCAGCACCTCGACCGAGAGCGTGAGGTGCTGCGGCGGCGCCGTCGGGTCGGCGATGCGCGCCTCGAGCGCGCGGATCGCGGCCCCGCCCAGCGCGCGCATCGGCTGCCGCACGGTCGTGATCGGGGGCGAGGCGTAGCCACCGGCCTCGATGCCGTCGAAGCCGGTGACCAGGATGTCCTCCGGCACCCGCAGCCCCGCGGCGTGGATCGCGTCGAGGGCACCGAGCGCGCTCTGGTCGTTGGCGCACAGCAGCGCTCGCGGCACCCGCTCGGCGAGGAGCTCGGCCGCGACCGCGGCGGCGCGCGCCCGGCCGAAGTCGCCGTGCCGCATGCGCAAGCGGCGGCGGTCGACGCCATGTGCGGCGAGCGCCTCGGCAAAGCCGTGGCGGCGCACGGCGTCGTCGGGGGAGTCCTTCGGCCCCGCAAGGTACGCCAGGTCGCGAATGCCCAGCACCCCCACGACGTGCTCGACGACCGCGCGCATGCCTCGGGCGTTGTCGACGCTGACGGAGTCGATCTCGGGGGCGGCCTGCTCATCGGCGATCAGCACGACCGGCATCCGTCTCGCGACCTGCCCGATCGCCTCCTCTGACATCGCGCGGCCGAAGACGGCGAGCCCGTCGACGCGCCCCGAGATGTCCTGTCGCTGGCCGCGCCGCACCGCGACGAGCAGGGCCGAGCCGTGCCGCCAGGCCTCGACCTCCGCCCCCCGCAGCACCTCGTCGAAGTACAGGGGCGCGCCGCCGACGGGGCTGCGGCTGCCGCGGTCGTCGGTGATGCGCACCGCGCCGTCCGAGGGCACCGGTTCCACGGCATCCTCGATGTCATCGAAACCGGGCAGCAGCAGGCCGTACGCTCCGGTGCGGCGGTCGGCGAGGGCGCGAGCGGATGCCGAGGGAACGTAGCCGAGCCTCTGAATCGCCTCTTCGACCCGCTCCCGGGTCGCCGGCGTCACGGAATCGGGGCTGCGGATCGCGCGCGAGACCGTCGCGATGGAGACGCCCGCCGAGCCGGCCACGTCGTAGACCGTCGGGGCCGCGCCGACTTTGCGCTTCGCCATCGCCGAGATCCTTCCTCACAGCGCCGGGGGCTTGCCGTCGCAATTGTAAGCGCATACACTGCCGATCTGAAAGCGCATACATTGAGTGCGACATTCCAGACATTCCAGTCAGAGCGGACAGGAAGGAAGCCCGTGATGGGAACCAAGACGAGGGCCAGGCTCTTCAAAGCCGGTCTCGCGGTCATCACCGCGGCGGCGACGATCGCGGTGGTGAGCGGCTGCACCGTGCAGACCAAGGCGTCGACGAATTCGACATCGGGCGCGAGCGGATCCCTGCTGCTCGGCGCCGACAACGGCACCCCGACGTTCACACGGAACTTCAATCCGTTCTCGCCCTCGACGCGCATCGGTGCGCACTACATGTACGAGCCGCTGCAGGTCGTCAACTCGATCGACGGCACGACGACGCCGTTCCTCGCGACCGGCGACAAATTCAGCGACCCGAAGACCGTGGACTACACGATCCGCAGCGGGGTGAAGTGGTCTGACGGCACGGCGTTCACGCCGGACGACGTCGTCTTCACCTTCGACCTGATCAAGAAGAACCCGTCGCTCGACACCCTCGGCGAGTGGCAGCACATCGACTCGATCTCGAGCTCGGGCAACACCGTCACCTTCCACCTGAAGAGCCCCGATGTTCCGGCCGCGACCGTGATCGACCAGCAGATCATCGTCCCGAAGCACATCTGGAGCTCGGTCAAGAACCCGCTGACCTGGACCAACGACAACCCGGTCGTGACCGGTCCCTATGTGCTCGGCAAGTTCGCCCCGAACGAGTACACGCTGACCAAGAACAAGAACTACTGGCAGGCCGACAAGGTCGCCGCCAAGACCCTCGTGCTGCCGGCGTCGAACACGCAGGTCGACATCGTGCACAAGGGCTATGACTGGGCGTACTCCTACATCTCCGACGTGAAGGGCACCTTCGTCGCCGCCGACAAGCAGCACAACACCTACTGGTTCCCGCCGGGCGGCACCATCGCGCTCTACCCGAACCTGACCAAGGCGCCGTTCAACAACCTCGACTTCCGTCAGGGCCTCAGCTACGCGCTCGACCGCGACAAGATCGCCGACGATGCCGAGCAGGGCTATGTGAAGGCAGCGGGCCAGACCGGCCTGCTGCTGCCGAACCAGGAGAGCTGGCTGGACACGTCGATCCCCGACAAGGGCGCGATCAAGCAGGACACCACGAAGGCGCTCGCCGCGTTCGAGAAGGCGGGGTACACGCAGAAGGGCGGCAAGATCGTCGACGCGAGCGGCAAGCAGCTCAGCCTCACGATCACCTCGCCGAACGGGTACACCGACTGGCTGCGGGGTCTGCAGGCGCTGCAGAGCCAGCTCAAGGCCATCGGCATCGAGGTCACGCTGAACCAGCCGCAGCCCGCTGCTTACACGCAGGCGCTCAACGCGGGCAACTTCGATCTGGCGCTCGGCTCCTACGGCGGCACCGGAAGCACCTTCCAGGACTTCAACAACCTGCTGAACAGCTCCTTCGCGACCCCGATCGGCACGGCGACCTCGGCCAACTTCGAGCGCTTCACGGACGCCAAGACCGACCAGCTGCTCACGCAGCTGAGGTCGGCGACGACGACGGATGCCCAGAAGCAGATCGTCGACCAGCTGCAGCAGACCGTTTATGACCAGCTGCCCGCGATCGGTCTCTTCTATGGCGGCCTGTGGGGTCTGTTCAGCACGAAGAACTTCACGAACTGGCCGTCGGCGTCGAATCCGTACGCTCCGCCCAGCACGTGGACCGAGACCGCGCTGCTGATCCTGACCAACATCAAGGCGGCGTCGTAGACCCGTGCGCTATCTCCTGGGCAAGATCGCCCTCTTCGTCGTCACGCTGTGGGCGGCGGTGACGATCAACTTCCTGCTGCCCCGCATGATGCCGGGCTCGCCGGCCGATGCTGCGATCGCGAAGCTGTCGCAGAACGGCCCGGTGACCCCGGCCATGCGGGCGGCCGTCGAGGCACAGCTCGGTGTGCCGCACGGCTCGCTGATCACCCAGTACGGGCAGTACCTCGGCCAGATCGCGCGCCTCGACTTCGGCATCTCGTACAGCTACTTCCCGCAGAAGGTCTCCGCCCTCGTCTCGGGCGCGCTGCCCTGGACGCTGGTGCTCGTCGGCACCGTCACGATCATCGCGTTCGTGATCGGCACGGCGCTCGGCGCGCTCGCCGCGTGGCGGCGCGGCAGCTGGGTCGACACCTTCGCCACGGCGGGCAGCCAGTTCGCCTCGGCGTTCCCGTACTTCTGGACCGCCCTGCTGCTGCTCTTCTTCCTCGGCTACGTCGCGGCGTGGTTCCCGACCTCGGGGGCGTACGGCGCGGCATCCACCCCGAATCTCAGTCTCGGCTTCGTCGGCGAGGCGATCAGCCATGCCGCCCTGCCGGCGCTGACGATCCTGATCACCTCCCTCGGCGGCTGGATCATCGGCATGCGCAACACCATGGTCAATACCCTCGGCGAGGACTACGTCACCTTCGCCGAGGCAAACGGGCTGCGCTCGCGCACGGTGGCGCTGCGATACGCCGCGCGCAACGCGATCCTGCCCAACCTGACCTCGTTCGGGCTCGTGCTCGGGGGTGTCGTCGGCGGCTCGCTGCTCGTCGAGACGGTCTTCCAGTACCCGGGCGTCGGGCTGCTGCTGTTCCACGCCGTCACCAACCAGGACTACCCGCTGATGCAGGCGCTGTTCCTCATGATCACGGTGAGCGTGCTCGTTGCGAACTTCATCGTGGACGTGCTCTACGGCGTGCTCGACCCGAGGACCCGACGATGAACCGCAACATCTCACCGCTGCGCGTGCTCGGCCGCGGCATCGCGACCATCTGGTCGGTGCCGCGCGCCCGGATCGGGGTGATCGGATTCCTCTTCTTCGTCGCCCTCGCCATCTTCGCGCCCCTCATCGCGCCCTACGATGCACACGACTCGAGCTTCGGCCGCAGCCTGAACGGCAGCGCCGCCCACCTGCTCGGCACGACGGCGAGCGGGCAGGACGTGCTCAGCCAGCTGATCTTCGGCGCGCGCGTCTCCGTCTTCGTCGCGCTCGTGGCCGGCATCCTCTCGACGATCATCGCGGTGGCCGTCGGGCTCAGCTGGGGCTATGTGCGCACCTTCTGGGGGGAGGGCGTGGGATTCATCGTCAACCTCTTCCTCGTCATCCCGTCGCTGCCCCTCATGATCGTGATCGCCGCGTATCTGCAGAACGGCGGCATCGGCGTGATCGTGCTCGTCGTGGTCGTGACCGGCTGGGCGTGGGGCGCCCGCGTGCTGCGCTCGCAGACCCAGGCGCTGCGCTCGCGCGACTTCGTCACCGCCGCGCAGTTCAGCGGCGAGAGCGCGAGCCGCATCGTCTTCCACGAGATCATGCCGAACATGACGTCGCTCATCGCGTCGAGCTTCTTCGGCGCGGCGACGGCGGCGATCCTCGCCGAGGCGGGCCTCGAGTTCCTCGGCCTCGGCGATTCCACCACCGTCAGCTGGGGCACCATGCTCTTCTGGGCGCAGAACAGCAATGTGCTGCTGACCGGCCAGTGGATCCTGCTGTTCGCGCCCGGCCTCATGATCGCCCTGTTCGCGACCTCGCTCGCGTTCATCAACTTCGGCGTCGACGGGCTGAGCAATCCGCGCCTGCGGGAAGGGGGCACGCGATGAGCCTGCTCAAGGTCGAAGACCTCTCGATCGTCTACGAGTCCGCGGGCCGCGAGCCCGTGCGCGCCGTCGAAGGCGTCAGCTTCGAGCTGGAGCAGGGCGAGTTCGTCGGGCTCGTGGGGGAGTCGGGCTCCGGCAAGTCGACGCTGGGCTTCGCACTCACGCGCCTCAGCCCGCCTGCGGCGCGCATCGAGCGCGGCCGCATCGTCTTCGACGGCGTCGACATCAGCACGCTCTCGCGCGAGGAGCTGCGCCGGCAGCGCCAGGGCGGCTTGGCGATGGTGCTGCAGGCCGGCATGAACGCGCTCAACCCGGTGCGCACGGTCCGCAACCACTTCCTCGACATCTTCCGCGCCCACGGTCATGTGCCGCCGCATGCGCGGGAGGCCAGGGCGCGCGAGCTGGCCGCCAAGGTCGAGCTGCCCGCCGAGGTTCTCGACCGCTACCCGGGCGAGCTCTCGGGCGGCATGCGGCAGCGCGTCTCGATCGCCCTGGCGCTCTCGCTCGAGCCGAAGCTCATGGTCTTCGACGAGCCGACCACGGCGCTCGACGTGCTGGTGCAGCACGCGGTCATGAACACGATCCGCGCACTGCAGGCATCCGAGCGCTTCACCGCCATCCTCATCAGCCACGACCTCGGCGTGGTGCTCGAGGCGACCGCGCGCGTGCTCGTCATGCACGACGGGCGCATCGTCGAGGACGCCGCGAGCGCCGACATCCTGCGCAACCCCCAAGACGACTACACGCGCATGCTGCTCTCGCACTACGCCGACCCGCGCGCGCAGACCGTGAGCGTTCCCGGCCTGACCGCGCGTGAGGGCGAGCGCACAACGACAGCGAAGACGGGCGGTGAGACGGATGCCGGCGCCGAGGCTCCCGTCGTGCGCGCCCGCCCCGGCCGGGCCGTGCGCGAGGCCATTGTCGTCGATGCGGTGAGCAAGAGCTACGGCCGCGCCCGCCCCGGTGACCGGCCCGCCGTCGACGACGTGTCGTTCACGCTCGAGCCCGGCGCCGCCCTCGCCCTCGTGGGCCAGAGCGGCAGCGGGAAGTCGACGATCGCGAAGCTCATCACCGGCGTCGAGAAGCCGACGGCGGGAAGCATCCGTTTCGGCGATCTCGACGTGGGGCGCGCGAACCGGCGCAGCCTGCGCCGGCTGCGCCGCGACGTGCAGATGGTCTTCCAGGACCCGTATGCCGCGCTGAACCCGCTGCACACCGTCGAGTACACGCTGAGCCGGCCGATCGTGAACTACTCTGAGCGCCGCGGCGACGCCGTGCGCGAGCGGGTCTTCGAGCTGCTCGAGACGGTCGGGCTCGCACCCGCGGCGCTGTACGCGAATAAGCTTCCGCACCAGCTCTCCGGCGGTCAGCGGCAGCGCGTCGTGATTGCGCGGGCGCTCGCGAGCGACCCGCAGGTGATCATCGCCGACGAGCCCGTCTCGATGCTCGATGTCTCGCTGCGCGCCGGCGTGCTGGCGCTGCTCGACGAGCTGCGGGTCACCTGGGGCGTCAGCCTGCTGTACATCACGCACGACCTGCTGAGCGCCCGTCTCATCACCGACCGGATCATGGTGCTGCACGAGGGGCGGGTCGTCGAGCGCGGCGGCACCGCCGAGGTGCTGCGCAACCCGACCGATAGCTACACGCGCGATCTCCTGGCGGCGGTGCCCCAGCCGGGGCGCGCACTCGAGCAGGGCTGACGAAAGGACTGACGAAGGCATGACCCGTACCTTCCCCGACGGATTCATCTGGGGCGCGGCCTCGGCCGCCCATCAGATCGAGGGCAACAACGTCAACTCGGACTGGTGGGAGCTCGAGCACCGGCCCGAGACCACGGTCGCCGAGCCGAGCGGCGATGCATGCGACAGCTACCACCGCTACCCGGAGGACATCCGGATCGTCTCCGAGCTGGGCCTCGACATGTACCGCTTCTCCCTCGAGTGGGCGCGCATCGAGCCCGAGCGGGGCTTCGTCTCACGCGCCGAGCTCGACCACTACCGGCGCATGATCGACACCGCGCGCGATCACGGGGTCACCCCGATGGTGACGCTGCACCACTTCACCGTGCCGCGCTGGTTCGCGCACGCGGGCGGCTGGCGCGCCGCCGACGCGGTCGAGCGGTTCACGCGCTTCACTGAGGCGGCGGCGGGCATCCTCGATGACGTCGAGTGGGTCGGCACGATCAACGAGCCGAACATGGTCGCGATCACCTCCGGGGCGGATGCCGGCGACGCGGCCGGCTCGCAGTGGCAGTCGACCCACGGCCTGCCGCACCCGAGCCGACACGTCTCGGAGACGCTCGCCGCGGCGCACAGGGCGGCGCGCGCGGTGCTGTCGGGGCTCGGTCATGTGCGCTCGGGATGGACCGTCGCGACCCAGGCCGTGCAGGCCGCGCCGGGCGAGCCGGGGGCCGAGGAGCAGGCGCACGCCTACAGCTACCCGCGCGACGCGTGGTTCCTCGAGCAGGCGGTCGGCGACGACTGGGTCGGGGTGCAGGCCTACACCCGCACGATCGTGGGGCCCGAGGGGCCGCGCCCGGTGGCCGACGGCGTCGAGCGCACGCTCACCGGCTGGGAGTACTACCCGCCCGCGCTCGCCGAGGGGGTGCGCCTTGCGCAGAAGTACGCGCCCGGCGTTCCGGTGTTCGTCACCGAGAACGGGCTCGCGACGGGGGACGACGCCCGGCGGCGCGACTATGTGCGGGGCGCGCTCGAAGGGCTGCACGACACGATGCAGGAAGGCGCGGAGGTGCTCGGCTACCTCTACTGGAGCCTGCTCGACAACTACGAGTGGGGGTCGTTCGCGCCCACCTTCGGCCTCGTCGGGGTCGACCACGAGACCTTCGCGCGCGACGTACGCGACAGCGCCCGGTGGCTCGGACGGGTCGCGCAGGCGAACGGATTCGTGGAGTGAGGCGCTGGCGGCGGCGCTAGGTGTTGCTTCGACGTGCCTGGAAGATGGTCGTCACCAGTGCGAGGAGGAGCACGCCGCCGGCGACCCACCACGCCAGCGGGTAGTAGGGGGCCAGGCTCACGGCGAGCGTGCAGTTGAGCCCCGCCGTCCCCGTCGGGATCGGGGCGGAAGCGCATCGCGCCGCCTTTCCCGTTCCGTAGATGGCAAGCACGAGGACAACGGCGCCGAAAAGCCACAGTTGGGCGATGTTCTTGATCGTCGCCTCGCGCGCTCGGCCTCGCCCTTTGCTCGTCGTCCTGAGCGCTCGCGCACGCGACGGCGAACCTGTGCGGTGCGATGTCTGCGCTGACGGTGCTCGTCGGGCGCCGCGAGCGCGCGCGGGCGCGGTGCGTGGGGGCGTGACGGACGCGCGGGCGACGAGCCGTTCGAATCGTTGCATGACGCGGTACGTGTCCGCGGCGTGCGGGTCGACGTGCCAGGTCTCGGGCTCTTCGGCGGCGAGCTTGATCAGCTCGATCTTTGCGGGGCTGAGCTGCTGAGGGTATGCACGCAGCCACGCGACCAGATGTGATGCGTTCACGACCTCCACCGGGCGTTCCCGAGGCGACCGCCGGTCGGTGAGGGATCGGGCGTTCAGCACCGCGATCACGGGTATCACGGGCACAGGGAAGCCGACCTTGCCGGACAGCCGGCGAGCGACATCGGCCGCGTCATTCCGCCCGACCTTCAGGTGTGGAGTATTGCCGTTGTTGACGCGCAGCACGTGATCGCCAACCCATACGGATGCTCCGGCGTGATGCTTGGTGTTGATCGCGAACACGCCGCCAGGCCCGATCACCAGGTGATCAACGTCCTTCGTGTCGGCGCCGATGGGAACCGAGTGACGCACGAACCACTCGGGTTCGAGCTCAGCGAGCATCTTCCCGACTTCGATCTCCCCAAGTGCCCCCTGATACCAAGGCCAGGCCTCAGGGTGAAGCCGCACCTGGGTGGCGGTCTTCAACGAGGGGTCTGCGGCCTCGGCCTGCGATTGCACGTGCAGGCACTTCAGCGCGACCGCGTATCCGGCGGCTCGCGAAGAGAGAGCGTTGATCCCGGCGAAGTCCACGCGCTGCGCACGGACGCCTGACGCTTCAGACTCTGCTTCCCCCATGGCCACGACGCTACGGATCAAGAGCGTCCGGCTCTCACCCCAGAGGTGGGGAGCAAGGTCTGTTGCATCAAGCAACACTTTGGCGGAGGATGGGGGATTCGAACCCCCGAGGGCTTTCACCCAACACGCTTTCCAAGCGTGCGCCATAGGCCACTAGGCGAATCCTCCGGGCGTCGCGCCGAGGCGCAACCCGAGAAGTCTACCGGACAGAAGTTGGGGGTTCAGTCTCGACGGAGAGGGGTCTCGATACACCCCGCCGCGCCGGGCTACTCGACCAGCGGATGCGCCGCGTCCTCCGTACGGAGACTACGCCGCAGGCATCCGTATCTCGCCCTCATCGTGCTCCCGTACAATGGAGACCGGCTCCCCGCGTGGCGCCATCCAGGCCAACTCCCCCAGGGCGGAAACGCAGCAAGGGTAACCGGGCTCTGGCGGGTGCGCGGGGGGTCTTTTTCGTTAGCACATCGAAGTCCCGGCCAGGGCAGGAAAAGGCCTAGCGTCGCGCAACCCTGCCTCCATAGGCTGGCCCTTGGAACCGTCATCAGACGGAAGGTCTCAAGGGAGGATTCTCGATGTCGACTGACGTTGCGACCGAAACGGCTTGGAAGCGCCGCGATGAGACTCCGGTCTCTGACGAGACGATCCGGCTGATCGACACCTACTGGCGCGCGGCGAACTATCTGAGCGTCGGCCAGATCTACCTGCTCGACAATCCGCTGCTGCGCACTCCGCTCGCGGTCGATGACATCAAGCCCCGCCTGCTCGGCCACTGGGGCACGACCCCCGGGCTCAACTTCATGTACGCCCACATGAATCGCGCGATCCAAGAGCGCGACCTCAACACCATCTACATCATCGGCCCCGGCCACGGCGGCCCCGGCCTCGTGGCATCCGCCTACCTCGACGGCACCTATTCCGAGGTGTACCACGACATCGAGCAGGACGAGGCGGGCGTCCGCCGGCTGTTTCGGCAGTTCTCGTTCCCCGGCGGGATCCCGAGCCATGTGGCGCCCGAGACGCCCGGCTCGATCCACGAGGGCGGCGAGCTCGGCTATGCGCTGAGCCACGCCTACGGCGCCGCCTTCGACAACCCCGATCTGCTCGTCATGGCGGTCGTCGGCGACGGCGAGGCCGAGACCGGCCCGCTCGCCACCAGCTGGCACTCGAACAAGTGGCTCGACCCTGTGCAGGACGGCGTCGTGCTGCCGATCCTGCACCTGAACGGCTACAAGATCGCGAATCCGACGGTGCTCGATCGGATTCCCCAGGACGAGCTGCTCGACCTCTTCAAGGGCTACGGCTACCACCCCTATCTCGTGGAGGGCGGATTCGACGGCGAGGACCCCATCGCCGTGCACAAGCGCTACGCGGCGGTGCTCGACGAGGTGCTCAACGAGATCGCCGACATCAAGGAGCGCGCCGCGAACGGCTCGCTCGAGGGGCGCGCCAAGTGGCCCATGATCATCCTGCGCACGCCCAAAGGCTGGACCTGCCCGCCCGTCATCGACGGCGTGCAGGTCGAGAACACCTGGCGCGCGCACCAGGTTCCGCTCGCGAATGCCCGCGACACGCCTGAGCACACCGCGCTGCTCGAGGGGTGGCTGAAGTCGTACAAGCCCGAGGAGCTGTTCGACGAGAACGGCGCCCCCGTTCCCGACGCCGTGGCGATCGCCCCCAAGGGCGACCGGCGGATGTCCGCCAACCCGATCGCCAACGGCGGGCTCGTTCGCAAGGACCTGCGCCTGCGCGACTGGCGCGAGTTCGGCGTCGACGTGCCGTCCCCAGGCGCGACGAGCAGCGAGGCGACCCGCGTGCTCGGCGAGTGGCTCGCCACGGTCATCGAGGACAACCCGGAGAACTTCCGCATCTTCGGGCCTGACGAGACGGCATCCAATCGCCTCGCTCCTCCCGTCTACTCCGCGACGGACAAGCAGTTCGCCGGCGAGATCTGGCCCATCGACGTCAACATGGCCCCGACGGGGCGCGTGATGGAGGTGCTCAGCGAGCACCAGTGCGAGGGTTGGCTCGAGGGCTACCTGCTCACCGGCCGGCACGGCCTGTTCACCTCATACGAGGCGTTCATCCACATCGTCGACTCGATGTTCAACCAGCACGCCAAGTGGCTGAAGGTGACCCGCGAGATCCCGTGGCGCCGCTCGATCTCGTCGCTGAACTATCTGCTGTCGAGCCATGTCTGGCGGCAGGACCACAACGGCTTCTCGCACCAGGACCCGGGCTTCATCGACCACGTCGTCAACAAGTCGGCCGACGTCGTGCGCGTCTACCTGCCCTTCGACGCGAACACGCTGCTGTCGACCTACGACCACTGCCTGCGCTCGGTCGACTACGTCAACGTGGTCGTCGCCGGCAAGCAGCCGCAGCCCAACCTGCTCACAGTCGACGAGGCGGTGCGGCACATGACGCGCGGGCTCGGCATCTTCGAGTGGGCCGGCTCCGAGAAGCCGGGCGAGGAGCCCGACGTGGTGCTCGCGGCGGCGGGGGACATCCCGACGCTCGAGGTGCTCGCGGCATCCGAGATCCTGCAGAAGTACATCCCCGAGCTCAAGGTGCGCGTCGTCAACGTCGTCGACCTGATGAAGCTGCAGCCCGAGGACGAGCACCCGCACGGCCTGTCCGACCGCGACTACGACGCGATCTTCACGACCGACAAGCCGGTGATCTTCGCGTATCACGGCTACCCCTGGCTCATCCACCGCCTCACCTACCGCCGCAACGGGCATGGCACGCTGCACGTGCGCGGCTACAAGGAAGAGGGCACGACGACCACGCCGTTCGACATGGTCATGCGCAACGATCTCGACCGGTACCACCTCGTGATCGACGCCATCGACCGCGTTCCCGGGCTGGCCGAGCGCTACGCGGGCCTGCGGCAGGAGATGGTGGATGCCCGCCTCAACGCCCGCCTGTACGCGTACCAGAACGGCGAGGACATCCCCGAGGTCGCGAAGTGGGCCTGGAAGGGCGGCTCCGAGGCGAACATCAACGACACCGGCGGGGACAACGACTGAGGCTGGGCGGCGGCTAAGACTGTGTCGCTAGCGTCGGACTCGTGAAGCAGGTCTACGTCACCTCGGCCGAGGGCCAAACCGGGAAGTCGACGATCGCGCTCGGCGTGCTGCGCACCCTGTCGCGGCAGGTCGAGCGGGTCGCCGTCTTCCGCCCGATCGCGCGCAGCACGGCGCAGCGCGACTACATCCTCGAATGGCTGCTGTCGAACGCCACGGCCGGCCTGTCGTACGAGGACTCGGTCGGCGTCACATACGACGAGGTGCATACGGATGCCGAGGCCGCGCTCGCCCGCATCATCGAGCGCTACCGCCGCATCGTCGACCGGTGCGACGCGGTCGTGATCGTGGGCAGCGACTACACCGATGTCGGGGCGCCGACCGAGCTCTCGTTCAACGCGCGCATCGCCGCGAACCTCGGCGCGCCGGTGCTGCTCGTGGTGAGCGGACGGGCTGCCGAGGGGGCGTCCGACGGGGTGCTCGGGCAGCACGGCGTGCTCGCCCTCGGCTCGTCGCGGGCGCGCTCGGCTGAGCAGGTGCGGCAGCTCGCGTCCGTCGCGATCGATGAGCTGCGCGCCGAGCACGCCGCGCTGCTCGGGGTCGTCGTCAACCGTGCAGACCCCGATGAGCTTGGGGCGATCCACCGTGCGGTGCAGGCATCCGTCGCCTCCATCGCGCGCGGTGCTGTCCCAGACCCGCTCGAGCGGCCCGTGTGGGTGCTGCCGGAGGACCCGGTGCTGGTCGCGCCGACTGTGGCATCGGTGCTCGATGCGGTGACCGGCGAGCTGGTGTTCGGCGACCGCGAGCTGCTCGAGCGCGAGGTTCTCGGCGTCGTCGTGGCCGGCATGTCGATGGAGAACGTGCTGACGCGTCTGATCGAGGGGGCCGTCGTCGTGGTGCCCGGGGACCGCACCGAGACGCTGCTCGCCGTGCTCGCCGCGTACCAGGCCGGCACCTTCCCCTCGGTGTCGGCGATCGTGCTGAACGGCGGGTTCGCGCTCTCCGAGGCGATCACCCGGCTGATCAGCGGCATGGACCCGTCGCTGCCGATCATCTCGACTCCGTACGGCACCTTCGAGACGACGGTGCGGGTCAACGGCGCGCGCACGAGGATGGGGGCGGATTCGCCGCGCAAGACCGAGCGGGCGATCGCCCTCTTCGACCGCAACGTGAACCACATCGCTTTGCTCGACGCGCTCGACGTCGAGCCGTCGCCGGTCGTCACGCCACTGATGTTCGAGTACCGACTGCTCGAGCGGGCGCGGTCGGCGAAGAAGCACATCGTGCTGCCGGAGGGTGAGGACGATCGTATTCTGCGCGCGGCATCTATCGTGCTCGAGCGGGATATCGCGCAGCTGACGATCCTGGGTGACGAGCAGGCGGTGCGCGCGCGGGGCGCAGCGTTGGGGCTCGATCTGTCCGCCGCTGCCGTGGTGAGCACGACCGATCCGGGGCTGCGGGAGCGGTTCGGCGCCGAATACGCCGAGATTCGCGCGTCCAAGGGCATGACGCTCGAGCGGGCACTCGACACCGTGACGGACGTGTCCTATTTCGGCACGATGATGGTGCACCTCGGCCTCGCGGACGGCATGGTGTCGGGGGCCGCGCACACGACGGCGCACACGATCCGGCCGGCGTTCGAGATCATCAAGACGCGTCCAGGGGTCGGCGTGGTGTCGTCGGTATTCCTGATGGCGCTGTCGGATCGGGTGCTGGTCTACGGCGACTGCGCCGTGATCCCCGATCCCACTGACACGCAGCTGGCCGACATCGCGATCTCGTCGGCGGCGACGGCCGCGCAGTTCGGCATCGAGCCGCGCATCGCGATGCTGTCGTACTCGACGGGGGAGTCCGGGTCGGGCGCTGACGTCGAGAAGGTGCGGTCGGCGACCGCGCTGGTGCGCGAGCGGGCGCCGGAGCTGCTCGTCGAGGGTCCGCTGCAGTACGACGCCGCGGCCGACCTCGTCGTCGCCGCCGCCAAGCTGCCCGGGTCGCCCGTTGCGGGACGCGCGACGGTGTTCATATTCCCTGACCTGAATACGGGCAACAACACGTACAAGGCGGTGCAGCGCTCGTCGGGCGCCGTCGCAATCGGCCCCGTGCTGCAGGGCCTCAACAAGCCGGTCAACGACCTGTCGCGCGGCGCGCTCGTCGACGACATCGTGAACACGATCGCGATCACGGCGATCCAGGCGCAGTCGGTCTAGCAGGAGGCATCCGATGCCCAGCATCCTCGTCATCAACAGCGGCTCGTCGTCGCTGAAGTACCAGCTCATCGACATGGCGACCGAGGAGACCCTGGCCAGCGGCCTGATCGAGCGCATCGGTGAGGACGAAGGGCGCGCCAGCCACCGTGCGGGCGGCCAGCGCTTCGACACGGACGTAGCCGTGCGGGACCACGCCCAGGCCTGCCGCATCATGCGCAACGACTTCGACACGCACGGCCCGTCGCTCGACGAGCACGACCTGGTCGCGATCGGCCATCGCGTGGTGCACGGGGGTGCCCGCTTCTTCGAGCCGACGCCGATCGACCACGTGGTGAAGATCCAGATCGAAGACCTCTCCGACCTCGCCCCACTGCACAACCCGGGGGCCGTGCAGGGCATCGATGCCGCCGAGAAGTCCTTCCCCGGTCTGCCCATGGTCGCGGTCTTCGACACCGCGTTCCATCAGACCATGCCGCCAGAGGCATACACCTATGCGATCGACGCCGAGCTCGCGCAGCGGTACCGCGTGCGCAAGTACGGGTTCCACGGCACCTCGCACCGCTACGTCTCGCGTGCGGCGGCCGAGTTCCTCGGCCGGCCGCTCGACGAGCTCAAGCAGATCGTGCTGCACCTCGGCAACGGTGCGAGCGCTTGCGCCATCGACGGCGGGCGCTCCGTCGAGACGAGCATGGGGATGACCCCGCTCGCCGGCCTCGTCATGGGCACGCGCTCGGGCGATATCGACGCCTCCGTGCTCTTCCACCTTGCGCGCCGGGCGAAGCTGTCGATCGACGAGCTCGACGATCTGCTCAATAAGCAGAGCGGGCTGCTCGGGCTATCTGGCGTCGGTGACTCGCGGGACGTGCAGGCGCGTGCGGCGGAGGGGGACGAGAGGGCGCAGCTGACGCAGGCAGTCGTCGCACACCGGCTGAAGTCCTACGTCGGCGCCTACCACGCGCTGCTCGGCGGCGCCGACGTGATCTCGTTCACCGCCGGTATCGGCGAGCACAGCGCCGAGGTGAGGGCTTCCGCACTGGCCGGCCTCGACGGGCTCGGCATCGAGCTGGACCCTTCTCGCAACGAGGCGGGCGGCTCAGGCATCCGTGTCATCTCCACCGAGTCGTCGCCGGTGACGGTTCTCGTGGTGCCGACCAACGAGGAACTCGAGATCGCCCGCCAGACCCTCGAGGTCATCTCGAGGTAGCGGCCGCGCATTGGGGCGGCAATCCTGCCTCTCGGGGCAGCCTTACTGCTCCGCTGACGGCGTGTCGCCGAAGATCGCCGCCCGAACGCGAAATGCTCTCCACACCCTGGTCGCGGAGCCGGGCGATGTCGCACCCCGCCGTTACGATTGGGGGCGTGGTTACCGCCCTCTATCGCCGCTACCGGCCTGAGACCTTCGCCGAGATGATCGGCCAGTCGCAGGTGACCGAGCCGCTGATGACGGCCCTGCGCACGAACCGCGTGAACCACTCCTATCTGTTCTCCGGCCCGCGCGGCTGCGGGAAGACGACGAGCGCGCGCATCCTCGCGCGCTGCCTCAACTGCGCGGAAGGGCCGACCGACACCCCGTGTGGAAAGTGCCCGAGCTGCGTCGAGCTCGGCCGCGGCGGCCAGGGCTCGCTCGACGTCGTCGAGATCGACGCGGCGAGCCACAACGGCGTCGATGACGCCCGCGACATCCGCGAACGCGCTGTGTTCGCTCCCGCTCGCGATCGCTACAAGATCTTCATCCTCGACGAGGCGCACATGGTGACCTCGGCCGGCTTCAACGCGCTGCTGAAGATCGTCGAGGAGCCGCCCGAGCACGTGAAGTTCATCTTCGCGACGACCGAGCCCGAGAAGGTCATCGGCACGATCCGCTCGCGCACGCATCACTACCCGTTCCGGCTGGTGCCGCCGGCGATGATGCTCGATTACGTCCAGAAGCTCACCGATGAAGAGGGCATGAAGGTCGCGCCCGGCGTGCTGCCCCTCGTGGTGCGGGCGGGCGGCGGTTCGCCGCGTGACACGCTCTCGCTGCTCGACCAGCTGATCGCCGGCTCCGAGGGCGACGAGATCGGCTACGAGCGCGCGGTCGCGCTGCTCGGCTACACCCATTCGGCCCTGCTCGACGAGGTCGTCGAGGCGATGGCCGCCCGCGATTCGGCGACGGCGTTCGCCGCGATCGACCGCGTGATCCAGACCGGGCAGGACCCGCGTCGCTTCGTCGAGGACCTGCTCGAGCGCCTGCGCGACCTCATCATCATCGCGGCTGCCGGCCCCGACAAGGCGGCGGCCGTGCTGCGCGGAACCCCCGACGACGAGCTCGAGCGCATGGGCACCGAGGCGCGCGCCTTCGGCTCGGCCGAGCTCTCGCGCATCGCCGATATCGTGAACGCCGCGCTGACCGAGATGTCGGGCGCGACCTCGCCGCGCCTGCACCTCGAGCTGATGATCGCCCGCGCGCTGATCCCGACGGCCGACGAGGCGGGGTCGATGGCGCGGGTCGAGCGTCTCGAGCGACGCGTAGGGGTGACGGATGCCTCGCCCCAGCCGGGCGAGCCGGCCGCAACGCCCGCTCCCGATGGTCGAGAAGCGCGGTCGGCCGCGCGCATCGAGACCCCTTCCTCGACGCAGGAAGCCACGGCGGCGCCGACGGCGCCCGCGCCTGCGGCTCCTGCCGTCCCTGCTGTTCCCGGCGGGTGGGCGACGCCAGGCGTCACCGGGGTCGAGGAAGAGACAGACGCCATAGCACCCGCGTCTGCCCCTCGCGAGCCCAGCTCGCTCGGCGCGCCGGGCGCGGCAACCCACAGGGTTGCCGCCGAGCAGCCCGGTGCGCAGCCATCGGGTCCCGCGAAGCCCGTCGGGCCCGTCACGCTGCAGCTCGTGAAGGACGCGTGGCCGCAGATCCTCGACGCGGTCCGTGCGGTGAAGACCACCGCGTGGCTCGTCGTGACGACCGCGACCGTGCGGAAGTACGAGAACGACGTGCTGACGCTCACGTTCCCGAGCGAGAACGACATCGCGAGCTTCCGACCGCAGGCCGGTCAGACGCAGAACGTCAGCGATGTGCTGCGCGAGGCGATCCAGAAGGTCCTGGGCGTGCGGGTCAAGTTCGTGGCGAAGACCGCGACCGACTTCGCGCAGAGCCTCAAGGCGGAAGGGTTCGGGGTCACCCCGCCCGCGGCAGCGCCTGCGCCTGCACCCGTGGTGCGTGACGCGGGGGCGAGTGGCGGCGAAGCTGCGTCTCGAGACCAGGCCCCCGAGGTCGCGCCGCGGCTCAGCGCCGTGCCGACCCAGCCGAAGGACTCCGGCCCTGTGACCACCTGGGCCACGGTGGCGATCCCCGGCGGGGGAGCGGCCGCTGCGCCCAAGCCCGCCGAGGCGCCCGTCGTCGAAGAGCGCCCGAAGCTGCAGGCGGTGCCGCCGCTGCCGAAGGAGAGCCCGGCCGAGGCATCCGTCGCCCCTGCCGTCGATGACGAGGGGTGGTCGACCGTCGCGCCCAGCGACGATGACGCGCCGAGTTTTGAAGAGGACCCGGATGCCTCGCCGATCGCGACTCCGATCATTGAGGAGCGGCCGCAGGCCGCGTCTCGAAATGATCTTCCGACCAAGAGCGATGGCTTCGAGACGCCCGCTTCGCGGGCTCCTCAACCATCGGCTCCGAGGAAGGGTCCCAGCTTCTCGGCGGCGCCCGGACCGCAACGGTATGGCGAGGCCGTCGTGCGCGAGATTCTGAACGCGCGGTTCATCGAAGAGCAGCAGCTTCCTGACGGCAACGGGGGCCGCTGATGTACGAGGGAATCGTCCAGGACCTGATCGACGAGCTCGGCCGCCTGCCCGGCATCGGGCCGAAGTCGGCGCAGCGCATCGCCTTCCACATCCTGCAGACCGAGTCGTTCGACGTCACCAAGCTCGCCGAGACGCTGCTCGCCGTGCGCGACAAGGTGAAGTTCTGCGAGCAGTGCGGCAACGTCTCCGAGCAGGATCTCTGCTCGATCTGCCGCGACCCGCGCCGCAGCCAGAACCTGATCTGCGTCGTCGAAGAGGCGAAGGACGTCGTCGCCATCGAGCGCACCCGCGAGTTCCGCGGGCTGTACCACGTGCTCGGCGGGGCGATCAGCCCGATCGACGGCATCGGGCCCGACGACCTGCGCATCCGCCAGCTCATGCAGCGCCTCGCCGACGGCACCGTCGACGAGGTCATCATCGCGACCGACCCCAACCTCGAGGGCGAGGCGACGGCGACCTACCTCAGCCGGCTGCTCAAGACGCTCGAGATCCGGGTGAGCCGGCTCGCCTCGGGGCTGCCCGTCGGCGGCGACCTCGAATACGCCGACGAGGTCACCCTCGGGCGCGCCTTCGAAGGCCGTCGCGTCGTCGTGGGCTAGACCGTCGCCAAGCGCTCGCCACGTTCCGCGGCTTCGCGAGGGGCGAGCCCGCAACAGGTGGCGACGACTTCAGCCGACCACCTCGACCGGTGACATGCTCGCGGCGCAGGACACGAGGCGCATGCCGTCAGCCGGTGCGGCTCCGGTGTCATGGCACGGCACGTAATCTCCGTCACCGACCCTCACCTGTGCCACCCCCAGCGGAAAGTCATCGGGCACCGTGAGCGTGATGGTGAACGACCCGTCATGGTGAACGGATGCCTGACTCTGAACGCTGCTCGTCGGAGACCCGTCCGCGGACAGCGTGATCTCGAAGCTCGCATCGTCGGGCAGCGCCCGCGTGCAGTGGGCTGAGCCCGACGCCACCGTGATCGTCTGCCCGCGGTGCACGGGTGTCGGCGAGACCACGGGACGAGCCCCCGCGCACCCCCACTTGTCGGCGGGGTCGTTGCCGCCCGTGGCCGAGATCGACCGCACCACGGAAGTCGCGATGAAGACGCCGGCGAAGATCACGACGATCGGGATCGCAATTCGTGCAAAACGCGGCAAGCTGGACGATGCGGAATCAGGCCGATGCGTCCACCCCATAGCGAGAGCATCCCGCGACGGCGACGCCTGCGCCAGGCATCCGTCATCACGGTCGCGTCACAACGCCCCGAGAATCGCCTCCGCCAGTCGGTCGCCGACGATCGGCCCCATCGTGAGTCCTGCGGCCCCGAAGCCGGCATTCACCCACACGGGCACCGAACCGCCGGTGGCGACCCGCGACACGGTGGGCAGCTGGTCGTGCGACAGCGGCAGCGGCCGCAGCCCGACCCGCGTCTCGAGCACCTCGGCGTGCGCGAGCCCCGGCGCGACGACGAGGGCCTCGCGCAGCACCTCCTGAACGCCGGCGGCGGTCACGCGCGTGTCGAAGCCGCTGCCGAACTCGCGGGTCGCGCCGGCCACGATGCGTCCGCCGTCGAACGCGAGCAGGTAGTGCGACGAGCCCGTGCGGTGCACGACGGGCCACGACGACGTGTCGGCGTCGACGCGCAGATGGATGATCTGCCCCTTCTGCGGCTCCACCGGCACTGAGAAGTCGAGCGGCTCGAGCACCGCATTCGTCCACGCGCCGCAGGCCACGACGACGGCGTCGGTCTCGAGCACCTCGTCATCGACGGCGACGCGGATGCCTGACCCAGCCGCCTGCAGCACGCCGGCGCCCTCGCGCAGCACCCCGCCGCGCCCGGCCACCGCCGCGAGCAGCCCGGCTCGCAGCAGCCGTCCGTCGACACGGCCGCCGCCGGGGATCCAGATCGCGGAGTGCGTCGGGTCGAGCAGCGGAAAGCGGGTGCGCGCCCCGCCCTGGTCGAGACGCTCGATCGATCCCATCTCCGGCGCATCAGCGGAACGCGAGGCGAGCCGCGCCTCAACCTCGTCGAGCTCGGAATCCTCGGCCGAAAGCACGAGCGATCCCGTACGCCGGTAGCCGATATCGGGCGCCCCGTGGGAAGCCAGCGCCGAGACGAGCTCCGGGTAGAACGCGGCGCCGTCCGCATAGAGGCGGTAGAACTCGCCCTCGCGGGAGACCGTCCAGGGCTGGATGATGCCCGCGCCGGCATCCGTCGCCCGTCCTGTCAGCCCCGCGTCGACAACGGTCACCGCTGCACCGCGCCGGGCCAGCGCGAACGCCGTCGACGCTCCAGCGACACCCGAACCGAGAACCACGACCCGCGCTGTGCTCATAACGCCACGGTAACCCCGCACCGCCCGGCGAAACCTGGCCGAAACCCAACGTAGAATAGGCAGAACCCCCAAAACCACCCGAGCCCACATAGACCCAGGAGAGCCCGTGGCGCTGATCGTGCAGAAGTTCGGCGGCAGCTCCGTCGCCGATGCCGAGAGCATCAAGCGCGTCGCCAAGCGCATCGTCGAGACGCGCAAGGCGGGCAACGAGGTCGTGGTCGCGGTGAGCGCGATGGGCGACACAACCGACGAGCTCATCGATCTGGCGCATCAGGTGACGCCGATGCCCGAGCCGCGCGAGCTCGACATCCTGCTCACGAGCGGCGAGCGCATCTCGATGTCGCTGCTCGCGATGGCGATCGGCACGATGGGCTACGACGCCCGCAGCTTCACCGGCTACCAGGCCGGCATGATCACCGACAACCGATTCGGCGCGGCGCGCATCGTGGACGTCACGCCGAGCCGCATCCGCGAGGCGCTCGACGACGGCGCGATCGCGATCGTCGCCGGCTTCCAGGGCTTCAACACCGAGACCGGCGACACGACGACACTCGGCCGCGGCGGCAGCGACACCACGGCGGTGGCGCTCGCGGCGGCCCTCGGCGCGAACGTCTGCGAGATCTACACCGACGTCGACGGCATCTTCACCTCGGACCCGCGCATCGTGCCGCTCGCGAAGAAGATCGACACGATCTCGAGCGAGGAGATGCTCGAGCTCGCCGCCGCCGGGGCGAAGGTGCTGCACATCCGCGCCGTCGAGTACGCCAGACGGCACGGAGTGACGTTGCACGTGCGATCCTCGTTCAACAACAGCGAGGGCACCCTGGTCGTCAACGAGACCGCCGAAGAGACCGCCGAGCGCTTCCGGCGCGAGATGCAGGAGAACGGAAAAGTGGAAGAGCCCATCATCTCCGGAGTCGCCACCGACCTGAGCGAGGCCAAGATCACGGTCGTCGGCGTGCCCGATGTCCTCGGCAAGGCCGCGGCGATCTTCGACACGGTCGCGAAGCAGAGCGCGAACGTCGACATGATCGTGCAGAACGTCTCGGCCGCCGCGACCGGGCTCACTGACATCTCGTTCACGCTGCCGAAGGCCGACGGGCAGAAGGTGCTGCAGGCGCTGCGCGCCGACCAGGACCTGATCGGATTCCAGTCGCTGCAGTACGACGACCAGATCGGCAAGCTGGCGCTCGTCGGCGCCGGAATGCGCACCAACACCGGCGTCTCCGCCCACCTGTTCCGCTGCCTCGCCGAGGCCGGCATCAACATCGGCATGATCTCGACCTCCGAGATCCGCATCTCCGTCGTCACCCGCGCCGACGTGCTCGCCGAAGCCGCGCGCGTGGTGCACACCGCCTTCGGTCTCGACGGCTCCGACACCGCGGTCGTGTACGCGGGCACCGGCCGCTAGCCAACTTCTGCGCCTCTGCCCGACAACTGCGCTCGGCGGCCCGAGCACAATTGTCGGCGGCAGGCGCAAAACGCAAGAATCGAATCGAGAAGCACATGAGCACCAACGGATTCCACGTCGCCGTCGTAGGCGCGACCGGCCAGGTCGGCTCGGTGATGCGCAAGCTGCTCGCCGAGCGCGAGTTCCCGATCGCGAGCATCCGCTTCTTCGCGACCGCCCGCTCGGCCGGCACCACGATCGAGTTCCAGGGCGAGCAGATCGTCGTCGAAGACGTCGAGACCGCCGACCCGTCGGGCATCGACATCGCGCTGTTCTCGGCCGGGGCCACCGGCTCGCGCGCCGCCGCCCCGCGTTTCGCCGCGGCGGGGGCGCTCGTCATCGACAACTCGAGCGCCTGGCGCATGGACCCTGAGGTGCCCCTCGTCGTCTCCGAGGTGAATCCGCACGCCATCGACGAGGCCGTGAAGGGCATCATCGCGAACCCGAACTGCACGACCATGGCGATCATGCCCGTGCTCAAGGTGCTCGACCGCGAGGCCGGCCTCACCCGCCTCATCGTCTCGACCTACCAGGCGGTGTCGGGCTCCGGACTCAAGGGCGCACAGGAGCTGGCGAACCAGGCGCGCGCGGCCGTGGCATCCGATCACCTGCTCGACCTCGTGCATGACGGCGGGGCCGTCGAGCTGCCCGAGGCGCAGATCTACAAGCGGCCGATCGCGTTCGACGTGATCCCGTTCGCGGGCAACCTCGTCGACGACGGGCTGAACGAGACCGACGAAGAGAAGAAGCTGCGCAACGAGAGCCGCAAGATCCTCGAGCTGCCCGGCCTGCTCGTGTCGGGCACGTGCGTGCGCGTGCCGGTGTTCACGGGGCACTCGCTGTCGGTGAACGCCGAGTTCGCTTCGCCGCTTTCGCCCGAGCGCGCGACGGAGTTGCTGACGGATGCCCCGGGCGTGACCCTCTCGGAGATTCCGACGCCGCTGCAGGCCGCCGGTCAGGACCCGTCGTTCGTCGGGCGCATCCGTGCCGACGAGGGCGCCCCCGAGGGCCGCGGCCTCGCGTTCTTCGTCTCGAATGACAACCTGCGCAAGGGCGCTGCCTTGAACGCGGTGCAGATCGCGGAGTTGCTCGCGCAGCGAGCACAGCAGCCCGCATAGCGGGCTTGCTGCGCGCGCGATCCGCCGAATGGTCGCAAAAGGCCCGCTTCTCTCGTGAAGGGGGACCATACGCGACCGCGCTGCGGGCCATGTGCGACCACGCCCCGTGCCGCGCGGGCGGTGCCCCGCGCCAGGGCTCTCAAAGTCTCTCGATCTCGAGACAGATAGGATGGCGGGGTGAGCGACAAAGCCCCCGTTGATGTGGTCTTGATCGGTGGCGGCATCATGTCCGCCACCCTCGGAACCTTCCTGAAGAGGGTGAGGCCCGACTGGTCGATCGTGATCCTGGAGCGCCTCGGCGGCCTCGCCGAGGAGAGCTCGAACCCGTGGAACAACGCGGGCACCGGCCACAGCGCGCTGTGCGAGCTCAACTACATGCCCCACCCGGACGACCCGACCAAGGCCCTGCAGATCAACGAGCAGTTCCAGCAGAGCCGCCAGTTCTGGGCGACGCTCGTGGAAGAGGGGGTGCTGGGGCAGGCATCCGATTTCATCAATCCCGCGCCGCACATGACCTTCGTGCGCAAGCCGAGCGACATCGAGTATCTGCGGATGCGGCACGAGACGCTCACCAAGCACGTGCTGTTCGAGGAGCTCGAGTACAGCGAGGACCGCGCCGAGGTCATGAAGTGGGCTCCGCTGCTGATGCGCGGCCGGAACAAGTGGGAGCAGTTCGCGGCGACGCGCTCGATCGCGGGCACCGATGTGAACTTCGGCACGCTCACCAAGCGGCTCACCGAGAAGCTCATCGCCGACGGCGCCGAGCTGCGGCTGAACTCCGAGGTGCGCGGGCTGAAGAAGCGCAAGGACGGCACCTGGCGCCTCAAGGTGCGCCAGCTGGTGCGGCAGCAGACCGAGACGATCGACGCGAAGTTCGTGTTCGTCGGCGCAGGCGGCTGGGCGCTCAAGGTGCTGCAGGCATCCGGGATTCCGGAGGCGAAGGGCTACGGCACGTTCCCGATCTCCGGCCAGTTCTACAAGACCTCGAACCCCGAGGTGGTCGGCCAGCACGCGGTGAAGGTGTACTCGCAGGCCGAGGCCGGGGCGCCGCCCATGAGCGTGCCCCACCTCGACAAGCGCGTCGTTGACGGCGAGGCGTCGCTGCTCTTCGGGCCCTACGCGGGCGCCGACCCCAAGTTCCTCAAGTTCGGCAGCGTGCTCGACCTACCTGCGGGTATCCGCCCGTCCAACATCGGGCCGTACCTGCGCGTCGCGCTCGACAACCTCGTGCTGCTCAAGTACCTGATCAGCCAGCTGCTGCTGACGAAGAAGGGCAAGTTCGCCGAGCTGAAGAAGTTCATGCCGACGGCCAAACCCGACGACTGGGAGCTGATCACCGCCGGGCAACGCGCCCAGGTGATCAAGAAGGACCCGAAGAAGGGCGGCGTGCTGCAGTTCGGCACCGAGGTGATCGCCCACGAGGACGGCACCATCGTCGGCCTGCTCGGCGCCTCGCCCGGCGCCTCGACCGCGGTGTCGATCATGCTCGACGTGCTGAAGACGTGTTTCCCGAGCGAGTACGAGGGGGAGTGGCAGGCACAGCTGAAGGCCCTCATCCCGACGCTCGGGCAGTCGCTGGATGCTGATCCCGAGCTCGCCCGCGCCACCATGGCGCGCACCGCGAAGGTGCTCGGCCTGCAGCGGTAGGCGCGCTCGCGCTGGTCGAGTAGCCCGGCTGAGCCGGGCGTATCGAGACCCTCCCCGGCGTATACACACATTCGAAAATCGACGGATTAAAACTCGAATCGGTGTTCTAATAGGTGAATGCGGTGGGAGAACCAAGAGCTCGGGGTCGAGTCCGATGACGCGCTGCCCGGGCTCGCGAAACTGAACAATCTGGTGCGTACCGTGCGCACCCCGGAATTCGATGGGATCGTCTTCCACGAGATCCTCGCGAAGTCGGCGCTGAACCAGGTGCCGGGCGGCTCGAAGGTGATGCCCTACGCCTGGACGATCAACCCCTACAGGGGCTGCAGCCATGCATGCTCATACTGCTTCGCTCGGCCCACGCATAAGTACCTCGAACTCAACGTGGGTCGCGACTTCGACTCCCAGATCATCGTCAAAGTGAACGTGGCCGAGGTGCTGCGGCGCGAGCTCGCGCGGCCGAAGTGGCAGGAGAACAGGCATCCGGTCGCCCTCGGCACCAATACCGACCCGTATCAGCGCGCGGAGGGCCGCTACAAGCTCATGCCCGAGATCATCAGGGCGCTCGCCGAGGCGAGGACCCCGTTCTCGATCCTGACCAAGGGCACGCTGCTGCGGCGCGATCTGCCGCTGCTCGCGGAGGCGTCGAGGCAGGTGCCGGTCGATCTCGCGATGTCGATCGCGATCTACGACGACGAGCTGCAGCAGTCGGTCGAGCCGGGGACGCCGCGGGCGAAGGAGCGCCTCGCGACCGTCACCGCGGTGCGCAACGCGGGGCTCGACTGCAGCGTTTTCATGATGCCGATCCTGCCGTTCCTCACCGACACGACCGAGCACCTCGATTTCGCGCTGAGCCAGGTGAAGGCATCCGGCGCGACGAGCGTGCTCTACACCGCGCTGCACCTCAAGCCCGGCGTCAAGGAGTGGTTCACCTTCTGGCTTGAGCGCGAGCACCCCGAGCTGATCGCGAAGTACGCCGAACTCTATCAGGGGCGGACGTATGCCCCGAAGGAGTACCGGCAGTGGCTCGCCCGCCGCATCAAGCCGCTGATCGCGAAGCACGGCCTCACCCGCGGCCGCGAAGACCTGGTCACCGGCGGCATCGAGTCGTCGGCGACCGGCGACCGTCGTGCGGGCGTTGTGCCGCGCGGCCGGGCGACGCGCATCGATGCGGACGGCGAGCGGCGCACGCCCCTGGTTTTCTTCGAAGAGATGGATGCCGCAACGCTCGCCCCCGAGCCGACGCTGTTCTGAGTCGGCGTCTACACGCTCTCGTAGACCCCGTCGAGCCGGGCGCGCGCGATGACGTGCCCCCGCATGGCATGCAGCGCGTCCTCGAGGGCGAAACCCCGCGCGAGCGACATCGGCCGGTCGACGGCGAACAGCTGGAACACATAGGCGTGCGGGCCGTGCGAGCGCGGCGGCAGCGGCCCCATCCAGCCGAGCTTCCCGAAGGCGCCCTTGCCGTGCACGATGCCGCTCACGGGGCTCGGGTTCGCGAGCGCGCCTTCGGGAAGAGCGCCGAGGGCGGGGTTGATGCCGACAGAGAGCGCGTGGGTGGCGGGCTTCCCCATCAGCACGTCGGGGTCCTGCACGATCAGCACCAGTTCGACGGCTTCGGCGGGCGGCTCCGTCCAGGCGAGCGCGGGCGACGGGGTGGGGGGCGAACAGCTTGCCGCGGAACCGCTCGGGAATCGCGCCGCCGTTCGCGAAGTCGGGGCTCGTCAGGGCGAAACCCTCTGGGGCGCTCAGCTCGCGGCGCTCCCAGACGAGCCTGTGATGGCCTGCGCGGCGGTTGCGCAGTGCGTATCCAAGGGGGTTGGCGGGCATGGGGCCAGTCTGCCGGGTTTTGCCGTGGCCCACTCAATACGATGAGGGGATGGCGAAGCTTTACTTCCGCTACGGGGCGATGAACAGCGGCAAGAGCACCGCACTGCTCCAGGCGGCGTTCAACTACGAGGAGCGCGGCCACAACGTCCTGATCGCGAAGCCCGCGCTGGACACGAAGGGCGACGACCAGATCGTCAGCCGCCTGGGCCTCGCGCGCACGGTCGACTTCACCGTCGATGCGACTGCCGACATCTATCTCCTCTTCCAGCAGCACCGCACACACACCCTGAACTCGCACGGTCGCGACGTGAGCGCGCTCCTCGTCGACGAGGCGCAGTTCTTCACCGAGGCTCAGGTCGACGACCTGCTGCGCATCGCGCTGCTCGAGGACGTGCCGGTGCTCGCCTACGGCATTCGCACCGACTTCCAGACCGTCGCCTTCCCGGGCAGCAGGCGCCTGCTCGAGGTCGCCCATGCCATCGAGGAGCTCAAGACGATCTGCCGATGCGGCCGCAAGGCGATCTTCAACGCGCGCGTCATCAACGGCGAGTACGTGTTCGACGGGGCGCAGGTCGCCATTGACGAGGGTCTTCTTCCTGAGGCATCCGTCACCTATGAATCGCTCTGCGGTCTCTGCTACCTGCAGGAGTCGCACGGCACTCTCAATAACGGCCGCCGGCACTGGCCAGGCGGGACGGCGCCGGCTTATGCCGACGCCCCCGATGCGGACTTCATGTAGACGAGATCCGGGCGCGATCCAGGCCAGGTATAGACGATCGTGCGGATTCCTCACGGCCAGCCCCACAACTGGGTTGGCGTTTCGTCCCCAAACCCCTGAACGGGGCGCAATTCCACTCTTGACCGGCCGAGCGCGGTTTTGGCTGAATAGACCGGGCGGTACACCCGCCCGCTCACACCCGCCAGCTCCAGGAGCCCCATGCCGTTCAAGAAACATGTGGAGGTATACCTCGGCCGAGACGGGCAGCGCATCGAAGTCGCATGCACCTGCCCGATCGGACGAGACCACGACTATTCCCGCTGGGTCGAGCTGGTGGGCGGTGAGAGGTACAAGGGGTTGGAGCAATCGGCGGGCTGAGCGCCGCGCCCGATATTCTGATTCGCCGAGAGGGGGGGCGAAGTGGGGAGCGCGCAGAGCACGAGCGAGTCGCGTCGTTGATCTATCTCGCGCTCTCGGAACATCGCCACGACGACGCCGTCGACCTCGCCGAGGCCAATTGGCCGGTGCTGATCAGCAACAACGTCGCCGCGCTGCGCGCCGTCGCCGATGAGCTGACACCGGCCGAGATCGCGGCTCGGCCCGCATGGGATCGCATCCGGCGTTACCTCGGCTTCCTCATGCTCGAGTCGTCGATGCGGCCGGTTGCCTACGTCGAGACGGCGTTGCCCCACCCGCCGCGGTCGCTCGCCGACACGCTGCTCACGCTCACCACGCGCAGCATCTCCGCCCGCACGGCCGGCCGCTTCGGCGAGGCCGTGCAACTGGCGCGCACCGCGCTCGAACGGCTCGCCGAAGCCCGCGAGTCGGACCGTGACGCGCTGCAGCACCGGCTCGCAGACGGCTACCTGCAGTGGGGCCTGTCCTTCGAGTTCGCCGTGCTCGAGACCGAGGCCCTCAATGCGCTCGAGCGCGCCTACGATCTCGGCGTCGCGTTCGAGAACACGCGGGCCGCGGCGGATGCGGCGGGTGAGATCGCCTGGATCCACACGCTGGGCGGCGGCGGCATCCACGCCGATCAGTGGATCGAGCGTGCCCGGCAACTGGCCGCGTCGAGCCGGTCGTCGCAGGCGTGGCGACGCACCGACGTGCTCGCGGCGGCGGTGCGCCTGGCCGACAGGCTGCAACCCGACGCGGCGATCGACATGCTCGCGCACCGGCCACAGGGCTCGGTCGACGAGCACCGTCTGGTGGCGCTGGCGCAATCGGCGGTCTTCCGGATGTCGGCGGGGCGCGCGAGCACCACTGTGCTGCTGTCCGAGCTGCGCCGCGCCCAGACCTCGGACGCCCCGCTGTTCGCCGAGGGGAACCACAACGTCACGACCTTCGGGTACATCGAGGCTCTTGTCCACCTCTACGCCGACCGGCCAGACCGGTCGATCGAGCTGCTCACCCGGCTCGAGGGTGTGCAGCGCGGGGCGTGGGCGCTCGGCGTGCGCGCGGCCGCGGAGCTCGCCGTCGGGAACGACGCGCTGGCGCAGCGCGACGCCGACACGGTCATCTCGGAGTATCCGCAGTGGCCCCGCCAGCTCCTTCCCGCTCTGCTCGTGAAGGCTGCGCTCGCGCTGCAGGCCGGCGATACGACCACTGCGGTGAGCTCGTTCACGGATGCCTGCACGCTCGCCATCGACAACGAGCTCATCTCATCGCTGGTGATCATTCCGCACGCGGACTTCTCCCGGCTGCTGCAGCTCGCCGGTGAACGCCTCGACGATCCCCGGCTCGACGGCTTGGCCCGCACGCCGCTGATGTTCGCCCCCGCCCGGCGTACCTCGGTGAAACTCTCGCCCCGCGAACTCGAGGTGCTGCACGAACTCGCCCACGGCGGCGCGCTCGCAGCGGTGGCGGCCCGCCTGCACCTCTCGGTCAACACCCTCAAGGTGCACAACCAGGCGATCTACCGCAAGCTCGGGGTCGACGGTCGCGAGCAGGCGGTCACGGCCGCCCGCGACCGCGGGTTCATCTAGGCGGCGGCGTCGGCGCGGTACCCGCTCGGTTTCACTTGCGCTGCTCAGATCCGCAGTGCGCGGCTCGGATCCGAGCAGCGGATGCCGGATGCGAGCAGCGCAACCGTCAGGCGGCCTCCGCGCGACGGCGGCCGTGCTTCTGCGTGCGCCTCCGCGCCTGCTGAACGGCGCCGAACACCAGGTTCCACGCGGCATAGGCGAGCAGCAGCGCGGCGGCGATGGGGATCATCCAGCCGCGGTGCACGCCGCCGACGTACGCGTTGACCCAGCCCATGAGCGGCACCGAGTACCAGAGCTTCGCGACGACCTGCTTCTGCATGACGGGGGCGTCCGCCGCGTTGTTCGCGTCGCCCTTCACGGTGAAGGTGCGGGTGCCGTCGCTGTTGCTCGTGATCGCGATGACGCGGTGCGAGATCACGGTGGTGGTGTCGTTCGGGTTGGGCTCGTAGGTGACGACGTCGCCGATTCGGATGTCGGCCGGCTTCACGGGTCGCACGACGAGCAGGGTGCCGGGCGGCAGGTGCGGGCGCATCGAGCCCGTGAGCACGGTGAGCGGCGTCGCGCGGGCGACGTGCGGCACGACGACGGTCACCATCGCGATGCCGATGATGACGGCGAGGATGCCGGCGCTGATGCCGGTCCAGAGGGCGCGCCAGAACGCACCGCGCTCGGTCTTCTCGCCCGAGGACGGAGTCGAGGCCGGGCGCGGTTCTTCGCCCCGAGTCGTTTCGGCAGGGGCATCCCGTGTCAGTTCCAGCGTCATCGTGGTCATCTGCTCTTCTCAGCTCAGTTCAGGCCGAAGGTGCCGGTCAGGACGACGGTGAGCCCGTTGGTGATCTCGAGCGGCGTGTGCTGCTGAGCGACGGTCCAGGTCAGAACACCGTTCGACAGGGTGGGAACGGCCTGATCGCTAGAGCCGTCTGACCCGTACGCCGACCACGAGTAGGCGCTCTCGCCGAGCACCTTGGCCTTCTGGCTCGCGGTCAGGGAGCTGTTCTTCACCAGGGCGGCCCAGTCGATACTCACGGTGTAGCCGATGTAGAAGTGCGGGTAGAGGCCGGTGAGCGTGACGTACAGGCAGACGTTGCCGTTGCTCGGGATCGGCGAGGTCATGGCGCTGCTTCCGGCGGTGGCCGGGTTGATGCCGTCAGCGGGGCAGCCGGCCAGCACGGGCTGGGCCACGGTGTAGGTGCCGGCCCCCTGCGCCTTCACCGGCGGGGTGCCGTCGATGTTCAGGCAGAGATGCACCTGCGTCGTCTGCTTGGGCGGCAGCGGGGTGTTCCACACATAGCTGCTGAATCCGTCCGACCCTCTGGGGTCGTTCCACACCTGCTGGTTGAAGGTCGTCGCGGAGCCCTGGTGGATGCCGCCGATCGTGTAGCTTCCGACACCGTTGCTCGGCTTCGCGAGGATCTGCGCGGACTGATAGCCCGACGTCGCGAACATCGCATTGGTGAGGATCGCGCCGTTGAACGGGGCGACGGAGTTGTCCAGCTGGAAGCTCCAGTCGCCGGTTGCGCCGCTCTGCCCGGTGACCGTGATGATCACGCAGGTGTACTTCTGGTTGGTGATCTGCCCCGATGTCGGGTTGATGTTGCTGTTCGAGGTCGACCCCCAGGGCACGTCGCCCTGGGGCATCGTGAGGCTGACGTCCGAGAGGTTCGACCCGGCCGGCGTCGAGATGCCGGCCTGCGCGGGCGCGACGACCGCCGGGTCGGCGGCGGGCGAGGTGAACGAGATCGCGGCGCTCGCGGGGGTCGCGCTGACCCACTTCTGGTCAAGGGCGGTCACGCTGAGCGTGAGCTTCACCGTCTGCCCGGCCGGGGCGCTCGAGGCCAGGGTCGACGTGACGCAGTAGCCCTCGTATGCCGCGGGCGCCTGGGCGGGGATCGCCGTCGCGGGCGCCGGCATCGTCAGGGTGGCGGCACCCCAGTTGCCGGTCGAGGAGGCGGCGGGCGCGCTCGGGCATGAGGTGGCGTTCCGCCCGGCATCCCAGATGGTCCAGGTGATGGCGGATGCCAGTGCCTGGCTTCCCGACACGTAGCCGATGGTGCTCGTGAACCCGGTCACCGGCAGAGTTCCCGTGTTGCTGAGCCTGACGAGCGTGGTGGTCGAGGTCGCCGAACTCGATGTGAACCGGTAGCCGAGGCCGTCGAGGCCGCTCGCTGTCGCCGCGACCGTGCCGCTGCTGGCACTCGTCGTCGCGGTCGCGTTGGCGGACCACAGCGCCTGGGCGGCACCGCCAGCTCCGAGGGACGCGACGACGGCCAATGCGATGCCGAGGACCAGAGCGAGTCGCCGCCTCATGAGCTCGCCTGCGTTCCGGTGAGGTTCACCGTGAGCGGCACGGTCTGAGCAGTCGCGGAGCTCGCGTCGTTGAGCGGCACGGTGAGGACGAGGCACAGGCTCTGGGTGCTGCCGGGCTGAAGGCGGGGCAGGCTCGTGCCCGTTGAGTAGCTTGTGAGCGGGGAGACCGCGCTGGGCGCGAGAGCGCTGGTGCAGTTCGGCGCACTCGCGGCGGTGACGGCGACCCGCAGCGCTGACGTGAGAGCGGCCGAGGAGCCGGAGGCAACGGTCGCGCTGAGGGCGACGGGCGTCGTGCCCGTGTTCTTGACGACGAACGGCGTCGCGGTGGTCGCGCCGGGACCGAGGGCGCTCGTGGGGGTGCCGAGGGTGGCGCTCGCGGCGAAGCCGCCCGCCGTCGTGCTGACCTGGATCGCGGTGGAGCCGGTCGTGACCGTCGCACCTGTGACGCGGGCGGTCGAGTTCCAGGCGGCGTACGTGCCGCCGGTTCCGGCGAAGCCGACGACCAGCCCGGCCGAGACCAGCGCGAGGACTCCGAGTGCGGACAGCGCGAAGCGACGCGGGCGCCGTGCGCCTACGTCGCTGTGCTTGCCTGCCATCGCCAGTCCTCAGTGCTGCGGAGATACGGGAGGGGACGGGGTGGTCGCCGCCTCGGCGGCGACCACCCCGGGTCAGCGGGTGCTGGGGCTTAGGACGCCGGGACCGGCGCGAGCTCCTTGAGGCTGATCAGGATCGTCGACAGGTCGATGTCCGACTTGTTCATCGTCGTGTTGTCCGATGCGGCGGGCAGAGTGACGTCGACGGTGACCGGCACGACGAAGGAGGTCGCGGCGCCGTCGCTGGCGTCGATCGTGTAGTAGTCGATGACGCCGCCGGTGGTGTGGGCCGTCACCTTCGAACCGGCAGAGGTATCGAACGACGCCGTGACGGTCAGACCCGAGAGGTCGGTCGCAGCCGGGATGGTGGCGGAGAGCTTCCCCGTGAGGTTGTTGCCCTGAGCCGTGACGGTGACGTTCTGCTTGAGCTGGATGTGGTCGCCCGGCGCGAAGACGTAGTCGTTGACGTCGGTGATCGGGGTGCCCGCACCGCCTCCCGTGAGGTCGGTCCAGCTGGCACTCGAGTTCGGCGTCAGCTGGACGCCGAGGTGGCCAGTGGCGACCTTGCCCGTCGCGATGCTGGTGTTCGCGTTCCAGGCGGCGAATGTGCCTGCTCCGCCGAGGAGCAGGGCGATGCCGGCGGCGCCCGTGACGGCGCCCTTGATGAGCTTGTTCATGTCGGGTTGCAGCTTCCTTGAGGAAGCCCGCGAAGCACGAGGGCGCGCGGATACGCACCGCGTCGGGTCGCGGGCAGAGTTGTGGTCGGGTTACCGCCGCGCGGGCGCACCTGCGCCTTCGGGAGCCCAGGTGCTGCACCTGTGTCTTCGGGTGACCCAGGTGCGATGCACTCGTGCGTTCGGGTTGCTCGAGTGCGGCGCGACAGATGACAGGTTCTCAGGCCTGTACCGATCGGTCTGCTCTGTGCGGACCGAAATAATCCCGGTGCTAATACCGCAGGCATCCGTTTGCCCCCCACTTGCGTGAGCGCGATGAACACGGATGCCTGAACCGGTGCATCGGACGTAGAGTCGAAGCGATATGACTCTGAAGCTGGGTTACAAGGCATCTGCCGAGCAGTTCGGTGCGCGCGAACTGGTCGAACTCACCGTCGAGGCCGAGGCGCACGGCATGGAGAGCGCGTTCATCTCCGACCACTTCCAGCCGTGGCGGCACGAGGGCGGCCACGCGCCGTTCGCGCTGACCTGGCTGGCGGCGGCGGGCGAGCGCACGAGCGAGATCGTGCTCGGCACGAGCGTCATGACGCCGCACTACCGGTACAACCCGGCGGTGATCGCGCAGGCGTTCGGCTCGCTCGGGGTGCTCTACCCGGGGCGCATCATCCTGGGCGTCGGCACGGGCGAGGCGCTCAACGAGGTCGCGACCGGCTGGCAGGGCGCGGGGCAGCAGGGCTGGCCCGACTTCAAGGAGCGGTTCGCCCGGCTGCGGGAATCCGTGCGCCTGATCCGCGCGCTGTGGAAGAACGGCGAGGAGCGGGTGAGCTTCGAGGGCGACTACTACTCGACGCACGACGCCTCGATCTACGACAAGCCCGAGAGTCCGGTGCCCGTGTACATCGCGGCGGGCGGCCCCACCGTGGCGAAGTACGCGGGGCGGGCCGGCGACGGGTTCATCTGCACGAGCGGCAAGGGCATGGGGCTGTATGTCGACGAGCTCATCCCGGCCGTGAAGGAGGGCGCCGCTGCGGGCGGCCGCGAGGTCTCCGACATCGATCACATGATCGAGATCAAGCTGAGCTACGACCGCGACCCCGCTCTCGCGCTCGAGAACACCCGGTTCTGGTCGCCGCTGTCGCTCTCGAAGGAGCAGAAGCACGACATCACCGACCCGGTTGAGATGGAGAAGGCGGCCGACGCGCTGCCGATCGAACAGATCGCCAAGCGGTGGATCGTGGGCAGCGACCCCGAGCAGACCGTCGCCGAGATCAAGCAGTACGTCGACGCGGGCTTCACACACCTCGTCTTCCACGCCCCCGGCCAGGATCAGCGCCGCTTCCTGACCCAGTTCGAAGAGGACCTGGCCCCGCTGCTGCGCGCGCTCTGACGCTCGTAGCTGGCTGCCTTCTCCACGCCCTTCTCTACGTCTCTACGCCGCGGTGTGGTCGCAAATGGACCCCTGCGTGGTCGCAAATGGCCTTTTCCGACGCGGAAAGCGGGCCATGCGCGACCGAACAACGGCCGCAAATGTGGGGATGATCCAGGCCACCGTCACCAGGGCCAGCTGATCAGCGCGGCGAGTCCGTTGAACGCGGCATGCCCGATGATCGCCGGCGCGAGGCGCTTCGTCTGCTGCGTCACATACCCCGCGAGCAGGGCGTAGACGAGCAGCGTCACGATGAGCGTGACGGACCAGCCCTCGGCGATCGTGTGCACGAGGGTGAACACCACCGAGGTCGCGATGAGCGCGGGCCACGGGCCGATGACGCGGTCCAGGGAGCCCTGCAGCAGGCCGCGGAAGAAAGGCTCCTCGATGAGCGGCGCCAGCACCACCGGCGCGATGACGGCCGTGAAGATGTAGATGCCGGAAACCCCGCCGAGGATGAGGTTGCCCCCCGGCATCCGCCCGCTGATCAGGTATTGCACGATGATGCCGACCGCGCGCGCGACCACGCCGACCATGATGCCGAGGTAGATGTCCGTGGGGCGGAAGGCGAGGAAGCGGCGCCAGAACGCGGCGGTGAAGGCGAGCGCGACGACGAGGGGACCCCATGTCAACAGGTAGTTCGCGCTGAGTGACCACGCGTACGAGACGCTGTACCGCCAGGCGGGGAAGGTGAGCGCCAGCACGACGGCGACGATGAGCGCCGCGACGGCCCAGGCGAGCGCGGGCAGCGGCCGGGCGGTGACGGGGGAGTCGGTCGGGGCGGCTGTGTCGGCGGCCCCCCGAGGCGCTTGCGTCATGGTCACCACCGTAGAGGCAGAGGGCGGGAAACGATACCTGGCCCCCATTCGTGGGCCAAAGGGGTAGCGGTTCCCGTGGGATGCTGTGGCATCATTGCGAGGCATGGCCCCTTCGGGGCTTCCGAACTGCCCCTCCGACTTAAGGCAGGTCCGTGGAACTTCGCGATTACATCAGAGTGCTGCGCAACGGGTGGCTCATCATCCTGATCCTGGTTGTGATCGGGGTCGGTGCGGCCGCGCTGTTCTCCGCGCTCAAGGCGCCCACCTACACCGCAGACTCCAAGGTGTTCGTCAACACCCAGGTGGGCGGGAACGCGGCCGACCTCGTGCAGGGGCAGAACTACTCGCAGGACCGCATCACCTCATACGCGGGACTCGTGCAGACGCCCGCCGTCCTGCAGCCCGTCATCGTCGGCCTGCATCTCAACGAGACGCCGTCGTCGCTCGCTCACCAGATCACGGCCTCCGCGCCGACCAACACCACGCTCCTGCAGATCGAGGCCACCGATCAGGACGCGAAGATGGCGGCCGACCTCGCCAATGCGACGGCCGAGAGCCTCGCGACCGTCGTGACCTCGCTCGAGACGACGGATGCCGACCAGAACGTCTCGCCCGTCAAGCTCAGCCGCGTGCAGGACGCCGTGGTGCCGCTCAAGCCGAGCAGCCCCAACATCCCGCTCAACATCCTGCTGGGTCTGCTCGTCGGCCTCGCCCTCGGCGTCGCCGTCGCGGTGCTGCGCGAGACCCTCGACATGCGCGTGCGCAATGAGCACGACATCGAGCAGATCAGCACGGCGCCGATCGTGGGCGGCATCACCTTCGACCCGAAGGCATCCGCACGCCCGCTGATCGTCGCCGACGACCCGTTCTCGAACCGCTCTGAGGCGTTCCGCACGCTGCGCACCAACCTGCAGTTCCTCAACATCGGCGACGACCTCGAGGCGGCGTCGAGCGCCGACGGCGAGACGGGGAAGGTCAAAGGCCGCAGCTTCGTCATCACGAGCTCGCTCGCGCAGGAGGGCAAGAGCACGACGACCGCGAACCTCGGTCTCGCCCTTGCCAGCACCTCGAGCAACATCCTTGTCGTCGACGCCGACCTGCGCCGTCCGAAGCTCGCGAGCTACCTCGGCCTCGAGGGCGCCGTCGGCCTGACCGACGTGCTGCTCGGCCGGGTCGACCTCGCCGACGTCGTGCAGCGCTGGGGCAAGACGAACCTCTACGTGCTGCCCGCAGGCAGCGTGCCGCCGAACCCGAGCGAGCTGCTCGGCAGCAAGCGCATGTCGAAGCTCATCGAGATGCTCGAGGAGCAGTTCGACTACGTGCTCTACGACGCGCCGCCCTTGCTGCCCGTGACCGACGCCGCGGTGCTCAGCAAGAACACCACCGGCTCGCTCGTCATCGTCGCGGCCGGGCGCACCCACAAGGCGCAGCTCAAGTCGGCGATCGGGGCGATCGAGCAGGTCGGCAGCCGCGTCGGCGGGATCGTGATGACCATGGTGCCGACCAAGGGGCCCGATGCCTACGCCTACGGCCGCTACGGCTACGGCTATTACGGCGAGGATCAGCGCAACGAGCGCAAGGGCAGGAAGCGCGCCGGTCGTTCAAAGAAGCCCGAGCCCGCGAGCAGCGCAGGCGGCGCATGACCGACCGCCCGCGCTTTCGCGTGCTCGCGATCTGCTCGGGAAACGTCTGCCGCTCGCCCTTCCTCGAGCTGCTGCTCGCCCGCGCGCTCGCCGGCCGCGCCGACCTCGAGGTGGCGAGTGCGGGCACGATCGCGCGCCCGCGCATGCGCATGACCGACGAGATCGTGCGGGTCGCGGCGCGGTACGGGATTCCAGAGACGGATGCCCGTGCCCACCGCGCCGCCCGCCTCGACGAGGCGGCCGTCGCCGACGCGGACCTCGTGCTCGGGCTGACGCGCGAGCATCGCGCGGCCGCCGTGCAGCTGCACCCGCGCGCACTCCGCTACGCCTTCACCCTGCGCGAGTTCGCGCGCCTGCTCGGCGACCCCGAGGTGGCCGCGACGGCCCCCGGGCTCACGCCGGGCGAGCTCGTCGCTGCGGTGGCCGCGCACCGGGGCGGGGCTCAGCCGGTGGCCGCGGAGGCCGACGACATCCGCGACCCGATCGGGCTGCCGCAGGCCGTCTATGACGAGGTCGGCGCCGAGATCGCCGCCGCCGCCGAGGTCGCCGCGCGGGCGCTCGCCGCGACGAGGGAGGCGACGGTGAAGGCATCCGAATCCCCTGAGAGATCGAAGGCGCCGTCGCTCTCGTTCTCCTTCCGCAGGCTCTAGTGCCGCAACAGTTGCGCCGTCGAACTTAAACGTTCCCGTAACCAGGCGCCGTGGAATTGCACCGGCTTCTGTTTTAGGCTGTCCCCCACAAGGGGGGCTCGTTTCGTGGCTCTCCCGACCACTGTGACCGACCACACAGAGGCGGAATATCCATGGCTGACCAGGTGCTGGTCGGCGCTGAGTCGTTGGCGCCGTCCACACGTAATGCGGGGGACTGGCGGAAGGGCTATGCCCTTCGCCTGTTGATCACCGATGCGCTCGCGCTCATCTGGGTGGTCTTCGGGGTGCAGATCCTCTGGCTCGGCCTCGACACCCGTGTCTCGACCCGCGAGCAGTTCGGGCCGCACACCAACATCAGCTACTCCCTGATCTCCCTGCTGATCGTCGTGCTCTGGGTCGCCGCCCTCGGGCTGTTCGACACCCGCAGCGCCCGCACGATCGGCACCGGCAGCGCCGAATACACGCGGGTCGTGAACGCCTCCTTCCGCCTGTTCGGGCTGATCGCGATCGCCGCGTTCCTGCTCAAGATCGACCTGGCGCGCGGGTACATCCTGATCGCCCTGCCTGTCGGCACGCTCGTCCTGCTCGCGATCCGCTGGATGTGGCGGCAGTGGCTGCACGTGCAGCGCGAGCTGGGCGCCTACTCGTCGCGCGTGCTGCTGGTCGGCTCGGGGGCCTCGGTCGCGCAGACCGCGAACGAGCTCATCAACCAGCCCGACGCCGGCTACCGGGTGGTCGGCGCGTGCCTCTCGCCGGGAAGCTCCGCGGCGCCTCTTTCCGAGCATGCGGTGCCCGTCGTGGGCACTCTCGACGACGTCGCCGGCGCGATGGCGAGCGTCGCCGCGGACACCCTGATCATCACGAGCAGCGACGAGCTGCCGAACGACCGGGTGCGGCGCATCAGCTGGGGGCTGCAGCCCGGGCGGCAGCACCTCGTCGTGGCACCGAGCATCATCGATGTCGGCGGCCCGCGCATCCACACCCGCCCCGTCGCCGGGCTGCCGCTCATGCACGTGGAGACGCCCAGGTACGAAGGGGCGAAGCTCGCTGCGAAGCGCGCCTTCGACCTCGTCCTGGCCGGCGTGCTCGTGCTCGTGCTCTCGCCCGCGCTGCTCGCGATCGCGCTCGCGGTGCGCGTCGACTCGCGCGGCACGATCCTCTTCAAGCAGGAGCGGATCGGACTCAACGGCCGCACCTTCCGCATGCTCAAGTTCCGCTCGATGGTGCCCGACGCCGAGGCGCGCCTGGCCACGCTGCGGGGCGAGGCGCATGACAAGGGCAACGTCGTGCTCTTCAAGATGAAGAACGACCCGCGCATCACCCGTGTCGGCCGGGTGCTGCGCCGATACAGCCTCGACGAGCTGCCGCAGCTGTTCAACGTGCTCGGCGGCTCGATGTCGCTCGTCGGCCCGCGGCCCTCGCTGGAGCGCGAGCTCACCCAGTACGAGGAGCACACGCACCGCCGCTTCCTGGTGAAGCCCGGCATCACCGGGCTGTGGCAGGTCAGCGGCCGCTCGAACCTCACGTGGGAGGAATCCGTGCGCCTCGATCTGTACTACGTCGAGAACTGGTCGATGACCGGCGATCTGACGATCCTGTGGCGCACCGTGAAGGCCGTCTTCGGCCGGGACGGGGCGTACTGATGGCCGGAATCGATTCGGAACGACTGAGTGAAGGAGGGGTGTCATGCCTTCGGTAGCGATCATCGGCTCGAGGGGCTACCCGAGCTACTACGGCGGTTTCGAGACCCTGGTGCGCCGCCTCGCACCGTATCTGGCCGACGCCGGCTGGGACGTGACCGTCTACGGGCGGCCCGGACTCGCGGCCGACGACCCCGACCGCGACGAGCGGGTGCGCTCGGTCATCACGCCGGGTGTCGAGTCGAAGAAGCTCAGCACGCTCTCGTACGGGCTGAGCGCGTCGTCGAGCGCCTTCGCGAGGCATCCGGATGTCGCACTCGTGCTCAACTGCGCGAACGGCTACTGGCTGCCGATCCTCAAGGCCCGCGGCATCCCCACCGTCGTGAACGTCGACGGCATCGAGTGGGAGCGCGGCAAGTGGGGCAGGTCCGCGCGGGCGGTGTTCCGCGGCGGGGCGAAGCTCACCGCGCGCTTCGCCGACGAGCTGGTCTTCGACGCCAAGGCGATCGGCGAGTACTGGCAGCAGAACTTCGGGCGCGACGGCGAGTTCATCCCCTATGGGGGCGACGCGCGCCCCGAGCTGCCCGTGGAGCCCGGCCTCACGTCCGGCGCCTATGCGCTCGTCGTCGCCCGGTTCGTCGAGGAGAACACGATCAACGAGTTCGCGGATGCCGCGGAGCGGCTCGCCGCCGACCATGACGTCGTCTTCGTCGGGTCCTCGGGCTACGGAGGCGAGATCGACCAGCGCATCGAGCGGCTGGCCGCGGCGAACCCGCGGGTGCACTGGCTCGGCCACGTGAAAGACGATCTGCGGCTGCACAGCCTGTGGCAGCACGCGGGCGCCTATTTCCACGGCCACAGCGTCGGCGGCACCAACCCGGCGCTCGTGCAGGCGATGATGCTCGGGGCGCCGATCATCGCCCGCGACACCGTTTACAACCGCGAGGTGCTGGGCGGCTCCGGCCTGCTGGTCGCGCCCGACGCCGGCCTGATCGCCGAGGCGGCCGACCGACTGGTGCGCAGCCCGGATCTGCGCGCGCTGCTCGGCGGGAACGCCAAGGCCCGTGCCGAGGCCGCCTACACCTGGGAGGGCGTGTGCGACCGCTACGAGTCGCTGCTCTGGGCCTACGCCACCGGGCAGGCGCGCGAGCGGGTGCGCGCCGACGTGCGCGCCGCGCTGCCGGGGCTGCTCGGGCTGCCCGCCGCGGCAGAGCAGCCGGAGCCCGCGCAGGAGCCCGTCGAGCGCACGGTGGAGGCGCGCTGATGGGGCTGCGCGTCCTCTACGACGGCTACTGGCTGCACGACGGGCCGCCGTCGGGGCGCAACGTCGCCGGGTCGGTGCTGCGCGCCTGGGCAGAGGCATTCCCCGACGACGAGCTCGTCGTGGCGCTGCCCGTCGCCGACGACGTCCCCGTTCCCGCCGTCGACGCACTGCCGGTGACTCGCCGGCACGTGCCCGCGCCGGTGGCGAACCACCAGCTCTGGGTGCGCACCCGGCTGGGCGGCGCCGCTTTCGGCACCGACGCCGTGTTCAGCCAGAACTTCGCTCCGATGGCATCCCGCAACTCTCGTCGGACCGCGGTGTTCGTGCACGACGCGATCTTCCAGGACCACCCCGAGTGGTTCACCTTCGCCGAGCGGCTCTATCTGCGCGGGGTCGCGGCGGCGACGCGCGCGGCGACGGCGGTCGTCACGAGCTCGGAGGCGGAGCGGCGCCGGCTCGAGCGCTGCTTCCCCGCCGCGCGCTCGCGGATCCGTGCCGTGGGCCTCGGCCTGCCGGCCGGCATCGCGGAGGCAGCCCCGAAGCCGCTCGCGCGCGCCTCGAGCCGCCCGTTCATCCTGGCCGTCGGCCGGCTCAACGCACGGAAGAACCTGGGCAGGCTCATCGAGGCGTACCGCTCATCGGCCGTGCTCACGGCGGGCTTCGATCTTGTGGTGGTCGGCGAGGCGGACGGCCGCGCCGCCGGTCTCGACGGCACTGCGCGGGCCGACCGCGCCGGGCGCATCGATCTCGTCGGGGGCGTCGACGACGCGCAGCTCAAGTGGCTGTATCAGCATGCCGCCGTCTTCGCCTTCCCCTCGCTGGACGAGGGCTTCGGGCTACCGCTGCTCGAGGCGCGCACGCTGGGCGCCGTCAGCGTGGTGAGCGACATCCCGGTCTTCCGCGAGCTCGACCTCGCCGACGCGTACTTCGACCCGACGGACGTCGCGTCGATCCGCGAAGCGCTCGAGGCGACGCTGGCGGATGCCCCCGACGCGGCAGTGCGGCCGGGCGACCCCGCCCGCTACACCTGGGAAGGCGCCGCCGCAGGCATCCGCGAGCTGCTGACCGGGGCGTCGCTCGCGCTGGAGGCGGCATCGTGACGGCCGGCGCGCAGCCGCGCACCCCGCTGCAGGCGGCCGCCGAACGGCGCATCCGCGCCCTGGTCGACCGCGCTTACGGGAAGGAACGCGGCCTCGACTCCGGCATCGACGCCGGGCTGCCGATCGCCGACCTCGCCGGCTGGGTCGCCGAGAAGGGGGCGGCGCGCCTGCGCGGCGAGCTGCGCCGTGTGCCCGGCGGCTACCTCGGCCCGGGCGTCCGGCTGCGCGGCCGCCGTTCGCTGCGGCTCGGCCGCGCCGTGTCGCTGCAGCGCGGGGTCCTCATCGACGCGCGCTCCGTGCACGGGGTCCAGCTCGGTGATTCGACGACGGTCGACGAGTTCGCGGTGCTGCGCGCCAGCGGCGTGATCAGGAACCTCGGCCAGGGCATCCGTATCGGTTCGCGCACCGCCATCGGCGTGCGCAACTTCCTGCATGGCGGCGGCGGCATCGACATCGGCGACGACTGCCTGCTCGGCCCCGACGTCGCGGTGCTGAGCGAGAACCACATCGCAGACGACCTCGACGTCCCGATCCGCGCGCAGGGTGAGAAGCGCGCCCGGGTCGTCATCGAGGACGACGTGTGGCTGGGCGCCAAGGCCGTCGTGCTCGCGGGCGTCACGATCGGCCGCGGCGCGATCGTCGCAGCGGGCGCCGTGGTCACGAAGGACGTCGAGGCCGGCGCGATCGTCGGCGGCGTCCCCGCGCGCGAGATCGGCAGGCGCGGCGCATGAGCGCGACCGCCGCGCCCAGCCCCGTCATCGTCGTAACGGGCTCTCCGGTGATCTGGGGCGCCGAGATCAGCCTGCTGGCCATCGCCGAGCTGCTGCACGACGATGTGCCGCTGCGGCTGATGTGCGCGAATCCGCAGCTCGCCGAGCGCTGGCGTGCCGCGCGGCTCGGCCCGGTCGCGCAGGTCACGCCGCGCGCGGGCAGGCTGTCGAGGGCGATCGGATTCCTGAAGCCGATGCTGCGCGGCATCCCGAGCCGCTCCACCCTGCTCGTCTTCGACTTCTACCTGCTGCCGCTTGTCGCACTGCTGTGGCCGTTGCTGAAGCTGAAGCGGGTGCGCGTGGTCGTCGACCTGCACGATTCGGCGCGGCGCAACCCGCGGCGGCTGCCGTACTTCCAGCTGCTGCGGCTCGCCGACGCCGTGGTGTGCATCAGCGACTACCTCGCGGCCCAGGTGCCGCCCGGCCCGCGCGTGCACGTCGTGCACCGCCCCGTCGGAGGGCCTGTGCCTGTTGCGGCCGCGGCGCCCACGGCGCCTGCGGCGGAGACGGCCGGAGAGGAGCAGCCGGGCATCCTGCATGTCGGCCTCGTCGGCCAGATCACGCCCGACAAGGGCGTGGCCGACGTCATCGACTGGTTCCTCGACGCGCCGGAGAACACGGTGCTGCACCTGCGCGGCGCGGCACCCGACGACGATGGAGGCTTCGCAGCGCGGGCCATCGCGCGCGCGACCGCGACGCTCGGCCCGCGCTTCATCCATGACGGCCTGGTCGCCAGGGATGCCGCGATGGCCGGTCTCGACGTGCTGGTCGTCGCCAATCCGGACGAGCCGTTCGGCCGGACCGTCATCGAGGCGCAGCTCGCCGGGGTCATCCCGCTCGTGCCCGACGCGGGCGGCGCGCGAGAGCTGGTCGACCCCGCCGAGAGCGGGCTGCATTACCGAGCGGGCGACGGGGCGAGCTTCATCGCTCAGCTGGGTGCGCTGTGCGCGGACCGCGAACTGCGCGCCCGCCTGCGTGCGACGGCGCCGACGAGTGCTGCGCGCCTCAGCGACCCGCGGCGCATCGGCCGGCAGTACGCGTCGGCGCTCGAAGGAGAGGCGGCATGACCCAGTTGAGCTCCGCCCCGAGCGCGCTTCGCCAGCCGCCGGGATCAGCCGCCGCGACGCCCGTGCGGGCGACGCCGGCCGTCTGGATCTGGGCGGTCGTCGGCGTTCTCGGCGTCGTCGTCGCGCTGGCGGCCAACGGTCCCACGCCGCTGAAGGTCGGGGTGCTCGGCGTGTTCGGCATTCTCGTGCTCGGCCTCTGCCTCGCCTACGAGGAGATCGCCTGGGCGGCGCTCGTGTTCGCCCTCTCGGCCAACGGCATCAAGTTCAGCGTGGCCGGCCTCACCCTGATGCCGGAGCATCTCGCGATCCTGCTCGTCGCCGTGCATCTGCTGCTCACGCATTCCCGCGCGCAGGGCACCCGTCTCGCGATCGGCAAGACGATCGGCGTCGGGTTCGGGCTCCTCGTGGTGTGGTGGGTGATGTCCTTCGCGATCAGCCTGCTGGCTGCGCTCAACCCCACGCAGAGCATCCGCCTGCTCGTCTGGGTCGCCGCCAACATTGTCGCCGCCGTCCTCGTCTGCGCCCTGCGGCTGCCGGCGCGTGCGCTCGTGCGGATCGGCGTCGCCACCGCGACGGTCTCTGCGGCGATCCAGCTGCTCGGCTGGCTCGCCTCGTCGAAGTCCGGCGCGCTGTCGCTCTTCACCGAGCAGGACTACGCGAGCGGGCAGTTCCGCCTGCAGGGGCTCGGCACCGAGCCCAACATCGCGGCGGCCTACCTCGTCGCCTGGCTGTGCGTCGCCTACGCCGCGTCCCACTTCCTGCCCGAGCTGCTGGTGTGGGCCTACGCCGCCCTCTCGGGCATCGCCGTCTATCTCACCTATACGCGCGTCGCGTGGCTGATGTTCGCCATCGTGGTGATCCTGCTCGCGCTCAAGCGCCTGCGCAGGAACCGCTTCTTCCCCGTCTTCGTCGTCGTCGCCATCGCGATCGGCGTCTTCGGCGTCGCGCAGCTGCTCTCGCTGAGCTCCACCGCCGGGTCCGGCGCGGCCGCCCTGCTGGCGCGGCTGCACAGCCTCCAGAACCTCGACAGCGGCACGGGCGCGCTGCGCGTGTCGACGGCGCTCGTCGCCGTGCAGGACCTGAACGCCTCGCACGCCTGGCTGACCGGGTTCGGCTACAACGCCTACCCTCAGCAGCACACCACGGGTGTCACGTCGTACGCGACGCCGTATCTCGGCCTTCTGTGGCTCGCCGTGTTCTACGACTCCGGAATCCTCGGCGGCATCCCGTTCATCGTCGGCTTCCTGCTGCTGTGGGCGGGGACCCGGCGGGTCGGCAGCACGTGGTTCTTCATCTCCTTCGCTCTCGCCAGCACGACCACGAACGTCGTCTGGTTCGCCTTCGCGTGGGTGATCGGGGCGCTGTTCGTGCGCCTCAGCGCACGGAGCGAGGACGAGGCAGAGCACGTTTCCGACGCGGCGCGGTTACGGGCGGGGTGAGGGCGGATGCTGCGACGAGCGACGGCCCGCGCGGGCATCCGCCACGGCCGTGCGGTACGCATCGCGGTGCGCTGCGGCGATCGCGGGCCACTCGCGTGCGGTCCAGTCGGGTGCCGCCCCGCGGTCGTGGGTGCGCAGCGCGGTGACCGCGGCCACGATCGCCTCCGCGGTGAGCTCGGCGGGCAGCGCCTGCACCCACCCGGCGCCGAACTCGTCAGCCAGTTCGAGCAGACTCGGCGAGCCGGTGGCGGCGACCGGCCGCTGCAGCGTGAGCGCCATCAGCGCGGCGCCGCTGTTGTACATGCGCTCGTACGGGAGGATCACGAGCTCGCTATGCATGACCGTCTCGATGAGCTCGGAGTGACTGAGGAACCGGTCGGCGTGCACGGTGACGGCGGGCGTCGCGGCGGCGAGCTCGCCGAGCTGCCGCTCGTAGTCGGCGTCGATCGCCTTCCCCGCGATCACCAACTCCAGCCCGAGCGCCGGGTCGATGCGCCCGAACTCCTCGATCAGCCGCTCCACGCCCTTGTAGCGCCGCAGCATGCCGAACAGCAGCACCCGGCCGACGCTCGCCTCGCTCTGCTCGCGGGCGGCATCGGGGCGATAGCGGGTGACGAACTCGGCGTAGTCGCCGTGAGGGATCACGACGCCGCGGTCGTCGCCGGCCCCCTGCAGGCCCGCGCGCGTCAGGTAGATGCGGGTCTGGCACGAGCCCAGCCACGCGCGCAGCGTCGCCCGTTCGAACGCCGAGCCCTGCTCGTGCGTCTCGATGTTGTGGATCGTGGAGACATGCGCGCGCCCGCGCAGGCGGTCGACCGCGACGAGCAGTCGCAGCAGGGCGGTCTTGCCGAACTGCTTCAGCCCGCTGCGCGAGCGCACGATCGCCTCCGGCCAGTGCAGGTGCACCACGTCGTGGTCGCCGAAGAACGCCTGGCGCCAGCTGAACTCGCGCACGTCCATCAGCTCGGCGTTGTGCCGCGCGAGGATCGACACATACGGGTTCGCACTGACGTCGTCGCTGCCCTTCGTCGTGAGAACGCGCAGCGCGCGGGCGGTCACGATGCCGCCCGCGGCGCCGGGGCCGGGTGGGCCTCATGAGCGGGCGCTGGGGCAGCTGCCCCCCACACGTCGAAGGGGAACGCCCGCAGCAGCGGCTCGGGGTCCCACTCGGGGCCGGGCACGGCGGCGCGCGCGGCGAGAGCATGGTCGACGCTGTCGGCGAGACGGATGCCGGGGCGGCCCGTTCCGGAGTAGTAGTCGTCGTACTTGAACGGGTGCTCCTCGCTGCTGCCGACCGCCACTGCGGGGATGCCGAGCGACTCGGCCACGATCACCGCGTGCAGCGAACTGCCGACGACGCGCTCGCTGCGCGCGATCTCGAGCAGGCACTCGGCGAGGGGCCGCTGGGGATCGAGCACGTCGCGGCGGCCGCGCAGCGCCCGCCTGTCGTTCATGTTGGGGGCGAGCAGGGTGCCGCGCACCTTGTCGCGGGCGGCCTCGCGCAGCCAGGGGAAGAGCAGGGGAGCGAGCAGCGCGGGGTCGCCGTAGACCTCCGGGGCGTTGATGTCGTGCGCGGCGAGCACCTCGCGGGTGCGCGGCCCGCGCACCGCGCGCACGTCGACGTCGGGGAGCGCCCCCATCACCTGCAGAGACTTGCCGTTGAGGCCGCTGCCCCAGACCACATCGCCGGGCGCTGCGAACTGCACCACGGAGCCGACGGCGAGCACGCGCCGACCGGCCGGCTGCGGCGCGAGCCGGCCGCCGCTCGCGCGCTCGAGCAGCGCCGCAACGATCACCGGCCCCAGCAGATCGCCGAAATTCCCGATGCGGCGCGGCACGACCAGACGGCTGCCACGACGGCCGGGGATCAGCGGGCGATGGGGATTCCAGCTGAACACGGTGACACCGTGCACCCTGGTCGCCTCGCCCCGGTTCCGCACTCGCGGAAGTGCGTGCGGCTGTGCTGTCACGCTGCCCCCTCGGCACGGCAGGTGGTCGGTTCCCGCCGGTTGCAGGCCACGATAATGTACCCCCCTTTGTGGTCACAAGTAGGTGGCGGAGCCCAGTGTTCGTGTGGAAACGTAGGGGCAACGGCTCGTGGTTACACTGAGCCCCGCGTCCGACCACGCGTTGTCGACCACGTGGCCTCGTCGGCCGTGCGGTCGCCAAGGAGACCAGGAGGCCACCGTGCGCCCAGCTGACCTTGAAACCCTCGCGGAGCTGCGCTCCGAGACCGCCCGTGTGCTCGCCGAGGTGATCGGCACCGGCGCCACGGTCGCCCTGCTGGACGCGCCGAATCAGCGCAATGTGGGCGACTCCCTGATCTGGGCCGGCGAGCTCGCCTACTTCCGGCGGCTCGGCCTGCGGCTCGTCTACGTCGCCGACCGGCGCAGCTATGACGCGGCCGAACTGCGCCGCGCGCTGCCCGCCGACGGCGTGATCCTCATCCACGGCGGGGGCAACTTCGGCGATCTGTGGGACGGGCACCAGCAGCACCGCGAGCAGGTCGCGCGGGACTTCCCCGACCGCACGATCGTCCAGCTGCCGCAGTCGGTGTGGTTCGAGTCTGCGCAGCGCGCGGCCGAGGCCGACGCGGTGCTCGGCGGCCACCCCGACTTCACGCTGCTGGTCCGCGACAGCGAGTCCGATGAGCGGGCGGCGGCCCAGCTGCCCGCCGTGCGGCGGCGCTACTGCTGGGACATGGCGCTCGGCTGGAGCGCGCCGACGCGGCGGCCGGCGGCAGAGCCGTCCACCGAGCCCGTCCTCGTGATCGCCCGTACCGACCTCGAGGGCGCGTCGGGCATCGGCGAGATCGCCCACGACGGGGCGGTGGGCGCGCCCGTCCATGTCGCCGACTGGACGAGCAGCGAGCTCGACACACTCGCGTGGCGACTCAGCAGGCTCGTCCCGCGTGCGGCGCACAAGTACCGCTTCGTGCGCGGCCCGGTGTTCCGCCCGCTGCTGAACGCCAGCTTCCACTGGATCAACGGGGCGAACGTGCGCGGCGGCGTCCGCCTCTACCGCGATCGCCGCTATGTCATCGTCGACCGCCTGCACGCGCACATCCTCTCGGTGCTGCTCGGCGTCGACCACGTGCTGCTCGACAACAGCTACGGCAAGCTCGGCGCCGTCTACCGCGACTACTCGAACAGGTTCAGCACGGCGTCCTACGCGTCCCGCCCGCAGCAGGCCCTCGAGCTGGCGGCAGCCGCGATGACCGGCACGAAGGCGGCCTGATGCTCGCATTCATCACGTCCCTCAGGCATCCGCTCAACTCGTCGGACTACGGGCTCGTCGAAGAGCTGCTGCGGCAGACCCTCGACTCGGTCACCGCGCAGACCGGCGACGACTTCGAGGTCTTCGTGGTCGGCAATCGCGCGCCGGCGTTCGCCCTGCCGCGGAAGACCACCTTCGTGCCCGTCGACTTCCCGCCGCCGGTGGCGACCTCGGGCCCGCGCTTCCCCCTCGGCCCGTTCGTGCACGACAAGGGCACGAAGATCGGCATCGGGCTGGCCGCCGCCCGAGCGGTCTCGCCCGATCACGTCATGATCTTCGACGCCGACGACTTCGTGCACCGGGGTCTCGCCGCCCTGTCCAGCTCGGCGCCGCGGGCGCCGGGCTGGGTGGTGGACGAGGGCCTCGTCTACTCGCGCAGCCGACAGGCGTGGCGACCGCAGCACGACTTCAATCGCACCTGCGGCACATGCCACATCGTCGCGTGGGACGCATACGACGTGCCTGACGATCTGCCCGTCACCGCGACGCAGGACGAGGTGGCGGATGCCTACGGCGAGCGCCTCGACCGGGTGCTGGGCGCGCACCGCCAGGGCCGCGAGTGGTTCGCCGACCACGGCTTCCCGCTCGCCCCGCTGCCCTTCCGCGGTGCGGTCTACCACGTCGACACGGGCGAGAACCACTCGGGAAAGGGCCTGCGAGGGCTCGCGTGGCCGCTCAGTGCCCGGGTGGCTCGCGACTTCGGCATCCCGCGCCTCGCGAGCGCGCCCGCCGCCGTGGGCCGCGCGCTCGACCCGCGGGAGCTCGCCTACACGGCGCGGTCCGTGCTGGGGCGCGTCGCGCGCCGGGCCGCAGGTCTCACGGGGCGCCGAGCCGGCGCACCCGCCATCACGACGGGCACCGACAAGGCATAGGGGAGACAGCATGATCGAACGAATCAGGAAGCTCATCGGCGGTTCCGCCTCGAACGTGCTGCTGCGCGACATCCCGCGCTCGCGCATCGCCATCGTGCTCGTGCTCAGCGGGCTCGGCGGCCTCTTCGAGGCGGGCCTGTTGGTCCTCATCGTGCAGGTCGCGACGCAGGCGACGGGCGGCTCCGCGGCGCGCAGCTCGACGAGCGGCGGTGTCCTCTCGGCCCTGCTCGGCAACCTCACCGTCGTGCAGGGCGTGATCATCGGCACGATCTGCGCGCTGCTCTCGATCGCGTTCCAGCTGACCTCCAGCCAGCTGATGATGCGGGCGGCGTCGTACAAGCTCAACCTCGAGCGCGAGCGCCTGGTGCGCGCGTTCTACTCGTCGTCGGTGGTCGCGCAGACCAAGATGTCGGCCGGGCACGTCCAGGACCTCGCCGCCAACGGCGCGAACCGCATGGCCGAGGGTGTGTTCCTCACCGGCCAATCGGCCGCCGCTTGGACGAATCTGCTCGTGTTGCTCGTGGCCGCGTTCATCGCGAGCCCGTGGACGGCCCTCGCGCTCGTGCTGGTCGCCGTCGTCATCGCGGTGGCGTTCGCGCCGGTGACCGCTGCGGTCACGCGCACGAGCCGCACCTGGGCATTGCAGGTGCGCGGGTATTCGAGCTTCCTCGCCATCTACACGCGCATGTTCATCGAGATCCGCGTCTTCGGTGTCGCGCGGCGGGTCGAGGACATCGCTCTCGACGGCGCCCGAGAGGCGACGGAATCGTGGCGGCGGGGCCGCGCGCTCCAGCAGGGAACGCCGATCGTCTTCCGCAACTCGGCGCTGCTGCTCGGATTCCTGTGCATCGGCGTCGTCGCCATCGTCGCGCCCGCCGCGACGGGCGGCATCGCGATCACGGCCCTGCTGCTCGTGCGCGGCCTCGTCTACCTGCAGCAGGTGCAGAACACGCGGCAGAGCATGAAGGCCATGTCGGTCTACGCCGAGCTCGTCGATGAGACGATCGCCGAACTCGGGCCCGACACCGCGGTATGGGGCGAGCGGCCCCTCGGCCGCCTCGAGACGCTGCGGCTGCGCGACGTCGGCTTCGACTACGCAGACGGGACCGCCGTGTTCTCCGGCGTCGACTTCGAAGCGCGCCGCGGCCAGTTCGTCGCCATCGTGGGGCCCTCCGGCGGCGGCAAGACCACGCTGCTCAAGCTCATCATGCGCACACTGGACCCGTCGGCGGGTGCCCTGCTTGTGAACGACGTCCCGATCGAGGAATACCGCCAGGCCGACTGGTACTCGCACGTCGCGTACCTTTCACAGGAGGTCAGGCTCGTGCCGGGCACGATCGCCGACAACATCCGCTTCTACCGCGATGCGAGCGACGAGCAGGTCGAGCGTGCGGCGCTCGCCGCGGCGTTGGAGCTCGATGGGCGGGCTTTCCCGCAGGGCCTCGACACGGTGGTCGAGCAGGAGGGCCTCAACCTCTCGGGCGGCCAGCGGCAGCGCATCGGCCTCGCCCGGTGCCTGCTGCTCAATCCGCAGATGCTGGTGCTCGACGAGCCCACGAGCGCGCTGGACGGCAGCACCGAGAAGTCGATCATGGACACCATCGCGAGCCTGCGCGAGAACCTCCTGATCGTCATGGTGACCCACCGCCCGTCGACGCTCGCGCTCACCGACGTGCGGTACCACATGGAGGACGGCGTGCTCGAGCGCCTCGAGCCGGTGTCCCCCATCCGAGGGATGTAAATACTGAGTAAACAAGCCTTGCTTTTATCTGGTTGATAGATAACGTGGCTTGAGTCCGGACCGACCTCCGGTCGATCCGCTAGTGGGACGGAGAAAGAAAAACCCACGCCATCGCATTGCCCACATCCACACCGACCTGCGGATAGGACAGAGATGCACAAGATCACCAAGACGGCGCTGGCCGTCGTGGCTGGAACCGCACTGGCAGTGAGCGTCCCGCTCGCTGCAAGCGCGACCCCGGCCGCCGCCTCCAGCTCCGTGACTGTCAATTCGGCTCCCGTGGCCCTCTCGCACACTGACAACGGTCAGGGCAAGGACCACGGCATCGGATGGGGCTGGGGTACCGGCCACCACCCGAAGCCGACCAAGCCGGCGTACCCGCCGACGAAGCCGCCGAAGCCGGGCCACCATCACCCCAAGCCTTTCTGGTGGGGTGGGTTCTGGTGGTTCCCGTTCTACTTCCCGGCTCACACGTTCCACCCGGGCTCGATAGTCCACGTCATCATCACCGGTTTCGGGGGCTTCTCCTTCGTCGGCACGTTCACTGCTGACGAGTCGGGGAGCATCAACCTCGGAACTGCGGCTGCTGACGGTTCCCTGACCGCTCAGCTGAAGGCAAGCGGGTCCACGGACCTCGCCGGCCAGACGCTGAATGCGACGGTGACCGACAGCTCCGGCACCTCCGTGACCCAGTCGGTCGCGGTTCCTGCTGATGCTGCGAAGAGCGGTGCTGCGGCAAGCTCTTCCGTCACGACCGCCGACCCGGGTTCGCTCGCGGAGACGGGTTCGTACATCTCGCTGGCAACCGTCTGGGGTGCCGTGGGGCTTCTCGCCCTCGGCGCCGGCTTCGTGACCATGCGGTCGGTCACCCGCCGCAAGGATCGGGCCAAGGCCTAGCGTCCCCGGTTGACGGGGGTCGTCCTGCATGCCGGGGCGGCCCTCGTCATTCTTCCGGGGTCCTGCCAGGACCGTGAGATGGCCCTCTGCTTAGATGGTGCGCATGTCGCAAGCCGCCGCAGATCGTCGGCCGCGCCGTCATCGACGCACGCGCGTGCTGGTCGGCTGGCTGGTGTTCGCCGTGCTTCTCGTGCTCGTCGCCGCACTCGCCTGGGTGGGGGTGAGGGGCGTGCTCGCCGCTGATCAGCTGCGCCGGGCGCTGCCGATCGCGAGCAGCATCCAGACCGCCGTTCTGAGCGGTGACTCCGGCACAGCCGCGACCGAGGCGGCCGAGCTGCGCACGCGCGCCGACAAGGCGCACGCGCTGACCTCCGACCCGGTGTGGGCCGTCATGGCGAAGACGCCGTGGCTGGGCCCCAACCTGCGAGCCCTCGGCGGGGTGTCGGCCAGCGCGGCATCCGTCACCGACAACGGACTCGACGCGATCACCTCGCTCGCCGGCAAGATCGGCGCCGACAGCTTCAAGCCGAAGAACGGCGCGCTCGACGTCGCGCCGCTCGCGTCCGCTGCGCCCGCACTGGCGAAGGCGAACGCGGCCGCCCAGGCGGCCGAGAAGACCGCAGCCGGCGTTTCGACGCACGGCGTCATCGGCCCGCTCGCGAGTGCCGTCACGCAGTACAAAGACAAGATCGGCGAGGTGTCGACCTTCACGGATGCCGCGAGCAGGGCCGCGGCGCTGCTGCCCGGCATGCTCGGCCAGAGCGGCCCCCGCAGCTATCTCGTGCTGGTGCTCAACAACGCCGAGCTGCGCTCGCTCGGCGGCATCCCGGGCTCCGTCGTGCACGTCACCGCTGACCAGGGGAAGATCAGCCTCGACAGCCAGTACTCGGGCGCCAGCTTCGGGCCGTACGACGGCCCGATCACGAAGCTCGCCGACCCGACCAACCAGCTCTTCGGCGAGATCACCGGCGAGTACATGCAGGACGTCACGCTGACCCCGCGCTTCGACCAGTCGGCGCAGCTCGCCACCGCGATGTGGCAGCAGCGCTTCGGCCAGACGGTCGACGGGGTGATCACTCTCGACCCGGTGGCGCTCAAATACATCCTCAAGGCGACCGGGCCGGTGACGGTCGGCGCCGGCACGCCCGCGCAGACCGAGCTCACCTCGCAGAACGTCGTGAAGTCGCTGCTCTCCGACGTGTATGCCCGGTTCAGCGTGCCCGCCGATCAGGACGCGTTCTTCGACGCCGCCTCAGCCGCGATCTTCCAGAAGCTCGCCTCGGGCGACTTCGAGCCCCAGGCGATGCTGGGCGCGTTCGCGCAGATCGGCAGTGAGCACCGCATGAACGTGTGGAGTTCGGATGCCGCGCAGCGCAAGATCCTCGCCGGCACGACCCTCGTCGGCGGCCCCCCGAACTCGGCCCCCGGCGAGCAGCGCTTCGGCGTCTACCTCGCCGACGGCACCGGCTCGAAGATGGATTACTACCTGCACACGCAGGTCCAGACGGGTCGGCTCACCTGCAGCAAGGTGGGCGCGCTCTACGTCGTGCAGGTGAAGTTGACGAACGGGCTGACGGCCGCCGACGCGCAGAAGCTGCCCGAGTACGTCACCGGCGGCGGCGCCTACGGCGTCGCGATCGGCACGATCCGCACCCAGGTGACCACCTATGGCTCGCCCGACGTCGAGTTCGGCAGCGCCTTCGACAGCAAGGGGGCGGCCGAGCCGGTGAAGTTCGTGAAGGACGGCGACCGCAGCGTCGCCCAGTACGTCGTCGATCTCAAGCCCGGCCAGAGCTCGACGGTGCGGCTCGTGTTCAATCCGAAGAAGGGCAAGTCGGGGAAGATCGCGGCGGACGTGACGCCGCAGATCAACCCCGTGTCGAACTCGACGGGCCGCTTCACGTGTGAGACGGTGCTGAAGTGATCGCGATGAAGGCGGTGGCGCGCGGGCTGGGGGGTCTCGCGCTGGCGGTGGCGCTGAGCGTCGCCGCGCCACTCGCAGCCCAGGCCGCCTCGTACCCGCCCGCCACCACCGGAACCTTCGCCGTGACGGCGCACCCCGGCGCGAACCACGTGACGGTGAACGGGCTCGGCGCGAACGCCTCCGCGACCGCGATCGTCTCGGGCAGCGGGCCGGCGCCGACGCTGGGCGAGTTCCGGGCGTCCGCCACGCACGCCGAGACGGCGAACCTGGTCGTGGGCACGACGGATGCCGAGGGCGCCGTCAGCTTCACGCTGGTCTTCCCCGCGGACGCCTCCGGCGTCTACAACGCGTCGGTGTCGACGGCCGACGGGCACAGCGTCTCGGGCTCGATTACCATCCCGTCGCACTCGAGCGGCCCGCTCGCCTGGACGGGCAGCAACATCGCGATGTGGGTCGTGTGGCTCGCAGGCATCCTCGTCATCCTGGGTCTCATCGCGCTGCTGATCGCCGCTGCGCGCCGACGTCGTACACGCAACTGACGCGATTCCGCACCCCGTCTATTGGGGGCGTCCGCTCAGTTAAATCAGGGCAATCTCTCACCCTAAAGTTGCAACTGGCGTCGCTATCGGCGTTGCACAGCAGAAGCCCGACTGTCTACTGTCTGCGTACGTCTCCTGGGGGAGAGGTCCGTCCGGCGGTCGAGATCTGGACCCGACCCTCAGATCGAGAGAACCGAACATGAAGAAGCTCACCAAGGCGCTCGCCGCCTCCGCCATCATCGCGGGCGCGGTCTTCGCAGCCCCGGTCGCCGCCAACGCTGCGACTTACGTTCCGCCCACGACGCCCGTCGTCTCGGGTGGCGGCTCGGTCGCTCCCGGCGGCGCCGCGACCATCCACTACGGTGCGGGCACGTTCACCGCCGACGGTGCCGTCAGCGTGGCGATCGCCCTTCCGGGCAACGCCGTCGCCACCGGCTCGGTCACCCCGGCCGCCTTCCTCGCCGCGACTTCGGCCATCAACGGGACCGCCGGCCACACCGGCGCGGCGACCCTGACCGTCGACCTTCCTGCCGACGTCACCGGCAACGTCCAGGTCACCGCGACCGACGTCGCGACCGGCCGCACGGTCAGCTCGGTCATCAAGGTGGCCGCGGCGCCCGGCGCCGCCAGCCTGACCGCCGCGGACCCGAACCTCGCCCGCACCGGCACCTACATCTCGCTCGCGACGGTGTGGGGCGCTGTGGGCCTGGTCGCCGTCGGCGCCGGCTTCATCGCGATCCGCACCACGGCCCGCCGCAAGAAGGCGGCCGCGCACACCGCGTAAGCAGTATTCCGCGGGCGGCGGGGGCGGGGCCTGACGGCCCCGCCCCCGCCGCCCGGCTCAGTGCTCCTGCCGAGGGGTGGCCTAACCGGGCTTTGGCTCGAGATTCCCCGGTTTAGCCACCCCTCGGCGAGAGCCGGGCGCGTGCGCCGTGGTACCCGGCATCCGTCAGCCGCGGTAGCTGCGCAGCCGCAAGGCTTCCAGGGTCATGCGCTCGACGTCGGCTGCCGTGTGATGCTTACGCACGCGCACGACCGTCCAGCCGGCGAGCACCAGTCGGTTGTATCTGTCGATCTCGCGCCCCGCCCACGGGTCGGTGTGCCAGCGCTCGCCCTCGTACTCGATGACCACCCGATACCTCCGATAGACGAGGTCGCCGACGGCGAGGAACACGCCATCGGGCCGGAACAGCCGCACATTGCACTCGGGCTCGGGCAATCCAGCTCGCAGCAGCACGAGCCGCACCCACGTCTCGCGGGGCGACCACACGTTCTCGCGCAGCTGCGGCAGCGCCTCACGCAGCTTCCGGACACCACGGCCCGCACCGAATGCCGCAACGGCGTCGATGAGATGTCGCCTGGTCGCGAGCAGGAAGGGCTTCTCGGAAAGCATCCGATCGCCTGCCTGAATCAGCTCGTTGACCGACAGAACGGATGCCAGCTCGCACCACACCTCCGCACCGATGCGCACGCGGCGCCGGTTCACCCAGGTCGTTTCGGCGGCTCGGGTCTTGTGCCCGACGACGTTGCGCCCGCTCGGCGCGAAGGAGCCGCCGCGCGCAGTGACGTGCACCTCGAGTTTCTCGAGTCGTGCGGGTAGCGGCACGCCCATGATGCGCGCCGCAGTCGGGCCGCTGAAGAACCACTGCCGTGGCATCTTCGCCTGGTACGCATCGCAGAGCATCGCAAACTGCTCGTCATCATCGAGACCATCGAGCAGAGCGCGCGGCACGTGCACCCCGCGAAAGGGGTGAGAGAGATCGGATGCCTCGAGCCGATCTTGAGACAGCCCGAACGCATCGACGGCTGAGGTAGCGAACGGGGCGCGCTGCAGCGCTTCTGGCAACGGATCGGGACGGCGCATGCCGAGAGAATTGCAGAACAGAATTCGTGGCCGGACCGAATGTCTGCGCTTTGGGGACAACTCGTGCGCACTGGTGCATGTGCGGGGCAAGTTGCCCGCAGGACGGTGCGAAGTGACCCCCGTCCGGGGTACCTTGGTTGCATCTTGCAGGCGCCGACCCGTCTCGCACGGCGGTTGTCGCCTACCCAAATGCAGCAACTCTGGGGGAACGACAATGAATCGACTTATCAAGGCAGCGGCCGTTCTGGCCGTTGCGGGCGCGGCCGTCTTCGGCGGCCCGCTTGCGGCGAACGCGGCGACCTACACGCCGGGTACCCCGACCATCACGGGCGCGGCGGCCGGCACGGTCACGGGCTCCACCGCACCGGGCGGCACGTTCACGGTGCACTTCAACGCGATCTTCCAGGTCAACCACGACCTGACCGTCTACTTCTTCAGTGCGGGCAATGTGCCGACGTCTCTCGCCGACTTCCGCGCGGCCGAGTCGCCGGCGCTCGCCGCCGTGACCGACGGCACCGGCGCGGCCGATGTGACGGCCACCATGCCGGTCGACGCGAGCTCACCCGTCACCGTCGAGGCGACCGACGGCACGACGACCGCGGCCATCACGATCCCGGTCGAGGGTGCGGCGGCTGCGGCCGTCACGACCGCGAACGGCGCCACCCCGCTTGCCACTACCGGCTCGTACATCTCGCTCGCCACGGTGTGGGCGGCGGTGGGCCTGGTGGTCCTCGGCGCCGCGTTCATCGGCATCCGGAGCTATCGCAAGCAGCGTCAGGCGGAGGCGCCGGCGGGCGCTCGCCGCCCGTAGCGCCACACCGCACGACACCGAAGGGCGGGGCCGGATCACGGCTCCGCCCTTTCGCGTGCCCCCATCGGGGGCATGCTCACGGGTCTGTCTATGGGTAAAGTGAGGATTACTCAACCCGATGAGGATGTGACCCGAATGTCTGCTCTCCGGCGCTCTCTCGTGCCCGGCGGCGCAGCGGCAACGCTCGCGCTCGCGCTCGCCTTCCCGCTCAGCGCGGCCGCCACCCCGGACCCGTACACTCCCGCGAAGCCGGACCCGTGGTCTGTGACCATCGCGTCCTGCAGCACCCTGACCCGCCAGATCCCCGACCACACCTTCGACGACGACGTCGATCTCGCGCTGACGGTGAGCGGCGTCTCCGCTGCGCCGACCGTCGCGACGTTCTCGGCGTCGCAGGTCACGTCGCACCTGACGAGCACCAGTTCGGGCGGAGCCGAGCTCAATCTGCACTTCGGCAGCGCCACCAGCGGCGTGTACGAGGTGACGCTCGTCGAGCCGGGCACGGAGCACGCCGCATACGGCACGGTGACCGTCACCGCTGCCTGCGGTGCGGTCGACCCGGCGCCGGCCGCCAGCGCGTCGAAGCTCGCGCGCACCGGCACTGACATCAGCGTGGGTGTTCTCTGGGGTGCCGGCGCCGCTGTGGTCGCTGGGGCTCTGTTCTGGGTCATCTCGCGGCTGCGACGCGGCGCCCGCTCCCGCTGAACAGGGAGCGCGCGGCCCGCGCGCTCCAGGCGAGGACCGCCCCGAAGAGCCCGCCGGCCGCGTTGCCGATGATGTCGGTCACGTCGAAGGTGCGGCCGGGAAGCAGCAGCAGCTGCGTCGTCTCGATCGCGCAGGTCAGTGCGAAGCACGCGAGCGCGACGAGCCACCACAGGCGGCGCGGCAGCGCGAGCGCGCCGAAGAGCCCCAGCGGCACGAACATCAGGATGTTGGACCCGAACTCGAGCACACCGGGGCGCATCAGCGAACTCGGAAGCCCGAGACGCTCCAGCGGCGCGGCCGTGCGCTCGATGTCGCTCCACAGTGCGCCGACGTCGGGGTGCGACGGCGCGAGCACGAGTGCGCAGACGGCCGCGAGGGTGGCCCCGAGGCCGATCACCCCGACCTTGCGCGCTGAAACTGACATTTATTCACTATAACTCGGGGTCGGGGAGCGCGGGTTCAGGAATCCGTCGCCCCTTCCCTGCGTTGCCGATAACGATGACTGCGCTCGCCGATGTGCCCCTGAACGTTCTCGATCTCGCCTGGCGCGGGTTCGGGCAGACCAACGCCGACGCGGTCGCCGGCTCGATCGCCTTGGCGCAGCATGCCGAGCCGCTCGGCTACGGCCGCTACTGGTTCGCTGAGCACCACGGCATGCCGGGCATCGCCTCGAGCTCGCCCGCGATCCTGATCGGCGCCGTCGCCGCCGCCACGAAGACGATGCGCGTCGGCTCGGGCGGCGTCATGCTGCCGAACCACGCGCCGCTCGTCGTCGCCGAGCAGTTCGGCACGCTGCGCGCGCTCTACGGCGACCGCATCGACCTCGGCATCGGCCGCGCGCCGGGCACCGACGGCGTCACGGCGTTCGCGTTGCGCCGCACGCAGGAGGGTCTCGACGCGTCCGCCTTCCCCCGCGAGCTGATGGACCTCATCGGCTTCTTCCACGGAATGGCGCCGAGCAATCCGATGGCACAGCTGCTCGCGGTGCCCGGCCTCGGCGACGCCCCTGAGATCTGGCTGCTCGGCTCGTCGGGATTCTCGGCCGAGCTGGCCGGCACGCTCGGCCTGCCGTTCGCCTTCGCGCACCACTTCTCGGGCGAGAACACGGAGCGTGCGCTCGAGATCTACCGCGACTCGTTCCGCGAGGGCGGGTTCCTCGAGAGGCCGCACTCGATGATCGCGGTGACGGTGATCACGGATGCCTCGGCCGAGGTCGTCCGCCGTGAGATGCTGCCCGGCGCGATCACGTTCATCCGGATGCGGCAGGGGCAGAAGCCGTCGCCCGTGTCGGTGGAGGAGGCGCTCGCCTACGAGTTCTCGCCGCTTGAAGAGGAGTTCATCGCGCATCGCAATTCCCGCCAGGCGGTCGGCACGCCCGATGAGGTGCGCGCGCAGCTCGAGTCGCTGCTCGCGTCGACGGGCGTCGACGAGCTGATGGTGCAGCCCGCCGGCGCCACGCTCGAGAACCGCAAGCGCTCCCTCGAGATCGTGAAGTCACTCGTGGAGTGACCGCGCGATCTCCTGGTAGTGCCCGAAGGCATCCGTCCGGTGCCGGATCAGCCTGCTGTCGGCCCCGCGTTCGAGGTCGACGAGGCCCATGTGCACGAACCAGTGGTCGGCGGGCTTGGTGCCCTGTCGGTAGAGCCAGTCGACAAGCGTGAAGAACGGGAACCAGGTGTAGCCGACGATCGGAAGCCCGCCGGCCCGCAACTCGTTCACGGTCGCGATCGACTCATCGAGCCAGGTGATGCGTTCGGCGACGGATGCCCCGCGTGACGTCTCGGTGACGGCGAGTGGCAGCCCGTAGCGCTCGTGATAGGCGAGCAGCAGCTCGCGTAGGCCGGCGGTGCCCGCCTCGACACCGCGCTCGACGCCGTTCTCGTCGAACTCGAGGGTGGTGAACCCGGGGTAGTAGTTCACGCCGACCACGTCGGGGGTGACCGCGGAGGCGACGAGCCACTCGAGGTCGGCGGCGCTGACGCCGCCGTCGCGCAGGTAGCCGTAGAGCGGGTGCTCCGGTGTGACGCGGCCGGTGACGAGGTCGAGCGCGATGAAGCGGCGCTGTTCGAGCAGCTCGCGGGTGCGCACAGGGCCCTCGTTCGTCCACCGGAAGCCCGCGTCGACGTGCACGAACTTCGCCGCCGGGTTCGCGGCGGCGATCTCACGCTGGGTGAGGACGATGCCCTTGGCGACGGCGGCGATGATCTTGGCGAATCCGTCGTCGCCGACGAAGCGGGGCGGCCACACGCCGTTCTCGCCGCAGTAGAGCGCGTTGACAACGGGCTCGTTGAGCGGCGTGAAGTAGTCGAACACGCCGGCGTAGCGCTCGGCGACGGCGCGCCCGTAGGCGGCGACGCGCTCGGCATAGCGCCCGTTGGCGAAGGAGTTCTCGAGCCACAGCGGCGTGCCGTAGTGCATCAGGTCGACGACGCAGCTGAGTCCGAGCTTCTGGAAGTGCTCGGCCACCTCGTCGATCCACCGCCAGTCGAACTCGCCGGGCTGCGGCTCGACGAGGTACCAGGGGATGCCCCATCGCACGAACTGGGCGCCGACCTCCGCGGCCAGGCTCAGATCCTCTCGCCAGTTCTCGTAGTGCTGGGTGAGCTCGTACTCGTCGAGCTTGCGCTGGCCGAGCTCCTCCTCGGCGATGAAGGTGTCCTCGATGCCGACTCCGAGGTGGAGTCGGCCGTCGCTGGTCCAGTCGTGGTCTGTCACGTGTGCCTTTCGTGGTGAAGGTGAGAAATGGGTCTACTTGATCCCGGTAGTGGCGATGCCGGCGACGAAACTTCGCTGGATGACGAGGAAGAAGATGACGACGGGCAGGAGCGCCAACAGCGAGCCCGCCATGAGCAGGCCGTATTCGACGACGTGTTGGCCCATGAAGAGCGCGAGGCCCGCGGGCAGCGTGGCGTTGTCCAAGTCGGACGACATGATGAGCGGCCAGAGCAGGTCGTTCCAGTTGTATTGGAAGTGGAACAGGCCGAGCGTCAACAGTGCCGGCTTCGCGATGGGCAGGATGATCTGCCGGTAGATCCGCCACTCGCCGGCCCCGTCGATGCGCGCCGCCTCTTCCAGGTCGTTCGGCAGTGCGAGGAAGAACTGCCTCAGGAAGAAGATGCCGAAGGCGTTCGTCATGCGGGGGATGATCATGCCCGGAACGGTGTTCGTCAGCCCGATGCTGTTGAGCATGTCGTACAGCGGCACGAGTGTGACCTGGAACGGCAGCATGAGGAGGATCAGGATGCCGACGAAGACGATCTCGCGGCCGCGGAACTGCAGTCGTGCGAGGGCGTAGGCGGCCATCGAGTCGAAGAACAGCGAGATGACCGTCACCGCGCCCGCGAACAGGATCGTGTTCAGGTAGAGCCGTGCGAACGGAATCCGATCCCACACGTCGATGAAGTGCTGGAGCGTGAAATGCCGCGGCAGCAGCTCGGGCGGGAAGGTGACGATGTCGTTCTCGGGCTTGAAAGCCGTGAAGACCATCCAGATCACCGGCAGGAGCATGGCGAGGCCGATGACGATGCCGGCGACCGTCGTGACGATGGAGAGCAGCGTCCTGGTCGAGATGACGCGGTGTCGGCGCGTGCGCGAGCCCGGCACGGCCGTGGGGTTGGCGGCGCTCATCAGTAGCGCACCTGCCGGCGCTGGAAGTAGCCGAACTGCAGGATCGACAACAGGAAGACGAAGATCAGCAGCACCCACGAGATCGCGGATGCGTAGCCGAACTGCAGGTTCTGGAAGCCCTCCCGGTAGATCAGCATCACGAGCGTCTCCGTGCGGAAGAACGGCCCGCCGTGTGTCATGACGTAGATCTGGTCGAAAGCCTGAAGCGACGCGATCAGCGCCATGACCGACACGAGCATCGTCTGATTGGACAGCAGTGGCAGCGTCACGCTGCGGAAGCGCTGCCACGCGTTCGCGCCGTCGAGCCGGGCCGCCTCCTGCAGATCACCGGGGATCGACTGCAGCCCCGCGAGGTACATGACCATGTAGAAGCCGACGTTCTTCCAGACGCCGACGAACATGACCGCGGGCAGCGCCCAGTGCGGGTCGGACAGCAGCCCCTGCTTGGAGACGAGGCCGACCTTCCCGAGCCAGTATGAGACCAGGCCGATGTTCGGGTCGAGCAGGAAGGACCAGGCGATCGCGATGATGCCGAGCGAGACGATGAACGGCAGGAAGATCGCCGTGCGCACGAAGCCGCGGCCCACGAACTGCCGGTTCAGGAAGATCGCGAGCAGCAGGGCGAGCACGACGGTCACCGGGGTGACGCCGACCGCGTAGATGACGGTGTTCTCGAAGGCGTTCCAGAAGGCGGGATCCGCGAACAGCTGGCGGTAGTTGGCGAATCCGACCCACTGCGCCGCGCGGATCAGGTTGTAGTTCGTAAGCGAGAGGTAGCCGGCCTGGATCATCGGGTAGACCGTGAACGCGATCAGCACGACGAGCGACGGCGTGAGGAACAACCACGCCGTCCTCGTCATGCGGCGCCGGGACATAGACGTCGACATAGGGTTCCGTGCTCGCCTACTTGTCCTTGTCGAGATCGGCCTGGACTTCCTTCGAGGCGGCCGTGAAGATCTCCTCGACCGAGCCGTCGCCGTTCAGCGCCTTCTGCAGCGAGGGGTAGAACACGTCGTTCACGATCGTGGCGCCCGAGGCGATTCCGGGGTTCAGCAGACGGGAGTCGTCGACGACGTCCTTCGCGCCGAAGATGGCGGGGTAGGGGTTGCCCGTGATCTTGGCGTTGTCGTCCGAGCGCAGCGGCGGGAAGCCGGAGCCTTCCGCCCACGTCAGCTGGGCATCGTTCGAGGTCCAGTAGTCGAAGAACTTGTAGGCGGCCTGCTTCGTCGCGTCGTCGTCCTTGGCGGGCAGGGCCATCGTCTCGACCGAGGCGAGCAGCGCATTGCCGTCGGGGCCGGCGAACGGCCGCGTCACGCCGAAGTCGATCCCCGCGTCCTTGTAGCCGGTGGTCGCCCACGGGCCGTTGATCTCGATCGCGGCCTTGCCGGAGTTGAAGAGCTTGTCCGCGTCCGCGCCTGACAGGCCGATGGGGGAGGCCTGCTTGTTCTTCACGAGGTCGACCCAGAAGTCGAGCGCCTTGAGCGTCTCGGGGGAGTCGAGCAGTGACTTCTTGTTGTCCTCCGAGACGATGCCGCCGCCCGTGTTCCAGAGGAATTGGGGATACATGTCGACGGTGTTGTTGTCCGCCAGTGCGATCGCGTACTGGTCGGGCTTCGACGAGCCGGCCGGCGTCTTGGTGAGCTTCGGCACCATGGCCGCGAACTCGTCCCAGGTGGTCGGCGGCTTGTCAGGGTCGAGACCGGCCTGCTTGAACAGGGTCTTGTTGTAGTACATCATCGTGGTCGCGATGTCGAAGGGGACGCCGTAGTTCTTCCCGTCGTAGACGGATGCCGTGGTCGCGGCCTTCGGCAGGGTGTCGGTGTCGTGCGCGCTGTCCTTGTAGTAGTCATCGAGCGGCTGGAACAGGCCCTGCGAGGCGTACTTCGGCAGCTGGGTGAAGTCGAGCGCGACGATGTCGGGGCCGCCCTTCGAGGCGGCGCCGGTGAGCAGCTTCTGGTACAGGGTGTCCCACGGCATCGTGACGCTCTTGACGGCCACCTTGCTCTGCGACTTGTTGAAGGCGTCGATCACCTTGTTCATCGCGGGGCCGTCGGGGCCGGTCTGGCCGTTCCAGAAGGTGAGCGTGATCTTGCCGCCGGAGCCGGTGTCGGAATTGCTGGTTGATGTGCCCTGGCCGGTGCATCCGGACAGGGCGAGGGCGAGGATTCCTGTTGCAGCCGCTGCGAGCAGCGGAATCCTGCGACCGGGTCCACGACCAGTCGAGTGCTGTGAGGTCATGCGAGTTCCCTTCGATGTTCAACGTTGAACGAATCGGTGTACTGCCACTTATACACGGTCGTTCAACGTTGAACAAGAGTCGGGTGGTGTGCCAAGGTAAGCGTTGAACGGCGGATGCCCGGTGACGCGGTTCGGGAAGGGGACCTGATGCGCAGGACGACGCTGAAGGACGTCGGCGACCGCGTCGGCGTCTCGGCGAAGACCGTCTCGAATGTCGTCAATGGCACCGGCTGGGTCAGCGAGGACCTCGCCGAACGGGTGCGCGCCGCGCTGCTCGAGCTCGACTACCGCCCCAACAACGCGGCCCGCCTGCTGCGCGGCGGCCGCAGCGGCATGATCGCGCTCGCTCTGCCCGATCTGCGGCAGTCCTACTTCGCCGAGCTCGCCGCAGCATTCGTCGACGAGGCGGCAAAACGCTCGACGACGGTGCTGATCAACCAGACCAACGCGCTCGCCGACGCGGAGCGGCGGATCAGCGACGGGGTCGGCCTGCCGATCCTCGACGGGCTGATCCTGTCGCCGCTCGCCCTCGGCGCCTCCGAGCTCGAGAAGCGGGTCGACTCAACGCCGATGGTGCTGCTCGGCGAGCATGCCGACGCCACGGCCCTGCCGCACGTCGGGGTCGACAACGCGGCGGCGGCCCGCGCTGCAACGGAGTATCTGCTGGCATCCGGTCGCACGCGCATCGCCGCGATCGGCGCCCAGGCTGCAGGTCCGAACGAGACCTCGAAGCTGCGCATGGCGGGGTACCGGCAGGCGCTCAAGGCGGCGAAGGTGCCATGGCGACCCGAGCTCGTCCAACGCGTCGGCGACTTCCGCCGCGCCGACGGAGCCGAGGCGATCCGCCGCCTGCTTGAGGCGGGCACCGAGTTCGATGCGGTCTTCGCCTTCAACGACCTCATGGCGCTCGGCGCCCTGCATGCGCTCAGCGAGAGCGGGAAGCGGGTGCCTGACGAGGTGGCGGTGGTGGGCTTCGACGACATCGAGGAGGGGCGGTACAGCACCCCGTCACTCACGACCGTCGCGCCGGACAAGAGCGCGATCGCCGCGCTCGCGCTTGACCTTCTGCTCGGCGCTCCCGAGCCGAACACCCCTGTCAAGCACAGCCAAGTGCCCTTCCGTATCACGAAGCGAGAGAGTGCGTGAACACGACAGACCGTCCCGATGCCGGCCGCCAAGACGGCACCTACCCCCGCCCGCAGCTCGTGCGCAACGCCTGGCGCGATCTCACCGGCACCTGGGAGTTCGCCTACGGCAGCGTGCCCGATGAAGAGCCGGGAAGCATCGACTTCGAGCGCACGATCGAGGTGCCGTTTCCGCCGGAATCCCCGGCGTCCGGCATCGGCGAGACGGGTTTCCATCCTGTCGTCTGGTATCGCCGCACCTTCGACAGGTCCGATCTGATCGCGGCCGGTCTCGCTGAGGGCAGCCCGCGTACGATCCTTCGCTTCGGCGCCGTCGACTACGTTGCGGATGTCTGGCTCAACGGCCGCCACCTCGGGCGGCACCAGGGCGGCCAGACCCCCTTCCACTTCGACATCACGAGCAGCGTCCGGACGGACGCGCCCAACGAACTCGTCGTGCGCGCCCTCGACGACCCGCTCGACGTCGAGGTGCCGCGCGGCAAGCAGGACTGGCACGAGGACCCCCATGCGATCTGGTACCACCGCACCACCGGTATCTGGCAGCCCGTCTGGCTCGAGTGCGTTCCCGAGCTGCACGTGACGGCACTCGCATGGCAGAGCGACACGGCTCAGGCATCCGTTGATCTCGAGTTGGTGCTGAACGCGCGGCCGGCATCCGGCACCACCGCGACCGTGCGGGTCGACTTCGAGGGCGAGCTGCTCGCGCAGGCATCCGTCGCCCTGCTCGATGTCACGTCTCACGTCACGATCGCGATCCCGAGGCAGCGCAACGGCCAGCAGTATCAAGAGCTGCTCTGGTCGCCCGAGCACCCGCGGCTGCTCGACGCGTCGATCGTGGTCGAGACGGACGACGGCGATCAGACGGATGCCGTGGCGAGCTACCTCGGCCTGCGCACGGTCGCCACCGACGGCCGTCACCTGCTGCTCAACGATCGCCCGCTGTACCTGCGGGCGGTGCTCTCGCAGAACTACTGGCCGGAATCGCACCTGGCGGCGCCGTCTGCAGAGGCGCTCAAGAGCGAAGTCGAGCTGATCCTGTCGCTCGGGTTCAACGCGGCACGGGTGCACCAGAAGGCGGAGGACCCGCGGTTCCTGTACTGGGCCGATCGGCTCGGCCTTCTGATCTGGGGCGAGACGGCGAGCGCCTACGAGTTCTCTCCGCGTGCGGTGCAGAACCAGGTGACCGAGTGGACCGACATCGTGCTGCGCGACCGCTCCCATCCTGCCGTGATCGCGTGGGTGCCGCTCAACGAGAGCTGGGGGGTGCAGCAGATCGCGCACGACCCGCGACAGCAGGCGTTCAGCCGCGGCATCGCCGACCTCACCCGCGCGCTCGACGGCACGCGCCCGGTGATCTCGAACGACGGGTGGGAGCACACGCGTTCCGATCTGCTCACGATCCACGACTACGACGGCGACCCCGAGTCGCTCGCGCGGCGCTATGCGAGCGAGGAGACGATCGCCGAGCTGACCGAGGGGATGGGCCCGGCGGGCCGGCTGCTGCACGCGGATGCGGGAGATCACGGATGCCGTACGCCGGTGCTGCTCACGGAATTCGGCGGAACCAGTTGGAACGCCGCGCCCGTCGACGGCTCGTGGGGGTACAACACGGCGACGAGCGCCGATGACTTCCTCGCCCGGGTGACGAGCATCGTCAAGGCAGCGACGTCATCGCCGGTGCTCGCGGGCTTCTGCTACACGCAGCTGACCGACACGGGGCAGGAGACGAACGGCCTGGTCACCGAGTCGCGCGAGCCGAAGGCGCCGCTCGAGAGGCTGCGTGCGGCGATCACGGGCTGCTCCGACCGTTGAGGAGCGCACAGCGCGTCTAGAAACGATCCCGGGTGCAATCGAGCCCCCACTTCGGAATGGACCCGAAGGCTTTGGCGAGCCGGGCAGCCACCCCCGGGCTGAGCCGGCTGGTCCCGTTGAGTACCCGGATCATCGTGGACGGAGCAACTCCGAGTCGAGTCGCCAACTCGCGGCCGCTCATGCCGAGGGGCTCGAGGTAGCTCTCGAGGATGGACTCGCTGGGGTGCGGCGGGTTGAACATGGCCTTGGTCTCGCTCATCGGTGGTAGTCCTCGTAGTCCAGCACGTAGGCGTCCCCGTCTTGGAACTCGAACGTGACTCTTCAGTTCCCTGTGACGGTGACGCCTGTTTCCTGATCCCTGGCCCTGTTGCAGCTAGCTCGTGCCGAATAGTTGCGGCCGGCTTAGGACGTGTCGCCAAAGGCGAGGAGTCGTACGCTGACGTTGTGGGGCTGATGGACAAGCTGCGCCGAGGGCGAATGAAAGATCCCGTCGAGGGCGAGTTCACTGTCGCGTCGGCGGATCATTACGTGACCGCCCACATGGATTACGTGATGGCGTTCCGGGTCGACGGTGTCGTGACCGCTCCCGGGGTGCCGCCCACGCCGGTGCGCCGCGATCCTGTCACTGTCCGCAGGGAAGACTGGATTCAGGTGGGGCAGGTGTTTCCGGCGACCGTGGACCGGGCGGATCCCAAACGCGCGGTGATCGCCTTCCCGGTCGTCGAGAACGCGGGACACAGCAGTAGCGAGTCCCGCCGAGCGGCCGAAGGTCTCGCCCGACAGATGGCCTCGGAACAAGAGAAGCCGTCGTCATGACGGTCAGCAGAGGTCTCTGGCCCATCGAACCGCTCCGCGATCCCGCGATATAGGGCTCTGTCGGGCCGGACGAGATCCGCCTACTTCCCGACCTTCGGCTCCTTCGAGTTGTACCGATCGAGCAGCCCGGCGAACATCTTGAGCTCGTCATCGCTCCAGTCGGCGAGCCTCTCGAGCGACGCCTTGCGCTGCTCTCCGCGGGCGGACGACAGCCGCTCCCTCCCGCTTGCGGTCAGCTGCAGTTCGCGCCCGCGATGGTGCGAGTCCTCGCTGCGCGCCTTGTACTCGACGAGGTCGTGATCGAGCAGCGAGGCCACCTGTCGCGACACGGTTGAGCGGTTGAGGTGGAAGGAGCTCGCGATGTCGGTCGCCCTGCACCCCGGAGTCGCACCGATGAACTGCAGCAGGGAGTGCTCGACGTAGCTGAGCGGGGCCGCCAGGCGGCGGGCGCGGGCGGTCCCGCGCCGGGTGATGACGTTGATCTCTTCGAAGATGTCGTCGAGCAGCGCTGCTCGTGAGGACTTCGGCCGTGCCATGGCATGAACCTAGCCCCAACGACCGTGTGATGCACCATGCAAACGGAGGATTTGTCACCCTCGACCGAGGGGAATTGTTGTCGTGATACAAACAATGAGATGCGCCTCCCTCGGGGGCTGGCGGGGTCTCGGATGCCTGGCTACTTCCTGCCCCGAACAAGGGGCAGACCCGACGTTTGAGCCGCGCATTGGGGGCAGACGTTCGCGTCTAGCAGCGATCTCTCGTTCCTAGGCTGAGGGCGAGGGGAAGGGCGAGGTCTTTTTCCTCTCTGCGACCCGACGCAGACCACCCAGAACTTCCCCGACCGGAGCCTTGGCATGGCTGACTTGACGACGTTTGGCGTTGCATCCGCAGCGTCCTCGCGTGTCGTGGTCGACTGGCGCACGTCGTTCGCGCGTCGCCTCGCGCTCACCGATGCCGCCGCGCTGCTCTGGGTCATGTTCGGCACCGAGCTCGTGTGGCTGGGTTTCGGGCGCACGGTCGACGCGGGCGGCGCACCGTTGCGGCTCGGCGGCATCAGCTACTCGCTCGTCTCGTTCGTGATCGCAGCGATCTGGATGCTAGCGCTGAGCATCTCCGGCACCCGCAACGACCGCGTGATCGGCACCGGCTCGACCGAGTACAAGCTCATCTTCGACGCGACGCTGCGGGTCTTCTTCCTGGTCGCGGTCTTCGCTTTCCTCTTCAAAGTCGACCTCGCGCGCGGCTACATCCTGATCTCGCTGCCGCTCGGGCTCGCCGCACTCTTCGTCGAGCGCTGGCTGTGGCGTCAGTGGCTGCAGCTGCAGCGCGCGGAGGGCGCCTACTCTTCGCGGGTCATCCTCATCGGATCGCGCGAGTCGATCGCGCACATCGGTGCCGAGCTCCGGCGCGCGACGTACGCCGGCTACTCGATCGTCGGTGCGATCGTGCCGGGCCAGCACGACGCGGTCGTACTGCCGACCGGCCCCGCGCTGCCGATCGTCGGCGACGTCGACCGTGTGATCGAGGCGATGGATCGAACGGATGCCGACACCGTCGTCATCACGAGCGGCGACGAGCTCTCGCCCGAGCGCGTGCGGCGCATCAGCTGGTCGCTCGAGCCCGGCCGGCGGCACCTTGTCATGGCACCGAGCCTCACCGATGTCGGCGGTCCGCGCATCCACACCCGGCCGGTAGCCGGCCTGCCGCTCATGCACGTCGAGACGCCGCGTTACGAGGGCGGACAGCGTGCCGCCAAGCGCGTCTTCGACATCGTCGGGTCAGGCCTGCTGCTGCTCGTGCTCTCGCCGGTGCTGCTCGGCGCCGCGCTTGCGGTGAAGCTCACTTCGCCGGGGCCCGTCTTCTACAAGCAGGAGCGCGTGGGCCGCGACGGCGGACGCATCTACATGCTCAAGTTCCGCTCCATGATCGTGAATGCGGATGCCCAGCTGAAGTCGCTGCTGGAAGAGCAGGGAACGGTCGGCACGCCGCTGTTCAAAGTGAAGAACGACCCGCGCCTGACCCGGGTCGGAGCGTTCCTGCGCAAGTACTCCATCGACGAGCTGCCCCAGCTCTTCAACGTCTTCAACGGCGAGATGAGCCTCGTCGGCCCTCGCCCGCAGCGCGACCCCGAGGTCGAGCTCTACGACGCGGCCGCCTGGCGCCGCCTCAACGTGCAGCCCGGTATGACCGGCCTGTGGCAGGTCAGCGGCCGCTCCACCTTGTCGTGGGAGGAGGCGATCCGCCTCGACCTCTATTACGTCGAGAACTGGTCGCTGGCGGGTGACCTCGTGATCCTGTGGCGCACGCTCAGGGCAGTCCTGGCGCCGGGTGAGGACGCGTTTTGAGTGGCACCTGAGGCCGCGCACCCCTATTGCCGAGGTTCCGCGTATGCGAAGAGCACCGCAGCCTTACTCCCAGCCGAAGACCAGCAGAGCGTAGCTCGCGAGCAAGAGCGGCAGGGACACGATCAAAAGGCCTCGTTGCCGCAGTCCGATCGCCGCGATCGCGCAGCTTACGGCTTGCGAGACCATGAATGCTGCCAGGTATCCCGTGCCAGAGGGGCGAGAAAAGAGTATCCACAATGTGACGCTCGACGCAGCCAGATCGACGATCACCTTGAGAAGGATCGTTGTCCCTTTGCGAAGTGCGTTCAGTTCACGCGTCACGAGCGGCGCCGCAAGAATGCTGAACAGCCACGACGCGAGAGCGAACGCATTCGAGGGAACGTCGGCTACGGCATGCCAGTGCAGACCGAGTGCCGCCGCCGCGCAGGCGACGGCGATGGCGAGAAGCAGCTGTGCCGTCCTGCTCATGCTTCGCGGCGTCGCGGACCAGTTGAAACGGGCCAGGAGCATGGAATTGACGCCGACCCCAACCACCGATGAGCCGATTCGCGTGACTAAAAACAGGATGGCGGTCATGCCTGAAGTCAGATTGGCCGTCGCACTGACATAGAGGCTGGGAAATACCGCGCTGGTTATGGCCCCGAGCCCGAGCCCCACGCCATGACGCGTGCGGCTCGACGTCGTCTCGTCAACCGCTACGTGCACTGCCGAGTACCTCACTCGATGGCTTCGGTACTTGTAACGGATGACGGCAAGACCCACCGCACCACCAAGCACCCAGCCCAGCTGGGGAAAGCAGTCGAGCAGCCAGCCCGTTCGGGACAGGGACAGAAAGTCGGCCCCGATCCCGAGAAAGAGCCCGACGTTGGGCGCGATTGTTGTAGCCGCGAGCGGCACAGGTCGCCCTTCGCATGCCATGCGAGCGCCATAGAGTCCTGCGACGGCCATCAAGGCGCCGCCGACAGCGACGGCACAGAAATAGAACGCCATGACGGCTGTGCCGAACTCGCTCGCCAGCTTCCCTCGGGCGACCACAATGAAGACGACCGAGCTGAGCGCAGCAGAAAACGCGATCGACACAGTGCCCCAGCGCTTCCAACCCTGAAACCCGGGCCGGCCGATGGCGAGCAGGTAGACCACACCGAGGACGATCCCCGTAAACGGACCGTTTCCGGTTTGGATGCCGATGGCGTACAGCGCGGAACGGCTCGGGCCGAGCAGCGGTAGCAGCAGCAATGCGGCGGCGGAGACGCCCTGCGAGATCAAGGTCGTCGCTAGAACTGGGCCGAAGCGCGAGGCGGCGTCCGTGATCTTCGCAAATGCAGCCAGGCGCAAATCGCGCAGTCCGGACTCGGAGAGCTCGGTTGGGGCGCTCTGCCTTGGGGCCTCAGTCTCGATCGCTGAGGACATGGGAACTCTCGACGGATCTTTGGAGCTCATAGTCACGCAGGATTCAGCTTCCGATTCGGACCCATCCGCCCGCGCTTCTTGTCTGCCAAGCCGGCTAGGGCGCGCCAGAATTCTGAGGGACGGCCAAGTCGGATCATTCGGAATACGTCCTTGGGTAAAGCGAGCAGCCATGGCCAAGGGTGCAATTCGGAATGCTTTGAGGAGAAGTACGTCAGGTTCCGGTATTTGTAATAGAGCGAGTAGGCGCCAGGCTCTTGAGCTCCCCATGCCTGCGGATCGGCGAGGATCTTCCATCCGGCTCTTGATAAGCGATATTGCAGGTCTACCTCTTCAACATAGAGAAAGTAGGATTCATCGAATCCTCCGACCTGATCCAGTGCAGACAGCCGCAACAAGAGGCATGCGCCGTCTCCCCACGCAATGTCGTGCGGCGAGCGGTGCTTCACAGTGGCGACTGGCGCCCCTTGTTCCGGATGCAGCGTCCGACTCATCTTGGTGATGATCCCGCCGGTGGAGAAGACTCGCTCGGGGCCAGACCGATAACGAAGGTACGGGACAGCGACGGCCGCATCATTGTGGGACTCCAGGAGCGCATGCAGCCGTTCGAGAGAGCCGGGATCGAGCGTCGCATCCTGGGTCATCAACAGTACATAGTCCGCTCGACCCGCAAAGGACCGGAATATCTCATTCGCCGCAGCACCATAACCCGCGTTATTCGACATGCGGATCACTTCCGGGGCGGCAGTTCCCGGGGAGGCGACGTAATCTCGGGAATTGTCCGCCACCACGACATGCTCTGGGCGACGCGACCAGTTTCGGGTCGATTCAAGCAATTCGTTGACCGCGTCGGAGTCGCGGTAGTGCACGATCCCTAGCGCTATGCGAGGCATGGTTCCCGGTCCAGGGGGAGTGCATCGACATTGCTTGCCAGGTGCCCTGCAGTCGTAGGCATACGGATGGATCTCGAACGGCTCATAGGACTGCCACGCCGTCTTTCGGGGGCGTGAAGACTCCGGGCGCCCGCCCGATGAGCCATCCGTCGGCCAGAATTCGGCCGTCGGCCAACGGAAGGGCGTAGCGGGGTGCTGGCACAGCCAGCGCCTCGATGATCGCGGTTGCCAAAGCTCGGGGGGTGAGTTCCGTCAGCACATGCTGCCCGTGCTGAGTCAACCAGCGGGCCAGTCCGGTCTCGGCAGTTGTGACGATGGAAGTGCCGTGTGAGATGCCCTCCACGATGGGTAGTCCGACCTGTTCGCGCCACCGACCGCTCGGACGAGAGGGAAGGACAGAAACCCTGGCATGCCGATAGAGAGAGTGAACAGTTTCCCGACCGACGAGCCCGTGGAACACGATGCTCGGATATGTGGCGGAAGCGGTAGCCGTAGCGCCTTCAAGTGGTCCGCTTCCGGCAATGTGGAGCATTGCTGTTGGTCGAGCGGCCACGACAGCCGGCCATGCTTCGAGAAGCGTATCGAGGCCCTTGCGCTGCTCAAGAGAAGTCACGAATACAACGCTGTCGGTGCGCTCTTCAGAAGGGCTCGTGCAGGCGCATCGCGTAGGCAGCGCTTCGATAATGCGGGTCTGCAGGTGGTCGTCCTGTAGGGCACCCAAGCCGGCCGTCGTTATAAGCGCTTGCCGTGCGCCGCTGGTTCCGAATGCGATGCGGTCGACGTGCCTGAGATGGCCTCGCGCAAGTATTCGACTGATGGTCCGCCACAGCGCAGGCGGCAGCGTCGCCAGGCGGCGCGGCAATCTGTCTGGCGTCGAGTTCTCGATCGCATATGTCACGACCGAGATCTCGCGTCGCCTCGACCCGGATGCCAGACGAAGTGCAATAAGCAAGATCATCGTGTGTGGCCAGTACCTGAACCAGAGCGGTTCGGGAACCTCTAGTACCCGGGGGCGACTGACGAGAACGCGCCTGATGATCTCTCGAAGCGTGCCGGAGAGAAAATCCGGGCGATTCGCCGCCAGCGCCTCATCGAAATCGGCCCGTCTCTTCAAATAGAGAGTGAGGCCAGGAGCCATCTCCGACGCACGCTCGAAGTGCACCGAACGAACCTCGGGATAGAACCGAATGACGTCATGGGTCGCATCGCGAATGGACGTGCTCGGTGGGTGAGTTGCAGGACTGCCCTCGGGATTCACCTTGTGATCAACTCCCTGCGGGCTGGTATGCGTGCAAGCTCAGAAGTCGGCTGAATCCGTTGTGCCCGAAGATCTCGATCGCTGACGCGGGTCAGCGCGAAGATCGAAACCGGCACGAGCACACCACTGGTCAGACCATCAGTCGGCACTATGAGGGCAACCAGAACGGCGATGACGAAGAGCCCTGGCATGTTGGACCGGGTTCCGAGATACAGCACCGCCAGAGCCAGGAAGACAACACCAACGAGCCCGTACTCATAGATCATCTTTGCCGCGGTCGGCGTTGTGATGAGGCCGTCTGAGCCCTGAGCGGCCAGAGAGAGCGTGATCGCGTGAGCTGAACCGGGGCCGAGGCCGACGAGCGGGCTCGCTTGCAGAGCTTGAGGTACCAGGTTCGTATAGGGCAGGACCAGGCGCATGCTGTCACTGGTGCCCTCAACGTTCGTAGCACGGTCGACTATCGCCGCGGTCTGGGGCAGATAGCGGATCAGCGGAATCGCGATCACAATGCCAATGGCATAGGGGAGAGCCTGGCGCATACGCACAATCGCCCAAACCAGAAAGACCGGTGCCAAAACAAGTCCCGACACGGCGACCGAGCTCAAGAGCCCCGCTAGCAACGTCAACATGCAGATGACACGCCAACGTCCAACTCGTACTGCACCGGTCAGAACTGCAAGAAGAGCGAGCGCTGAGAACAGAGAGAGGAATGAAGGCTCAAGGAACAGGCCACCGTTGGCTTTCATCCAGTGACCGCCCCATACCACGGCGTATGTGTCGTTGAACCCAGGAACAAGGATCGAGCTCGGAAGGCTAGCGAGCGGATCGGGAAAGACCGGCATGGCGGCGCTAACGGTCGACTGGATAAACCCGAACGCCCCACTCACGGAGGTCGCCAACACTGCCCCGGCAAGAAACCTGTTCGAACTCAGGTTGCGGGGCAGGACCGCAATCGGCAGCCAGAGGAGCGCGATCTGAATGACGCTCGTAACGCTGGTGTCGGTCGTTGCCGAGAGTGCGAGCGCGAATGCCACGAAGATCGCCCAGATAGAGAGCGCCACCCCGCTGACCGCAACCGCTCCGCGAACAAACAAGATCGCAAGGAACACCAGGAGGATCAGCGGCGCAACAGGAAAGATGAAGCTTCCTGCCGGTACGCCAACTCGTTGAAGTGCGATAACCAGAACGCCCAGGATGAACATCGAGCGATCGGCCGTCCGACCGTTCGTCATACTGGGAAATCGCTCAACGAAAGGCTGGGACATGCTGCACCTCCAGCCCCGGCGCGTTCGCTTCTGTCGCCTTCTTCGCCGTTGACCGCCGCTCTCACGGCTTCATCAAGCTGGTCAATGTCCGCGAACCAGTGCACAGGTGAATTACCCGTCCGGTCTACGTAATCAAGCGACTCGTGAGCGATGATCGGGCGCCGAGCCGCCTGGGCCTCGACGAACTTGTTCGGCACGCCGCTTCCCGCCACATTGGTGATCAGCACTGCCGTGTTGCCGTCGTAGATGTGTGCAAGCGAGGGCGCCCATCCCATGTGTCGCGCCGTGCTTGGGAGGACCATGTCACCGGCATTCGGCCCATAGATCTCGAGCGGCCGCTTTGTGTACTTCTGCGCGGCTTGCGCCGCAACGCTCAGCCAGGCGCGGGTGAACGCGCTGTTGTGGAATGACTTCAGATCGGCCGGCACGACCAGCCGTTGAACCGGTCCCGTCATTGGCTGGATTCCCGCGAGGGCGGGATCAGCACGGATTCCCAGCACGCGTTGTTGACCCGGCCCGACGAGTCGTGCGTCCGCCTCTGCGTCGCGGCTTGAGATGTAGGTGATGAGTCGGATCTTGCGAGCGGCAACGCGCTGAAGCAGTAATCCGGCCCGCGACGGCAACGTGCTCGCACTGGAGCCTCGCCGAGCGGCCACTTGGAGGTGCCAGCTGTCGCAGGCGTCGTAGATGACGTGGTGGGTGCGCGAAAGCGCGGCGGCAACGAGCAGGAGATGCGGCGCTCCGAGCCCGACGACAAAGGCCGTGGTAGCTCCTGCGGACCGAAGGTCTCTACGGATCCGAGCAGTCGCCGTCAGCGTGCTGTACGCCCGGAAGCCCAGACCCGAAGCCGATGCGGTGTGCGCACTCAACGGAACCGCCGGAACGCCGTTGTCCCCGAGCCACGCGAGGGTCGAGAGAGCCCGTCTTTGCGGCCCGGTCGGAAGGTCATCGAGGGGAACTTCGGTGACAACGGCGACAACGCGATCCATCGGACCTCCCCTTAGGTCTGCGCTTACAGATGCAGCCCCGGTCAGGGGTACAAAAGCGGCTTGTGTTAACTGCGCGCGCAGGACGGCGCCGCGACAATTATTCGTCAAGTCACGGCGGCAGACGCGTCGATGCTTGAAAACCCCCCGGCATTGGGGTATCGGCCGGAGGAAGGCACGAAAGGGCACCCGCTTACTGTTGAGCAGTGTCTGGCAGGGGTCTTCGTGTGCTCGTCGTGGGGCTTCACTATGCCCCTGAGCTCACCGGCAACGCGCCGTACACCTCTGCGCTCGCTCGCGGGCTGTCTGCGCGTGGGCATTCCGTCCGCGTGCTCACCGGCTATCCCCACTATCCGGACTGGCGGGTGTTCAACGGCTTCACCGGCAGGTCGAGGACCTCGCGCGAAGACGGGGTGCTGGTCGAGCGCAAGCGTCAGTATGTACCGCAGAAGCCTTCGCTCGCTCGTCGGCTGCTTTCCGAAGTCAGCTTCGGAACCCGCGTCTTGTTTGCGCGCTGGGGGAAGCCCGATGTCGTTCTGGCGGTCTCTCCTGCCCTTTTCGGAACGGTCTTCACCGCGGCGAAGCTGAAGCTCAAGCGCATTCCCGGCGGCATCTGGGTGCAAGACCTCTACAGCCTCGGACTGGCGGAGACGGGACAGGGCGGGTCCACCGCCGCGCGGGTGATGAGAAGGATCGAGTCCGCGACCCTCCGGTCGGTCAATGGTGTGACCGTCATCCACGACCGGTTCCGCAGCCAGGCGATCACGCATCTCAATGTGCCTGCGGAGAGGGTCCGTGTCATCCGGAACTGGACGCACATCAGCGCTCCCACTGATGTCGATCGCGCTGCAGTCCGCGCCCGGCTCGGGTGGCAGGACGACGAGGTCATCGCCCTCCACTCGGGCAACATGGGTGTCAAACAGGGGCTCGAGAATCTCGTCGAGGCCGCGCGCGTCGCTGACCAGGTCGGCGCCAAGCTCAGGCTGGTGCTTCTCGGCAATGGAAACCAGCGGGACAAGCTGGTGGCAGCCGCCGAGGGCGTCGAACGCATCCAGTTCCTCGACCCGCTGCCTGACGGGGAGTTCCAGCAGGTGCTCGGCAGCGCCGACGTCCTTCTGGTCAACGAGCTGAAGGGTGTGGTCGAAATGTCCGTGCCGAGCAAGCTGACGACGTATTTCAGTACCGGTCTTCCGGTCATCGCCGCCACCAATGACGGGGGAGCGACGGCCGGCGAGATCGAAGCCTCCGGTGGTGGCATCCGTGTCGACGCCGGCGATCCCGCGGCACTGGTTGACGCGATCGCCGCGCTCGGCTCGGATCCAGAACGAGCACGGCGACTGGGCGCCAGGGGACTAGCATTTCGGGAAGTCCATCTCGCCGAAGATTCCGCAATTGACAACTATGTCGAGTGGCTCACCTCGCTGGTCGACTCAACCCGAAACACGGAACCCGCACATGACTAAGCGCGCATTCATCACCGGCATCACCGGGCAGGACGGGTCGTATCTGGCCGAGCTGCTGCTGGCGAAGGGCTACGAGGTGCACGGGCTCATCCGCCGGGCATCCACCTTCAACACGAGCCGCATCGACCACCTCTATGTCGACCCGCATGACCCCGACGCGAAGCTGTTCCTGCACTACGGCGACCTGAGCGACGGCGCCCGCCTCGTCAGCCTGCTCGCGTCGCTGCGGCCCGACGAGGTCTACAACCTCGCCGCGCAGTCGCATGTGCGCGTCAGCTTCGACGAGCCTGAGCACACCGGCGACACCACGGGCGTCGGCTCGATGCGCATGCTCGAGGCGGTGCGCATGTCGGGCATCGACACGCGCTTCTACCAGGCATCCTCATCAGAGATGTTCGGCGCCACCCCGCCGCCGCAGAACGAGGAGACGCCGTTCTACCCGCGCTCGCCCTATGGCGCTGCGAAGGTCTACTCCTACTGGGTGACGAAGAACTACCGCGAGGCGTACGACATGTTCGCCGTCAACGGCATCCTCTTCAACCACGAGTCGCCGCGCCGCGGTGAGACGTTCCTCACCCGCAAGGTCACCCGCGCCGTCGCGGCCATCAAGGCCGGGAAACAGGAGCACGTGTACCTCGGCAACCTCGACTCCATCCGCGACTGGGGCTACGCCGCCGAATACGTCGAGGGCATGTGGCGGATGCTTCAGGCCGACGAGCCCGACGACTTCGTGCTCGCCACGGGCGGCAACTTCACCGTGCGCGACTTCGTCGAGACCGCGTTCAGCCACGCCGGGCTGAACTGGCAGGACCACGTGCGCTTCGACGAGCGCTACCTGCGCCCGACCGAGGTCGACGCGCTCATCGGCGACGCCTCCAAGGCGCGCGAGAAGCTCGGCTGGGTCCCCGAGGTCGACACCGCCGCCCTCGCCCGCCTGATGGTCGACGCCGACATCGAGGCGCTCGAGCACGCCGGCACGAACTGGATCGACAAGGTGGCGCTGACGAGCTGGGGCACCGCCGAGGGCGCGGCCGCATGAGCGACGCGTTCGCCCCGCGGCCGCTCGACCGCGACGCCACCTTCTATGTCGCTGGCCACCGCGGGCTCGTCGGCTCGGCGATCTGGCGCAAGCTCGAGGCCGAGGGGTTCGCCGCCCTCGTCGGCAGGAGCTCGGCCGAGCTCGACCTGAAGGACCGCGCCGCGGTCTTCGACTTCTTCGCCGAGACCAAGCCGAGGTACGTCGCGCTCGCGGCGGCGAAGGTCGGCGGCATCCTCGCGAACAACACGTACCCCCACGAGTTCCTGAGCGAGAACTTGCAGATCCAGCTCAACGTGATGGACGCCGCGCTGCAGGCCGGCGTCGAGCGGCTGCTGTTCCTCGGCTCCTCCTGCATCTACCCGAAGTTCGCGCCGCAGCCGATCCCCGAGGATGCGCTGCTGACCGGGCATCTCGAAGAGACGAACGACGCGTACGCGATCGCGAAGATCGCGGGCATCATGCAGGTGCAGGCGGTTCGCCGCGAGTACGGCCTGCCCTGGATCTCGGCCATGCCGACGAACCTCTACGGGCCAGGCGACAACTTCTCGCCGACCGGCTCCCACGTGCTTCCGGCGCTCATCCGCCGCTATGACGAGGCAGCCGCAGGTGGGGCATCCGTCGTCACCAACTGGGGCACCGGAACGCCGCGCCGCGAATTCCTGCATGTCGACGACATGGCGGATGCCTGCCTGCACCTGCTCGAGAACTATGACGGCCCGCAGCAGGTCAACGTCGGCACCGGCACCGATGTCACGATCCGCGAGATCGCTGAGACCATCGCCAAGGTGGTCGGCTTCGAGGGCGAGACCGAGTGGGACACGTCGAAGCCCGACGGCACCCCGCAGAAGCTGCTCGACGTGTCTAAGCTCGCGGCCGCGGGGTGGACGGCGCGCATCGGCCTCGAGGACGGCATCCGCTCGACCGTCGACTGGTACCGCGCGCAGCACGGCGCCCTGCGCGAGAAGTAGGGCTCTCAGCCGTCCGCGTCGAGCCGCGCCCGGAACGCGAGGTCGTCCTCCGCGCGCTCCATGTGCTGGGTGACCACCATCGTGTAGGCGCGGTGGATCAGCGCGCGCTGCGCGTCGTTGAGCGCCGTGAGCTGGCCGGATCCTTTCCGCGGTCCGCCGAGGAAGACCGCCGGCCCGTGCACCTCGCCGTGGAACGCGGACTGCATCAGCTTGGCGAGCGGACCGGCCACGAAGTTGCGCTTGTTCTCGCCGGCCCCAGCGGCGGCGCACAGCCAGATGCCGAAGCCGCACGGGGCGAGCTCGAGGGAGTCAGAGTGCAGGAACCGGCGCAGGCTGTCGCGCTGGGCTGCGCGGTGCGGGACGACGACATCGGTGATCTGCGACGGCCAGCCCGCGGCGACGAGCAACCCGGCGAGCGGCTGATCGCTCTTCGGCTGGGGCGCGGCGGTCGGAGACTTCGTGGGCGTGCCGGCCGCGGCTGCGGCATCCGTCATCTCACCGTCGCGATTCACGCCTCCACCTACGTGACTGAGAGTAAAAGGGGCGGCCTGCTGGAACCCGAATTCCGTACGCAGGCCGCCAGAGGTCAACCCGACTGAGGCGTAACCACGACCCCGACGCTATCGGCGGGCCGCCCCGGCGTCGGCCGCGGCAACGCATAATCACCTCTCCGCTGCGACGGCTCACCCCGGTGGGTGGTCGCGGTCCCCGCAAACAGGGGTCCAGAAGGGTTAGGAGAAGGGGCGCGGATGCCTGCTGCGCTGCACCAGGGGAGGGGGCGGTGGGCTCGCGATCAGCTCGTGGGCGCGACTGAAGCCGTCCCAGTCGCGGTACGCCGCAGGTTCCGCCTCGATGCCGCCCGTGCGCAGCACATCGCAGACGAACTCGAGATCGCGGCCCTCGCGCACCTGGATGCGCAGGAACTCCATCAGCCGCGGCGGTTCGGGAGACACCCCGGCGAAGAACGCGACGGCCTCACTGAGGACCGTGGTCACGAAGCGAAGCCGGTGGATCTCGTCGCGCAGCGCGTTCAGCTCGTCGGCGACGGTCCGCATCGGCCGCGAGGGCGCGTCGAGCGCCCGCAGCTGGCGGCGCGTGTTCTCGCTCATTGCTCGATCCGTCATTCTCAAGCTCCTCGTCCTGCGGCGCGAGGCGACCGTAAGCACCTCGCGAGCGCGGCGAGGCCGATCGACGATCGTTTCACCCTTTCCACGCGCAGATTCACCCGATGGATCGCCGCATGCGTGCCTCGTATGCGGGCGTCGTTTCGTTTTCCTCAGCGTCTTGACAGGATCGTGTCTGGGGGAAGTCGCGGGAGGTGATATCGGCGTGGCAGAGCCTCGCCCGGGCGAGCAGAAGCTCGTCGGTGACTTCGTCGTACGTCAGGCGCCGGAGACGCCGCGGCGCGCGCTTCGCCACCGCACCCTCGAGACCCGCCTGAGCGCGCTCGCCGCCGCGCAGGCCGTCATCTGGGTGCGCGCGCCGTCATACAGCGGAAAGCGCAGCGCGGTCGCCGCATGGTTGCGCGGGCGTCAGCTGTCACGCCGGCCGACCTGGCTCGTCCCCGCCGACGGTGGCTCTGCGGCCGCATCGTCGGCTCGGCCGCTGGAGAGCTTCCTCGCAGGCGAGGCCGCGCATGGGGCATCCCGGCTCCTCGTCCTCGATCTGGGCTCGGTGAGGCTCAGCACGGCAGACCTCGACGCCCTGCGCACGCAGATAGCGCGCCATCCGCGCGCGCAGGCGATTGTGATCACGGATGCCGACCGCATGATCTTCACCGAAGGCCGCGCCGACATCGAGCTCGGGGACCTCCATCTGCCGGCGGAGGCGCTGCGCGAGGAATTCGCGGCCCTGGGCGTCACCGTGACCGAGCAGATTGCGCAGGACCTCGCCGGCCACGCGGGCGACCTCGCGCTCGCCGCCGCCTATCTCGCGAGCGTCAGCGAGAACCCGGGCCTCAGCGCCGTCGAGATGCTGGAGCTGGCGCGCGCCCGGGCGACCGCCGGCTTCGTGCAGCGGGTCGCACCTGACCACGCGTGCGATCTGCTGACGATCCTCACCCTTCTTCCGGTCGTGCGCGAGCAGTCACTCGGGGAGTATCGGGGGCTGCCCGACGCGTTCGTCGTGCTCGCACAGCGGGGCCTGATCTCGCGGATGGGCAGCGGGACGACCGTGTCGTACGCCCTGCCCGAGAGCCTGCGCGAGGTCGTGCGCTCGATCCTCATCGGCCACTACCTCACTCACCGTGCGCGGCTGCACCGCGCCGCCGCAGGCATCGCTCTGCAGGGCGACGACCCTGCCCAGGCGATCGCGCAGTACCTCGCGATTCCCGACGAACAGGCGGCGATGGCGCTGTTCCGGCAGCGCTGGAGCGCTCCGCCGCTTGACGTGCGCAAGGCGGCGGGGATGCTTCAGCAGCTGTCGGCGGCGGACATCCTCGCCGACCTCGAGCTCACGGCGGCCGCCTGGCTGATCCGCCTCGGCGCTGAGGGGCGTCCGACGCGTGGACCCATCGAGATCAGGCTCAGGCGCGCCACCACCGAGGAGATCTCGCGTCTCGATCTGCCGGGCCGGCTGACCGTTCGCACGGCGCAGTCCATGTCGTGCTTGGACCGCCGCGACACCCCGGGCGCCGCAGCGGTCGTCGCCGAGGCGTTCGCAGATCTCGAGCGCGCGCCGCTCGGCGCGCCGGAACACCTCGGCCACATCTACACGACGTTCCTGCTCTCGGCCGCGCGCACCGCCGTCTACCGCGGCGCGCTGACCGAGTCGAGCGAGCTGTATGACGAGGTGCTCGCCCTGCCGGAATCCGCGGAACAGACCATCAACACGTATCGAGCCCATATCGGCCGCGCGCTGGGATTCACGCTCAGCGGTGAGCTGACCGCCGCGCAGGAGGCGCTCGACGATGCGGCATCCGTCGCCGCCGGCCATGCCGCTCTGCACGGCCGGCTGGATCGCATCGCGGCCTGGTGCCAGGGCGTGATCTGGAACCTGCAAGGCCATGACGAGCTGCTCGACACACTGCCGCAGACGCATCCCGCCGCTGGGGCGCAGGACCGCGACACGCGCGAGTGGGACCGCATCCTCACCGCGCTGCGCGCTCAGGCGCTGCTGCGCAAGGGCTTCGCGATGGAGGCGGCGACGCTGTGCCGCCGTGCCGTCGACTCGCTCGACGCCGAGCGCGACCATCCGGCGATCAGGGAATGGATGATCTCGGTGCTCGGCCTCGCGCTGACCTCCTCCGGGCAGCCCGGGGCCGCGCTGGCGCTGACCGCGAGCATTCCGCCGAGCGCCGACCACGCCTCGTGCCTGCATGCGGTCAGGGCCTTCGCCCAGATCGTCGTCGGGGACCCGCGAGCAGCGCTGCAGACGACGGCGGAGTGCGTCGAGATCGAGCGCCGGCACTCGAAGCTGCCCCTCATCGGCGTCTTCCTCGCCCGGTCGTTCGCCTTCGAGGCGCTCGGGCTGACGAATGCCGCCGAAGACGCGTACCTCGCGGCCCTCGGGCTCGCTGACGATCTGGGCATCAGGATCAACCTCGACCCGGCGTCGACGCGGATGATCTCTGTCCTGCACCGCCGCAGTCTGGAGCGCGCACCGCGGCTGCTGGAGCGCACGCTGAAGGCGGACCCCGATGGGGTCAGGCAACCGCGCGCCGATGTCCCGCCCGAGCTCTCGGACAAGGAGCGGCGGATTCTGCAGTATCTGATGACCTCGATGCCGCTCGGCGACATCGCCGAGGCACTCTTCGTGAGCCCCAACACCGTGAAGACGCACGTGAAGAACATCTATCGGAAGCTCGGGGTGCAGTCGCGGAAGCAGGCCGCGGACGTCGCCGCCGGGTGGGGGCTCGGCTCGGCGCCGCTGCCGGGGGAGCTCGGGTGAGTCGCGGCGCGGGCGCCGGCATCCGCCACGGCCTGCTGCTTGGTCGGAAATGGCCCCCTCCCGCGTGAAAAGGGGTGCATTCGCGACGACGCAGGGGTGCAATCGCGACCAGAGAGGCGGCCCGCCGCGACCAGGACCAGCCCGAGAAGGACCACGCCGCGGCTCCGACTGGCGCGGATTGCGGGGATCTTCGCCTACACAGGCGGCACGTCACCTCATCTCTGCCACTTCGGGCCCATTGCGCGAACGACGGCATCCTCCGTTCCCGCATCCTGGGCCGATGCCACAGCCGAAGAAGCCGTTGCCGATGGCGCTCGAGGGCCGCCCCTTCGCATACGCCGACGCGCTTGCGCGCGATGTCAGCCGCTCACGCACCCGACGTTCCGATCTTGAGTCGCCGATGCACGGAGTACGGATGCCTCACGGGTACACCCAGGTCAAGGAACTGCGCGTCGCGGTGGGCCGCCGCTGTGAGGCATACGCCACCAAGATGCGTGCCGACCATTGGTTCAGCCATTTCACGGCGGCGATTCTCCACGGCTTGCCCCTGCCGTTGCGCTTCGAGATCCGCGATGTGGTGCATGTCTCTGCTCCGGCAGGGCATCGTGCACCGCGCGGGCGCAATGTGCGTGGCCACAGCACCAGCTTCGGCACGATCGTCACGATCGGCGACCTCCGGGTTCACGATCCCGCCGAGACCTGGTGTGAGCTTGCGCCGTTCCTCACCGTCGACGAGTTGATCCAGGCGGGCGACGCGCTGCTGTCGGACTTCCGGCGCCCGCCTCTGTGCAGCCCCGAGCGCCTCGCGAGTGCGGTGAAGGATTATGGCGACCGGAAGGAATCCGTCAGGCTCCGCGTCGCTCTGCCGCAATTGCGGCTGCGGGTGTGGTCACCTCGCGAGAGTTGGGTGCGATTGATTCTGTTGCGCAGCGGATTCCCCGAGCCGGAGCTCAACGCCGACATCTTCGACGAGCTCGGAAGGCGAGTCGCCATCGGCGACTTCGTCTACTGGCGTTTCAAGGTGCTCATCGAATACGAGGGTGAGCCGCACGACAAACCGAAGCAGTCGATCATCGACGTCGATCGGTTCAACGAGCTGTCGGCACTCGGGTGGACGATCGTGCGGATCAAGAAGCACCACCGCCCCTCCGAGATCAGCCAGATGGTCGCTCGCGCGCTTTCCGCACGTGGCTGGACGCCTGGCCGCTGAGCTCCGATGCACCGGGCCGGGGCTCAGTGGTCGCAATTGGTCCGCTTCCTCTCGAGGAGCAGGCCATTTGCGACCACGCAGAGGGCCGTTCGCGACCAACCAACCAGGCGGGGTAGTGCAGAAAACGGAAGAAGCCCCTCGCGAGGAGGGGCTTCTTCCGTTGCGTTATGCAATTTCCATGAGTCGGGGTAGCGGGATTTGAACCCACGACCTCTTCGTCCCGAACGAAGCGCGCTACCAAACTGCGCCACACCCCGATGGCCCGAAAGCCTCAGCCAGTCTAGCCGATTCGGTCGCGGGGGACGAATCCGATCAGCCGCCGGCCGGGGGTGTGACGGGCAGCGTTGGCTGAGTCGGCTGCTGGGTCTGTTGCTGCGCCGGTGATGTGGGCTGAGTCGGCTGCGTGGGTTGCGTGGGCTGGGTCGGCTCCGTCGTGGCCGGGGTGGTTGGCGCCACCGGCGGTGCGCTGTAGTAGTGCTTGCCGTAGATCATGCTCGTGGGGGCGGTGGGGAAGGCATCCCCGCCATACGTCGCGTTGAGCGCAGCGATGACGGGCTTGGCGATGTACAGCTTGGCGTCGCTGCCGACGACGACCCGCCCGGTCTGCGTGTTCGTGAACGTCGTGTTGCGCAGACCGAAGTTTTGGTCGATGTCTCCGACCCAGGTCACCTGGGCGACCTTCGAGGTCGTCGTCGCGATCCAGTTCTCCGTGCCGGCGTTGCCCTTCGCGCCTGCGGTACCGGTCTTGCCTGCGAGAGGGATGCCGTCGTACGGGTTGGCGGCCACGCCGGTACCGCCGCCCTTCATCACGGTCTGCAGCGCGTAGAGAACGGTCGCCGCGACATCTGCCGGAATCGCCTGTTGGCACTGCGTCTTCGGCACCGCGATGCTCTTATTCGAGTCCGTGCGGGTGATCTTGTCGATCACGACCGGAGTGCAGCTGATGCCGTTGTTCGCGAAGGCGGCATAGGCCTGCGCCACCTGCAGCGGCGACACCTGGTTGGCCGAACCGATCGCGCTCGACGGCACCGTCTGCCACGGCAACTTGGTCGGGTTCGCGCTGTCGACGCCCATCTTCTGCGCAAGCTTGTGCACGTCGCAGAGGTTGAGCTTCTCGGCCATGCCCATGTAGATCGTGTTGATCGACTCGGTCGTGCCGCTCAGCACCGAGTGGTACCCGTTCTCCCAGCTGGCGTCGTTGTAGATCTGCCACCTGTTGCTCGCGCTGCCGTACGGCTCGTCAGAGCCGCACTTCGTGTGGAACTGGGCATCGTTGAACCAGGTGCTTGAGCCGTTGATGCCTTCGGAGAGCGTGTGTCCGTTCTCGAGCCAGTTGGCGAGGACGAACGGCTTGAAGCTCGACCCCATCTGGAATCCGCTCGACCCACCATACTGGACGGGCGTGGAGTAATTGACTGATGTCGCGCCGGGGTCGCTCGTCGCGCCGGCTGTGTACGTCTTGTTCTGGACCATGGTGACGACGCGGCCGGTGCCCACCTCCATTGAGGTCTGCGCCGCGCCGAGCTTGAACGCCGGATCGGAGTGCGGCACGTAGGCGTCCATTGCCTGCTGCGCGGTGTTCTGCAGGTCGAGGTTCAGCGTCGTGTAGACGTTGATGCCGCCCTGGCGGAAGAACCGTTCGCGGTCGGCGGCGGTCTTGCCGAAGGTCGGGTCATTCAATATGACGTCCTGTACGTAGTCGCAGAAGAATCCCGCGTCGTGCTCCTGCGCAGAGGTGCAGCCGGTCGGCGTCGGCGTGATCGTCGGCTTGATCGGCTGCTTCTTCGTGTCGTCGGCTTCCTTCTGCGAGATCTTGCCGTTCTTGACCATGCGGTCGAGAACATAGTCGCGCCGGTCCTTGGTGGCCTTGAACCCGTTTTCAGGGTTGCTGCCCGGGTTCTGCTTCTTGCTCTGGTCGATGCGTAGATTCGCCGGATTGTTGAGGATCGCGACGAGCGTCGCCGACTGGTTCAGGTCGAGCTTCGCGGCCGTGGTGTTGAAGTAGTAGCGCGCCGCCGCCTCGACGCCGTAGACCTGGCCGCCGAAGCCGACGAGGTTCAGGTACCCGAGCAGGATCTGCTGCTTCGAGTACTGCTTCGAGACGCCCGTCGCGTAGCGGATCTCCTGGATCTTGCGGGGGATCGAGATGCCCGCGGCATCCTGATAGCACTGGTTCAGCTTGGTCTGCTGCGCCGTGCGCACCTTCGACGTCGCGTTCGCGTCGACCGGGTAGTCGGCCTCGCAGCGCTGCACCAGCACGTTCTTCACGTACTGCTGCGTGATCGACGAGCCGCCCTGCGTTCCGCCGCCCGACACCGTGCTCGCCGCACCGCGCAGGATGCCGAGCACGTCGACGCCGCCCTCCGTGTAGAAGCGCGGGTCCTCGGTGGCGACCGCCGCGTCCTTCACGGACTGCGAGACCTGATCCCACGGAACGTCGATGCGGTTCTGGTAGTAGAACTGCGCGATCTTGACCGGCTGGCCGCCCTGCGTCGCGTAGAAGGTCGTGTACTGATCGGGCGGGTCGATCTTGAGGTAGTCAGGCAGGGCGTTGAACGACTCGATGCCCGACTTCGTCACCGTCGTGCCGGCGATCGCGGCCGGAGCCACGAGCACGCCGACGAGCACGCCGGCGATCACGCTCATTCCGAGGAATGAGCCGATGGCTTTGGCGAGCCGCGCGCGTCGACCTGTTTCCGACCCAGACAGTGACATCGATTCAGGCTAACTCGGGCGAATCAAAGACTCCCTAGAGGGCCGCGGGGCGCCACCTGAACGTTGCGCATGCGTTACCTCAAGGGCGAACGGATGCCTGCCCCTGGGGCACCAGCGTCAGAAGCGTCGCCTCGGGGCGGCACGCGAAGCGCACCGGTGCGTAGATCGAGGTGCCGAGCCCGGCGCTCACGTGCAGGTATGCCGAGCGCAGCCGATGACGCCACATGCTGAGGCCCTTCACCTGTTTGCGCGGGATGTCGCAGTTGGTCACCAGCGCACCGTAGACCGGCACGCACACCTGGCCGCCGTGCGTGTGGCCGGCGAAGATCAGGCGAGCGCCCTGGTCGACGAACGCATTGAGCACGCGCTGGTACGGCGCATGGGCGACGCCGACGCGGACGACGGCCGGGCGCTCAACGGTCGGGAGCTTTGCCACGGCATCCGTCGCCTTGTCCAGGTCGTCGAAGCGGCGGTGCGGGTCGTCGACGCCGACGAACTCGAAGCGCGTGCCCTTGATCTCGAGCGCTGTCGCCGAGTTGTTCAGGTCGGTGAAGCCGAGCCCGTCGAGGTACGTCTTGAGCGCGCCGAGGTCGAGCTCGGTCGGCTTGTGGTGCAAGCGGCTCGGTCCGGTGAAGTACTTCAGCGGGTTCCGCGGCCGCGGCCCGAAGTAGTCGTTCGACCCCCACACGTACACGCCTGGCACGCCGCGGAACGGCTCGAGGGCGGCACGGATGCCGATCAGCCCGTCCTCGTGCCCGAGATTGTCGCCCGTGTCGACGATCAGGTCGGGCTTCAGCCGCGCGAGTTGCGACACCCACACCTGCTTCTCGCGCTGCCACGCGGCCATGTGGAGGTCGGAGATGTGCAGCACCCGGATCGGCTCGGCCCCCGCCGGAAGCACCGGCACGGTGAACCGCCTCAGCGTGAACTGCTTCCGCTCGATCAGCGAGGCGTAGGCGAGGGTCGCAGCACCGACGGCGCCGACCGCGAGCGCGGCGGCGCCGAGGGTGCGCAGAGGGCCTCTGGCCACGGCTACGGCTTCTTCCCGCCGCCGCCCCCGCCCGGGCCGCCACCTCCCGACTTGCTGTCGCTCTTCACGGTCAGCTTCACGGTGCTGCCCTTGGCCACCGCGGTGTTCGCCCCTGGATCGGTCGCGGTGACCGTGGCGTTCGGGTCGCTGACTCCGCCCGGGATCTGTGGTTTCAGCCCCGCGGCCATGAGCGTCGTGACTGCCTCCGACAGCTTCTTGCCTGTCACATCGGGCACCTTCACCTGGCTGCCGTCAGAGGTGTACACCGTCACCGCAGAGCCCTTGCTCACGGTCGTGCCCATGGGCGGGTTCGTGCTCGCGACCGTGCCGGCGGCCTGATCGGATGCCTGTGGGCCGCCGTCCTGATAGACGAAGCCCAGGCCCTGGAGCACCGACTGCGCCTCCTGCGGGGTCTTGCCGGTCAGGTCGGGGATGCCCACCTGCGGGCCGTTCACCGAGAGCGCGTCGGGCGTGGGGAACGCGTCGCCGTGGTAGGTCGCGTTGAGGTTCGCGATGATCGACTTGGCGATCGGGAACTTCACGTTGCGACCGGCGAAAGGCCCAGCGAAGCCGTTGTACGTGAGGTTCTGGAATGCATAGTGCCCGTTCACGTTGCCGACCCAGATCGCATTGGCGACCTTCGTCGTCGAGGTGACCAGCCAGTTCTGGACGCCCTTTTCGCCATCGGGGCCGTTTGCCGTTCCGGTCTTGCCCATGAGGGGGACGCCATCATGCGGGTTCGCCAGCGGCGCCGTGCCACCCGCGTTCAGCGGGCCGTTCGCCAGGGCGTAGGTGACGCCGGCCGCGATCTTCGGGTCGATGGCCTGCGTGCAGGTGGTCTGCGGCACGGGAAGGCTCTTGCCCGAGGCATCCGTCACCTTGTCGATGTAGACGGGGGAGCACGTCTTGCCGCCGTTCGCGATGCCCGCGTACGCGACTGCCATGTCCACGGGCGCGATGTTGTTCGTGCCGAGGATCGAGGAGGGCTGGTCGTCGAGCTCGGACGGGACCTTTTTGCCGCTCGCATCCGTGACGTCCACCAGCTGGCCCTGAGCGTTGTACGTCTGCTTGTAGGGGTACGCCGGCTTCACTCCGAGCGCCTTGGCGTCGTTGCGCAGCTGGCACAGATCGAACTGCTCGCCCATCACCGCGAACGCGGTGTTGATCGACTGGGCGGTAGCTTTCATGACCGTCATCGGGCCGCCCTCGCCGCGCGCGTCGTTGTAGAGCTTCCAGGTGCCCGCGAAGCTGTCGCACGAACTGTGGAACTTCGACTGCGGAATGTTGGAGAAGGTGACGGGCGCGTTCACGACGTCGTTGAGCGCGTGGCCGGTCTTCAGCCATTCGACGAGGCTGAACGCCTTGTAGGTCGAACCGGTCTGGAATCCGCCAGAGCCGCCGTGCTGGTAGTCGAAGGGGTAGGCGATCTGGGTGGAATCATCCTGGTGGGTGTTCGTCGTGTTGAACGGCCGATTTTGCACCGCCAGCACGACGCGGCCCGTGTTGAGCTCGACCGACACGTCCGCGGCTCCCTGGTCGAAGTTCGGGTTGGTCGGGGCGATGTAGCTGCTGAGCGCCTGCTGCGCCTGGTTCTGCAGGTCGAGGTTCAGCGGCGTGTAGATGCTGAGGCCGCCGTGGTTGAGCAGCGCATCGCGGTCGGCCTGGGTCTTGCCGAACACCGGGTTGGACCGCATCTCGTCGATGACGGCCTGGCAGTAGAACGCAGCGTCCTGGCCGGCCGCCTGCGCGCAGCCGGAGGGCTGCTGCGTGATCGCCGGCTGGATGGGCGTCTTCACCGTGGCGTCGTACTGCTGCTGCGTGATGGTCTTCGCCTTCAGCATCGAGCGCAGCACGTAGTTGCGGCGGTCGAGCGTCATCTTGTAGCCGTTCGCCTTGCCGTTGACCTTGCTGTTCGGCAGGTCGATGCGCAGGTTGTTCGGGTTGTTGACGATCGCGATGAGCGTCGCCGCCTGCTGCAGATTGAGCTTCGCCGCCGTCGTGTTGAAGTAGTAGCGAGCGGCCGACTCGATGCCGTAGACCTGGCCGCCGAAGCCCGCGATGTTGAGGTACCCGAGCAGGATCTGCTGCTTGTTGTACTTCTTCTCGACGCCGATGGCGAGCTTCATCTCCTGCACCTTGCGCGAGATGCCGTCGAGGCCGCTCGCGTCGGTGTAGCTGTTGTAGCAGTCCTGGTACTTCTGCGTCATCGCAGCCTGCGCCTTTTTCTGGTCGTCGGCGCTGCCGGTCGCCTCGACCAGCACGTTGTACTTCTCGCAGGTCTGCAGGCGCACGTTCTTCACGTACTGCTGGGTGATCGACGAACCGCCCTGGGTCTCACCGCTCTTGTTGAGCAGGTCGTTCACGAGCGCGCGCATGGTGCCCTGCACGTCGATGGCGCCGTGGGAGTAGAAGCGCGGGTCCTCAGTGCTGACCGCTGCGTCTTTGGTGACCTGGTTGATCTGATCCCAGGTGTCGACGACGCGGTTCTGCGAGTAGAAGGTCGCGATCGGCACGGGCTTGTTGCCCTGGTTCGCGTACATCGTCGAGCGCGTCGCGAGCGGGTCGATCTTGAGGTACTCGGGCAGGCCCTGGAACACGCCGATGCTGTTGTTCGCGGCCATGCCGGTCACTGCGACGGCGGGGGTGACCGCTGCGGCGACGAGCAGACCGGCCACGGCGCTCATCGCGACGAAGCCGAGCAGCCCGCCGAGCACACCTCTGGCAGTGATTTTTCGGGCAGACATAGGATGCAGGTTACAGGCGACTTGCTGGCAACCCGCTTGCCCCTGCGCCCTCGCAACGGATTCTGAGGAGATCAATTGCCCCGCTGGGAGTACGTCACCACCCCCCTTCTTCTGCACCGCGAGACCGCGATCCTTAACAACTGGGGCTCGGAGGGCTGGGAACTCGTTCAGGTCGTCACCGGCGCAGAGGGCGGCATGATCGCCTTCTTCAAGCGGCCCGTTGTGGAGGACTGACGGATGCCTGCCGAATCGACGCTCGCCTCGCTGGGCATCGTTCTGCCCGACGTTCCCGCACCCGCCGGCGCCTACGTGCCGGCCCTCGTGTCGGGCTCGTACGTGTACACCGCCGGGCAGCTGCCCTTCATCTCGGGGTCGCTTCCCGCGGAAGGGAAGGTCGGCGACGGCCACGGCCTCGTTCCGGCCGCCGACGCGAAGGGGTATGCGCGGGTGGCCGCGATCAACGCGTTGGCGGCGGCCCGCTCGGTGCTGGGGTCTCTCGATCGGGTGACCCGCGTGGTGAAGGTGGTCGGGTTCGTGGCATCCGACCCCTCCTTCACCGGCCAGCCGGGCGTCATCAACGGCGCCTCGGAGCTGCTCGGCGAGGTGTTCGGGCCCGAGATCGGCGCGCATGCGCGTTCAGCCGTCGGCGTCGCGGTGCTGCCGCTGGACTCCCCTGTCGAGGTCGAGCTGGTGCTGGAGTTCGCGTAGCCCGGCTGGCGCGCCGCCCGTTCGGCGTGCACTGTTGTGCCCATTGGGCGCGCTGCTGCGCCCGTTCGGCGCAACCGCATCCGTTGCTGCGGGCACAATCGCGCCGATCGGGCACACCGCCCGGGCTGCGCCCTCGCGAGCGCAGCCCGGACGGCGCCAGACGCTACTTGACCGCCTTGGCGATGACCTGCATCACCGCCGTGTCGGCGAGGGTGGTGGTGTCGCCGACCTCGCGGCCTTCTGCGACGTCGCGGAGGAGGCGGCGCATGATCTTGCCCGAGCGGGTCTTGGGGAGCTCGTTGACGATGAAGACCTGGCGGGGGCGGGCGATGGGGCCGATCTGCTGGGCGACGAAGGTGCGCAGCTCGGCGGCGACCTCGTCGGGGGTTCCGACGTTGGCGGCTTGGGAGTCCTTGATGATTACGAACGCGACGACGGCCTGACCGGTGGTCTCATCGGATGCCCCGACGACGGCGGCTTCGGCGGTGAGGGGGTGGGCGACGAGCGCGGATTCGATCTCGGCCGTCGAGAGGCGGTGGCCGGAGACGTTCATGACGTCGTCGACGCGGCCGAGCAGCCAGAGCTCGCCGTCTTTGTCTTTGCGGGCGCCGTCGCCGGCGAAGTAGAAGCCCTTGTCGGCGAACATCTCCCAGTAGGTGGCGATGAACCGGTCGGGGTCGCCCCAGATGCCGCGTGCCATCGAGGGCCACGGTTCGGTGATGACGAGGAGGCCGCCCTCGTCGGGGCCGACGGACTCGCCGGCATCCGTCACCACGTCCACCGAGATGCCGGGAAGCGGGACCTGCGCGCTGCCGGGCTTGAGGGTGGTGATGCCGGGCAGTGCGGAGACCATGATGGCGCCGGTCTCGGTCTGCCACCAGGTGTCGACGATGGGAGTGGTGTCGTTGCCGATGATCTCGCGGTACCAGATCCACGCCTCGGGGTTGATCGGCTCGCCGACTGAACCGAGGAGCCTGAGGCTCGAGAGGTCGCGCGCCTGAGGGATCTGGCGGCCCTGCTTCATGAAGCCGCGGATCGCGGTCGGGGCGGCGTAGAAGAGGGTGACCTTGTACTTCTCGATGATGTCCCACCAGCGACCCGGCTCGGGGGACTCGGGGGTGCCCTCGTAGATCACCTCGGTGGCCCCGTTGGCGAGCGGCCCGTAGACGACGTAGCTGTGGCCGGTGATCCAGCCGATGTCGGCGGTGGACCAGTACACGTCGGACTCGGGGTGCAGGTCGAAGACGTTCTTGTGCGTGTAGGCGGCCTGGGTGAGGTAGCCGCCGGAGGTGTGCAGGATGCCCTTCGGCTTCCCGGTCGTGCCGCTCGTGTAGAGGATGAACAGGGGATGCTCGGCCGGGAACGGCTTCGCGGTGTGCTCGTCGCTCACCTGGGCGATCTCCTCGTGCCACCACAGGTCGCGCTCGGGATGCCAGTCGACGGTGTTCTCGCCGCGCTTGACGACGAGCACATGCTCGACGCTCGTGGCGGGCCCGTCGCCGTGATCGATCGCGAGCGCCTCGTCGACCGCGGGCTTCAGCGGGGCGACCTTGCCCTTGCGCCAGCCGCCGTCCGCGGTGATCACGAGCTTCGCCTGGGCGTCGTCGATGCGGGCGCGCAGGCTCTCGGCCGAGAATCCGCCGAAGACGACCGAGTGCACCGCGCCGATGCGCGCCACGGCGAGCATCGCGACGACAGCCTCGGGGATCATCGGCAGGTAGATCGCGACGCGGTCGCCCTCGCGGATACCGAGGGAGGTCAGCAGGTTCGCCGCCTTCTTCACCTCTGCTGTCAACTCGGCATAGGTGACGGCGCGGGAATCGCCGGGCTCGCCCTCCCAGTACAGGGCGACGCGGTCGCCGTTGCCGGCCAGCACGTGCCGGTCCAGGCAGTTGAAGGCGACGTTCAGCTCGCCGTCGTCGAACCACTTCGCGAACGGCGGATTCGACCAGTCCAGCACCCGAGTGAACGGCTTCGACCAGTGCAGCAGCCCCCTGGACTGCTCCGCCCAGAAACCCAGCCGATCCGCCGCGGCCCGCTCATACAGGTCAGGGGTCGCGATGGCATTCGCCGCGAAGTCCTCACTCGGCGGAAAACGCCGGGACTCATGCAGCAGATTGTCGATCGTATCGACCATGCGATTTCGCTCCTTTGCGAGACAGGGATGTGGGCTTCGAGGCGGGGCCATCGCGGCTGATCCGACCCTATGCTACGGGGCCCCCGAACCTCGACGATTGAATATGTTGCACCTTGTGCGCTATCGCGTACACTGAATCTCGGCTCGGTCAACGAGCTCGCGGCGTGCGTGGTTCCCCCCAACTATCGCGTCGCTGTGGCGGCACCAGTTCCCCCCAATTGGTGCCGCCCCCTTTTGTTTAAGGCGGCGTCAGAGTTCTTCCCGTACACAGGACGAGCGACGGATGCCTGATCCCCCGTTCAGAGTCGGCGGGTCCGCGCCGCGCTTGCGGGTTTTCGTAGCGTGCTCGCGTGACCGATCGTTCTGCCGACCATCCGGCCCCACCCGCCGGCGCCCCGACGGCGCCGTTCGTGCCGCGACGTGGTGGGACGCGGTCACGCGGCGGCCCGACCGTGACGCCTCCGGCATCGAGACAGGCGCGGAGCGGGGCCGGGGGAGCAGTCGGGCCGCCGCCGCCATCGAAGTCCCCTGGGCCTTCGTATGCCGCGCTCGCGCCCGCCCTCGTCGACGCGTTCGGATCACTCGCACCGTATGTCGCGCTGCCCGCCGTGACGGACGTGCTCGTCGCGCCCGGGGGCGAGGTCTGGCTCGACGAAGGTGCCGGCCTGCGCCGAGACGCGGCGCGGCCGCTGCCCGAAGCCGAGGTGCAGGCGCTCGCCGTGCGGCTGATCGCACTCGGCGGGCGGCACCTCGATGTGGCGTCCCCGCTCGGCGATGTGCGGCTCGGCAGCGGCGTCCGTATCCACGCCGTGCTGCCGCCCGTCTCGGTGGGCGGCGCGACGATCTCGATCCGGGTGCCACGTGCCGCCGGCCTCTCGCTCGACGAGCTGGCGGCGGGCGGCATGGCGACGGCGGTGCAGCGCGACGCGCTCGCGACCGCGGTGGCGGGGCGCAAGAACCTGCTGATCACGGGCGCGACCGGGTCGGGGAAGACCACGCTGCTCGCGGCGCTGCTGGCGCTCGCCCCGCCGGACGAGCGCATCGTGATCGTCGAGGACCTCGCCGAACTGCAGGTGAAGCATCCGCACGTCGTCTCGCTCGAGTCGCGGCAGGCGAACCTCGAGGGCGTCGGCGAGATCGCGCTCGCCCGGCTCGTGCGCGAGGCGCTGCGCATGCGGCCCGACCGGCTCGTCGTGGGGGAGTGCCGCGGGGCTGAGATCCGCGAGCTGTTCTCCGCGCTCAACACCGGCCATGACGGCGGAGCTGGAACGCTGCACGCGAACTCGCTCGCTGACGTGCCCGCCCGCATCGAGGCGCTCGGCGCGCTCGCCGGGCTCTCGCCCGACGCCGTCGCACCGCAGGCTGCGAGCGCGATCGACCTGGTCGTGCACGTGGCGCGGCCCGGCGGGCGGCGCGCGATCGCCGCGATGGGCGAACTGGTGACGGATGCCTCAGGCCGTCTGCGCGTGGAGGAGCGATGAGCGGCGTCGCCGATGCCCTCGACGAGGTTGCCGCGGTGGCGCAGCGCCTCGCGGTGCTGCTCGCCGCGGGCGTGACGCCGGAGGCGGCGTGGGGGTTCCTCGCAGAGCCGGTCGCTGAGCGTGCGGCTCAAAGCAGCGACGACCCGGTGGGTCATCGCGCGCCGCACGCTGAGCGAGCTGCGCTTGCGAGGGCGCAGATCGTGGGAGCTGCATCCGCAACCGCCGCCCGCGCCGGCGACGTCGCCGCGGCGATCGCGGCGGAGCGTACGCTGCTGCCCCGAGCAGAGCGGCACCGCGCCGTCGCGTGGGGGCTGTTCGCGGCGACGTGGTCGGTGGCGGTGACCTCGGGTGCGCCGCCGGCGGCGGCGCTCGGGAACTTCGCGACAGGCATCCGGCGCGCGGCCGCCCTGCACCGCGAGCTCGGCGTCGCCTTCGCCGGACCGCGGGCGACGGCGCGGCTCGTGGGCCTCCTGCCGCTGATCGCGCTCGGCTTCGGCGCGCTGCTCGGCTTCGACACGGTGCACGTGCTGGCGGCGACGCCTGTCGGTTGGGCGTGCCTCGGCGGCGGCATCGCGCTGATGGTCGGCTCGCGCCGCTGGAGTGGCCGGCTGCTTGCGGCTGCCGAACCGCACGAGCTCGTTCCCGGACTGCTGCCTGAGCTCGTCGCTGTCGCGATGCGCTCGGGCACCTCGGTCGCTCGCGCGCGACGGCTGGCGGCGAGCGCCCTGGCCGAGCACGCCCCGTTCCTGACCGGCGCCGCGCTCGAGTCGGACGAGCTCGCCGTCGACGCCGTGCTCGACCTGGCTGCCCGTGCCGGCGCGCCGACGGTCGGGCTGCTGCTATCCGAGGCGGAGCGTCGCCGGGCGGACGCCGATGCGGAGGGGCGTGCGGCTGCGGCATCCGTCGCCGTCCGGCTGGTCGTGCCGCTCGCGGTCTGCGTGCTGCCCGCTTTCATGCTGCTCGGCGTCGTGCCGGTGCTGGTGGCGCTCCTCACCGGCTCCGGCATCCGTTTCAGTTGACGAAAGCAGGAAGCATGACCGGAGCTCAGGGCGCGAAGGGGCTGACCGCCTCCGCTCAGATTTCCGCACGACTTTCTCGAGGGAGCTTCCCCTCCACAGGCGGATTCTCGATGGGTTGTCCCCGGAACAGAGCTGATCGCGCCGCGGGCCGTCGGTGGGACGCACGACCATCGACTCACCCGCGCCGCAATCCGCGAAACGAGAGGGAAAAGATGATGAATCCGATTCGAACCGCCTGGGCCCGTGCCCGCAGGCTCACCGACGAGGCGGGGTCCGCGACCGCCGAGTACGTCGTCGCGACGATGGCCGCCGTGGGATTCGCCGGTCTGCTGGTGGTGATCCTGAAGGGCGACGAGGTGCGCGGCATGCTCACCGATCTGGTACACCGTGCGCTCACGGTCGGCAGCTGACGCGGGCGACCCGAGCGACGCCCGGCGCGACGGCGAACGCGGCACCGTGACCGCTGAGTTCGCCGTCGTGCTGCCGGGGGTCGTGCTCGTGCTCGCGCTGTGCCTCGGCGCGGTCAACGTCATCGGGCAGCAGGTCGCGCTCGGCTCGCTCGCCTCGAGCGGAGTGCGGATGCTCGCCCGCGGCGACGACCCCGGCGCCGTCCGTGCGAGAGTCGCGTCGGCAGCGCCCGGGGCCAGCCTCGCCCAGAGCGCAGACGGCGCGTTCGTGTGCCTCGCGCTCGAACGTCAGGCCCACTTCGGGCCGATCGGGCTCGGCACGCTCACGCTGTCGGCGCGCGACTGTGCGCTCACCGCAGACACCGTGCCGACGGATGCCGGGGGAGGAGGCCCATGAAGGCAGGCGTCGGCTGGCGCAGCGAACGCGGTGCCGGCTCGGTGCTCGCGGTCGCCGTGCTCGGCGCCCTGATGCTCGTGACCGGTGCGGTCGTGCTCGCCCTTGGCGCGCTCGCGGCCCAGCAGAGCGTGCAGTCCGCCGCCGACGCGGCGGCGCTCGCAGCGGCCGACACGCTGTCGGGGCGCGCCACGGGGTACCCGTGCGAGAACGCGGCGCGGGCGGCGGCGCTGGATCAGGCATCCGTCGCCTCCTGCGACACCGACGGCCTCGTTGCCGTCGTCGCCGTCTCGCGGGGCTGGGCGCGTCTTGAGCTCAGCGCGCGCGCCCGCGCGGGTCCGCCGGGCACGCCATGATCGGTTACTCGAACTCGGCGCCGTAATAGCTGTAGTCGACCGCGCCCGGCACGCCGGTGCCGTCGGCGAATTCGCTGATCTCGCCGTTTCGGCGGTAGACATACTTCTTGCCGCGGTTGTTCGCCGGCAGCACGATGCGTGCCTGCGGGTCGCCGTTGTCGAGGAAGCTCATCGCCACGGTCCGCCCCTCAAGCGGCCCGTCGAGCAGTTTGGCGGTGTAGGTGCCGCCGGTCGTTGTCATACTCATGCGGCCCATTGTGCTCAGTGAGAACGTGGCGGCAACCCCCTGGGGCATCGGCATTTTTCGAGGATCACCATCGTTGCTTGTGTGTATCCTCAGCCTGCAAAGGCTCAAAGGCGCGCCAACCACTAATAAAGAGGAGTCAGGTGCCGGGCAACAAGAAGCTGGTCATCGTCGAGTCGCCGACGAAGGTCAAGTCGATCGCGCAGTATCTCGGCGACGGCTATACCGTGATGGCTTCGGTCGGGCACATCCGCGACCTGATCGAGCCGAAGGATCTGCCGGCTGACCAGAAGAAGGGCGCGCTCGGCAAGTTCGGCGTCGACGTCGACAACGGCTTCAAGCCGATCTACGTCGTCTCCGACGGGAAGACCAAGGTCGTCAGCGACCTGAAGCGCGAGCTCAAGAACGCCGACGAGCTCATCCTCGCAACGGATGAAGACCGCGAGGGCGAGGCCATCGCGTGGCACCTGCGCGAGGTGCTGAACCCCAAGGTGCCTGTGAAGCGCATGGTGTTCCACGAGATCACGCGCGAGGCGATCGAGGCGGCCCGCGACAACACCCGCGACCTCAACATGGAACTCGTCGACGCGCAGGAGACGCGGCGCGTGCTCGACCGGCTCTACGGCTATGAGGTAAGCCCCGTGCTGTGGCGCAAGGTCGGCCCCGGTCTGTCCGCCGGGCGCGTGCAATCGCCGGCGACCCGCCTCGTCGTCGACCGCGAGCGCGAGCGTCTCGCGTTCGTCGCCGCGAGCTATTGGGATCTCACCGCCCAGTTCACGCCTGGCGAGGGCACCGCGCCGTTCGAGGCGCGCCTGCAGCGTCTCGACGGCACGCGCATCGCGCAGGGCCGCGACTATGACGACTCGGGCAAGCTGACCGGTCAGGTGAGGCAGCTCGACGAGGCATCCGCCCTCGCTCTCGCTGAGGCGCTGCGCGCCGACTCGACCACCGTGACCGTCTCGAAGGTCGAGTCGAAGCCGTACTCGCGGCGCCCGGCCGCGCCGTTCACCACCTCGACCCTCCAGCAGGAGGCGGCGCGCAAGCTGCGCTTCAGCGCTCGCCAGACGATGAGCGTCGCGCAGTCGCTGTACGAGAACGGCTACATCACCTATATGCGAACGGATTCCCCGTCGCTTTCCCAGCAGGCGACGAAGGCCGCCCGGAGCCAGGCCGCCGCGCTCTATGGGGCGGACACCGTGCCCGAGAAGCCGCGCGTCTACACCGGCAAGTCGAAGAACGCGCAGGAGGCGCACGAGGCGATCCGCCCCTCCGGGGAGACGTTCCGCACGCCCGACGACGTGCGGAAGTCGCTGTCGCAGAACGACTTCCGACTCTACGAGCTGATCTGGAAGCGCACGGTCGCAAGCCAGATGGCTGACGCGAAGGGCTCGACGGCATCGGTCGCGATCGAGGCGAAAGTCGTGGGCGGCGAGCTCGACGGCACCGTCGCCGAGTTCACGGCATCCGGAACGGTCATCACCTTCCGCGGCTTCCTGCACGCCTACGAGGAGGGTCGCGACGAGGAGCGCAACTCCGACAGCGCCGCCGAGGCGAAGCTGCCGCCGCTCACCGTCGGCCAGGCGCTCGAGAACGCCGGGGTCGAAGCCAAAGGGCACGAGACCACCCCGCCGCCGCGCTATACCGAGGCATCCCTGGTGAAGGCGCTCGAAGAGCTCGGCGTCGGCCGCCCGTCGACCTACGCGCAGATCATCTCGACGATCATCGATCGCGGCTATGTGAGCCTGCGCGGGCAGGCCCTCGTGCCGAACTGGATCGCGTTCTCGGTCGTGAAGCTGCTCGAGGACCACTTCGGAGACCTCGTCGAGTACGACTTCACCGCCGACCTCGAGAACGACCTCGACGACATCGCGAACGGCACGGACGAAGGCCGCGAGTGGCTGAAGGGCTTCTACTTCGGCACCGAGGCGCACCGCGGCCTGCGCGGCGTCGTCGACAATCTGGGCGAGATCGACGCCCGTGAGATCAACTCGGTGCGCATCGACGACGACATCACGCTGCGCATCGGCAGGTACGGGCCCTACCTTGAGGTCGCCGACCCCGCGGCCGGCCCCGATGCCGCTCCGCGTCGCGTGAACATCCCTGACGATCTCGCGCCCGACGAGCTCACACCTGAGAAGGCGCGTGAGCTGGCCGAGGCACCGGAGCAGGCCGACCGCGTGCTCGGCACCCTCGAGGACGGCAAGCAGATCGTTGTGAAGGACGGCCGCTACGGCCCGTACGTCACCGAGGTTCTGCCGGAAGAGGCGCCTGCTGAAGAGGCGGTGGCCGAGGCATCCGACGCCAAGGATGCCAAGCCGAAGAAGCGCGTGACGAAGAAGACCGCAGCGCCCAAGCCGCGCACCGCGTCGCTGTTCAAGAGCATGAGCGTCGACACGGTCGACTTCGACACGGCGCTCAAGCTGCTGTCGCTGCCGCGCGTCGTGGGCGCCGACCCCGAGTCGGGCGACGAGATCCTGGCGGCGAACGGCCGTTACGGCGCCTACCTCAAGAAGGGCACGGACACCCGCAGCCTGCCGAACGGCGAGGACCAGATCTTCGAGATCACCCTGCCCGAGGCGCTCGAGCTGTTCGCGCAGCCGAAGTACGGCGCCCGCCGGGCCTCGAGCGCGCTCAAGGAGTTCGAGGCCGACCCGGTCAGCGGCAAGCCGATCCGGGTGCGTGACGGCCGCTTCGGCCCGTATGTGACCGACGGCGAGACGAACGCGACGATCCCGCGCGGCGAGGACGTCGAGGCGGTCGATTTCGCCCGCGCCGTGCAGCTGCTCGCCGACAAGCGAGCGAAGGGTCCGGCCAAGAAGCCGGCCCGTCGCACGTCGACGGCCGCGGCGAAGAAGCCGAAGACGCCCGGTCGAGCGAAGAAGTGACCGGCCTCTACATCACGATCGAGGGGCTCGACGGCTCAGGCAAGACGACGCAGCTCGACGCGCTGGCCGAGTGGCTGACGGATGCCGGGCACACGGTCGTCGCGACCCGTGAGCCCGGCGGCACCGAGGTCGGGCAGCTCGTGCGCGACATCGTGCTGCACCACCGCGGCGACATCGCGCCGCGCGCCGAGGCGCTGCTCTACGCGGCCGACCGTGCGCATCACATCGCCACCAAAGTGCGCCCAGCGCTCGAGCGCGGCGAGGTCGTCATCCAGGACCGCTACATCGACTCGTCGGTGGCCTTCCAAGGCGCAGGTCGCGTGCTCGGAGGTGATGAGGTGCGCAGGCTGTCGGAATGGGCAACGGGTGGCCTGTATCCCAAGCTGACCGTGCTGCTCGACCTCGACCCGACGGTCGCGCGAGCGCGCATCGATGCGGCCCAGAAGGTCTTCGACCGCATTGAAGCCGAGGCGATCGACTTCAGCGTGCGAGTGCGTGCCGCCTACCTCGAGATGGCCGCGGCCGACCCCGAGCGCTGGCTCGTGCTCGACGCGACGCTGCCGGCCGATGAGCTCGCGGGCGCGATCCGCGAGCGCGTTGGGGGTCTGTTGAGAACTTCCGGGAGTGTCGGCACCGCCAGGTAGCCTGAACCCGATGAGTGTGTGGGCCGAGCTGACGGGGCAGCAGGGCGCGATCGCGGTGCTGCGCGCCGCGGCGGCGGCAGAGCCGGCGCAGGCATCCGTCGCCCCTGAAGGTGCCGGGAACGCCATGACGCACGCCTGGCTGCTCACCGGGCCGCCGGGCTCCGGCCGCTCGAATCTCGCGTTCGCCTTCGCGAGCGCGCTGCTCAGCCACGAGGGCACCGACGGCGACGAGGCGACCGACCGCCAGGTGCAGGCGCGCACGCACCCCGACCTGTCGGTGCTCGCGACAGAGAAGGTCATCATCACGATCGACGAGGTGCGCGAGCTGGTGCGCTCCGCGCAGTACTCGCCCTCGGTGGGCCGCTACCGCGTGCTCGTCATCGAAGACGCCGATCGCATGACCGAGCGCACCAGCAACCTGCTGCTCAAGTCCCTCGAAGAGCCGCCCGAGCGCACCGTCTGGGTGCTGTGCGCGCCGAGCGACGCCGATCTGCTGCCGACGATCCGCTCGCGGGTGCGCACCGTCAGGCTCACGGTTCCCACCATCGACGACGTCGCCGAGCTGCTCGTGCACCGCGACGGCATCGACCCGCAGCTCGCCGAGCAGGCGGCCAGGCACGCGCAGTCGCACATCGGCATGGCCCGGCGGCTCGCGACGAACGCCGACGCCCGGGCGCGACGTGATGAGACGCTCGACCTCGCGCTCGGCATCCGTTCGATCTCCGCCGCCGTTCTGGGGGCCGCGCGCCTCGTGCAGATCGCCACGGAGGACGGCAAGGCGATCACCGAGGAGCGCGATGCGGAAGAGCGCGAGCACGCCCTGCGCTCGCTCGGCGTTGAGCCGGGCGACACGATCCCGCCCGCGCTCCGCGCCCAGCTGCGCGCCCTCGAGGAGGACCAGAAGCGCCGCGCGACGCGCAGTCTGCGAGACGGCCTCGACCGCATCCTGGTCGATCTGCTGTCGCTCTACCGCGACGTGCTGATGCTGCAGCTCGGCAGCGAGGCGCCGCTCGTGAACCGCGAGCGCGCGGCCGCGCTGGGCGCGATCGCGCGCAGCACGAGCCCGGCCGATACCTTGAAGATGATGGATGCCGTCGCCGAGTCCCGCACCCGCATCGACGCCAACGTCAACCCGACCCTCGCGCTCGAGGCCATGCTGGCCACCGCGATCGCGCCGGCGGCGGCATGAGGGGGCGCATGTCGGGGGGCCGCCGCGGGCTGCGGGGCCTGCGTGCGCTCGCCGTCGTGCTGACCGCGGCGGTGCTGCTGGTCGGCTGCACCGCGACCGGCGAGCAGAAGCTGCCGACGCAGACCTCGACGCCGGTCGCCTCGCCGTCCGTGAGTGAGGGCCTGTCGCCGGCCGACGCGGCGGCGGTGAAGAAGTACTACTCGCAGGCACTCGTGTGGAGCGACTGCAGCGGCGGCTTCCAATGCGCCACCGCGAAGGCCCCGCTCGACTGGAGCCACCCCGCCGAGGGCGACCCGATCAGCCTCGCACTGATCCGTAAGCCGGCGACCGGGCAGAAGCAGGGCTCGCTGTTCGTGAACCCCGGCGGCCCCGGCGTCTCGGGCGTCTCGTTCGTGCGTAACAGTGTCGGCGCCACCTCGGCGACGCTGCAGAAGAACTTCGACGTCATCGGGTGGGATCCGCGCGGGGTCGGCGCCTCGTCGGCGGTGAAGTGCTACGACGACAAGGGCCTCGACAGCTGGCTCTACGACATCGTGCCGGGTGAGCGCGGCAGCCCCGAGTGGCTCGACGCGAGCAAGCAGTCGGTCAGCGACCTCGGGCAGGCGTGCCTCACGAACACCGGCCAGCTGCTCGGCCATATCGACACCCCGAGCACCGCCCGCGACCTCGACATGCTGCGCGCGAACGTCGGCGACACGAAGCTCAACTACCTCGGCTTCAGCTACGGCACGATGATCGGCGCGATCTACGCCGACCTGTTCCCGAAGAACGTCGGCCGCATGACGCTCGACGGCGTGCTCAACCCCGCCTCGAGCTATGACGAGCTCACCGAGCTGCAGGCGAAGGGCTTCGAGTCGAACCTCAGAGCCTATGCCCAGTGGTGCCTCACGCAGGACAAGACGTGTCCGTTCTCGGGGTCCGTCGACAGTGCGATGAACTCGATCGCGGCCCTGCTGAACAAGGTGCAGCAGAACCCGATCGCGAATGCGGACGGGCGGATGCTGGGCGCGAGCACCCTGCTGCTCGCGATCATCACTCCGCTGTACTCGACCGCGAACTGGCCCGAGCTCGACGTGCTGTTCAAGGACGTGGCGAAGGGCAGTGCCCGCGTCGCCTTCATCCTGGCCGATCAGTACAACGACCGCGATCAGAACGGGAAGTACACCACCAACACCTCGGTCGCGTTCCAGGCGATCGACTGCCTCGACTACCAGTTCGACACCGACCTCGCCCACATGCAGGCCGAGGCGAAGCAGGTCGCGCAGGTGGCGCCGGTGATGGGGCCGTTCTTCAGCTACGGCGGCATCGCGTGCTGGAACTGGCCGTTCAAGCCGACGCGCACCCCCGCACCCGTGCACGCCACGGGGTCAGCCCCGATTCTCGTGCTCGGCACGACCAACGACCCGGCGACGCCGTATCGGTCATCCGTCGACCTCGCCAACGATCTCGAGAACGGCCACCTCGTGACCTGGAACGGCTCGGGACACACGGCCTACGGCCGCTCGAACGCGTGCGTCTCGAACACGGTCGACGACTACTTCGTGAAGGGGGCCGTGCCGGCCAAGGACCCGCACTGCTGACGGCTGCGGGCCGACGGCATCGCGCAGGTGGTGCAATTTTGCAGGCACTGCAACGATAATGGTGGGGTGACTGACGTCAAGGAACCCGGCCTGCGCGAACGCAAGCGCGTCGCGACCCGACTGGCCATCGAACGTGCGGCACTCGACCTCTCGCTGGACAAGGGCTACGAGAACGTCACGGTCGACGAGATCGCGGATGCGGCGGATGTCTCGCCGCGCACCTTCTTCAACTATTTCCCGTCGAAAGAGGCCGCGGTCATCGGCCATGCGCCCGAGGGCCCCGACCCGGAGAAGATCGAGGCGTTCCTCGAGGCGTCGGCGAAGCAGCCGATTCTCGATGGCATCCGTGATCTCCTGTCCTCGTTCCTCGACGCGAAGAGCGATGAGGACGCACGCGCCACCCACCAGCTGCAGGAGACGCGGATGCGCCTCATGCTGCAGAACCCGCACCTCTTCCGTCAGCGCATGGAGACCATGGAGGATGCCACGAAGAAGATGATCGAGGTCGTCTCGAAGCGTCTCCTCGTGCTCGACCCGGCGCTCGAGTCGGACCCGACAACGCTGCGCGAGCGCGCGCGGCTCGTGGTCTTCGTGTCGTTCGCGGGTGTGCGGAACGCCTGGGCGAGCTGGGCGGAGCGGGGGGGATCCGGGCGGCTCACCGAGTGCCTCGAGCGCTCCTTCGAGCAGCTGCACCAGCTCTCTTCGCAGGTGAACGTCTGAGCCTTCGGCATCCTGTAAACTCATTGATCGTGTGCGGTTCGCCGCCACGCCGCCTTAGCTCAGTCGGCAGAGCGTCTCACTCGTAATGAGAAGGTCGTGGGTTCGATTCCCACAGGCGGCTCCCACACCTGAGGGCTCTTGAAGACTGCAATTCGACAGTTTCAAGAGCCTTCGCTCGTTGAGGGGAGTTCGTCACCGTGGTGAGACCCTCAGCCGCGCTTGAGGCGAATCGCGATGCCGTTCGGTCTGTGGTGCTCGCACACCGGGTGGTGAACCCGCGCGTGTTCGGCTCGGTTCTCCGTGCGGAGGACACCGCGCAGAGCGATCTTGATCTGATCGTGGACCCGACTGAGGAAACGACTCTCTTGGACATCGGTGTGATCCGACATGAATTGCTCGAACTGCTCGGCGTTCCGGTCGATGTTGTGACGCCGGGGTCTCTTCCGGCAGCGTTCCGCGAGCGCGTGCTCGCCGAAGCGGTAGCTGTGTGACCGAGCAACGACTCAACGACTACCTGCTGCACATCGTCGCCGCGATCGAGCGGATCGTCGGATACACGGGCAGCTCCGACAATGCGTCCTTCCTTGCCGACGAGCGTACGCAGGACGCTGTCATCCGCAATCTCGAGATCATCGGCGAAGCCAGCCATCGGATCGAGACGCGCTTCCCCGAATCGTGATCGAGCACCCCGAACTCCCGCTGTCGTCGGCGTATCAGATGCGCAACGCAGTGGCCCACGGCTACTTCCAGGTGGATCTCGACATCGTGTGGACGACCATCATCACGGATCTCCCGTCTCTTGCAGCCCTCGTGCGGGGTCTCCTTGCGGGGAGCGCTTAGCCTCTCGAGATGATGCCTGCTCCTGATCGGATTGCCGAAGCGCGCGACCGAGTTCGTCGGCTGGAAAGCACCGAAGGCTCTTGAAGTCAGGTTCAAGAGACCTCGCTCGTTTTCAGCTTGCGCGGAACGCAGGCTATCTCAGGTCCAGCACGCCTTCGATGAGGATCGAGATTCCGAGCAGGATCATGATGACACCGGATGCCTTCGCGACGAATACGCTCCCCCGGGGGCGCGAGCCGAGCAGACGCCGCGCAAGGAGTGCGACGACCGAGTAGATCACGGCGCAGTTCAGCAGGTGCAGGCTGCCGAGGACCAGCATCTGAGCGGCCGGCGCCCACGCCGCGCTCGGCGAGGTGAACTGGGGGAGCAGCGCGAGCAGGAGCAGCAGGCCCTTCGGGTTGATCGCGCTGACGCCGGCGCCGCGCAGGAACTGGCCGAACGCGCCGTTGCCCGCCGGCTCGTCTGACGCGCGGACTTCCTCGACCCGGCGCCAAAGAACCGAGGTGCCGAGGTACACGAGATAGCCGGCGCCAGCGAAGGTCAGGACGGTCAGAGCGATCGGGTAGCGGGTGACGAGAGCGCCGATGCCGAAGGCGATGATCATGATGACCAGTGCGTAGCCCGAGAGCATCCCGCAGATCGATGGGAACGCCGAGCGCGCACGCAAGCCGGCCGTGATCGCGTAAGCCCAGTCCGCGCCCGGGGTCAACGCGAGCAGCACCGCGACCAGCCAGAACTGACCGAGCAGCGTGACATTCACCGGGCGTCTCCTTCGCGTGGGAGCCACGAGGCTACGCAAAACCAGCCGGAAGGTGCTTCGATTCTTCGGCGAGGACGGCGCATGTCGTGGAAGACTTGCGCCCATGGACGCACTTGACCGGGAGATTCTCTCTCTGCTCCAAGATGACGGGCGGATGAGCGCCACCGAACTCGCGTCACGCATCGGCCTCAGTCTCAGCGCATGCCATCGGCGGCTGAAGGAACTTGAGGGCTCGGGCGCCATCGAGAGATACCGCGCGATCATCTCGCCCGAGGCGGTCGGCCTCGGCTTCGAGGCGGTCGTCTTCGTCACGCTCGAGCGCACCGGAGTTGAGACGGTCGCCGACTTCGAGACCGCCGTCACCAAGATCCCCGCCATCGCCGACGCGCAACGGCTCTTCGGACAGCCCGACTACATGTTCCGGGTGCTCACCACCGATCTCGTTGCGTACCAGGAGCTGTTCGACACGCAGCTCAGCGGGCTTCCCGGCGTGCAGCGCCTCACGTCGACCCTGGTGATGAAACGGATCGGCGAAGACCGAACGGTGCCGATCCCGTAGCCGAGGCGCTGGCGTCATTCAAACTCGCGTACTTCGACTTCGCTGGCGCGGACCTGCTGCGCCGCGGACTTGACGTGCTAGAAAATACGCATTATCGTCTCGGTTATACGTATTATCGCCGAACGATTGCGTGAGCTTTTCGCGGCGATCCATGCAAAGGAGCACGAGATTGACCCGACCCGCGCGCGGCCGCATGACCCAGAAGCAGATCGCCGAATTGGCGGGGGTCAGCCAGGCGACTGTGTCCCTCGTGCTGAACGGCCGTGAAGGGAACGGCGTCCGCATCCCCGAGGAGACCCGTCAGCGCGTGCTCGAGGTGATCAACTCCACGATCTACGTCGCGGACCCGGCTGCGCGTCGGCTAGCCGGCGTGGGCAACAAGATCCTCGGCGTCTTCACCTATGAGCCCGCCTTCCCGAACGAGAGCGTCGACTTCTACACACCCCTCCTGATGGGCATCGAGTCCGAGGCCGAGAAGCTCGGCAGCGACCTGCTCATCTTCACGAGCGCAGCCGTCGAGGACGGCCATCGGCACATCTTCCAGCCGAACAACCGCATCGGGCTGGCCGACGGCTGCCTGCTGCTCGGGCGCGAGATCGACCGCGAAGATCTGGTGAGGCTCGTCGCCGAGGACTACCCGTTCGTCGCTATCGGACGCCGCGAGGTCGACGGGGTCCCGTACGTGGGTGTGGACTACGCCGGAGCGACAGCGAGCCTCGCCCGCATCGCCCTCGAGCGCGGCCACCGGCGTTTCCTCTACTTCCACGTCGACAGCGACAGTGAGTCGGTTCGAGACCGACGCGAGGGGCTGGTCTCCGCTGTTGGCGAGGCGACGGATGCCTCACTGGAGTTCCGCGTCGGGAGCCCCGAGGCCATTGAGGAGGCCGTCGCCGTGGTGGCCGCGAGGCGGGTGACCGTCGTCTTCGTCGAGGACCCTGCCCTCGCCGAGGAGTTCGCACGGGCCGTCGAGGCCGCAGGCCTGTCCGTGCCGAGGGACGTCTCCATTGTCGTCCTGGGCGACACGGCCCGACTTGACCCCGATCAAAGAGATTTCACACGACTGCAACCGCCGCGGAGTGAGCTGGGTCGTCGCGCGACGATCCTGCTCGACGAGCTCCTCTCGAGCGGGAAGGAGCTTCCAGGCGAACGGACGAGGATTCTGCTCGACTGCCCCATTGCGTTGGGCGCCACGCTGGCCGAGGCGACGGAGTCGGCCGAATGACATCCGCACTGAACGCCGATGTCGCAATCATCGGCGGTGGCCTCGGCGGCGTCGCAGCGGCGCTCTCGCTGCTGCGATCCGGTCATCGCGTGGTCCTGACGGAGCAGTACCGCTGGCTCGGGGGGCAGCTCACCAGCCAGGCGGTACCGCCCGACGAGCACTCATGGGTGGAGCAGTTCGGTGTGACGCGCTCTTATCGTGAGCTGCGCAACGCCCTCCGCGACCACTACCGCCGGTGGTATCCGCTCATCGACGAGGCGCGGAGCAAGCCGGATCTCAATCCCGGCGCGGGCCTGGTCAGTCGGCTGTGCGTCGAGCCGGGCGTCGCGGCCGCGGTCATCGACAACATGCTTCGCCCCTTTGTCAGCTCTGGCGCTCTCTCTGTCCTCTCCGGTTTCGTTCCGGCCGGTGCCGAGGTCGACGGTGACACCGTTCGTGCCGTCGTCGTCGAGCCGGTCGCGGGCGGTGAGGGCGTGGAGATCACGGCCGATTACTTCCTGGACGCCACGGAGACCGGCGAGCTGCTTCCCCTCGCCGGCGCCGAGTATGTCGTCGGCGCGGAAAGCCAGCTCCAGACCGGCGAGCCGAGTGCAGCTCAGGCGGCGGATCCGGGCAATGTGCAGGCATTCTCCTGGTGCTTCGCGATCGACAACGCCGGTTCGGGCGAGGTCATCCCGCGACCGGTCGACTACGACTACTGGCGCGAATACCAGCCGGAGTTCTGGGGCGCCCCGCTGCTGAGCCTGACGGCACCCGACCCCCGCACGCTCGAGCGGGTGACGCGCCGGTTCACTCCGGACATCGACGACGACCCCTTGAGCAACGTCGCGGATCAGCGCGAAGACGGCGGCGATCGCGAGCTCTGGACCTTCCGACGCATTCTGTCGCGCAAGCTCCTGCTCCCCGGATTCCTGAAGAGCGACATCGTCCTGGTCAACTGGCCGATGATCGACTACCTCGACGGGTCGATCATCGACACGCCTGACGCCGCCGAACACCTCCGGCGCGCGCGCCAGCTGTCGTACTCGTTCTTCTACTGGCTGCAGACGGAGGCGCCGCGTCCCGACGGGGGAAAGGGCTGGCCCACGCTCCGACTGCGCGGCGATGTGACCGGCACAGCCGACGGCCTGGCTCAGGCGCCGTACATTCGGGAATCGCGGCGCATCGTCGCCGAGTACACCGTCCGCGAGGGCGATCTGTCGATCGCCGTGCGCGGCACCGGGGCGCCCGCCACCTACCCGGACAGCGTCGGAGTCGGCATGTACCGCATCGACCTGCATCCGTCCACAGGCGGCGACAACTACCTCGACGTCGCCTCCTCGCCGTTCGAGATCCCGCTCGGTGCCCTGATCCCGGTTCGGATGCGGAACCTGCTTCCCGCAGGCAAGAACATCGGCACCACCCACATCACCAACGGCGCATTCCGCCTCCACCCCGTGGAGTGGAACATCGGCGAGGCCGTCGGAACGCTGGCCGCGTTCTGCCTCCGTCGCCGCACGAGCCCCCGAGAGGTCCGCAACACGGCACGACTCCTCGAGGAACTGCAATCGCAACTGGTTCGGAACGGCGTCGAGCTGCACTGGCCCGACGTCACCGGCTACTAAAGAAAGAACCCGCCATGAAATCATCAAAGACGCTGATTGTGGCCGCCGCGGTGGCGGCCAGCGCCCTCGTGCTCAGCGCGTGCAGCTCGGGGTCGAGCGACAGCTCATCGACTCCGGCCCCGAACAGCGTGTCCCTCCGGATGACCACCTGGACCGCCAACCAGGATCAGCTCAAGCTGTTCAACCAGATCGCGGACGACTTCAAGAAGACGCACCCCGAGATCAAGTCGATCACCTTCGACTCGCTTCCGCCCGCCGACTACTCGACCACGTTGACGACGCAGCTTGCGGGAGGCGACGCGCCCGATCTCGCCTGGGTATTCGATACGGATGCCACGGACTATGTGAATTCCGGCACGCTCGCGCCTCTGACGAGCACGCTCAAGGCGACGGCGGGCTATGACTACAGCGACCTGTCCTCCAGCGCGACCAAGCTCTGGACGGCCAAGGGCCAGCTGTACGCATATCCGTTCTCGACGTCGCCATTCATCGTCTTCGCGAACGACAGCCTGTTGTCGCAGGCCGGCCTTCCGACCTCGGCGCAGATGAAGGCGAATGGCACGTGGACCTGGCCGGACATCATGCAGGCTGCCTCGCAGGTGAACGCCAAGACCGGCAAGGGCGGCGTCGTCGTCAACAACTTCAACTATCAGGACTGGACGACGCTCGTCGGCATCTGGAATAGCTTCGGTGCGGCGCCGTGGAGCTCAAACGGCAAGACGTGCACCTTCGACTCGCCTGAGATGGAGTCGGCATTCAGCCTGATCAACAAGGCAATCCGGGACAAGGCCATGCCCGGGCCGGGCACCACCGTCGACTTCTTCTCGGGCGGTGCCGCGTTCGAGGTCGCACAGATCTCCAGCGCGGGCCTGCTCGCCAAGGCCGGATTCAAGTGGGACGTCAATCCGCTCCCGGCCGCCAAGGACGGCGCGGCGGCCAACGTGATCGGCCAGGCCGGGCTCGGCGTGATCGCCAAGGGCAAGAACGCCGAGGAGGCGTCCAAGTTCCTGGCCTTCTTCACCAACCCGGACAATGCGAAGAAGCTCGCGGCGTACTTCCCGCCGCCGCGCACCTCGTTGCAGACGGCCGACACCCTCGCCGCGACCAACCCCGTGCTGAGCGCGGACCAGCTCAACAACGTGGTCATCAAGTCCCTCTCGGATGCGGTGACGCGGCCTGGTCACGTCAACCAGGCGCAGATCGCCAAGAAAGTCCAGACGGCGCTCACCCCCATGTGGAAGCCGAATGCCGATGTGTCGGGCATCCTGAAGAACGTCTGCAGCTCGGTCAAGCCGTTGCTGGAGGGCTAGGCGTCGATGTCGACAGCTCTTCCCCATCGCGAGGTCAGGCCTGCCCGGGGCTCTTCCCGGGCAGGCCGGCCCCGCCGGCGTCCACTGTCCATCCGGCAGCGCGATCAGCTGACGGGCTACCTCTTCATTGCTCCGCAGCTGTTCGGCATCGCCGCCTTCGTCATCCTCCCGCTGTGCCTCGTCATCTGGTTCAGCCTGCAGAACTGGAACGTGCTGAGCGGGACCAGCACCTTCGCCGGCGCAGACAATTACCGCAAGCTGCTGGCCGACCCGCAGATCGCGCAGGTCGCGCTGGCGACCGCGATCTTCTCCGTGGGCCTCGTACTGCTCAACATCCCGATGGCGCTGGTGCTCGCCGTCTTGCTGAACAGGAAGGGGCGCGGCATCGCGTTCTTCCGCACCGCCTTCTTCACACCCGTCGTGATCTCGACCGTCGCCTGGTCGATCGTCTGGCAGTTCCTGCTGCAGGACAACGGCGGGGTGAACGGACTGCTCTCACTCGTCGGGATCACCGGTCCGAACTGGCTCCAGACCGGACCGACGGCGATGCTCGCCGTCATCGTCGTGCAGGTCTTCAAGAACGTCGGACTCAACATGGTGCTGTTCCTCGCGGGGCTTCAGGGCGTACCGCGTGAGCTGCAAGAGGCGGCTCGGGTGGATGGGGCCGGCGGCTGGCGGGTGTTCCGCAGCATCGTGTTGCCGTTGATCTCGCCGACCATCCTGCTCACCGTGATCATCACCATCGTCGGGTCGCTCCAGGTCTTCGCCCAGATCGCGGTGCTGACGGCGGGCGGACCCGGCCTCTCGACGACCGTGCTCGTCTACTACCTCTACCAGCAGGCGTTCCAGTTCCACGACTTCGGTTACGGCTCGACGCTCGCCATCGTCCTCTTCGTCGTCGTCCTGATTCTGACGATCATCCAATGGCAGCTCCGCCGGAAGTGGGTCTTCTATGAGAACTGAGCCGGCCCTTGACCCGGTGGCGGGCGGCGACGTTGCAGGCATCCGATCGAATCGTCCGTCTCTCGGGCCGCGGATCGTGCTGTACGTGTGTCTCGGCATCGCGGCGATCCCGTTCCTGTTCCCGACGTACTGGATGATCGCGTCGTCGCTCAAGACGATCACCGACATCTTCGCGACTCCGCCGACCCTGTGGCCGACGAGTCCCAGCTTCGCCGGATATGCGAAGGCGTTCACCTTCCAGCCGTTCGCCCGTCAGTACTTCAACAGCATCTACATCGCCGTCGTGGTGACGGTCGTCACGATGTTGATCTCCTCGCTGGCCGGATACGCCTTCGCGCGCATCCGCTTCCGAGGCCAGAACCTGCTCTTCGTCGTGGTGCTGCTCGGCCTCCTCATTCCAAGCGAGGTGACGATCGTGCCGCTGTTTCAGATCTTCGAGAAGCTCGGCATGATCAACACGCATTGGCCGCTGCTGCTGGTGACCTCGCTCGGGGCGCCGAGCGTGCTGGCGACCTTCATCATGCGCCAGTTCTTCATCGCGCTGCCGGGGGAGCTGGAGGAGGCGGCGCGAATCGATGGGCTCGGCAGGCCGGGCATCTGGTGGTTCGTCGCGATGCCGCTGGCGCGATCAGCCCTCGCAGCCGTGGCGATCTTCACCTTCCTCAACGCCTGGAACCTCTACCTCGAGCCGACGGTGTACCTGTCCTCGCCCGGCCTGTTCACGCTGCCGGAGGCGCTGACGCACTACGTCGATCCTTATAGCGGCCCGATGTGGAACGTCCAGCTGGCGGCCGCCACCATGACCGCACTGCCCGTGCTCATCGTCTTCGTGATCGCTCAGCGGCAGTTCGTCGAGGGGCTCGCTCAAACCGGACTCAAGGGATAGACGCGGCGGCCATACGCTGAGTACCCCGCAGAAATACTGCGGGGTACTCAGCGTATCTAAAACGGGTTCTTTCAATATCGCGTCTGAAAATACTTTCTATTATCACGCAGGTAATATGAATTATCAATTGACACTACGTCTTCAGGCAAGGAGTATCGGGGGCTATAGCGGCTCCGGCATAGATGGCGCAGCCGACTCATCTCAGGAGGTTTGAATGAATCAGGAGGCCTCGCCCTTCTCCATCTCGCGCCGAACGGTCATGCTCGGCGCCGTCGCCGCCGCGACTCTGGTCGCGACAGACGCCTTCGCCGGCCCGTGGACCGTGCCCGCGCGTGCGGCGACCGTCGACGACTTCGACAGGTTCCGCCTGCAGTGGCTTGCCACCCTGGTCGCCGATTACGACACGGGCGACGCGGCCCTGGTCGCGTATGTCGAGGATACGGCCGCCGTGGCGAGCGGATTCTGGCGCGGGGCGACCCCGTTGAACACCTCCACCTCGCGCAGTTATCTGTGGAGCGACCTCGAGAGCACAACGGTCTCCGCGGAGATGACGAGCACGATCGTCAGACTGCGCCAGCTGGCTCTGGCGCTCAAGACTCCGGGGTCGTCGCTTTCCGACTCCGCCGAGCTCAAGGCCGACATTCTCTCGGCGCTCGACTGGTTCCTCGGCAGCCGCTACAACCTGCAGAAGTCCTACGACAACTGGTGGGACTGGCAGATCGGAACGCCGCAGGCGCTCAACGACGTCTGCGTGCTGATGTATGACGACCTCGCACCCGGCCAGCTGGCCACCGCCATGGCGGCGATCGCGCACTATGAGCCCGATCCTGCGGTCACGGGCGGCACGACGTCCACCGGAGCGAACCGGAACTGGGCCTGCGCGATCACGATGCTCCGCGGGGCGCTCAGCCGCGACCAGGCGACGATCGACAGCGCGCGTCTCAAGCTCGAGACGATCTTTCCCTATGCATCGTCGGGCGATGGCATGTACCCCGACGGCGGCTTCGTCCAGCACGTCTACTATGCGTACACCGCCGGCTACGGTGTATCGCTGCTGCAGGTGCTGAGCTACATGATGGTGTCCGCCGTCGACACACCGTGGGCGTTCTCATCGGCGCAGACCGCCGAGGTGTTCGACTGGACGCAGAACAACTTCGCGCCCTGGATCTACGGCGGCGGATTCATGGACATGCTGCACGGCCGCGGCATCTCCCGCTTCTACGAGACCGATCGCCGGATCGGCCGACTCGCCCTGGGCGTGCTGCTGCAGCTTGCGGGCGCCTTCCCCGCGGAGAGCGCACGTGTGCTGCGCTCGCAGCTCAAGGGCTGGTTGACCTCCTATGACTCGTACAGCTTCGCGGGCGGTACTCCCGGCGAGCAGCAGCCGAGCTTCTTCACCTACGACCCCGTTCCGATTCAGCAGGTCTCTCTGCCCTCGGTCGTACTCGGACGGCAGCTCATGAACGACACCAGCATTCCGGCCGCCGCCGAGTCCACCCGCACGGTGATCTCGACCTCGATGGCCCGCGCGGTGCACCGTCGGCCAGGCTTCGCCATGGGATTCGCGATGGAGACCAAAGCGATCCGTCCCTACGAGTCCGCCAACGGCGAGAACCTGATGGGGTGGTACCAGGGCGAGGGTGCGGTCTACCTCTACGTTCCGAGCCAACTCGGTCACTGGGCCAATGAGTGGTGGCCGACTGCCAACAAGTGCCGGATTCCCGGCACGACTGTCGTGCAGAAGCAGCCGGTGCTCGGCAAGGCACAGCGCTCGACCGTCACCAATACCTGGGCGGGCGGCGCTCTTCTCGACGGGAACGCCGCGGTGGGAATGGGGCTCAAGTTCTTGACGCAGCCCCTCACAGCGAAGAAGTCATGGTTCTGCATCGGCGACGCGATCGTCTGTCTCGGCGCCGGCGTCACGAGCACCGACGGCAACACCATCGAGACCATCATCGAGCAGCGCAACATCGGCCCGAACGGCAAGACGGTGCCTGTCATCGACGGCACGCCGTTTACGAAGCTGGGCAGTTCGCCGACGTCGTTCACCCCGAGCTGGGCGCACATTCCGAAGGCGGGCGGCTACCTCTTCCCCGTCGTCGGAACCCGGGTGCAGGCGATCCGCGAGGATCGTACCGGGCGCTGGACGGACATGGACAACCGCGGGACCTACGAGGACGACACCCTCTACAGTCGGCGATTCATCACATTCTGGTTCGACCACGGCGTCGACCCCCAGAACGACACCTACGCATACATCCAGCTGCCCGGGGCCGCGCAGGCGGACGTCGAGGCGGCGGCGCAGACGATGGCCGGCGTCACGATCTTCGCCAACACTGCGCAGGTTCAAGCGGTGAGCCGCGACGGGCTCACCATGGCCAACTTCTGGGACGCTGGCGCGCCCGTGACGAACGGCATCTCGGTCAGCGCACCGGTGTCCGTCATCGTGAGCCGGAAAGCCGGAGAGCTGGTGATCGCGGTGAGCGACCCGACGAAGGCGCTGACCGATGACGTCATGGTGACCGTGCAGGGCTCGGCGAAGCACGTCGTGGCCGTCGATTCCGGCGTCACCGTTCTGCAGACGAAGTCGCAGGTCAGCATCCGTGTTGCTGTCGCGTCCGCGGCGGGAAAGACATTCGTGGCACGATTCAGCAGGTCCTGATCACGTGTTCACGGATCTTCCCGAGGAAGCGTTACGGCGATGGCAAAGCCGCCTGCGCCGTCCCGACGATTTCGATGCATTCTGGGCTACGACGCTGAGCGACGCACGAGAGCACGGGCTCGGGCTCGCGGTTCACGAGCATCCGACCGGCCTTGCAACGATACGGGTGCAGGATGTCTCGTTTCGTGGCTTCGGAGGCGACACGATCCGCGCGTGGCTGCGCACCCCGGCGGCGGCTTCCCGCCCTTTGCCGACTGTTGTGCAATTCGTCGGCTACGGTGGCGGTCGCGGCCATGCCGAGGACGCACTGTTCTGGGCCTCGGCGGGGTTCGCCCATCTGCACATGGACACCCGCGGCCAGGGGGCGATGTGGAGCCCGGGATCGACGGCGGACCCTGAGGGCTCTGGCCCCGCGGTTCCGGGGTTCACGACGCGGGGAATCGAGGCGCCCGAGACCGCGTACTACCGTCGGCTCGTCGTCGACGCCGTCAGGGCCGTGGACGCCGCCGCCGCACTCGAGCTCGTCGATTCCGAGCGCATCGCCGTTCTCGGTTTCAGCCAGGGCGGCTATCTCGCACTGGCGACCGCGGCGCTGCAGCCACGAGTCGCCACAGCGTTCGCCTTCGTCCCGTTCATGTGCGACGTGGCCCGAGCCATCACGATCACTGATCGGGAGCCTTATCGCGAGATCGGGCGCTATCTCGCCACCCATCCTGACCGCGAGCCGGCGGCGATGCGCACGCTCTCTTACCTTGATGGCGTGAACTTCGCGCGCGGGGCGCGCGTGCCGATCAGTTTCTCGACCGCGCTGATGGACGCGACCTGCCCGCCGTCCACGGTGTTCGCCGCGCACAATGCCTACGCCGGCCCGAAGTCGATCCGTGTCTGGCGATATAACGCCCACGAAGGCGGCGGGCTGCTGGATGAGCGGGCTGCGCTCGCGAGGCTGCACGAGTTGTGGGGGCGGTGAGAGGGGCGGTGCCGCCGCTGAAGCTCGGCTGAGGGCCGCGTTCCCGTGAGGTCAAAGTTGCGTGCAGCACGCAACTAATTTATAGTTGTATGAATGCAACTATCTCGGACGGCGGCTGAGCAGCGGCTTCACGAGCAATTGATCCGCATCTGGTACCGGCACACGGCCGCGGCCGCACTTCTCGACGAGACCGACAGCGCCCTCGACCCGGTCGCGCAGCTGCTGCTGCGCATGATCGACACGCGGGGGCCCGTGCGCTCGAGCGACCTCGCCGAGCAGGTGGGGCTGTCGCGGCCGGCGGTCAGCCGCCGCATCGCGGCGCTCGAAGGCGCGGGGCTTGTGGCATCCGTTCGCGATCCTCACGACGGACGCGCGAGCCTGCTGACCGTCACCGACGAGGGCGTGACCCGAATCGCCAAGATCACGAAGTCGGGCGCCGCGACCGTCAGTGACCTCGTCACCGAGTTCACCACCGACGAACTGCAGACCCTCGCAGAGCTGCTCGGGCGCTTCAACGACAGCGCCGCCGCGCGATTGGCAACCATCCCCACGAAGGAGCCCCATGTCTCTCACCACGGCTGATGCCCAGAAGGCCGCCGCGCCGACGGCCGCCGCGCCCCGCGGCATCCGTGCCCGCTACCGCGCCTGGTACGAGAAGATGCCGCCTGGCGTGCAGATGATCGGGCTGCAGGCCTGGCTGCCCGTGTTCTTCGTGATCGCGTTCCTGTTCTGCTACGTGTACGCGTTCCATGCGCCCGCCTTCAAGAACGTCCCGGTCGCGGTCGTCGGCCCGAGCTCGGTCATGCAGCCCGTCGCCGAGCAGCTGCAGGAGGGTGCGAAGGGCGCCGTCACCGTGCGCGTCATCGACTCGATGGACGACGCGAAAGCGCAGGTGCGTCGCGGGGACATCGCAGCCGCCTACGCCCCGGGGCAGGATTCCTCGACCCTCGTCGTCGCGAGCGCCGCGAGCTTCCAGCTCTCGAGTCTCGCACAGCAGTTCTTCCAGGGTGTGGCCGCGCAATCCGACGCGAAGCTGCAGGTCGACGACCTCGCGCCGCTACCGCCGAACGACTCCTTCGGAACCTCCCTCTTCTACCTCACGCTCGTCTGCACGATCGGCGGCTACATGATGTCGATGTTCGTCGGCATGATGGGCGGCGGCCTGAAGCACTGGCAGCGCTTCGCGATCATCGGCGCCGCGAGCATCGTGCTGCCCGGCATCGCGATCGCACTCGGGCGATTCGCGATCCACGCCGTCGACGGGAACTTCTGGGAGCTGTGGGCGATCGGGGCCGCGACGAGCTTCGCCGTCGGGTGCGTCGTCAACGGCCTCGCGTACTTCATGGGGCGCTTCGTGACAGGCGCGGCGCTCTTGGTCTTCGTGTTCGCGAACGTGCCGGGGTCGGGCGGCGCCTACCCGCCCGAGCTCGTGCCGCAGCCGTTCCGCGCCCTGCACGACTTCGTCTCAGGTGCCGCGACGATCGGGCTGTTCCGCAGGACCGTCTACGACGTCGGCCCCGAGGCGTGGCACTTCTGGCTGACCCTCGCCGTCTACGCGGCCATCGGCACCGCCCTCGCCTTCGCCGGCAAGCCGTACTTCGTCTGGCTCATGGGCCGCCGTCGCAGGGCCGGGTACAAGACCATGATGATCAGCGCGCAGATCGCGTCGATGACGCACGCCGGCTACGTCACACCGGTCACGCCGGCGGGTGCGGGTGCAGCGGGTGTCGCCGCGGTCAAAGCGGGTGAGACGGATGCCTCGGCCGAGGCATCCGGAGAGGAGACCGCCGAGGCGCACGCCCCCGCGGGGGCGGCGCCCGCGCAGGCATCCCCGGCTCCTGTTGTCGCGCACGCTGCGCACGCCGCGCCTGCGGTCGCGTCGCAGCCCGGCGCCCCTGCGACCGTCACGGCGCCGGCGCCGCAGGCGTTCATCGTGACGACGACCGCCGCCTCGGACTCGGGCCCTGTGGAGCTCACGGTGCGGCTGCAGAGCGCGGGTGAGGCATCCGCCACCCCGACTCCCGCTCCCGCGGCGGCCGACCGCCACCGGCGCGGGCGCGATCGCGAGCAGGAGCAGCGGGATGCCGAGCGCGGCATGGACTTCTCCGTGGAGGAAGCCGACGGCGACGCCGTCGCCGCGGAGACCGGCGCGCTCGGCTGAGGTGCCGGCTCGCCGATCCGAAGGGCGATTCTTGACGGAAACACGGAACATCCCGCCCTATCGTGGGGCCTGTGAGACTCACGCAGCGGGGCCGGCTTGTCGGAGCGGTGCTGATCCTCGCGATCCTTGCCGGTGCCGGCTGGGCGACAGGGCGCTACCTGCCGAGCGGCGACAGCGAGGCGGCCGTCCGCGGCGCGGAGGCGCTGTCGGATGCCGGACCGAGGCCGACGCCCGTGAAGTCGGCGGCGGCGGTTCCGCTGAACGCCCCGATGTCCGCGGCGCAGCAGCGGCAGGTCGACTATGCGCTGAAGTACTGGAAGAACTACAACTCCGCCGTCTACGGGAACGACAACCCCAACGGCGGCGACTGTGCGAACTTCGTCAGCCAGACGCTGCTGCAGCGCGGCTGGAAGATGAACTCGACCTGGTTCAACCACGGCCCGAACGCGATGAGCTCGGCGTGGGCATTCGTGCCGGCCATGAACGAGTACTTCCGTGCCAATGCATCTGCCCTCGGCCTGGTCCAGCTCGGTGAGAAGGACCGCGCGAAGTACGCCGCCGGCGACGTCGTGATGTTCTGGTGGAAGAACGCGAGCGGCGGCTATTCGGCGGCACCCGACCACGTGCAGGTCATCGATCGCATCACGAGGTCCGGGGGAGCGGCGTCGGTCAAGATGGCCAGCCACAATGTGGACTACGAGTTCCGCGACCTCGACGACGAGGTCACCACCGAGCACCCTGGTGCGAAGTACATCGTCTGGCACCTCACCCGCGACACGAACTGAGCCGCGCCTCACGCGGAGGCTGGGCGGAAGAAGAAGAAAGGGACGGCGGTGCCGTCGTCACTTCCCCTGCCACTGCGGGGCGCGCTTCTCGGCGAAGGCCCGTGGACCCTCCTTCGCGTCGCCGGTCGTCATCAGGAACGCGCCCTCAGCAGTCGAGCGGGCCCAGTCGTCGTCCTCCGCGGCGAACCGGCCGTCGGTGATCTCGCGTGCGATGCGCTTGGTGACCTGCACCGAGAGGGGCGCGTTCGCGTTGATCAGCTCGGCGAGCGCGAATGCCTCGTCGAGCAGCCGCTCGAGCGGCACGACCCGGTTCACGAGACCGAGCTCGTAGGCGCGCTGCGCCGTGATCGGCTGGGCTGTGAGCATCGCCTCGAGCGCCACCTTGTAGGGCAGCTGGCGCGGTAGGCGGAACGCGCCGCCGGCGGCGGCGAAGATGCCGCGCTTCACCTCGGGCAGGCCGAAGGTCGCCGAGTCGGCGGCGACGATGAGATCGGATGCCAGCGAGATCTCGGTTCCCCCGCCGAGCGCGAAGCCGTTCACCGCCGCGATGATCGGCTTCGAGATAGCGTGCCGCACGAACCCGGCGAACCCCCAGCGCTCGGCGCGCGGGTCGTCGAGACCGCCTGCGCCCGCCGCGACCTCTTTGAGATCGGCGCCGGCGCAGAACGCCTTGTCGCCCGCGCCCGTGATGATCACGGTGCGTATCTCTGGTTGTCCCTCGGCGTAGTCGAGCGCCTCGCCGATGCCGAGCGTGACGTTCACGTTCACCGCGTTCCGCGCTTCCGGCCGGTTGATCGTCACCAGCAGCGTGTGCTCGTGCTGCTCGGCGAGCACTGCGCCGTCGCAGGCGATGGGAATGGGGGCGGCGGTGGGTGTGTCGATGGGGGTGCTGTCGCGGGTCGTCTCGGCCACTGTGTTCCTCACTTCGTCGTAGGGAATGCCTCTCTGCATGCTTTCATCGTGGCCCCAATGACGTAAACGATCGCTCGCGTCGGCCCGCCGGCGCGGCGCTCGAGCCACCGGCGGTTCAGCCCCTCTTCTGGGGCGAGCGTGTTGCATGACGCGCCCCGTACGGTCGTGGGCGGAGGTGGTCTCATGGCGGCGTACAGCTGCAGTCGTGTCGTCGGCAGCGGAACGGTGACGTATCTGCTGCAGATTCCGGCCGCCCACCTGCTCGCGGCGGAGCCGCTGATCGATGCCGAGGTGCTGCCCGCGACCGATGCACGCCTCGAGGTCGCCGTCGAGCGCCCGCTCGTGTTCGACCCGATCAGCCTCGACGAGCGTAGCGGGCTCGTCACCATCGGGCCGGGGACGCGCATGGCCTTCGACGGCCTGGACCCCTCGCTGATCCGCCACGGCATGGTCGCCGCGCGCATCACCGCCCCGCTTCCCGCGACGGCGTGGCGCCTCGACGCCCCGCTCGTCGACGCGTAGCGCCGCGCGGCCCGCGCTACTCGAGCTCGTCCTCGTCGATCAGCTGCACGCTGCGCACGCCGTCGATATCGGTCAGCGCGGCGATGAGCGGATCGGCGTCCGCGGCGCCGGCGAGCTGTAGCGTGAGCGATGCCGCGCCGCCTTCGCCCGGCGACCGCGGCTCTGCGCGCTGGACGGCCCAGCCGTTGCTCGTGATCGCCGACAGAATGCCGCGCAGCAGCCCGCGCCCGTCCTCGTAGACGACCTCGAGGTGGAACTCGGCGCTGCGCGCGCCCGGCAGGCGCCGCGTGATCGCGCTGAGGCCGTAGGCGATCACGAAGTGCAGAGCGGTGACCGAGAGTGCGAGCAGCCAGAGGCCCGCGCCGGCCGCCATGCCGATCGCCGCGGTCTCCCACACGGATGCCGCGGTGGTCAGTCCGCGCACGGTGCCGCGCCTCGTGAGGATGAGGCCCGCGCCCAGGAATCCGATGCCCGAGACGATCTGGGCTGCGACACGGGACGGGTCGAGGATCACGTGTGCCGACAGCACGTCGGTGAATCCGTACTTAGACACCAGCATGAACAGGGCGGATGCCGTGCCGACGATCGCCTGCGTGCGCAGGCCGGCGCTGCGGCCGCGCAGCTGGCGCTCGAGGCCGATCAGCGCGCTCAGCCCGAAGGCGAGCAGCAGCTCGCAGATCTGCAGCCAGCCCTGGCCTTCGAACGCCGTCATCGGGCGCGCAGTCGTGTCGTCGCGGAACGGGTCATGTCGTCAGTGTTCCCGTTCCGCGACGACTTCGATCGCCCGGCGTGCCGCGCGCTCAGCCGCGAGCGGAAGCGATGGCCGTGAGCGCGTCGACGAGCGACGTCGTCGGGCGGCCGATCAGGCGAGACAGCGTGCCGTCGGTCTCCGCGAGCTCGCCGTGACGGATGCCGGTGTCGATCGCGGTGACGAAGGCGGCCACCCCTGCGTCGAGCCCCGCCGCCTCGAGCGCCGCGAGGTGCTCCTCGGTGGACAGGGGCGTATAGCGCACCTCTCTGCCGAGCACCTCGCTCATCGCGGCCGCGAGCTCGGTGAAGTTCCAGGCGACATCGCCGCCGAGCTCGTACACCTGGCCGAGGTGTCCGTCCTCGAGGAGCACCACGGCCGCCGCCTCGGCGAAGTCCGCGCGCGTGGCGCTCGCCACCCGGCCGTCGCCGGCTGAGGCGGCGAGCACGCCGCTCTCGGCGGCCGTGGCCAGGGCGCCCGCGTAGTTCTCGGTGTACCAGTTGTTGCGCAGGATGGTCGCGGGGATGCCGGCGGCCGCGATCGCCTCTTCCGTCGCCTTGTGGTCGGGGGCGACGGCGAGCGTGCTCGTTGTGGCCCGGGGAGCGCTCGTGTAGACGAGCTTCTGCACACCGGCGGCAGCCGCCGCGTCGATCACGTTCTGGTGCAGCGCCGTGCGGCCGCCGGGCTCGGAGGCCGAGATGAACAGCAGGGAGTCGACCCCGTCGAGCGCGGCCGCGATCGTCTCCGGCCGGGCGTAGTCGAGCTCTGCGGTGCGCACGCCGCGGTCGGCGAGGTCGGCGAGCTTGGCGACATTGCGGGCCGTGGCGACGATGTCGGAGGGGCGGGCGCCGCGTGCCAGCAGTGCGTCGACGACGAGGCGGCCGAGGTGCCCGGATGCGGCGGTGACGAGAACGGTCATGAGATTCCTTCCAGAAGGTGGACGTTGCGGACTTCACTCAGAACCGTCGGTTCTTTCCCCAGCTTCCCGAATCGCCGTACCCACTTTGACGTAAGGTACCCACATGCAGGTAAGTCTTGCGGGAATCCGCGAAGAATACGGCGACGTTTTCACCGACGGATGCCCGACGCGCGTCGTCCTCGACCACGTGATGAGCAAGTGGGGCGTGCTCGCGCTGCTGGCCCTCACCGATGGGCCGCGCCGCTGGGGCGAGCTGCGGCGCGAGGTCGAGGGCATCAGCGAGAAGATGCTTGCCTCGACGCTGCGCACGCTCGAGCGCGACGGCTTCGTCGAGCGCCGCGCCTACGCAGAGGTGCCCCCGCGCGTCGACTACCGCCTCACGCCGCGCGGTACCGAGCTGATGGACCGCATGCTGCCGCTCGTCGGCTGGGTCGCGCAGCACGCGGCATCCATCGTCGACAAAAGTTAGGCGCCGGGCGAACGGATGCCTGCTGAGGTGTGACGCGAGAGGCGTCGTGTCCTTTCGGCTCACGAGCAGTCAAGCCGTTGTGCTACGCTGTGCTACATGGAAACCGTCACCCACCGTGAGATGCGCAACAACAGCGGTGAGATCCTGCGCAGGGTCGAGGCCGGCGAGACGATCCTGGTAAGCAACAACGGGCGTGCTGCAGCGATGATCAGCCCGGTGCCGGACAGCAGCCTGGAGGCGCTCATTGCGCGCGGTGAAGCACGCCGGGCGCGCGGCGACATCGGTGCGCTCGCCGCCATCCGGCGCGCAACTTCGTCCACGAGCACTGCCGCCCTCATCCGCGACAGCCGAGGCGAGTGGTGACGCTCGCCTACCTCGACACCTCGGCGGCGATGAAGCTGCTCGTCGAAGAAGCCGAGTCCGGCGTGCTGGTCGCCGAACTCGTCGACTCGGCGCCCACCCTCGTCGCCTCGTGGCTGCTGCACACAGAACTGCATTGCGCCGCAGGCCGGAATCCCGCTCTCATCGAACAGATAGCGATCGCCACCGTGCTGGACGCCGTGACACTCGTCGACCTCACGCGCGGCGATCTGCTGGCTGCCGGCACGCACGCGCCGCTGCGCTCCAACGATGCCATCCACCTCGCCACGGCGCTACGCGTGGGCGTCGACGAGATCGTCGCCTACGACGCCGAGCTCGCTGCCACCGCCCGAACCGCAGGACTGCGCGTTCTCGCCCCGCGATAGCGGCGAGTGGCTAGTGCCGGTACGACGCCCCCGGGTGCCAATCCGGCAGCCGTGAGCCGGCCGACCCGGTCAGCATCTCGCGCAGGCTTCCGCGCCGGTGCTGCTCGGGAAGCAGGCCGCGGCTGCGCAGAATGGGCATGACCTGATCGATGAAGTCGCGATAGCTCTCGACGCCGCCGTAGGTGAACTCGACGAGGAATCCGTCGACATCCGTTCGCTCGACGAAGTCCTCGATCTGCGCGGCGACGCCCTCGGCCGTGCCCGTGAACTTCACGCCGCCGATCGTGGAGGGGAGGCTGTCGAGCACCTCGCCGACGGTGGGGCTCTGGCCGTCGGGTCTGCGCCACAGGTCGACCATCGTGTGGCCGACCTCGGTCGACACGTCGTCGAGGGTGGCGTCCGGGTCGAGCCGGCCCAGGTCGACGCCGGACCACCCCATGAACAGCGCGGCGGCGGCCGCGCGCGTCGGCGTGTGATTGAGCTCCTCGCGCAGGGCGCGGGCCTCGGCATCCGTCTGCCCGATGATGAAGGAGGCGCCGTTGATCACCTTGAGGGAGTCCGCGGGCCTGCCGGCTGCCACCGCCTTGCTTCGGAGCATGGCGACGGTCGCGGCGGCGCGATCCCATTCCCGGTCCTGCGTGAACACGCACTCGGCGAAGCGTGCCGCGAAGTCGGTGCCGGCGCTCGAGGTGCCGGCCTGGAGCAGCGTGGGCGTGCGCTGCGGCGAGGGGATCGCGGGGAAGTAGCCGTCGAGGTCGAAGTACTCGCCGTGATGGACGATGCGGTGCACCTTGGCGGGGTCCGCGAAGACCTTCGCGACCTTGTCGTAGACCACCGCGTCGTCCTCCCACGCGCCCTCCCAGAGCTCCAGCTCGAGTTCCACGAACTCGGTCGCCCTGCGGTAGCGCTCGTCGTGCGGGGTGATGCTGCGGTGGCCGAGCAGCTTCGTGAGCGCCTCCTGCTGATCGCTGGTGACGATATTCCAGCCGATGCGGCCCTTCGTCAGGTGATCGAGGGAGGTGAAGGAGCGCGCGTTGAGGTACGGCTGCTGCGCCGTGGTCGACGCCGTGACGACGAAGCCGATGCGGTCCACGGTCGCGGCCAGGCCGGAGATGAGGGTCATGGGGTCATGCACCGGGAACTGCACGGCCTCTCTGATGACGACCTCGGGCACGTCGTTCCCGTGCATCGGGTAGCCGAGCGCCTCGGCGAGGAAGAGGAAGTCGAAGCCTGCGGCGTCGAGCTCACGAGCGAGGCTCTGCCAGAACTCCAGGGTGGCGAAGTCCGAGGTGTCGCCGCGCGGGTGATGCCAGGCGTTGCTGATGAAGTTCGGCGTGAACTCCTCGAACGCCCCGAGCACAAGCTGTTTGGACACCGTCATGATCCTTCCGATCCACACGAGCTGATAACTGATATAGATCGAACAGTACTACCATCGACCCATGGCCCTCCGCGCGCCCGATGAGCCGACGTCGCCGGTGGGAGCCGCCGTCCGCGCGGAGCGCCGCCGCCTGCGCTGGTCCATGCGCGAGCTCGCCCGCACCGTCGGCACCTCGCAGCCGTTCGTCTCGAACGTCGAGAACGGCCGCATCTTCCCCAGCGTCGAGATGCTGCTGCGGCTGTCGGCCGCGCTCGGCGTCTCGCCGCGAACGCTGCTTCCCGTGAGCGAGCACACCGTCGTGGTGCGCGCCGCCGAGGGGGCGCGCCGCCGCCGGGCGAAGGCGGAGGCGCCGGCGCGGGTGGTGCTGCCCGCCGTGCGCCGGCTGTCGTCGGAGCGCGTCGAGCTCACGGCGGGCGAGGTCGAGCCCGTGGTGCGGATGCATGCGGGGGAGGACTTCGTCTACGCGGTGTCGGGCGACGTCGAGGTGCTGCGGGAGAGCCTGCCCCCCGCACGGCTCGCGCCAGGCGACGCCATGTGGCTCGACGGCGCGCTGCCGCACCGCCTCGCATGCCCCGCCGACGCGGGGCAGGCCGCCGTGGCGCTGATCGTCTCGGCGGCGCCGGGGACAGCGCCGGAGACCGCGCCGGAGCGGCTCAGCGGCCGCCTCGAAGAGAAGGCCGAGAGCGGCGGCCTGCAGGCTCAACTCGGCGCATCGCTGCGTCGGGCCCGCACCGAACGCGGGTTCTCGAGCCGCGCCCTCGCCCGCCTCGCCGGCATCTCCCAGTCATTCCTGTCGAACATCGAGAACGGGCGCACGACGCCGAGCGTCCCGACGCTGTACACGCTCGCCGAGGCGCTCGGAGTCGCCCCGGCCGAGCTGCTGCCCAAAGCGAGCGCGCCCGGCGAAGAGCTGCCGGCCGACCGGGTTCTGCCCTTCGCGGCCGCCAGCGCCACTGACGAGCCGGGCGCCGCCGAACCGCCTGTCCTGCTGCATCTGCTGGCGGCGGCGCGCGGGCGCGCGATCGAGGCGTACCGCATCGTCCAGCAGCCGGGCTTCGTGGACGAGAGGGCATACGGCCACCCGGGGGAGGACCTCATCTACGTCGTCGCGGGACGTGTCTCGCTGGTGCGCCGCGACGCGGTCTTCGAACTTCGAGACGGCGACGTCGCCTGGCTCGACGCGACGACGGAGCACGCGTTCACCACGCCGCAGGACTCGGGCGTGACAGCACTGCTCATCGGCATCCGATAACTGTCACAAATCGTTAACGCGATTAAACGCGGCGGTAACGGATGCCTTGATTCACTGTGAAGGACGTGTCATCCTCAATTTTGCGACCTTCTCGCTAAATGTGCAACCGCCCCGCATCACCCACACCATCGGGAGTCCGCCCATGTCATTCCTCCACCCCACCCGCACACGCACCAAAGTCCTTCAGACGGCGGTGCTCGCGTCCGTCGTGGCCCTCGCCCTCGCGGGCTGCGGGCGCAGCAGCGACGGCGCCAGCCCCGCCGCTGCCACCAAGATCGACAACAAGCCCGCGACCGGAACCGTGACCCTCTGGGCACCCGACGGCGACGCCACGGCGCTCAAGGACACGCTCAAGCCGTTCGAGAAGGCCAATCCCGACGTGGATGTGAAGGTCACCCTCATCCCGTCGGATCAGTACAACACCAAGCTCCAGACCGCGATCGCGGGCGGCACCACCCCCGACATCGCACAGCTCTACACCGAGGCTCAGGCGCAGTTCATCGGCTCCGACGCGTTCGCGCCCGTGCCGAGCGGCCTGGTGGACCCGGCGTCGTTCTTCCCCGGCGCGTGGAAGGCGGGCGCGTACAAGGGCACGACCTACTCCGTGCCGTGGTACGCCTACACGTACGCCCTGATCTACCGGAAGGACCTCGCCGCTACGGCCGGGGTGAGCGCGCCGACGAAGATCTCCGACATGGTGCCGTTCTTCAAAGCGCTGCAGTCGGCGGGCGCCGCCCACGGCTTCGGCGCCGAGGTCGGCTGGGACTCGTACAGCGGTCAGGATGCCGTGATCTACACCTGGCAGGAGGGCGGCGACGTCATCAACTCCGACGACACCAAGTGGACCTTCGCCGACAACCCGGCCTTCCTGAAGGCGGTCACCGAATACTCCAAGTTCTTCACAGAGGGCACCGCCTCGGTCGACACCCCGCAGTTCCTCGACGCCCAGCCCTACTTCGTGGCGGGCAAGACCGCCGCCTTGGTCAGCGGCCCGTGGGTCATCAGCTCGCTCGACACCACGGCGAAGCAGAAGGGCTGGACCGCGGAGCACGTCGCCACGGCACCGCTTCCCTCGGGCAGCGCCGGCAACGTCGGACCCGTCGCGGGCGGCAGCTGGGGCGTCCTCAAGGACTCGAAGAACTCGGAGGCCGCCTGGAAGGTCATCCGCTTCCTCGCCCAGCCCGACACGCAGGTCGCCCAGTACAAATCCTTCGGCTCGATGCCCGCGGTCGTCTCGGCCTGGGACGACCCGTCGATCGCCGACCAGCCGCTCATGAAGGTCTTCTCCGACCAGCTCAAGAACACCAAGAGCTACCCGCAGGTCACCACCTGGAGCCAGGTGGCGACGCAGCTGGGCAAGGAGCTTGAGGCGGTCGCGCGCGGCACGGAGACGCCCGAGCAGCTCGCCAAGAATATGCAGACCTTCGCCGACGGCGTCGGAACAGGGAACTAGCCGACGTGACGGCAGGTCCTCTTGTCGCGTCCCTGGGGGCGTCGCGTTCGCGGCGGCGCCCCCGGCGGCTCGCCTCGCACCAGACGGCGAGCGCCTGGCTGCTGCTCGCCCCGTTCGTGGTGATCTTCCTCCTGTTCACCGCGATCCCGATCGTCGCCTCCCTCGGCATCAGCCTCACCGATCTGCAGGGCGCCGATCTCCGCACCCCGTTCAACGTCGATTTCACCGGGCTGAAGAACTACGTCGACCTCTTCAAGAGCGCGCAGTTCGTCGGCTCCATCGGCAACACCTTCTACTTCGTGCTCGTCGGCGTGCCGGTGACGATGATCATCGGATTCCTGCTCGCGGTCGTGCTCAACAACGCTGTGCGCAGGGCGCGGCCCGTCTTCCGCGCGATCTTCTATGCCCCCGTCGTCGCGAACGTGGTGTCGGTCGCCCTGATCTGGCAGTACGCGTTCAACGACGCGGGCACCGTCAACACGGCGCTCAAGGCCATCGGCATCCCCGGTCCCGACTGGCTCGGCGACACCCACCTGGCCATGCCGGTCGTGATCGCACTCGGGGTCTGGCGCAACTTCGGCACCGCCATGCTGCTCTTCCTCGCCGGCCTCCAAGGCGTGCCGCAGGACGTCCACGAAGCCGCCGCCATCGACGGCGCCGGCTGGTGGCGCCGGCTCTTCTCGATCACCGTGCCGCTGCTGATGCCGACCATCCTGCTCGTCTCGGTGCTGCTCAGCGTCTTCTACCTGCAGGTCTTCGACGAGCCCTATCTGCTGACGAAGGGCGGCCCGCTCAACTCGACCGAGTCGATGTCGCTCTACACCTACCAGCAGTTCGGCTTCGGCAACTTCGGCACCTCGTCCGCCGCATCCTTCATCCTGCTGCTCATCGTCGCGCTCGTGAGCGTGATCCAGTTCCGACTGCTGAGGCCCCGCGCATGACCACAGAGACGCTTCCCTCCACCATCACCTCCGGCAGCGCCGTGCGCGCACCCGTGCGCGTCGCGCTCTACACCGCTCTCGGCGCGGCGGCCCTGGTCACGGTGCTGCCCTTCGTCTGGGTGCTCAGCGGCTCGCTGCGCACGACCGCGGACATCCAGAGCGACCCCGGCGTGTGGCTGCCAAGCTCGGTGACCTTCGACAACTTCGTCCGGCTGTTCAGCATCAGCGGCTTCACGGGCTATCTGGTGAATAGCATCGTCGTCGCCGCGATCGTGGTCGTCGGCAACATCATCGCCGCCTCCGCCGCGGGCTACGCGCTGGCCAAGCTGGACTTCCCCGGCAAGAAGCTCGCCTTCGGCGCCGTCATGGCCTCCGTCATGGTGCCGTTCGCCGCGGTCTTCGTTCCGCAGTTCGTGGTCATCGTGAACCTGCACCTGTCGGACACCCTGCTCGGCATCGCGCTGCCCTCGCTGGTGTTCCCCATCTCGATCTTCATCATCCGGCAGTACGCCTCGGTCATCCCCGACGAGGTGATCGAGGCCGCGCGCATCGACGGGGCGGGGGAGCTGCACATCTTCTTCCGCATCTTCCTGCCCCTGGCCGGCCCCGCCGTCGCGACCGTCACGATCATGTCCTTCCTCTACGCGTGGAACAACCTGATCTGGCCGCTCGTGGTCGCCCAGAGCAGCAGCACCTACACGCTGCCCGTCGGGCTCGCCGCCACCAGCCAGGCCGCGGCGCACGTCACGGACTACGGCCTCGTGCTCGCCGGCGCCGTCGTCGTCATGCTGCCCGTGCTGATCCTCTTCCTCTTCCTGCAGCGGTACTTCGTGCAGGGCATCGCCGCGACGGGCATCCGTTGAGCGTGTGCCTGCGCGACCACTGGATATCGTCGCCGGTATGAGCAAGTACTCGATGCGCGTGCAGACGACCGCGGTGGGCCTGGACAGCAGCGGACTGCGGCGCCTCAACACCTCGGCGGCGCTACGTGCCATCCTTGCCGTCGACGGGCCGGCGACCCTCGCTCAGCTCGTGACGGCGACCTCCCTGTCCCGCCGCACGCTCGAGTCGATCCTCGATGAGCTCATCCGCGCCGGCTGGGTCGACGAACTCGAGGAGCGCTCCTCGACCGGCTCGGCCGGCCGGCCGTCCCGCCGATTCGAGGCCAGGCCCGACAACGCGCTCGTGGCCGCCCTGCGCATCGACACCTTCTCGGCGACCGCGCTCATCTGCGATGTGCTCGGCCGCGAGGTCGGGCGGGCATCCTTCGTCCTGCCCGACTACGAGGACCCGGCGCATGCGCTCCGGACCGGCGCGGAGGCCGTCGAGGCCGCGGTCGCGGAGGCCGGCGTCGCACCTGAGACGATCAGGGGCGGAGGGCTCGCGAGCGGCGGCGCGATCGAAGACGAAGCCGTGGTGCGGCACATCGTGCACGCGCCCACGTGGTCCGGAATCGACGCCAGGGGCGCACTCGAGAAGCACTTCAACTTCCCCTGGTGGGTCGACAACGACGCCAACCTCGCTGCGCTCGCCGAGCGCTCGAGCGGCGTCGCGGCGGATCAGGACTCCTTCGTGTGGCTCATCGTCGGAAACCGCACCGGCGCCGGCATCATCATCCACGGCGAGGTGCACCACGGATTCCGAGGCTCTGCGGGTGAGATCGTCGAGATGTCGTCCATCGACTCCAGCAGCTACGCCGAGTTCCCCATCGCGTGGCTGACCTCGCCGCGGAACGACCAGCAGGCCGTCGCCCGCGACACGCTCGCCGCCGCCCGCCGCGGCGACGCCGGCGCGCTCGCCGAGGTCGACACCTTCATCCGGGCGATCACGCCCATGGTCGTCACCCTCTCGTGGACCATCGCTCCGCCGCTCATCGTGCTCGGCGGCGGTCTGGAGGACGGGGCCGATCTGCTGCTGCCCCGCCTCAGTTCCTCGATGCGCGCCGCGGGAGCCCCGGCGATCCCCCTCGCGGCGACCGTGCTCGGGCGCGACGCCCCGCTCAAGGGCGCGGCGCAGCTCGTGCTCGACCGGCTGGACACCGAGCTGTTCGGCCCCCTCGTCCTTCCCGCCCGGCTCTCCCGCCGTTGAGCGGGCGTCCCCGAACCTGGAGATCCAGCTATGCACACGTCCCCCGATCCCGCCGATGTCCTGATCGTCGGCAGCGGAATCATGGGAGCGTCCGTCGCCGCCCTGCTGCGCGAGTCGTCCCCTGAGCTGCAGCTCGTCATGGTCGACGGCGGGCTCCCGGTCGGCGGCACTCCTGGGCAGCATCTTCACGATGTCGAGGACCCTGTTCTCTGGGATCGCTATAACGAGCGGGTCCAGAGCGGCATCCAGGGCATGTATGTGGGCGCCGAGGTCAACCCGGAGCAGGTGGAGAGCATCGCCGATGCCACCCCCGGCATGTTCCACGCGGGCAACCTCGGTCACGACTCGGCCGAGATGCCGCTCGCGGCGCTGTCCTGGAACCTCGGCGGAATGGGCGTGCACTGGACCGCCGCGACGCCGTGGCCCTGGGGCCAGGAGACGTTCGACGGCGGCGACCCCGAGGGCTGGCAGGCGGATCTCGATACCGCCCGCCGCCTGCTGTCGGTGCAGTCGTCGCCGCTCGGCCCCACGGCGGCCGGGCAGGTGGTGCTGGACGTGCTGCGCGACTACTACGCGGAAGCAGCGGCTCCCGGGCGCGAGCCGCAGGCGATGCCGATGGCGATCGCGCCGCGGCCCGACGGATTCGCCACCAGAACGGGGCCGGCCACCATCTTCCCGCCGATCGGCGGTTCGCCCGATGACGCCTTCGAGCTGCTCGTGGGTGCACTCGCCACCCGGCTCGTGGTCGAGGACGGGGCGGCGCGCGGCGCGATCGTCCGCGATGTCGGCACCGGCGAGGAGCGCGAGCTGCGCGCCCGCACGGTGATCGTCTGCGCCGATGCGGTGCGCACTCCGCAGCTGCTGTTCGCCTCAGGCATCCGCCCCGCCGCACTCGGCCGCTACCTCAACGAGCACGCCTTCATCGCGTCGCGTGTTCTCATGGATCTCGATCGCTTCGGCCTCGCGCTCGGCGAGCTGCCGCGCAACCACGAGGGCGAGTTCGCGACCGACTCCCTCTGGATCCCGCAGAGCGGCGATGCCCAGCCGTTCCACGGGCAGGTGATGAACACGACGTACGTGGACGATACGGATGCCGCGCTCGCGTACAGCGTCGGCATCTCCCTCTACGTCCCGATCGAATCGCGCGCGGTCAACCGGCTCGAGTTCTCCGACGACGAGCTCGACGTCTTCGGGATGCCCAAGGTCTCCTTCCGCTTCGACTACTCCGAACGCGACCGCGCCCTCATCGACCGGGCCGTGGCAGAGGTCCGCGAGCTCGCGCCCCGGTTCGGGCCTTTCGATCCCGCCACCGAGCTCGCGGTGCTGCCCCCCGGGTCCTCGCTGCACCTGACCGGCACCGTGCGCACCGGGGAGGTGGACGACGGCACGAGCGTGTGCGACCCCGATGGGCGCGTCTGGGGCTTCGAGAACCTCTACCTCGCCGGCACCGGTGTCATCCCCACGCCGATCGCCTGCAACACCACCCTCACCGGGACCATCACGGCCGTGCGCGCGGCGCGGGCCGCCGCCCTCGCGCTCGCGGGCCCTGGTCGCGAGGAGGCGCGAGTTGCCTGAGCTCGCCACCGGCTTCACCCTCAGCCTGCCTGCGTGGGTCGATCAGGTGATCGCCGCGGCGCCGGAGACGCTGCCCACGCCCGAGGAGCGGATGGGGTTCGTCCACCGTCTCGCCGATCGCAACTGGCGCGAGGGCAACGGCGGCCCGTTCGCCGCCATCGTCGTCGAGCGCGACACCGGCCGTCTCGTCTCCCTCGGCGTGAACGTCGTGCTGAGCAGCGCTGTGTCGTCCGGCCACGCCGAGGTCATGGCGCTCGGGCTTGCGCAGGCGAGGCTCGGTACCTGGGACCTCGGGGGCGCGGGCGCACCCGCGCACGAGCTCGTCGTCAACTGGCGCCCGTGCATCCAGTGCTACGGAGCCGCCATGTGGTCGGGCATCCGCTCGCTCGTGGTCGCGGGCTCCGGTCCCGAGCTGGAGGAGATCACGACGTTCGACGAGGGCCCGCTCGGCGCCGACTGGGCCGAGCAGTTCGAGGCGCGCGGGATCTCCGTGCGTCGCGACGTGCTGCGGGACGAGGCGCTCGCCGTCTTCCGCGCCTACCGCGAGGCCGTCGACTCCGGCGGCCTCACCGTCTACAACGCCCGAGGGGGCGCGTGACCGCGCGCGGAGCGATCGGCCTCCTCGCCGATGACGCGTCGCCCTCTGAGGCGCCCCGCTAGGCGGGCACCGCGTCGAGCAGCCCGCTCAGCGCGGCGCGCAGGCCCTCGCCGTGGTCGCCGTCGTCCATGACGAGGGCGTCGAGACGGCCGAAGCGGCGCTGTACCTCGGCGGCGATCTCCGGGTAGCCGGCGGCGTCGCCGAGGTCGAGGCGCATGGGCGTCGCGGCGTGGCCCTCGGCACGCAGCTCGGCCGACAGCAGCTCTGCCGTGCCGCGCTCGTGCGCGCCGATGATCACGTGGTAGCCCTGCCTGGCGAGCTCCCGCGCCTGGGCGAAGCCCGGCCGCAGCCGGTGGGTGACTCCGGTGACGAGCGCGACTCTCATTCGGCAGTCCCTGCGGCCGCAGCAAGACGCGCACGGAGCTCAGCGAGCTGCGTCTGCAGCTCGGCCGGAACACGGTCGCCGAAGCCGGCGAAGAACTCTTCCGTGAGGTCGGCCTCGGCCTGCCATGCGGTGGGGTCGACAGCGAACAGCTCGTCGAGGTCGGTCTCCGTCAGCCCGAGCCCCGAGACGTCGAGCGCGCCCTCGGCGGGGACCACGCCCAGCGGGCCGTCGACGGCGGCCTCGGCTGAGGCATCCGTGCCCTCGAGCCGCGCAGCGATCCACTCCAGCACCCGGATGTTGTCTCCGAAGCCCGGCCATAGGTAGCGGCCGTCGGCTCCCTTGCGGAACCAGTTCACCTGGAAGATCTTGGGCGCTTTGTCGCCCAGCCGCTCGCCGACCGAGACCCAGTGCGCCCAGTAGTCGGCCATGTTGTAGCCGCAGAACGGCAGCATCGCGAAGGGATCGCGGCGCAGGGCGCCGACGGCTCCCTCCGCCGCGGCGGTCTGCTCGCTGGCGATGGTCGCGCCGAGGAACACGCCGTGCTCCCAGTCGCGCGCCTCGAGCACGAGCGGCACGTTCGTGGCCCGGCGTCCGCCGAAGATTATCGCGTCGATCGGCACGCCGTCGTGGGCCTCCCAGTCGTCGGCGATCGACGGGCACTGCGCGGCCGGCACGGTGAAGCGGGCGTTCGGGTGCGCGGCGGGGCGGCCGAGACCCGGGGTCCAGTCGGCGCCCTGCCAGTCGGTGAGGTGCAGCGGCGCGGTGTCGGTCATGCCCTCCCACCACACGTCGCCGTCGTCGGTGAGGGCGGCGTTGGTGAAGATGGTGTTGCCCCAGATCGTCTCGATCGCGTTCGGGTTGGTGGACTCACCGGTGCCCGGCGCGACGCCGAAGAATCCGTTCTCGGGGTTGATCGCCCACAGCCGCCCGTCCTCGCCCTGGCGCAGCCACGCGATGTCGTCGCCGAGGGTCTCGACCTTCCAGCCGGGCAGCGTCGAGCGCAGCATGGCGAGGTTCGTCTTGCCGCAGGCGCTCGGGAACGCCGCGGCAAGGTGGAAGGTGCGGCCGACCGGGCTGGTGAGCTTGATGAGCAGCATGTGCTCGGCGAGCCAGCCCTCGTCACGGGCGATGACGCTCGCGATACGCAGAGCGAAGGACTTCTTGCCGAGCAGCGCGTTGCCGCCGTAGCCCGAGCCGAACGACCAGATCTCGCGGGTTTCCGGGAAGTGGGCGATGTACTTGTCGGGGTTGCAGGGCCATTCGACATCCGGATGCCTGATGCCGGCCTCGTCGATGAGAGGGGCTCCGACCGAGTGCAGCGCCTTCACCCACGGCTCGCCCGCCTCGATGAGCTCGAGGGGCGCGGCGCCGACGCGGGTCATGATGTACATGCTGAGCACCACGTAGGCGCTGTCGGTCAGCTGCACGCCCAGTTTCGAGAGCCGGCCGCCGACGGGCCCCATCGAGAACGGCACGACGTAGAGCGTGCGGCCGCGCATCGAGCCGGCGAAGCGGTCGGTGAGCTCGGCCTTCATCTCGGCGGGGTCGACCCAGTTGTTCGTCGGGCCCGCGTCGTCGCGGTCCTGTGAGCAGATGAAGGTGCGGCTCTCGACCCGTGCCACGTCGTCGGGGTCGCTGCGGGCGAGGTAGCTGCCGGGCCGGTACTCTCCGTTGAGCCGGATCAGCTTGCCCTCGTCGAGCAGCACCTGGGTGAGCTCGTGCCGCTCGCGGTCGCTGCCGTCGCACCAGACGACGGCGTCCGGCTGAGTGAGCGCGGCGACCTGGTCGACCCACGCGCGGACATCGGATGCCGGTGCGCTCGGCGCCTCGGCGCGGGCGCCGCTCGGCGTCGGGCGGGATTCGAGAATCGTCATGGCGGGCTCCTTCTCGGGCTCTCGGGTGAAAACTGTGCCGTGATGCCACTCTGAGCCAGGAATCCGACCTCAGATCGAAGAAAATGGCGTGAAGATCGCGGATTCTTGACGTAAGGTCAAGCCATGGCACAGGGCAATGTCGACCTGGTGACCGTCGGTCGCCGCATCCGTCACTTCCGCACCGCGCGCGGGCTCACCCTCGACCAGCTCGGCGTGAAGGTCGAGGCCGCGCCGAGCCAGCTCTCGCTCGTCGAGAACGGGCGGCGCGAGCCGAAGCTGTCCCTGCTGCGCGCGCTCGCCGCGGCGCTCGAGGTCGAGCTCCCTGAGCTGCTCGCCGACGAGGCGCCCGACCCGCGCAGCGCGCTCGAGATCGAGCTGACACGCGCGCAGGCATCCCCCCTCTACGCCTCGACGGGCCTGCCCGTCGTGCGGCCGACGCGCGGCACGCCGACCGAGGTGCTCGAGGCGCTCGTCGGCATGCACCGCGAACTCGCGCGGCGCACCCGCGAGCAGATCGCGACGCCCGAGCAGGCGAGGCGGGCCAACACGGAGCAGCGCGAGTGGATGCGCGCCCGTGACAACTACCTGCCCGACATCGAGCAGGAGGCCGAAGAGCGGGTGCGCGCGACCGGGCACACGCAGGGTGCCCTGACCCACCGCGAGGTCGCGCTGATGGCCGAGCAGCTCGGGTTCGAGCTGCTCTACGTCGACGACCTGCCGCGCTCGACCCGGTCGATCACCGACCTCGCGCACGGGCGCATCTTCCTTCCGCCGGCCTCGATCCCGGGCGGCCACGGGCTCAGGTCGATGGCGCTGCAGGCGATCGCGCACCGGGTGCTCGGGCACGAGGCCCCGGGGGATTACGCGACGTTCCTCAAGCAGCGGCTCGAGATCAACTACTTCGCGGCGGCGTGCCTGATGCCGCGCTCGGCCGCCGTCGCCTATCTGCAGGCGGCCAAGAAGCGCCGCGAGCTCGCGGTGGACGACTTCCGCGACGCGTTCGGCACGACGCACGAGTCCGCGGCGATGCGCCTCACGAATCTCGCGACCGCGCACCTCGACCTCAAGGTGCATTTCCTGCGGGTGGGCTACGACGGGGCGATCTACCGCGTGTACGAGAACGACGGGCTGCCACTGCCCGCCGATGTCACGGGGGCGGTCGAGGGGCAGTTCGCGTGCCGGAAATTCGGGGCGCGCGCCGCGCTGTCGTCGAGCCAGCACACGACGACGCTCGCCCAGTACACGGACACCCCGAACGGCACCTTCTGGTGCGAGACGCAGGTCGGCTCAGGGGACGACGGGCGGTTCTCGATCACCTTCGGGGTGCCGTTCGACGATGCGAAGTGGTTCCGAGGGCGCGAGACGACGCTGCGGGCGCAGTCGACGTGCCCCGACCCGCGGTGCTGTCAGAACCCGCCGGCCGAGCTCGAGGAGCGCTGGCACAGGGCGGCCTGGCCGTCGGCGCGGGCGCACGCGCACATCCTCTCGCCGCTGCCCTCGGGGAACTTCCCCGGCGTCGACGACGCCGAGCTCTACGAGTTCCTCGAGCGCCACTCGGCCGCCGCCGACTGACGGCGCCTCAACTGCGCCAGACGGTCACCGCTGCGCGTTGCCGCGCGCCGTGCGATGCAGGGCTGACCGTTCGGCGCAGTTGAGACGGATGCCTCGGCCTACCACTTCTCGGGGAGGTGCTCCGCCGAGATGCGGCGGATCGTCCCGCTCGCGGAGCGCAGCACGATCGACTCCGTGCGGATCACATAGGGCGTGCGCTCGACCCCGCGCAAGAGGTCGCCGCCCGTGACGCCGGTCGCGACGAAGTAGGTGTTGTCGCCGGCGACCAGGTCGTCGAGCCCGAGGATGCGGGTGAGATCGTGCCCGGCATCCGTCGCCTTCTTCGCCTCCGCCGCGTCGCGGGGCGCGAGCCGTCCCTGCAGGACCCCGCCGAGCGCCTTGATCGCGCACGCCGTGATGATGCCCTCTGGCGTGCCGCCGATGCCGAGGCACAGGTCGATGGAGGAGCCGCGGTAGGCGGCGTTGATGCCGCCGTAGATGTCGCCGTCGGAGAGCAGGCGCGTGCCGGCCCCCGCGGTGCGGATCTCGTCGATGAGCCCCTCGTGGCGCGGCCGGTCGAGCACCGCGACGCGGATGTCGCTGACCGGCTTCTTCAGCGCCCGCGCCAGTTCGTGGAGGTTGTCGCCGACCGACTGGCCGAGGTCCACGACGCCGCGCGCCTCGGGGCCTGCGGCGAGCTTGTCCATGTAGAACACGGCGCTCGGGTCGTACATCGAGCCGCGGTCGCTGACCGCGATGACGCTCAGCGCACCGGGGCGGCCGGTGGCGGTGAGCGAGGTGCCGTCGATCGGGTCGACCGCGATGTCGCAGGCCGGCCCGTCGCCCGTGCCGACGCGCTCGCCGTTGAACAGCATCGGGGCGTGGTCCTTCTCGCCCTCGCCGATGACGACGGTTCCGTCGAAGGCGACCGTGCCGAGGAAGGCGCGCATGGCGTCGACCGCGGCGCCGTCGGCGTCCTCCTTGCGACCGCGACCCACCCAGCCGGAGGAGCCGATGGCGGCGGCCTCTGTGGCACGCACGAGCTCCATCGCGAGGTTGCGATCGGGGCTGAGCACGTGGCCGTCGCGGGTGGCTTCGGATTCGGTCAAAAGGGTCATGTCTTCGAAGCTATGGCGCATCGCGGGGCGGGTTCCCGAACAAGCCGCCGAAAGAAACCGGGTTCTTGCCGATGCGCGAAGTCAACCGGCATGTCCAGTGGTCGCGTATGGCCCGTTCTTCGCCAAGAAGCGGGCCATACGCGACCAAGCAGGGGGCCATTCGCGACCACACCTCACGTGAGGTTCGCGACCGAGCCCGCAGCGCGCCCGTTATGAAACTGGCAGCAAGGTGTACTTCGTCGAGAGGTACTCGTGGATGCCCTCGAAGCCGCCCTCGCGGCCGATGCCCGACTGCTTGACGCCGCCGAACGGCGCCGCCGCGTTCGAGATGACACCGACGTTGAGGCCCATCATGCCGGTCTCGAGGCGGTCGATCATGCGGTGGCCGCGCGCGAGGTCCTCCGTGAAGACGTAGGAGACGAGCCCGAACTCAGTGTCGTTCGCGAGCCGCACGGCGTCATCCTCGGTCGAGAACGTCGCGATGGCGAGCACCGGCCCGAAGATCTCCTGCTTGAGGATCTCGCTTCCGGGGACCACGCCGGTGATGACCGTCGGCTCGAAGAAGGTTCCTGGACCGTCGAGGCGGTGGCCGCCCGTCGTGACGGTGGCGCCCCTGGCCGCGGCATCCGTCACCAGCTCGGATGCCTTGGCGACCGCGTCCTCGTCGATGAGCGGCCCGATCGCGACGCCGTCCTCGGTGCCCCGGCCGATCTTCATCGCCGCGACGCGCTCGGTGACGCGCCGGGCGAACTCGTCGGCGACCGACTCATGCACGATGAACCGGTTGGCCGCGGTGCACGCCTCGCCGATGTTGCGGAACTTGGCGGCCATGGCGCCGTCGAGGGCCTTGTCGAGGTCGGCGTCCTCGAAGACGACGAAGGGGGCGTTACCGCCGAGCTCCATCGAGACGCGCAGCACGCCCTCTGCGGCCTGCGCGATGAGCTTGCGGCCCACCTCGGTCGAGCCCGTGAACGACAGCTTGCGCAGCCGCGGGTCGGCGATGATCGGCGCGGCCACCTTCGACGACGACGACGAGGTGACGACGTTCACGACGCCGTCGGGCAGGCCGGCCTCGACGAGCAGCTGCGTGAACAGGATCGTCGTGAGCGGCGTCAGCTGCGCCGGCTTTACGACGACGGTGCACCCGGCGGCCAGGGCCGGCGCGATCTTGCGTGTCGCCATCGCGAGCGGGAAGTTCCACGGCGTGATGAAGAACGACGGCCCGACGGGTCGCTGCGAGACGATCATGCGGCCGGTGCCCTCGGGGTTGAGCCCGTAGCGCCCGGAGATGCGCACGGCCTCCTCCGAGAACCAGCGCAGGAACTCGCCGCCGTACGTCACCTCGCCGAGCGCCTCGGCGTAGGGCTTGCCCATCTCGAGCGTCATGACGAGGGCGAGGTCCTCCTTGCGCTCCTGCACGAGCTCCCACGCGCGGCGCAGGATCTCGCTGCGCTTCCGCGGCGCCGTGGCGGCCCACGCGTCCTGCGCGGCGACGGCGGCATCGAGGGCGCGGATGCCGTCCTCCGGTGTCGCGTCGGCGATGGTGTGGATCACCTCGCCCGTCGCGGGGTCGCGCACGTCGAAGGTCGCGCCGCCTGCGGCATCCACCCACTCCCCGCTGATGAACAGGCGGTTCTCGACCGAGCCGAGCAGCGCGCTCTCACGCTCATTCATGTGTCAGTTCCTCTTCTCGATGAAATCCTGGGCCAGCTTCTCCGACGCCCGTGCGACGATCGCGACGTCGGCGCCGACCAATACGAATGATGCCCCGGATGCCGCATAGTCACGCGCGGCGACCGGGTCGAACGCGTTCACGCCGACCGGCTTGCCGGCGGCGGCGACACCCGCGAAGGCGCGCTTCACGGCGGCGACGACCTCAGGGTGCGTCTGCTGCCCGATGAGCCCCATCGACGCGGCGAGGTCGCTCGGGCCGATGAACACCCCGTCGATACCGGGCACGGATGCCAGCGCCTGGGCGTTCTCGACGCCCTCCGGCGTCTCGATCTGCACGATGACCGACACGTGATCGGCCCCATTCTGCAGGTAGTCCGGCACGCGGTTCCAGCGCGCCGAGCGGGCGAGGGCACTGCCGACGCCGCGGATGCCGGCGGGCGGGTACTGCGCCGCGCGCGCGGCGCCCTCGGCCTCGGCGACGGTCGACACCATCGGCACCATGATCGTCTGCGCGCCGAGGTCGAGCACTTGCTTGATGATCACGGGGTCGTTGCTGGGCACCCGCACGATCGCGGTGGCCTCGTAGCCGGATGCCGCGTAGAGCTGCGCGAGCACGGATTCGAGGCCGTTCGGCGCGTGCTCCATGTCGATCATCAGCCAGTCGAGGCCGCTGCCGGCCATGATCTCGGCCATGACGGGGGAGCCGGAGCACACCCAGCCGCCGAACAGCGTGCGGTCACGGGCGGGGTCGGCGAGTCTCGCGCCGAGGGTGGGCTTCAGCTGAAGCGGCATTCGATCACTCCCATCGGACCGTAGTCGGCGCGCACCTGGTCGCCCGCCGCCACCCACATCGGGCGCGTGAAGGAGCCCGCGAGGATGATCTCGCCGGCCTCCAGTCGGTCGCCGTGCTGGTGGAATTTGTTGGCGAGCCACGCGACGCCGGTCGCGGGGTGCCCGAGCACGCCCGCGGCGACCCCGGTCTCCTCGATCTCGCCGTTGCGGCTGAGCACGCCGGGCACCCAGCGCAGGTCGATCTCGTCGGGGCGCTTGTGCACCTCGCCGAGCACCATGGCGCCGTAGGCGGCGTTGTCGCTGATCGTGTCGACGATCGTGCGGCCCTCGAGCTCGATGTGCGAGTTCAGCACCTCGAGCGCCGGCACCGCGTAGTCGATCGCCGCGAGGGCGTCGTCGAGGGTGCAGTCGGGGCCTTCGAGGGGTCGCGCCAGCACGAAGGCCAGCTCGACCTCGATGCGCACGTTCGAGAACGCCGCGCTGTCGATCACCGCCCCCGACCGGTACACCGTGTCGTCGAACATGACCCCGTAGTCGGGCTCGGTGATGCCCGTGGCCTGCTGCATCGCCTTCGAGGTGAGGCCGATCTTCCGCCCGACGAGCCGTCGGCCGGCGGCGAGCTGCGCGTCGCGCCACACGCCCTGGATGCGGTACGAGTCCTCGATCGTCGCCTCCGGGAACCGGGCCGTGATGCGCGGGATCACCCCGTGCTCCCGGTCGGCCTCGGCGAGCTCGCCGGCCAGCTGCGCGATGACCTGGTCGGGAAGGCTGCCCCCCTGCGTAGCTCCTCCGTCGCTCAAAGCTGGTGCCCCAGCTTGTACTCAGCTGCGCCTTCGAAGCGCCGCGCTGCGGCGCTCATAGCTGGTGTCCCAGCTTGTATTCGCCCATCTTCCAGCTCGGCAGGCTCGAGGCATCCGTCTCGTCCTTCGTGTACGAGAAGCCGTCGGCGCCGATCGTGACCGCCATCTCGCTCGCGTCGGTGCGGGCGACGACGGGCTGCGGCTTGCCGTCGAGATCGAGCACGAGGGATGCCTCGGTGTACCAGCTCGGCACGACCGGGTTGCCCCACCAGTCGCGGCGCTGGTTGTCGTGCACGTCCCACGTGATGACGGGGTTGTCGGGGTCGCCGGTGTAGTAGTCCTGCGTGTAGATCTCGACGCGGTGGCCGTCGGGGTCGCGCAGGTAGAGGTAGAACGCGTTCGAGACGCCGTGCCGGCCCGGGCCGCGCTCGATGGCGTCGCTGCGGCGCAGGGCGCCGAGCTTGTCGCAGATCGCGAGGATGTTGTGCTTCTCGTGCGTCGCGAACGCCACGTGGTGCATGCGCGGGCCGTCGCCGCCGGTCGCCGCCGTGTCGTGCACGGTCGGCTTGCGGCGCATCCAGGCGGCGTAGACGACGCCGTCCTCGTCCTGGATGTCCTCGGTGACGCGGAATCCGAGGTCCTGGTAGTGGCGCACCGCGCGCGGCACGTCGGGGGTGACCTGGTTGAAGTGGTCGAGGCGCACGAGCTCGCCCGGCGTCTGCAGGTCGTAGCGCCACGACAGCCGCTCGACGTGCTCGGTCTGGTAGAAGAACTCGTAGGGGAAGCCGAGCGGGTCCTCGACGCGCACCGAGTCGCCGATGCCCTTCGTGAAGCCCTCAGGGCGGCGCTCGACGCGGCAGCCGAGCTCGGTGTAGAAGGCGACGGCCTTGTCGAGGTCGCCTGGCGTGCGCACGCGGTACGAGAACGCCGCGACGGCGGCCACCGGGCCCTTCCGCAGCACGAGGTTGTGGTGGATGAACTCCTCGGTCGAGCGCAGGTAGATCGCCTCGTCGTCCTCCTCCGTCACGTGCAGGCCGAGCACGTCGACGTAGAACTCGCGGCTCGCGGCGAGGTCGGTGACGACCAGGTCCATGTACGCGCAGCGCAGGATGTCGGGCGCCGGGTTCGTTGGGGTGGGCAGCGCGTTCGCGGCCTCGATCGGGGCTTCCTTGGTGATGTAGAAGCCTGAGGAGGACTTGATGCGGGGTTCGGTCATGGTTGACGTCCTTGTCGAAGGGATAAAGGGTTTCGATACGCGGCTGCGCCGCTACTCAACCGCCGGAAGGCGGGGCGGGGCGGCGGGCTACTGCTTGCCGAAGCTCGGGTTGTGGACCTCGCCGAGCGTGATGTGCACCGCCTGCTGGTCGGTGTAGAAGTCGATCGAGCGGTAGCCGCCCTCGTGCCCGAGGCCCGAGGCCTTGACGCCGCCGAACGGGGTGCGCAGATCGCGCACATTGTTCGAGTTGAGCCACACCATGCCCGCCTCGACCGCCTGGGCGAAGTTGTGGGCGCGCTTGAGGTCGTTCGTCCAGATGTAGGCGGCGAGGCCGTACTTCGTGTTGTTCGCGAGGGCGAGCGCCTCCTCGTCGGTGTCGAACGGGGTGATCGCGACGACGGGGCCGAAGATCTCCTCCTGGAAGATGCGGGCGTCGGGGGCGACGTCGGCGAACACCGTCGGGGCCACGAAGTTGCCCTCGGGGAAGCCCTCGGGTCGGCCGCCGCCGGCGACGAGACGACCTTCCGACTTGCCGAGCTCGACGTAGCTCATGACCTTCTCATAGTGCTCGGGGTGCACGAGCGCCCCCACCTCGGTGTCCTTCTCGTGGGGGAATCCGACCTTCACGCGCTTCGCCTGCTCTGCGTAACGCGAGACGAACTCGTCGTACACCTCGCGCTGCACGAGAATGCGCGAGCCCGCGGTGCAGCGCTCGCCGTTCAGCGAGAACACGCCGAAGATCGTCGCGTCGATCGCGGCGTCGAGGTCGGCGTCGGCGAAGACCACGGCGGGGGACTTGCCGCCGAGCTCCATCGACAGGCCCTTGAGGTAGGGGGCGGCGTTGCCGAAGATGATCTGCCCGGTGCGGCTCTCGCCCGTGAAGGAGATGAGCGGGACATCCGGATGCTTCACCAGCGCGTCGCCCGCGTCCTCGCCGAGCCCGTTGACGAGGTTGAAGACGCCCTGCGGCAGCCCCGCCTCTTCGAAGATGCCGGGCCACAGCGAGGCGGAGAGCGGCGTGAACTCGGCCGGCTTCAGCACGACCGTGTTGCCGGTCGCGAGCGCGGGGCCGAGCTTCCACGACTCGAGCATGAAGGGCGTGTTCCACGGCGTGATGAGGCCGGCGACGCCGATCGGCTTGCGGTTCACGTAGTTGATCTGGCGGCCGGGCACCTTGAAGGTGTCGTCGGCCTGGGCGACGATCAGGTCTGCGAAGAAGCGGAAGTTCTCGGCGGCGCGGCGGGCCTGGCCGAGGGCCTGCGTGATCGGCAGGCCGGAGTCGTAGGACTCGAGCTCGGCGAGCTGCTGGTCGCGCGACTCGACGATGTCGGCGATGCGGTGCAGCACGCGGCTGCGCTCGCGCGGCAGCAGCTTCGGCCACGGCCCTTCCGTGAAGGCACGGCGCGCGGCGGCGACGGCGCGCTCGACGTCGGCTTTCTTGCCGGCCGCGGCCCGGATGTAGGTCTCGTTCGTGACCGGGTCGAGCACGTCGAAGGTGTCGCCGTCGAGCGAGTCGACGAAGGCGCCGTCGATGTAGTGGCGGATGGCGTCGGGAAGGCCGGCGGGAACCGGTGCGACCCGGGTGGCGGTGTCGGTCATGGGTTTCTCTTCCTTGAGGTGGTCTCGTCGTGATGGCGCGCGGCCAGGTAGGCGTTCATCGTGCGCCAGCGGTGGTTGCGGGCGGCGAGCTCGATCTCGAGCGGGTCCGCGCCCGCGCGGATGAGCGCGATGATCTCGGTGTGCTCGGCGACGGATTCCCGTGAGCGGTCGGGCACGTAGCTGAAGGTCGAGTCCCGCAGCCCCGACAGCCGGTTCCAGCCGCGGTGCACGAGATCGAGGATGTGGGGGTTCGTGCAGCGCTCGAAGAGCACGGCGTGGAACTCCTGGTTGAGCTGGGTGAAGCGATGCGCATCGAAGTGGTCGAGCAGCGCGATCATGCGCGCGTTGACCGCCTCGGCGCGCGTCAGCTCGTCTTCGGTGAGCAGGGGAGCCGCGAGCCCCGTGGCCGCGCCTTCGACGACGCCGAGGGTCTGCATCGCGTAGACGTACTCGGCCTCGTCGACGAGCGCGACGCGGGCGCCGACATTGTGCTCGAAGGTCACGAGGCCCTCCGCCTCGAGGCGGCGGATCGCCTCGCGCACCGGAACGACGCTCATGTCGAGCTCGCCCGCGATGTCGCCGAGCACGAGACGGTAGCCCGGCCCGAACTCGCGGCCGGCGATGCGGTCCCGGATCCACTCGTAGGCGCGGGTGGACTTGCTGACGTGGGGCTGCACGTCGGTCATCCGTTGGCCGCCTTGCTCGCCTCATAGCGTGCGCGCCACTCGGCGTTCATCGGGAACAGCCCGTCGACGGCGGCGCCTGCTCTGACCTGCTCGGCCACCCAGGCATCCTCGTCCTCCTGAGCGAGGGCGGCATCGGCGACTTCTTCCGCCAGTGCGGGCGGGATCACCACGACGCCGTCATCGTCGCCGACGATCACATCGCCGGGTTGAACGGATGCCCCGCCGCACGCGATCGTGAGATCGGTGTCCCACGGCACGTGCTTGCGGCCGAGCACCGCGGGGTGGGGGCCTTGGCTGAAGACGGGCAGCCCCAGCTCGGCGACGGTCGCGAAGTCGCGCACGCCGCCGTCGGTGACGACGCCGGCCGCGCCGCGCACGAGCGCTCGCAGCGCCAGCACGTCGCCGACCGTGCCCGAGCCGCGCTCGCCGCGGGCCTCGATCACGATGACCTCGCCCTCGTTCACGGTGTCGAAGGCGCGCTTCTGGGCGTTGAACCCGCCGCCGAACTCCGTGAAGAGGTCGGGGCGCGCCGGGATGAACCGCAGCGTCTTCGCGACGCCCACGAGCTTGGTGCCGGGCTTCGCGGGGTGCACACCGTCGATCGAGACCGCGTCGAGCCCGCGCTTGCGCAGCTGCTGCGAGATCCCGGCGACGGGTGCTTTGAGGAGCTTTTCGCGGAGGGAAAGGGGGAGCGCCGGGGATGCCGGCGCTGGGGCGGTCTCCGGCCTCGCGAGCACAGCTCGCTCGGGGGCCGGCGCGCGCCGACCCACTGGGTCGGCGCTGTTCAGCGGCCGGCCCCAGGCTTCTTCCCGTTGCAGCTCGTCGATCGAGGGCAGCGAGCCGAGCGCCGGGTCGAAGTCGCCGCGGCCCTCGGCGACGTGCGACACGAGGCGACCGCTCGTCGGAGCACCGGGAGCGGTCGGGGCATCCACCTCGACCTCGATCACGTCCCCGGGAACCGCCACGCTCGACCCGGCGGGCGTACCCGTGAGGATCACGTCGCCCGCCTCGAGCGTCAGGTGCTGCGACAGATCGGCGATGATCTGCGCGAACGGGAAGATGAGGCCGGCCGTCGTGTCGTTCTGCACGAGCTCACCGTTCTTCCACGTGCGCACGCGCAGGGCGGCCGGGTCGACGAGTCGCGCGTCGATCAGCTCGGGCCCGAGCGGCGTGTAGCCGTCGCGACCCTTGTTGCGCACGTTCGAGCCCTTGTCGTTGCCGCGCAGGTCGTAGAGGCCCCAGTCGTTGGAGGCGGTGACGAAGGCGACGTGCGCCCAGGCATCCGTCTCGCTCACCCAGCGCGCAGCGCTGCCGATGATCAGCGCGACCTCGCCCTCGAAGGCGAGCAACTCGGTGCCCGTGGGCCGCTCGACGGTATCGCCGGTCGCGGCCAGCGAGCTCAGAGGCTTGAAGAAGTACGACGGATGCGTCGGCCGGCGCCCGCGCTGTGCCGCGCGCGACTCGTAGCTGAGGTGCACGGCGATGATCTTGCCGGGGGCGGTCTCGAGGGGACCGAGTGTCGTCATGGCGTCGCTGCCTTCCGTTCGTATTCGAAATCGTATATGTTCCGAGAGCGGCCTGCAACGGTCGCTTCGCACAGGCATCAGGACAAAGGAGTACGGATGTCATCTCTCGACGGGCACCTCACGCCCTCCGGCACGCTGACCCTCACGACGGATCGCCGCCGCCTCGCGATCGCCACCATCATCGGCACCTCGGTCGAGTGGTACGACTTCTTCACCTACGCGGCCGCGGCGGGCCTCGTGTTCGGAAAGCTGTTCTTCGAGCCGGCGGGACCGGCGGTCGCGACGATCCTCGCGTTCACGACGGTCGGCATCAGCTTCCTGTTCCGTCCGCTCGGCGCGTTCCTCGCCGGGCACTTCGGCGACAAGATCGGCCGGCGCCCCATGCTCATGCTGACGCTCGTGCTGATGGGGGTCGGCACGACGCTGATCGGCCTCATTCCCGGCTACGACACCATCGGCGTCTCGGCCCCGATCATCCTGATCTTCCTGCGCATCGTGCAAGGCGTTTCCGCCGGCGGCGAGTGGGGTGGCGCCGTGCTGATGGCCGTCGAGCACGCGCCGCGCGACCGCCGCGGCGTGTTCGGTGCGATGCCACAGATCGGCGTGCCGATCGGCCTGCTGCTCTCGAGCGGCGTGCTCGCCGTCATGAGCGCGATCTTCCCCGGCGACAGCTTCTACGGCTGGGGCTGGCGCATCCCGTTCCTGCTGAGCTTCCTGCTGATCATCGTGGGCTACTGGGTGCGCCGCCGCATCGAGGAGAGCCCCGTGTTCGTCGAGCTCGCCGCCCGCGACGACCAGCCCCGCGTGCCCGTCGCCCGCCTGTTCGCCCGCTTCACCCCGCTCGTCCTGCTCGCCGCACTCGTGTTCGCCGGCGACAACGGTGTCGGCTACATGACCACCGGCGGCTTCGTGCAGAACTATGCGACGAACCCCGACGGCGCGGTGCGCCTCGACCGCGGCCCCGTGCTGTGGATCGTCGCGCTCTCGGGCGCCGTCTGGCTGGTCTCGGCGTTCTTCGCCGGGTGGCTCACCGACCGCATCGGCCGGCGCACCGTCTACCTCATCGGCTGGGTGATCCAGGCAGCAGCCGTGATCGCCCTGTTCCCGCTCGTGAACCTCGCCTCGCTCGCCGGGCTCACGATCGGACTCGTGTTCCTCTCGCTCGCCCTCGGCTTCACCTACGGGCCGCAGGCCGCCTGGTACGTCGAGCTGTTCCCGGCGTCGATCCGCTACTCGGGCATCTCGATCTCGTACGCGATCGGGGCGATCCTCGGCGGGGCGTTCGCGCCCCTGATCGCGCAAGCGCTGCTGCAGGCGACCGGGTCGACCATGGCGATCACGTGGTACCTGCTGCTGCTCACAGCCGTCGCGTTCGTCGCGACGCTGCTGCTGCGCGAGCGCAAGGGCATCAACCTGAGCCCCGCGAACGAGGCCGAGCAGGAACAGGGCATCTACCAGTGGCAAAAGCCTGCGGTGCAGGCCGGGGTCAAGTGACCCGTCGAGTACGGAGTTGTTGCGCGAAAGACACGCGTGTGAGCGCAACGACTCCGTACTCGGTGACCCGGGTCACGAGTTCACGGGGTCACGAGTTCACGCGGATGACCTCGCGCTGATACGGCGCGATCACGTCACGTGAGATGCGCAGGTCGAGCACCAGGAACGGGCGATCGGATGCCGGGGCCGCGGCCCACTCGGCCAGGCGGTCGAGGTCGCCGAGCTCGCGCACGACGACGCCCTCGGCGCCGAGGGCCCGCCCGAGCGCCGCGAAGTCGACCTCCGGGATCAGCATGGGCTCGCGGGCGAGGCCCTTCAGCCCGTAGAGGTTGACCTCGGCGCCGTACGCGCCGTCGTTCCAGAACACCGCGAGGCCCCGGCCGCGCGCCGAGCGCACCGCGGTCTCGAAGTCAGCGAGCGCCATGAGCCCGCCGCCGTCGCCCGAGGTGAGCACGATGGTGGCCTCGGGGGCGGCGGCTGCGGCGCCGGCGACGCTCGGCAGGCCGAGTCCGATCGACTGGTAGGCGGTGCCGACCATCACGAGGCGGTTCGGCGCCGAGACCGGCCAGAACATGTTCGACCAGCCGAGGAAGTGCCCGCCGTCGCTGACGACGACGCGGTCTGCGGGCAGCAGCTCGCCGATGCGCGCGGCCGCCGCACGCGGGTCGAGGCGGCCGTCGGCGGCGCGCCCGTCGCTTGCGCCGGCATCCTGGCGGCGCGCCGCGTCGAGGTCGAAGGTGCCCCGCCACGGGGTTCTGCGCCCGCCGCCGACAGCTGCGCCCGCGGTGCCGGGCGCAGCTGTCGGGCACGGGAACAGTTCGGAGGCGGGGAGCGCCTCGGGGAGCGCTTCGACGAGCGCCTCCGCGACGAGGCGCGCGTCGCCGCGCAGAAAGTCCCCGACGTGCGGATGGGTGGCGGCGGGCGCGACGTCGACCTGCACGACGCGGGTCGCGGGCGCGAACAGCTCGCCGAAGCGCATCGTGAACTGGTTGAGGCCGGCCCCGAAGACGACGGCGACATCGGCGTCGCGCACGAGCTCCATCGCGCCGGGGGCTCCGAAGCCGCCGGCGACGCCGAGATCGAAGCACACGTCGGGGAACACCCCGCGGCCGAGCGCGGTCGACGCGGTGAGAGCGCCGGTCGCGGCGGCGAGCCGGCCGAGCGCCTCGCCTGCGCCGGCGAGCCAGGCGCCGCGGCCTGCGAGCAGGAATGGCCGCTCGGCCTCCGCGAGCAACCGCGCGACCCGCTCGATCGACGCGGCGGCGAACGGCGCGGGCACGAGCGGATCGGGAAGGCGCAGCTCAGGAAGCTCCGGCACGGGGCCGACCTCGCGCGTCGCGATGTCGTAGGGCAGGGCGAGCACGACGGGCACCCGGTAGGAGAGCGCGTGCTCGAGCGCGATCACTGTGGTGGCCGCCGCGTCGACCCGCCCGACCGTGTAGGTGCGGGCTCCGACGGCGGAGGCGAGCGCGATCTGGTCGACGTCCCACGCGCGCGGGCCCGAGGTCGGCTCGTCGCCGACGACCACCACGAGTGGCACGCGCGCCTGCGCGGCCTCGGCCAGCGCGGTGAGCGTGTTGGTGAAGCCGGCGCCGTAGGTCGTCGTCGCGGCGGCGATGCGCCCCGACACCCGGAAGTGTGTGTCGGCAGCCACCACGGCGCCGGCTTCGTGGCGGACGGCCGTGTACGCGGCATCCGTCTCGCGCAGCAGTGCGTCGAGGAAGTAGGCGTTCCCGTTCCCCATCACGCCGAAGACGTGGGTGACGTGGCGGGCGAGGGCGGCGGCGACGTGGTGGGCGACGGTGGGCATGGTGAGGCCTTTCGAGACATCGACGGATTCCGGTTCCGTATGTGTCTCGCACGCGCCGCGTTCCGCAGCGTGGCTTCGTGCCCATTTCTCGAGCACCGGCTGAGCCTGACATCGCCATCGTAGGGCCGCTTGTGCCCGGGCATCCCCCGGCCTATCATCAAACCTGACCGATAACAGAATTACGTGTTCGATTATCGAATTGCCCACAACGACGTGAGGGAGTCTCCCGTGCAGTTCCACCACCGCGGCTACGTCTCAGGCGAGCCCCGCATCGAGCCGGCGGCCGGCTTCGGAATCGATCGCCCGGTCGAGCTGCCCGATGAGCTCGACGTGCTCATCGTCGGCACGGGGCCTGCCGGCATGATCGCCGCGGCGCAGCTCGCGCAGTTCCCGGGCGTCAACACGCGCATCGTCGAGCGCCGGGGCGGCCGTCTCGAGATCGGGCAGGCCGACGGCATCCAGGCGCGCAGCGTCGAGAGCTTCAACGCCTTCGGCTTCGCGCACCGCATCATCGACGAGGCATACCGCATCACGCACATGGCGTTCTGGAACCCGGACCCCGAGAACCCGCAGAACATCATCCGCATCTCGTTGCCCGAGGACGACCCCGCCCACCTCAGCGAGTGGCCGCACCTCATCGTCAACCAGGCCCGCGTGCTCGACTACTTCGCCGAGTTCGCTCAGAACTCGCCGGGGCGCATCACCCCCGACTACGGCTGGGAGTTCCTCGATCTCACCGTGCACGACGGCCCCGACGCCGGCGAGCGCCCGGTCGAGGTGCGGCTGCGGCGCAGCGAGGGCACCCCGGGCGCGGGGGAGGAGCGCACCGTGCGCGCCAAGTACGTCGTCGGCTGCGACGGCGCCCGCAGCGACGTGCGCCGCGCCATCGGCCGCCGCCTGGTCGGCGATCAGGCCATGCACGCGTGGGGCGTCATCGACGTGCTCGCGGCGACGGACTTCCCCGACATTCGCACCAAGGCCGCGATCCAGTCGCACGACGGCGGCAGCATCCTGCTCATCCCACGCGAGGGCGGCCACCTGTTCCGGCTCTACGTCGACCTCGGCGAGGTGCGCGAAGACGACGGAGGCGCGGTGCGCCGCACCCCCGTCGAGACGATCATCGAGCGGGCGAACCGGATTCTGCATCCGTACTCCGTCGACGTGAAATCGGTTGCGTGGCACAGCGTCTACGAGGTCGCGCACCGTCTGACCGACAAGTTCGACGATGTCGAGACGGATGCCGAAGCTGAGCGCACCCCCCGCGTGCTCATCGCCGGCGATGCCTGCCACACGCACTCGGCGAAGGCGGGCCAGGGCATGAACGTCTCGATGCAAGACGGCTGGAACCTCGCCTGGAAGCTCGGCCACGTCGTCGAGGGGCGTGCGAGCGAGGCGCTGCTCTCGACGTACTCGGCCGAGCGACAGGTCATCGCGAAGAACCTGATCGACTTCGACAAGGAGTGGTCGACCCTCATGGCGATGAAGCCCGAGGACTTCGACGACCCGAACTACCTCTCCGACTGGTACGTGAAGACCTTCGAGTTCCCCTCTGGTCTCATGACGCAGTACACGCCGTCGATCCTGACCGGCGGTGACGAGCACCAGGCCCTCGCGAGCGGCTTCCCCGTCGGCAAGCGGTTCCACTCGGCAGGCACCGTGCAGGCGAGCACCGGCAACCCCAAACAGCTCGGGCATCTGCACCGCGCCGACGGGCGCTGGCGCATCTATGTGTTCGCCGACCCCGCCGCGCCCGCACTCGCGGGCACGCCCACGGCCGCGCTCGCCGACTGGCTCGCTCACGACCCGGCGTCCCCTCTCGCGGCGACGCCGGTAGGCGGCGATGACGACGCCTGGTTCGACGTCAAGGTGATCTACCAGCAGGACCACGCCGAGGTGAACCTCAACGAGGTGCCGGCCGTGTTCAAGCCGGTGCTGCAGCCCTTCGGGCTGACCGACCGCGCCAAGGTGTTCGCCTCGGGCACCGTCGCGGGCGAGTACTTCGACATCTTCGAGGAGCGCGGTGTCGATCGCGCGGGCGCGATCGTCGTGGTGCGCCCCGATCAGTACGTGTCGGCGGTGCTGCCGCTCACCGCGACCGATGAGCTGGCGGCGTTCTTCGCGCCGATCCTCGCGACGTCGGCGCCGGCCGCGGTCTGAGGGTCCCCGTCTCAGGGCCACCCGAACCCACCCGAGGGGTGCGGTCGGGTCGCTGCGGTGCGGCTGAGACGACCGCAACTCATCCCTCGGGTGAGTTCGGGGCGAGGCCCCGGGTGAGTGAGGAGCGCGGTGGACGGGGTCAGGCGCCGAACGCGGACGTGATGGCGGCGGCGGCCGAGGTCAGGCGGGCGGCGACCTCGTCCTCCGGGCCGGGCATCGACACGTGCACGACGGCGATTGAGGCGGGTGGTTGCCCGGGCAGCGACAGCGGGACGGCGACCGAGCGCAGCGACGGCACCACCTCGTCGTGGCTCGTCGCATAGCCCCGGGCGCGCGACGCATCGATCTCGGCGCGCAGCCCGGCCGGGGCATCCGTCGGCCAGGCGCTCGCGGGCAGGTCGATGAGGATCGCCTTGCCCGGCGCCCCGCGGGTGATCGGATGCCGGTGCCCGGGCCGGTACGACACGACGGCCATGTTGCGCCGGGGCGCGGCGCTGACGAGCGTCACCGCCTCGTCGCCGTCGAGCAGCACCGCGAGCAGGCAGGTCATGCCGAGCTCGTTGGCGACGGCATCGAGGTGGGGCAGCGCCGCGGTCTGCAGGTCGCGCGCGATGCCGGAGGCGAGGGCGGCGAGCCCCGCGCCGAGCCCGGCGCGGCCGGCGTCGTCGCGGGCGACGAGGGTGTGCTCCTCGAGGGTGCGCAGCAGGCGGTAGGCGATCGAGCGGTGCACGCCGAGTGCCGCAGCGAGCTCATCGATCGACAGGTTCCGTTCGGCTCCGGCGAGCACCTCGAGGATCCGGATGCCTCGACTGAGCGTCTGCGAGCCCCGTTGAGCGTCGCCGGTGTCCGCTGTGACTGCCATTGTTCGATATTAGAGCGACGGATTCGACTATCGGAAGCTCAGCGGCGCGCAAGGCGCGGGCCGACCGCCGCCGCGATGTCGCGCGCGGCGCGGCGCACGATCGGGGCGAGCCGGCTCTCGCTCGACCTGCCGATGTGGCTCACGATGCCCACCGCGGCGGCCGGCAGGCCGGGGATGCCGGGCAGCGGCACCGCGACCGAGAAGTTGCCCAGCGTCATCTCCTGCCGCGTCGCCGCATAGCCGCGAACGCGACTCTCGGCCAGGTCGGCGCGCAGGCGCTGCTCGTCGACGATCGAGAAGGTGGTCTCGCGCTCCAGCCGGCGGGTGAAGTACTGCGCCAGCCACTCGTCGTCGCGCCCCATCAGCAGCGCCTTGCCGACGCCGGTGGTATGCAGCGGCAGGCGCCCGCCGGTGCGGCTCAGCGTCGGGATCGAGGTCTCGCCCGAGACCTTCACGACGTAGAGTGCCTCGGCGGTCTGGGGCGAGTTCCCGGCGAGCACGGCGAGATGCACGTTCTCGCCGGTCGCCTCGTACATCCGCTCGAGGATCGGGAAGGCGTACTCCCGCAGTCGCGAGGACAGCGGTGACAGCTCGCCGACCTCCCACAGCCGGGTGCCGACGCAGAAGGTGCCTGGCGCCGTCTTCGCCAGCAGGCCGTGGCGGGCGAGCTCGGTGGCGAGCCGGTGCGCGGTCGAGCGGGGCAGGCCTGCGGCATCCGCCAGTCGCTCGATGCCGAGCTCGGGCTCGTCGTCGTCGAAGGCGGCGAGGAGACGCGCGATACGGGCGACGACGCCTTCATCGTCGCCCCGGGTGCGGCCGGCCATGAGAGGAATCGTACTGTCGGGCGAGGGCGGGCTTCGAGACGCGGCGCTTCGTGCTGCTCCTCAGCCGGCGGAGGCGGGCGATGGCACAGCGCGAATCCCCGGCCCCCGGCATCCGTTCTCCGCGCCTACGGCGACACCTCCTCGAACGAGCGGTTCCTCGTGTGCACCGTGAACTGGGCGAGGATCGACGAGATGATCAGGAAGCAGCTCACCAGGATGAGCGCGCCGACCACGTTGAGGTGGGGGATGATCGGCGCGAGCACCAGGATGCCGATGCCGCCGCCGACGTGGCCGACGCCGTCCACGATCGCGAAGCCCGTCGAGCGGGCGCGCGTCGGGAAATGCTCGGCCGTCATCGCGTAGCTCGGCGAGACCCACAGGTTGAAGCCGGCGAAGATCAGCATCGCTCCGACGAAGTCGAGCGGGATCGAGGTGCCCCCGCCGATCGCGACGACCGCGACGCCGATGAAGGTGACGACGGTCGCCACGGGCAGCCAGTAGCGCCGCTCGAGCAGCTCGACGACGAACGACATGATGACGGCGGCGGCGACGAAGCCGATGGTGCCGACGGCGGCGATCACGCCGGCCTCCGGCCCCGGAATCCCGACCGCGGTGAAGATCGAGGTGAAGCCGGCCGCGTAGGCGTAAACCGTGATGTAGCCGATGAACCACATGCAGAACAGCAGGATCATGCGCCGGAGGTACACGGGGTGCGTGAAGATGTCGGCGTACGGCACCCGGCGGGTCGGCGGCCAGTGCGTCGGCACGTTCTCGGTCGTGGCGAGGTCGAGGGCGCCGGTCTTCGCGGCGCGCAGCTCCATGCTCGCGGTGACCACCTCGGCCTCCTGGTGGTTCCCGCGCTGCAGCAGCCAGCGCGGCGACTCCGGCAGCCGGAACCTGAGCAGGATCGCCACGAGGGCGAGGATCGCGCCGACCGCGTACATCCAGCGCCAGCCCGACTCGAGGCCGAGGGCGAACGGCAGGCCACTGGGCCACGGCGCCTTCGCGGTGGTGAGGAACAGGCCGAGCCAGACGCCGAAGAAGGCGCCGAGCGCCGACATGATGAACACGACGGTCGTGAACCGCGCGCGCGAGCGCCGGGGTGAGACCTCGCCGACGTAGGTGTTCACGATCGCGAGGTCGGCGCCGATGCCGATGCCCGTGACGGTGCGGGAGATGATGAAGTTCGCGTAGTCGGGGGCGAGGGCCGTGTACAGCGAGCCGAGGCCGGTGATCAGCATCGTGATGAGCAGCATGTTGCGGCGGCCGATGCGGTCGGAGATCGGCGAGAGCACCAGTGTGCCGATCACGTAGCCGACGAGGTTCAGCACCGTCGGCAGCGGCAGCGACGAGAGCGCGTTCTCGGGCGTGCAGCCCTGTACCAGCTGCACGCAGGTCTGCACGAACGACACGTTGATGTCGAAGATGTCGTAGAAGGTGAAGAGGAACCCGACGCCGATGATGGCGAGGAACGCCGGCGACAGCGACCAGGTCTGGATACGGTCGAGGCGGGCGATCAGCTCGCGAGATTCCTGGGGGATCGGCCGGCCCCCGCGCACTTCTGTCATTGACTCACTCCCTTGTGTGACAACAAGCAAGCATGCTCCCCGGCATCGGCGGCGGGTCTCGGCTCCATCCCACTGAGTGAGATGGCATCGGGCCGAAAGTCCCGCGAGACCGCTTGATTGGCCTCATGAGCTCAACGACGAGAACCCAGGTCGCGATCATCGGCGCCGGTCCAGCCGGCCTGCTGCTGTCATGGTCGCTGCGCGCGGTCGGCATCGAGAGCGTGGTCGTCGAGAACCGCTCCCTCGACTACGTGCTGGGCCGCATCCGCGCCGGGATCCTCGAGCAGGGATCCGTGGAGGAGCTCACCCGGCTCGGCCTCGGCGCCGGCATCGCCGAGCACGGCCTCACCCACAACGGCATCTACCTGCAATTCGACGGCGGACGCCACAAGATCGACTTCCACGCCCTCATCGGCCGCACCGTCACGGTCTATGGCCAGCAGGCGGTCGTCGCCGACCTCGTCGCCGCGCACCGCGACGCAGGCAGCGACGTCGTGTTCGAGGCATCCGACGTCTCGATCGACGGGGGAGAGACGGATGCCCCCCGCGTGCGCTACGTCGCGAACGGCGTCGAGACCGAGCTCGTGGCCGACTTCGTCGTGGGGGCCGACGGCTTCCACGGGGTCACCCGGCCGAGCATTCCCGGCCTCACCAGCTATGAGCGGGAGTACCCATATGCCTGGCTCGGCATATTGGCTGACGTCCCCCCGTCGACCGACGAGCTGATCTACGCGCTGCACGAGCGCGGCTTCGCGATGCACTCCATGCGCTCGCCGCAGGTGAGCCGGCTGTACCTGCAGGTGCCGCCCGACGAGCGCATCGAGGAGTGGTCGGATGCCCGCATCTGGGACGAGCTGCACACCCGCCTCGGCATCCCCGGGTGGACGCTCGAGGAGGGGCCCGTGACCGATAAGTCCATCACCCCGATGCGCAGCTTCGTGGCGAGCCGCTTGCGGCACCGGCGGCTGTTCCTCGTCGGCGACGCAGGTCACATCGTGCCGCCGACCGGGGCGAAGGGGCTCAACTCGGCGATCGCCGACGTCACGATGCTCGCCCGCGGCCTCGCCGACCACTACGTCGGCGACGACCGCGCGCTGGACGGCTACGAGCAGGCCGCCCTCACCCGGCAGTGGAAGCTGCAGCAGTTCTCGCAGTGGATGACCGAGCTGCTGCACCGGGCGCCGCAGTCCGACCCCGCCGCCGAGTTCCAGTACCGCAGCCAGCTCGGCAGACTGGCCTACGTGACCGCATCGACGCACGCGCAGGAATCGCTGGCAGAGCAGTACTCCGGACTGCCGCTCTGAGCGGGCGCCGCGTCAACGGGCGACCTCGGTCGTCGGAAAGGCACCTCAGAACGGCGCGAAGCGTGACGTTGTGACGACCGGGTCGGCCCAGGCATCCGTCACCCCTCCGTCGGAGTCTGCGCCTCGATCGTGTTGAGGATCGCCTCTGCCGTGTCGAGCGCCGCGCTGCCGAAGGTGCTCGTCGCGCGGGCGTCGGCGAGCGCTTCGCGCTCGGCGGCGAACACCTGGCGCCGCAACTCCTGCAACTCGGCCGATTGCTTGCCGCCCGGCGTCGACGGCATGCTGCGCTCGGCGACCTGCGCCTGCCGGGCGACCTCGCTGTGGACCTGGGCGAGCGCCTCGGGTGAGAACGGCGTGCCGTCGGCCTGCGCGAGCTTGGGATTCGCGAGCACCTTGCGCCCGGTGCGCGCCAGCTCGGCGAACAGGGCGCGGATGTCTGCGCCGGTCGTCGTCTCGGCCTCGGTGACGCCGAGCAGGCGCGCGAGCCCGGGCAGCGTCAGCCCGCCGAGCAGCAGCGTGACCGTCGCCGCGGTGAAGGCGATCAGAATGAGCGCCGAGCGGTACGGGGTGTCGGCGGGCAGGGATTGCACGGCCGCGACCGTGACCACGCCGCGCATGCCCGACCAGCCGATGATCGTGCTCGAGCGCCAGCCCAGCGCCTCCCTGGCGTGGAACGCGCGGTCGGACTCGTGGCGGCGTTGCAGCTGCCGGTGCCAGTCGATGTCGCGGTCGCGGCGGCGCAGCACGGCGACGCGACGCCGCAGCTGCACCGTGAGCAGGGCCCAGAGGCTGTGTCTGCCCGCGGCGATCCGGCGGCTGCGGCGGGCGAGCAGCCCGAACAGCGGGTACGTGAAGGCGAGGCGCACGACGACGAGCACCCCCACGGCGAGCAGCCCGATGGCGATGGTGTACCCGGGCTGGAATCCGTCATGGATGTCGTCGTCGATGTACTCGCGCAGCTGATAGCCCATCAGCAGGAAGACGCCGTTCTCGAGGATGAACTGCACGGTGCGCCAGTTGGTCTGCTCGGCGAAGCGCAGCTGGATCGTCTGCGAGCGCACGCTGTAGTGCCCGACGATGAGACCCGCGGTGACGACGGCGATCACGCCGGAGGCGTTCATCGCCTCGGCGGGGGCGTACGCGAAGAAGGGGATCACGAAGGACAGCGACGTGACCATGACCGGGTCCTTGAAGCGCGAGCGCACGAACACCGAGAGCGCCCCCACGACGGCGCCGACGACGATCGCGGCGAACGTCGCCCAGAAGAAGCTGCCGATCGCGGCGGGCAGGTTGAAGGCGGCGGCGATCGAGGCGGTGGCGGTGCGCAGCAGGACGAGGGCGGATGCGTCGTTCACGAGGCTCTCGCCCTCGAGTACCGTCACGATGCGCGAGGGCAGTCCGATGCGCTTCGCGATCGAGGTGGCCGAGACGGCGTCGGTCGGGCTCAGCACGGCACCGAGCGCGATGGCGCTCGCGAGATCGAGGTCGGGGAAGACGACGAAGAGCACCCAGCCGACGGCGACCGCCGAGATGATGACGAGCGCCACCCCGAGGAACGCGATCGAGGGCAGGTTGCGGCGGAAGTCGATCACGGGGAAGGCGACCGCCGCGCCGTAGAGCAGCGGCGGCAGCACGATCAGCAGGATCCACTCGGCCTCGAGGTGGATGACGGGCGCCCCGGGCACGTAGCTGAGGCCGGCGCCGATCGCGACCAGCAGCAGGGGTGCGGCGACGCCGATGCGGCGCGAGACGCCGGTGGCGGCGACCAGCACGAGCACCCCGACGGCGACGAGCAGGATGAACTCGGTCTCCACGTCCATCGCCGTCACCCGCCTATGCGTCTGCTGTGCTTTCGACGATACCTGGGGTTGCGCAGGCGCTGTGACGGCTCCCGCACTCGCCGGGGCCTTCCAGAGTGCCTTGGCTACACTCGCAGGGTGACCGACCCGAGAGACCCCTTCGGTGACGAGTTCCCCCCGACCGAACCGTTCACTCCGCTGAGCACCGACGAGCGCGCCGTCGTCGAGCAGCCGACGCAGCCCATGGCGGCAGGGCCGGCAGCGGCGCCTGCAGGAGGACCGCAGCTCGCGCCCTCGGCCGGTCCCGAGGCTGTGCCCGCCGTGCAGCCGATCGTCGTCGGTGCGGGCGCGGGCCCGCGGGCGGCCAGCGCTCCGGCGCGCGCCTGGGCGGGCATCCTCACGTCGATCCGCACCTACCCCCGCAGCTGGATCGCGGCCGCCGCGACCGCTGCGTTCCTCGTCATCGGCGGCGGCTCGTTCGCCGCGGGCGCCGCGACGGGGCAGCCCGCGCAGCCCGCCGCGCTGAAGGCTCCTTCGCACAGCAGCAGCCCCGCGGCATCCGCCACCCCGACCTCGACCCCGACGCCCACCGGGCGTCCGACCGCCAACCCGGCCGCGCCCGCGACCGCGCTCAAGACCTGCTCGGTGGCGGGGCCCGCGTCCGACGGACGGCTCGGCACCCTTGAGGCCCAGGTCGTCGATGCGAAGACGGGCCAGGTGCTCTTCGACCGCAACGGCGGCACCGCGGCCCCGACCGCGAGCGTCATGAAGACCATCACGGCGGGCGCGGTGATCGCGGCGCTCGGCGCAGACGCCCAGATCTCGACGACCGTCGTCAAGGGCTCGCAGCCCGGCCAGGTCGTCATCGTCGGCGGCGGCGACCCGACCCTCGGCACCGGCGGCGCCCAGTGGTACCAGGGCGCTCCCACACTCACCGATCTCGCCGACCAGGTGAAGAAGGCCTGGGCGGCCGACCCGGCGAACAACGGCCAGCCGATCACCTCGGTGATCGCGGATGCCTCGCTGTTCGGCGGCGACACCTGGCAGCCCAGCTGGCACGAGAACCCCGAGCGCACGCCCGAGGGCTCGACGGCCGAGATCGTCGCGCTCATGGCCGACGGCGACAAGCAGAACCCGACCAAGCTCGAGTCGCCCCGCGGCACCGACCCCGTCGGCGACGCCGGGAAGGCGTTCGCGCAGGATCTCGGCGCGGCGTACGACGGCACCCGCCAGGCGCCGCAGGGCGCCGCCCAGCTCGGCGTCGTGAAATCGCAGCCGGTCTCGAACCTCATCACCGAGGCGCTGCAGAACTCCGACAACACCGTGATGGAGATGCTCGCGCGTCTCGTGGCCATCAAGATGGGCGCCGGCAACACCTTCGGCGCGATCGACGCGGGTGACACTGCTGCGCTGAAGAAGATCGGCGTCGACACCTCGGGCCTCACGATCATCGACGGCTCGGGGCTGTCGGCCGACAACCGCGTGCCCCCGTCGTTCCTGACCGGGTACCTGACGAAGGTGTTCAACCGCGAGAGCGGCCTCGGCGTCATCGCCGACGCGCTGCCGGTCTCCGGTCAGAGCGGCACCCTCTCGAAGAGCTACGGGCGCTTCACCGGCGCCTCGGCGGTCGCGACGGGCCAGGTGCACGCCAAGACAGGCTCGATCGACGGCGCCTACACGCTCGCGGGGCAGATCAACGCGAAGGACGGCACGCAGCTCATCTTCGCGATCTACGCCCTCGGGAATGTGGGCGACAGCGCCCGCGCCGCGATCGATGCGCTCACCGCCGCGATCTACACGTGCGGCGGCAACCTGAGTAACTCGTAGCAGCCGGAAACTGTGCCTGCGCCCGACACCTGCGCCTCCCGCGCCGGACTCAGTTGTCGGCGGGAGTCACATAACCTGAGGGCATGAGCCGCGCACTCCTGATCGTCGACGTGCAGAACGACTTCACCGAGGGCGGCTCGCTCGCCGTCGCCGGCGGCGCGGCCGTCGCCGCGGGCGTCACGCAGCTGCTCGCCGAGCACGGCGACGCCTACGACCTCGTCATCGCGAGCCGCGACTGGCACGACGGCGACAATGACAACGGCGGCCATATCTCAGACCACCCGGACTACGTCGACACCTGGCCGTCGCACTGCATCAGCGGCACCCCAGGGGCCGAGTACCACCCTGCGCTGGCATCCGATCGCATCGATGTGCACATCAAGAAGGGGCAGGGGAAGCCTGCCTACTCGGCCTTCGAGGGCGCGGACGACTTCGGCAAGGGCATCAGCGAGGTGCTGCAGGCGCACGGCATCACCGAGCTCGACGTGGTCGGCATCGCGACCGACCACTGCGTGCGGGCCAGCGCACTCGACGCGGTCGCGGACGGCGAGCGGGTTCGCGTGCTCACCGACCTGATCGCGGGTGTGGCGGATGCCTCGTCGCGCGCCGCCCTCGACGAGCTGGCCGCCGCCGGCGTGGAGCTCACGACGAGCTCGGTCGTGGAGTAGCCGGCGCCGGGCCGGTACTGCCCCGCACCACGAGCTCGGTGGGCAGCAGCACCGAATCCTGCTTGGCGACGGGCGTGCCGTTGAGCCGGTCGAGCAGCAGGCGCCCCGACTGCCGGCCGACCTCGACCATGTCCTTGCGCACGGTCGTCAGGGCGGGCGTGACCATGGTGGCGGCGTCGGTGTCGTCGAAGCCGATGATGGAGACGTCCTCGGGCACGCGCAGCCCGGCGTCCTGCAGGCGCCGCATCGCGCCGATCGCCATGTTGTCGTTGTGGGCGAAGACGGCTGTGAAGCGCAGGTCCGCAGCGAGCAGATCGCCCAGGATCCGGTAGCCCGACTCGACCTCGAAGTCGCCGTAGAAGGTCAGTGCGCCGGGGAACACCTCGTGCAGCGCACGGGTGCGCGCGAGGGTCGAGGGGAGCCCCTGGTAGCCGGCGACCGCGACGACGCGCTCGTGACCGAGCGCCTTCAGCAGGGTCACGGCCTCCAGCGCGCCCTCGTACACGGTCGTCGAGACCGAGGGCACGTCGATGGACTCGATGGGTTCGTCCGCGAGCACGAGCGGCGCGGAACGGGCCAGGCGGGCGAGTTCGTCGATCTCCGCGGTCGAGCGGCTGGACGCGTAGATCAGGCCGTCGATCGCGCGGGTCGAGAGCATGGTGAAGTAGCGGCGCTCGCGCCGCGGGTCCGCGTTGGCCGTGCTCGCGACCACGAGGCCGTGGTCGGCCTCGTTCGCGGCCTCCTCCACGCCGCGCGCGATGCGGCCGAAATACCAGTGAGAGATGTCGGGCACGGCGAGGCCGATGGTGCGGCTGCGGCCGGACTGCAGGCGGCGTGCGCCGGCATCCGGCACGTACTGGAACTGGTCGATGAGGCGGTGGATGCGGGCCGCCGTGTCCGGATTGACGGGTCGCTTTCCCGAGAGTGCGTGCGACACCGTGGTCACGCTCACTCCGGCCGCGTCGGCGATCTGCTGCATCGTCCACGGACGTGACGGGTTGTCCACGTCGCGAGCATAGTGCGTGCAATGCGTGTTGCAACGGTCCTCGGACGCCCTTCTGAGGCTGTTACTTCGCGGAAACACAGAGAAATCCGGGGGAAACGCTGCCCGCATACGCTCGGCGAGCGAGCCAATGCAAAGCGTTTTGTAATCGCACACCCCCACCTCCGAGGAAGAACATGCCCGTCATCCCGAACCGCCTTCGCCGCCGTGCCGGCGTCGCCCTCGCGGCCGTCGCGGCCGCCGCACTGCTCGCCGGATGCTCCAGCTCCGGCAGCACGCCGAGCTCCACCAGCGGCACCCAGACCATCAACTTCCAGACCTCGTGGATTCCGCTCGTGCAGTTCGGCGGCAGCTACGTCGCCGCGAAGGAGGGCTACTACGCGAAACAGGGCGTGGACGTCAAGATCCTCCCGGGCGGCCCCGACACCGACGGCCTCGCGCTCCTGGAGTCGGGCAAGGCCGACATCGCCGTGAGCAACGCCGATGTCGTCGCGCAGGCGAACTCGCAGGGTGCGAATCTCGTCATCATCGGCGCCGGTTTCCAGAAGAGCCCGCTCGCGATCATGTCGCTCGCCTCGAGCCCGATCGAGACTCCCGCCGACATGAAGGGCAAGAAGATCGGTGTGCCCTCTGGCGACGAGAGCACGCACGCGGCGTTCCTCAGCGTCAACGGCCTCACGGACAAGCAGGTGACGAGCGTGCCGGTCAGCTTCGACGTCACGCCGACCACGAGCGGCCAGGTCGCCGGGCAGTACGTCTTCGCGACCGAGCAGCCGATCAGCGCCGAAGAGGCCGGTTTCAAGACCCACTCGATGCTGCTCGCCGACTACGGACTCAACGTCTACGCGCAGGTCTACGTCGTCACGAAGGACTACCTGAAGAGCCACCGTGTCGCCGTCGAGGACTTCATGAAGGGCGAGATCGAGGGCTGGCAGGCCTATGTGAAGGACCAGACCGAGGCGGTCGACCTCACCGTCCACGACTACGGCAAGGACCAGAAGCTCACCGTGGCGAACCAGACCGAGCAGGCCAAGCTGCAGCTGCCGCTGCTGGAGACCGACACGACGAAGGCGCACGGCCTGTTCTGGATGAGCGACGCCGACATCGCGGCGAACCTCAAGACGATCAAGGCGCTCGGCATCAGCGCCGACTCGAGCCTGTTCGACACCTCGGTGCTGAAGGACATCTACAAGGGCCAGTCGAGCATCGACTGACCCGACCGGCCCGACGAGCAGGACGGTGGAGGACACCATGGACGAGCAGACCGGATTCGCGCTCCGCGGCGTCGGCAAGACCTACCACGTGCGCACCGGCGACGTCGTCGCGCTGGACGGCATCGACCTGGTCGTGCCCCGCGGCTCCTTCACCGTCCTGCTCGGACCGAGCGGATGCGGCAAGTCCACGATCCTGCGCATGCTCGCCGATCTGGAGGATCCGACCTCCGGCACCGTGACGGTGCATGACGAGTCGCCTGCGGCGATTCGCACGGCGCACCGGCTCGGACTCGCGCTGCAGGACCCGTCCCTGCTGCCCTGGCGGACGGTGCGGGACAACATCCGCCTGCCGGGGCAGGTCATGCGCAAGCCGATCCCGCGTCAGCGCGTCGACGAACTGCTGAAACTCGTCGGCCTGGAGGACTTCGCGAAGGCCAGGCCCGGCCAGCTCTCGGGCGGGATGCGTCAGCGCGTCGCCATCGCGCGCGCGATCGTCGCGAATCCGGAGATCCTGCTGCTCGACGAGCCGTTCGGCGCGCTCGACGAGATGACGCGTCAGCGCATGAACGAGGAGCTGCAGAAGCTCTGGGCCGCCTCGGGCGCCACCGCCCTGCTCGTCACGCACTCGATCTCCGAGGCGGCGTTCCTCGCCGATCGCGTGGTCGTCATGTCGCCGCGCCCCGGTCGCATCGTCGGAGAGGTCGAGATCGACTTCCCGCGGCCGCGCGGTCGCGCGCTGCTCACCGATCCGGCGTTCCACGCCGTCTGCGACCGGCTGAGCGGACTGCTGCACGCGGGCGGAGCAGACGACGTCACGGATGCCGCATGAGGCTCACCCGCACTCGTCGCGTCGTCGTCCTGATCGTCGCGAGCCTCGCCTCGCTCGCCGCGTGGGAGCTCGCGGCCCGACTCGGGCTGTCGCAGCTCGGCGTGCTCGCGCCGCCGAGTGCCGTCGTCGTCGAGCTGGCCCAGAACGCCGGCCTGTACGCGAACAACTTCGCCGCGACGGCGTGGGTGGCGGCCCGCGGCTGGTTCTGGGGCGATCTCGCGGCCATCGTGCTCGCGGTGCTGTTCGTGCAGTTCCGCGTGCTCGAGCTGCTGCTGCAGCGCCTGGCGCTCGTGCTCTACTGCCTGCCGCTCGTCGCGGTCATGCCCCTGCTGCAGCTCACCTTCGACCCCGACACGGCCCGGGTCGTGCTCGCGGGCCTCTCCGTGTTCTTCACGACACTCGTCGGCACGATGCTCGGTCTGCGTTCGGCGGACGGCGGGCAGCTCACGGTCGTGCGGGCGTGGGGCGGCGGGGGACTGGCGGCGCTGCGGTTCGTGCGGACCCCGACGGGCATCCCCGCAATCCTCACCGGTCTGCAGATCGGGGCCGCCGCTGCCACGCTCGGCGCGGTCTTCGGCGAGTTCATCGGCGCCGATCGCGGTCTGGGCGTGCTGCTCATCAACGGCCTGCAGCAGCTCCATCTCGCCCAGGTCTTCGCCGTCGCCGTGCTCGCGACGCTCATGGCCGCGGTGCCGTACGGCCTGCTCGGCATCGCGCGCCGCATCCTCGTGCCGTGGTCGACGGGGCTGTCGACGGCGGCCGCCGAGGCGCCTGGGCGTGGCTCGGCGCTGCGCCGCATCGGGAACGCGATCGGCTGGGCGGTCGCCTCGGTGGCGGTCATCATCGGCGCCTGGTGGCTCTATCTGATCGCGTTCGGCGTGACCCCGTTCGTCGGCAAGTCGCCGGCCGTGGTCTGGACCTATCTCACGAGCCTGCCCGGCGCCGCGCAGAACCGCGCCGACCTCGTCGAGGCACTCGGGGTCACACTGGTGCACGCGGGCGCCGGCTACGCCGCAGGCCTTCTCATCGGCATCCTGGTCGCCACGGTGTTCGTCCTGGTCCCGCCGCTCGAACTCGCGTTCACGCCCCTCACCGTCGCCCTGCGCTCGGTGCCGATCGTCGCGCTCATCCCCGTGCTCATCGTGCTGTTCGGGCGCGGGCTGCCAGGGGTCGTCGCGATCACGACGATCGTCACGTTCTTCCCCACCCTCGCGAACGTGCAGCAGGCGATGTCACGGGTGCCCTCCGACGCGCTCGTGCTGATGCGCAGCTACGACGCCTCCGTCGCGCAGACGCTGTGGCGGCTGCGGCTGCCGACCGCGCTGCCCGCGATCTTCGCCTCGGCGCGCATCGCCGCACCCGCGGCCATCCTGGGCGCGACGCTCGCCGAGTGGCTGGCCACCGGCGACGGCCTCGGGCACATGATCGTCTCGGCGCGCGCGTTCCACAACTACACGCAGCTCTGGGCGGCCGCCGTGCTGCTCGCGGCGGTGTCCGTCGTGTTCTACAGCCTCGTGAGCGCGGCCGAGCGCGCCGTGCTCTCGCGTTTCACGGTCGCTCGCTGACCACTCACCGAAAGGACCATCGCATGCCCACGCCCCACATCGCCGCCCAGGAGGGCGACTTCGCCGCCGACGTGATCATGCCGGGCGACCCGCGTCGCGCGAAGCTGATCGCCGAGACGTACTTCGATGCCCCGCGCCTCGTCACCGAGGTGCGCGGCATCCTCGGCTACACCGGCACCATCGGCGGCCGGCCGATCTCGGTGATGGCCTCGGGAATGGGCTCGCCCTCCGTCACGATCTACGCCACAGAGCTCGCACGTGCCTACGGTGTGCGGCGAATCGTGCGCGTCGGCACCATGGGCGGCGCGCAGGACTTCCTCGAGCTCGGCGACGTCATCGCCGCCTCCTCCGCGCACACGGACTCGGCGATGGCCGCGCGCCGGGTGCCGGGGGTGAGCTTCAGCGCCGCGCCGACCTTCTCGCTGCTGCGCGCAGCGGTCGAGCACGCCGAGACGGCCGGCATCCGCCTGCACGTCGGGCCGATCTTCACCACGGATGCGTTCTATCAGCCCGAGAACGACACGGTGGCGAAGCTCATCGCCATGGGCACGCTCGCCGTCGAGATGGAGGCCGCGGCGCTGTACACGGTAGGCGCGGTCGAGGGATTCCAGACTCTCATGGTCGGCACGGTGAGCGACCACGTGTTCAAGTCAGAGGAGATGACCTCGGAGGAGCGGGAGAAGACCTTCGGCCGGGCGGTCGAGGTCGCGATCGCGGCGCTGCAGTCATGACCGAGACGCCGACACCCCCGCCCGCCGACCTGGTCGTGCGCGGCGCCGTCGTGCTCGCCTACAGCGAAGCCGACGGCGTGCACTTCCTGCCCGACCACGACGTGGTGGTGCGCGGCGGCGTCATCGAGGCGGTGCAGCCGACCGGCGAGCCGGTGCCGGCGCTCGAGACGATCGACGCGCACGGCATGGTCGCGATGCCGGGCCTCATCAACTGCCACGCCCACTCGCCCATGGTGCTGTTCCGCGGCGTCGCCGAGGACGTCAGCGAGGAGCGCTGGTTCAACGAGTACATCTGGCCGATGGAGGTGAACCTCACCGACGACGACATCGAGCTCGGCGCGCGCCTCGCCGCGGCCGAGATGATCTCCACCGGAACGACCACCTTCGCCGACCACTACTTCGGCATGGAGCAGATCGCGCGCTCCACCGACGAGAGCGGGCTGCGCGCCCTGCTCGGCCTCACCTACTTCTCCTCGGACGGTCCGGCCGGGCTGGAGCGCGGCCTTGCCTTCGCGGAGAGCTGGGGCGGCAAAGCGGGCGGCCGCATCACGACGGCGCTCGCGCCGCATGCCCCTTACACCGTCGGGCACGAGGACCTGGTGGCGACGGCGCTCGCCGCCCTCGATCACGACCTGCCCGTCCACATCCACGCCTCCGAGAGCCGCATCCAGACCAAGCACAGCATCGACCGCGAGGGCGTCACGCCCATCGAGGTGCTGCACCGGGCCGGCCTGTTCGAGGCCCGCCTGCTCATCGCACACGGCATCGGCATTGTTCCCGAGGACGTCGCGACGCTCGCCGCGGGGCGCGTGGGCGTGGGGTCCGCCGCGAAGGGATACCTCAAGCACGGCACCGACACCACACCGGTGCGGCTGCTGCGCGCCGCGGGCGTACCGGTCGGACTCGCGACCGACGGTGCGGCATCCAACAACACGGTCGACATGTGGGAGACCATGACGGCCTTCGCGCTGGTGCAGAAGGCCGTGGAGCGCGACCAGGCGTTCCTCTCCGCGCGCGATGTGCTCGAGCACGCCACCGTGCAGAGCGCCCGGGCGATCGGACGGGGCGACGATCTGGGCCGGCTGGAAGCCGGCTATCGCGCCGACCTGCTGCTCGTCGACCTGTCCGGGCCGCGCACGCAGCCCGTGCACGACCTCGCGGCGACGCTCGTCTACAGCGCCCACTCGGACGACATCGACACCACGATCGTCGACGGCCGGGTGCTGATGCGCGGCCGCAAGCTGCTCACCGTGGATGTGCCGGGCCTCGTCGCAGAGATCGCGCCGCGGCTGCCACGGCTCACCGATCGCAGCCACGGCCGCAGCATCCAGGACTACAACGCGTGACGCGCGGCAGGGCGCCGCAGTGCGCCGCTCAGCGATGAGGCAGCAGATCCGCGAGGACGGCGAGGGATGCCTCGACCGTCTCCGCGAGGATGCGCTCGCCCTTCGCCGCGGTCGCTCTCGACGGGTCGCCGAACACCCCCGACTCCGAGAACGGGTGCAGCTGCATGGGCCGCGTGCCGAAGTCGCTCGGGAACACCGGGTAGCTCGGCGCGAACCGGTCCGGGTGCACGGCGTCGGGATCGATCGCCAGCATGATCGAGGTCTCCGCCTCCTCCGCGTGGTTGAGGCCCGGAGCGGCGCCGCGGCTCTCGCGCACCGCCTCGATCGCCGCATCCATGCCCGGGTAGTCGAGGGCGATCGCGCGCAGCCGGCCCTCCACGGCGAGCGTGCGCATCGCGGCGGCGAGCGGGTTGCGGTTGCCCCAGTCGCCGTTGACCACGACGAACAGCTCGGCGCCGGAGTCGGCGAGGGCCCGACCCAGATCGACGGCGATCGCCGTCACCGTGGCGGGCGACAGCGAGAGCGTGCCCGGGTAGCCCGCGTTGTTCCAGGTGTCGCCGTAGTGGATGGGCGGCAGCAGCACCGCGTCCAGCCGCTCGGCGAGCCGGCGGGCGACCTCCGTCGCCGTCGCGGTGTCGGTGCCGAGCGGCAGCTGGGGGCCGTGCTGCTCCAGCGCCCCGAATGGCAGGATCGCGATAGGGGTGCCGCGCAGGTGGGCGGCGACATCGGTCCAGGCGGAGCGATAGGCATCGAGCACGATTTCAGGCTAATGCGCGCAGAGGAGACGTTGAACGCATGACCACCATCACGATCGAGGGCGTGCAGCTCTGGGACGGCACCGCCGCGCGCGGGCTGAGCACGCTGACCGTCACGGCCGGGGCGACGGAAGGGGTGGTCGAGTCGATCGCCCAGGCGGGCGTCGACAGCGGCCTCAGCGTCATCCCCGGACTCATCGACACCCATGTACACCTGATCGGCAACGCGAGCGCGACGCCGTCGGGCTTCCTGACCTGGCCGCTCGTGACGAGGCCGGAGGAGCGGGTGCTGCACGGGCTCGCCCACGCCCGGCGCGCGCTCGCCGGTGGAGTGACCACGCTGCGGGACCTGTCGGCCGACGACATCCAGTTCTCGCTGCGCCGCGGGCTCGACGCGGGGGTCGTCGAGGGGCCCCGGGTGCTCGCGCACGGCATGGTGAGCATGACGGGCGGCCACGGCGACCTGTTCACCCCGCCCGCGGTCGAGACGCGCGGGCCCGTGGCCGACGGCCCGGACGCGTGCCGCGCCCTGGTGCGGCACTGGGCGCGCGCCGGCGCCGACGGCATCAAGATCGCGACGAGCGGCGGCGTGCTCTCGGTCGGCGACAAAGCCGCCTGGCGCAACCACACCGGCGAGGAGATCGCGGCGATCGTCGACGAGGCGCACGCGCTCGGGATGCGCGTCGCCGCGCACGCCCATACGCCCGAGGGCGTCGATATCGCCCTCGATCACGGCGTCGACTCGATCGAGCACGCCACGGTGCTGCCCGAGGCGCAGGCCAGGCGCATCGCCGCCGCGGGCATCACCGTGGCGCCGACGCTGCTCATCAACGACCGCATCGCGCAGGGCGTTGGCGCGAACGAGGAGCAGGCGGGCAAGGCTCAGGAGCTCGTCGCATCCCGGGACGCACTGCTGCGCGCCGCCGTCGGCCTCGGCGTCGAGTTCGTGCTCGGCACCGACGCGAACGGCTTCCACGTCGAGTTCGGCGAGCAGATGACCGAGGTGCGCGAGATGGCGCGGATCCTCGGCTACGGCCCTGAGCGTGCGCTGCAGGCCGCCACCGTCCGCGCCGCGCGCACCATCGGCCGCGACGACCTCGGCCGCCTGGAGCCCGGCCTGCCGGCCGACCTCGTCGTGCTGCGTGGGCGGCCATGGGAATCGATCGACGACCTCCGGGTGGAGAACATCGTCGCGGTCGTCTCTCGCGGGCGCCTCGTGCACGGCCGGCTGCCCGGCTGAGCGGTGCCCTCTCCGGTCAGCGCGAGCTGACGCCGTCGACGCGGCGGGCGATGCCCCAGGGGTTCGCCTCTTGGAGAGGTGCGGGCAGCGCGGCATCCGGAACGTCCTGGTAGGCGACCGGGCGCAGGAAGCGCGCGATCGCCGCCGTGCCGACCGAGGTCGTGGCGGGCGCCGTGGTCGCCGGGAACGGACCGCCGTGCTGCTGTGCGTAGCTCACGGTGACGCCGGTCGGCCAGCCGTTCCACAGCACGCGGCCCGCGTGCGCGGCAAGGGTGCGCAGCAGGGCCGCGACATCGTCGCCGTCCTCGGCGTGCACCCCTGCCGTGAGCTGGCCGCCGATGTGCTCGGCGACGGCCACCAGCTGCTCGGGCGTCTCGTATTCGATGACGACGCTCGCGGGGCCGAACATCTCGTGCTCGAGCAGCTCGGGGTTCGCGATGACGGCATCGGCGGATGCCCGCAGCACGGTCGCCTCTGGCGCGTCGTCGGACCCCGGCAGCGTCGCGATCAGCTCGAAGCCCGGGGCGCCCACGAGCTCGTCGCGGGAGCGCTCGAACGCGTCGCGCAGGCCGGGGGAGAGCATCGCGTGCGGCGGCACGGGTGCGGCATCCGTCAATCCCTTCACGAGCGCGTCGCGCTCGCCGGCCGGGATGACGAGGAAGCCGGGCTTCGTGCAGAACTGGCCCATGCCGAGCGTGAACGAGCCGACGTAGCCCGCGAGGATCGCGTCGCGGCGGGCGGCCCATGCGGCGGGCGTGACGAAGACGGGATTCGTGCTGCCGAGCTCTCCGTAGAAGGGGATCGGCTCCGGCCGCTGCGCGGCGAGCTTGGCAAGCGCGAGGCCCCCCGCGGTCGAGCCGGTGAATCCGATCGCCTTGACCCGGGGGTGCTGCACGAGCTCGGTGCCGGCGTCGCGGCCCTCGACCAGCGAGAACAGGCCGTCGGGGGCGCCGGCGGCGGCGAGCGCCTCGGTGGCGATGCGCGCGGTCGCGCGGGCGAGGCGCTCGTGCGCGGGGTGCGCCTTGTGCACGACGGCACAGCCCGCGGCGAGGCCCGCCGCGCTGTCCCCGCCGAGCACGCTGAACGCGAAGGGGAAGTTGGAGGCGCCGAAGACGCCGACGACGCCGAGCGGCTCGCCGACGCGGCGCAGATCGGGGCGCGGACCCATGCCCCAGCCTGGGTCGGCGTGGTCGATCGTGGCGCCGAACGGCGCGCCGCTCGCGGCCTCGGCGCCGAGCAGGCGCAGCTGGAACGCGGTGCGGGTCAGCTCGCCGGTGAGCCGGCCGACCGGCAGGTGCGTCTCGTCGTGCGCCAGGGCGATGAGATCGTCGGCGCTCGCCTCGATCGCGTCGGCGACGGCGTCGAGCCAGGCCTGGCGCGTGGTGGGCGGCACATCGCGGGCGGCTTCGAAGGCGGTCTGGGCAGCAGAAACGGCGGCGTCAACGGTGAGCGCCTGGGTGTCGGTCACCGTTCCACCCTACGGCGAAGGCGGTCGATAGTCTGGGGCGATGCCGACCCCCGAATTCGTCCTGCGCCTGCGTGAGAAGGTCGGCAACGATGAGCTCTGGCTCTCGGGCATCACCGCGGTCGTCGTGCGCGGTTCGGGCGATGACCGAGAGGTGCTGCTGGTCAAGCGCGCCGACAACGGCGCCTGGACCGCGGTGACCGGCATCATCGACCCCGGCGAGCCACCCGCTGTCGCCGCCGAGCGCGAGGTTCTCGAGGAGGCGGACATCGTGGCGGTCGCCGAGCGGCTCGCCCGTGTGCACGTCGAGGACCGCGTGGTCGTCTACGAGAACGGCGACCGCTCGCGCTACCTCGATCTGACGTTCCTGTGCCGCTACGTCTCCGGCGAGCCGTTCCCCGCCGACGGCGAGAACACCGAGGCGGGCTGGTTCCGGCCGGGCGCCCTGCCCGAGATGCGCGAGGAGCACCTGGAGCGGATCCGGGTCGCGCTCGCCGACGAGGTGGCGGCGCGCTTCCAGCGCTCGTCCTGACGAACACGCGCATCACGGCGCCGTCCCGGGCAGCGATCCGACGCGAGTGCGGCCAATCGGCGCGAATACGTCCGATGCGCAGGGTGCAATCGCGCCGATCGGGAACTCTTGGCGTCGCCGGGCGCCATTCACACCAGCAGCTGGTGCTTCGCCAGCTCGCGGTACAGGGGCACGGATGCCACCAGCTCCGAGTGCGTCCCGACGCCGACGACCTCGCCGTGGTCGAGGACCACGATCTGGTCGGAATCCACTACCGTCGAGAGGCGGTGCGCGATCACGATCATCGTGCGGTCCTCGGCGACGGCGTCGATCGCCTCGCGCATGAGCTGCTCGTTGCGGCCGTCGAGCGACGAGGTCGACTCGTCGAGCAGCAGGATCGGGGGAGCGGCCAGCAGCGCCCGCGCGATCGCGAGCCGCTGGCGCTCGCCGCCGGAGAGCATCACGCCCTCCTCGCCGACGGGCGCGTCGAGCCCGAGCGGCGAGCGGGCGAGCACCTCGCCGAGGTTGACGGCCTCGAGCACGCGGCGGCAGTCGTCGTCCGACGCCGACGGCGCGGCGAGCCGAAGGTTGTCGCGCAGCGAGCCGGCGAGCGCCGGGGCATCCTGCTCGACGTAGCCGAGCTGCGCCCGCAGCTCGTCGCGCGGCAGCGCGGCGATGTCCACGCCGCCGATGCGGATCACGCCGTCCGTCGGGTCGTAGAACCGCTCGATGAGCGCGAGCGAGGTGGACTTGCCGGCGCCCGACGGACCGACGAGCGCGGTGCGCTTCCCCCGCGGAACGGAGAACGACACCCCGCGCAGCACCGGCGTCGACTCGCTCTCGCCCGGGAGCGCTGGGTAGCCGAACGACACCCCGTCGAAGGCGATGGCCGGGGCATCCGCCCTCTCGTCGCCCACCGAGGCGGCGTGCGAATCGCGGGCGTCCTCGCCGGGCAGCGCGATGATCTCCTCGATGCGGCCGAGCGCGCCGAGCGCCGAGTTCACCGAGGTGATCGCGCCGAAGGCGTTGCCGAGCGGCATGACCATCATGAACAGGAAGATGATGAAGGTCACGAGGGATGCCACCGAGATGGCTCCCGACGCGACCCGGTAGCCGCCGATGCCGAGCACGACCAGGAACGACACCTGCAGGGCGATGCCGGCGACGGGCACGACCATCGCGGAGATCCGCGCGACCTGGATGCCCATGCGCCATGCGCCCTCCGCATCGCGGTCGACGGCGGCGATCTCGCGACCGGTGGCTCCGGCGGCGCGGATGGTGCGCACCGAGGTGATCGCCCGCTCGACCGCCGCGGTCAGGTCGCCGACCTTCTTCTGAGCCTGAGCGGATGCCTCGCGGATGCGCCCGGAAAGCAGCACGACGACGATCACCGACACCGCGATGACGAGCACCGTGAGTCCGAGCAGCACTGGGTCGATGATGAGCATGCCGACGAGCGCGCCGATGAAGGTGAGCGCGCCGCCGATGGCATCGATGAGCCCCTGCGTGAGCACGGCGCGCAGCGCGGTGGTGTCGGCGCCGACGCGGCTGACCAGATCGCCGGTGCGGCGCTGGTCGAACTCCGAGATCGGCAGATTCAGCAGCCGGGCGACGAGCCGGCGGCGCGACGAGAGCACGACGCCCTCGCCGGTGCGCTGCAGCAGGTAGTGCTGGTAGCCCGACAGCAGGCCGGCCACGACCACCAGCCCGACGAGCGCGAAGACCAGCCAACCGAGCGGGCTCGCGTGCTGGACCCGGGTGATCACTTGGTTGACGAGCAGCGGCTGCGCGAGCGACGCGGCCGCCCCGAGCACCGAGAGCACGATGACCCACACGAGCACGCGGCGGTGCTCGAGCAGGTAGGGCAGCAGCTGGCGGAACGAGGCGCGCGGCCCGTCGCCGGGGGAGCGGCGGCCGAAGCCTCGACGTGCGGGTCTGGCGGGGGTCTCGGCTGCGTCACTCATGGCGAGCTGATTCTAGGTTTCCGGCTTGGGTGCCCCCTGCGCAAAACTCAGGGGCGATGCTCTCCGCGGGCCCTGCCGAGCGCGGAATTCCGCGCCGACGACGAGCCCGTCAGCAAACGCCCCTGAGTTTTGCACGGGGGGAGAGAGACGGGAGACGAGGAGCCGACCGAGCTACTGGAGCTGGTCGTGGAACTCGACGTCCTTCGTCTCGCGCCCGATGATCAGGGCGATCAGCGTCAGCACGCCCATCGCCGACAGGTAGACGCCCACGAGCCAGGTGCGGCCGGATGCCGCGCCCCAGAGCGCCACCGCGATGATCGGCGCGAGCGCCGCGCCGAGGATCGACGAGATGTTGTATGCGACGCCCGAGCCCGTGTAGCGCACATTCGTCGGGAACAGCTCGGGCAGCAGCGCGCCCATCGGCCCGAAGGTGATGCCCATCAGGGTGAAGCCGATCGTGAGGAAGGCTTGCACGAGCGCTCCCTCGAAGGTGGCGTCCGCGCGCGGTGCGAGGAACAGCTCGAAGGTGAAGCCGAACAGGATGATGGCGACCGTGACGCCGATGAGCAGTTTCTTGCGGCCGATCGTGTCGGCGATCGGGCCCGAGATCAGTGTGAAGACGCCGAAGAAGATCACGCCGAGGATCTGCATGAGCACGAAGTGGGTATACGGGATGCCGAGGCCGGGCACGTACGACGCGGCGTCGAACGGCGTGCCCGCGGTCTTCGCCGCGGCCGCTGCGGCGTGCGCGGGCAGCCGGGTGCCGTAGCTCAGCGTGAACGTCGTCATGAGGTAGAAGACGACGTAGGTCGCGAGCATGTAGAAGGTGCCGAGCACGACGCCCTTCCAGTTCCTGCGCAGCAGCGACCCGAGCGGCAGCTTCACGATCGCCTCGGCCTTGACCGCCTTCTGGAAGGTGCGCGACTCGACGAGGCGCAGGCGCACCCACAGGCCGATGATCACCATGAGGGCGGAGAAGAAGAACGGCACCCGCCAGCCCCAGGCGAGGAACGAGCCGGGCCAGATCGTGTTGATCACGAGGAACACGAGGTTCGCGATGATGAATCCGATGGGCGCACCGAGCTGCGGGAAGGTGCCCCACCAGCCGCGGCGGCCCGCCGGGGCGTTCTCGGTCGCGATGAGCGCGGCGCCTGACCATTCGCCGCCGAGGGCGAAGCCCTGCGCGAGGCGCAGGATGATCAGCATGAGGGTCGCCCACCAGCCGATGGCGGCATAGGTGGGCAGGAATCCGATCAGGAACGTCGCGATGCCCATCGTGAGCAGCGACGCGACCAGGGTGCCCTTGCGGCCGATGCGGTCACCGAAGTGGCCGAAGAACATCGCGCCGATGGGGCGGGCGACCATGGCGGCGCCGAAGGTCGCGAAGCTTGCGAGCAGCGCGGTCGTCGGGTCGCCGGTCGGGAAGAACAGGGTGGGGAAGGCGAGAACGGCGGCGGTCGCGTACGCGTAGAAGTCGTAGAACTCGACCGAGGTGCCGATGAGGCTTGCCAAGATGACGCGCCCGCGCGGATTCGCCGCGGCGGTGTTCGAAGCCTCGAGGGTTGCAGAAACAGACATGGGTCCCGTGCGATTCGTGAGATGAGAAAACGGATGCCGGTGGCTGCTCATGCCGGTCGGGGTACAGACCGCGAGCTCTGGCATCTGGATTTCGTCGAGTCGCTTGTGGCGGGTGCGAAAGACAACATTCTACGCCCGGGCTGCGCCGCCTCCGGCACGCGGCTCTGGGGTACGGCCCGTATGCGTCACTAGGCTGGGCGGCATGGGAAACGTCTTTGGCGCTCTACATGTGATCTTCGCGGTCTTCATCATCGGCCCGATGGCGTTGCTGCCCCACACGGGGCTGCGGGCACTGCGTGTGCGCGACGCGAAGCAGGTCGTCAACATCTCCCGCTCGACGGCGATCTTCAGCTGGCTGTCCCTGCTGGTCTTCGTGCTCGGCTTCGCCGCGATGGGCGCGGCCCAGGGAAGCGGACACAAGATCTCGTTCACCGAGCTCTGGGTCTGGCTCTCGGTCGTGCTGTATGCGGCGGCGTTCGTGCTGAGCACTTTCGTCGTGGTGCCGAACCTGCGTCGTGGTGCGGAGGAGATCGAGGGCGCCGCGCCTGCGGCCGAGGGCGAGACGGTGCGCCGCCCCGCTGCCTATTCGGCGGTCGCGGCGACCGCCGGCGTCACGACCATCCTGTTGGTCGTCGTCGTGATCCTGATGGCCTTTCGGCCCTAACCGCGCGCGGTGCGCGGGCTTCGTCGCCGAGTACGGAGACGATGTCGTTATGGCGCGCTCATAGGCGCAGTTTCTTCGTACTCGATGTGCCGCCCGCCGCCCCTAGCCGCGCAGCGCGCGCAGGGTGAGCGCCGTCGCGAGGGCGGCGTGCGCCGCCTCCGCGCCCTTGTCCTCCTTCGAGCCGGGCAGGCCGGCGCGGTCGAGGCCCTGCTGCTCGTCGTCGAGGGTGAGCACGCCGAAGCCGACGGGCTTGCCGGTGTCGAGCGCGACGCGCGTGAGGCCGTCGGTGGCCGCCGACGAGACGTACTCGAAGTGCGGGGTGCCTCCGCGGATGATCACGCCGAGCGCGACGACCGCGTCGGCGCCGGCCTCGAGCGCCGCCTTCGCCACGACCGGCAGCTCGAAGGAGCCCGGCACGCGCACGAGCCGGTGCGTCGCGCCCGACTCGCCGAGCACGCGCTCGGCCCCGGCGATGAGGCCGGCGGTGATCTCGTCGTGCCAGGTGCCCGCCACGATGACGACGTCGAGACCCCTCGCGTCGATCGGGGCGAACTCGGTGGGGGCGCCGGATCCGGCCATGAGTGCTTTCCTTTCCGATGGCTGAGGAGCACGCGCAGCGCGCGTCCCGAGGCCGCTTGGCGATGGTCTCGAGACGCGGCCGCAGGCCGATCCTCGACCAGCCTGGTGGGTTCTATTGGTGCTGGTCGACGCCGAGGCGCTCGATGAGGTGCCCCATGCGATCGCGCTTGGTCTCGAGGTAGCCGGCGTTGAGTGCCCCGACTCCGACGACGAGCGGCACGCGCTCGTCGACCGCGATGCCGTGCGCCTCGAGCTGGCTCACCTTGTCGGGGTTGTTGGTCAGCAGGCGAACGGATGCCACGCCGAGGTCCTTCAGAATGTCGCCTGCTGCGGTGTAGTCGCGGGCGTCCACAGGCAACCCCAGGGCGAGGTTCGCGTCGAGGGTGTCGAGTCCCTCGGCCTGCAGCTGATAAGCGCGCAGTTTGTTGATGAGCCCGATGCCGCGCCCCTCGTGCCCGCGCAGATAGATCACGACGCCGCCGTCGCGCTGGATGGTGTCCAGCGCGGCATCCAGCTGCGGTCCGCACTCGCACTTGAGCGAGCCGAACGCCTCACCGGTCAGGCACTCGGAATGCACCCGCACGAGCGCTCCGTGCTCGGCAGGCTGGCCGGCGATGATCGCGACGTGGTCGGCGCCCGTCATCCGGTCGCGGTAGGCGCGCACCCGGAAGGGGCCGTGCGTCGTCGGGATCGTGGTCTCGACCTCGAAGGTGACGCTGCTCGCCTCGGGAATCGCAGTGACCGACTCGAGCGGGGTGTCGCCGTGGAACTCGTCGAGGTAGTCGATGAGGGCCGCGATCGTCACGACGGGCAGGTCCTTCGCCTCGCCGAGCGCGATCAGCTCGGGCAGGCGCGCCATCTCGCCGTCCTCAGAGACGACCTCGCCGATCGCGGCGACGGGCGTGAGCCCCGCCAGCTTCAGGAGATCGACGGATGCCTCGGTGTGGCCGCCCCGCGCACGCACGCCGCCGTCGACGGCGCGCAGCGGCAGAATGTGGCCGGGCCGGTTGAGCGCCGCCGGCGTCGAGCCGAGGTCGGCCAGCACGCGCAGGGTGTGCGCGCGCTCGCCGGCGCTGATGCCGGTCGACGCGCGGTCGGCCGCATCGACGCTCACCGTGTAGTTCGTGCCGAGCGGGTCGCGGTTGTCGACGACCATGATCGGCAGCTCGAGCCGGTCGGCGATCTCGTTGGTCATGGGCGCGCAGATGAATCCGCTCGTGGCGCGGATCATCCACGCGAGCCATTCCCGGGTCGCGAACTCGGCGGCGATGATGATGTCGCCCTCGTTCTCGCGGCTCTCGTCGTCGGCGACGATGATCGGCTTCCCGGCGCGCAGCGCTGCGATCGCCTCGGGGATCGTCCCGATGCTCATGCGTGCACCTCCTGCCCGGCAAGAGCGCGGAATTCAAGCATCCGTTCGACCTGCCTGGCCACGATGTCGGTCTCGAGGTTGACGAGGTCTCCCGCCGCGCGTGCACCCAGCGTCGTCGCGGCGAGCGTCTCGGGGATCAGCGACACCTCGAACCAGTACCCGTCGAGCGCATTCCCGCCAACGGCCGAAACCGTCAGCGAGGTGCCGTCGATCGCGATCGAGCCCTTGCGGGCGACGAGCGGCGCGAGCTCGGGAGTGAGCGAGAGGCGTACGACGCGCCAGGCGCTGCCGTCCTGCGTCGAGAGCACGACGGCGGTTCCGTCGACATGTCCCTGCACGATGTGCCCGCCGAGCCGGTCGCCGAGCTGGGCGGCGCGCTCGAGGTTGACGTGCGTGCCGATGGCGGCTTTGCCGAGCGTCGAGACCTCGAGCGTCTCGCGCATCACGTCGGCGGTGAACTCGTCCCGCTCGAGCCCGACGACGGTGAGACACACGCCGCTGACCGAGATCGAGTCGCCGTGTGCGGCGCCCTGCACCGCGAGCGGGCCGCGCACGGTGATGCGGGCGGCGTCGCCGTGCTGCTGCACGCGGGTGATCTCGCCGATCTCTTCGATGATTCCGGTGAACATGGGTATGTCTCCTTACGTGCCGGGCTCGTCGGCGTGGCCGACGGGTCGGGCGGTGATCAGCAGGTCGTCGCCGAGGCGCTCGACGCTGCGGAGTTCCAGGCGGCGCTGCTCGTCGATCGAGCCGACGCCGAGGTCGAGGGTGGCGGTGCGGGGTCCGCCGATGAGGGTCGGGGCGAGGAAGATCGCGTACTCGTCGACGAGGCCGGCGGCGACGAGCGCGCTGGCGAGCGTCGGGCCGCCTTCGACATAGAGCGAACGGATGCCGCGCTGCTGCAGCTCGTGCAGCGCCTCACCCAGCTCGCGGGTGCGAAGGGCGATAAGGGACTGGGGATGCCGGCGCAGCGCGGCCTCGTCAGGAATCTCCCGCAGACCGACCACGACGGGCACCGGCTGGTGCTCGCGCAGCGCGCCGTCGGCGCAGCGCGCGGTCAGGCTCGGGTCGTCGGCGAGCACCGTGCCGGTGCCGACGAGGATCGCGTCGGCCGCCGCGCGCTGCTCGTGCACGCGCTCGCGTGCCACGGGCCCCGTGATCCATCGGCTCGAGCCATCGGCCGCCGCCGTGCGGCCGTCGAGGCTCGCGGCCCACTTCAGCGTCGTGAACGGGCGCAGGTGGCGCTCGGCGAAGAGCCAGTCAGCGAGGAATCCCTCGATCTCCTCATGCAGCACGCCCCCGATCAGCTCGACGCCGGCGGCGCGCAGGCGGTCGGCGCCCCCGCGCGAGCGCGCGCCGGGGTCGTCCGTGCCGAACACGACGCGTGCCACGCCGGCTGAGATGAGAGCCTCGCTGCACGGACCGGTGCGTCCGGTGTGGTTGCACGGCTCGAGGGTGACGACGGCGGTGGCGCCGCGAGAGGCGCCGTTCGGAAGCTGTGCGAGGGCGTCGACCTCGGCGTGCGCCGTGCCCGCGCCGCGGTGCCAGCCCTCGGCGATGATCTCGCCTGCGGGGGAGAGGATGACGCAGCCCACGCGCGGGTTGACGCCCTGCGCCGGGCCGCGGGCGGCGAGCTCGAGCGCGCGACGCATCGCCGGCTCGAACGTCGTCGCGTCCATCTCTCGTCCCTCCGCCTTGTTCAGGCTCCGGGGGTGACGCGAATGCGACAATCACGCGCCGACGGCGCGCCGTGCTGCCTCCCATCCGGACTTTAACCGTCGGTGCCGGAGTTCCACCGGCTCAACCGCGCCTTGCGACGCAGCTCGCGGACTATCACCGCCGGTTCGGACTCTCACCGACCCCGGAGCACGTATTGCCCAACAAGCATAACCTCGCGGCGTATTCCCCGCGCAGGCATCCGTCACACCCTGACCGGATGCCCGCGCAGTTCACCGCGCGCGCTTCGCGAAGCTTCCGGGCGGCAGCTTCTCCAGCCGGTGGGCGGGCTCGCTTCTGATGGCGAGGTGGCCGAGCGGCAGCGCGGTGTGGGGAACGGGGGTGATCGCCGGGGCCGGCTGGGCATTCGGCGCCGTCGTCGGCGTCGGGTGCTCGTCGGAGAGCCCGGCCTGAGCTCCACCGGCGCAGCCGGCGAGCGCGACCAGGGCGGCGGTGGCGAGGACCGCGGCCATCGAACGGAGAGGTGCCTTCATGCCGCCACGGTCGGCCGGGCGTGCGATGGCGGCAATACGCCCTTATGCGTAGCGCAGCGCAGCCGACGCGGACGGCACGGCCGGCATGGGAATGGGCGGCCAGCGCCCGCTAGTTATCATCGACCGTGGATCTCCTGCGCTGGCTGTTCGACGCCCAATTGCACCTCGGCGATCAGGTCGTGCTGTGGCGCGAGGTGATCGGCAACCTGTTCGGCCTGCTGAGCGCGCTCGGCGGCATGCGCCGCAAGGTGTGGGCCTGGCCGGTCGGAATCGTCGGCAACGCGCTGCTGTTCACGGTGTTCCTGGGCGCGGTCTTCGACACCCCGAACCCGGTGAACCTGCTCGGCCAGGCGGGGCGCCAGGTGATGTTCATCATCGTCTCGGTCTACGGCTGGGTGCGCTGGACACGTCGCGACACGCAGACCGGCCACCGCGCCGGCGGGGGAGCGATCGCCCCGCGCTGGGCGTCGTGGCCCGTGCGCATCGCACTCATCGCCGGCATGATCGGCGGCACGGCCGTGCTCACGCCGCTGTTCCGCGCGCTCGGATCGTACGAGCCGGTCTGGTCGGATGCCTGGATCTTCGTCGGCTCCCTGCTCGCCACCTACGGCATGGCCAAGGGCTGGGTCGAGTTCTGGCTCATCTGGGTCGCCGTCGATGTGGTCGGCGTGCCGCTGCTGTTCAGTGCGCACTACTACGCCTCGGCGGCGATGTACGTCTTCTACGGGGTGTTCACCCTCACCGGCTTCTTCGTGTGGTGGCGCGAGCGCTCACGCATCACCCGCGAGGCGGCGCTGCTCGCGTCTGCCTAGCCTGCGGCGAGCAGCTGCGGCAGCTCGGCGAGGGACACGATGCGACGGATGCCTGCGGCGGCGGCATCCGTCTCGTCCGTGCCCCAGCCGCGCTCGTCGCGATCGATCCACACGCCGGTGAGCCCCGCGGCTGCGGCCCCGAGCGCGTCGACGCGCACCCGGTCGCCGACATACACCGCCTCCGCCGCGCGGGCGCCGAAGCGCTCGACGGCGTGAGCGAAGATCCGCGGGTCGGGTTTCGCGATGCCGAGCTCGCCCGACGCGATGACGTGATCGACGCGGGCGCCCAGCCCGATCTTCTCGACCTTCCGCTGCTGCAGCGCGAGCTCGCCGTTCGTGATGATGCCGAAGCGCACGCCCGGAACCACGAGTTCGAGCGCGTCGAGCGCGCCGTGGACGTCGTCATAGGCGGCCCACGCGTCGCGGTAGGCGGCGTAGTAGCCGCCGAACCACGCGGTCGCGTCGTCGTCGGCCAGCGGCGCTGCGCCGAATCGCGCGACGAAGTCGCGGGCCCGGGCGCGCCGCTGGCCGTCGTAGTCGAGCTCCCCGGCGAGGTAGCGGTCGAAATGCAGGTCCTCCGCCTGCTGCCAGGCGGCCACGAGCTCGTCGGCGGGCACGGCGTCGTAGGGCGTGCCGAGGGCGGTGACATGGGCCAGGATGCCGCGCCGGAACGCTCCCGGGTGGTCGAACAGCGTCGCGTCGAGGTCGAACAGCACGACCCGCGGCGCGCTCACGCGGCGGGCTCCCCAGTCACCTCTGCGGGCCACGCAAGGTAGGCGGGAGTGCCGTCCACGTCGCCCGCCAAGCGCCGGCCGTGCCAGTGATCGGGGTGCCCGCCGTCCCGCGTTGCCACCTGAGACGGGCCGATGCCCGTGAAGCGGAACCCGGCCGCTCGCGCGGTGCGCGCGGAGGCGATGTTCCCGACGGCGCACTCCCAGTGCACGGTCACCGCCACGGCGTTCTCGAACGCCCACGCGACCGCCGCCCGGACGGCCTCGGCCATGTAGCCGTGGCCGCGGTGCGGTGCGCCGAGCCAGTACCCCACGTCGAGCGAGCCGGGGTCGTCGGCGCGCCGACGGTGGAGACCGACGACGCCGAGCAGCGGGCCGTCGTCGTGCTCGCGCAGCGCCCAGATGTGCTCGCGCCCGAGCCTCCACCCGGAGGGCACGATCTCCCCGAGGAAGTGCTCAGCATCGGAGCGGTGGTACGGCCACGGCGTCGAGAGGTACGTCTCGAAGAGCGGGTCCTGGCAGTACTCGAACACGCGCTCCGCATCGTCGAGGGTCGGAATTGAGAGCACGAGTCTCTCACTGCGCAGCGTGACCGGTTCCACGCCACCACGCTATCCGGCCTCGGTGCCGTGTCGCCGCCCGTACCGCCGTCTGCCGCCCTCGAGAAGTGCTGAAATGTCGTCTCAATTGAGGCGACACGACATCGCCGCACTTCTCGGGCACGCGGCCGGACCCTGCCGCGCAACTACCCCCTGGGCAGAATGCCGACCGCGTCGTAGACGCGCTTCAGCGTCGCCTCGGCGACCTCGCTCGCCCGCGCCGCGTTCAACGCCAGCAGTCGGTCGAGCTCGGCCGGGTCGGCGAGCAGCTCGAGCGCGCGCGCCCGCACCGGCTCGAGCTCGGCGATCACGGCGTCGGCCACGGTGCGCTTGAAATCGCCGTAGCCCTTCCCCGCGAATTCCGTCTCGGCGGCCGCGACCGACACCCCGGTGATCGCCGTGTAGATCTCGAGCAGGTTCGTGACGCCCGGCTTCGTGCCCCAGTCGTAGCGCACCTCTGCACCGGTGTCGGTGACGGCGCGCATGATCTTCTTGCGGGTGACGGAGGGCTCGTCGAGCACCCAGATCAGCCCGGCGTCCGTCGCGGCGGACTTCGACATCTTCGACGTCGGCTCCTGCAGGTCGTAGATGCGCGCGCCCTCTTCCGGGTAGCTGCCCGCCGGAACCGTGAACACCTCGCCGAAGCGCGCGTTGAAGCGCTCGGCGAGGTTTCGCGTCAGCTCGATGTGCTGCTTCTGGTCGTCGCCGACGGGCACGACCTCGGCGTCGAACAGCAGGATGTCGGCTGCCATCAGCACGGGGTAGTCGAACAGCCCGACCGTGGTGCCCTCGGCCCCGAAGCGCTGCGACTTGTCCTTGAACTGAGTCATGCGGCTCGCCTCGCCGAACCCCGTGATGGTGTTCAGCACCCAGGCGAGCTGCGCGTGCGCGGGCACGTGCGACTGCACGTACAGCGTCGACTTCCCTGGCTCGACGCCGGCGGCGAGGTACTGTGCGGCGAGCCCGCGCGAGGCCGCGGCCAGCGTCTTCGGGTCGAACGCGGCGTTCGTCAGCGCGTGCAGGTCGACGATCGAGAAGAACGCGTCGTACTCGTCCTGCATGCGGCGCCACTGCAGCAGCGCCCCGACGTAGTTGCCGAGGTGCAGAGAATCGCTCGAGGGCTGGATTCCCGAATAGAGGCGGGGCTTGGTCATGCGTGTTCCTTGAGATTTCGAGGGCTTCGAGACGGATGCCTCGAGGCGGTTCCGATCATTGAGGAGGATGCCGCCGGCATCCGTCTCGAAATGATCTCTACAGCTGGTAGTCGACGACGATCGGCGCGTGGTCGGACCAGCGGGCGTCGTAGCTGGGGTAACGGTCGACCGCATACGCCGTGGCCTTCGCTGCCAGCTCGGGCGTCGCGACCTGGTAGTCGATACGCCAGCCGGTGTCGTTGTCGAAGGCCTGGCCGCGGTTCGACCACCACGTGTACGGCCCCTCGACCTCGCCGGCGAACTTGCGGCCGAGGTCGATCCAGCCGAGGCCGGCCTTGCCGGTGTTGTAGCCCTCTTCATCTTCGGCGCCGAAGATCTTGTCGAAGTATGTGCGCTCTTCGGGCAGGAACCCGGCGCGCTTCACGTTGCCGCGCCAGTTCTTGATGTCGAGCGTGCGGTGGCCGACGTTGAGGTCGCCCATGAACACCGACAGCTTGTTGTGCTCGCGCAGCTCGGGCAGCCGCTTCAGCAGCGCGTCCAAGAACTTGTACTTCTCGACCTGCTTCGGGGTGTCGACCTCGCCGGAGTGCACGTAGGTCGACACGACCGTCACGATCGTGCCGTCGACGTCGTAGTCGGCTTCGAGCCAGCGGCCGGCCGAGTCGAAGTCGTCGTCGCCGAAGGTCACGCGGTGGATCTCGGCCTTGTTCCTGCTTGCGAGCGCGACGCCCGCCCGGCCTTTCGCGGTGGCCTCGTCGTGCAGGATGTTCCACTCGGGCCCGAGCAGCCCCGACAGATCGTCGACGGTCGCGCGCACCTCTTGGATCGCGATGATGTCGGCGCCGCGGCTGTTCACCCAGTCGGCCATGCCCTTGCGATAGGCGGCACGGATGCCGTTGACATTGACGCTCGCGATGCGCAGCCGGGTGGATTTCGCCATGACAAGAGCCTAGCCGGGGCGTCTGACATCGACGGGGCCGCACGGTTCAGGCATCCGGCCGCGCCTTCTGCCCGCGATCGGGGTCGTTGGCCGTGACGACGCGCAGATGACGCAGCGCGCGCAGCAGCAGGCGGCGCGCGCTGCGGCGCCGTCGCCACCCGGTGACGCGCTCATAGACCTCGTTCGCCGTGCGCACCGCGCGCCGGGCCTCTTCGAGGTCGCGCTCGTACTCCTGCCGCAGACGCTCGCGGGCCGCCTCCTCCGCAGACATCCGGCGGGCGGAGAGACCGCGGTCCTCCATGCCGACGGCGATCCAGGATGCCGCGATCAAGATGACCTGGCAGACGAAGTTGAACCACAGCAACAGCGCGACGAAACCGGCGAAGCCTGCGAGCGCCGGGTTCCGTGACGCGCCCCGCAGCAGCAGGCTGCTCGCCTGGCTGAGCGCCGACAGAGCGACCGCGCCTACGCCCGCGCCCACGAGCAGGTTGCGCCACGGGATGTACAGGCGCGACAGCACCCGGTACATCGCGGCGAGGGTGCCGAAGTTGATCAGCAGCGAGACGATGACCGTGACGGCGTAGACGCCGATCTGCGACATCGGCGACGAGCCGTCGAAGCCCAGCTCGAGCAGGATCAGATCGAGCACCTGCGTGGTGAGGAGCGCGATCAGTGCCGAGACGATCAGGCCCACGCCGAACGCGATCGCCTGCACCGCGTCGATCGAGCGCTGCACGAAGAAGTTCCGCTTGTCGTTGCCGACGCCGAAGATCGTGCGGATCGCCGTGCGGGTCGACGACAGCCAGCCGAGCGCCGTCCACACGAGTGCCGCGAACGCGATGACCGCCGTGTACGTGAGTGCCAGGTTGGCGGCGTCGAGCGTTCTCGTCGAGATCGCGCCGCCGTCGCCGATCAGGTTCGGCACGGCCTGGTTCACCAGTCTGATCAGCTGGTCGTAGAGCAACTCGTTCGACCGTACCCAGATACCGGCGATCGAGAAGCCAACCCACACGGCGGCGAAGAGCGCGAAGAGCGACTGATAGGCCATGCCGGCCGCGAGCAGTGGGCCGTTGGCGCTCGCGTAGTGCTGGAAGACCCGCGCGGGCCGCAGCCGCTGGGCGCGGTCGACGACCTCTTTGACCTGCTCCACCGCGGTTGCGGGGGAGTCGCGCTCGGTCATGCTCGCCATTTTGGCAAGGGGCGGCGGCATTCGGGAGGCCCCGCGCCGCGCCGCTGGTCAGCCGCCGAAGCGCTCCGTCTTGATCCGGTCGGGGTCGAAACCGTCGTCGATGAGGCGGTCGGCGACCGTCTCGACGAATGCGGTCGGACCGCAGATGAAGAAGCGCACGTCCTCGTCCATCGCCGCCATCGCGACCTCGTCGCGCGTCAGCCGGCCGGGCGCCCGCGTCGACTCGGGCGGCGCCTCGCGCGTGTAGAACAGCATCAGCTCGAAGGGAGCGGTGTGATCGGATGCCAGCTCGTGCAGTTCCTCGCCGTAGATCACCCGGTCGGGGGAGCGCACCGAGTACAGCAGCGTGAACGGCACCGTGCTAGCGAGCACCCGGTGCCTGCGGGCCATCGCCATCAGCGGCACGATCCCTGAGCCGCCCGCGATCAGCACGACGGGCGAAGGATCAGACGGATGCCACACGAACCAGCCCCCGACCGGCCCGCGCACCTCGAGCTGATCGCCGACCGCGACGCCGCGCACCAGGTAGGGGCTCACCTCGCCGTCGGCGAGCTCCTCGACCGTGATCTCGGCCTCGTCGCCGCTCCCGGCGAGCGCCAGCGAGTAGGAGCGCTGCGCCGTGTAGCCGTCGGGGGCCGTGAGGCGGATGTCGATGTGCTGCCCGGCGAGCTCGGTGCCGAGCCCGGGCGCGCGCAGCCTCAGAGTGCGGGCGGCGCCTTCGGCTGCGGCATCCGTTTCAAAATGTGCGTCGATGACGTCGGCGACCCGCCAGGTGTTCGCCGCGCGGTGCTGCTCATCGCTCACCAGTAGCGCTGCTCGAGCCAGGGGTCGCCGCGCAGGTGGTAGCCGTTGGACTCCCAGAAGCCGGGCTGGTCGTTGGGGATCAGCTCGAGTCCGCTCACCCACTTCGCCGACTTCCAGAAGTACAGGTGCGGCACGAGCAGCCGGGCGGGGCCGCCGTGTTCTGCGGCGAGCGGCTTGCCGTCGAACTCCCACGCGACCCACGCCTTGCCGCCCAGCAGATCGGCGAGCGGCACGTTCGTCGTGTAGCCGCCGTAGGAGTGCGCCATCGTGTACGCGAACTCGTGGTCAATGCCCTCGAAGAGGGTGTCGATCGCGACGCCGCGCCACGTCGTGCCGAGCTTCGACCAGCTGGTCACGCAGTGGATGTCGGTCGTGATCTCCTCCTGCGGGAGCGCCATGAACTCCGACCAGGTCCAGACCTTGGTGTCGCCGCGGCCGAGGTTCAGCGTGAACGTCCACTGCTCGAGGGGGATGCGGGGCGTCGGCCCCGCCGAGAGCACCGGGAACGATTCGGTCAGATACTGACCGGGTGGCAGCGACGGGTCGCTGCGGCGACGGCCCAGGAAGCCGGACGAGATGAGCGCCATGGGCTGAGACTAGGGGGCTGCACCGCGGTCGTCTACGGCCCCTTGCGCAAAACTCCGGGGCGGATCGGCAGAGGTCGAGGAAAACAGGCCTCGTGGGGCTATTTCAGGAAGTCGCCCCTGAGTTTTGCGCACGCCTGACTCGAAGAGCCGGCTCGCGGGTCCGTCCGGCGGCCGGGACTCAGCGCAGGATGAAGGCCTGCTGCTGGGTCACCAGCCCCCAGATGGCGTCTCGCACGAGGTCGGGCTGCTTCATGGTGTGCTGGTAGGCGGGGCGCAGGGACGCGAGGCCCTGCTTCGCGAGTGCCAAGTCGCGCCCGCGATCTTTGATGTGCGGCTCCCAGCCCTCGTGGGCCTCGCGGCTGTCCGCCTCAAGCACCAGGCAACCTGCGACAAGGATGTCGACCCGACCGACGTCGTCGAACACGACCTGGAGCTCGTAGGGCAGGCCGAGGCCGACGACCAGCATGCGCAGGACGGTTTCCTGGCCTGCTTCGGCGCGACCGTCGACGAGCGCTTCGAGGTACGCGAGCCGGCGCGGCGTGCGCCGGAAGATCGCACGGACGTGTTCTTCGCCGATGAGGCCGAGATGCAGGGCGTTGTCGATCGATGCCAGCGCGTGCCAGGGATGCTGGCAGAGAAGCGACTGATACAGCGCGTCGACGAGGCTCACCCGGTGGCGCTCCGCGTTGTCTGGATCGAGGAGCTCCGTCGACCAGTGGAGCACGGCACCCTGCCGATTCCGCGGGGTCAGGGGCACACGCTGTCGCGCGGGCGAGCGAAGCCGCGACATGCTGTCGTCGACGTGAAGGTGCGTACGACTCGAGTCGTACGCGAATACTCCGTAGCTGCTGAGCGCTGAGACGCACCCGAGAACTCCGCCGATTCTGACCGCGCGTTGCACGTGCGGATCGCAGCCCGGTAGGCAGTAGTGCCCGTTTCGGAGTCTCGTCAGGAAGCCGAGCTTCACGGCCGTCGTGAGGGAGCGGCCCGTTGCGCCTGCGGCGAGCAGTTCGTCGCGGTGCAGCACGGGCATCCCGTACGCGTCGAATACGTCCTGCCACGACCCCACGACACCAACGTCGCAGGCGTGCTGGGCGCACCGTTTGCGTCAGTCCCCGGAATGTGGACAGCTGAGCCGTATCAGCACCTGTGCTGGGGGAGTGCCCGCCGGATCACGCTCGTGCCGCGGCTCCAACCCGGGCGCATCTGCCGGTTGGCCCGACGCAATACGCAGGGCCAACCGGCAGTTCTCGCTGCCGGCACCCCGTAATCCCGCGGAACGGCAAACGCCGCAACGCGGATTTCCCTGAGTTTTGCGCAGGGGCAGACGTGCAGCCGGGCAGGGAGTCGGCTGCTACCAGCGGCGACCTACCGACGGCCGCGAATCACGGCCTGCTTCACCTCGGCGATCGCCTGGGTGATCTGGATGCCGCGGGGGCACGCCTCGGTGCAGTTGAAGGTCGTGCGGCAGCGCCACACGCCCTCCTTGTCATTCAGAATGTCCAGCCGCACCTGGGACTCGTCGTCGCGCGAGTCGAAGATGAAGCGGTGCGCGTTCACGATCGCGGCTGGGCCGAAGTACTGCCCGTCGGTCCAGAACACAGGGCACGAGGTGGTGCACGCCGCGCACAGGATGCACTTGGTGGTGTCGTCGAAGCGCTCACGGTCGGCTGCCGACTGCAGGCGCTCCTTGCCCTCGTGCTTCGGCTGGTGCGACTGCAGGAACGGCTGGACCTCGCGGAAGGACTCGAAGAACGGGTCCATGTTGACGATCAGGTCCTTCTCGAGGGGCAGGCCCTTGATCGCCTCGACGTAGACCGGCTTCGACAGGTCGAGGTCCTTCATCAGCGTCTTGCAGGCGAGGCGGTTGCGGCCGTTGATGCGCATCGCGTCGGAGCCGCAGACACCATGCGCGCACGAGCGGCGGAACGAGAGCGAGCCGTCCTGCTCCCACTTGATCTTGTGCAGCACATCGAGCACGCGGTCGGTCGAGTACACCTCGACGTCGTAGTCGACCCAGCGCGGCTCGCTGTCGACCTCGGGGTCGAAGCGCCGGATGATGACGGTGACCAGCGTGACATCGACCGCCGGCGCGGCGCTCGGGGTCTCGGTTGCAGTCGACATCAGTACTTCCTCTCCATCGGCGGGTACAGCAGCTCGCCGTCGTCGCCCTTCACGAACACCACGGGCTTGTAGTCGAGCTTGATGTGGTCTTCCGGGTCGGGCGAGGTGGCGTCGCCGGTCAGGTAGGCCATCGTGTGCTTCATCCAGTTCTCGTCGTCGCGCGTCTGGAAGTCTTCGCGCATGTGCCCGCCGCGGGACTCCTCGCGGTTCATGGCCGAGTACACGACGACCTCGGCGAGGTCGAGCAGGAAGCCGAGCTCGATCGCCTCGAGCAGGTCGGTGTTGTAGCGCGAGCCGCGGTCGTGGATTCCGATGTTCTTGTAGCGCTGGCGCAGGTCGTGGATGATGTGCAGCATCTCGCGCAGGGAGTCCGCCGTGCGGTACACCTGCGCCTTGTCGTCCATGTTCTCCTGCAGGGTCTTGCGCAGGGTGGCGATGCTCTCGGAGCCGCTGGCCGCCTTCACCTGGTCGACGAGGGCGCGCACGCCCGCAGCCGGATCCTCCGGAAGCGGCGTGAAGTCGACGCCCTGCACGTAGGCGACCGCGTTCTGGCCGGCGCGCTTGCCGAACACGTTGATGTCGAGCAGCGAGTTGGTGCCGAGGCGGTTCGAGCCGTGCACCGACACGCAGGCGCACTCGCCCGCGGCGTACAGGCCGGGCACAGGCGTGGAGTTGTCGAGCAGCACCTCGGCGTTGTTGTTCGTGGGGATGCCGCCCATCGCGTAGTGCGCGGTCGGCATCACGGGCACGGGCTCGACCACAGGGTCGATGCCGAGGTAGAGGCGGGCGAACTCGGTGATGTCCGGCAGCTTCGTCTCGAGCACCTCGGCGCCGAGGTGGGTGCAGTCCAGCAGCACGTAGTCCTTGTTCGGGCCGGCGCCGCGCCCCTCGCGCACCTCCTGCACCATGCAGCGGGCGACGATGTCGCGGGGCGCGAGGTCCTTGATGGTGGGCGCATAGCGCTCCATGAACCGCTCGCCGCTCGCGTTGCGCAGGATCGCGCCTTCACCGCGCGCGCCCTCGGTGAGCAGGATGCCGAGGCCGGCGAGCCCGGTCGGGTGGAACTGGAAGAACTCCATGTCCTCGAGGGGCAGGCCGCGGCGCCAGACCATGCCGACGCCGTCGCCGGTCAACGTGTGGGCGTTCGACGTCGTCTTGAACATCTTGCCGAAGCCGCCCGTGGCGAAGATCACGGCTTTGGCCTGGAAGACATGCAGCTCGCCGGAGGCGAGCTCGTAGGCGACGACGCCCGAGACCTTGCCCTCGGTGTAGAGCAGGTCGAGGGCGTAGTACTCGTTGAAGAAGTTGACCCCGTACTTGACGCAGTTCTGGAACAGCGTCTGCAGGATCATGTGGCCCGTGCGGTCCGCCGCGTAGCAGGCGCGGCGCACCGGCGCCTTGCCGTGGTCACGGGTGTGGCCGCCGAAGCGGCGCTGGTCGATCTTGCCCTCAGGGGTGCGGTTGAACGGCAGGCCCATGTTCTCGAGGTCGATGACCGCGTCGATCGCCTCTTTGGCGAGGATCTGCGCGGCATCCTGGTCGACGAGATAGTCGCCGCCCTTGATCGTGTCGTAGGTGTGCCACTCGGCGTTGTCCTCTTCGACGTTCGCGAGCGCTGCGGCCATGCCGCCCTGGGCGGCGCCGGTGTGCGAGCGCGTCGGGTACAGCTTGGTGATCACGCCGACGCTGACAGACGTGCCCTGGGATTCCTCAGCCGCGGCGATCGCGGCGCGCATGCCTGCGCCGCCCGCGCCGATGATCACGATGTCGAACTGGTGGTGATGGACTCCGGTCACGTTCTCGTTCTCTGTTCGGTTCTCTACTTGCAGAAGCTCAAGGAAGGGTCGGTCGGGCACGGGTCGAACGCCGTGACCGTGTAGGTGCCGAGGATGATCAGGATCACGACGGCGAGCAGGATCGCCCACTTCAGCACGCGGTTGACCGTGACGTTGTGCGCGTAGTCGTTGACCAGGGTGCGCATGCCGTTGCCGCCGTGGATGAGGGCGAGCCAGAGCATCAGCCCGTCCCAGATGCGCCAGAACGGGTTCGCCCACTTGCCGGCGACGAACGCCCAGTCGATGGCGGCGATGCCCTGGCCGGCGACGAGGTTCACGAAGAGGTGGCCGAAGATCAGGATCACGAGCACGACGCCCGAGACCCGCATGTAGATCCAGCCCCACTTCTCCCAGTTGGTGCGGCTCTTCTTGCGCGGCGACACCGGGGTGCGCGGGCTTTCGATGGTGGCCGACATGGCTAGTGCACCTCCTGGCTCATGTGGTAAAGCTGCGTCGGCACGAAGCCGGCCAGAAGGATCGCCCAGATGATCACGACGATCCAGAACAGCAGGCGCTGGTTCCGGGCGGCCCAGGCCGAAAGATCGACGGCGATGATGCGCAGGCCGTTGATGGCGTGGAAGCAGATGGCTGCGACCAGGCCGATCTCACCGATGCCGAGCAGCGTGTTCTTGTAGGTGCCGATGACGGCGTTGTACGCCTCGGGCGAGATGTTCAGCACGACCGAGTCGAGCACGTGTACGAGCAGGAAGAAGAAGATCGCGACGCCGGTGATGCGGTGCAGCACCCACGACCACATGCCCTCGCGGCCCCGATAGAGCGTTCCGCCCAGCCGAGAGGGCCTCGGCTTGGGGGCATCGATCGTCTGGCTTGACACTGACAACCCTCCCTGGCTGTGCGAACAGATGCTGCGACGCATCCGTCTTCTGCGGCCTCAGTCTATGGTGCGAGCCCCGGCGACCGTCAGTAAGGCCACCCTAATTTATCTCGACATCAAGACAAATCGGATGCCAGGGACCGGCGCCTCTTACAACCAGTTCCGCTTCCGGAACCAGAAGTACAGGCCGAAGCCGAGGACGAACATCAGCAGCACCGCGAAGGGGTAGCCGAGCGCCCAGTGGAGCTCGGGCATGTCCGTGAAGTTCATGCCGTAGATGCTCGCGATGAGCGTCGGCGCGAACAGGATCGCCGCCCAGGCCGAGATCCTCTTCGTGTCCTCGCCCTGCTGGTGGCTGAGCTCCGACAGCGCCTGCATGCGGGCGTTCTGCCGCTCGCTGACCAGGGTCGCGTTGACCGTCAGGATGTCGCGCAGCATCGAGCGGAATCCGTCGACCCGCTCATTGACCACCGTCAGGTGGTCGGCGACGTCGCGCAGATTGCGCTGCAGTTCCTCGTTGACGTGGTACTTCTCGGAGCCCGCCTGCAGATTGTCGACCACGGTGGCGAGCGGGTGGATCGCCCGCTGGAAGTCGATCACCTCGCTCGACAGCTCGTAGATGCGCCGCGACACCTGGGCGTCCTGGCTGTCGAAGACCTGGCTCTCGATCTCGTCGATGTCGTTGGCGAGGCCGGCCACGACGGGGGCGTACTCGTCGACGACCGTGTCGATGATCGCGAAGAGGACGGCCTGCGTGCCCATCGCGAGCAGCTCGGGGTCGGCCTCCATGCGGCGGCGCACATGCGACAGGTCTGGCGACTCGCTGTGCCGCACCGTGATCACGAAGTTCGCGCCGACGAAGACGTGCAGCTCGCCGAAGGCGACTTCCTCGGGCACGTCGAGGTAGTCGGCCGCGCGCAGCACGACGAAGAGCGTGTCGTCGTAGCGCTCGAGCTTGGGGCGCTGATGCGCGGCGATCGCGTCCTCGACGGCGAGCTCGTGCAGGTCGAACTCCTCGGCGAGCGAGTGGATCTCGGCCTGCGACGGCCGGTACAGCCCGATCCACGCCATGCCGCCCGGGGTCTCGTGCAGCGCGCGGAACGTCTCGGCGAGCGAGGTGGGGGAGGCGACGCGGATGCCGTCGAGGTAGATCGCCGAGTCGACGATGGTGCGGCGGCCGGGTCTCGTCGGGGTGGGCGCCGTGCTCGGGGCCGCGGGACTCGACGGGGCGTTCCGACGGTTGACGAACGGCATCGGCGGCAGGACACGGAGTCTGCGCTGGGCCATAGCTCTACACCTCCCGGCGTCTATATCGCGCCGGTCCTTGCCCGGCGCGAGTCGCTACGCGACGCGACGTACACGCCGCCGCGTCGCTATGGCTGGGTCCGACGTGCGGCCCAACCGAGAAGGGTACCCCCGCGGGCTATGCGGACACGGGAGCCGGGCGGCGCACCTCGGCGATCGCCGCCTCGTAGTGCGCGAACAGCTCCTCGCAGATCGCCGCCCATGAGCGGTCGAGCACGGCACGGCGCCCGGCCTCGCCCATCCGCAGCCGCAGCGCGCCGTCGCCGACGAGGGCGCGCACCTGGGTGCGCAGCTCGTAGTCATCGCGGAACAGGAACCCGTCCGTGCCGTACTCGACGAGGTCGAGCGGGCCGCCTGCCGCCGGGGCGACGACCGGCAGGCCGGACGCATGCGCCTCCTGCACCGTCTGGCCGAAGGTCTCCTCCTCGCCGGTGTGCACGAACACGTCGAGCGCGGCGTAGGCGGCGGCGAGCTCCTCGCCCGAGAGCCGGCCGAGGTACGTCACGGGCAGTGGCCGCAGCGCCTTCTGCACGGCGGGCATCGCGGGCCCGTCGCCCACCACGGCGACGCGCATGCCGGGGATGCCGCGCAGGCAGCGCAGCCGCTCCACCTGCTTCTCCGGCGCGATGCGGCCGATGTAGCCGACGACGACCTCGCCGTTCGGCGAGAGGAATTCGCGATACCGCCGCGCGAGCGGTGACATGCGGTTGTTGGGGTGATAGCGCTCGAGATCGACACCGCGGCCCCAGCGGGCGAGGCGCTCGATGCCGGCCGCCTCGAGGTCGGCCAGCGACGAGGTCGACGGGGCGAGCGTCAGGGTCGCGCCCTCGTGCACCCACTTGAGCAGGCGCCATGCCGCGTTCACGGCGAGACCGAGTCGGTTGCGGCGGGCGTAGCCGGCGACATCCGTCTGATAGATGGCGACGGATGCCACCCCGAGCCTGCTCGCCGCAGTGATGGCCTGCGCGCCGAGCAGGAACGGGCTCGCCGCGTGCACGACGTCAGGCCGGAAATCGGCCAGCAGGCGCGCCACCTGCGGGTTCGGCAGGCCGACGGGGAACTGACGGTAGGCCATCGCGGGCACGGTGTGCACCGGGAATCCGGCGTAACTGGTCGGGACCTTCGCCGCAGCCGGGCTGATCACCATCGCGTCGTGCCCGGCCTCGGCGAGCTGCTCGAGGACCCGGCACACGCTCGTGGTGACGCCGTTGACCGTGGGAAGAAAGCTCTCGCTGACCACAGCTACCCGCATGCTCCCGAAATTAAGGAAGCCGCGTGGCGGCACGGTGAACCCCCTGTGAACCGCAAAAGCACACCGGTGTAACTTCGCGGCCCCACGGCTCCGCACATAGGCTGTGCCGCATGGCCGGCTCGAGCGACGCCCTGTCCCGTTTCCACGCCGTGATCCCCGCCGGGGGAATCGGCTCGCGGCTCTGGCCGCTCTCCCGCGCCGTTGCGCCGAAATTCCTCCACGACCTGAGCGGCAGCGGCCACAGCCTGCTGCGCGACACGTGGGATCGGCTCGCGCCCCTGTCGGGCAAGGACCGCATCATGGTCGTCACGGGGCGAGCCCACCGCGCTGCCGTCGAGGAGCAGCTGCCTGATCTGCGTGATGCGAACATCGTGCTCGAGGCCGACCCGCGCGACTCCACCGTGGCGATCTGCCTCGCCGCCGCGATCCTGCAGCACCGAGAGCCCGACGTCATCATCGGCTCCTTCGCCGCCGATCACATCATCGGCCACCTGAGCCTGTTCGAGAGCGCCGTCCGCGAAGCGGTCCGCGTCGCCGACGCGGGCTACATCGCGACGGTCGGAATCCGCCCGACCGAGCCCGCCGTCGGCTTCGGCTACATCAAGCAGGGTCCGTCGCTCGAGGTGGAGGGGGCGCCGACCGCCCGCGCCGTCGAGTCCTTCGTCGAGAAGCCCGACCTCGCGACCGCACGCGGCTACCTGCGCGACGGCGGGTACCTCTGGAACGCGAGCATGTTCGTGTCGCGCGCCGATGTGCTGCTGGGCGAGCTCGCGAAGACGAAGCCCGAACTGCACCAGCAGCTTCGCGAGCTCGCCGCGGCATGGGACGACCCGGCCACGCGCGGGCCGGCGGTCGACCGCATCTGGCCCCGCCTCGAGAAGGTCGCGATCGACTACTCGGTCGCAGAGCCCGCCGCGGCCGAGGGCAGAATGGCGGTCGTGCCCGGCCAGTTCCGGTGGGACGACGTCGGGGACTTCGCGTCCCTCGCCAAAGTGAACTCGGGCGGCCGCAAGGCCGACCTCGCGATTCTGGGCGAGAACGCCCGCGTGCTCGCCGACGCGTCGAGCGGGATCGTCGTGAGCCAGTCGAAGCGCATCATCAGCCTGATCGGCGTGAAGGACATCGTCGTGGTCGACACCCCGGACGCGCTTCTCGTCACGACCACCGAGAACGCCCAGCGCGTGAAGTCCGTGGTGGATGCGCTGAAGCTGCAGGGATCCACGGACGTGCTCTGAGCCCGGAGATGTAACGGCCGGATTAAGAAGTGCGGTCTTGGTCAATCGGGCACTCGCGGGTCAAGTAACTTCGTGAGGTGCACGCGTACGCACACGCGCGAGCACCCTGCAATTCCTGTGGAGGGGTAAAAAGTGAAGAACACAGCACGGAAGGTGATCGTCTCGGCGATCGCCGTAGCGAGCGGCGTCGCGCTGCTCGCCGGATGCGCCCAGGCGCCGTCCACCTCCGGTGACGGCTCGACCAGCGCCAAGAAGAGCGATTTCCTGCCCTGCATGATCTCGGACTCGGGCGGCTTCGACGACCACTCGTTCAACGAGCTGGGCTACAACGGCCTCGTCAGCGCGTCGAAGTCTTTGGGCGTCGAGTACAAGAAGGCCGAGTCGAAGACGGATGCCGACTACGCGCCGAACATCTCGAGCATGGTGTCGCAGAACTGCAACCTGATCATCACGGTCGGCTTCAACCTTGCCGACGCGACCAAGGCGGCTGCGGCGCAGAACCCCGACACCAAGTTCGCGATCATCGACGACAACTCGATCACCGCCGACAACGTGCAGCCGATCATCTTCGACACCGCGCAGGCGGCCTTCCTCGGCGGCTACGCGGCGGCGAGCTACTCGAAGTCCGGCGTCGTCGGCACCTTCGGCGGCCAGCAGATCCCGACCGTCACGATCTTCATGGACGGCTTCGCCGACGGTGTCGCGTACTACAACAAGCAGAAGAACAAGGACGTCAAGGTCGTCGGCTGGAACGTCGACAGCCAGAAGGGGTCCTTCACGGGCGGCTTCGACGCGAACGACACCGCGCAGAACACGGCCCAGGGCATCATCGACCAGGGCGCTGACGTGATCATGCCCGTCGGCGGCCCGATCTACCAGTCGGCTGCCACGGCGATCAAGAACTCGGGCAAGTCGATCGCCATGATCGGGGTCGACGCGGATGTCTACAACACCGACCCGTCGGTGCGCAGCATCCTGCTCACCTCGGTCCAGAAGGGTATCGACCCCTCGGTCCAGGCGGTCGTGAAGGCGGCTGCGGACGGCAAGTTCAGCAACACGCCCTACGTCGGCACCCTGAAGAACAACGGCGTCGGCCTCGCCCCGTTCCACGACTTCGCGTCGAAGGTGGACCCGGGTCTGCAGGGCGAGATCGACAAGATCAAGGCGGGAATCATCGACGGGTCGATCACGGTCACCTCGCCGGCATCGCCCAAGAGCTGATCGTCTCAGCAGTGAATCGGCCGGCCGGGGACGATCTCCCCGGCCGGCCGCTTCGTAACCCGCTCTACGAGGCGGCGACTTGATCGCCGCCGAACGCATCGCGTCGCGAAACCAACCGCGGCGCGACGGGCGGGGACCGTCGCGCCAAACAAGCGCTGAAAGGTAGCGTTTCCCGTATGAAGCTCGAGCTCAAGGGCATCACCAAGCGCTTCGGCAGCCTCACCGCCAACGACCACATCTCGCTCACCGTCGAACCCGGTGAGGTGCACTGCCTGCTCGGTGAGAACGGCGCGGGCAAGTCCACCCTGATGAACGTGCTCTACGGGCTGTACCAGGCCGACGAAGGCGAGATCCTGCTGGACGACGCCGTCCAGCACTTCGCAGGCCCCGGCGACGCGATGAAGGCGGGCATCGGCATGGTGCACCAGCACTTCATGCTCGTGCCGGTGTTCACGGTCGCCGAGAACGTCATGCTCGGCCACGAGCAGACCAAGGGCCTCGGGCGGCTCGACCTGCCCGCCGCCCGCGCGAAGGTGCGCGAGATCTCCCGGCGCTTCGGCTTCGACGTCGACCCCGACGCGATCGTCGAGCAGCTGCCCGTCGGCGTGCAGCAGCGCGTCGAGATCATCAAGGCATTGAGCCGCGACGCCCAGGTGCTCGTCTTCGACGAGCCGACCGCGGTGCTCACCCCGCAGGAGACCGATGAGCTGATGGGCATCATGCGCCAGCTCAAGGAGCAGGGCACGGGCATCGTCTTCATCACCCACAAGCTGCGCGAGGTGCGCGAGGTCGCCGACCGCATCACCGTCATCCGCCTCGGCAAGGTCGTCGGCGAGGCATCGCCCACGGCGAGCAACGCCGAGCTGGCCTCTCTCATGGTGGGGCGCGCGGTCGAGCTGACGGTCCACAAGGACCCGGCGAAGGCGGCGGATGCCGCACTGGTCGTCGACCGCCTCACGGTGCTCGACGCGCTCGGCCAGAAGGTCGTCAACGACGTCAGCTTCGAGGTGCGCCAGGGCGAGATCCTCGCCGTCGCCGGCGTGCAGGGCAATGGCCAGACCGAGCTCACCGAGGCGCTGCTCGGGCTGCAGCCTCACGTCGAGGGCTCGATCACCCTCGACGGCACCGAGCTCGTCGGCAAGGGGGTGCGTCAGGTGCTCGACGCCGGTGTCGGCTTCGTGCCGGAGGACCGCAACGAGGACGGCCTCGTCGGCGAGTTCACGATCGCCGAGAACCTCATGCTCGACCGCTCGTCCGGAGCGCCGTTCGTGAGGGGCGCCAATCTGCAGACGAAGACGCTGAACGCCTTCGCCGAAGAGAAGGTGAAGGAGTTCGACGTGCGCGCACAGTCGATCCAGACGCACGTCGGCCGCCTCTCCGGGGGCAACCAGCAGAAGGTCGTGCTCGCGCGCGAGCTCTCCCGCGAGCTGCGCCTGCTGGTCGCCGCGCAGCCGACCCGCGGCCTCGACGTCGGCTCGATCGAGTTCGTGCACAAGCGCATCGTCGCGACCCGCGACGAGGGCGTTCCCGTGGTGGTGGTCTCCACCGAGCTCGACGAGGTCGTGGCGCTCGCCGACCGCATCGCGGTGATGTACCGCGGGGGCATCGTCGGCATCGTCCCCGGCGACACCCCGCGCGAGGTGCTCGGCCTGATGATGGCGGGCGAGGCGCCCGAGAGCGCGGGGGAGGCTGCGTGATGAGCGAGACGACGCAGCCGCAGACGACGGAACCCGAACAGCAGGCATCCGCCCCCACTCCGTCGCCTGTCACGACCCGCGGCCAGCAGGCGCTGCGCGACATCATGGGCGGCAGCTTCGTGATCTCGGTGCTCGCCGTGTTCCTGGCGCTCGTCGCCGGGGCGGTGCTGATCGCGCTGACCGACCCGGGCGTGCAGCACGCCTCCGGCTACTTCTTCGCCCGCCCCGGCGACACCTTCCGGGCGATCTGGACGGCCGTGGGCGGCGCCTACACTTCGCTGTTCCAGGGCGCGATCTTCAATACGGGGGCGTTCACCTTCGCGAGCGGCATCCAGCCGCTCATGAACACCCTGAGCGCGGCGACGCCGCTGATCTTCGGCGGTCTCGGCATCGCGCTCGCCTTCCGCATCGGCCTGTTCAACATCGGCGGCCAGGGCCAGATCCTCATCGGCGGCGCGTTCGCCGGCTGGGTCGCCTGGTCGTTCCCGATGCCGTTCCCGCTCGCGCTCATCGTCGCGATCCTCGCCGGCATCGTCGGCGGCGCGGTGTGGGCCGGCATCGTTGGCTGGCTCAAGGCGCAGACCGGCGCACACGAGGTGATCGTCACGATCATGCTCAACTACATCGCGTTCTATCTGATCTCGTTCCTGCTGCGCACCCCGGGGGCGCTGCAGGCGCCGGGCACCAACAACCCGAAGTCGCCCGCGATCCCCGCGGCGGCGCAGCTTCCGGGCCTGTTCGGCATCCGCTACACCGTGACCTGGGCCTTCGTGCTCGCGATCGCCGCCGCGTTCGCGTACTGGTGGCTGATGAGCCGCTCGAACCTCGGCTTCCGCTTCCGCGCGGTCGGCGAGAACCCGAGCGCGGCGCGCACCGCGGGCATCGGGGTCGAGCGCATGTACATCTACGGCATGGCGATCGCCGGCGGATTCGTCGGCCTCGCCGGCGTCAACCAGGTGCTCGCCACGGCACCCGGCGGCTTCTCGTCGGGCTTCGACGCGGGCCTCGGCTTCGATGCGATCACCGTTGCGCTGCTCGGCCGTTCGCGGCCGCTCGGCGTGTTCATCGCGGGGCTGCTGTTCGGCGCCTTGAAGTCGGGCGGCTACGTCATGCAGGCGGCCAACAACATCCCCATCGACATCGTGCTCATCGTGCAGTCGCTCATCGTGCTGTTCATTGCCGCGCCGCCGCTCGTGCGGGCCATCTTCGGGCTGCCGAAGCCCGGCGGCGCCCCGCGGCGCAGCCGCCGTACCGTCGCGAAGGAGGCCTAGCCCGTGACCACCGCAACCGCTCCGGTCCCCGACGCGTCGCCGATCGTCCTCGAGAAGGTCGAGGTGCGCAGCTGGAAGGTGCCGATCGCGCTCAGCGTCTTCGCCCTCGGCGCCGTCGTGCTGTTCATTTTCTTCGCGCGCAGCGGCCACACCGAGTTCCGCTTCAGTCAGAGCGAGGACTTCTTCCGGATCCCCGATGTGACCGTCGCCTCCGCGCCGGTCGGCATCGTGCTCGCGATCGTCACGGTCGTGATGGCGCTGCTCAGCTGGGCGGCCGTCGCGCGCGGCATCCGTGTCCCGATGTGGTTCACCGCGCTGTTCGCGGTCGTCTTCATGGTCGGATTCCTCGCCTGGGCGGCCCAGGGCGACCGGCCGCTGCCGGTCACCTCGCTGCTGCTCGGCGCCGTCACCCTGTCGGTGCCGCTCGTCTTCGGCGCCCTCGGCGGCGTGATCGGCGAGCGCGCGGGCGTGGTCAACGTCGCGATCGAGGGGCAGCTGCTCGGCGGCGCGTTCTGCTCGGCGCTCGTCGCCTCGGCGACCGGATCGATGACGCTCGGACTCGTCGCGGCCGCGATCGCCGGTGTGCTCGTGGCCTTCATCCTCGCGGCGTTCGCGATCAAGTACCTCGTCGACCAGGTGATCGTCGGCGTCGTGATCAACGTGCTCGTGACCGGTCTCACGAACTTCGGCTACTCGAAGGTGCTCGCCGCCGACCCCGAGCACTTGAACAAGCGCATGACGCTGCCCGACCTGCCCATTCCGGGCCTGTCGGAGATCCCCGTCATCGGGCCCGTGTTCTTCGACCACTCGATCATCGTCTACATCGCCTACGTCGCGGTCGCCGCCGTCTGGTACGGCCTGTTCCACACCAAGTGGGGCCTGCGCGTGCGGGCCGTCGGCGAGCACCCGAAGGCCGCCGACACCGTCGGCATCAACGTGAACGGCACCCGGTTCTGGAACGTCTCGCTCGCCGGCGCGATCGCCGGGCTCGGCGGCGCGTTCTTCACGCTCGGCTCGGTCGGCCTGTTCACCAAGGAGATGACGGCGGGCCAGGGCTATATCGCGCTCGCGGCGGTCATCTTCGGCCGCTGGGACCCGATTCGCGCGACGCTCGCCGCCCTGCTGTTCGGCTTCGCCACGAACCTGCAGAACACGCTCGGCATCATCGGCTCGCCCGTGCCGAGCGAGTTCCTGCTGATGCTGCCGTACCTCGTGACGATCTTCGCCGTGGCCGGGCTGGTCGGGAAATCGAGAGCCCCCGCCGCGGATGGGACGCCGTATGTCAAGTGACGGCAGCCCGGCATCCGTGCCCGCCGTGGATTGGGACGCGCTGCGCGCGGTCGCGACGGATGCCATGGGCAAGAGCTACTCGCCCTACTCCAAGTTCCCCGTCGGCGCCGCGGCGATCGTCGACGACGGGCGCACCGTGCGCGGGGCGAACATCGAGAACGCGTCGTACGGCGTGACGCTGTGCGCCGAATGCTCGCTGGTCTCCGACCTGGTGATGAGCGGCGGCGGCCGACTCGTCGCCTTCACCTGCGTCGACGGGCACGGTGCCGTGCTGATGCCCTGCGGTCGCTGCCGGCAGCTGCTCTTCGAGCATTCCGCCCCGGGAATGCTTCTCGAGACGGTCTCCGGAATCCGCACCATCGACGAGGTGCTGCCCGACGCGTTCGGGCCGCGCACGTTGTCGGACTACTCCGCTGGCTGAGGAGCGCGCAGCGCGTATCGAAACCCTCCTACCGAAAGGAACCTCAGTGGCAGTCGAGCCCTTCGACGCGGTCCAGCTGATCGGCGCCAAGCGCGACCACGGCACGCTCACCACCCCGCAGATCCAGTGGCTGGTCGACGCCTACACGCGCGGCTACGTCGCCGACTCGCAGATGTCGGCGCTCGCCATGGCGATCCTGCTGAACGGCATGACGCGCGAGGAGATCCGCGATCTCACGATGGCGATGGTCGCCTCGGGCGAGCGCCTCGACTTCTCGGGCTTGGGCAAGCCGACGGCCGACAAGCACTCGACGGGCGGTGTCGGCGACAAGATCACGCTGCCGCTCATGCCGCTTGTGGCATGCTTCGGCGTCGCGGTGCCGCAGCTGTCGGGTCGCGGGCTGGGGCACACGGGCGGCACGCTCGACAAACTCGAGTCGATTCCCGGCTGGCGCGCCTCGCTCACGAACGAGGAGGTGTTCGCGCAGCTCGCCGGCCCGGTCGGCGGCGTCATCTGCGCAGCGGGTGCCGGGCTCGCCCCGGCCGACAAGAAGCTCTACGCGCTGCGCGACACGACGGGCACGGTCGAGGCGATCCCGCTGATCGCGTCGTCGATCATGAGCAAGAAGATCGCCGAGGGCACGGGCGTGCTCGTGCTCGACGTGAAGTTCGGCTCGGGCGCCTTCATGAAGGACTTCGCGAAGGCGCGCGAGCTCGCCCAGACGATGGTCGAGCTGGGCACGGATGCCGGCGTGAAGACCTCGGCCCTGCTGACCGACATGAACGTTCCGCTCGGCCTCACGATCGGCAACGCGAACGAGGTGCGCGAGTCGCTCGAGGTGCTTAGCGGTGGCGGCCCGGCCGACGTCGTCGAGCTCACCGTCGCCCTCGCGCGCGAGATGCTGACCCTCGCCGGCCAGCCCGACGCCGACGTCGAGGCGGCGCTCAAGGACGGCCGCGCGATGGACCGCTGGCGCGCCTTCGTCACCGCGCAGGGCGGCGATCCGGATGCCGCGCTGCCCGTGCCGCGTGAGACGCACACCGTCATCGCGCCCACGAGCGGCGTGCTTGTCACGCAGGAGGCGCTGTCCTTCGGCGTCGCCGCCTGGCGGCTCGGCGCGGGCCGGGCCCGACAGGAGGACCCCGTGGTGCACGCCGCCGGAATCGAGCTGCACGCGAAGCCCGGCGACACGGTCGCTGCTGGCCAGCCGCTGTTCACTCTCGCCGCCGACGACGCGGCGCGGTTCGAGCGCGCGCTCGAGGCGCTCGACGGGGCGTGGGCGATCGGCGAGGCATCCGATCATGTGTCCTCGCCGCTGATCAGGGAGCGAGTGGGCTCATGAGCGCACCGGACCGCGAGTACCTGCTCGAGGGCGTCAGCATCAACGCCCTGCCGAAGGTGAGCCTGCACGACCACCTCGACGGGGGCCTGCGGCCGCAGACCATCGTCGAGCTCGCCGACGAGATCGGCCTCGAGCTGCCGGCGAGTGACGCCCGCCGTCTGCAGGACTGGTTCGAGAGCCGTTCGAACGCCGGCAGCCTCGTCGAGTACTTGAAGACCTTCGACGTCACGGTCGGGGTCATGCAGACGGCGGCCGGGCTCGCCCGGGTCGCCCGCGAGTTCGTCGAGGATTTGCACGCCGACGGCGTGATCTACGGCGAGGTCCGCTGGGCGCCCGAGCAGCACCTCGCCCGCGGGCTCAGCCTCGATCAGACCGTCGAGGCCGTGCAGTCGGGCATCGACCAAGCGGTCGCGCAGGTCGAGGCGGCCGGCGGGTTCATCCGCGTCGGCCAGCTGCTGTCGAGCCTGCGGCAGAACCCGGGGCAGACCCTCGAGATCGCGCAGCTCGCGGTGCGGCACCGCGACGACGGCGTCGTCGGCTTCGACACCGCGGGGCCCGAGGCGGGCTTTCCCGCGTCGACGATGCGCGGCGCCTTCGACTACCTCGCCTCCGAGTGGTTCCCCGTCACGGTGCACGCGGGCGAGGCCGACGGACTCGCGTCGATCCGCTCTGCGCTGCTCGACGGGCGCGCGCTGCGGCTCGGCCACGGGGTGCGCCTCGCCGAGGACCTGACCGTCGAGCGGCAGGACGACGAGAGCACCTATGTGTCGCTCGGCCTGCTCAGCCAGTGGGTGAAGGACCGCGAGATCGCCCTCGAGACGAGCCCGACGAGCAATCTGCAGACCGGGGCGATCGCCCGCTGGGGCGAGACGATCGCCGACCACCCCTTCGACCTGCTCTACCAGCTCGGCTTCCGCGTGACCGTGAACACCGACAACCGCCTGATGAGCGGCACGAGCCTCAGCCGCGAGCTGGCGCTGCTCGCCGACGCTTTCGGCTATCGGCTCGACGACCTCGAGGCCTTCCAGCTCAACGCCGCGGCCGCCGCCTTCCTGCCGATCGAAGAGCGCGAGGAGTTGCTCGACCGCATCGCCGTTGGCTTCGACGCTGTGTAGAACTCGCGCCGACTTTCGCTAAAATCGAGACCATGCCGTTGCCCGAGGTGCCCGATCACGCCATCGAGTTCAACCGGGCGGCGGCGGACTGGCGCGAGGCGATCCGACTCGCGGGCGCGGCACTGGTCCGCTCCGGGGTCGCGACCGACGCCTACACCGAGCGCATGATCGGGGTGGTCGACGAGTTCGGCGCCTATATCGTGGTGGCGCCCGGGCTCGCGCTCGCGCATGCCCGCCCCGGCCGCGACGTGCGGCGCGACGGGCTCTCGGTCGTCACGCTCGCCGAGCCGATCGCCTTCGGGCACGCCCACAACGACCCGGTCTCGGTCGTCGTCGGACTCGCGAGCGTCAGCCCCGACACGCACGTCAGCCTGGTCGCCGGCATCGCGAACGTGTTCAACGACCCCGGCGCCCTGCCCGCCCTGCGTGCGGCGACGACGGCCGACGAGGTGCGCGCCGTCCTGCACGGTGCGGAGGTCTGAGATGACGGATGCCGGAGCCGAGCGCCCGATCTGGAAGACCTTCGCCCTCTGGGCGCTCGTCTGCGCGCTGGCTGCCGTGGTGCTCTTCGGCGGCGCGCTCGGAGCGGGCATCGCGGCTCCCGCGCTGCCCGGGCCGCAGCCGGACCAGCTCGCGGTGCTGTACTACCCGCTGCTCGCCTCGCCGCCGGCGGCGGTCGTGCTGATCGGCGCCTGGGTGCTGATCTCCTTCTCGGTGCGCCGCCGCGAGGACGGCCGCCTGCGCACCTACCGCTTCGCCGCGACCGGCATCGCGATCATCATGTCGCTGATCGTGGCCTTCCTGCTGTTCGCCTGGTTCGCGACGGCCTAGCGGCCGCGGCTAAGCCGCGAGCAGTTCGCGCAGCGCCGCGTCGAGGGCGGCGAGCTTCGCCGCGGCATCCGTCTTCGACCCCCCGCGCACGTCGAGATAGACCTTCAGCTTCGGCTCGGTTCCGCTGGGGCGGATCATGACCCGCGAGCCGTCGGCGGTGAGGATGCGCAGGATGTTGTCCACGGGCAGCCCCGGCACCCCTGCCGCCGGGTCGTCGAACGACGTCACAGCGCTGCCGGCGAGCGTCTGCGGCGGCTCGGCGCGCAGCCGGTCCATGATGCGGCCGCGCTCGGAGAGGTCGGTCACCCGCAGCGAGATCTGCCCGCTCGCGTCGTGGCCGATCTCGGCGGCGATCGCCTCGAGCTGATCGGCGACGGTGCGCCCGGCGGCCTTCCACCGCAGCGCGAGGGCGAGGAAGCGCGCGGCGGCCGAGATGCCGTCCTTGTCGCGCACGGTCTCGGGGTTGACCAGGTAGCCGAGCGCCTCCTCGTAGCCGAACAGCAGGCCGGGGGCGCGGGAGATCCACTTGAAGCCGGTGAGGGTGACGGCGTGCTCGAGCCCGAAGTGCGCCGCGATGACGCCGAGGGCGGGGGAGGAGACGATCGAGGCCGCGAGCACGCCGGGAACGTGATGCGCGCCGTGGGGGGTGCCGGCCTCTTCCTCTGCGGCGGCCCAGCCGAGCAGCGTGCCGACCTCGTTGCCGGTGAGCCGGCGCCAACCGCTCTCGACTGAGGCATCGGGAATCGCGACGGCGAAGCGGTCGGCATCCGGGTCGTTCGCGATGATGAGCTCTGCGCCCTGCTCGCGTGCGGTCTGCATGGCGAGGTCGAGCGCGCCCGGCTCCTCGGGGTTCGGGAACGACACGGTCGGGAAGGCGGCGTCGGGCTCCTGCTGGGCCGCGACGCTGACGGGCAGCGGCAGGCCGGCGGCCTCGAACACGCGGGACGCGGTGTCCCACCCGACGCCGTGCATGGCCGTGTAGACGACCTCAAGGTCGACGCCCTTCGGCAGCTTCCCGGCGACGGCGGCGGTCGCCGCGACGTATGAGTACACGAGCGACTCGTCGGCGAGCGCATAGGCGCTGGAGCGCGGCAGCGCGGTGATCGGGCCGCCCGCCGCGACGGCGGCGATGTGCGCGGCGATCTCGGAGTCGGCCGGCGGCACGATCTGCGAGCCCTGGTCGTCGTCGCCCAGGTACACCTTGTAGCCGTTGTCGCGCGCCGGGTTGTGCGACGCCGTCACCATGACCCCCGCCGACACGTCGAGGTGGCGCACGGCGTAGGCGAGCACAGGCGTCGGCAGCAGCCGCGGCAGCAGGATCGTGCGCACGCCCGCGCCGGCGAAGATCTTCGCGGAGTCCTCCGCGAACACGCGCGAGTTCTTCCGCCCGTCGTAGCCGATGACGACCGATGCCTGCTTGCCGTGCTTCTCGACGAGGTAGGCCGCGAGCCCCGCGGCGGCCTGCGCGACGAGCACGCGGTTCATGCGGTTGGGGCCGGCGGCGAGCTCGCCGCGCAGGCCGGCCGTGCCGAAGGCGAGGCGCTCGTCGAAGCGGCGGTGCAGCTCGGCGATCGCGTCGGCGTCACCGGCCGAGGCATCCGTGATCAGCGCATCGAGCTCGCCGCGCGTCTCGGGGTCGGGGTCCTGCGCGATCCACGCGCGGGCGGCCTCAAGCAGCGCATCCGTAGTGCTCACAAGAGCCCCACGATCTTGGCCAGCAGGGCGGAGATCACCGGCTCGGCGGCCTGCCCGGCCTCGAGCACCTCGGCATGCGAGAGCGGGGTCGGCGAGATGCCGGCGGCGAGGTTCGTGATGAGCGACAGGCCCAGCACCTCCATGCCGGCCTGGCGCGCCGCGATCGCCTCGAGCGCGGTCGACATGCCGACGATGTGCCCGCCGATCGTCTTCGCGAACTGCACCTCGGCCGGGGTCTCGTAGTGCGGGCCGCGGAACTGCACGTACACGCCCTCGTCGAGGCTCGGGTCGACGGTCTTCGCGAGCTCGCGCAGCCGCGTCGAGTACAGATCGGTCAGGTCGATGAAGGTCGCGCCCTCGAGCGGGCTCGACGCCGTCAGGTTGATGTGGTCGCTGATGAGCACCGGCGTGCCGGCCTGCCAGTGCGGCTTGATGCCGCCTGCGCCGTTGGTGAGGACCATGACGGATGCCCCGGCCGCAGCCGCCGTGCGCACGGAGTGCACCACGTGCCGCACCCCGTGGCCCTCGTAGAAGTGCGTGCGCGCCCCGATGACGAGTGCGCGCTTGCCACTCGGCAGCGCGATCGAGCGCAGGGTGCCCACGTGTCCGGTCAGCGCCGGCTTGCGGAATCCGATCACCTCGGTCGCCGGGATCGTCGCGACCGTCTCGCCGATCAGATCGGCGGCCTTGCCCCAGCCGCTGCCGAGGGTGAGGGCGATGTCGTGCTTCTCGACCCCGGTCTTCTCGGCGATCTGCTCCGCGGCCTGGCGGGCCACGTCGAAGGGGTCGGTCTCGGGCACGTCCAGGATCGAGGCGTCGGGCATGCCACGAGTTTATTGCCGCGCCATGGACACCTGGCCGCAATGCGGGTGCGGCAGACTAATCCCCATGGCCTTCGAATTCGAGCGGAAGCAGCGGATCACGATCGTGGGCGGCGGTCCTGGCGGCTACGAGGCGGCGCTGGCCGGCGCGCAGCTCGGCGCCGACGTCACCGTCATCGAGCGAGCGGGCATCGGCGGCTCGGCGGTCATCACCGACGTCGTTCCGTCGAAGACGCTCATCGCGACGGCAGAAGCGGCGAAGAACATCCCCGACGCGGTCGGCCTCGGCGTGCAGTTCTTCACCCGCGGCGAGGACAATCGCCCGCACCGTCCAGAGGTCGCCGTCAACCTCGCCGCCGTGAACAAGCGCATCCTAGGTCTCGCGCGCCAGCAGGGCGAGGACATGCGCACCGAGCTCGTGCGCGCGGGCGTCAACATCATCGACGGCGTCGGCCGACTCGAGGGCGACAACACGGTCGTCGTGTCGACGGGCACCGGCCGAGGGAGCACCGACTTCGACCGCATCGAGTCCGACACGATCGTGCTCGCCATGGGGGCGAGCCCGCGCGAGCTGCCGACGGCGAAGCCCGACGGCGAGCGCATCTTCACCTGGACACAGCTGTACACGCTGAAGGCCCTGCCCGAGCACCTCATCGTCGTCGGCTCAGGCGTGACGGGCGCCGAGTTCGCCTCGGCCTACATGAACCTCGGCGCGAAGGTCACGCTCGTCTCGAGTCGCGACCAGGTGCTGCCGGGCGAGGACTCCGACGCGGCCCGCATCCTCGAGGACGTCTTCACCCGCGGCGGCATGACCGTGCTCTCCAAGTCGCGCGCCGAGAAGGTGGAGCGCACGGATGACGGGGTGCTCGTCACCCTCTCCGACGGGCGCACCGTCGAAGGCTCGCACTGCCTCATGGCGGTCGGGTCGATCCCCAACACGGCGGGCATCGGCCTCGAGGAGGCGGGGGTGCAGCTGACGCAGTCCGGTCACATCCGGGTGAACCGCGTCGCGCGCACCTCGGTGCCGAACATCTACGCGGCCGGTGACTGCAGCGACGTGCTTCCCCTGGCATCCGTCGCCTTCATGCAGGGTCGCACCGCGGTCTTCCACGCCATGGGCGACGCGGTCAACCCGATCGAGCTGCGCAACGTCACCTCGAACATCTTCACCCAGCCCGAGATCGCGACGGTCGGCTGGTCGCAGAAGCAGATCGAGGACGGCATCGCGCAGGGCGAGATCTACAAGCTGCCGCTGCAGACCAACGCCCGCGCGAAGATGCAGAACATCAAGGACGGCTTCGTCAAGCTGTTCGCCCGCACGGGCTCGGGCACCGTCATCGGCGGGGTCATCGTCGCGCCGCGGGCGAGCGAGCTGATCTTCCCGCTCGCGCTCGCGGTTGAGCACCGCCTCACGGTCGACGACGTCGCGAAGGCCTACGCGGTCTTCCCCTCCGTCTCGGGCGCGCTGACGGATGCCGCCCGGGCCATGCACATCGTGGGTTGAGCCCCCCACTCCTGCTCCACTCCTGCCCTGCCCTGCGCCTGCCCCGCGCCTGGCGCCGTGCCCTGCCCTTGCGCTACACCTACGGATCGGAGCGCCAGCTCTGGCGAGCGCGCCGATCCGTAGCCGTAGCGCGCGCTGCTGCGATCCGCAATGCGCGCCTCGGATCCGAGCAGCGCAAAGCGGATCCGAGCAGCGCAACCGCGTGAGCGTCGCTCAAATGGCGAAGTCGGGCAGGAGCAGGTCCGACTTCCGGGCGTGGCGCAGCGCCGTCACGCCGACCGAGATGGCGAGGGTGGCGAACAGCCAGCACGTGAGCACCGCGACGCCGACCCCGATGCCCGCTCCGCCCCCGGCGACCAGCGAGCGGATCGCGTTCGCGGCATAGGTCAGCGGCAGCAGCCCGTGCACGAACTGGAAGAACGCGGGCGTGGTCTGGATCGGGTACGTCGCCCCGGCCGCCGCGACCTGCAGCACCAGCAGGATCAGCCCGAGGAAGCGCCCGCGGCTGCCGAACAGCACCATGAGCGCGTGGTTCACGGCGGTGAACGCGAGCGAGCACAGCCCGATGAAGAGCGCGAGCCCGACGGGGTTCGCGGGATGCACGCCGATGCCGACCGTGACGACCAGGTACAGCAGGGCGGCCTGCACGAGCGAGATCCAGGCACCGCGCAGATAGCCGATGAGGGCGGCGAGCCAGCCCGGGCGCCCGGCCTCGACCGCGCGGTGCGGGATCGCGCGCAGCAGCATGTAGATCGACAGACCGCCGACCCACGCCCCGAGCGCCATGAAGTACGGCGTGAGCCCGTAGCCATAGCTCGGCACGCTGTCGAGCTTGTCCTGCGCCAGCGCGATGGGTTGCGCGGCGATCCCGCTGAGGTGCTTCTTCTCTGCCGAATCATAGGTGGGCACGGATGCCTTCCCGTCGGCGAGCTTGTCGGCCAGCTGGCTTGAGCCCGAGCTCAGCTGCTGCGCACCCGAGTCGAGGCTCTTCGCCCCGTCGGCCAGCTGCGCCGTTCCGGTGGCGAGCTGCTGCGCGCCGCTGTGGGCCTGTGCGGCAGCCGACGCGAGCTGTGACGCCCCGCTCGCTGCCTGCTGTGCGCCGCCGGCGAGCGTCTGCGCGCCGGCGGCCGCGTCATGCAGCTTGCTGTCGAGCTGCGAAGCACCGGCGGATGCCTGGGCGATTCCCTGCGCAAGGGCGGGCGCCTGCGCGTTCAGCGTCGCGGTGCCGTCCGCGAGCTGCTGCGCCCCGGTGCGCAGAGCGAGGCTGTTGGCGTAGCCGTTCGCGCCCTTCGCCCCGGCGACCTGATCGATGCCGTCGCAGAGCTGCGCGGCGATGGGATCGGCTGCCGTCAGCGGGTTCGCCGCGATGGTCGCGCACGAGTCGGCGAGCCGGTCGACGCCACCCGTGTACCCCGGGTCGCTCGCTGTGCCCGAGCCGGTGAGGCCCTTCTGGAGCGCCTGTGCGCCGCTGTCGAGTCGGCTCGCCGAGTCGGGCAGGTTCGTGGTCCGGTCCTTGAGGTCCGTCAGACCGCTCGAGAGCGTGTCCGCGCCCCCGGCGAGCTGGCCGGCGCCGTTCGACAGTGCGGAGGCGCCTGAGGAGACCTGCTCCGTCCCGCTTTTGAGCGACTGGGCTCCTGACGACAGCGTGCCGAGACCGGAGGCGAGCTGCGAGGCTCCCGTGGCGCTCTGCTGCGCGCCGCTTTCGAGCTGGGTGGTTCCCGACTCGAGCGATCCGGCGCCCGAGGCGAGCTGCTTCGCGCCGTCGGCGGCTTCGCCGAGCTTGCCGCCGATCTGATCGAACCCCGTGTAGATCTGACTGAGGTACTGCTGCGACACCGACTTGGCGGCCGATTGCGAGATCGTCATGCCGATGGTCTTCGCGGCGACGCCGACGATGTAGTTGTGGCCGTCGTCGGTCGTGATGGTGATGTGCGAGGCGGAGGCGTCGGTCGGCACGTCGCCGCCGAGCGAGACGGCGTTCGCCGAGAGGTCCTTGGGCAGGGTGATGGTGGCGAGGTAGGTGCCGTCTTTCAGGCCGGCGCGTGCGGTCGCGGCATCCGTCTTCACCCAGTCGAAGTCGTTGTCGCTGTCGTCCGTGACCAGCTCGTGCGCGACCGACTTTCCGACGTCGACGGTCGTGCCGTTCTGCGTCACCGGCTGGTCGAGATCGACGACCGCGGCGGGGATCTTGTCGAGGCGGTGCGTCGGGTCCTGGTTCGCCCAGATGAGCGCGCCGCCGTAGATCAGCGGGATGCACGCGATCGCGCCGATCGCGATGCGCACGGCGCGGTTGCGACGCCTGTCGCCCGCCGTCTGGATCCGCTTGGCCATTCCGTCCCTCACTCGTTCTGATTTACGGTTGTAAAATTTGGCTGACGAAGATCTATCTTACACATGTAAATCAGAAACGCTGAGAAGATATGAAAATGGATGCCGGAGCCGACGACCCGCGGGCGGCCCGCTCGAAGCGGGCGCTGATCACCGCGGCCACAGAGCTGCTCGACGAGCACGACCTGAGTGAGCTGTCGATCACCCAGGTGGTCGCCGCGGCCGGTGTGACGAGGCCGACGTTCTACCAGCATTTCGGGGACCTCGCCGAGCTCGCGCGCGCCGCCGCCGTGACCCGGCTGAACGACGAGTTCGAGCGCCACGAGCCGGCGCCGCCGTCAGCGGGAGACTGGCTCGAGCGCGTCGAGCCGGTGGTGCGCGGGCTGCTCGAGCACCTCGCGTCGCATCGGGGCTTCTACCGCCGGGTGCTGCACGGCCCGCGCTCGGGGGCGGCGGTCAACGCGGCCGTCGACCTGGTCGCGCGCCGCATCCTCGAGCGCTCGCCGCTGCTTCAGGGTGTCGCCGACCCACAGTCGGAGGAGATCCGCGACAGCGTCGTGATCATGTCCGGCGGCATCGTGTGGCTGCTGAGCGGCTGGCTCGGCACACCCCTGACGGGCCGTGACTCAGTGGCCGCGATGGCGCACCGCATCAGCGTGCAGTTAGTGCGGCTTTCGCCATCCTGACCGTCTCCGCGCTACAGCTGCGGAACGGCGCGCTCCGCGCCTCGGTAGCGCGCTTCCGCAGCTGTAGCGCAATCGAGACGACGTCCGGCGCGGCGGCGTGTACGGCGTGTACGGCGCCGAAGCGGGTTCGCGCGGCGGGGACGCGCGAACTAGACAATGCCAGCGGAGGCGGCGGCGTGTACGGCGCCGAAGCGGGTTCGCGCGGCGGGGACGCGCGAACTAGACAATGCTGAGCAGGCGGGTGCCGCTCGAGACCGTCGCGCCGACGGTGGCGTTGATGCCCTCGATGCGGCCGTCCTTGTGGGCGGTCAGCGGCTGCTCCATCTTCATCGCCTCGAGCACGACGACGAGGTCGCCTTTGACGACCTCCGCGCCCTCCTCGACGGCGATCTTGACCACGGTCGCCTGCATCGGCGCGGTGATCGCGTTGCCGGAGGCCACGGGAGCTCCGCCGGCGGCACGGCCGCCGGTCGCGCGCTTCGGTGCGGGGCCCGCGGTGCGCGCACCCGGCGCGGCCAGCAGCTTCGCCGGCAGCGTCACCTCGACGCGCTTGCCCTCGACCTCGAGCACGACGCTCTGTCGCTCCTCGGGAGTGTGCGGTGCGGCATCCGTCTCGCCGCTCCAGGGCTCGATGCCGCCTGCCCAGTCCGTCTCGATCCAGCGCGTGTAGATGCCGAAGGGCTCGCCGTTCTCCGGGGCGAAGGCGGGGTCGCGGACGACCGCGCGATGGAACGGCAGCACCGTCGGGAGCCCCGCGACCTCGAATTCGTCGAGGGCGCGGCGGCTGCGCTCCAGCGCCTCCTCGCGGGTCGCGCCGGTGACGACGAGCTTCGCGAGCAGCGAGTCGAAGGCCCCAGAGATCTCATCGCCGGCCTGCACGCCCGAGTCGACGCGCACGCCGGGTCCGGATGCCGGCTTGAACACATGCACGGGGCCGGGGGCCGGCATGAAGTTCCGCCCGGCATCCTCGCCGTTGATGCGGAACTCGAAGGAGTGCGCGCGCGGCTCGGGGTCCGGGTAGTCGAGCACGCCGCCCTCGGCGAGGCGGAACTGCTCGCGCACGAGGTCGATGCCCGTGACCTCTTCCGAGACCGGGTGCTCGACCTGCAGGCGCGTGTTCACCTCGAGGAAGCTGACGGTGCCGTCCTGGCCGATGAGGAACTCGCAGGTGCCGGCGCCGAGGTAGCCGACCTCCTTGAGGATCGCCTTCGACGCGCGGTACAGCTCCTCGCGCTGGGCATCGGTGAGGAACGGCGCGGGCGCCTCCTCGACGAGCTTCTGGTGACGGCGCTGCAGAGAGCAGTCGCGGGTCGAGACGACGACGACGTTGCCGTGCGCGTCGGCGAGGCACTGGGTCTCGACGTGGCGCGGCTTGTCGAGGTACTTCTCGACGAAGCACTCGCCGCGGCCGAACGCGGCGACCGCCTCGCGCGTCGCCGAGTCGAAGAGCTCGGGGATCTCGTCGCGGGTGCGCGCGACCTTGAGGCCCCGGCCGCCGCCGCCGAACGCCGCCTTGATGGCGACGGGCAGGCCGTGCTCGTCGGCGAAGGCGAGCACCTCTGAGGCATCCGCCACGGGGTTCAGGGTGCCCGGCGCCATCGGCGCACCCGCGATCTCGGCCACGTGGCGGGCGCTGACCTTGTCGCCGAGGCGTTCGATGGCCTCGGGGCTGGGGCCGATCCAGATGAGGCCTGCGTCGATGACGGCGCGGGCGAAGTCGGCGTTCTCCGCCAGGAATCCGTAGCCGGGGTGCACCGCGTCGGCGCCCGAGCGGCGCGCGACCGACAGGAGCTTGTCGATGACGAGGTAGGTCTCCGCGCTCGTCGTGCCGCCGAGGGCGTAGGCCTCGTCGGCGAGGCGGGCGTGCACCGCGTCGCGATCCTGGTCGGCGTAGACAGCGACGGACCCGATCCCGCTGTCCCGTGCTGCGCGGATGACTCGAACGGCGATCTCGCCGCGGTTGGCGATCAGGACTTTGGCGATACGGGGCACCAGTCCAGCCTACGAAGGCTCATCGGGGTGCATTTGGCTGGCATCCACAAAAGTGTTCGGAGGGCTTTGTCACAAGGCCCAGAGGTGTGATCGAGGCTCACAACCGCTCGGGCAGGTTCCAGAGCTCGGTCCACTCCACACCGAGCGAGCGCACCAGGCGGCGCAGCGTCGGAAGCGACATGCCGACCACGGTCGACGGGTCGCCGTCGATGCGGTCGATGAAAGGGCCGCCGAGGCTGTCGATCGTGAAGGCGCCGGCGACCTGCAGCGGCTCGCCGCTCGCGACGTAGGCGTCGATCTCGGCATCCGTCATATCGGGGACGAACGAGACGGATGCCTGCGCCACGGCCCCCGCCGCCGCGCGCGCCGCGCCGCCGCGGTGGTCGATGACCCAGTGGCCGGAATGGAGCACACCGGTGCGGCCGCGCTGCCCGTGCCAGCGCTCGGTCGCGATCTCGGCCTTGTGCGGCTTGCCGTAGATCGTGTCGTCGAGCTCGAAGGCGCTGTCGCAGCCGACGATGAGCCCGTCGATGGGGGCGCCGTCCGGTGACGCACCGACCACGGCCTCGGCCTTCGCGCGGGCCAGCAGCTGCACCATGTGTCCGGCGGCGAGGGCGCCGTGCTCGGCCTCGGCCGTGGCGACCGCCGCCGGCTCGTCCACGTGTGACGGCACGACGACGGGCTCGATGCCGGCATTGTGCAGCAGCCAGAGCCGGGCGGGCGAGGTGGACGCGAGGTAGAGGCGCATGGCGATCAGCCTATGGTCCGCGTTCGGTTCGCGACCGGGCGTGGTCGGACCGTCCTGTCTGTGTCCCCCTAAGAGCCGACTGTTCTATACGGCGGTCTATCGGGGACTATGGATAACGCACAGCGACTCTCTGCTCGCAGAGGCTGTCCAATCATTCGCCGAAAAGGGTATGCAGGGCGAGTGCCATTGGGGGGAGTCGGAGCGGCATTCGGGTTGTCGTTCTGGCTCGAGGCTTCCGGTGGGGGTGGGTTTCCGCCCCCACCGCGAGCCTGGTGGTTTCCATTCAGGCGGTCGCTTTGATCTCCAGCCAGAGCGTGACATCGCTCTCCTCCTCATCGTCCTCCGGGGCTTTCAGCCCGACGACGGTCACGGCCACCTCCTCAGCCCGCGGCACCGTCCGCACGATCAGCGTGTCGGCATCGGCCTCGGCGATCGCGTCGGCGAGCTCCGTCAGCACCCGCTCGCGCCGCGCCTCGTCGAGCTCGTCGAGACCGCCCTCGTCCAGCAGGCTGACGGCCGCGCCGCGGCGCCTGGCCGCGGTGACGACCTGGCGCACGGCGTCATTGAGCAGTCCGCGCCCGCGGATCTCGTCGCGCATCGTCGCCTCGAGCAGCACGCATTCCGCCCGCTGCTCCTCACTGAGCTCGCCCTGCGAGCGCACGATCTCGGTGAGCAGCGGCTCGGCCATCGTGTAGGTGTGCTCGAGGCGGTGCTGACGCTCGACGACGTGGGCGTCGTAGGCGGCCCGCCATTCCGAGGCCTTGCGCTCGACCTCGGCGAAGCGCTCGGCGTCTTCCGCGGTCTTGCGCACGGCGTACATCACGACATTGGCCGCGACGACCCACACGATCGAGCCGACCACGCCCAGCTCGCCGAGCGAGTCGAAGCCCGCCCACCAGATCGTGTACAGCGTCAGGAATCCGATGCCGATCCAGGCATACATGTCCCGCCCGCGGACCATCACGATCGTGAGCAGCGTGCCGACCGCGGCGACGTACCACGTCGCGTAGCCATTGGACGCGTCAGGGTCGAGCTGCGAGCTCACCGCCAGCGGGATCGTGACCGAGACGGCGAGATCCAGGACGGCGATCCAGACCGGGAGCACACGCGTGCGCGGCCGCAGCAGGCTGAGTACGATCGCGCCGGCGAATGCGGCGAGCGACGCGACCGTCGGCCACGGGGACCGGGGCACCTCGAGCGCGGAGAGGCCGAGCACGACATGGTAGAGGGAGAAGAGCGCCGCCAGCGAGATGATCGTGGCGCGTGAGAGGGCGATCACGAACGGCCCTCTCGAGTGGGCCAGGTGAGCGTGATGGTGGTGCCCGCTCCCGGTGTGGACTCGACGCGGGCCGCGCCGCCTGCCACCTCGACGCGCTGGATGATCGAGGTCGCGAGACCGAGGCGCCGCGGTGCGACCTGCTCGACGTCGAAGCCGACGCCGTTGTCGACGATCTGGATGCGCACGCCCGCCGCCCCGTCTTCCCCGATGCCCGCGAAGGTCACGCTGCGCGTGACGTCCGGGCCGCCCGCGTGCTGGGAGCTGTTCATCATGGCCTGCACCGTCGCGGCGGTGAGCGCCTCGGCCACGCTGGTGGGCAGCGTCGCGGTGAGCGGGCCGTGGCTGTGGAAACGCGGCTGATGCGGGATCGTGGCGGAGGCGCTGCGGATGCCGGCCACGAGGCTCCAGGCATCCGTCACCGGCTCCGGAACCGGGGTCGGCACGGGCTTCATCGACGAGAGGTGGCCGAGCGCGTCCTCGGCCATGCGGGCGGCGAGCAGCTTCGCCTCGGGCGTGCGCGCACCGGCGGCCGCGAGCAGGGTCGTGAGCACGCTGTCGTGCACGAGGGCGTCGACCTCGACGCGCTCGGCCTCGCCGAGGTGCTCGCGCACGCCGCGCTCGTACCCCTCGAGTGCCGCGCGCTGTGCTGCGTCGACCGCCGCGGCCGCGTTCCGCAGCAGCGAGGCGATGGTGAAGATGACAGCGCCGACGATCGCCGCGTAGAGCGCGTCGAGCAAGGCGAGCTTCCACTCGCGCCCGCCGGTGACGCAGACCATCACGAGGCCGAAGAGCGTCGGTGCGAGCACGACGTAGACCGCGGCCATCCAGGGGCGCATGCGCACGGTGGCATATGCGGATGCGACCGTGCAGAGCGTCCACAGCCACGGGATGCCGTCGACCGTGGTGCCTGCCGCCGTCGCCGGCCACAGCAGCAGGACGACGAGGTACAGCAGGGCGAACGCCGTCGTCGCCGCGCCGACGCCGCGCTGCGAGATCGCCCCGACGACGGCCCAGGCCATGCAGGCGCACAGTGCGCCGACCTGCAGCCAGCCGAACGGCTGGGCGAGCTCCTGCTGCTGTGCGATCAGGGTCGGCACCACGAGCACGCCGAACACGACGCCGAAGAGCACGATGGCGCGCGAGACCATGGTCTCGATGCGCGCCTGCGTCAGCGGGTGGCGCGGTGCGGGGGGCAGCGCGCCGGCGAGCTGCTCAGCGCTGCTCATCGCCGGGGGAGTCGGTGGCGAGCCCCGGCAGGATGCCGTCTTCGACGGCGCGGCGCAGCAGGTCGACCTTCGTCGGCGCCGGCCGGCCGACCTCGACGTACTTGACGCGGATGCGGTCGAGGTACTCGCGCGCCGTCGAGTGCGCGATGCCGAGCTGGGCCGCGACGGCCTTGAGCGGCAGGCCGGAGGCGTAGAGGTGCAGCACGTCGCGCTCGCGCTGGCCGAGCTTGGCGCGGGCGAAGTCGTTGTCGGCGTCGATGGCGCTCGCCCATTCGAGGTTGTTGAGCACGCCGCCTTCTGCCACGGTGCGGATCGCGTCGATCACCGTGCCCGTCGGCGCCGACTTCGGGATGACGCCGGCGGCGCCCGCCGCGAGCGCCTCGCGCACGGGCTGCACGCGGTCGGCGATCGAATGCACGAGCACCGCGCTGCCGGCATCCTGAAGCCGCTTGACGTTGTCGGTGACGCTGGAGCCGTCGCCGAGCGAGAGGTCGAGCACGACCATGTCGGCCGGCGCGTCTGCGAGGGAGGGAAGCAGCTCGTCGACCGTCGCCGCCTCGCCGGTGACGGTGAAGCCCGCGTCGCCGCAGGCCGCGCGCAGCCCGAGGCGCACCGACTCGTGGTCGTCGACGATCGCGACAGTCACCATGTTCATGAGCGTAGCGTCGGTCCGGCGTGTCAGTTTTGCGCCTGCCGCCGACCGCTGCGCCCAGCGGCCCGGGCGCACGTGTCGGGGGCGGGCGCGGAAGGCGGTGTCAGTCGCGGGTGAGGTGGGCGACCAGCTCGACGTGGTGCGTGTTCGGGAACAGGTCGAAGGCCTCGAGCGAGCGGATGCCGTAGCCGGCGTCCCCGAACAGCGCGGCGTCCCGCGCGAACGCGACCGGGTCGCACGCCACGTAGATCACCTGGGCGGGTCCGGTGCGCACGAGCTCGTCCACGACCGCCCTGCCCGCGCCCGACCGCGGCGGGTCGAGAACGACCGTTGCGGCGCGCTGCCGGCCGCGCTCGAGGGCGGTGGCGTTCTCGGCGAGGCCCTTGACGAAGTGCTCGACGCGCGCGGTGAGCGCCCGTGCCCCGACCCAGTCGGAGAGGTTGCGGGCGGCGAAGTCGGTGGCGGGCTCGGAGGACTCCACGCTCGTGATGCGCGTCGCCTGGCCGAAGCGGTCGCCGACCGCGGCGGCGAGCAGGCCGACGCCGCCGTAGAGGTCGAGGTTCGCCGCGCGGGGGTCGAACGCGTCGGCGTCGATCGCGCGCTGCACCGCGGTGGTGAGGGTCTGCGCGGCGCGCAGGTGCACCTGCCAGAAGCCGAGCGCGTCGAGCGCGAACTCGCGGTCTCCGACGCGCTCGGTGATCGCCTCGGCCGGCGGCCTGCTGCCGTCGCGCGTTGTGACGACGGTGAGCGCGCGCCCGCCAGACGGCGCGACGAGATCGACGGATGCCGCATCGCCGAAGCGCGTCGCCAGCGGAGCGATCTCGGCGATCGCCTCGGCCGCGAGCGGCAGGGAGCGCACCGGGATGACGGTGTGCGAGCGCGCGGCGTACGGCCCGACGGTGCCGTCGGCGGCGACCTGCAGCCGCACGCGGGTGCGCCACCCGGTGCCGGAGGAGTCGTCGTCGCCGTCGAGCGCCTGCACCTCGAGGCCGCCCGCGTCGACGCGGGCGAAGCGCGCGAGCGCGTCGGCGACGACCTGGCGCTTCAGCTCGCGCTGGTGGGCGAGCTCGATGTGGCCGAACTCGGCGCCGCCCGCGCGCCCCTCCGGGTCGCGGTCGAGGGAAGCCTCGGCCCACACGTGCGGCTGCCGGTGCGGGCTCGCCTCGAGCACCTCGAGGGTGTCGGCCCGCCAGAAGGACTTCTTCGCCTCGGTCACCCGGGCGCGCACGCGCTCGCCGGGGATCGCGTCACTGACGAAGACGACCCTGCCCTCGTGCCGCGCGACCATCACGCCGCCGTGGGCGACCCCGGTCACCTCGAGCTCGAGCTCGGTGCCGACGGTGGGGTTCGGCGCGGCGGCGGGGCGCTGGTGGCGGCGGGGCGGCGTGCGGACGGGCATCCGTCAATCGTCCCATGCGGCCTGAGGGTCAGAGACCCTCTGCGGTGAAGCCGCGCCAGTCGCCGCGGAGCGGGCGGCGCAGGCCGCGCGTCGAGCGCGACCATGCGGAGGGCCGCTCGGGCTCTACGAGGGCGTTCGCCGCCTGCGCTTGCTGCTGCAGCGCCGCGGTGAGCACGGCCGTCGCCGCGGCGACCTCTTCAGGGCTGAGACCCTGGGTGACGAAGCGCAGGTCGACGGATGCCTGCTCGGCGTCTGCGGCGCGGTGCTTCGGACTCACAGCGGGATGTTCCCGTGCTTCTTCGGCGGCAGCGACGCGCGCTTGGTGCGCAGCGAGCGCAGGGCCTTGATGATCGCGGTGCGGGTCGCCGCCGGCTCGATGACCGAGTCGAGCGCGCCGCGCTCGGCGGCGAGGTACGGCGAGGCGACCTCGTAGGCGTAGTCGCTCGCGAGCTTCTGGCGCAGCGCCTGCACGTCCTCGCCGCGCTCGCGGGCATCCGAGATCTGCGAACGGTAGAGGATGTTGACGGCGCCCTGGCCGCCCATCACCGCGATCTCGGCCGTCGGCCACGCGAGGTTGATGTCGGCGCCGAGCTGCTTCGAGCCCATCACGATGTACGCGCCGCCGTAGGCCTTGCGCGTGATGATCGTGACGAGCGGCACGGTCGCCTCGGCGTAGGCGTAGAGCAGCTTGGCGCCGCGGCGGATGACGCCGGTCCACTCCTGATCGGTGCCGGGCAGGTAGCCGGGCACGTCGACGAGCGTCACGATCGGGATCGAGAACGAATCGCAGAAGCGCACGAAGCGCGCGGCCTTCTCGCCTGCGTCGATGTTGAGCGTTCCCGCCATGGCGTTCGGCTGGTTGGCGATGATGCCGACCGAGCGGCCCTCGACGCGGCCGAAGCCGATCACGATGTTCGGCGCGAACAGCGGCTGGATCTCGAGGAACTCGCCGTCGTCGACGATGTGCTCGATGACGCGGTTCACGTCGTAGGGCTGGTTGGGGGAGTCGGGGATGAGCAGGTTGAGCTCGCGATCGGCATCCGTGATCTCGAGCTCGGGCTCGACGTCGTAGACCGGCGCGTCCGTCAGGTTGTTGTCAGGCAGGTAGCTGAGCAGGTTGCGCGCATAGTCGAGGGCATCGGCCTCGTCGGTGGCGAGGTAGTGGCTGACGCCCGAGAGCTTGTTGTGGGTGAGCGCGCCGCCGAGTTCCTCGAAGCCGACGTCCTCGCCGGTGACCGTCTTGATGACGTCGGGGCCGGTGACGAACATGTGGCTCGTCTTGTCGACCATGATCACGAAATCGGTGAGGGCGGGGGAGTACACCGCGCCGCCCGCCGCCGGGCCGACGACGATGGAGATCTGCGGGATGACGCCAGAGGCCGCCGTGTTGCGGCGGAAGATCTCGGCGTACTTGCCGAGGGCGACGACGCCCTCCTGAATGCGCGCGCCGCCGGAGTCGAGGATGCCGATGATGGGCGAGCCCGTCTTCAGGGCGTGGTCCATGACCTTGATGATCTTCTCGCCGGCGACCTCGCCGAGCGAGCCGCCGAAGGTCGTGAAGTCCTGGCTGAAGACGGCGACCTGACGCCCCGCGACGGCGCCGGTGCCCGTGATCACGGCGTCGCCGAAGGGGCGCTTCGCCTCCATGCCGAAGCCCGTCGAGCGGTGACGCACGAACTCGTCGAATTCGACGAAGGTGCCCGGGTCGAGCAGGCCCAGGATGCGCTCGCGGGCCGTCAGCTTGTCCTTGGAGTGCTGCTTGGCGGCGCTCGCCTCCTCTTTCACCGTCACGGCCTCGTGATAGCGGGCCTTGAGGTCGGCGATGCGTCCGGCTGTGGTCGCGAGGTCGGGTTCCGTGGCGTCTTCGGTCACGCGTTTCACCCTACCTGCGAGCGTTGGGCCCAGACCGTTGATGGATTCCTACAAAGGATCTGCTGAGGCTTGGGGAGTTGCGGAGGCTCACGTAACGTCACGGATCCGCCGTCTGGGGAGCTGGAGTTGGAGGGATCTCGGCCAGCACAGCTTGGTGCTGAGGGAAGAAGCTCACAGATCGAGGGTGCGGCGGTCTCGGCACGAGACAGGAGGGCGAAGACTCGGCGCGGTGCACGCCTCGGGCAGTCGCCGACAACAGTCTCATCAAGTGGGGATAGACGCAGTTATTCTAGAGGGGATTGATCGAGCCGATGGTCAGGGAACTGAAGTATCGGGTCGTGGCGAAGTTCTTGCGCAGCAGCGGCTGGGAGATCGACAGGACTCGGGGAAGCCACGAGGTCTGGAAGTCGCCCGATGGAGCGGTGAGCGTGAGTCTGGTCGCCCACGGCGGCAAGGTGTCCCCTGGCGTCGTGCGCGACGTGATCGCCAAGGTCCCGAATACTCCGGACGAGTGGAAGTGAGGCAGGACATGAGTGAGAGCAGCAAGCGCCGCGTCGATGCCGTGGCCACCCGCGAAGGCGGCTGGTGGGAGATCGAGTTGCCCGAGATCAGTACGCGCACCGCTGCCCGCAAACTCGGCGATGTGCAGCGCATGGCTGAGGAAGCCGCAGCTGTGTGGCTGGATGTCGAGCCCGAGATGCTCGACGTCCAGGTGAGTCTGCGGATGCCCGCAGGGGTCGCCGCCGATTGGGAACGCGCCCGGCAAAAAGCCGAGCGCGCGCGTGCTGACGAGGCGGAGGCGGCGGCCCTCAGCCGCGCCGTGGTGCGCGCCCTTCGTGCGAGCGGCTACACCTATGCCGAGGCCGCTCGAATGCTCGGCATGTCTACACAGCGCGTCCATCAGCTCGCCACGGCCAAGGCGTCCTAGCGCCTTTCCCACGCAACAATGGGCTCGTGAGTCTTCCTGAACTGCCCCGGGCCCGGTTGGTCGCCTCGCGTCTGGTGGTCGTCCCGAGCGCCGGCTCGACCAACCGGGAGCTGATCGAGCGGGCGTCCGCCGCCGCCTCGGACTGGCCGCACCTCTCCGTGCTGCTCACCGACGAGCAGACGGCAGGCCGTGGCCGCCTCGGCCGCAGTTGGAGCGCGCCGCCCGGCACGAGCCTCGCGATCTCGGTGCTGCTGCGGCCGGATGAGCTGCCGGGCAGCCTGCCCGTCGGCTCCTTCGGCTGGCTGCCGCTCCTCGCCGGCGTCGCGATGAAGCGTGCCGTCACGGCGGCAGGGGCGCGGGACGTCGAGCTGAAGTGGCCGAACGACGTGCTCATCGGCGGCCGCAAGGTGTGCGGCATCCTCGCCGAGCTGGTGCCGGATGCCTCGGCGGTCGTCGTCGGCTCCGGACTCAACCTCACCATCGGCGCGGACGCGCTGCCCGCCCCCACCGCCACCTCGCTGCGGCTCGCGGGGGTGGCCGAGCCGGACCCCGACGCGATCCTCGCGGCGTACCTCGGCGAGCTCCGCGTGCTCGTCTACGAGCTGGCGAATGCGGGGGGAGACGCCGACGGCGCAGGCATCCGCTCTCTTCTCGATCGGGAGTGCGCGACCGTCGGACGTGACGTGCGCATCGAGCTGCCGGACGGCCGGATCATGACGGCGCGCGCGACCGGTCTCGACGACTCAGGACGTCTCATGGTGATAACGGATGCCGGACCCGCGGCGGTCGCAGCAGGAGACGTGACCCACCTGCGGTATTAATGGCTCATGGCCAGACCGGTAGCCCCGCGCACGGCGGCGGCCCCCGGGGCCCCCGCAGGCCCGCCCGAGCGGGTCGTCGCACGCTTGCGCCCCCACGCGCGCGCCCTGTTCTGGCCGAGCATCGCGCTGGTGCTGGTGTGCGCGGGCTACGGGTACTTCGCCGATCGCTTCGAGGCCGCCTGGGCGCGCTACGCGGTGCTGCTCGGTGCCGCACTGCTCGTGCTGCTGCTGTTCCTGCTGCCGTATTTCGCGTGGCTGTCGCGGCGCTTCATCATCACGACGCGCCGGATCGTCGTGCGGCGCGGGTTCTTCGTGCGCCGCAACCAGGAGCTGCTGCACACGCGGGGCTACGACGTCGAGCTCGGCAGGGGGCCGCTGCAGGCGATGTTCGGCTCCGGCAACCTGCGCATCACGGTCGCGGGGGAGACGGTGCTGGTTCTCCGTGACATTCCCCGGGCGCGCACCGTGCAGGTCGCGTTGCACGACCTGATGGAGAACGCCGCGAGCCTGCAGACCTCGCAGCGCCAGGTGATGCAGTCGCCGACGATCACGCGGCAGACGACGGTGTGGACGGGGCGCTAGTCGCGGTCCTCGACGATCGTGACCGGGCCCGTCGCGAAGGGGTCGCCTGAGGCGTCGGCCTCCGACTCGTAGATCGCGGCCGCCGCAGCGCGGGCCTCGCGGTCCTTGACCGCGGTCAGGCCGTCTTTCCGGTAGTGGCCGTAGACCCAGTAGCGGTAGAGCACGAAGCGGAAGACCATCGCGAGGACCGTTCCGATCAGGGTGCCCGAGATATTGTCGGCGAGCAGCGAGGTGAACCCGAGCACATAGTGCGACACCCATAGGCAGAGCAGGTTCAGGCCGAGGCCGGCGAGCGAGATGATCGTGAACTCGACGAACTCGAGGAGGTAGTTCTGGCGCCGGTGCTCGCGGAACGTCCAGTACCGGTTGCCGACCCACGTCACGATCGTGGCGACCGCGACCGAGACGATCTTGGCGCCGATCGGCCCCTGGAAGAAGTGGCCGTGACCGCTCGCGCCCAGTCGCATCAGGTTGAAGACGGCGGTGTCGATGACGAAGCCCGCCCCGCCGACGACCAGGAACTTCATGGCGTCGCGGATGAAGCGGTTGTAGAGCGCGACGAACAGGTTCTGCACCCGGTCATGCTATTCGCCGTCCCCGATAGCCTGGGTCCATGAAGAGCACTGTCGGAGTGATCGGCGGCGGCCAGCTCGCCCGCATGATGATCCCGCCCGCCGTCGCGCTGGGCGTCACCATCAAGGTCCTCGAAGAGGCGCCGGGGATGTCGGCAGAGCTCGCCGCCACCGCGGTCGGCGACTACCGCGACCTCGACACGGTGCTCGCCTTCGCGCAGACCGTCGACGTCGTCACCTTCGACCACGAGCACGTCCCGCAGCACGTGCTGCACGCGCTCGTCGACGCCGGCGTGCCGGTGCGCCCGGGCCCCGATGCCCTGCTCTATGCGCAGGACAAGCTGCTCATGCGGCAGAAGATCACCGAGCTCGGCCTGCCGTCGCCTGACTGGGCGGCGATCTCGGACGCGGACGAGCTCGGGGCGTTCCTTGAGACCCACGGCGGCCGCGCCGTCGTGAAGACCGCGCGCGGCGGCTATGACGGCAAAGGCGTGCGCGTCGTCGACGACAAGAACGGGGCGGACGACTGGTTCATCGCCCTTGCCGAGGACGGCCGCGGCGGCTCGCTCATCGTCGAGGAGCTCGTCGACTTCGTGCGCGAGCTCGCCCAGCAGGTCGCGCGCCGGCCCTCGGGTGAGATCGTCGCCTACCCCGTGGTCGAGACGGTGCAGAAGGGCGGCGTGTGCGCCGAGGTGATCGCGCCGGCGCCGACAGCGGGCGACGCGGTGGCCGGGGCGTCCGATCGCACCGTCGCCGATGAGGCGCGCGACATCGCCGTGCGCATCGCGGAGGGCGTCGGCGTCACCGGCATGCTCGCCGTCGAGCTGTTCGAGACCCGCGACGGGCGCGTGCTCGTCAACGAGCTGGCCATGCGCCCGCACAACAGCGGCCACTGGTCGATCGACGGCGCTGTCACGAGCCAGTTCGAGCAGCACCTGCGCGCGGTGCTCGACCTGCCGCTCGGCTCGACGCGGCCGCGCGAGGAGTGGTCGGTCATGATCAACGTGCTCGGCGGGCCGGTCGGGCAGCTCATGCAGGACCGCTACCCGGCGGTCGCCGAGCGGTTCCCCGCCGTGAAGCTGCACAGCTACGCCAAGGAGTCGCGCCCGGGTCGCAAGGTCGGGCACGTGACCCTGACAGGCGCTAGTCTCGACGGCGTGCTGACGGATGCCCGTGCCGCAGCCGCTTACTTCGACTAGCGCGGTTGCGGAGCTCGCGCAGCGCGCGTCTCGAAATGGTCCCCGATATCCTGACACCATGCCACTCTCGACCACTGCGGCGCAGGTCGCCATCATCATGGGCTCCGACAGCGACTGGCCGACGATGAAGGCGGCGGCGGAGTCGCTCGACCGCTTCGGCATCTCGTACGAGGTCGAGGTGGTCTCGGCGCATCGCACGCCGGACAAGATGCTGGCTTTCGGCAAGGGGGCCGCCGCCCGCGGCATCCGTGTCATCATCGCGGGCGCCGGCGGCGCCGCGCACCTGCCGGGCATGGTCGCCTCGGTCACCACGCTGCCCGTGATCGGCGTGCCCGTGCAGCTCGCACGACTCGACGGACTCGACTCGCTGCTGTCGATCGTGCAGATGCCCGCGGGCATCCCGGTCGCGACGATGGCGATCAACGGGGCGGCGAACGCCGGGTTGTTCGCGGGGCGCATCCTCGCCTCGGGCGACGCTGAGCTGAGCGAGAAGGTCGCTGCCTACGCGCGCGAGCTCGAGGCGCTCGTCGAGCAGAAGAATCAGGCGCTGATCGCCGGGCTGTGACCCCGTGTCCGGCTACAGCTCGGCGTGCAGCTGCCAGACCCTGGCGCCGGAGTCGCGCCAGCTGAAGGCCTTGGCGCGGTCCCGGCCGAGGGTCGCGAGAGACTCGGCGTCGGCGTCCCCGTGGAGCACGTTGCCGACCGCGGCGGCGAGGCGCTCGGCGTAGCTTGACCCCGCGTCATGCCGCACGACGGGGTAGCCGGCTCCACTCGCGAGCTCGACGAGGGCAGGCGCATCGGAGTGCACGAGCGGTGTGCCGAAGGCGAGCGCCTCAAGCGCCATCAGGCCGAAGCCTTCCGCGTAGCTCGGTGCGACGAAGGCCTCTGCGCGCTTCAGCAGCAGGGCGAGATCGGAGTCGCTGACGGTGCCGAGGGGGCGCACGCGGTCCTCAGGAAGTCCCGCGAGCATGGCTGCTTCCGTGATGCGCTGACCGCGCCATTCGTCGTCGCCGATGATGAGCAGCGGGACGTCGTGGAAGTCCGGCAGAGCGGCCGCCTGGATCAGCTCGGCGATGCCGGCGCGCGGATCCATGGAGCCGGATGCCAGCACGAACCGTTCGGGCAGCTTCAGCCAGCTCGAGCGCACCTCGGGCTCGGCGGGCAGCACGATGCTCGAGCTCGTCGCGCCGGGGATGACCCGCACGCGCTCGCCGACATCGATGCGCTCGGTGAGCTCGGCGGCGACGGCGTGACTCGGCACCACGATCGCGTCGGCGTGTTTCGCGGCGCGGCGCGCCATGCGCCGCGTCCAGGCGGCGGTGCCGCCGTCGAGGGATGACGGATGCGTCCAGGCGATCGTGTCATGGATCGTCACCACGAGCTGCCTGGCAACACTGCGGTCGTGGCCGACGAGCGGCGCGAACAGACTAGGTGCGTGCAGGATGCCCGTGCCGGCGGCGACCCGGATGCCGCCCGCCCACGCCGAGGCGAGAACGCAATGCGAAAGCCGCGAAACGGTGGTGCGCGTCGCCGCGGGGAACTCGGATTCGAGCTCGGTCAGTGCGCTCTTGGGACGGCTGGATGCGATCAGCTCGACATCGCACTCGGGCGGTGCGGTGTCGATCAGCGCCCGCGTGAGTTCGCCCGCGTAGCGGGTCAGGCCGTTGATCCTCGGCTGAGCCGACGAGCGCGCGAGCGCGTCGTCGGCGAACACGCGCAGAGTCGTCATGGTGAGTCGAGATTACCGGGACTCAGCCGCGGCTCGTGAATCGGGCACGCAGCATCAACGCCGCCTTGAGCGCGACGCGTAGCGGGGCGAGGTACCAGCCGGCGTACTTGCGGGAGAGGTACTGATAGGCGCTGCGGTGGTGCTCCGCGCGCATGGAATCCGCCGCCGTCGACGTCGAGTGCGCACCGGTGTGCGTCACGGTCGCGCCGGGGACGTACAGGTTCCGCCAGCCGGCCCTGGTGAGCCGCGCGCCGAGGTCGACGTCCTCGAAGTACATGAAGTAGCTGTCGTCGAAGCCTCCGATGGCCTCGAACGCGGCCCGGCGCACCAGCACGCACGAGCCGGACAGCCAGCCGGTCTCGCGCCAGGTGCCCGTCGTCTCTCGGGTCTCGCCGCGGTAACGCCGGGTCCACGGGTTGCTCAGCCAGACGTTCGCCAGCAGCGCGTGCCCGATGCCGGTGCGCAGGCTGGGCAGCTCGCGCGCGGACGGGTACACCTCGCCGGTGGTCTCGAGGATCCGGGGTCCCACCGACCCGGCCTTCGTGTGGGAGCGGGCCACCTCCAGCAACCGGCTCAGGGCATCCGGTTCGATGCGCACGTCGGGGTTCGTCACGAGGATCCACTCGACGGATTCCGCGAGCCGGCGTGCGCCGGCGTTGATGCCGCCGCCGTAGCCGAGGTTGCCGCCGGCGTCGACGATCGCGAGCCCCTCGAGAGCGGGCAGGCTCAGGCTCGCACCGGCCTCGTTGTTCACGACGAGGGTCTGCAGGGGCAGGGTATCGGCCGCGGCCAGCGACTCGATCAACTCGGTGAGCGCGTCCTGCGAACGGTAGTTGACCGTGATCACGGCGAGGGTCGGGTCCACGTGAGAACAATCGTCGGCCTCCGTCACAACCGCCTCACTCGTCCTCTGCGCCTCCACCCGGACAGTCTACGAGCGCACACTGCCGCGAAGGCTGAACGCGCTACTCGGGGCGGGTCGCCACGGCGACGAGGCCGATTCCAGGAGTCGGGCGCCTCTGCGCGTAACGGAAGGGCAGCGTCGCCGCGGCAACGGCGATCACGACGCCGCGTAACGCCGGAGATTGGAAGGTTCGTCCGCTTGCCGCAGTCAGTTCCGCCGCCGAGGTGCCGCGGCGCCGGGCGGCGGCGAGCTTCTTGGCGTCGATGCGATTGCGAACGGCCTCGAGGGCATAGCTGAGCGGCCAACCGTAGGCGCGGATTGTGTCGGTCCGCAGCCCCGCCGCAAGAATCCGCTGGTCGAGATCCTCCGGCGAATAGCGGCGAAAATGTCCCGCATGGACGTCCATTGGCCCGAAGCGCTCCTCGAATGCGGGGACAGAGAGCACGAGCTGCCCCCCTGGCCTGATGAGCGATGCCCAGCGCGCGAGCGCGCCGAAGTCATCTTCAATGTGCTCGAGAACCTCGAACGCGCACACGAGATCGAAGGTGCTGCCGTCGGCGACGACGTCTGCCGTGCCGAGTCGAAGCCTTCCCCCCTCGGTTCGATTCTGCTGGCGGCGGTCGCGTAGGACTGCGCGTCCGGCTCGACGCCCAGGTAGTCGACCCGACCCGCGAGTCGCGCGCCGAAGGCCCCGGCCGCATCCGATCTTCAAAGCAGTTCGCGGGGAACAGGCCGAGATCACGCGGGAGACGACGTCGTATCGCAGCGAGGCGCGCACGGAGAGCGGGGAAGCTGCGCAGGCGGCCTCACAATCGGCCCTTGGTAACCTGTCACAAGCCCGCCTTCGCAACTCGAGGATGTCTTTGCCAGAACCTGACGCCGCTCACAGGCGCTCCTCTATCGCAGTGGTCACGTGCTATCGGCATCCCGATTACGTCCGTGCGGTCAGCCTAAGGGACGCGCTGGATCGGGGCGAGAGGTTCGATGACGTGGTGGTGGTCAAGAATCGGAGTCGCGGCCTTCGGCGCTATCTCGAGGTGACCCGGCAACTGTGGCAATTGCGACGGCGCCGCCCCGACGCATACCTTGTCACCTTCCGCGGCTACGAGATCCTACCGATCGTGCTTGCCCTCTCCGGCGGCCGCCCGGTCGTGTTCGACGAGTTCGTCAACGCGGTCGAGTGGTTCGTTTACGAGCACCGCAAGTTCCGCGAGGGGTCCGCACCTGCGCGAGTCCTGCGCGCGCTGTTCCGCAGATGGTCGCTACGGTCCGTCGCAGTTCTCACCGACACGCCTTCACATGCGGAACTCAGCTCGCGGCTCATGAGCATCCCGCGGGACCACTACCGTCCCGTGCCCGTCGGCACCGATGAAAAGACATTTGCGCCGCGACCGCGGACGCGGTCGAGCTCGGATTGTCTCACGGTGCTGTACTACGGGTCCATGCTGCCGTTGCACGGTCTGGACCATGTTCTAGCGGCAGCCGTCTCACTCCGCGATCGAGAGGACATCGACTTCGAACTTGTCGGCGGTGACAACGAAACGGTGCAGGCTGTGCATCGGGCTGTGTCAGCCGGCGCGAGAGTGCGGCATCGGTTGTGGGTGGACTATGAGAGGCTGCCCGAACTGTTCGGCGAGTGCGACCTCTTCCTAGCAGGTCCGTTCGGTGACACGGTGCAGTCCCAGCGTGTAATCACCGGGAAGGCGTATCAGTTCCTCTGTGCGGGGTTACCGACGGTAATCGGGGCGAATCATGAATCTCGAGTGGTCACGGACCGAGTCGATGCCCTCGTTGTCCCGCAGGGCTCGGCCGAGGCGATCGAAGAGGCGATCCTCTGGGCGGCAGAGCACCGTGAGGGCCTCGAGGCGATCGGGAAAGCGGGGCGAGTGTTGTTCGAAAAGCGTTTCAGCGTCGATGTGATCGCCGCCGCGCTCGACGCGCTTCCGTGGTCCGATGAGCAAGGAGTGGATGAATGAAGGCGCGGGCGAAGTGAAAAGACACGTTAAGACAATCGCCTCTGTGGCGTTTCTTGTCGTCGCCCTCGGGCTTCTGGTCGCCGCCGTGGTGAAGCAATGGTCGGACTTCACACGAGCCGTGGGACTGATCGATGCGCAGACACTGCTCCTTGCCCTTTTCGCTGCAGTCGTCGCGCAGTTCACGTCGGTCATGGCCTCGCGTGAGAGCCTCGCTGCGACATCCCACCGAATTCCTGTGGCGCAGGTCGCACGCGCCTTCCTCACGGCCGCGCTCGGCAAGTACGTTCCCGGCGCGGTGTGGCCGGTAGCTGCGCAGATGGAACTGATGAAGCGCAACGGCGTACCGAGAACCCACAGCGCTGTCGCGGCCGTTCTGACGATGACAATCGGGCTAGGCGCAGCCGTCGTGGCGGGTGTCTTGGGGGTCTTCCTCTCCGGTGGCTCAATCGCCAAGTATTGGTGGCTCGTGCCGATCGCCGCTATGTGTTTCGCCGCGCTGTGGCCTGGACTCTTGACCTGGGTCCTGCGACTTGTCGCGCGCGTCGGGTGGCGTTTCCGAGCCTTCGGTGAGGTTTCGGTCGGGGGCAGACCGCTGCTGGGTGCAACCGCATGGTCGCTGTTAGGTGCGGTGAGCAATGGTTTCCAAACGTGGGTAATCGTTAGAGCCATTTCGACAAGCGGAACCGCCAACTTCTGGTTGGCCCTCGGCGCGGCGCAACTCGCCTTTGCGGTCGGGTTCGTCATCATCATCGCGCCCGGGGGAATCGGCCCACGAGAGGCGGTACTGGTCGCATTGCTCGGGCCCATCGCCGGAACGAGCGGGGCGCTCGCCGTGGCGATCATCTCTCGTCTCGCGCAGATCGCCATCGACTGTCTCGGCGCGCTGGTCGCGCTGCTCCTCAGCCGCCGTCACCGCCATGACGATGTTGCATTTCAGCGGGGCGAGACCTTCACGGAGGCCGATGGCCGACGCTCGCCGTGACCGCGGCCCAGCCCCACGACTTTGTTACAACATGAAGGACTTGAGAGTGCTACTGTCCATAATCGTCCCGGTATACAACACCGGCGAACACCTTCGGGCTTGTCTCGGTAGCGTCGTTTCGCAAGTAGATAGGGACGACGTCGAACTCATCTGCGTTGATGATGGCTCGTCGGACGAGAGTCCTCTCGTGCTCGACGAGTATGCGGCCGAATATCCGTTTATTCGCGTAGTCCACAAACGCAACGGCGGTATTTCTTCCGCCCGCAACCACGGCATCGGTCTCGCCCATGGCAGGTGGATCATGTTTCTCGACCATGATGACCTCCTAGCGTGCGACGCGATTGAAGCAATTCGACGTTGCACCAGTGTGGAGGCGGATGTCGTCTATCTCGATTTCGATGAGTTTGAAAAGGAATCTGAGGTCTCGGCGCCGAAGAAGACGCGGCCCAGCGAGCCGGTGGATATTTCAGATTTGATCGGCAAACTGCAAGAGGACTGTCTGAATCGGTTCCGAAGCAACAAGCCTGTGTTTGAGTTGATGAGGCTAGTAACGCCATGGGCGAAGCTGTACCGGCGGGATTTTCTTCTCGGCAACGACCTGAGATTCTCCGAGGATGTCCACCATGCCGAGGACATCATCTTCAATCTCGCGTGCCTGGATGTGGCGCGCAACGCCGTGCGAGTTGAGTACACAGTGCTGCATCACCGGCTCTTCATCAAGTCGGAGGGTCACCGGTTCAACCCGAAGAAGATCGAGTACTGCAAGGGCGCGCTGCACGCGCTCGCATCACTGCTGCCAAGGCTGCGAAATCGAAATCCTGACTGGAACGAGCTCTATGACTACCGAGTCCTCTGGGAACTCCTGTACTGCGTGCATCTCGGTCCGTTCCATCCGGACAACCCCCGAACCTTTCGCGCGCGACGAGGCGAATTTCAAGAACTGGTCGATGATCGGCTTTTCCAAGGGATTTTCAAGAGGTGCCGTATTTCTCGGCTGCCGTTGCGGCACTTCATGCTGGCGTTCTTCATAAAGTATCGACTCACAACGATTCTTGAGGTCAATCGCCGAGTCCGTACCCTCTAAGCCGATTCCGCCCTCACGCTTTGTCGATGTGTCGTGGAGGGCAGGAGGTCGCGAGGCATGGATCAAGCACAAAACGGCCGTTCCCGGCGTCGCCTCCGCGAGGCGATCCCCGACGTGCGTGCGGAACGGCGCATCTGCCGTCCTCGAAGTCGTGCCGAGCGTGACAACCACAAGTGAATGCCTTGCATTGCTATGGCTGACGGTAGCCTTTCGAACGTGCAGCTTCCCGCTAGACCGAGATTGACTTCCGTTCGGCCGACGCGGCTCTCGGTGTCGATCCTATTGAGTGCCATCATCCTTGCGGTTTCTGCGAGCGTCTCCCTCTCGCTGGGATCTGCCCCGCTCCACACAGCAGACGAAACGGGACACTTCGACTATGCGTACGAGGTCTGGCATCTTCGGCTTCCGGACTTTTACTCGGGCGTCTTGATTCGGCCGAGCTGGGCAGTCGTACCGCCTGTTCAGTGGGAGTCGCAGCATCCGCCCCTGTTCTATGTGCTGCTCGCCCCGGTGATCGGCCCACTTGCAGACGATGGACATGCGTACCTTGCCGTGATTGCAGGGCGGGCGATGAACTCGCTTTTAGCCGGGCTCGCGGTGTTCGCCGTCTGGTGGTCGGTCCGGCGCGTCTTACCCCGTAGGAGTTTCGCCGCCGACATGGCCGCGGTCGTCGCATCTCTTACGTCCCTGGTGATACTTATCGGAGGGACGGTATATAGCGATTTGGCCTGCCTCGTCTGTGGAGCGTTTGCCTTCGGGCTGTGTGGTGCGCTCGCGCGTGAGGGTCGGTCGTGGGGCTTGATCTTCGGCGCCGCCGGCGTCTCAGCGCTTGGCATGTTGAGCCGCCTCTCCTTCGCGGTGTGGCTGATCGTCCTGCTGGTCGCGGTGCTGTTAGCTGAGAACCGGCGAACCGGCTTTCGACGGCTGCTTATGGCGACGGGTGACGCCCTGATAGTGGGGGGATCCGCCCTGGCCTTCGCTGGGTGGTTCTATGTGCGGAACTTACTGGTTGCGGGGAGCATCACGGGGGGACATTCAGACTGGTCGAGCGAGCATCTCGGCCGTACTTCCGCGACGTGGATCGAGGTGATTTTCGGCTCAAAGTTCTGGATTGGCGTGTTTGCGATCTTCAACGGCCACCTCTCCCGTACAGACTTTGGGCCGTGGCTCCTCTTGCTCGTTCCGCTCATGGCGGCAGCACTCGCGTGGAGCATCAGCGCGAGCGCCCGCAGGAACGCGCCGTCTCGCGGCACGTTGAAGATTGTCGGGCTAAGCCTGTTGGAAGTCGTTCTCACCTGCCTGTTCCTAATATGGGCGGAAACCGGCGGGGGCGGAGCCAACAACCGCTACGCGCTGCCGCTCCTTCCTATCCTGGCCGCAATGTTCGGCTACGTCTTCTCCACTGGCCGAGTGGTTGGAGCGGCTGCAGCAACGGCTTGGTCGTGTTGTGAGTTTGCGATCGATGTCGGCATGGTGAACCTCGAGGAACCGATCACCCACGTCTGGGCACTGGTCCTCGCGCGGATGGCAATCGTGCTAGCCGCGGTAGCACTGATCGCGGCGCTTGCTCTCATGTGGGTCGTTCGATATCGATCGTCAAAACGCGTCGCCGCTCGGCACATTCTCCGCCGGAATCTACAGCCCGAATACTGAAGGCGGTCGGCTCAAGCGCAGCCGCGTTTCATATGCCGGGGTTACGCGGCTGCTTGACCCGGGCCATCCGAAGGCAGCGTCTGCCCGAACGTCCGAACCGCGATGTCGTACGCCTGCCGCTTCTGCAGCTCGAGCTGGTCTTCCTGCAGGATCCGGTTGATGCGAGTGAGATCGGCGACGATGCCGATCACGAACGACAGCAACGAGCCGAGCAGCAGTGTCACGCCCAGCAGCAGGGACTGCAGGTGGCCGCCGGGTGCCCTATCGGCGAGCACCACTAGGTAGCGCGCGAACGGGATGATTCCGCCGATCAGCAGCAGCAGGCCGATGGTGCCGAAGACCGTGTACGGCTTGAACATCAGATAGGCCCGTAGGATCGCGAGGCCAGACTGGAACATGTGTTGCCAGATGTTGCGGAACAGCCGCGACTCGCGGGTCTTGGCGTTCGTCTCGACGGGGATGCTGGTGATCGCCAGGCGTTTGTTGCCCGCCTGGATGATCGTCTCCATCGTGTAGCTGAACTGGGTGACGATGTTGATCCGCAGCAGCGAGTACTTGCTGTAGGCGCGGAACCCGCTCGGGGCGTCCGGCACGTTCGTGCCCGCAGCCTTGTTGACCACCCAGCTGCCGAAGCGCTGCATCAGCTTCTTGAACGGAGAGAAATGCGCGATCTTCGCGGTCTGCCGGTCGGCGACGACGATCTCGGCCTCGCCACGCAGGATCGGCTGCACGAGGTCGGCGATGCGGCCTTGCGGGTACTGGTTGTCGCCGTCCGTGTTCACCACGATGTCGGCGCCGTGCCGCAGCGCATAGTCGATGCCGTCGTGGAACGAGCGGGCGAGACCCATGTTGCGGGTGTGGTGCACGAAGTGGCGGATGCCGTGGCTCTTGGCAACCTCGATCGTGCGGTCGCTGGAGCCGTCGTCGATGATGAGGATCTCGATCTCGTCGACGCCGTCGATCCTCTTCGGGATCGACTCCAGCACGAGCGGAAGCGTCTCCTCCTCGTTGAGACAGGGGATCTGGACGAACAGCTTCACGCGTCCATTATGCAAGGCCCGCCTGGCCGAGCCCGGAAGCGCGGGCGCTCGCTGTGTTTCGGGTGCGACGCCGACCGCCGGCTGGCCCGCTGCGGGCCGCATCGCACGTTGGCCGTGCGCATCGGTTGACAGCGGGCAGCCACGCTACCCTTTGATGGGGAGGTCCGGCTTCCTCCCACAGGGATGGAGGTCGTACCCGATGACGTCAGCCCGCTCGCAGCCCGCGACGGACCGCGAGGCGCGCCTCCGCGCGGCCCTGCGCACGATCGGGCCGCTCGTGGTGATCGTCCTGTTCGTGCTGCTCGCCAATGGCGTGAGCCTGCTGGTGACGAACCCGAATCCGCTGCTGCAACGCTCCGGCCTGCCAACCACGCAGGCGCCGCACACGGCCAGCGTGGGGATGAACTCCATCGACCCGAACGACGGCTTTACCACCCAGGCCCTCGGGGTCGCCGCGGTGCATCAGCTGCTCTCGGGCGAACTACCGCTGTGGAACCACGACGAGGGCGTCGGCCAGCCGCTCGCCGGCGGGCTTCAGTCGGCCGCGCTGTTCCCGTTCACGCTGCTGATGGTGCTGCCCGGTGGTGTAGCGATCTTCCACATCGTCCTGGAGTGCCTCGCCGGCATCGGCATGTACCTGCTCCTGCGGCGCCTCAAGCTCTCGCTCGTGCCGGCGCTGGTCGGCGGCGTGCTGTTCGCCCTCAACGGCGCCTTCGCGCTGCTGGCCAACGCGGTGGTCAACCCGATAGCGTTCCTGCCGTGGGTGCTGCTCGGCGTCGAGCTCGCTCGGGGGACGACGCGGTGGGCGCGACTCCGCGGCTGGTGGCTGATCGCGATCGCCGTCGCGCTCGGGCTGTACGCCGGATTCCCCGAGACGGCGTACCTCTACCTGCTGCTCGCCGCCGGCTGGACGCTCGTGCGCATCCCGGGCACACCGCGCCCTTGGCCGTACCTCGTGGCCACGCTGGCCGGGGTCGTGCTCGGCGCGATCCTCGCCGCGCCGGCGCTGGTCGCGTTCGTAGACTATCTGCCGGACGCCTTCCTCGCCGGCCACTCAGGTAGCTATAGCGCCGTCGCATTGCCTAGGGTAGGCATGTTTGCGTTGCTAGCCCCCTACCTTTTTGGCCCGATTCATGGCTGGAGCGGCGTGGACGCGAGCGGCACCATCGCGCACATCTGGTCGAACGTGGGCGGCTATCTGTCGCTGGGGACCGTCGCCTTGGCGCTGTTCGGGGTGATGGTGCGGCGCGGGCACCGGGCACTGCAGCTCTTCCTTACCGCGTGGGTCGTCGTCGCCATCTGCCGCATCTACGGCGTCCCGGTGATCGGCCGGCTGATCGACCTGATCCCCGGCGTCGCCGCGACCGCGGCCTACCGCTACATCCCCGCGGCGCTGTCGGCGGCGGCCGTCGTCCTGGCCGCGCTCGGCCTGGAGGGGCTGCGCGGGGCGGTGCTGCGGCGCGGCCTGCGGCTCTGGTTCGCGGCGGTGCTCGCCGTCGGCACCGTCGCCTTCGTCAGCGCGGGTGCGCTAGTCGCGCGCCATTTGGCCCCCGGCGCACCCGGGTTGCGCCTGCAGGTCCTCGGCTGGGGCGGCCTGGCCGTGCTCGTCGGGGTCGGCGTCGCCGTCACGGCCGTGTTCGCCCGCGTCCCCGGCGCTTGGCTGGGCGCGGCGGTGCTGGTGGTCGTGGAATCCGTTGCGCTCTTCCTCGCCCCGCAGACGCACGCGCCGGCCCGGCCGGTCACGATCGACACGGGCTCCGTGACGTTCCTGAAGCAGAACCTCGGCCTGGGGCGCTTCTTCTCGCTGGGGCCGATCCAGCCGAACTACGGCTCGTACTTCGGAATCGCCTCCGTCAACGACAACAACCTGCCCGTGCCGAAGACCTGGCAGGCGTATCTGCAGGCCAAGCTGATCCCGACCGAGTCGCCCGTGACCTTCAACGGCGTCTCGCCGAGCGGCGCCTCCGTGACGCCCAAGCAGCAATTCCTGGACAACCTCGCGAACTTCGAGTCGATCGGCGTGAGCTACGTCGTCGAGCCGCGCGGGCTGATCACGGACGCCGAACGGGCGAAGCACGGCCTCACCCTCGCCTACGAGGACGCGAGCACGCAGGTGCTTCGGATGCCTGCGCCACAGTCGTACTTCGTCGCTTCACCCGGCTGCCGGGTGAGCGCGCACGGCAAGGACGCGGCGACGGTCGACTGCGCAAGCGCGGGGTCGCTGCTACGGCTCGAGCAGTACCTTCCCGGCTGGCACGTCACGGTCGACGGGCGGCCGGTGCACGTCGCCGCAGACGGGCTGTTCCAGCGCATCGTCGTCTCGGCCGGACGGCACGACGTCGCCTACCGCTTCTGGCCGGCCTACCTCACGGCGGCGTTCGTTGCCGCGGGAGTCGCCACCGTGCTGATGATCGTCCTCGGTGTCGGCAGCCCGCTCTTCGCGCGTCGCCGCGCGGGTGTCACTGCACGATCACGTGGGACGAGAAGAACCGCAGCGGCGTGAGCAACGGCGCGAAGGGGCTCGTCGGGTCGAACCAGTCGGGGTTCGCACCGACCATGAACGTCGTGAACCAGCCGCCGTCGAGCGACAGCACCGCGAGCAGAAGGAAGATCCCCACGTTCACGGCGGAGCCGGCCACGGGGTAGAGCCGTCGCACGATCACGGAGAGGGCGAGCCCGACCGCCCCGAGGAAGATCGGCACGAAGAACATCACGTAGCGGGCGGAGATGATGTTCGCCTGCCCGTAGCGCAGGTAGTAGCTCAGCTCGGCATGGAACAGAACAGCGAGGTAGAACGCGGCGGCGATCGTCAGGAACTGGAAGCCCGGCCGGCGCAGCACGAAACCCAGGCCGATCGCGAGGATCACAATCGCCACCGGCACGGCGTAGGACAGCATCGAGGAGAAGGCGGCCGGCCCGCCGTAGACGTGCGTCTGCACTCCGTCCGTGTGGATCGTGCTCAGCATGTTCGTGATCCACTGCGGCAGATACTGCCCGATGACTTTGGGGTTTAGGGGCGTGGCGACTGGATGGGAGAGCCCGAGCTCGTAATTGCGCTCCCACGGTCCGTACTTCAAGCAGAACGCGACGGCGTGCAGGTCGCCGCAGTCCGGTTGCGGTGTGCCGTACGTCAAGGCGTTCAGGACATAGCGGGCGGCAACCGCGTAGATACCCGCGACCAGCAGTGCGGCGGCGCCGACGAGCGCGGCGATCGGCGCAGGCCGGCGGGCCGGCAGCAGCGGCAGCCCGCGCTCCAGTGGCTGGCTGCGCCGTACCAGGACGAAGCGCACTGCGAGGATCACGAACGTGGCGATGAAGGCCGGGATGAATTCGAACTTCGTGAGGGAGGCCAGCACCCCGGTTGCGAGGAACATCACGTAGAAGGTCATACTGCGGCGGCGGTCCGTGTAGATCCGCACACCGAGCGACAGGTGCATCGCCGCAAGGAGCAGCAGCAGGTTGTCGTAGTTGATCGTCGCGCCGAGGAACGATGTGATCGGTAGGGCTACGTACACCGCGATGGCGGTGTTGGCCACCGCGCTGGGGACGCCCGTGTCGGTCAGGCAGCGGCGGAACCAGTACAGCGATGCGCCGGCCATCAGGACGGTGATCGTGCGCAGCAGCCGGAACTGCGTCTCGAGGGAGGCGCCGGCGTGCACCGCCAAGCGCTCGGGGAAGCTGAGCAGGTAGTGGTACAGGAACGAGCCCATCCGCGTGAGGTCGCCGAGCGGCGCCGTCGCGGCCGTCTGATGCGTGATGAACGGGCTGAGCTGTTTCGAGTACACGCCGATGATGCCGAAGTGGTAGTACTCGTCGTACAGCAGCTGCGGCTTCGCGGTGAGGGCGATCGCCAGCGCGCTGGCGATGAATGCCGCCACGATAACCCAGAAGAGCCATGTGCTCCCCAGCGCGCGGCTCACGGCGGCGGTGCCGCGAAGGAAGGTATTGGGGCCGGTCTCCTGTTGTGACGTCATTCGCATCCTGTTCATGCCGCGGCGAGGCTCTGTCGGGTCTCGGGGAGAGCGCGACAGAGGGCCTCAAGCTTTCTGAGATAAGTTAGCGTGCGCCCGCCAGCCCGTCCGAACCCGACCACTGAGGAAGCATGAACTATCTCCGAGAAGTCTTCGCCTCGCGCGAGCTCCTCGCCAACCTCACACTTCGTGACATCCGGGGCCAGTACAAGCGGACGATCCTCGGCCAGCTCTGGTCGCTGGTGAACCCGCTCGCAGCGATGCTCGTGTACACGATCGTCTTCCGGTTCCTGCTCCGGGCGGCGCCGCCCCCCGGAGACCCGTCGGGCCTGGACATCTTCCCGGTCTGGCTGCTGTGCGGACTGCTGCCATGGTCGTTCTTCTCGTCCGCGGTGATGGGCGGCATGGGCTCCATCGTCGGCAACGCCGGCCTGGTGCAGAAGGTGTACTTCAACCGCATCGTGCTGCCGGTCTCGACCATCGGCGCCGTCGCCTTCAACTGGCTGTTCGAGATGGCGGTGCTCGTCGTCGTGCTGCTGCTCGTCGGCGGCTGGCACGTGGTGTTCTTTCTGCCCGCGGTCGTCGTGCTGATGTTCTTCCTGGCGATGTTCGCGGCGGGGCTCGCGATGATGCTCTCGATCGCCAACGTGCACTTCCGTGACACGCAGTACTTCCTCGGCATCCTGTTCCAGATCTGGATGTACCTGACCCCGATCGTGTACCCGATCTCGATCGTGCAGTCGCTGTCTGACCGCCACGGCGGCATCCTCGGCACCCACATCACGCTCATGCAGATCTTCGAGACGAATCCGATGTTCCAGTACGTCTCGGCGTTCCGCGCCCTGATGTACGACCAGCGAATCCCCGACTGGCAGGACATCGTCGCGTGCATCCTGTGGGCGGTCGCGGCGTTCGCGATCGGGCTCGCGGTCTTCCGCAAGAACGAGAAGGGGCTGGCCGAAGCACTATGAGCGATATCGCCGTCAGTGTCGATCACGTCAGCAAGCGATTCCGGCTCTACCACGAGCGGAACCAGTCGCTGAAGAGCGCCATCATGCGTGGGCGCAAGTCCGTGTATGAGGAGTTCTGGGCGCTCAACGACGTCAGCTTCGAGGTGCCGCGCGGCTCCACCTTCGGCCTGATCGGGTCGAACGGCTCGGGCAAGTCGACGCTGCTCAAGTGCCTGACCAAGATCTACTTCCCCGAGAAGGGCGAGATCGCCGCGTACGGCAAGCTCGCCGGCCTGCTCGAGGTCGGCAGTGGATTCCACCCGGAGCTCTCCGGCGTGGAGAACATCTTCCTGAACGGCTCGATCCTCGGCATGAGCCGCAAGGAGATCGAGCGCAAGCGCGACGCGATCATCGACTTCGCGGACGTCGGCGACTACATCGACCAGCCGGTGAAGAACTACTCGTCCGGCATGTACGTCCGGCTCGGCTTCGCGATCGCGATCAACGTCGACCCCGACATCCTCGTTGTCGACGAGGTGCTCGCCGTGGGCGACCAGCAGTTCCAGGACAAGTGCCGGCAGAAATTCGCCGAAATGAAGCGGGACGGCAAGACGGTCATCCTCGTGTCCCACTCGATGGACCTCGTCGAGCAGATGTGCGACGAGGCCGCCTGGCTGCAGAAGGGCGACCTCAAGCAGGTCGGCCCGGCCGACCCCACGATCGCCGCCTATCTGGACTACGTCAACGGCCCGCAGGGTTGATCCTCGCTGGTCCGCTCGCTCCTCCTCGATGAAAGGCCCCAAGCAGATGTCGAAGCGCAAGCCCGGAGTCGTCTCCGTCGTCCTGGTGAACTTCCGCGGCACCGACGACACCATCTCCGCCGTGCGGGGCCTGACCGAGCTGGACTGGCCGCAGGATCGCCTCGAGATCGTCGTGGTCGAGAACGGCTCGGGCGACGACAGCATGGCGCGGCTGAAGGCTGCCTTCGGCGGCTCTGTCGTGCTCGTGGAATCCAAGAAGAACCTGGGCTTCGCCGGCGGCAGCAACCTCGGCGTCGCGAAGTCGAGCGGCGAATACGTCGCCTTCCTGAACAACGACGCCCGCCCCGACTCGCGCTGGATCGCGGAGGCCGTCAAGGTGTTCCAGTCGGGCGCCGACGTCGGCGCGGTGGCGAGCAAGGTGCTCGACTGGGAGGGCGAGGAGGTCGACTACGTGGGTTCCGCCATCACCTGGTTCGGCATGGGCTACAAGCCGCACGCCGGCGAGCGGGACGGCGGCAGGTGGGACGACCCGCGCGACGTGCTGTTCGGCACCGGCGCCGCCATGTTCGTGCGCGCCGAGGTGTTCGAGGCGCTGAAGGGCTTCGACGAGCGCTACTTCATGTTCTACGAGGACGTCGACCTCGGCTGGCGGCTGAACCTGCTGGGCTACCGCTTCGCCTACGCTCCGACGTCGCTGGCGTTCCATAAGCACCACGCCTCGATGGAGAAGTTCGGCGACTTCCACGAGCTGTACCTGCTCGAGCGCAACGCCCTGTTCACGCTGTACAAGAACCTCGAGGACGAGCAGCTCAAGCACTGGCTCGCCGCCGCCCTGATGCTCGTGGTGCGCCGCGCCACCGGTCGCGGCAATGTCGAGGACACCGACAAGTTCGATCTGCGCAAATCCGGTGCCGATAAGGCGCCGGAGGAGACCGTGTCGCGCCGGATGCTGGCCGGCTTCTACGCCATCGACCGCCTGGTCGAGGAGCTGCCCGGCCTCGACGGCGCCAGGGCCGAGATCCAGACGAGCCGACAGCGCAGCGACCGCCAGCTGCTCGGCCTGTTCGGCAACATCGACGAGCCGGCGTACCCCATCGACAGCTACCTCGAGGGCTACCGCAGCATCGTCTCGTCGCTGGGCGTGCTCGACCAGCACGTGCGCCGGCGCATCCTGATCATCACCGGAGACCCGGTGGGAGCGCGCATGGCCGGCCCCGCCATCCGCGCCTGGAACATGGCCCGCATCCTGTCCAAGGACAACGACGTGCGCCTGGTCAGCATGAACTCCGCCGTGCACCGCGGCGAGCCGTTCGAGATCGCGGAGGTGTCTTACCACCGCCCCAGCAGCATGAACCCGCACGTCGGCTGGGCCGACGTGATCATCACGCAGGGCCACGCCCTCTCGCTGTTCCCGGCCCTCGAGAAGTCGGGTAAGTACCTCATCGTCGACATCTACGACCCGATGCATCTCGAACAGCTCGAGCAGGGGCGCGAGAAGCCGCTGTCGCAGTGGACCAAGCAGGTCGAGGAGGCGAACGAGTCCCTCAATCACCAGCTCGAGGTCGGCGACTTCTTTCTCTGCGCAAGCGAGCGCCAGCGCAGCTTCTGGCTCGGCCAGCTCGCCTCCCTCGGGCGCGTCAACCCGTTCACCTACGGCCAGGACAATGATCTCGAGGGTCTGCTCAGCGTCGTACCGTTCGGGATTCCCAGCGACGAGCCGACGCACACCCGCGCTGTGCTGCGCGACGTCGTGCCCGGAATCGGCGCCGACGACAAGGTCATCATCTGGGGCGGCGGCATCTACAACTGGTTCGACCCCGAGACGCTGATCCACGCCGTCGCCCGGCTGGCCGAACGGCACTCCGACGTGCGCCTGTTCTTCCTCGGCACGCAGCACCCGAATCCGCACGTGCCCGAGATGCGGGCCGCGATCGCCGCGCGTGAGCTCGCCGAGGAGCTCGGCCTCACGGGCACCCACGTGTTCTTCAACGACACCTGGGTGGCCTACGAGGAACGGCAGAACTACCTGCTCGAGGCGGACCTGGGCGTGTCGACCCACTTCCAGCACATCGAGACGACGTACTCCTTCCGTACCCGGATCCTCGACTACCTCTGGGCCGGACTGCCGATCGTGACGACCGGCGGCGACAGCTTCGGCGATCTCGTGGAGGCGCGCGAGCTCGGGGCATCCGTCGCCGAGCGCGATATTGCGGCGCTCGAGACGGCGCTCGAGACCTACCTCTACGAGCCGGAGGCGGTCGCGACCGCGCGGGCGAACGTCGCCGAAGCGCGGCGTGCCTTCGAGTGGGAGCGTGTGCTCGCCCCCGTCGTCGAGTTCTGTGTGAAGCCGCACCGCGCACCCGACAAGAAGCCGGAGCCGGTGGAGGCGGTCAAGGCGGGCAAGACGGTTGCCGTGCGCGCCCGCGTGCCGCAGTACTCCGGATTACGGCGCGACCTGGGCCGCGCGGTCTACTACCTGCGCAACGGCGGTGCAAGAGTAGTCGTGGGCAAGGTCAGGGCGCGGATCACGCGTCGCAACGCAGGGCAGTGAGCGAGAACATGACGACAGAAGATCTTTTCGGCGAGGGCGCACAGCCGGACATCCCCACCTCGGCTCCTCAGCCGGCTGAACCCGAGTCGCTGGCCACGTGGGTGCCGCGGGGCGAGGAGTCGAGCGAGGACCTGCTCGAGTTGATTCGCACACTGCAGCGCGAGCTCCTCCTCACCCGCGACGACGCGCTCGGCACGCGTGCCGAGTTGGCGGTGCTGCGGCAGCGCTGGGAGGAGGTCGCCGACGGCGACCTGGCGCAGGCCCTGCTGCGAATCGACCAGCTCGAGGATCAGAAGGAGGCCCTGCGCCACGAGATCCTCTCGGCCGCGTACATGCACGAGAAGATCACCAAGCAGATCATCGACGACCTCAACCAGCACTACACGGCGCAGCTCGACGCGCTGCGCGGCTCGCGGACGTGGCGGGTCGGGACGCTCGCCCTGAAGCCGATGCGCGTGCTGCGCCGCGGGGCCAGGCAATGACCGACGCCCCGTTCTTCTCACTGATAGTCCCCGTCTACAACAGCGATCTGAGGTTCCTGCAGGAGGCGATCGACTCCGTCCGGATGCAGTCGTTCCGGTACTGGGAGCTGATCCTGATCGACGACAAATCACCGAACAGCGAAATCGTCCCGTTCCTGCGCACCCAGGCGGAGCTCGACGAGCGCATCGTCGTCGTGGAGCAGGCGGAGAACGGCGGCATCTCCGTGGCTTCCAACGCGGGTCTCGCGGTCGCGCGCGGCGAGTTCATCGGCCTGCTGGACCACGACGACCTCCTTGGTGCGGGGGCGCTGCGCACCGCGGCAGAGGCGCTCACCGCCGACCCGCAGATCGACTACCTGTACACCGACGAGGACAAGGTGGACGAGCTCGGCGAGTTCTCCGAGGCGTTCTTCAAGCCCGACTGGTCGCCCGAGCGGCTGCGCAACCAGATGTACACGAGCCACTTCTCGGTGTACCGGCGCGCGCTGGTCGAGCAGGTCGGCGGGTTCCGTTCGGAGTTCGACGGCTCCCAGGACCACGACCTCGCCCTGCGGGTGACCGAGCTGGCGCGGCACGTCCACCACGTGCCGGAGGTGCTCTACCACTGGCGCATCCTGCCCGAATCGACCGCCTCGAGCGGCGACGCGAAGCCGTATGCGTGGGACGCCGGCGTGCGCGCGGTCGACGAGCACGTCAAGCGCACCGGTACCGGGGACGGGGCCGTGCGTGGCCCCTGGCAGGGCACGGTCGAGGTGACGCGCACGCTGGGGAAGGGGCACCGCATCAGCGTCGTCATCCCGACGCGCGGGGGCACCGGCACGGTCAACGGCGTCGAGCGCTGCTTCGTGGTGGATGCCGTGCGCGGGCTGCTGGAGCAGACGGTCGCCGGCCGGCTCGAGATCGTCATCGTCTACGACACGGCGACGCCGGAAGGCGTGCTGGCGGAGCTGCGCCGCATCGGCGGGGATTCCCTCGTGCTAGTGGAGTTCGCGGACGAGTTCAACTTCTCCGCCAAGTGCAACCTCGGCGCGGTGCACAGCACCGGCGACATCCTCGTGATGCTGAACGACGACGTCGAGCCGATATCGCGCTCTGCTCTCGAGGATCTCTGCGCGCCGCTCGAGCAGCAGGACGTCGGACTGACCGGCGGCTATCTCGTCTTCGAAGACGGGCACATCCAGCACGCCGGGCACCAGTACGCGCACCGCGGCTACGGGCATCCGTATCAGGATTACTCGCTCGACGACCCGGGCCCGTTCTGCGCGCTCGACGTGGATCGCGAGGTCTCCGGCGTGACCGCCGCGTGCGCCGCGCTGCGCCGCACGGTGTTCTTCGAGATCGGCGGCTTCAGCGAGGAGTTGCCGATCAACTTCAACGACGTCGACTTCAGCCTCAAGGTGCGGCAGGCCGGATACCGGATCCTCTGGATCAGCCGCGCCCGGCTGTACCACTTCGAGTCCCGCACCCGCGAGGCGCGGGTCGAGCAGTTCGAGGTCGACCGCATCCGCGCCCGGTGGGGGGTGCCGGGCAACGACCCGTTCGTCCACCTGCGCACGCGCACAATGATGCGACGCGAGCGGGCGGGGCTCTGACTCGCCGCGGTCATGCCGCCTCCCTTGCGAACCGCTGACCATGGGTTAGCCTCAGATTCGATTGCCGTGGGTGTGAGGGGTTAGTTCGTGTTTCGTAGGGGCTGGACGCTGTGCGCGGCCGTACTGTCGGCGTGCCTCGTAGCGGCGTTGCTCATCGCTCTACCCGGTCAGCGCGCCGAGGCGCTCAGTGGGTCGGACTTCAACGCGGGCGAGATCATCTCCGACGACGTGTTCTTCAACTCGAACGCGATGTCGGTTGCGCAGATCCAGTCGTTCCTGCAGTCGCAGGAATCCGGCTGCACGGCGGCCAACGGCCAGCCGTGCCTGATGAACTTCCACCAGAACACCACCAGCCAGGCCGCCAGCGCCGGCCGCTGCAACGCCTACGCGGGCGCCAACAACGAGAGCGCCGCGCAGATCATCTACAAGGTCGCGCAGGCGTGCGGGATCAACCCGCAGGTCATCCTCGTCACGCTCGAGAAGGAGGAGGCGCTCGTCAGCTCGAAGGCCCCGACGAGCGCGCGGTACTCGATCGCGATGGGCTATGCGTGCCCCGACACCTCCGCGTGCGACACGAAGTACTACGGATTCTTCAACCAGGTGTACCACGCGGCCTGGCAGTTCAAAGAGTACGCGTACGAGCCGTCGTACTGGTACTCGGTCACCGGTAAGCACATCGGCAATTCGGCGGTTCGCTACAGCCCGACCGCGTCCTGCGGCAGCACGACGGTCAACATCCTCAATCAGGCGACCGTCGGGCTGTACATCTATACGCCGTACACGCCCAATGCGGCCGCGCTGAACAACCTGAACGGTGTCGGCGACAGCTGCTCCTCCTACGGCAACCGCAACTTCTGGGTGTTCTTCAACAACTGGTTCGGCTCGCCGACCGACGCGGGCAACGTGCCCTACGGTCACTACGACACGGCGACCGCCGGCTACGACCAGCTCACCGTCACCGGCTGGGCGATCGACCCGAACACGACCAGTCCGATCAACGTTCAGGTGATCGTCGACGGCAAGGTCGTCGCGACGAAGGCCGCCTCCCTGACGCGCAACGACGTGGCGGCCGCCTACCCGAACACGGGCAACCAGCACGGTTTCTCGGTCACAGTGAGTGCCGCCGCAGGCGCGAGATCGGTCTGCATCACGGCCGTGAACGTCGGCATCGGTTCGCACGGCACCTCGCTCGGATGCCGCACCGTCAACGTGATCTCCGCCTCGCCGGTCGGCCACGTCGACTCGGCGTCCGCCCTGCCCGACGGCATCGCGGTGAGCGGATGGGCGCTCGACCAGCAGACCACCGACCCGATCCACGTGAACATCTACGTCGACGGCAAGATCGTGCCGACGAACTTCCTCGCGAACGGCAGCCGACCCGATCTCGCCGGACCGTACCCGAACTCGGGCACGAACCACGGCTACTCGGTCTCGTTCGCGGCCACCGGCGGAACGCACAACGTGTGTGTCTACGGCATCAACGTCGGCACCGGATCGAACAGCCTGATCGGCTGCCGCAGTGTGAGCGTGCTTCCCGGTGGTGCGCCTTTCGGCCACCTTGACGCACTGGACGCCGTCGCCGGCGGAGCGACCGTGCGGGGCTGGGCGCTGGACCCCGACACGGCGAACCCCGTGGCAGTGCACGTGTACTCCAACGGCCAGCTGGTAACCGTTCTGACCGCCAACGGCGGCCGCTCGGACATCGCGGCCCTCTACCCGGCCTATGGCGGGGCCCACGGGTTCTCCGGAAGCGTGCAGCTGGCCGCGGGCAACGACAACGTCTGCCTGTACCTGATCAATCAGCCGTCTGGCTCGAACCCGTTGCTCGGCTGCAAGACCCTCAGCGTGAAGTCGGGCTCGCCCATCGGCAGCGTCGACCTGGCGGGCGGCGTCTCGGGCGGAGTCCGCGTCGCGGGCTGGGCACTCGACCCCGACACGTCGGCGTCGATCCCGGTGCACGTATACGTCGGGACGACGCTGGCCGGTGCGCTCACCGCGGGAAACACCCGTTCTGACATCGGCAAGGCGTACCCGGACTACGGTTCGGAACACGGCTACGATGGCGTGGTGCCGGCGAAGCCCGGCAGTTACAACGTGTGCGTCTACGGCATCAACACGGGTGCAGGCAGCAACTCGCTGATCGGCTGCAAAGCCGTCACCGTTCCCTGATCTGCCCCGAATTGGGCCCCGAAAACCGGGAAACACCCTCGGTTCCCGGCGTGGGCTCAAGCTAGGAATCCGCTAAATTCATAGGCGGTCGCGGTGCTGTCTGCAGATGCGAACCTCATTGATCGTGTGCGAGGGGTACGCGTGCTGAAGATTGCCGACGCGGCGCCGCGCGCGCCGTGGGGTGCCCGGTTGGGCGCCTGGCTCGCGCCGCAGGCCTCCGGGCTGCCGAACCTGCTCGTGCTGGTGGCCTTCCCCGCACTCGCCTTCGTCATCCTCGGCGTGCTCGTCGCGCTCGGGATCTCGGGCTCGTCAACCGGCGCGCACTGGGCGGAGTTCGGCTCGGGCGCCGACCCGTCGCTCCTCGCCGGTGTGCCGCGGCCGATCCGCAGCGACGAGTGGTTCGTGCAGTCGAGCTGGATCGTCTCGCAGATCCGCGAGGGCTTCCCCAGCTTCAACCAGACCCTGCCCGGCGGCATGGATGCGACGGTCCAGAACGACCTGCCCTCGTGGGACTGGTCGACGATCTTCCGCCCGCACGTCGCCGGATTCCTCTTCCTGCCGCTGGACCAGGGGATGGCGCTGCGCTGGTGGCTTCCGGCGTTCGGCGTGCTGGTCGGCGTGTACTGGTTCGTGGTGTCGATCCTGCCCAGGCGGCCGATCCTCGCCGCCATGCTGGCGGTCGCCACGCTGTTCTCCCCGATCCTGCAGTGGTGGTTCCTGCCCACCACGCTATGGCCGGTCGCCTGGGCGTTCCTCGTCATGACGGCCGTGGTGTTCGCCCTGCGTGCCGGTCACTGGTGGGTCCGTGCGGTCGTCGCGGCGTTGGCCGGCTACGTGACCGTCACGATGGCGATGAGCATCTATGTGCCGTTCATCGTGCCGGCGGCGGTCGCCGCCGGGCTGTTCGCGATCGGGGCGGTGCTGCAATCCCGCTTCACGCGAGGCCTCGCCTGGCACGACGTGCTGGTCCGGCTGGTGCCGCTGGCCTCGGCCGCCGTCGGCGCGGTCGCGGTGCTGGGGGCCTGGGTCGCCACCCGCCTGCCGACCATCCGCGCGGTGCTGGGCACCGTCTATCCCGGGCAGCGGCTGGAGGCCACCGGCGGCGGCGGCCTGCAGGCGGCGATCGCGCTGTTCAGCGGCCCGTTCCAGAGCGCGCTGGGCCTCGGCGCGTGGGACGGGATCGGCCCGAACCCGTCGGAGGCATCGGCCCCGCTCGTGCTCAGCCTGCTGCTGACGCTGCCCCTCGTACTGCTGCTCGTGCTGCTCTGGCGGCGGGCGCACCGCATCGACTGGCCGGCGGCCGCCACCCTCGTCGGCGGTCTCGTCGTGCTCGCCTTCCTCTTCGTGCCGCACTGGGACGCGCTCGCGTACCTGCTGCTGCTCGACCGCACCACCGACGGCCGGATCCGGCTTGCGTTCGCCGTGCTCGCCGTGATGGCGGTCACCGACATGGTGCGGATGACCGAGGGATCCGATGGGCTCATCGTGTCGCGGCGCCTGCGCCTGCGCCTGCACGGGGCGGTCGCTGCCGCCTGCGGCGTGGTCGCCATGGTCCCGAGCGGCGTGGTCTGGCTGTACCTGCGGCACACCGGGTCGGCGGTGGTGCATGTGACGCATCTGTGGGCGGCCGTCGTGCTGCTGACGGGTGTCGCCGTCGCCCTCTACTGCCTCGGACGGTCCGGCTGGGCCACGGCCGCGTTCCTGATGGCCTCGCTCGCGGTCGGCGGGATGGTGAACCCGGTCTACCGCGGCGTGTACGACGTCGCTGACGACACCCGGGCCGGACACGCGGTTGAGGCGATCGGGAAGGCCGACCCCGACGCGGTCTGGGTCGGTGTCGGCGGCAACGTCACGACCAGCGTCTTACTGGAGAGCGGAGTGAAGGCGATGAACGGGGTGCAGACCTACCCGCCGCGTACGCTGTGGGCCGAGATCGACCCGGCAAAGCGCTACGAGGATGCCTGGAATCGGCTCGCGAACATCAGCTGGACGCCGGGTACCGGTGAACCGGTCGTGAGCAACCCGGTGCGGGATCAGATCGCGGTGACCTTCGACTCCTGCAGCAGCTTCGCGAAGAGCAACGTCGACTATGTGCTCTCAACCGGCGCAATCCAACAGAGCTGCCTCACTCAGGAGGCCAAGATCACGCAGGGGGCGACCACGCTGTGGATCTACAGGGAAGGCTGACGTCGCCGTTGGGCCGGCTGCTCACGGCGCACTGGATGTTCGCGATCATCGCCGCCGTCGGCTGCGCCCTGTTCATCGTCATCACCCCCGCGGGCTACGGGCTCGACGAGCAGTCGCACGTCTATCGCGCCGAGCAGATCTCGGAGGGCATCTGGTGGGCGCAGCTGGTCGACCTCGCCGAGGGCTGGGGCGGCGACGTGCCCAAGACCCTGTACGACTACGAGCAGTCCGGCTGGCTGCAGTCGAACTCGGTGGACCGCAGCAAGGAGTTCTACGAGCGCAGCGACGCGTTCGACGCCACGGCGCGGCGGCACTTCGGCGCCCGGCCGTACGACGTCGACGGCGCGCGGGTCACGACCGACTTCGTCAACTCGGCGGTGTACTCGCCCGTGCCATACCTCCCGGCCGCCGCCGGCTTCGTGATCGCCCGGGTCGTGCACGCCGACGTCGCCGGCGCGCTCACGATCGCCCGAGTGCTCAACGCGCTCGTATACCTCGTCATCGTGTTCGCCGCGCTCCTGCTCGTTCGTGACCTCGTGAGTCGGTGGCTGATCCTCGTCATCGCGTTGCTTCCCGAGGTGGTCTTTCAATCCTCCGTCATCACCGCCGACACGTTCAGCGACGCCGGCGGACTGCTTTTCACCGCGGTCGTGCTGAGGCTGATGTCGCATCCGATTCGCGGCCTGCGCACGAGCACCGCGGTGCTGGGCCTCGCGGCGCTCGCGCTCGCGGTGATGAAACCGTCCTACGCACCGCTCCTGCTGCTCATCCTGGCGATCCCGGCGCGCAACCTTGGCGGCACTCTGAGCGGATGGATCACGAAGGCGGCCGCCATCGTCGTCCCACTCGTGGTAACTGCTGGGGTGTACCTCATCACCGCCGGGCCGTCGGCGGACCTGGTCTACCAGCGTGCCGACCTGGCCGCGCAGATCGTCCCGGCCGAGCAGCTGCGGCACGTGCTGACCGACCCCATCGGATTCGCCGGCGTGATCATCCGCACGATCACGATCTTCGGCGACTCGTGGCGCGTCGGCATCGTGGGCCTGTTCGGCTACGACACCATCGAGGTGCCTGAGCCACTCAAGATCATCGCCATGGCGCTGCTCCTGATCTCGGGTCTGCGCGCAGCCAAGCTCCGGCCGAGGACCGCCCTGCTCTGGCTCGTCGCGGCGCTCGGGGTGTTCCTCGCCGTCATCGGTGCGCTGTATCTCACGTTCATGCCGGTCGGCGCGATCTACGCCTCGGGCGTCCAGGGCCGGTACTTCCTGCCGATGCTCGCGGTCGCGATCCTCGGGCTCTCCTCGCTGCTGCCCGTGTACGTGGCGGTACCCCGACGGTGGGAACCGCTTGTCTTTGCCGTCCCGGCCGCCTTCGTCCTGGTCTGCAGTGTGGCGGTCTACGCCATCGCCCTGTACTGACTAATCTTGACGGCGGGATGGACGCGGCCCTGAGATGACAATCGCACAGCCCGTTGAGGAGCACCACACGCACATGTACGACGACCTGAAGATCGCCGCCATTGTCCCTTGTCATAACGAGGAAGCCGCCGTCGGAACGGTCGTCGCCGAGCTGCGGGCGGCCGTCCCATCGATGGACATCTATGTCTACGACAACAATTCGACGGATGCCACGGTCGAGCGTGCCCTTGAGGCGGGCGCGATCGTTCGCCACGAGTGGGTAAAGGGCAAGGGCAACGTGGTGCGCCGCGCGTTCGCCGATATCGAGGCCGATGTGTACGTGCTCATCGACGGCGACGACACCTACGACGCGGCCGCCCTGCCGCAGATGATCGATGAACTGCTCGCCGGACCGCTCGACCACGTGCTCGGGGTGCGCGCGCAGGTCACTGAATCGGCTTATCGGCCTGGCCACGAGGCAGGCAACCGCGCGTTCAACAATCTGGTCAGCGCTATCTTCGGCACCCGGGTCAACGACATGCTCAGCGGCTACCGGGTGTTCTCGCGGCGCTTCGTGAAGTCGTTTCCTGCTGTCTCGCGCGAGTTCGAGATCGAGACCGAGCTGACCGTGCATTCCTCGAGTCTGCGAGTACCACAGACCGAGGTGACGGTTGGCTTCAAGGATCGGCCGGCCGGCAGCGAGAGCAAGCTGAACACCTATAGCGACGGCATCAAGATCCTCAGCTTGATTGTGCAGTTGGTGCGCCACGAGCGGCCGGTGCTGTTCCACAGCATCCTCGGCGGCGTCGTCTTCCTGATCGCGCTGATCGTGGGCATCCCCGTGATCGTAGAGTTTTTCCAGACCGGGGAGGTCGCGCGGTTTCCGTCCGCGATCCTCGCCTCCTCGCTCGCAATCATCGCCGCTCTGACCCTGCTGCTCGGCTTCATCCTCGACGGCATCACGCGCTCGCGTCGCGAGAACGCGCGCCTGAGCTACCTGCGCTACCCGGCGCCGTCCCGGCCGACTGGCCGGCTGGACTGACGTGGTGGCGCCGACCGATCCCGGCGTCTCCGTCGCGCTGTGCACGCGCAACGGCGCCCGCTTCGTCGGCGCCCAGCTGCATAGCATCCTGGCCCAGTCGCCCGCGCCCGCCCAGCTCGTCGTCTCGGACGACGACTCCTCCGACGACACGCTCGCCCTCGCGCGGCAGGCGATCGGCGCGGCGAATGCCCGGCCCGAGGTGCACTGGATCGAGAACCGTCCGCCGCTCGGAGTCACCAAGAACTTCGAGGGGGCGGTGCGCGCCGCTACGGGCGGACTCATCGCCCTGAGCGATCAGGACGACATCTGGCATGCGGGCAAGCTCGAGCGGGCGGTCGCCATCTTCGACCGCGACCCTGAGGCGCTGCTGCTGTTCACCGACGCCCGGCTCGTGGACGCCGAGGGCGCGCCGCTGGGCTTCGGCCTGTTCGAGTCGCTCGGCCTCACCGAGGCTGAGCTCGGCGTACTCGAGTCGCGCCATGCACTCGACGCGCTGCTACGGCGCAATGTCGCTACCGGAGCGACCGTAGTGTTCCGCCGCGACCTGCTCGAGAAGGCGCTGCCGTTCCCGAGCGAGTGGGTGCACGACGAGTGGCTGGCTATCGTGGCGGCGCTGCACGGGGGGGTGCGGGTGCTGCGCGAGCAGACCGTCGATTACCGGCAGCATGGCGGCAACGAGATCGGGGTGGTGCAACCGACACTTGCATACCGGATACGGCGGATGATGCAATCGCGGGGCACCCGCAACGCCGAGCTTGCGGCGAAGTTCGGCGTTCTCGCTGACTGGGCCGACGGCGTCGGCTACGACGAGACGACCGTTTCGACGTTGCGTGCTAAGGCGCGGTTCGAGGCGGCCAGGGCCGCGTTTCCCAGCATCCGGCTTGCCCGCATGCCTCATGTGCTCGCGCTGGCCACTCGCCGTCTCTACCCGCGCTTCGCGAGCCAAGGCTGGCTCGACGTCGTGCGCGACCTCGTGCAGCGGGCGTGACGGTCAGGCGAGGGCCGCTCAACGAGGCACCGCACTCCGCCAGCTCATGTTTTGCGACGCGTTGACGGTGCAGATCACGAGCAGCACCCACCCGTAGTCGACGAGGGCGACGGATTCCGTGGCCGAGGTCGCCAGCAGCGCCAGCGGCGTCCAGGTGTGGATGACAGACCGCTTGTTCGACAGGCAACGTTCGAGGCGCGGCGTGCGGGCAATGATGCAGGGGCGCGCGTTGAGGGCTCAGCGATGCTCGCGGAACAGTGATCAAAGGCGACGGCGACGCATGGCGCGCAGAGGCCTCGTGATCCGCCAGCTGAGAGTGGCACGTGTGCGGAGGAGCTCGTCGCTCAGCTGCTTGACGGTCGTCTCTGCCGCAGCACGTGCTTCTTCGAGTTCGTCGGAGCGCGTCGTGAGCGCGGCCACCTGCGCCGCAAGCTGATCGCGCTGGCTGGTCAGATCCTGGAGCGCGACCTCCCTCTCGTGGATCCCGGCGTGGAGGCCGTCGAACGACAGATCGTGGTCCGCGAGTTGGTTCAGCCGACCGCCGAGGTGCTCGTAGGTCGCTCGGATCTCGTCGGCGTGATTCTCTGCCGCGGCGAAGAAGCGCTCTGCAGCGTCGGGGAGCTCCGAGCCCACTCCGAGCACGCCGAGCCCGTGCCCGTGCCGGAAGGCAAACGACGGGTGTTCTCCGGCGAGCTCTTCCCAGAACTTCCAGACTCCGAAGTCATCGTGCCGTTCGGCGATGTCATGGAACATTACCACTCCATGAGACGACATCTTGGGCAGATACGTCTCGAAGTCCTCCTTGACATCTTCGTACCGATGCCGCCCGTCGATGTGCAGCAAGTCGATCGACCCGTCCTCGAAATTGTCGACCTGACTGTCGAAGTACCCGCGCAGCAGGTTCGAGAAGTCCTCGTAGTCCGCGTTGATCTCGCGGACCGCGTCGTACACCCTGTGGTCATAGAACCCGGCGTGCTCGTCGCCCTCCCATGAGTCGATGGCCCAGGCTTTTGTGGGCAGACCCATTCGCCGAATCGCATCGCACATCGTGAAATAGGAGAACCCGTAGTGCGTGCCGAGCTCGACCAGGGTCCGCGGGCCGAACGCCGTCACGGCCCACATGGCGAAGGGCCCGTGCTCATTCCATGCGGAGGCGGGCACGAACCGAGTCGGCAGCCAGAACGACGCGCTCGAGAGCCACTGTTCGTGGCCAGGGATGACGCTCGCCGCGCGGATCCGGGTGTCGTCTTCTCTGGGCATTGCTCGCGACTCCATCCGCACACTTTAGACCGTCGCCGCGGGGCGGAACGGGGACCCCACCATCAGCGCCTCGGGTGCGGCGCCGCCGGGCCCGGCACCGCATTCCGCCAGCTCATGTTCTGCGATGCGTTGACGGTGCAGATCACGAGCAGCACCCACCCGTAGTCGACGAGGGCGACGGATTCCGTGGCCGAGGTCGCCAGCAGCGCGAGCAGCACCAGCGGCGTCCAGGTGTGGATGACGGACCGCTTGTTCGATGCCACCAGCCACGACCGGCCCAGCGCGAGCACCACGAGCACCCCGAACACCAGAACGCCCGCCCAGCCGAGCTGCAGCAGGACATCCAGATAGGCGTTCAACCCGTTCGACGCCGGGGTGCCCGCGAACGCTGTGATGAGGTTGAAGGGGTACTCGTCGCCGCGCCAGATACCGGTCCAGCCCCAGCCGACCAGCGGGTTCGCCTTGCTGAAGTCCCAGATCTGGATCCAGAGCGCGTGCCGCACGTTCAGCATGCTGCGCGCGTCGAGCAGCGCGATGATCGGGTCGCGCAGCACCCAGGCGGCAGCAGCGGCGATGACGGATGCCACGGCCAGCGTCACCTGCACCGTGAACCGCCGCCGCTCGTCCCTGATGCTGCGCAGCAGCACGAGGAACAGCGCGGCGATGCCGACGATGGCGATGACGGCGACGGCCACCGGCGATCGCGACAGCGCGAGGCTGATCGCCGCGAGGGGAATGGACAGGGCCGCCCGGCCCCGTGTCACCGAGCGAGTGCGCCATTCGACGAAGAAGGTCACGAGCGCGATCACCGAGATCAGCGCGAGGGCGTTGCGGCTGCCGAAGATGCCCTGGATCGGCCCGAAGTGTGCGATCGTGCCGCTCACCCCGAGATAGTGCACGGGCTCCGACGCGACCAGGCCGCTGAACACCTCGAGTGCCAGCGACCCGGCGAGCAGGAAGCGCAGCACGTCGCCCACGACCCGCACCACCTGGATCGTGTCGCGCACCATCGCCAGGTAGATCGCGAGGTACGCCCAGGCCAGCTGATACAGCGACGAGGCGATCGTCGTGCCGGGGTTCTCGCTCCAGAACACACTGATGGTGCACCAGGCCACGAACACGAGCAGCGAGATGGGCAGCAGGCCGTGCGGCTCGTGCCGCCCGCGGCGCGCGATGAACGAGATCGTCGCGAGCACGACGAGCGCCGCGAGCGCGCCGACGAGTCCCGGCCAGCCCATGACCCGCACGGTCGCGAACGTCGTGAACGCCGCGCCCACGATCACGAGCGACAGCGCGTTCGCGAACCGCCCGGAGCTGAAGAAGTTCCGCAGCGGCTCCTCGAAGGCACGCCAGCCGCCGCCTGCGCTCACGGGCGACTCGCCTTGGTCGTCACGGACCACACCACGAGCAGCGCCCACCCGCTCTCGATGAGCAAGCGGCTCTCTGCCAGCGACTGCACCAGCTGGGCCGAGAAGACGAGCAGGGGCAGCAGGGTGAGGGCCGTGAACGGATGCCTGCTCGAGGCATCCGTCATCGGCCTGTCGACCGCCATGAACCAGGCGCGCCCCAGCGTCGTGATCGCGAGGCACGCGAAGACCACGACGCCGACGATGCCGAGCTGCAGCCAGACGTCGAGCCACGCGTTGTGCGCCTGCAGGTACTCGACGCCGCCGCGCACCGCGAGGCCGTCGAAGGGCTTCGCCCACGGCACCCAGTAGCCGAGCCAGCCCCAGCCGAAGACGGTGTGCTGCTGCGCGAGGGGGATCACCGCGTTCCAGATGTCCGTGCGGCCCGTCAGCGTCGTCGATTTCCCGAGCAGGCCCGTGAACGCCTCCCACGCGGTGATCGCCCCGCCGACGACCACGACGAGCAGCAAGAACGCGCTGAGGTAGAGCGGGCCGCGGCCCCGCTGCCCGCGCACCCGCGCCCACACGGCGAAGCCGAGCACGACGGCGGTGGCTGCGGCCGCGACGAGCACGGTCGCCGAGCGGGTGAGCGCGAGCTCGACGGCGGCGAGCACGATCCAGAACCAGCCCCAGAACGGCCGCGATGCGCCCTCGGCGCGCTGCAGCCCGAAGACGATCAACCCGATCAGAGCGCACATCGCGAGCAGGTCGGCATTGCCGACGATGCCCTGGATCGGGCCGCCGTGCAGCAGCTCGTTGCGGCTCCAGTAGAAGGCGGCGGGCAGCTTGCCGGTGTAGTCGACGCCCGCCACGCGCACGAGGGGGAGGATCGGATGCCGGATGAACAGCGCCACGACCAGCTCGAAGAGCAGCGAGAGCCCGAGCACCCAGCGCAGCGCGCCCCCGATGACGGAGGCCAGCTGGCGCTGCGTCAGGATCAGGGCGGGCGCGAGCCCGGCGACACCCGCGGCGAGCAGCGCGAGGGCGCCGAGCGTCACGTCGAGGTGGCCGCCCGGGCCGGTCGTGCCCTGGTAGCGCGCCCAGGCGATCGAGGCGATCGCGAGCGCGACGAAGAGCAGCAGCATCTTCGGCCACTTGCGCAGCGGCAGCTCGGGGCGGGCGATGAAGACCCAGACCACGTTGGCGAGCGCGAGCACACCCGCGAGGGCGAGGTAGGCCGGCCAGCCGATCAGGTTCCGCCACGCGTCCCCGGCGAACAGGGTGAAGAACGACAGGGTCGCGAGGATGCCCGCGGCGGGGTGCAGCGTCGCGACCGGGCTCCTCATGTCTGAAAGGTTATCGGCGCGAGCCCTCAGGAACGCCCCATGCGAACGCGGGCGCGCGGCGAACGATTCGGCACAATTCGGACGATTCGTCACTCGCGATCGCGGATTCGGTGTGACGAATCGAACGAAATGTTCCTATACGAACGCGGCCTCGCCCGTGATCGCGCGGCCGACGATGAGGGTGTTCATCTCGCGCGTGCCCTCGTAGGAGTAGATCGCCTCGGCGTCTGCGAAGAAGCGCGCCGCGTCGTGGTCGAGCACGATGCCGTTGCCGCCGAGCACCTCGCGGCACCAGGCGACCGTCTCGCGCATCTTCGAGGTCGCGAAGGCCTTCGCGAGGGCGGAGTGCTCGTCGCGCTGGGTGCCGTTCTCCAGCATCCGGGATGCCTGCACGACGAGCGCCAGCGAGGCGGTGATGTTGCCGAGCGACTTCACCAGCAGGTCCTGGATCAGCTGGTGGGCGGCGAGCGGCTTGCCGAACTGCACGCGGGTCTTCGCGTAGTCCAGCGCGGCTTCGTAGGCGCCGATCGCGATGCCGACCGCCTCCCACGCGACCTCGGCGCGGGTGTGCCGCAGCACGCGCGCCGTGTCGCGGAACGAGTTCGCGTTCGCGAGCTTGTTCGCGTCTGGCACGACGACGTCGGTGAGGGTGATGTCGGCGTTCTGCACGATGCGCAGGGAGACCTTGTTCTCGATCTTGGTGGCGACGAAGCCGGGGGAGTCGTTGGGCACGAGGAATCCCTTGACCTGGCCGTCGGCCTCGTCCTTCGCCCAGATCACCGTCACGTCGCCGAAGGTCGCATTGCCGATCCAGCGCTTCGAGCCGTTGAGCACCCAGTGGTCGCCCTCGTGGCGGGCGGTCGTGCGCAGACCCTGCGCGGAGTCCGAGCCGGAGAGCGGCTCGGTCAGCCCGAACGAGCCGATCACCTCGCCCGAGGCGAGCTTCGGCAGCCACAGGGCGCGCTGCTCCGCGCTGCCGCACAGTGACACGCTGCCGGCGACGAGGCCGTTCTGCACGCCGACGTAGGTGGCGACCGAGGCGTCGACGCGGGCGAGCTCGAGCGCCGCGAAGCCGCGGAAGACGGCCGAGTTCTCGAAGGGCTTCGTCTCGTCCCAGGCGAATGCCGCGACGCCCTGCTCGTGCAGCCCGGGGATGATCTCGTGCGGGAAGGTCGCCTTCTCCCAGTGCTCGGTCACGAGCGGCTTCACCTCGGCCTCGAGGTGCGCACGCAGCTTCGCGATGGCGTCCTTCTCGACGTCGGTCAGCTCTGCGGCGAATCCGTAGAAGTCCGCGGCGAGCGGCTCGAAGACGGCGGAGGGGGCGGTGTCGATGGTCATTCCGAGTGCTTCCGTTGCTGCTGACTGGTCGCCGTCAGGCTACGGTCGGCCGTGCGGCCCTCGATAGCCTGGTGTGGTTTTGCTGACGTGACGACGCGAGGAGCGCCCCGGATGTTTGTGCGGATCGACAACACCCCCCGTGACTATGCCTGGGGCTCGACCACGGCGATCGCGCGCCTGCTGGGCCGCGCTCCGTCCGGCGCTCCGGAGGCCGAGCTCTGGCTCGGCGCGCACCCCGCCTCGCCCTCGCGCATCGAGGGCGGCTCGCCAGCCCCCGACCTCGCAGCGTGGATCGCCGCCGATCCGCAGTCGGCGCTCGGCGCCGAGCTCGCGGCCGAGCCCGCGCCGCACCTGCCCTATCTGCTCAAGGTGCTCGCGGCAGGCGGCCCGCTCTCTCTGCAGGCCCACCCGTCGCCCGAGCAGGCCGCGGCCGGCTTCGCGCGCGAGAACGCCGCCGGCGTGCCGCTCGACGCGGCGCACCGCAATTACAAGGACCCCTTCCACAAGCCCGAGATGCTGTTCGCGCTCTCCGACACCTTCCACGCCCTGTGCGGATTCCGCAGCAGAGCGGCCGTCGCGAGCGACCTCACCCGGCTGATCGGCGCGGCGCGCGGCGCCGATGCCCCTGCCGCGCGTCTCGCGGAATTCGAGGAACGGCTCGCCGCCGCACCCGACGACGGCACCGCGCTGCGCGACGCGGTCACGTGGCTGCTCAGCGCCGATGATGAGGGGTGGGGAGCGGCCGTCGACGAGCTGGTCGCCGAGACCGTCCGCGCCGCCCGGCTCGTGCTCGCCGAGAGCGGCGCAGACGACTTCGAGAGCGTCGACGCGCTCGACCCCGCCCTGCTGCCGTTCGAAACCGTGGTGTCGCTCCACGACGGCTACCCGGGCGACGCGGGTGTCGTGATCTCCCTCCTGCTCAACCGGGTGCGACTCGTGCGCGGCCAGGCGCTCTACATGCCGGCCGGCAACATCCACGCCTACCTCGGGGGGCTCGGCGTCGAGCTGATGGCCTCGAGCGACAACGTGCTGCGCGGCGGCCTCACCCCGAAGCACATCGACGTCGACGAGCTGCTCGGCGTGCTCGACTTCACCCCGCTGCCCGCGCCGCTGCTCGAGCCGGCCCAGCTCGCCCCGGGTGTCGAGGTCTTCCGGCCTGATGTGCCCGATTTCGCGCTGGTGCATGCGAGCGTCAGCGAGGGGGCGGATGCCTCGGGCATCCGTCTCTCCGCCCCGGCGATCGCTCTCGCCACGGAAGGTACGCTGGAACTCTCGGGCGAGACGGGCGGCATCGCCCTCGCCCGCGGCCAGGCGGCCTACATCACACCCGACGAGCGCGAGCTCGCCGTGCGCGGCGCGGGGGAGCTGTTCCTCGCGACGACGGGGACGGCGTTCGTAGACGCGCTCGTCTAGCCCTGCCCGGGTGCGACCGATTCGGGTGTGACCCCCATTGGGGGGTAGACGTGATTTCATGCCGATCCGATTAATCTCGCGACACGCGACACGCCCGGGACCCACGAGTGATCTGTCTGCCCTTACGATTCGCGACTTGACGCGGAGCGAATTACACGGGTGTAATTGGTCAAGCGTTGGTGGGGAAGGGAGTCCGATATGACTGATGCCTATCGCTCCGCAGTTCCGGACGACTGGTTCGTCGATCCGGTTCGTCTGGGGGTGCCCGGCGTCCGCCGGGCGGACGTCGACGAAGACGAGAATGCGCTCGCGTGGCAGTCGGACGCCCTGTGTGCGCAGACCGACCCCGAGGCGTTCTTCCCTGAGAAGGGCGGATCGACGCGGGATGCCAAGAAGATCTGCACCTCGTGCGAGGTGCGCGCCCAGTGCCTCGAGTACGCGCTGCAGAACGACGAGCGCTTCGGCATCTGGGGCGGCCTCTCCGAGCGCGAGCGCCGCAAGCTCCGCCGCAGAGCCGGTTGAGCATCACGTTCGTTGAGGAGCCGCGAAGCGGCGTCTCGAAACGGGCTTCCAGGCGCCGTCCGGGTTTCGAGACGCGCCTACGGCGCTCCTCAACCTGCGGGTAACGGCTACCTAGGCTGTCCGCGATGCTTCAGACAGTCACCGCCATCATCGTCGTCCGCAGCGGGTCGACGCGTGTGCAGCGCACACTGGAGTCGCTCCGTGCCCAGACCCGCCGCCCCGATTCCGTCGTTGTGATCGAGACCGGCTCCGACGGCGACGTCACCCCCGCGGTGGCCGCCTTCGCCCCCACCCAGCACCTCGCCACGAAAGAGAAGCTGACCTTTCCGACTGCCGTTGCGGCGGCTGTGCGCGCTCTGGACGCGCCCGTGCACTCCGAGCAGTGGGTGTGGCTGCTCGCCCAGGACACCGCGCCGGAACCGGAGGCGCTCGAGAACCTGCTCGCCGTCGGCGAGGTCTCGCCATCGGTCGCCGTCACGGGCCCGAAGATCGTCGAGTGGGACGACCGGAACCGTCTGCGCAGCTTTGGCGTGACCATGACCCGCTACGGAGCGACGGTGCCGCTGGTCGACGACGAGCTCGACCAAGGCCAGCACGACGGCACCTCCGACGTGCTCGGCGTGAACGAGGCGGGCATGCTCGTGCGCCACGAGGTCTTTACGGAGGTCGGCGGTCTCGATCCAGCCCTCCCAATCGTCGACGGCGGGCTGGACTTCTGCGTGCGCGTCCGGCTCGCCGGGCATCGTGTCGTGGTCGCGCCGGGCGCGCGCGTGGCGGTCGGCGGTGACGGCGTCGTCGGCCCGCGGCTCTCGCAGCGCACCGGCGCCGAGCGGGTCAGCAACCGCCAGCGCCGACTCGCACAGCTGCACCGCCGCCTCGCCTATGCGCCGGGCGCCGCCCTCGTGCTGCATTGGCTCACCCTCGTTCCGCTCGGCGTCGCGCGGGCCATCGGCCGGCTGATCGGAAAGCGGCCGGGCGCCGTCGGCGGCGAGCTCGCCGCCGCGTTCCAGATCGCCTTCGCCGACAGCCACCTCGCGGCGGCGCGGCGTAAGGTCGCGCACGCGAAACGCGCGGGGTGGGCGGTGATCGCGCCGCTGCGACTGCCGCCTTCCGAGCTGCGGCGCAGGCGGATGCTGTCGCGCGAGGCGGCCCTCACGGCGGCGCACGGCGAATGGCGCGAGCTCGACTTCTTCGGCTCGGGCGGCGGCTGGGTGCTGCTCGGCGCCCTCGCCGCCTCGGTCGCGATCAACGGGCGGCTGCTGGGCGCGAGCGCCCTTGGCGGCGGCGGGCTGCTGCCGCTGAACGCGTCCGTCGGGCACCTGTGGAGCAGCGTCGGCTGGGGCTGGCGCGACGTGGGCATCGGATTCACCGGGCCGAGCGATCCGTTCCAGGCGGTGCTCGCCCTGCTCGGCTCGCTGACTTTCTGGCAGCCGTCGCTCTCGCTCGTGCTGCTGTGGTTCGCCGCGATGCCGATCGCGGGCATCGGGGCGTGGCTGCTCGCCGCACGGTTCACCCGCCGTGCCGGCATCCGTGCGGTCTTCGGCCTGGCCTGGGCCTTCGCGCCGCCGCTCCTCGCCGCCCTCGCAGCAGGCCGCCCGGCCGCCGTGCTCGCACACGTGCTGCTGCCGTGGCTGATCTTCGCCGCGGTGACGGCACGGCGCTCGTGGTCGGCTGCCGGCGCCACCGCGCTGCTCGGCGCCGGCGTTGCGGCCTGCGCGCCCTCGCTGCTGCCCGCGCTCGCGATCGCCTGGATCCTCTGGACCGCGACGAGCGGCCGCAGCGTCTTCCGTGCGCTGTTCGTGCCGCTGCCGGCGATCGCCCTGTTCCTGCCGCTCGCGCTCTACCAGCTGGCGGCGGGCCACCCGGTCCGCATCTTCGCGGACCCGGGCGTCCCCGTGCCGAGCGGCGCCGCCCCGACCTGGCAGCTTCTGCTGGGCTTCCCCGGCGGTGCGACCGACGGCTGGCAGGGCTTCGCGGGCGCGCTCGGCTGGCCTGCGGGCGTCGTCACGATCCTGCTCGTGATCTTCGTCGCGCCCTTCCTGCTGCTCGCGCTCGTCGCGCTGTTCCTGCGCCCCAGCGTGCGTGCGGCCGGTGCCCTCGTCGGCGCCTTCCTCGGGCTCGCCACCGCCGTCGTCTGCTCGCAGTCGGCCCTGCAGATCACCGGCTCCGACCCCGTGGGACTGTGGGCCGGCTCCGGGCTCAGCCTGTACTGGCTCGGACTCACCGGCGCGGCCCTGTTCACCCTCGCGGGCCTCGGCCGGTTCTCGGCCGTCCCCTCGTGGGCAGCGTCCATCGGCGCGCTGCTCGCGATCGTCCCGCTCGCGCTCGCCGGGCTGCTCGGCAGCGCCGCGGTGACGGCGAACCCCGCGAGTCAGCTGCCCGCCTACGTCATGGCCGAGGCGGCATCGCAGCCGCGCACGGCCACCCTCGTCGTCACGCCGGTCTCGCGCAGCACCGTCACGGCCGGCATCGTGCACGGCACGGGCGACACCCTCGATCAGCAGAGCACGATCGCGTCGACCGACGCGGCGCTCTCGGCGAGCGACGACGTGCTCGCGCGGCTCGCGGTGAACCTCGTCTCGCGCAGCGGCTATGACGCGTCGTCCGACCTCGAGCGCTTCGGCGTCGGCTTCGTCTTCCTGCACACGGGCACCTCGCCCGACCTCGACGAGCGCTCCTTCGCCGACCGCGCCTCGACCGCGCTCGACGGGAACGCCCTGCTCGCGCGGGTCGGCACGACGGCGACGGGCACCCTGTGGAGCACCACCAAGGACATCGCGCCCGTGGCGGTGCCGAAGAACCCCGGCGGCTGGCAGCAGCCGCTCATCGTGCTGATGCTCGTCGTCGTGTTCGGCGTGTTCGCCCTGCTCGCGATCCCGATCGGCAACACGGCGGCGCCGCGCAGGCGCGCCCGTCGGCCGAAGGGCGGCACCGGCGGCCCGGCCGGGGCGACGCCTGCTGCAGAGGAGGCGTCGGCCGAGGCATCCGATCTCCCACCGGCCGACGCCGAGCCCGAGATCGGGGACGATGCGGAGCTCGAACCCGCCTATGCCGCCGTCGGCGGCCGCGACGAGGAGGACTGAGCCGTGGCGACCGATCGCAGGACCGTACTGACCCGCGCCGGGGTGCGCGTGCTCGCCGGCGCAGCCGGCCTCGCCGCGAGCGCGGTGGTGGCGCTGGCCGCGTTCACGCTGCCGCTGCCGAGCGCCCACGCCCAGCCGGCCTCGCGCACCGTCACCCCGGTGCCGGCGAGTGCCTCGGTCGCCTGCCCGGGGGGACTGCTCTCACTCGGCGCGGGGGGCTCTGCCGGCTCCACGGCGGCGCTCACGCTGCTCGGCGAATCGACCGTCGTCTCGGGCGGGGGCAGCGGCACGCCGAGCGCCGTTGCGCTCAAGGCGGTCGATGCGAGCGGCAGCTCTCCGCAGGCGTTCGAGCTGCCGGCGAAGGGCGCCGGCGCGGAGCCGCTGCTCGCGGCGGCCGAGTCGACCAGTGTCCGCACCGAGGAGGTGCGCGGGCTCGCGGCGGCGAACTGCGCGCAGCCCGACTTCGAGCAGTGGCTCGTCGGCGGGGCCACCTCGCTCGGCGCCACGACGCTCGTCGTGCTCGGCAACCCGGGCGATGTGGCGGCGACGGTCGAGATCGACGCCTACTCGGAGCAGGGGCTCGCCGAGGCGGCGGGCGGCAAGGGCATCCTCGTGCAGCCGCACACGCAGCAGGTCGTACCGCTGTCGGGCCTCGTGCCGAACGCGACCGCGACGGTCGTTCGCGTGACCAGCACGGGCGGCACCGTGAGCGCACAGCTGCAGGAGTCGGAGATCTCCGGGGTGACGCCGCAGGGGGCGGAATGGATCGGCCCGGGCGCCTCGCCCGCCAAGAAGCTCGTGATCCCCGGCGCGGTCGTCGACACCACCGGTATCAAGGGCGCAACGGCGACGGACGACGGCGACGGAGGCGTGCCGGTGCTGCGCGTGCTGCCTGCGGGCACGAAGGACGCGAAGCTGACGATCGGGGTCAAGGCGGACAAGGGCGGCAGCGGCGGCACCGCCACGACCTCGACGGTCAGCCATGGCGTCGTGTCGGAGATCCCGCTCGAGCACCTCGGCAACGGCACCTACACGGTCACCGTCGAGAGCACGGAGCCGGTCGTCGCCGCGGTGCACACCGGAACCGTCGATGCGAAGACCGGCAGCGACTTCGCCTGGTACGCGGCTGCGCCCGCACTGAGCGGCGCCGTCGCGCTTCCTGTGGCGCCGGGGCCGGCGGCGACCCTGCATCTCGCCAACACCTCGGGGGCGGCCGTCACGGTCAAGCTGGCCGGGCCGGGCGGCGGCAGCATCGCGGTGCCGGCCGGCGCATCGATCTCGCGTGGGCTGAAGTCGTCAGGCGTGCTGACGACAAGCGACGCGCAGGGCCTGTACGCGTCGATCAGCTACAAGACGAAGGGGCAGCTGGCCGCCTACGTGGTCTACCCGACGAGCACGAGCGCCTCCGCCCTCACCGTCTACAAGCGCTAGCCGCCTAAAAGTGCCGGAACCGGTCAGGCGCGAGGTCCCACGGGTCCTTGCCGAGGTACTCGGCGACGGCGCGGAAGACGCAGCTCTCGATGAGCATGCGGCGATGCAGCTCGTCGTTGCGGTGCAGCTTCGCGAGCCGCTCGATGGGCACGCGGAAGAGCGTGATGCGCCCGCGGGGCGCGTCGACGGACCAGCGCTCGACCTCCTCAGGCCCGAGCGCGCCGGCGGGCGCGGAGGCGATCTCGAAGCGCACCTCGCTCAAGGCATCCGGCCACAGGCCCTTCAGATAGTCGGCGCATGACGCGACCGTCATCTCGAAGAAGTCGATGCGGCCCTGCAGCAGCGGCAGGTGCGGACCCGTCACCGGTCCGCGCACGCCGCGCCGGCCATGCCGGTTGAGGCGCTTCGCGGGGGTGGGCGGCTGCGCGCGCCGGGGTCGGGGCATGCAGGCATCCTATGTCCCGGGTGCGCACCGCGGCATCGCTCCTCATCGGAGTGGGCGCCGTCGCGTGTCGGCGCCCTGGCGTAGTCTCAGGGGCATGCTCGACCGTCAGTGCTCGAAGTCGTCCTGTCAGCGCGAGGCGGTCGCCACTCTGACCTACGTCTACGCCGATTCGATGGCGGTCGTCGGGCCCCTCGCCCCGGTCAAGTCGCCGCACGGCTTCGACCTGTGCGCCGACCACGCCGACCGGCTGTCGGCACCGTTGGGCTGGCAGGTCGTGCGGCACCAGACCCTCGGCAACGCCGGCTGAGGGCGCTGCGGGCGCTGACGGTGCCCGTTGCGCCGGCCGCTGCGCCCGAATGGCGCGCGTGTCGCCGCTGCACCGGGCACCGTTGCGCCGAACGGGCACACGAGCCCCGGGCGAAGGGGCGCGCCGCTCAGCGGTCGGGGAACGCGTTCGGACGGCGCGCGAGCGTCGGCGTGAGCGCCGCGAGCCGCCGGCCTTCGCCCTCGAGGGCACGCAGCTCGCGCGTGCGCCGCGCGGCCGAGACGGCCCACAGGAACGTGACCGCATCGACAGCGGGCACCGGGTGCACGAACGGCGCCACCTCGCGCGCGAGCTCGGCCGACAGCCCGGCGCGCGCCTGCGGCGACAGCCGCTGCTGCTGCGCAAGGAACGCGCTCACCCGCCGCGCGAGCGGGTCGGGCAGGGCGGCGACGTCGGCGAGCTGCGCCCAGCCGGCGAGTTGCGGCGGCATGGCGAGCAGGCCCGGCGCCAGGGCGGCCACCCGCTCGTGCTGCGCGTAGGTGCCGGCGAGCAGATCGCCGACGCGCTTCGAGCGCCCGTTGAGCAGCGCCACGATCACCGCGAGCCCGCCGAGGGTCGCGTAGATCTCGACGACGCCGGCAAGCGCGCGGATGAAGGCGTGACGGATGCCTGCGGCGCCGCCGTCGTCGCGCACGATCCGGGTGCCGGCGGCGAAGCGCCCGACCGAGCGGCCGTGCGAGGCGACCTCCCACACGATCGGGTACGCGAGGAAGGCGAGAACGACCGCCACGACGGCGATGGCGTTCTGCACCGCCGTGTCGAGGCGGTCGTCGACGGCGTCGACGACGACGAGCAGCGCGATCAGCACGGCGACCGAGCAGGCGAGGTCGATCGCTCCGGAGAGTGCGCGCCACAGGAATCCGGCCGGCCGCACCGCGAGGGCGACGGCCTCGCCCGTGACGATCTCGTCCGCCGCATCGGCGCGCGCGCCCACCTCGACGGGGACGATGGGCGAGGCGGCGGCCATGGCTATCATCAAAGCACGATGGACCTCGACGCCTATACCTCCGCCCACCGCGGCGAATGGGAGCGGCTCGAGCGGCTGGCGGCGAAGCGCCGGCTCACCGGGCACGAGGCCGACGAGCTGATCGAGCTCTTCCAGACCGGCTCGGCGCAGCTGTCCACCATCGCGTCGACCGCGGGCGAGAGCGTGGCAGGCGAGCGGCTGTCCGTCGCGCTGTCGCGCGCGCGGCTGCGCTTCACGGGGGCATCCGACAACCCCCTGCGCGCTGTGCCGCGCTTCTTCGTGCTGCAGCTGCCCGCCGCGCTCTACCGCCTGCGCTGGCTCACCCTCGCGATCGGCGTCGCGACCATCGGCATCGCGGTGCTGCTCGCCACCTGGATTAACGGCGACCACTCCGTGCTCGCGGCGCTCGCGAACCAGGCCGATCTCAAGAAGCTCGTCGACAGCGACTTCGTCGACTACTACCGCGAGAACCCCGCGGCGAGCTTCACGGGCCAGGTGTGGACCAACAACGCCTGGGTCGCCGCGCAGGCCATCGCGTTCGGCATCACGGGCATCTACCCGGCGGTCGTGATCATCCAGAACGCGGTCAACGTGGGCATCGACGCGGCGGCGATGTTCGCCTACGGCAAGGGCGGCGTGTTCTTCTCGTTCGTGCTGCCGCACGGCATGCTCGAGCTCACCTCGGTCTTCGCGGCGGCCGCGGCCGGCTTCCGCATCTTCTGGGCGTGGATCGCCCCCGGCGCCCGCACACGAAGCCGCGCGCTCGCCGAAGAGGGCCGCGCCCTGTTCATCGTCGCGATCGGGCTCACCATCTCGCTGTTCGTCTCGGGCATCATCGAGGGCTTCGTCACCCCGTCGCACCTGCCCGTGTGGGCCAAGCTGCTGATCGGGGCGGCCGCGCTGCTCGCGTTCCTCGCCTACATGCTCGTGGTGGGCGGGCGCGCCGTGCGGGCGGGAGAGACCGGCGACCTCGACGAGGCCGATCGCGGCGCGACGCAGCTGGTCGCGGGGTGAGCGATGAGATGACGGCGGGTGACGCACAGCAGCGTCATGCCAGTGGCATGACGCGCGTCAGCCGCCGAGCGAGCTGTGCTCGCGAGGGCGCAGCCCGATGAGGGAAACATCCGTCTGGCGCAATCGCAACTTCCAGAGGCTCTGGATCGGCGAGAGCCTCAGCCAGCTGGGCGAGAACCTCGGCACGCTCGCGATCCCGGTGATCGCCGTCGTCATGCTACACGCGACCGCGCAGGAGGTCGGCTATCTCACGGCGGCGCAGCAGCTCGCCTTCCTCGTGATCGGGCTGCCGGTCGGCGCGTGGGTCGACCGCATGCGCAAGCGGCGGGTGATGATCACGGCGGATGCCGTGCGCGCGGCGGCCCTGCTGACCATCCCGGCGGCGTGGCTGCTCGGAGCGCTGCACATCTGGCAGCTGTACGCCGTGGCCGCGGTGGTGGGCGGCGCGACCGTGTTCTTCGACGTGACCTACCAGAGCATCGTGCCGCGGCTCGTGAGCTCAGAGCACGTCGCCCCGGCGAACTCGGGGCTCGAGACCAGCGCCCAGGTGGCGCGTGTCGGAGGCCCGGCGCTGTCGGGCGCGCTGCTCGCCGTCGTGAAGGCGCCACTGCTGCTGTTCGCGACGGCGCTCGGCTACCTCGCCTCGATGATCGCCGTGGCGACGATCAGGGACGAGGAGCCGAAGCGGCCGGCATCCGATCACTCCTCGCTCGTCGCCGAGATCGGCGAGGGGCTGCGCTTCGTTTTCACGCACAGCCTGCTCACGCGCATCACGATCAACACGGGTGCGATGAACCTGTTCGACGGGCTCATGACGACGCTCGTGCCGCTCTTCGTGCTGCGGCAGCTGCACTTCACCCCGACGGTCTACGGCGTGGTCGAGGGCATCGGGGCGGCGGGCGGCATCCTCGGGGCGCTCGCCACCCCGTGGCTGATGCGGCGCGTCGGCGAGGGCTCGCTCATCGTGTGGAGCGCCCTCGGCACGGCGCTCGGCAGCGCCGTGTTCATGCTCGCCGCCGTGTTCCCGGCCGCCGCGATCCCCTTCCTCATCGCCGGCATGTTCGTGTTCAGCTTCACCGTGCTGAACTACAACATCGCGCAAGTGTCGTTCCGGCAGCGGCTGTGCCCGCCGCGGCTGCTCGGGCGTATGAACGCGTCGATCCGCTTCGTGGTGTGGGGCGTGATGCCCGTGTCGGCTGCGGCGGCGGGCTGGCTCGGCGGCTGGTTCGGCGTCGTGCCGACGATGTGGCTCGGGGTCGCGCTCTCGGCAGCCGCGACGATGGCGGTGCTGCTGTTCTCGCCGCTCAGGTCGATGCGCAAGCTGCCGAGCTCGCTCGAGTCGGCCGACACGAACTAGTTCCCGTTCCGGACGTCCGCGCCCGCGGCTGCTGGCGCATCTGTCCGAAACGGGAACAGGTTGCCGCGGGTCCGCGGGGCGCGGGGCGCGGGAGAGACGGATGCCTGCGCCTACGCGACCTCGGTGAAGGTCTTGCCGAACAGGGGGCGATAGGTGAAGCCCGCGAGCAGGCCGCCGATGATCGGGAAGACGATGAACACCCAGATCTGCCCCCACGCCCAGCCGCCGCCGTAGACCGCGGCCGCGATCGAGCGGGCCGGGTTCACCGAGGTGTTGTCGATCGGGATCGTGATCAGGTGGATCAGCGTCAGCGAGAGGCCGATGGCCAGCGGTGCGAAGCCGACGGCGCCGATCTTCGCGGTCGTGCCGAGCACGACGAACACGAAGAGCGCGGTGAAGACGATTTCGACCACGATCGCGCCTCCGATGCCGAAGCCGCCGGGGGAGTGCTCGCCGAAGCCGTTCGACGCGAAGCCCGACTTGTGCGCCGCCGCGAAGAACCCGTCGCCGGTCGAGGCGATCAGGGCGATGATCGACGAGCCGATGACGCCGCCGACCAGCTGCGCGACGATGTAGCCGATGACCTCGTTCCAGGGGAAGCGGCCGGCCGCCGCGACGCCGAGGGTGATCGCCGGGTTGAAGTGGCCGCCCGAGATCGGTCCGAAGGCGTAGGCGCCGACGACGACCGTGAGGCCGAAGGCGAGCGCGACGCCGAGGAAGCCGACGCCGAGCGAGTTCTTGTCGGCAGAGGGGAAGTTCGCTGCGAACACGGCGGTGCCGACGCCGCCGGCGACGAGCAGCAGGGTGCCGAGCGCCTCGGCGACGAGCCGGTTGAAGAAGCTCGACGACGGATTCGGCTCGGGGATGGACGGTTCAGCGGGGATGGCGGGCTCGGTAGTCACGATGCGCTCCTTGCTCTCGAGCGCCGCCGCTGCGGCGGCGCAGGCTGCGGGGCACCCACGCCCCCTATGCGTGAGATTAGCGACACGCCCGGGACAAGGGAATACACCACCCCGCGTGGGGGACGCGGCGATTCCGGAATCCGGGTTATCAAGGAAGCATGGCTTTCTCCGGCGTGCGCGCCACTGCCGCCGCCGTCGTGGCCGCAGCTGTCGCGATCTCTACCATCGGGCTCGTCTCGGCGCCCGCGTGGGCCGCCTCGGCGGCGGTGCCCGCGAGCGCGCAGGTGCTCGCCGCCGCGTCCTACGCGACGACGACCTTCCACGACGAGTGGGACTACTCGAACAGCGATGACCTGCTGCTCGACGACTCCGGGCCGTCCATGAACATCACCGGGGCGAGCTGGTCAGGCGGCCTGCTCAGCTACACCGCAGAGCCCGGCTCGTACGTCTCGCCCGTCTGGGGCGGCTACCCGGGCTCGCTGTATCAGAACCGTGACGGCGGCCTCGCCGCGAACCACATCCCGGCGGCGAGCTACAACCGCATCAGCATCCACGCGTATGCCTCGGCCGATGTCTCCGCGGCCATCCAGTGGTTCAACTCGCCTGCCCTGAACAGCTCGACGGAGGGCGGCCAGCCCTTCGGCCTGGAACCGGGCTGGCACGAGTACGAGATCCCGCTCGGCGCGAACGTCTTCCCGGGGCTCAAGGTCAACTGGGCCGGCACGATCGAAGGCATCCGCTTCGCGACGAGCCCGTCGGCGAACACGACGATCAAGCTCGACTTCATGCGGCTGTACAAGGCCGGGGCGGATGCCGCGGCGAAGGCATCCTGGACGGTGACGGGCGACCCCGTCGCCCCCTTCTGGTCCTCGAACGGCGCGACGACGTGCGCGACCCCTTCGCAGACCTGCGGACCGGTGCAGGATGCCTCGGGCAACCCGATCCCGGCGGCCACGGGCGCCGTGTCGGTGGACGCCTCCGCCTACCCCGCCGGCACGACGCTGTTCCTCGCCTCAGCGGGCGGGGCGACGGCCGTCGCCGGCAGCTCCGTGCTGGTCCAGCCCCGCCCGCAGCCCACGGTCGACACGCCGGCCGCGAGCGGCTGCGGCGATTACGCGACCAGCGCCTTCGGGCATCAGTGGCTGGCCAGCTCGAACACCTTCTCCGTCCGCAACGCGAAGAATGTGTCGCTCTCGGGCGGGAAGCTCACCGCGACCAACACGAGCAACGACCCGCAGGTGTACTTCAGCGTGGGCAACGGCATCGATGCGTCGGTCTGGCGCTACCTCTCGGTCACCGAGACCTACAACGGCTCGTTCAACCTGCTCGATCAGGCGGGCGGTGGCACCATGGCGCGCGTGTTCTGGTCGAACCCGGGCAGTCCGCTCAGCGAGAGCCAGGACATCCTCACCTATCAGGACCGCCCGAACCTCAACGTCGATCTCGGCACGCCGGCCGGCACGCTCACCGAGCCCGAGGCGCCGGTGCATTACGGCTACAGCGGCACGATCAACCAGCTGCGCTGGGACCCCAACGAGGACCGGGGCAGCCGCACCTGGACACTGTCGAAGGTGACGCTCGGCCGCGAATGCGAGACGACGTCGAGCGCCGCGTACAAGGTCACCTGGCACGACCCGGGCTGGGTGAGCGGCACCACGGCGGTCGTCGAGGCGGTGTCGCGGCTCGACGGCAGCGTGCACCAGCTCGCGAGCGTCACCGAGACGTCCGGCGAGAACTCGCTCTCGGTCGCCTCCTCGGCGGCACCGATCGGCGACTACACGATTCGCGTCACGGGCCGTTCGCCCGTGAACGAGGTCACCGCCAGCGGATCGTCCGCGACGCCGCTGCGCTTCACCCGGCCGTCGGCCCGCGTTGCGGGCGCTGACCGGTGGACCACCGCGGTGCAGACGTCGAAGACGCAGTTCCCGAGCGGCACGTCGACGGTGTTCGTCGCGAGCGGAGTGGACTTCCCGGACGCGCTGTCCGCAGCCCCTGCCGCGGCGGCGAAGAAGGGCGCGCTGCTGCTCACGGCATCCACGTCGCTGCCGTCCGTCGTCAGCGCCGAGCTGAAGCGGCTCAAGCCGAAGACCGTCTACGTGATCGGCGGCACCAGTGCCATCGGCTCACGGGTGTACTCGGCGATCGCCGCCGCGACGCGCGTCACGCCGGTGCGCGTGTCGGGTGCGGATCGCTACGCGACGAGCGCCGCCATCGCACAGAAGTTCTTCACGGGGACGGTCTCGAACGCGTTCATCGCGACAGGCGCAGCCTTCCCCGACGCCCTGTCGGCGTCGGCGGCGGGAGCCGTCACCGGCGGCCCGGTGCTGTTGGTCAACCCCACGCTGGGCGGTCCGACGACTGCCGTGTCTGCTCAGCTCTCGCGACTGAAGCCGGCCTCGGTCTACGTCGTCGGGGGCACCTCGGCGATCTCCTCGAAGATCTACAGCGCGCTCGCCAAGGGACGCACTGTCTCCCGGCTCTCCGGCGCGGATCGCTTCGCGACCTCGGCGGCGGTCGGCGCCAAGTTCTTCCCGGGCACGAGCACCGGCGCGCTCCTCGCGAGCGGCATGAACTTCCCCGACGCGCTGGTCGGCGCCGTCCTCGCCGGCGCGCGCACCCAGCCGCTCTTCCTCGCGGAGACCGGCTGCATCTCGGCGAGCGTGATGGCGCAGCTCGCCCGCCTGAAGGTGTCGTCCCTGACGCTCATGGGCGGTGCGGCCGCGCTCAGCGGCGACGTCTCCGACGACCACCGCTGCTGAGGCAGCCTGGCGCACGCGGAGTCGGGGCTACAGCCGCCCCGCCGCCTTGAGCTCGAGGTACGCATCCGTGACCGCGGGCGGCAGCCCTTCCGGAGCCCCCGTCACGACATGCGCGCCGAGCCCGCGCACCGCCTCGGCGAGCCGTGCGGTGTCGAGCAGGGCGCGCTCGGCGGCCGCGGCGCGATAGACGGCGGCGCGGTCGTCGAGGTGCCGCGCGGCCTCCGCGACGAGCGGATCGGTGACGGATGCCACGAGCACCGTGTGCTTCGCCGTGAGCTGCCCGAGCACCGCCAGCAGCCCCTGGGCCGCGCCGATCGAGTCGAGCGAGGTGAGCAGCACGACGAGCGCCCGCTGCGCGGTCAGGGCGCGCACCTGGCCGGGCACGGCACGCCAGTCCATCTCGATCAGCTCGGGGTGAACGGATGCCAGCGCGTCGACCTCGCGCCCCAGCATCTCCGCACCGGAGGCCCCGTGGACCCGCGCCCGCACGCGGCGGTCGAACGCCAGCAGGTCGACGCGGTCGCCGGCGCGATCGGCGATCACCGAGAGCAGCAGGCTCGCCTCGATCGCCGTGTCGAGGCGCGGCTCGTCGCCGATGCGCGCGGCCGAGGTGCGGCTCGAGTCGACCACGATCACGATGCGGCGGTCGCGCTCGGGGCGCCAGGTGCGCACGACGAGCTTCGGCGGCAGGGTCGTCGTCCGGGCGCTCGCCCGCCAGTCGATGGAGCGCACATCGTCGCCCCTGACGTATTCCCGCAGCGAGTCGAACTCGGTGCCCTGCCCGCGGATCATGACGGCGGTGCGCCCGTCGAGCTCCCGCAGCCGGGCGAGTCGCGACGGCACATGCTTGCGCGACAGGAACGGCGGCAGCACGCGCACGCCGCCGGGGGCGGCGAGCACCGCCTGGCGGGCGGCGAGCCCCAACGGTCCGAGCGAGCGCACCGTCACCTGCTCGACGCGGCGCTCGCCGCGGCGGGTCGGGGTGAGTGTCAGCGTGAGGGCGCGCCGCTCGCCGGCCGGAACGCGGACCCGCTGGCGCGCGGTCGAGGCGCCGGCGGAGGGCTGCCAGGCGTCGCGGACGACCGCGCGAAGCATCCGTCGTCCCCGATTGCCGATCAGCACGGTCGAGGCGACGGACTCGCCCAGCCGCACGCGCGCCGGCAGCTCGCGCGCGAGCGTGAGTGAGCGCGGGGATGCCGCCAACCGCGCGTCGACCGCGGCGAGCAGCGCGCACAGCACGACCCAGCCCGCGAGCACGCCCCAGGCGGCGCCCGCCGTGTCGCCGAGCAGCACGAGCGGCACCGCGCCCACCGCCACCACGATCGCGAACCGCCCCGTCAGCGCCATGCTGCCCGCTCTCGCCCGCGGTGCGTGCGCCGAAGCGCGCGAAAACGGTGGAATTGCCGCGGCGAAACCCCGTTTTCGCGCGTCTCGGTGACGGCGCCCGCCACTAGATCGGCACCTGCACCTGCTGCAGGATCGACTGCAGGATCGCGTCGGCGGTGACCTGCTCGAGCTCGGCCTCTGGCCGCAGCTGGATGCGGTGCCGCCACACCGAGACGGCCATCGCCTTGACGTGATCCGGAGTGATCGCGTCGTAGCCCGACAGCCACGCCCACGCCTTCGCCGCAGCGAGCAGCGCGGTGGCGCCGCGCGGGCTGACGCCGAGCCGCACCGAGGGCGAGAGCCGGGTCGCGCGGGCGAGGTCGACGACGTACGCGAGCACGTCGTCGCGCGCGCCCACCCGGGTGACCGCGGCCCGCGCCTCCGCGATCTCGGCCGCGCCGACGACCGCCGTGACGCCGGCGGCGCCGAGAGCCCGCGGGTCGAATCCCGCGGAGTGCCGCCGCAGCACCTCGAGCTCGACGTCGCGCTCGGGCAGCGGCAGGGTGACCTTGAGCAGGAAGCGGTCCAGCTGCGCCTCGGGCAGCGGGTAGGTGCCCTCGTACTCGATCGGGTTCTGCGTCGCGGCGACGATGAACGGCGCGGGCAGCGGGTGCGAGACGCCGTCGACAGAGACCTGGCGCTCCTCCATCGCCTCGAGCAGCGCGGACTGCGTCTTCGGCGGGGTGCGGTTGATCTCGTCCGCCAGCAGGATGTTCGTGAACACCGGCCCCTCGCGGAACTCGAACTGCGCGTTCGCCGGGTCGAACACCACCGAGCCTGTGACATCGCCGGGCATCAGGTCTGGGGTGAACTGCACGCGCTTCGTGTCGAGCGACAGCGCCGTCGACAGCGCGCGCACGAGCAGCGTCTTCGCGACGCCGGGCACGCCCTCGAGCAGCACGTGCCCGTTCGCGAGCAGGGCGATGATGAGGCCGCTCACCGCGCCGCCCTGGCCGACCACCGCCTTCCCGACCTCGTCGCGCACGCGCGCGAACTGCTGCCTGAGCTGATCGTCTGTCATCGCTGCCATTCTCCAGTGCCTGGTTTCACGAGCTGGGATACGGATTCCTCGAGCGCGGCCACCCGCCGGGCGAGCTCCATGAGCTCGGCGTCCCCGCGGGGCTCGGCGTCGAGCAGCACGCGCCGCACCTCGGCGGGGTCGAGCCGGGTTCGCGCCGCGACGGCCGCGCAGACGTCGGCCACCGGCGCCGCAGGGCCGAGCCCCAGCGCCGTCGCGAGGCGCCCCACGGCGCCCATGCGCAGCGCGTCGAGTGCGGCGAGCCGCGCGTCGGAGCGCTGGTACAGCCGCGCGCGCCCCTCGAGGGACTCGCTCGCGCGCACGACCACTGGCAGATCCTCGACGACGAGCGGCCCGAAGCGCCGGCCGCGCCAGATCGCCGCCGCCGCGACGATGAGCGCCGCAAGCACGATGAGCGGCGTCACCCACGGCGGGGTGAGGTCGGCGATCGTCTTCGGGGCGGCCGTGCCGAGATCGGCGAGGCTCGGCGTGTACCAGAGCAGCACCCGCGTGCCCCCGAGCAGCCGGATCGCCTCGCCCGCGTTGCGCCCCTCGGCGATGTGCTGGTTCTCGAGCACGCTGCCGGTGGAGATCACGGCGACCTCGCGCCCCGTCTCGCGCAGCTGATCCGCGGCCCCCTTCGGCGGCGCGATGAGCACCGTGCGCCCGTCGAGCCGGTCGTCGCCCGCAAGCTTCGAGACCGGCAGGAACCGGTTCGGGTCGTAGATCGCGACGGTCAGGTCATCGGGCGCCACTTCGGCGACGGCCCTGTCGGCCTGCGCGAGCGTCGTCGCGGTGCGCACCTCGACGCCCTGCTCGCGCAGCACCTCGACGAGCGCCTTCGCGCCCGTCGGCGTCGCGCTTCCGGGGTCGAGGGGCGGCCTCTGCTGCGCCGACTGGCCGGCGATGAGCACCCCGGCGACGGCGACGAGCACGATGATCGCGCCGATCACGAGCCGCCCGCGCCACGCGCGCAGGCGCTGCCCCGGCGTGGGCGAGAGGACGGGGGCGGATTCCTGCTCCGAGGCGCCGCCGCGGCCGGCATCCGTCGTCATCGTCATGCCCCGACCGCCTCGAACACCGGGGCCGCGCGCCGCAGCCGCTCGTCGAGCTCGCGCAGGCGCTCATGCGCCGCGCGGTCCTGCGCGCGACCGAGATAGCGGGCGCCGTCGAAGGCGTCGGCGGCGGCGCGCAGCGCGCCGGACTCCGCCGGGAAGACGGCGGCCGCCTGCAGCGCGACCTCGTGCGCGGTCGTGCCCGGCCGCACCGCGACGACGGTGCGCTCGGCGAGCGAGGCGGCGACCGCCCGGAAGCGCTCGAGCACCGCGAGCGACCAGTCGCCCTCGGCGGCCGCGCGGTCGGCCGCGGCGCGCAGCTGCTCGGCCGTGCGCGTGTCGGCGACCTCGCCGCCGAGACGCGCCGCACGCGAGCGGCGGTTCAGCCGCGGCAGGCCGAAGCGCAGCACGGCGAACACGACGATCGCGACGACGATCACGGCCCCGGCGATCGCGAGCCAGCCGCCCGAGCCGCCCCCGCCGCCGAGGTGCAGCGAGCCGAACCAGTCGGCGATGCGCTGGCTGAGCAGGTCGAGCCAGTTCGGGCGCGCCGCGGCGTACTCCGGCTTGCTGAGCTCCTGGGCGATCCACCGCCGGGCGGTGTCGTCGTCGGGGGTGAGCGGCGGTCCGCCGGCCGCTGCGATGAGGCTCACCAGGCCCCAGCCGCCGGCTGGGCGCCGAACTGCGGCGTCGCGAACGGGTCGCCGAGCGGGCGGCCCGCCTGGCGGTCCTCCACGAAGCGGGTGAGCACCAGGTCGAGGCCCTCGCGGCGCATCCGCTGGTCGACGTACACGACGGCGCCCGTCGCGGACTGGATGACGCTCGTCACGGCGCCGATCACGAGCGTGAACAGCAGCAGCGCACCGTACGAGACCGCGGCGATCGTGAGCGAGGTCGCGTCGACGCCCGTGAACGAGGTGGGGGTGCCGGTCGGGAACGCGGCGCTGACGGCGAACTGGAGCACGAGCGAGAGCGGTGTGCTGACGAGCTGGGTGGCGACGTAGCAGATGATGATCACGAGGATCTGCGACCCGAACACGCGCCAGAACCCGCCGCGGCTGAGCCGCCATGAGCGCGCGATCGCCGCCCGGATGCCGAGGCGCTCGAGCATGATGGCGGATGCCGCGAGCGAGGTCTTCGTCCACAGCCAGGCCCACAGCACGAGGAACCCGAGGAACGCCAGGATGCCGACGATCACGCCGACGGCGATGAGCGCGGCGCCCCCGCCGCCGCCGTTCACGGCGCCCGGGACCACGAGGGAGGCCACGATGCCGCCGAGCACAGCGAGGCCGACGAGGAAGCCCGCGCCGAGCAGGAAGACGAAGCCGACGAGCGCCCAGCGCCTGCCGCGGGTGGCATGCCAGAGCTGACCCGCCTTCGGCTTGTGCCCGAGAACGCCGTTCGCGACGTCGATGACCACGATGCCCTGAAGGATGCCGCTCGCGATGACGCTGAGCGCGATCGTGACGAGCGCCGCGAGGATCACCGTGGCGACGCCGCCGGCTGTGACGGCACCGCGATCGGCATCCGTCGCCCGCGAAAGCCGGTAGAGGAACAGGCCCGTCGCGCCGCCGACGAGGAGCAGCGTGCCCAGCACGACGATCACCTGGATGAGCACGGCCGAGCCGAACAGGGCGCCCGTGTTGCGGCGCAGCACCTGGAAGGGCGTGCCGAGCAGCTGGCCGAAGGTGAGGGGGCGCAGCGGGATGAGGCCGGGCTTGGGTGGAGGGGTCCACCCGGGGGCTGCCCCGTACTGGGGTGGCTGCCAGGCGGCCTGATCACTCATAACCACTAACCTAGACAGCACTGCCCCGGGCTCACGGTTTTGAGCCTCCATCTGGGGAGAATGTGACTGACGGAGAGACAGTGACCACCCGAATCCTCGTTGTCGACGACGACACGGCGCTTGCGGAGATGATCGGAATCGTCCTGCGCAGCGAGGGCTTCGACCCGGTGTTCTGCGCCGACGGCGCCGAGGCACTCGACGCGTTCCGGCAGGCGTCGCCCGACCTGGTGCTGCTCGACCTCATGCTGCCGGGCCTCGACGGCATCGAGGTCGCCGAGCGCATCCGCGCGTTCTCGGGCGTGCCGATCATCATGCTGACGGCGAAGTCCGACACGGCAGACGTCGTGCGCGGCCTCGAGACCGGCGCCGACGACTACATGGTGAAGCCCTTCAACCCGAAGGAGCTCGTCGCGCGGGTGCGCGCTCGGCTGCGCCCCTCGAGCTCGGCGGCGGCAACACAGTCCGTGCAGGTCGGCGACCTCACGATCGACGTCCCCGCGCACGAGGTGCGCCGCGGCGACAGCCGCATCAACCTCACCCCGCTCGAGTTCGACCTGCTGCTCGCCCTCGCGAACAAGCCGCAGCAGGTGTTCACCCGCGAGATGCTCCTCGAGCAGGTCTGGGGCTACCACTACAAGGCCGACACGCGCCTCGTGAACGTGCACGTGCAGCGCCTGCGGGCCAAGGTCGAGCACGACCCCGACAACCCGCGCATCGTGCAGACCGTGCGCGGCGTCGGCTACCGCGCGGGCACTTAAACTCGCCCCATGACGACGGCGGCTCTGCGGGTGTCGGCGGGGTGGTGGCGCCGCCCGGCCGAGTGGCCCGCCGGCATCGCCCGGGCGTGGTCGCGCTCGCTGCAGTTCCGCACCGTGCTCATCACGGTCTGCCTCTCGGGCATCGCGATCCTCGTCACGGGCCTCGTCATCTCCTACTCCGTCGGCAATGACCTCTACAGCTCGCGCCTCGACCAGGCGCTGCGCGACGCCGGGCGCGCGCAGCAGCAGGTGCAGTCGAGCCTGGACGCGACGGATGCCAGCGACCCGGCCACCGTGCTCGGGCTGGGGCAGGCGGTGAAGTCGGTCGTGCAGGGGGCCTCGTCGAGCCGCATGCTCGCCTTCATCCGGAAGCCGGGCCAGCCGGCCGACCCGCAGGCGCCCACCGACTACACGGCGGGCGGCATGAGCCAGAGCATGATCTCGACGCAGCTGGCGAGCGCCGTCGCGAAGTCGTCGGACACGCTCTACTCCCAGTCGGTCGCGCTGCCCGTCGACGGCACGTCGAACGCGACGCACCCCGGCGTGATCGTCGGCACCCAGATCCACCTGCCGACGGCGGGCACCTACCAGCTGTTCCTCGGCTACGACCTGAGCGACGCGGAGCAGACCCTGAACTTCGTGCAGCGCACCCTGGTGCTCGCCGGCATCGCCCTGATCGCGCTCATCGGCGCCGTCACCTTCGTGGTGGTGCGCTTCGTCGTCGCGCCGATCCAGCTCGCGGCGGCCACCAGCCGGCGCCTCGCCGCGGGCGACCTCGAGGTGCGCATCCCCGAGGACGGCGAGGACGTCTTCACGACGCTCGCCCGCTCGTTCAACGCGATGGCCGACAGCCTGCAGCGGCAGATCACCCAGCTCGCGACCCTGTCGCAGCTGCAGCAGCGCTTCGTGTCGGACGTCTCGCACGAGCTGCGCACGCCGCTGACCACCATCCGCCTGGCATCCGAGCACCTGTACGACCGCAAGGACGCCTTCGACGACTCGACCTCGCGCACCGCCGAGCTGCTGCACGCGCAGGTCGAGCGCTTCGACGTGCTGCTCTCCGACCTGCTCGAGATCAGCCGCTACGACGCGGGCTCCGTGTCGCTCGAGATCGAGTCGACCAGCCTCGTGCGGCTCGCCGAGGACGCCATCGAGGAATTCGAGCCGCTCGCGCACGCCAACGGCACCGAGCTGCGGCTCTCGGCTCCCGGCGGCTACTCCGAGGTGCCGATGGATGCCCGCCGCGTGCGCCGCGTCATCCGCAACCTCATCGGCAACGCGATCGAGCACGGCGAGGGCCGGCCGATCGACGTCATCGTCGACAGCAACTCGACGGCGGTCGCCCTGGCCGTGCGCGACCACGGCATGGGGATGAGCGAGAGCGAGGTGGGCCACGTCTTCGACCGCTTCTGGCGCGCAGACCCGTCTCGGCGCCGCACCATCGGCGGCACGGGCCTCGGCCTCGCGATCTCGCAAGAGGACGCGCTCGTGCACGGCGGCATGATCGACGTCTGGTCGCGGCAGGGCGAGGGGTCGTGTTTCCGGCTCACCCTGCCCCGCAAGCGCGGCGCCGTGATCGGCGAGTCGCCCATCCCGCTGCCGCCCGCCGACGCAGAGGGGACCGCATCATGAGACTGCGACGAGTGGGCCTGCTGGCGCTGGTCGCCGTGCTCGCGGCATCCGTTCTCGCCGCCTGCGCCACGATCCCGCGCAGCGGCCCCGTCACCAAGGGCGGCTCGGTGTCGTCGCACGACGACCCCTTCGGCCCCATCGACTACCACCCCCTCGGCCCGGACGCAGGCGAGACGCAGGAGCAGATCCTGAACGGATTCATCCAGGCGGCGGTGAGCCCGGAGACGAGCTATCAGATCGCGCGCGAGTTCCTCTCCGACTCCTTCCGCAGCCAGTGGAACCCCGACGCCTCGGTGACCGTCGACCGTGCCGCGCTGCGCTCGGACCCGGCGCGCGTCAACTCGACCCAGCTCAAGGTCGCCATCACGCCGTCGGCGTTCATCGACCAGATCGGCGACTACCGGGCGGCGGGCTCGCAGGCGCCTGTGACGCTGAACTACAGCTTCGTGAAGCAGCACGGGCAGTGGCGCATCTCGCAGGCGCCGAACGGCATCGTGATCGACAGCGACCAGTTCCAGAACGTGTTCAGCCCGCACCCGCTGTACTTCTACAGCCCCGACTTCCACAACCTCGTGCCCGACCTGCGCTGGTTCCCCTCCTCCCGCTCGACGATCGCGACGCGCATCGGCAAGGCGCTGCTCGCCGGCCCGTCGCCGTGGCTGCAGGACGCGGTCGTCACCGCCTTCCCGAAGGGCACCCAGCTCGCGAGCGGCTCGGTCGTGGTGGGCGGCGGCGTCGCGCAGGTGGCACTGAACGCGGTCGCGGCGGGTGCCGACACGGCCACGGTGAACCGCATGGCCGAGCAGCTCACCGAGAGTCTCGGCGCGACCGCGTCATCGGTCGAGCTCACGATCGGCGGGGTGACGCAGAACGTGAGCGGGGCGACGGATGCCTTACGCGACCCCGCCATCTCATCGACGCCGCTCCTGCTGAAGGGTGGGAAGTTCGGGTTCCTGTCGAGCAAGAGCATCGTGCCGCTCAGCGGCATCGGCGACCAGCTCGCGGCCCTGCGCCCGACCGCCGCGACGGTCCTCGGCGACGGCTCGGCCGCGGCGGCGCTCGCGCACGGCGACGTCTACGCGGTCTCCGACGGGCTGGCCGCCCCCGTGCGCATCGATGACCGGGCCGGCCTCGTCGCCCCGTCGATCGACAGCCGCGGCATCGTATGGTCGGGGGTCTCCGACGCGAACGCGGCGTTCGCGGTCTCGGCGGGCGACGGCGCGACCGCCGCACTCAAGGCGAGCTGGCCCGACGCGCGGCAGCTGATCGCCTTCGCCGTCTCGCGCGACGGCACCCGGCTCGCCGCGCTGATCGGCACCACCGACGGCCAGTCGCACCTCATGGTCGCCGGCATCGTGCGCGACGCGACGGGCCACCCGACCCGCATCGGCGAGCCCGTCGATCTCGGCGGCCTCGGCCTCTCGTCAGGTCTCGGCCTCGCCTGGACGGACGAGCTGTCGGTCGCCGTGCTCGGTGTGAGCCCCCAGGGCGGCACGGCGATCGTGACGCAGCAGGTCGGCGGCCCGCTCAGCGACCCGACGGCCGGGCCCGCCGACGGCGTGGCGATCGCGGCGGGCAACCCGTCGACCGACGTCTGGGTGCTCGGCTCGGGCGGGGACCTCGAGACCCCGGCAGGCAACGGCTGGCAGACCGCCACGACCGGCGTCGAGCTGCTCGCGACGCAGCAGGGCCGCGGCGAGTAAGTTCTCCACAGCCTCGGTCGTCGGCGGCGCATGGGCGGCGGCGATGGGGCAGGATCGCGAGTCATGTGGGAACGCGTGCGCGAGGCCGTGCTGGATGCCTGGGCCGTGCTCGCGCCGACGGAGTGCCCAGGGTGCGGCGCGCCCGACCGCGCCCTGTGTGCGGCCTGCCGGGCCGAGCTCGACGCGGCACCCGTCGTGCGCGAGGCCCTGCCGCGCGCCGACGGCAGCGAGCTGCCGGTGTGGCGCGCTCTCGACTATGGGGGAGCGGCGCGCGGCATCCTGCTCGCCTTCAAGGACGGCGGGCGAACGGATGCCGCACCCGCTCTCGCCGGCGTGCTGCGCCGCCTCGTGCGCACCGCGCTCGCCGAGGCGCCGCCCGAGCTGCGCGGCCGCGTCGTGCTGGCGGCGATCCCGAGCTCCCGCGCGGCCTTCCGCCGCCGCGGCTACCGGCACGTCCCGTTGCTGCTGCGCCGCGCGGGCCTGCGCGACTCAGGACTGCTGCGCCTTACCCGACAGACTCAAGATCAATCCAACTTAGATACCACACAACGCCTCGCCAATCGTGCGGAATCGCTGACAGTCGCACGGGGTCCGAAGCACCTCGCCGTGCTGCTCGTCGACGACATCGTGACGACCGGCGCAACGGTATTGGAGGCTGACCGGGCATTTCGCGAGGCCGGTCAGCTCGTGCTCGGCGCGGTCGCGCTGGCGCGCACCGAACGGCGCCTTCCGAAGCTGAGTAGCACGCCCGAAATCCAGAGAAAAGGCTCGTGACATGGCCAGGCCGCCGAACTAGTTTGGTGGGCACATAGCAGGTGCGGCACTACCCACCGGCAACCGCGGGGGTAACGCACCGCGAACAGGAGGTTGCGATGGAAATCGACATCGTCGGACGCGGCGCCCAGATCACGGACCGTTTTCGCGAATACGTGACCGAGAAGGCCGAGAAGGTGTCTCACCTGGCCGAGCGAGCTCTTGTCTTCGAGATCAAGCTCTCGCATCTCGCCGCGCGCAACGGAACGCCGGGCGACGACAAGGTCGAGCTGACGCTCGTCGGGCGCGGGCCCGTGGTCCGCGCGGAGGCGTCGGCCGCGGACAAGTACGCGGCATTCGACATCGCCATCGGCCGGCTGCTCGAGCGCGTCCGGCGCGCGAAGGACCGCCGCAAGGTGCACCGCGGTGGTGCGCACCGGCCGACGTCGCTGCACGACGCCGCGAGCGAGGCGTTCTCGCAGACCGACGTGACGCCGGTCTCGGGCAACACGCTGACGCAGCTCGCGACGGGAGCGATCCCGGTGCAGGCCGAGGCGGAAGCCGCGCAGGACGACAAGGACGAGTACTGCCCCGTCGTCATCCGCACGAAGACCTTCGCGTCCGTTCCGATGACGGTCGACGACGCGCTCTATTACATGGAGCTCGTCGGGCACGACTTCTACCTGTTCATCGACGCGGAGACCGATCGGCCGAGCGTCGTGTACCGCCGCAAGGGCTGGGACTACGGCGTGATCCAGCTCGACGACAATGCCGAGGAGCTGCAGGAGGCCGCGACGGCCGCCCGCAAGCTCGAGTCTGTGAGGTAGCAGTTCAGTAATGGGGCGGCGGATGCTTCAGGCATCCGCCGCCCCTTCTGTATCCCTGCCGTGTTCAGGGCTTCGACATGCCCGCGGTCTAGACTTGCCGAGATTCCGTCCCGAACTAGCGGCCCGCCGGGCTGCACAGCCTGCACCGCCGAAGCGGCGGCGCTCAATAAATCTGGAGTTCATCCGTGGCCTCAGTCCTGGAAAAGGTCCTGCGCGTCGGCGAGGGCCGTCTGCTGCGCAAGCTCGAGGGATACGCGAAGGCGGTCAACGCACTCGAGGACGACTTCAAAGAGCTCACCGACGACGAGCTGCGCAACGAGACCGTCGAACTGCGCGAGCGCTACGCGGAGGGCGAGACCCTCGACGACCTGCTGCCAGAGGCCTTCGCGGCCGTGCGCGAGGCGGCGCGCCGCGTGCTCGGCATGCGCCACTTCGACGTGCAGATCATGGGCGGCGCGGCGCTGCACCTCGGGAACATCGCCGAGATGAAGACCGGTGAGGGCAAGACCCTCGTCGCCACCACGGCTGCGTACCTCAACGCGATCCCGAGCAGGGGCGTGCACGTCGTCACCACCAACGACTTCCTCGCGAGCTACCAGAGCGAGCTGATGGGCCGCGTCTTCCGCGCGCTCGGCATGTCGACCGGCGTGATCCTCGCCGGCCAGACGCCCGAGGAGCGCCGCGAGCAGTACGCCGCCGACATCACCTACGGCACGAACAACGAGTTCGGCTTCGACTACCTGCGCGACAACATGGCGTGGCAGGCCTCCGACATGGTGCAGCGCGGCCACAACTTCGCGATCGTCGACGAGGTCGACTCGATCCTCATCGACGAGGCGCGCACCCCGCTCATCATCTCGGGGCCGTCCTCGGGCGAGGCGAACCGCTGGTTCACGGAGTTCGCCAGGCTCGCCACCCGCCTCACCCCGGGCGAGGACTACGAGGTCGACGAGAAGAAGCGCACCGTCGGCGTGCTCGAGCCCGGCATCGCGAAGGTGGAGGACTACCTCGGCATCGACAACCTCTACGAGTCGGCGAACACCCCGCTGATCTCCTTCCTCAACAACGCCATCAAGGCGAACGCGCTGTTCAAGCGCGACAAGGACTACGTCGTCATGAACGACGAGGTGCTCATCGTCGACGAGCACACGGGCCGCATCCTGATGGGCCGCCGCTACAACGAGGGCATCCACCAGGCCATCGAGGCGAAGGAGGGCGTGCCGGTCAAGGCCGAGAACCAGACCCTCGCGACCGTCACACTGCAGAACTACTTCCGCCTGTACAAGAAGCTCTCGGGCATGACCGGTACCGCCGAGACCGAGGCGGCCGAGTTCATGTCGACCTACAAGCTCGGCGTCGTGGTCATCCCGACCAACAAGCCCATGATCCGCAAGGATCAGCCCGACCTCGTCTACAAGAACGAAGAGGTCAAGTTCGCGCAGGTCGTCGAGGACATCGTCGGCCGGCACGAGAAGGGCCAGCCGGTGCTCGTCGGCACGACCTCCGTCGAGAAGAGCGAGTACCTCTCGCGCCTGCTCGCCAAGCGCGGCGTGCGCCACGAGGTGCTGAACGCGAAGAACCACGCTCGAGAGGCCGCGATCGTCGCACAGGCGGGGCGCCTCGGCGCCGTCACCGTGGCCACCAACATGGCCGGCCGCGGAACCGACATCATGCTCGGCGGCAACGTCGAGTTCCTCACCGTGGCCGAGCTCAACTCGCGCGGGCTCTCCCCTGAGGAGACTCCGGAGGAGTACCAGGCCGCCTGGGACGAGACCCTCGAGAAGCTCAAGGCGACCGCTGCCGAGGAGGCCGACAAGGTGCGCGAGGCCGGCGGCCTCTACGTGCTCGGCACCGAGCGCCACGAGTCGCGCCGCATCGACAACCAGCTGCGCGGGCGTTCCGGCCGACAGGGCGACCCGGGCGAAAGTCGCTTCTACCTGTCGCTCACCGACGACCTGATGCGCCTGTTCAACGCGGGCGCCGCCGAGTCGCTGCTCGGCCGGGCCTCCACGCCCGACGACCTCGCGATCGAGTCGAAGCTCGTCTCGCGGGCGATCCGCAGCGCGCAGTCGCAGGTCGAGGCGCGCAACGCCGAGATCCGCAAGAACGTCCTCAAGTACGACGACGTGCTGAACCGCCAGCGCGAGGCGATCTACGCTGACCGCCGCCACATCCTCGAGGGCGACGACCTGCACGAGCGCGTGCAGAAGTTCCTCGACGACGTCATCGACGAGGTGCTCGACGCGCACACCGGCGAGGGCAACGGCGACGATTGGGACTTCGACGCGCTGTGGAGCGAGCTCAAGACGCTCTACCCCGTCGGCATCTCGATCGACGAGGTCGTCGCCGAGGCCGGTTCGAAGGGCCGCATCAACCGAGACTTCATGCGCCGCGAGATCATCTCGGACGCGCATGTCGCGTACCAGCGCCGTGAGGAGCAGCTCGGGGCGCCCGCCATGCGCGAGCTCGAGCGCCGCGTCGTGCTGTCCGTGATCGACCGCCGCTGGCGCGATCACCTCTACGAGATGGACTATCTCAAGGACGGCATCGGCCTGCGCGCCATGGCGCAGCGCGACCCGCTGGTCGAGTACCAGCGCGAGGGCTTCTCGATGTACCAGCAGATGATGGGCGCCATCCGCGAGGAGACGATCGGATTCCTGTTCAACCTCGAAGTCGAGGTGACGCAGGCCGCAGGCGAGGTCTCAGGCGTCGCCGCGAAGGGGCTCGACCAGTCCGCCCAGCAGGGGCTGTCCTACTCGGCGCCGAGCGACTCGGGCGGTGTCGAGGTGCGGGGTCAGGGCGGCCAGGTCGACCGCGCGGCCTCGGAGCGGGCGGAGCGTGCCGCGCGTCGCCGCGAGCTGCAGCAGGCCGAACCCCAGCAGCCGGCCGCCCAGCAGGGCGGGGCGCGCGGAGCCTTCGGTCAGCGCACCGAGGCCGCCGACGAGCCCGAGCCGCAGAACCGCGCCCAGCGCCGCGCCCAGAGCCGCAAGCGCTAGGCGGCGCCCGGCGCGCGAGCTGTGCTCGCGAGGGCGCAGCTCTTCGGTGCTGCGCCCGAACGGCGCAACCGTTCCCGCCGCAACGGGCGCGCGTGTGCCATTCGGGTACATGAGCGCGCGGGACGGGCACAGCGGCGCAGAGAGAGCGCGCTAAAGCACGCTGATCGACGTCGCGCGCCAGCGCGAGTCGAGGCCCTCGAGGCGCAGGGCGACCGCGCGCACACGCTGAGGCATCTGCACGACGACGGTGGCCTCGACGATGCCGGGACCCGGCTCGAAGGTGCGCACGGAGAGGATCGTCATGCGCGGCCGCTGGGCCGGCGTGCGCTTCAGCGAGCGGGAGCGCGCAGCGAAGCTCACCCGGCGCGCCAGCTTCGTGTACACCTCGTCCGTGATATTCGGAGAAAAGCGATCTGAGCTTCGCCCCCCAAAGGGGGTTATCGGATTACGGAAAACAGTTGTTGACTTCCGCCATGGAATTGAAGTTCGAGATCGCGACGAGCCCCAGCATCCTCCGGGTCTATGACGACCAGGTTTGGGTCGTCCCCTACCCCGGGTTGAAGAACACACCTGAACCCAAGGGTGCATACCTCGCCGGCTTGCACGCCGAGGTCGTCACGCAGGGTCAACTTCAGCAGCGCGCCTCCGCCATGGGACTCGTCGCTGGCGGTTTGCTCGCGCTCGCCGCACCTGTCCAGTCCGGCAACCAGCAGGTTGTCCTCCACATCACCGGACCCGGGACGGACATCCGATTCATCCCCGGCTCCGCCAACCGATCGATGATGTTGAAGCTCAACGAAGCCGCCTCGTTGATCAACGAACTCGCCTACGCCCGAACCCCTCAACCCCTGTAGCCCGAGACGCGAAACAGCCCCGCCCCCAACATGTGGAGGCGGGGCTGTTGTTTGGTTAACATCCGGTCATGGACGACGGGCTGAAGGTCGGCAGTTACGAGTGGTGGATGGTCGAGGCGGATCGTCAGCATGACGCTCATATCGCCAATGACATGGACGTTCAAGGTCGAATGAGGGCTCTAGCCCGGCCGCTTGTCCGAGGCCACACTCTCGACTACTGGTGGCACTACATGCACATTCTCAAGCGTGACGGCGAATACGACGAAGCGTTGAATCTCGCAATCGAGTGCCAGGCGGTCGCGGAATACGAGCCTCGGTGGTCGGACAACTACCGCACCCGGTATGGCTGGCCAAAGCACATCGCGATCATCTGCATGAAAACAGGCCGCTACGAGCTGGCGCTCGAGCAGATGGACAAGTGGATGCATGCTCCGGGAATTCCTCTTCCGGATTGTCTTGAGGACGCGGAGAAGCGGATTGCTCGGTTGCGGACGGCGATCGATCGCCGTGAGGCGATGATGCCTGCAAAGCGGCCGGATCCGATGTTCTGATGGCTTTTCTTTGGAAACACCGTTAGGTGTTTCTTTCTTTTCTACAGCTACGCAAGTAGCTGTTAATAGGGTCGGGTCGGGGAGAGCGGACTCCGCGCGGATTCCGGCCGGAGTCACAGCGTCCGTCCGCGCGGAGTCACAAAGGAGTCACAGCGTGACACGTTTGGGATATCGCCGTGACCAGGGGTTTATGTTTCAGCGCCGCCGCCAACGGCTCGAAAACTTCGCTGGGAGAAAAACAAAGCCCGCTGTATGCAACCTCAATGGTTACTGAATTTCGAGGGTGTCCCAAAAGTGTCCCATGTGACTCCGCATGGAATCCGCGCGGAGTCACACCGTGACGTTTTGCGGACAGTTACTGTCAAGTTCCCTACCCATGAAGTAGCGGGAGTGCGTGCGCTTGACCGTTGCGAGCGATGCCGCGTTCAAGGTGACGTACTCCCAATCGGTATCCGTGCGGTCGGCATCAAGCTCGAGTCGGCGTTCGAGTGCGGCGCGAGGACCGTCCGCACCCGGGTAGTCGGTGAGACGCCAGTCTCCCGTCGGGCGGTGGTACTCGATGAGGAATCCGTGCATGGTCAGCTCCTACTGGAGAGTAGTCGTGACCACGGCGAGCGGCACGGCAATGCAATTCGCATAAATGCACGCATAGTCTGAAAAATGAGTGCATACTGTCATCTGTGCACGCAATTTGCGTGCGAAAGGGTGGCGAGCGACATCGGATACCCCAAGCTTCGCGAGCACCTCGGCTCGGTCGTCACCCTCATGAAGCTCAGCACCAATTGGACTGACTTCAAGGCGAAGATCGACTTGATCCACCCGTCCTACAAGAAGAACATGCCGGCACCTCTGTGGCTGGATGAGAGCGACTTCGGTATCTAGTCGCACCGGGTGATGTCCTCCAAGCTGCCGGCGTCCAGCGTCGCGGGCTCGACTTAATCGAACACGTCTCCTACGGTTAACGAATCCAAGATTCGTATCTACCTTCGGAGGCGTCTCATGTCGATGACAGCTCATGTAGCTGAGCCGATCAACCTGCTGCTCGAGGATGGATGGCCGGCCCGATTCTGGTGGGGAGAGCGCTGGACCGTGACGACCGCGACGCCCGATGGGTTCGAGTATCTCGGCAATGATGTGCGTGTCGTCGGGTGGCGGGTGGCCGCGCAGACCGAGGACGGCAGTGACACCGCCCGATTCGAGCTGACGAAGGACATGAGCGCCGGAGGTTGGCTGATCGACTCCGTCACGTACGCATGACCGAAGAGCTCCAGGTCGACAAGGATGCCCGAGACCCCGAGAACGCACTCTGGGTTGCACTGCGCCCCGAACCCGTGTCCTTGTCGTCGGCAGAGGTACAGAGCGGCGGTCAATTGAAGCCCGCCCCGACCACGGACGGTATCGCCGCCAGAGCATGGGTCCACTTCGCAACGAGGGACGGCCTGCGGGCCGCGCGGGTCCAGTGCCGGGTGACCGCCTACAACTCGAAGGTGTGCCGCATCAGCGGGAACATCAAGGGGCTGCCGTTCACCGCGCACGTGTGGGCGAACGCCGTCACTCGGTCTCCGTGACCGGTTCGATGAGCTGCGGCCCGTCACCTTTGAGCGGCGCCACCTGATCGAATACCAGCTGCCCGGCCTGCGCCACACCGGCGCGCACCGCCTCGTCTACAAGCCGCTGATCGCCGACGACGGTCGGGTCGATCCACTGCTGCCACATCTCCTGCGGGAGGATCACCGGATTCCGGTCGTGGATGTCTGCGAGGGTCTGCACCGCATCCGAGGTCAGGATCGTCGCGGTCAGCGTCCATCTTGAGTCGTCGTCGGCGTCCTTGGCGGGGTCCGGCCACCACGAGTAGAGGCCGGCGAATCCGATAACGGATGCCTCGGGGTGGTGGATGAAGTACGGCGTCTTCGTCTTCCCGATCGCCTGCCACTCGTAGTAGCCGTTGGCGAGGATGATCGCCCGGTGCGACTTCAGCGGCCCCTTCCACGTCGGCTTCTCCGTGATGCCCTCCGCGCGCGCGTTGAAGGTGGGATACTTGAGTTTGAGCGTCTTGCTCCAGCTCGGCACGAGCGACCAATAGGCGCGCTCAAGCCGCAGCTCGGGATCGTCGTCGCCGTGCTTCGTCTCCGCCAGCACGGGGATGTCCTGCGTCGGCTTGATGTTCCACGACGGGTTCCACTCCAGCCACTTCTCCACCGTCCAGTCCCGGAACGAATTCCCGGCCGCGACCCACTTGGTGATCGCAGAGTTGACCTCATCGTTCATCGCGAACCTGCCGCACATGCCGGCGAGCCTAGCCCGGGAAGACAAACGTCGCAGGGGCAGGGCACACTGGTGGCATGACCAGCCTCGAACCCGTTCACGTGGCAGGGAAGCCCGCATGACCGACAGGACGGACCGCATCGTCGAGATTGGCAAGCAGATCATCGTTCTGCTGAATCTGCGCACACGGGACGAGCTGAGCTCCGAGGAGCTTGCCAGGCTCGGTGAACTGACTGAGGCGCTAGGCGTGCAGATGTACGGGGCGCCGATCGATGTGCCTCTACAGGAGCCACTCGAAGAGGGCGAGGTATGGCCCGTTCCCCGGGACGCAGTACCGAGAACCGTTGAGTGGGGCATACGGCAGATCGAGACTGCGAGGAACGCCGGCGAGCGTCGAAGCGCTGTTGAGAGTCTCGTCGTTGCGGCACAGAGCACGTGGCCGAACGAGGGGGATGCTGCCGAGTACCGGATTTGGTGGAAGGACGAGTTTGTGCGCGAGCGCAAGCGTCGGGGGTGGGGCTCGACCCCGCCCGACACCCGCGTCCCACCCGCCTGAATCCAGGAATGACGAGAAGCCCCCTCGGGAGTCAGCCGCAGCTGACCCTCGAGGGGGCTTTCATGCTCTTCATGATTAGGGTCCTGGGAGCACAGGACCGTTGGCCGCAATGCGACGATCTCAGGCGGATAGTTGGGGTTAGACGAGTCCGAGCCCGAGGGCGGGGATCGTTGCGCCGAATGCTGGCTTGGCTCCCAGGGGGTGCGGGCTGGCGCTGGTGTGGGCTGCTTGCAGGCCGGTGGCCGCGGTGCTCGCCTTGGTCACGTTCTCCGACTCGTAGATCGCCGCGACCTTATAGCTGTACGAGCCCGCGGGAAGCGTGCCGCCCGTGGTGGCACCCGTGGCCGTCAGGCCGGACGGGGCGGCGGTCGCGTACTGCATCCACGCCGGCCAGTTCCAGATCGACGCGAACACCTTCACGTTCGGGTTGATCGCGAGGATCTGCTTCAGCACCGGGATGATGTAGTCCATATCCCGCGCTATCGAGAACGACGCCAGGGTCGGGTCCGCCGTGCCGCCGTTGTCCGCATACGTGTACAGGTCCGCGGCGCGGAAGTCACACGACCCGAAGCTGATGCGCACCGCCGACCAGTTCCGCTGCTGCGGCGAGAACAACTCGGTCAGCAGCGCCGTCCGGTCGCTCTCCGTCATCTGGTTCAGCAGATACGCAGAGCTATCCGTGAGCGCCGCACCGAAGCCCAGGAACTCCTGATACCGCTCAGCAGGCGACACGACGACCGGGCTCGCGACCTGCGCCACGTCACCGAAGGTCACCTCGGTCTGCGCCATATGGTTCACGCCATCGACCGTCGTACGGAACCGCTTCGCCTTCACGGGTCGGCCGCGCACGACGAAGTTCTCACTGCCGACCGCAACAATCGTCGCGTTTAGTGACGCTGCGGACTCTGACTCCGGGTCCGACAGGATCGCGCTCGTTGCCGAGTCCAGAGAGGCCGCAGGAAGAGCATCATCTGCTTTCGCACCCTGGGCTGCGGTAGCGAACGCGGCGCTATCCGGAACCGAGTACGGCAGATCGTTGTACGGCGTTACGCCGTCACCGATCTTTGTTTTCTTCGTGTCCGTCTCATAGGTTGGCTCACCAACCGCGTACACGGCGTTCTTCGCAGCGAAATGAGCGGCGGTGTCCTGACGGTACTGAATGGTGCCGACGAAGGTGGTCACGCGTTGCCCCCAAAGAAGACGTCTTCTGGCTGGTCCGAAACCCCGTGCGCGTTAACGGTTGCTGGGATGCGGTCGGTGATGACAGTTCCCTGTGTGCCGGTGATTTGCGCGTCGATGGTGTACCCGTCCGGTTCAAGCGCTGGAGGGATGAATGAGATCGTCCCCGAGGTTGCGTCGATGATTGTCGCGGTGACTTGTTCGACGAGGACTGTGACGTCCTGCCACGGGTGAACATGCACAACAACGGTTGCGCCGGTTAGGTCTGCTCCGACTTCCAACCGGATGGGGGTGGTGTCCCCTTGAATCCAGGACAGCTTGCTCACAGAGCCTCCAAAGTCGGGGAATGAGTTGACGCCTGAACGCCAACGGAGAGGGTGACCGTTCCAAGCCCCGGTGTGGGGGGGACAGCCGTGAGTCCGGGTTTCGCGGGCCAGAGAGGGAGGTCGTGGTCGAATGCGACTACTGTCGCGCCTGCGAGGCTCACCGAAACGGAACCTTGAATAGATTCCACACCGACTGCGGATGCGATTGCGCGAGGAAGAGCAACCTGCACTGTTCCTGTCGTGGGCAGCGATTGCGAACCCGTGACCGCCATCCGGGGAAGCGTCACTGAGGCTGTGCCTGTTATCTTCACCGAACCGTTCGCGGAAACGACCGCGCTTGTGGGGTGGATGGTGACTGACCCCGCAACAGTTTGAACGCCTGCCGTGCTTGCTGACGGTTCAGGGAGTTCCAGGTTCACAGTCCCCGAAACGGTTGCAGTGTTCTCGGCCGACACATGGGGGTTGGGAAGTATGACGGCAGCAGAACCGGTCTGAGTCTGTACAGCCGAAGCCGAAGCGGTGAGGCCGCCAAGAGTCGCTGCGCTTGAGCCGACGTTCTCCAAGACGGCAGTAGCCGAAACAGATGCAGATGAGAACGTGATCTCGGCTGTTCCTGTGATGACAACCTGACCGGAAGCTGACGCATTCGGAACGCCAAGCGCTATCGATGCTGACCCGGCATCCTTCAGTGAACCATTCGCGGAAACGGAAGGCTTCGCAAAAGCGACGGCCGATGTTCCCGTGATCGTGATCGACCCGGTTGCCGAAGCGGCCGGTTTTGCCAAGCCAATCGACGCGGAACCGGTTGTGCTCGAACCCCCTGCCGCGATCGTCAGCGCGAAGGTGATGCGCTCTTGGCTGTTGAAACCGGAGTGCGTGAGGGTCGGCGTGTCGGTCCAGGATGACGCGGTGACGCCGTCCTGGTAGGCGAGGCTGAAGCCGTAGCCGCCGACCGGGGAGGAGAACGGCGTCGTCGCATCGACGTCTTCGGTGCCCCCGCTCCATGCCGTCGAGGTGTATGTCGCGCCGGCGCCGCCAAGACCCTCGCCGGACATCGCGAAGGCGGTGTAGGTGCCCGTCATCGAGGTCAGCGACGGGTTCGCCGTCCCGGACGTCTGCGCAGTCGCGGCGGCAGCCTTGACGAAAGCGGAACCGGAGGGGAACTCGTAGACGGCGAACGCGATGGGGTAGTCCGCCGCGTTGTGCGTCGTCGTGAACGATGACTCGTCGGCTGCGGCCGTCTTGTACCAGAGGTACAGGCCGCCCGCGTTGACCGCTGAGCCGTTGGCGGGCAGCGTCCATCCGGTCGGTGTCGACGACGTCGCCGCGCCGTAGGCGACTGCGACGAGCAGGTTCCCCGCCGTCGCCGCGGCGAAGCTCACCGTGTGCGATGTCGTGCCGTTGCGGGGCGCCTGAACGACTGTGCGGTTCACCCACGACGACATGGCGGCTCCTCTACTGCGGGGTCAGGGTGAACGTCTGCCCGCCGACCGTCACACTGAAGTCCGCGAGCACCTCGGACCGGTACACGGACGCCACGAAAAGTTCGCTGCCGTCGTCGAGCTGCGCGATGAGCTCGACCGCGACGAGCGGCGAGTCCACCTGATTCGCCACGAGGCCGACGATTGTGCGGCCATCGGCGAGCGGCGCCGAAGCCATCAGACAGACGGAATCGTGATCGTGACCGCGGAAAGGTCGACAGTGGTTCCCGTGGTGATTGTCGTCGTTCCGAGCTGCACCGACCCGCCGCCTCCGGTAGCGGTCACATCGAGGTCGGCGACAACGGTAGTGCCGTCCGATTTGAGGATGCGCGCCCACGAAGCCGTTCCCGACGCGGCAGGCGAGACGGCGGACGGGTCGGAAGACGTGACCACAGCGCCCGACGCGCTGAATGACGCGAGCGGAATTGTCACGAGAAGCGTGCCAGTGGCCGCAGTCTCCGGCGTTGCCGGGATTGTGCCTGAAAGGATCTGCATCGTCGCAGATGTCGAAATGAACGATGCAACAGCAGACGCCTCAGCGGTAGCCAGGGCGACAGAAGGGTTGACGGTAGCCATGAATGCCTCCCGGGCATGAAAAAAGCCGCCCGAAGACGGCAGTGAAGGATGGTGTTACAGAATCATTGGCAGGATTCGCAGTTCAGCAAATCCATCGGGTCGACGGGCACCTGATACCCGCCTACAGTTTCGTTATCCGGGTTCACTTCACCCCTCAATGTGCAAGCCACGTCTCATAGAGAGTCGCGGCGGCGATGATCACAGAAACTGCGCCGATAAGAGCCCCGAACATCTGATTCCGGGACGTCTTACGTTCGGCCTTCTCCTGAACAATCTGATCCTCGAGCTGCTCACGCTCGCTTGTTTCAGCCTTGATCGCGTCCTTACGGGCGTTCGCCTCAGCAAGAACCGCAGCCTCACGAGCCTTCGTCTCCAAGTCGATGAGGTTCTCAAGCTGCTTCGTCTTCAAGTCGAAGACTTCCTGCGTCACGTAGTTCTTGAAGTCCGCCCTCAAACCTGTGATCTCCGCCTTGACATCCTTGATCAGGTCAATCAGAACACCGGACGGCACTTCCTCGTTCATGAGGCACTAACGTCCGTTGCGGATTCAACCGTCGCAGACGGAGCATCCGTGACGATCGCGGCGGCGGGCGCCGTCCAGGAGTTCACCGAGGTGAGCACGCTGGTCAGCGTCGCGAGGCCGACGACCGAGCCGAGGCCGACCCAGTCGACGTCGAGGATGCCGGTGAACCCGACTGCGAGGGACGCGACGGCGGTCTGCGCGGCGGTCTTGATCGCCCGCTCGGCGGCGTAGTCGAGGAACGCTCTCGAGAAGATGCTGGACATCGCTTACCTCCGTTCAGGCCGCAGCGTCCGCGAAGACGGATTTTACGGCAGCTTCGATCTGCGCCTCGGTGAGGTTCCCGCTGCCGGCGGGAAGCTTCGCGGCGATCGCTGAGGCGAGAGTTGCCGGGTTCGTGACAGTGTTATAGATGGCCGCGACCTGGGCATTGAGACCGCCGTGACTGTTCAGCGGGTGGGTGAGTGTAGTGACTGCAACGGCGTTGAGGAAGCCGGTGTTCGCAGCGAGGGCGCTAGCGACGAGGTTCGCGTCGGCTTGGGTGAGGGGCATGTCATCCTCCTGGGAGTCGAGAATCGTCAGTAGTTCAGGATCGACGTGATCGTGATCGATGCCGCCGGCGGTTGAGTATTGGAGCATGTACCATTTCGACCACTCGCCGTAGGCTGCCCCGGAGGTCCATCCCGGCCATGCGATCCACAGCCAGCAGCCGAGCTTCTCCTGCGCACCCCATCCGGCACGGCCCATGTCGGATCGGGAGCCGTAGATGCCGAGACGGAGATTGACGTCGCACTCGAGCATCCGCTTCGAGAGCTGCGCACGGAACTGGTCGGCTTGCGCGATGGACCAGGATGGGTACTTGCCGCGTTCTGACGATTCGACATCGAGGGCGATGCCGTCACCCGCGCGCCAGTCGTAGAGGTTCGCGTAGCAGTAGTCGGCGAATGCGGCAGGGCTCATCGCGTCCGTGCGCCCGTTGAAGGCGTAATGGATGACCCGCAGGCCGTTCCTGCGCGCGTTGTCGACCTGCCGGTGGTAGGTCGATTGCACGAACGGCTTGCCGCCGTCCAGCGACCACGCGCCGATCCCGATGAGGACGGAGCCGCCCGAGTAGTCGCCCTGCGGCCAAGAAACATCAACCGTGTCCTGCATGGTCACCACCCGATCGCGAACCAGTTGACGCGCGCCGAACCCGACCCAGCCGCTGATGTCCCGGACGTGAACCGGACATCAAAGCCCGTCACCGACACGTTGCGAACCGACACGAACTGCTGAGGACGCGCAGAGTCGTCACCATTGAGCGCGATGACCGTGAGAACCCCGTTTGGGAAAGCGGTAGGGAATGTGAAATTCGCCGCACCGGTCGAACTTAGGGACACGATCGCCGACCCCGCCTGCTGGAGGAAACTAACCGCACCCGACAGCGTTCCCGATGCGACCGAACCGACCGCGAACATGGATTCCTTCACCCATGACGTGCCATCTGGTGTAACGTACGTACTTTTCGTGTCAGTTTCGTAGAATTCCAGCCCGGCCCAGATGTCCGACCCTGAGAGCGCCGAACGTTGAGCATTAGTGCCCACTTTCCGGTTGCCGACCTTCGCGGCGTACGCCCCCAGAGTCGTCAGATCATTAGCATCATCCGGTGCGCCGGTGGCGGAGAACTGGGGTTCATTATGTGAACCGTAGGAATCAGCAGCCACGAGGCCCCCTTATTCAGTTGTCAATACGTAGACGTGATTCGAATAGCCCCAGATAGGCCATCCACGGTGGGCGAGTTGAAAATGTTGTAACCGCCGTGCTGCATACCAAGGCCGCGCTGATTCCCGCCGGCTTTCAAGCTAGAGAAGATGCCGTGAGAGTTGCCCGTCTCAACCGTGAACCAGCCCGAAGTTATCCCGAACGTCTCCACCGTCGTAAGCGACGGGGCGCCTCCGGGGCGAGAGGTGTAGTTGTGAATCGCGAGGTTCGGGTTCGAGCCCTGCTTCTGCTTCACCGACAGGTACAGCTCGACCTTGGACGAACCATTGGCGGCACTCGACGGAATCGTGTCGGCGATCTTCGTACCGTAGAACCAGCAACCCAGACACGTCGAAGACGCCCACACCTCGCTGTTGAACCAGTCCCCGTAAGTTTGCGAATACGACCCAGCGCTCACTGCGGTGAATGTGTCCACATGGGTCGACGGGGCTGGTGCGGGCGGCGCAGACGGCCCGGACGGCGCCGAGGGCGCCGTGCCCGAGTAGCCAAACGCGGTCGGCCCACCAGACCACAGAATCAGCATCGTCTGACCAACGGACGGCGTTGTCGCGGAAACAAACGCGCACGTCAACGTCCCTGAAGGATCCGCCCACGGGACCGGCGCTCCAGTCACCGACAACGTGACGGTGTTCGTCTGCACCGACGCGACAACCCCGGACGTCGGATAGATGCTCGCCGGGCCGACCAGGTACGTGGCCTGATTGATGAACAGCAGCCGAACTTGCTCGCCTGGCGTCGCGATGTACCCCATGCCGAACACGGGAATGTTCGAGCCCCCGACGATCACCATGTAACCGGTCGACGTGACAGCCTGAACTATGCCGGTAATCTGCTGCGCGTTTTGCGCGCGCGAGACTTTAGCGTTGCGCCTGTTGTCAACAAGACTCACTGACTCACCTGCACTGTCAACGTCTGCGTCTTCCCGCTGCGCTGGATCGACTGCACGCGGCCCTGAAAGGCCTCAACGGAGACTCCGGATGCAATACGGGTCACGTTGACGACATCGCCCAGGTCCCGTAGAGGGTTGATCGATTCTGTGATGGTTCGCTGCTGCCCACGCAATGTGGAGACTCGCGGCAGGTTCTTGGCGATATAAGCCGATGCCTGCGCTGTCGTCGTCACGAATGGCGACGAATAGTAGTACGGGACGCGTCCGTATGGGGACAGCGAGCCGTCGCTATTAGCCGCCCGAAGAGGCCCATCGGTTACCGATTGCGATGCCAACACATTTCCTGCAACATCTCGGACGACAATTGCGTTGTACACGATCGACGGGTCCATGCTCCTGGGTGCCGAGATCAGAGTTCCGAGGTCGCCGCCGGTGATGTCATCCGCGGCGACTGGCCATAGGTTCGGGCGCATGGATACCGTCCCATCCGGCGTGATGTACGCCGTCGCGTCCAGAACTGTCGCTAGAGAGTAGACAGCGTCCAACCGGTTTGTTTGGTATGCAACCGAAGACGGGATAGCACTGTCTGCGATGTTCTTGGTGACGGGAAGGAGTGTCAGACGTTGGATTTCGCCCCAGACCGACGCCAGAGAGGCGGGAGCTGATGGCTGATCAAACTGATTCTTCTGTGTCCGCCAGAAGAGGTCGGAGAACTGCACCTGAAGCAAGTCGCCCTTGGCGTACTGAACACCGTTGACAATCCCCCAGGTCGTATTCGCCTGCGGAAGCGATGAGATCAGATAATTGCCGAGCAGAACCCGCTCAAGGAACGGACCAGAACTGACACACAGATACAAGGCAATCTGGGAACCGAATGGCGACAGCGCGTCCTGCATCTGAACGGGGGAGATCGACCGACCATCATCCGCCTGATAGGCGACCGTCAAAGACCCCGTGTACTGAATCCCAGACGTCGCATTCTCGTTAGTGGACACACTGAGAACAGGAAGGTTCTGATAGACGCGCTCCCCATCAAGAAACACATCGGCCTGCCACCAACAGTCGAACGACCCCTTCAGGACATCGCGAAGTTCAGCGGAACCAGAACGCATGACGCTCCAATCCGCTGAAGTCAGCCGGCGAGTCCCGCCTTCGAGTAATCCGTGTCTTGTGCGAGACGCGACGGATAGACCGCGTTCTTCGCGCCCCTAGTCGCATATGCGGCATCCAGGTCCTCTCGCCGAAGCAGAGGAATGATGATCGCGTTGGACGGGGGACGGCTCTCATTGCCGCCCATCACATAGGTGATGTACTGGAAGTTCGCCTGCGCCGTCTCAACAGGGCCGCTCTGCGAGGGGGAGAGAAATAGTGTTCGCGGCAACCTGACCGGTGGAGGTGTACGCACGCAGACGACCCCCGGATAGTCGGAGCTGTACGACCCGAACATGTTCTGGAACGTGTCAGCATCTGACGGGTCAACCCGGAATTGGAACTGCAATCCCTGAATGCCCTGCCGCTGACCGCCGATCCACATGCCCACAGACGCGCCCTCGGGGATAACGAACTGTCCCGGCGTAACCCGCTGAACCGAGTTCGAAGTCGCGACGAACACTCGAGCCTTTACTGCGAGTGCGGGGCTCAAAGGCTGATGAATCCAGGTATCTGTGACTGCCAGGGTGACTGTCGCCGAATCCGTGTACCCGAGCGAAACACCGGACGAGTCGAACATCTCCGCACGGTAGGTGAGGGGAAGCCCGAAGCCCGCTTCGGCGTCAAGGACCGCAGCCCCGCCGACAGCGAACTTCGAAATCCCCCCACGCACCTGATACGTGCGACCTTCTTGGGTGCGCTCAATGTTGATCGTCTGACATGAGGGGTCCAGGGTGGGGAATTGAACCTCAACCCGGGGCGCCGGATTCGCATCCAAATCGGCCGTCAGGGTCGGCGCATAGGCCATGACTCACACCCAATCCGGCTGGACGCCCATGTCATCGAACTGCTTCTGCGCCTGCGCGTTCGTGCTGATCTCGGTGCGAACGAACGCCCCCAACCATTGCGAATCCGCCGACAAGGTGACATTCACAACCGGCGCCTTACCGGACTGCGCACCCGCCTGCATGACCTGCTTCAACGCCGCAGTCGGGTCCTGGTTGTACGCGTTCAAGAACCCCGGATAAGCCTGAGCAGAACGAGCCTGAACAACCGACTCACCGTTCGACAGCATCGCCGGAATCAGATCCGACCACGCCGAACCGGGACCTGAAATGCTTACCAAACCATTCGCCGCATAAACCGGGCCGCCGTGAGCCTTGGCGACAAGATCCTGCGTGCCCGTCCGATGTGTGTTCACATACAGGTCGATCGTGTGCGCACCCTTGAGGATCGCGATCTCCGCATTCAGCTCGTCCAACTGGATCTGAACATCCGAGATGCCCTGAGCTTCAACGGTCGTCTTGATCTTTCCGGGAATCAGGCCATACTTGTCTGCCAGATCAGATGCCTGCTGTTTCGTCTCGCCTGCCGCCTCCGCAGCTTTGATGAACGCGTCACGGGCCGTTTGGGTTTTCTTGGTGAGGTCGTCCGTCGAGTCGCCGGCCTGCGCTTCAGCACCCAGAAGGTTCAGTGCGGAGGACGCGATCTGGTCCAGGGCGTTTTGGTTGTCCCGACCGGCTTGGGTGTTCTCATTCAGGCCCTTGCCGTGCTCCTTCAGCCCGGTGGTCGCGTCAGCGATCGCCTGATTGAACGCCGTCTCTGCCTGCGATGCCGAGATCGCTCCGTTGTCGAGATTCTGAAGAGCTTGTGAAAGCTCATCTGTCGCCTGATGGGCGAGACCCTCTTTTGTCGAAAGGTCACCGAACTCGTTCGCCAGGTCCGCCGCGGACACGGCATAGCCTGCGGCCGACGATGCCGAAGCATCGGCTTCTTCCTTGAACTTCTTCGAGGAGGTTGCCGCCTCGTTGGTCTGCCCTGTGAGCGCCGAGAAAGCCGAAGTCAGACTGCTCACAGGGTTGAATGTCTTGAGTGTGTCCTGTGCAAGGCCGCTGAGGAACGAATTCCCTCCGACAACCTTCTCCACCTTGCCAATGCCGTCAGACAGCGTGTTGATGGCCTTGGCGATGTCGTCGATCTCGTTGAGAATCTCATCGCCGCCATCCGACATCGCACTCGAGACGGAAACGGCTGCCTCGGTTAGGTCGCCGAGGGTTCGCAGGACGACCGGAAGTTGCGCTTGAGCGTACGAGACGAACTTCTGAAGGCCACCGTTCCGGGTCCACTCATCAAACCCTTCCGACCACTTCTCGATCTGCGCAGCGCCATCCTCTAGAAGAGGCTCCGCAACCACAAGACCGTGAATGAGTGCGTCAACCAGGTTGTCACCCGTGCGACCCAGGTAGCCGATCATCACAGACAGTTCGTTGTTCAGATCGGGCAGCTCACCGTCGATCGTGTTGACGGCGGTCTGGAACGGTTTCAGGATTCCGGATGCTGCCGTGCGCTCAAGCGTCTCCAGCCCGGAGCCGAGGTCGCGGAGGCCCGCTTCGAATGCGCGTCCCTCGTCTGTGTCCTCGGAAATCTGCTCCTTGATTCCCGCGAACGCAGCGACCCCAGCACCAGCCAGTCCGACGAAACCGGAACCCAGGGCGGCGACCGCTCCAGTCAGCGGACCCAGCAAGGAAATGATGCCACCGATGACACCTACGAGAACGAGCGGGTTCACGCCGCCGATCGAGGCGCTTTCGGAAGATCCAGCAGACGCCATCTTCACCGCTTCGGCCGCAGCAGCCTGTTCGATCTGCGCGTCTGCGAGCTTGCGGGAAACCGTTGCTAGGTCTTCCTCGGTCGCTTTGGCGTCCTTCTCCAGGGCGGTGAGGTTGGCGCGTTCAGCGCGGACTTTTTCGTTCGCGTCAGAGAGCTTCAGTAGGACCTGCAACTGCTTGGCCGTGCTCGTGGTCAGAACATCAGATGACGACGCCGACTGATGGACTTCGGCGGTCCAGTCCTTCAGCGCCTGCGTCGAACGCTGAACCTCAGCCTCTTCCTGCCGCATCGCGGCCGTGGCTTGCGTGCGCGCCCGGAAGTTGTCGATCGCAGCCTGAACCGCAGCTTCTTCCTCCTGGCGTGCGCGAGTCGCTGAGGAGACAAACCGTTCCACCTCAGGCGCAGCGTCGCCGTAGGAGCGCCCCATCTGATCGATGCGCGCATTCGCGGCCGCAACGGACTCATTCAGGGAGTCCTCGAGACGTTTCGTCGCCTCCAACCACAGGTCGGCTTCCGACGTGTTCGCCTTGACTGTGATCGTTGGGCTCTTCGCGTCGACCTCTTCAGCGACAACAAGAACTCGGTCGAGTTGAGCCTGAGCCTCCGCGACCTCGGCAGAAACGCGAATGCTGGGGGAGCTGCTTCCCAGCTCACGCGCCTTCGCGTCGGCCTGGGCGATCTTCTCTTCGAACTCCGTGGAGTCAAGCTTGAGCTTGGCGAGAATGCCGCCGGCTTCGGTGTCAGACATCGGACTCCTTGAAGTGGTGGTGCGTCATCGATTCCGGGTGGCCGAGAAGAACGGCCACGTGGTCCGCGAACCACGCCCACGGATGACGGATGAGTTCGATGTCAAGATCGACGTGCAGAAGGTGCGCGAAGTCCCACCGAAGCAACTCCCACTGATCCAGGAGCGCACTCCACGTCGCTGACGTCTTGGGGGCAGTTACTTCCTCCGGCGCTTCGTACCACTCGTAGAGGCCGGAGGCTTCGTCGTACCGTCCGCGTCCGTAGAGTCGTCCGAGGGTGTCGATGTCGAGCGGCTCAGCCAAGCCGCCGTCGCTTTTGGGACATCACCGGACTCCCAATACGCCTGCGCCATATCCCGGTTCACCTCAAGGTCGAACTGGGCCGTGATCAGCGCACGGGAGATAGCACGGGCGGAAACCCCGTCCTCAACCATCTGCTTGTGAGCGTCACCGAGATAGATTCGGTACACGTCATCGTTGGTGAGCGTCACACCCGATTCCGGGTCGCGGGCAACCTTCAACAGGTTCCCGTCCACCCCGTTCACCACCGGGAGGGTGTACTCCCTCTCAACCCCATCGGCACCCTCAATGGGGAGCACGATCGGGTCGTAGACCTTCTTCCATGAAGCGAACTTCATCAGGGACCTCTTTCGGGAACCAAGGAATATGACTCGGGGTGGGCGGGTCCCCACTCACCCACCCCGAGAGTTACTTACGACGCGCTTGCGGCAGGGTTATCGATGTCGATGTTCAGCGGCACGTCAGTACCGGTGAGGGTGACCTGCGCCTGCTCGAGGTTCGTCACGGCAGTGTTCGAGCGCTTCCAGTCGACGATCGCGACACCGGAGTTCGCCTCGGGGCCGCCGTTGCGGTCGTACCAGCGGAAACCGATGCGGTTGTCGGGGGCGAACTTGCCGACGCGGGCACGGATCATCTCCTGGCCGGCGTCATACGTCACGCTGGGGCTGGTGGCGTACTTGCGGAAGAACGTCACCTGCGCCGTCCACGAGTACATGGTGGTTTCTGAGGAAGCCCACCCGTTCGTGTCGTAGTCGGATGCGTCCTGCACGTTCGCGGTGATCTGCGGCTGGAAGTCAGTGACACCGTTGACGGCGGTCCACGTGGCCGAGGTGAGGTCGTCGATGTCGTCTGTGACCTCAACCGCGAACTTGCGGGCGAGGGCGGATACCTGAATTTCAGGCATAGATGATGCCTCCTAAGGCAGGGCCGAAGCCCGTGAGGGTTTACAAGGGCGGGGACCCTCCGCCTTAGGCGGTTTTCCGGTCAGAACCGGACGTCAGTTGGCTGCTCTTCGTAGTCGACCTGGAACACCATGCCCATCTGGGGGCGGTTGTTCTGGTCGTCACCGATCTGCAGGGTTTTCAGCAGCAGCACCTGGTCGGTGCGGATCGTGCCGAAGTCGAAGTTCTTGGAATGCAGCAAGTCCTTGAGCTGCGAGAGCGCCGCGTAGGGTGCGAGCTCGTCATCAGGTGCACCCCGGACAAGGAGGGAGAGGATGCCTGACCCCATGGGGAGGGCAGGGTTCTCGTCTGCGACGGTGAAGTCCAGTGAGATGTTCTTGTCCACCGACTCGATGAGCGAGGCGATGACGACAGCGGTGGAGTCTTTCGGGTACGGCGTGGAAGGGTTCGTGTCGGGGTCGATCCACGTGCCGATTCCCGCCGAACCGATGACGGATGCGAAGCCTTTCAGGAGGTCCAGGTAGTCAGCCAAAGAGCACCCCCGCGACTGCCGCTAGTGCCGCTTCGCGGCCTGAGATCATTGCCCCTGTGAGGTAGAACGGTCCCGTCCCTGGGGTGGTGTATTTCAGGGGTGCACCGAACACGCCGTGCCGGTAGAACACCCCGTACTCCTGATACCTCGCATACGGACCCGGGTAGCGGATGTGGCCCTCATGGGATGTCACGGTGAGTTCCGCAGACGACCGCAGGTGACCGCCGTTGTCTGGGCCGAGGGGGACGGTCGGTTCGGCTTTCGCTCTGATGACCTGCAGCCCGGCCATGATCGCCGGATCAATGCGGGCCAGGATCTCCGCCGCGGCCTCTTCAAGATGGAAACCGCTGAAGTCCCACTCCATCAGGTCACCTCAGTTCAGGAACAAGACCAATAACGGTTGAACGAGGGGACCTGCGTCGTAATGCTCTGACGTGATGACCGTGGATTCCCGCTCGAACGCGGTTCCCGCATGAACGGTCACGAGAGAGTTCGTTGGAACCGGCGCGAGAGCATCCATGTACACCTGCGTGCCGGAGATGAGCTGCTCGCCGTCTTTCCCGCGGACCAGGACGTCCTTCTGCACAACCAGAGCCCGTTTCACTGGGACGGATGGGCCGAAGGTGCGGCCCTTCGCAGAATCACCCGTGTACGGCTTGTACGAGACGGTCTTGTGCGGGAGCGCCGCGTTCGGGATCTGCCTCATCGCGACCAGAACCCCAGCAGCGCCCCGTACCCGACAGCCTGGTTGAGGAAGTCGGCATCCTTGAGAATCTGGACCGCTTCGGGGGATATGCGGGAGTACTTGGCCTCAGCCGCCATGTCACCAGGCTCAGTAGAGCTGCGCGTACTGTTCCCCAAAGACAGCGGCCCAAGTTGGACATGTGGCCCCGACACAAGCCACCCGGAAGCGTTCTCCGTGATCACGAACCATGCCGCCTGAGCGCACGTCGCATCTCTCAACGTGGCAATCACGTCATCATCAACGGGAAGCTTCGTGTCAGGGTCGGTCGTGTAATACGCCGTCTTCACAAGGTTGTGGATCACCCTCGACGCGCGTTTCAAAGTGTTGAGGTTCACCTGATCGGTGATGTCTTCCCCGGAATCATCTTCGGAGAACTCGGACTCCTGGAAATCAGTCAGGGTTGCGTACAGAGGAACAGACAAGACAACCCCCGTGTGAAGTTATTGGAGGACGGCCCGCCACGGGTTAGGTGACGGGCCGCCCTGCGGCTTAGGAAGCCGAGAAGGTGGAGTGGATCGCAACCTGAGCGGTAGCGATGCCCTCCGGGCGGAACAGCTTCGCGCCGTAGATGTTCAGACCACGCACAATGTCCGCGAAACGCTTCTGCTCACGCAGCGCCTCAACAGAGTTGATCTGCGAAGCGAACGAAATCGCACCGGGAACACCCGCCGAGATCAGGTCACGGCCGCCAACCTTCGCGAGGTTGTTCGACACGAGGACCTCGAAGTTCGCCGCCTGGCCGATGTTGCCGTTGCGGAGGGTCTCCGTGGTGCCCGAGTGGGCGGCCGAAGTGAACCGCTGGTCCATCTGCAGTGCCGCGCGGAACGCCGGCGACACGACCACGTAACGACCCTCAGTGGGGACGTTGGCCTTGTCGAGCGCCTCGTCCAGCTTCACCAGGACCTGGTAAGCGGAGATGTCGGTGCCCGAGATGTCCTTCGGGTCGCCGTCGAACACGGACACGTTGCCGAGCTTGTTCGCGGTCTGAGCGCCGGTGAACAGGCCGGCAATGTACTGGTCGACGGTGTTCTTCAGACCATACGCGGCAAGACCCATCGCATCCGACTGGAAGTTGCCAGCGGCCTGAACCTTGTCGACGTCGTTGACGCGGAAACCGAAGTAGTCGCCCTGGTCGATGACCAGCTCCTGGCCGGTGTCCGACAGGTCCTCGATGGTGATGTCGGTCGTCTTGTCGTACGAACCGATGGTCGGGTAGCCGATGGTGGTCACGTGAACCGTGTCACCCTGCTGGCTGATCTGACCCTCATAGTCCGTGTTGACGACGGTCGGCTGACCGAAGACGAGCGACTTGAGGTAGGGGTCCAGGATCGCGGACGCCCAGAGCTCGGGAATGAAGTTCTCGATAGACACCGAGAGCCCCCCTTATTGAGTTATGACACGAGGTGCTGTAGCTTGCCCTCGCGCTGAAGCTGAAGGATCTTGGCGTGGCCTCCGGGCTGCGCCATGAGCTTCTTCAGTTCGTCCCGGGTGACGGAAGCTGCTGCTTCGCCTTCCCCGGAGTGGGTTGTGGACGCCGAACCTGTCGAAGCGGCCACCTGGACTGCCTTGAACTTGGGGTCGGATTCGACCGTCTGCTTGACGAGCGCTTCCACCTGGGAAGCGAAATCGTCAGCGGTCGGGTCGAGGTTCGCCACCTTCGCCTGGAAGGTGACAGAGTCGGTGAGGGCGCCAACGTTGGCGCCGTTCGTGGATGCCGCTTTGGTGACGGCGTTCTCGCGAAGAAGTGAGTGGAGCTGGGTTTGGGTGCGGTCGCGCTCGTCCTGAGCGGCCTTCACGAGATCCTCAGCCGGGGTGTCCTTCTCGATGAAACCGAATGCCTTGCCGAACTGCTCCTTGAGAGAGTCGTACGCGTTCTTCGCATCGTTGGCGGCCTTGTCTGCCGTCTTGTGCTTCGTGCGCCAGTCGGCGGCTTCCTTGCGGAGCTGCTCAACATAGTCGCGGTCGAAAACTTCAGGCTTGTCGCCCTCCGAAACGGGAGCTTCGGGGGATGCGTCAACGGGTGCGGTTTCGGCCGTCGTTTCCGTAACGGTTTCCTCGCCCGTGTTGCCCTCGTCGGTGTCCTCGAAACGGATGCCTCGCAGATCAAAGGGGGTGGAACCGATGCGGGCGAGCCCGTCAACGTCACGTCGCGCGAAAGGGAATGCGGTATTCAATTTGAACTCCTACAGGCTCCTGGCCTGGCTCGGGTCGCGGGGACCTGGTTATTTGGATAGCCCGCGCGAAGCGTCAAGCTTCATGTCGGCGGGGGAGCCTTCTTTGATGCCGTGTGCCTTGTCGTAGGCATGATCGGATGCCATCGTCCAGATCGTGCCGTCCGGTTTCCACGACTTCGGCAGCAGGGTTGTCGCGTTCAACGCTTTGGCGCGGCGGATGATGAACTTCCGAATCGCCGTGTGGTCATCGTTGCCACGCCCGACAGCGCGGATCGCATTTCGCAGGTCCTCGGTCGTCTTGATCGGGTACGACCCGTCCGGCATCGCCTGACCGGCGTCAGCCATCTGCTTGCGCTGGGCATCGGTGTAGTCGGCCATGACGGCTCCTCTTCAGTTTGTGGGTCGGCGCGGCGGCGGACCAGTCGCTCTCTGCTTCGCCCGTGCGCGTCAATGCGCGGCGTGAAACCGGGTGTTGCGCCGTCTTACCTGCGACTCGGCCGACCTTCTAGAACGGCTGGTGATCAGAGTTGAGCCCGTAATGTTCCTGATCGATGAGCGGCCGGCCCGACTGGTACTGCAAGCGCCCTTTGTCGTCCCGCAGGAGACGCCACACGTCAACGCCGTCTTTCGCGTCAATACGCACCCGGAACACATCAGAAGTGTCGATCCCGATGAACACCAGGGAGGCGAGAACGTCCTGCTTGTCGAGCATGATCATGACCCGTCACCCAGAACGGTCTGCTCATAAATCTCGAGCAACTGCTGGGTGGGGATCTGATGCACCGTCGTGAAACGAACAGTTGTGTCAGCGCCCGCAGCGGACAGGTTCACAAGGTTGATGGTCATCGACCCTGCGTCGTACGGGCCAACACCGATAGCCGCAGCGATAGCCGCTTCCATCTCAGGCGGCGGATTGATCGGCATGCTCCGCCCCCTCGTGCTCTCTCGCCAAAGACGGGATGACGAACCCCTTGCCGCACACCCTGCAATGCCACGGATCAGACACTTGCCTCCGACTGGTCATCGACGAACAACCCCGGATATTTCAACCACAACGCTGAACGGTGCTGGTTGTCGTGGTGGTTGCAGAACAACCACTCGCCGCCGTCATCAGTTATGAGGCGAACATGAGCCTGCGCAGAGCAGGCATCACACCTGTCCAACTTCGTGAGCGGCCTGGGGTCCATGGGTCACCTTGTTAGAACCTTCACGGTCAGCTCCTTGTGGTTCAGAACCACTCGCCGGCCGATGTAGTCGTACTCGTCCTTCAACCGGTTCACTTCCTCACGGCTCGAGCAAGCGATGAGCAGGGCCTTGATCTTGCCTGACGCCATGAGTTGACCTCCGTTTGGGCATGAAAAAAGCCCCGACCGGAGTCGAGGCTTCAAAGTGGTTCTTCGAATCAGAGAGGCTGGAACTCAGCACGCATGCCGCGCTGCTTCAGGTCAGCGGCGATAGCTACCGCTGCGGCGTTGGCTTCACGCTGACCACGGCCATCCCAAACGCCCAAGGTGATGTTGAACCCATCCCCAAGGTCCTCGGCGTCCGCGTCAATGGACTGGAAAGGCGACAGCTTGACTTCACCGTTCACGACAGGCTTCCCAAGGGCGCGACCAAGCTCCGCGAGCACCTGTTCCGGTGCCAGCGGCGAGTCAACCGCAACTATCCCAATGTCAGCCATTAGCACTCCATTGTAGCGAGAACCCCTGGCCAATGACCAGAAGTCCATCCAGGCCCTCGATGTTGCGGCCTCCGATTCGATCGACGATCTGCTGTGCTTCTTCCTGCATCCACACATGCGACGCCGAGCGAAGGTCAAGTACCACCAAGGGTGCCTGCTTGCGGGCATTGCTGATCTGCTTCATGAGCGTGCTCACGCTGCCCGTGGTGGCGGTCTTGAATTCCACAGGGACGAGAGTGTGAGCGATGATCGCGTCTGCGCTCTTCGTTTCCGTATTGCGAGCCACATGCCATACACGCAGGTTGTGCTGTTCGAGCCAATCGGCAATGGGCACTTCGGCGGCCTCGTCCCAGTTGTTCCCCCGATCGACGCGACCCGATGCCGCATATTCGGGTCCAGTGAGCCGACCCGGATAGGAACTCGTCTCGCGTTCGGCGAACGCACTTGGCAGATCAGGGTCGCTGTCGGCCAAGGGGGGTGCTGGAGTCTTCATCGGCCCGTGCTCGGGTCTGTCGTCCGTGAGGTTGATCTGCTCCCGCCTGCGAGCCCTGGTGAAGCCTCCAGCTTCGAGATCACGCAGCTTCGCCCTGGCCGCCGCGAGGTCTTCCTTCGCCTCTTTGACGGTCTGCGGATCATCCGAGTAGGCGATCTTCTGCTTCGCCTTGCGAATCTCACGCTCAAGAGCACGCTGACGCTGAGACTTCTTGAACTTCTCCGCAGCTTCCTCATCCGTCATGCCGGGCTTGTGAAGCTCGGTGACGCCGGGAACGTACATCGTGAGATTGTGCTGACAGTTCGGGTGGAACAGCCCCTGAGCTGTCGCTTCCGCGATTGTCGCATCAGCCCTATGATCAGGTTTGACCGACAGGATTTTGCCCTGCCAGGGGAAACACAACGGGCACGGGTGCAGATCCGGGGGGATCGTGAACAACTCAGCCCCCGCGGCGAGCATCTGCTGCATGTGTGCGTTGTTCGATGCCCGCTGCGCCGCCGTGCGGACAGCCATCTCCGTGTAAGCCGTCAGAGTCCAATCCCTGCCGCCCTTGTCCGTGAACCCGGTGACTCCGTTCTCAAGGAACTCCTGATACGCCGAGCGCATCGCATCGACCATCGTCTGCGTGTTGTCGGTCAGAAGATGAATCGCCCCACCCGGTGCGATCTGCTTGTAAATGTCGTCATCCAGGCGGGTGATGCGGAATCGCACATCCTCGAGCTCGGAATTCAGGTCATCCAGGACGGCCTGGATCGCGCGCTCCGATGTCGGTTTGGAGAAGTCGAACGGCGACTCGCCACCATTGGTTCCGTTCCCGCCAAGCGGGGAAACCGGGGGAGTCGGCGGCTCAGACGAACCGTTGCCTCCTTGAGGAACCGTTGGCGCCGGCGACACGTGCGCGTCGATCCGACCGGGCGTGTACGGCTCGAGAACATTCCGGGTGTTGCCTTGTTCCATTGCCAGCGGAACGGCATGAGTTACGGAACCCTGCACTAACGGCAGGGACGCGCCCTTCCGAGCCGCCGCGACAACCAAACCGTGCGCCAAAGCCGGCGATTTCTGCCCCAGTTCAGCCGCAACCCCGCGAACCAGTTTCCTGACCGCCAGATAACGGGAAGTCGGGTCAGCCCACCGTTTCCCGAGGATCACCCCGACGCCCCTGAGGATCGCCTGCTCAGCCTGCGCATACAACCCCGCAAGCGCCGCAGCGAGAGCTGGGACGTTACTGCTGGAAGTCTCCGTTTGCGGTGTCGTCACTCAAACCCCCAGGCTGTTCGGCGTACTGGAACGCCGCCGTCGAGGGGATGTCCAGAGTCATCGGGTTCGGAGTCTCAGCCTTGATCCGGTCAACCTCTTCGAGGATCTGCTCTTCCGTCCATCCCGGGTTCGCCCGCTCAACACGGGTCTGCAACGAGATCGAAGAAGCAGCGTCCAGCATTTGGATGATCTGCGCCGTCCGAAGCGGGTCCTCTTGGGATGTCTCCGGGAACTCCGATGCCACGTCAAGACCCGGCTTCGAACCCTGACCGGGGTAGACGATCGAGTCGAGCTCGAGCATCACGGAACCCATGTAGTTCAATGCGGCGGACGCGTACCGTTTCTTCTTGTCCCTCGTGAGTTCCGAGTCCGTCTTGCGGTCCATGACCTCAGTTGCGGTCTGGGCGATGTCGCCGGCCTCACCGTACGAGCTGAGGGAGTACCCGTTGTGTCGCAGCGCAACCTTCACGAGGTTGTAGACGGTCTGCTCGTGCTCTTGCACGCGAATGTCGAACTGTGTGGACTGGATGTTCTTCCCAGCCTCCTGGTCGGGAATCCCGTCGATCATCGTGAACACGTCCTGCTCAGCGTTGAACCGTGCACCCCTACCAGGGCCGTTGGACTTCATCAGGGCGGAGTTCACGAACAGGCGAGACTTGCCCGCCTTCAGGTCAGCCATCCAACTGGACCATGTTTCATCGATCGCGTTCAGCGTCGGCTCAATGCCGGAGTAGTCCGACCGGCCCAACCACCTCGTGTTGCCGTACCCCATGAACTCCCCATTAGGGCGAACGTTCGGCTGGTAAGCAACATGCAGACGGTTCAACGGAACGGTGATCACACACGTGTTGTCGCCCGGGTAAACCGCACCGGGAATGTTCGACAAATGCGCAGTCTCGGGGATCGCGTCGAAGGAGATTCGGGCGCCGATGTTGTTCCAGTCGCCCTTGTACAGGCCGTGGATGATCGCACCCTGCTCGTGCCGTTCAAGGTGACGGTAAACAGTCCGATCTTCGTCGTATCGGGTCCAGAACGTCACCGCTTTGAGCCTCGACCCGGCGAACTCCGGAACAGCGGTGTTCGCGTTGTGGCCGTGCATCCACACATGATCCGGAGCGTCGCCGGACAAATCCCATTGGGGAGTCCAGTACGTTCCACCGAACGCAGCGGTTGATTCACCTTGCTCCTGAAGAAGCATGTGCACGTCAGGGGAGTTCAGCATCAGATCCAGACGGGTCTGAGCGTTCTTGTCCTCGACGGTGAATTCCGGAGGCTCAGCGAACAGCAGCGAGCTTGAGAGCTGGGCAAGGTCGGCGGCCACGGGCACGTGCAGTACCGTGCGCGTCTCCCCGTACTCCAGCGGGCGACCCCAGAACAGGTTCGCCAACCTGCCCATGAAGTTCCACGCCCGCAACTCCGGCATCTGATTCGGCTTGCCCGACGTGCGGAGATAGTTGTACACCCCGTACGCGCCACGCAGCTCATTCACAGTGCCCGAATACCAGGCGTTCCACTCCGCATACTTACGGAACACCCGCTCAAGGTCGCGCGGCGGCCAAACGGCGTTATCTGCCGGAAGCGGCATGCGTCCCCCTCGGGAAAAGGGCCACAGGGGACGTGCGGCAAGTTATGCGGTCAGCTCGTAGCTGTACTGGGAACGGAGAGTGTGGGTGACATAGCGGAGAGCGTCACATGAGTGGTCGTTCTCTTTCACGGGGGCGTCCTGCCCCTTTTCGGTCGCCTTCGCGTCCCACCTGTACTCAGTGATCTCCGACAGGAGGTTCGAGCACCGGTCAGAGACGATCAGCTTCCCCGAATCCAGCAACCTCGAGACCGTGCCGATGCCGGCGCTGACGTCGTTGTTGCCCGCCCACGCGTTGATGTCCAGGTTGAACAGCTCTTCGCGGAAGTGAGCTGCGGCCGGGTCGACGACGTGGTATTCGATCTCGGGAAGAGTCTGAACGCCAGGCCCCCACTGATCAGGGCGTGTCTGCTGAATCGGGTGATGCTTCTCGCTCAGCCAGGAGACGTACATCTTGGCCTGCTTCGACGGAGCCAAACGAGGTTTCCCCAACGATTCGTCAGCGTGATACAGGAACTCATCCATGGCGACAAGACGCCGATCATCGGTGACGCCGAGCATGATTCCCGCTGTGGCGTTCGATGTTCCGAAGTCGATGCCGACACCGATCACACGGTGCACACGCGGCATGTCCTCGAACTTCACTTGGTGCTTCTGGGGGTCCCACATGGGGTAGATCGCACCCTCAGCGTTGGTCCACTTCCCGAGGATCATCCGGTCGTAGAACACCCCCGAATACGAAGCCCTCATGCGGGCCTTGTACTCGTCCTTCAGGGTGGGGTTGTCCTCCATCGTGTGATGGAAGTGAACAACGTCCTTGTCGCGGGCTTTGAGAATCCACTCTTTCCGCATCCAATGGTTCATCGATGCGGGGTTCATCGTCGCGAGGATCCTCGCGTCGTTCGCACGACCGCGCGTGACGAGCATGTTCCAGAACTCTTCAGGCAGCAGCGCCGCTTCATCCACATACGCGAGAGCAACCGTCGCACCCTGAATGCGACCCACAGAGGCGGCGTTGTTCGCACCGACGATCATCACCTCACGGCCCAGGATCTGAGCCTTCGTCGCGCCGGCCGTGTACTTCACCTCACTGGCGATAGGCCCGAAGATCAGCGGATCCTGCAGCAGTGTGAACAGGTTCTGATACACCGTCTGAAGGGACCGGCCGATGACCACGATCAACCCTGTTGGCGCCGTGGGGATCGCTTGCAGGAACGCCCACAACGAAGTGAACGTCTTCCCCGCCGAAACAGCCCCCGACCACAGTGCGATCGCATGTCCCTCGCACTCGAACAACGACTCACGCTGCGCCCGCGAGAACGAAGCTGACAGGGCATCACTCAACGACATCGTCAACCGCCTGATGCTCTTCCTCATACACCGCGGAGATCGCCTCTTGCAGTCGGCCGAGGAACGAAACCGCCTGATGCAGTTCGCCGGTGTCCCTCTCGACTATTCGCGAAGCCTTGTCGAACGCGATTCCAGCAGAGGTCAATGCTTGCCGGATCTCCGCAACGGGTGCGGATTCGAGATACTGCTCATGCCAGGTACCGTCGCGGCCACCGAACGCGCCGACGAGGTACGGCTTCTTCCGCACTTCGATCAGTGCCTGGAACGCCGCTTCAACCATCTCTTCGGCTAGAACAGAACGCTTCTCGGCAAGGTCTGACGAGCGCGCCGCCGTCGCCGCAATAGTGATCGATCGATCAAAGGACACGCCGGCGGACTTCGCCATCTGTGTGACGGTCCAGCCCGAGCGATTCATAATCCGGGCGATGTCGTTCCGTGCTAGCCCCTGATCGAACAGCTCTCTAAAGCGTTCCCGTTCCTCATCGGTGATAGGGGTAGCCATTGGTCCTCCACCTCACGGGCTCTTCCCGCGTATCGGTGTCTGAAGCGGGGACCTCAGATGTTCACTTGTGTCACATTCCACGACCTCGGAAGGCCGACCTTGCGTGCTTTGCGGGGCTTCGAATCGTCGTCGTACGCGTGACGGACCAGAGAGGAACCGTCCTCATGGTCGACGAGGGAAGGCCACGTGTAGTAGATCGACCCCAACCATGGGTCGCCTTCGATGAACGCGGAAAGCCTTTCGTCGTACGGCTGCGAATGCTTCGCGCCGAAGTCCAATAGGGCGCGAAGGTGGGAGCTGCGAATAGCGACCGCGACACCCCAACACAGCCGGGAAGCGGTGAGGAACCCGGCACCTGTGAGCTCGGCCTCCATGATCGCCTCATCGAACGGCTTCACAGACCTCAATGGACGCGACGTTCCCGTGTAGAACGACACCAATGCCGCATCACGGGGAACGTTCGTCAACGCCCGCGAAACATGCTTCTTGAAATCAGGAACAGGTTGGGCGTCATCCTGCAGCACGACAAGCCACGAGTCAGCCCACAACGCGTCATCGTGAGCCTCAGCACCCCACGTGAGCGCTCGAGCATGATTCGCCCACTCACCCAACGTGCCGTCATCGAGAAACAATGTCGCATTCAACGACCTTTGAAGAGCAGCGCACTGCACAGCACGGGAAACATGCCCGACGATCGCATAACGGATCATTCGTCAGCCGCCCACGAGTTGTGACGAACGCTGTCCAAGCCGACTTCGAGAAGCCCACGAGTTGTGACGAACGTCTGCTCAACGCCAGCAACAGTGCCAACCGTCGAGTAATCGTTCGCTTCACCATCCGCGGACAGCTTGTGTGTCAGCAGAACCCACGCATCCACGTATACGCCAGAGTCGACCGTCTCGCAGTACGCCTTGATCGCCGCGTCGAGAACGGCGCGCGCCTGAAGCTCAGCATCCTCATCCACGAGCTGACCTCCACGCCTCGAACCTCGGGTCGCCTTCGAACAGATGCTCACCGAACTCGGCATTGAACCTGGCGACAGCACCCCACGTCAGCTCGTCATCGATCTGCCCGGCACGGCCACCGGTCTTCGACACAAGGTGCTTCACACGTGAGTCCGGGACGAGCATCGGCTCAATCCCCAAAGCCATGACCTGCTTCACTGTGGCGTTATCAGCACACCAGTAGCCGTAGTCCTCGTTCAACCCGCCGATACGGTTCCACACCTCACGCGCCATCATGAAACACCACCCCGAAAGGTGACGGCCCGTGATCGGACCCGTCTCGTTCCCACGCAAACCCTGCTGTCGCGGATCCCCCGGATTATGCGGCGACACGACCATGTGCCCCGCGTTGAGTAGAGGTTCCATCCATCCCGGTTCGAAAACCAGGTCGTTGTTGGCGAACATGATCCAGTCAGCGCGACCCCAACGAGCACCCTCGTTCGCGGCCGCGTTGTAGTTGAACTGGCCAGGCCGGCGAATCACCGAAGCGCCCCGATACGACGCGGAAGGGTCCTGCTCAACAACGATGATGTTCAGCTTGCCTGACGCGCCCCTACGGCACGTGTCGATCGCATGCTGCGTCATCCGGCGAAGGTCAGGTGTGGAAGCGTTGGACATCATCACAACATCCATGACGGCCTTCTGCGTCTCCGTCACAGTCGAGTCGAACACGTAGTGGTACAGCGTCTTCTCGAGATGCACTTCCGACTTCAGCAGCGGCTTCAACCGTTTGGCGTAGTCGCCATCCTCACCCCACTGGATCTCCTTGAACGGAGTCTTCAGGGCGAGTTCACGGCGCACTGCGGCGATGTGGTTCGGGAGCCGCTCGAACCGGTCGGGGAAATTCCTGTCGGCCGTGAACCGGATCGAATAGTCACACGGGGTGACAGGGCCGCCATCCAACGTCACAGCGGCTTGGAACGTCACAGCATCCGGGTCGCCGGAATCGATCGCCGCCAACAGTGACGTGATGTAGTCCGGTTCCACCCAGTCGTCGTCATCCACGAAAGCCACATAGTCGCCTTGCGCGAGATTCACGAGAATGTTGCGCTTGTCACCCACCACACGGGTGAAGTTGTCCTGCAAGACGATCACTTCGACCCGTTTGCGGTCCTCCAACTGCTCCACCTGCGCGAACAACTGGTCAACGACCTTCGCCGCCAAACCATCCCGCCGTGAAGACACAGACGGCACAAGCACAGACAGGGCAATCACGGGGGACTCCTTGGGGACGGAGGATCAGTTGCGAAGCTTCACGCGATGCTCGAACCACGGGCCAGGGGCACCAGGAGCGTCAATCGGTGCCCACACCCTCCGGCGATAGAGCACACGCAACCAACGCCATCCGCGATCCGTCGTGTCCACGGGATGCCACGCGAACCAGCGGAACCAACGCTCAGGACTCATCAGTCGCAGTCGAAACCGTCGTCGTCGAAGGGCAGCTCATCCATCACAGCCACCCCTTCGACCGCCAGTAAGGTGCGTAATGCGCTGGGGTCACATCGCCAGGATGACGATGCTGGAAAAGGTTCTGCCCCGCATACAGCAGGTACACGTCGCCGAGAGCAGCGCACTGCCACGAGGAACCGTTGATCAACGCCCCGTACACGAACCGGGGGAAATCAAACGGAAGCAGCTCGTCGACGCCAACGATCGCGTCATCGGCGTACGAGTACGGCTTGCCGAGCTGCGCGGTGAGGAACATCAACCCGGCATGCAGGTCAAGGTCCTCGAACCGTGACCACGCAATGTTCGGGTATGCGTCATCCGCTGCGCCGATCGTGCGACGCACAACACCGCCCGGCTCCGCACCGATATACGTCGTCTCCGAGTCCGCGACCACAATGTGGTACGGAACCTCAGCAACCGGAATGTCGCCGGCCGCCTTGTGAGTCACATGCCGAATAACGTTCGGCCAGAACCTCGGATTGTCGTCAGCGACCAAACCAACCTGACCCTTGAGAGACATTAGGCCTCCCGACTTGATCAGTATTGAGTTGCAGCAAATGACTTCAGAGGTGCCGAACGGCGACAAACGCGATTGAGTGCGTACGGCTACTTCACGGGTCGCGTGTACTGCGCATGTCCGGTCAGAGCAGTCGACCGGTTCCAACCACCGCAAGCGGCACACCGATACAGCTGGTAGCTGCGCACGAACGCGTGCACCTTCTTGTGATGAAGGTTGAGCTTCGTGGAACCGCAGAACGCGCAACGAGACTCGGTGCCGTCAGCGATCATCATTCCCATGTGCGGCTGGTTCTTCAGCCACGGCAGAAGGTCGAGATACGCGCGCTCTGTCAACGTCACATCGCGGTCGTTGTAGAGCTCGTACTGTCTCCAGTCCTTCTCTGTGCCCTGACCCGTGACAAGCCGGCGCACAAGCCCCGAACCGCCCGAGTCGAGCTTCCCTCCACGCTCGAGGAACTCACCCAGGTATTGCAGTGACCTCGACATGAGGTTGAACCGCGCCTTCGCTGACTTGTACAGGTCGACGCTCTTGAACGGCGCCGCTGGGCCAAAGCCGTAACGTTCGAACTCTTCATTCATCCACGGGAAGTCAGCACGATCACCATTGAACGTCACAACAACATCCGCTTCGGTGAGCGCATCCCACATCAGACGCACCATGGCCTCATGACCCGAACGCTCATCCGCACCGAACGGCTTCTTCTCATGCAACCACTTCGCAGAGAACCGGGAAATGCGCGGCGGCTCGAGAACCCATTCCTTCGGAATGTTCACTTGCCACAGTTCGTAGCTCAATGTCTTGGCGGGGAAACGCTCAACATCGATCGTCAGAACCTTGACGTCCCGCGCAGCCTTGTCGAGCTTCAACGCCTTCACATCACCCGCGAGAGACACAGTTGCACTCCCCACGACGATGCTTCCGAACGACGGTCGCCTCACCAGCGAACCCGTACTTCCGGAACAGCAGAACAGCCTTCGGTGCCGCCAGACCGGACGACAGAACAGTCTCCGCCGCATCCAAATCGGCCGGCGACAGCGAACCCATCCATTGACCCAACATGCACGGTTGCGGTTTGGGGGTGATGAACTCTTGGAAGTCCTCAGCCAGACCCATTTGCGCCTCCTGACGCATCAGCCCCTCGGGGCGGTTGTGTTCAGTTATGAGGTGCGAGTCGCCCTCGAGTGATTCGAACACTCACTGACGCGATTTTGAATCGCGTGCCTCTACCTGTTGGGCTAGAGAGCGGCACACCCCCAACCGCACAACGGAAGGGGTGGCGGACGAGAGCTTTGACTCGATTCACAGGCAGGCCCTCGTGTGAGACTGCTCAGCTCGCCTACATAGACCCGGGGCAGGTACGAGCAAACTGGAGACCCGAGATCGTGGACCTCGCGGGTGACGATCCCGCATAAGGCGCTTCACTTCCGTCGCAACGGTTTAGTGCAATGCACCACTCGACCAAATCGAGGCCCGTGTGCCGAGTCCATCCACTCACTCGGCTGAGTTCTTATTCAGTTTGTCTATGCCTCAATGGGCGAGGTCGCCGGGCCGAAACCGGGCAACGAAAAAGCCTCCACCGGATTCCGGAAGAGGCAGTCAGAAGGTCACGCGGACACAAGTCCAGTTGTGACTCTTACAGCGTGACACGCGCGACACACGATGTCAAACGAAAAGTTATGAATTCCGCAAAACACACGCGAAACACTTATGAGTCGCGGCCGAACGACGGATGCGCCGCAGCATCATCCATCCGAGCCTCAACGGCGAGAAGCTGGACGCGACGGTACAGAACCGAACGGAACGGACGCCACGTGTCCACGAGACCAGCCGAAGCCCAACGCTGAACCGTGCGCTTATTCCGACCCACAAGCTCAGCCGCATCCACAAGAGTCAGCCACTCCCTCATGCGCGCGTTTTGCGGCCAACCGGTTGGTTGGTGAGCTCACTCATCGTCAGTACCTTCCGTCTAGCCATGCTTGGAGTGTTTCGGTTGACCCGAACCGGTGTCCGTCTTGGGCTTTGTGTTCGCCCTTGTGGCCCTTCCTGCGGGTGCAGGTTGAGGTGATGGTTGGGCCGTCTAACAGTAGAAGCTCACTTGCGGGGCATTTCCCGTTGTGAGCTTCGAGGTAGGTTGCTAGGCGCCTGAGTTGTTGGGGGAGGGTCATCCGATCACCCCTTGCGGGTCGAGTGTCACGGTCAGGTCGCGCCCTCCATGCCACAGGTACGTCATGCCGTCGCGGCGGACTCGGTGTGCTGGGTTGTAGCGGTCGTGGGGTGAAGCACATGGGATGCTCTCAACGTCCGCGATGCTCAGGTCTTCTTCGAAGGACTCGGCGGCCGGCGCTAGGGCGAAGTTCGCTGTGCGGTCACACATCGGTCGACGCCCCCGATTGGCGCCACATGCGGTAGGCCTCGCATGCCGAGTTCACAGCCTCACGCGGGGTATTGCCAACCCCGGAGACGCCACCGGCACCGCTCGCGTAGTAGACCACGCCAGCAATGTTCCTGTTCTTCCAGAGGCGTCGGCTGAAGAGCCCCCGGACCTGGTTCTTGACATAGTCGCGCTCAATCTTCATGACGCCTCTTGCAGTTCGATCAGTCGGGCGACCTCCGCACGTGCTTCATCTGCCTTGCGCATCCAGCGGCGCGAAACCTCGCACTGCGCGCGGAAGGCGTCCTGCCACATGCGAATCCAGAACAGGTCTTCGGGCAGTTCATGCATTATCTGCACAGGTCCGGGTGCGCTCATTCGCCGGCCTCTTTCTGCCCCGACTCCCGTTCATGTGGTTGGGCGTGCTCGGGTCCTTCTGGAGTCTCGCTATCCGAGCGCCGGAGGAACGCACGAGCCGCCTCGCCGTGGTCGGAGTCCCAGGCGTACTCGTACGCCCACTCGTGGTACTCATCGGAACCGATGCCCTCACCGTCGTCATAGGCCCATGACGCAACGAGGTTGTAGATCGAGTCGCACTCAGCGCACGAGATCCACGCGTACACGCTCCCGTCGAAGGCGTAGACGCGCCGCAGGTATCGCTCTCCGGCGCGCACTGCGATGCATCCACACACCAGGCAGTAATGATCAACGCGAGCGACGGGCCGCGTCTCGGAGATCAGCTCAGGCATCGTCGGACTCCTGTTCGAGTGGTTCGGGATGCTCGGCGTGGTCGCATCCCTCGTGCTGCTCACAGTGGCTACAGCCCTGCTCGTGGTAGTCGTCGTCAAGATGAGCAGCGTGCTCCCGCATTGACGGCTGCCCGCAGTTCTCTAGCAGCCACCCGTACCCGTCAGCCATTGGTCACCTCCGAATCGAGTGGTTGGTGCTCCTGCTCGGCGCGGGCACGGAAGCCGTCCGCCAGGTCGAAGAACGACTTCGCAGGCGCGCCCGACCAGTAGTGCCCCGCGGAGTCCGCCTGCGAGGCAGCGCTCAGCAGCGCCTGCTTGCCGCCCTCAGCACGCATGCGCGCGTCACGCTCGGCCAGGAGCGAAAACGGGTCGGCGTCGAGGATGTCGAGCAATGTAAGCGCGCGAGGCAACATGTTCCGCGCGCGGCACTCGGTGATGTAGTCCTTTGCCTTGGCGAGCTGGGCGGCGAGAGCGTCACGCTCAGCCTCGGCCTTCTCGGCGCGCTCGCGGGTCGCCTGTGTGGCCGCGAACAGATACTCGTCCAAGCGGCTCTTCGGCGGCAACGTGTCCGCCTCGGCCAGATCGGCAATCTCACGCAGCGTCTTGGCGCGCACGTCGGCGTCGTGGGCGGCGAGCCAGTCAGACTCAAGGATCGCGTCCACGAGCGGCCCGAGATGTTCCCATGACACGCGATATCCGGTGCGCTTCCAGTAGCCATCTGTGAGCGCCGTTTTCAACTTCTCGCGCTCGTCGATGCTCGGCGTGTACGGCTCACCCATCGTTCCCCTCCTTCGCAAGACGGTCGATAGCGTCGGACACCTCAGTGCCGACCTGGAATGGCTCGACAACGGCACGCACCTCTTTCAGCGTCTGAACACGGACGTAAGAGGCGATGATCGGGGCAGCAGAGCGAATTTCAAACGATGCAGTTACGGCCGCACCGGCTAGCACAGCTCGCTCGGTGAACCCGATCGCCGCGACTGCTTCTTCGATGACTTCGGGTGGCAGATCAACGGGCATCAGAGGACTCCTTCATGAACTCGTTCAGGCGCTCGGTGAGGGTGCTCATGCCTTCACCCCGAAATCGTGAGCGAAATCATCAAGCACAGTGGGCGGAACGGACGGCTCATGGTGCGCGAACAGCCACCGATACGCGCTCTGGTGCGCCTCCTGCTTGGCCTCGGCCACGGCGGACTCGGGGATGAGGCGAGTGAACGGGGCGCGCTTGGTTGCGTCATCCTCATAGTTGGCGTCCACGCAGTACCAGTCGAAGTGGTCATCGAGAATCCAGTCGACGCCTCGCGCGTCCCGGTATCCACCCGGCTCGGTCGGCAGAGGTGCGGGCTTCGGGGTGACGGAGGTGATGGTCCAGCCGGCCATGAGCAGAGACCCAACGAAGTGCATGCGCTCGTACATGCCGTCGACCACCGGCAAACCCGCGTTGAGCCGCACTTCCCGCACTAGGCGGTCGCCGTCCTTTTCGAGGGTGATCGTGTCACCGGGGCTGTAGGTCAGGTCAGGCATTGGGGTCCTTACTTGATGACGATGTATTGGATCTGGGTCGTCTCGATGACGTGCCCGAGGATGGCAATCGCGAGGATGGGGACGAGGATCACGAGGCACCAGCGGATGCGGTCCATGTCCTTCCGGTTCTCAGGGCTGGAAAGCCATCCGATGATGCGGTGCATGTGCTTGAACACGGAATTGACATTACACCTAGTGTAGGAAAGTTACTACACCGAGTGTAGATTGCTTTCACGCTTAATCCCTACACCCCGTATAGTCGCGAAGGTGGAGAAAGTCGTGACCCTCAAGCAGATCCGTTCGCTTGCGAAGAAGATTGCCCTGGTGGACTCACGCCGCGAATCGCTCATGTCGGAGCGCGACGAACTGATGCGCCGAGCGAAGGGCGAGGGGGCCACCTGGGACGAGTTGCAGGACGCGGCGGGGATGAACTCGCCCACTGCCGTATCCCGTGCACTCAAGCGGAAGGCTTAGCTTCCTCGAGGACCGCTAATCGTTCGAACAGCGTCTGATCCACCACAGCCCCGCAGTCCGGGTTCTGACATACAACGTGAATGTCGTCCATGAACTGAAGTGGGGGCTTCCACAACAGGGTTCTCTGCCGGCACTTGTAACACCTGACGTTCCTCACCCGATGTTCATATTCCTTCATCGGGTGGGATGCCATTGCTTTCTGGGTGAGGCGGTAGAACCTGACAGCGTTCTCAGCACCCTGCTCGGCTGTGACGAACAACTCAGGGTCGATGGAATCCACAATGTCTGTCGTGATGGAGACCACATCGTCGATGGAGTCCGTTGACGCGAAGTGCGCCCCTGATAGAAGAGTGAGCAGCTCGTCGGCGGTTCTCCATGAGGTTGGGATCGGGAGGACCCATGAGCTCGAAGCCCGGATGCCTTGATTGTCGACCTGCTGCGCCCTCTCGACTGAGCGAAGGTGGGTGATCATGTCCTTCGCAACCGAAAGCGCTTCACGCCACTTCTCAAAGCAATGCCAACACAGCAAACCGTTCGACGCTTCACGCGGCAAACAGCCCGTGCACTCCCTCCCGGTGTAGAACCTCACCGGGACATCCCTCTTCAACTGTGGGTTCCACACGTCCCGCCACCGGTACTCGAACCCATCACACGAATCAAGATGTTGGTCTTTGACCGTGCAGGAACGGATGTCCAGAAGCTCATTTGTTACACAGGCGATCACTCGGCCTCCCTCATCTCACGTTTCGCTTCCTGCCGTTCCCTCTTGTGGGTGCGGCGTTTGATCTTCTTCACCACACCCGGACGGTCCAGGTAACAGAGCAGCTTCCGCCAAGGCCCGTAAGCGTCCTGCTCGTCAGCGTTCACACGTCTACGCTTCACTCAGACTCCACATTCCTCATTGGCTGGTTGCCTTTCGGTTCCAACTGCCGCCAAATCGAATCGGATATGTCCCTGCCGTCTAGAAGGCCGAACATCAAACCTCGGTCCTCTGGGGCGATGAACTCTTGCACCCAAAGGGCTTGCTCCTTGCGTGTCGGGAAACCCTTCGCCAGGAGTCCCTCATGGATTTTCCGCATGCCAGTGAGCTTGTCGTCATAATCGAGCGCCATCGGAAGAGCTGTTTCCCGCGCCCACTCGTGGAACTCGTCAGGCAAACCCTCGGCCCAACTCCTGAATGTCCCTGCTCGAAGCTGACGCCACACTTCCTTTACGGACAAGCTCGAGACAATCCGATGCAAGGCGAGGTAGTCCTCCTGCTTGACTTTCACCGCATGGGCGGGGTCGAACCAGATCACGAACCCTTCATGGTTCTTCCGGGGAGGGATCTCGAGGATTTCCCGCAACGTCCCTCCATGAGCGGGCTCCTGGAATCGTGAGTCGGCCCAAGGTGAAAACTCGCCTGTCGCGTTGTCTACCGTCCCGAGGAAAACCAGGTCATCCATGTCGCCGTAGTCGACAACGATCCGGTTCTGGGGATACACGATCTCCCAAAGCGGTGTGATGTCATCCGACACCCAGGACCGGATCGCGTCCTGCAAATCGGGGTCTTTCGCGAGCAGATCGTTCGCGTGGATTGCTTGCTCCGAGACGAACGAACCTCGGGTGGCGATCGCCGGCCTCCCATTTGGTTGCACATACCCGATTCCCAACGAACCGTCCCACTTGTTGTAGGCGCCGATGATCGCCGCGTCAGGGTCGTATTGTTCGGGCTGTTGACCGTAGTTGAAGAACTTCCCGAAGGGACGCGCCTTCACTTCGAACGTGCGAACATCGAAGATCACCCCACGCAGCGCCTTTGTGGTGGGAGTCCAGTGGTTGTCGTACTGGCACTTGTCCGTGTAACCGGCGATCTGCAAGTGCGGGAACTCGGGGTGGACCTGAACCTTGACGTAACCCTCGTGCGCTTCGTGGGCCATGTCGGAGATGTCGATGAAGTCAGAGAGAAGCACGAGTCTCCTAGAAGTCGGCATCGGGGTCGCCGACGCGGAAGAGGGGAACGCCGATGCGGTGCCACATCCGCACCACACGGAGGCGGTCATCGAAGACGCCTTGCACGTTGTAGTTGTGGCGGATGTGCTTGTTGAACAGCTCGAGCTTCACCACGTGGTCTTTGCGGGTGTCGCCTTCGGCGCGCATGAAGAGCTGCGTGTAGGGGATGTGGTGGTTGTCCAACCATTCCTCAGTTGCGGGGCGGCAAATCTCATCCCTGCCTGAGGTGATGAGGATGGTTGCCGTTTTCTCCAACTGCCACAGGACTCTGCGTACGGCGGTGACGACGTGATCCTCACTGACCCTTTCCCGGTCGTAGGGTGACCTCGGGTTGTCGGGGTTGATCATCGCCAGGGTTCCGTCGATGTCGAAGATGTACGCCTTCGGTTTCGTCACGTCGGGGGAGTAAAGGTCACCATCCACGTCGACCTCGGCCTTCGGCGGCGGCACGGGCAACTTCCCGTTCCGGGTGAACCTCTGCCACCTGTCTCGGATGACCTGTTCACCAACAGGGTCGTGACGGTCGAAGTCCCGTTTGATCAACTCGTCGAGGGGAACTTCGAAGTCTTGGAACTCGACCTCACCGAACTGGTACCACTGCTTGATGTACTTCGCTGCGAGGTTGTTGTCGGACACCACGACGTCGAGCCCCTTCTCGAGGGCGCCCTTCACGATGCCCTGTTGGGCCTTCGTGATGACCTGCTCCTGCGCGTATGACAAGGGCGCCTTTCCCGCGTTGAAGAGTGCCTTCCGGAGGTCGTCGCGGTTCACGTTGACCCGGTGCTCGGGGTCCTTCGACACCCAACTCTTCGCCCACTCGGTCTTGCCCGAAGCGGGCAAACCACGGGTGAGGATGATCTTCGGCATGGTTCTCCCAACGCGAAGGGCCACCCCGAAGGGCGGCCCGGAATGTGTACAGATACGAGTACGTGTAAGCGGTTAGTCACTTCCTGACGGCAGAAGCGATATCGCGTCCGCGAGCAGTTGCGCTTGCGTGGGTGCTTGCAGGGCGAGCACGTGCAGCAGCGATACGACTGCTGGCATGTCACGTGCGCGGAGTGCGGCGTCGATCGCTGCGATGACCTGCGCGTCAGTGAACTCGCTCACGGGTTCAAATCCGCTCTCGCGTATACCTTCGCGCGAGGATTCACGGTTCCGAAGTTGAGGTGCCACGAGTCGCCGTTCTCCAAATCGATCCCAGCCCACCATTGCCCGTCGCCCATCCGCTCGAAGTGCACGTTCACACCCCGGGCAACGAACTCGTCAAGGTTGTCGTCCTCGTCATGAGTGACACGAATCAGCTCACTCATCAGAATGGTGCCGAATCATCGACGGCCCAAGGGCTCGGATTGCTGGGGTCGTAGGAGTCGGTCGACACCGGGACGGCTCGCGGCTCTGCACCTTGAATGCGCGGCTTGTTCAACGCGTAGTCGAGGAACGGGGTGCCGTCCTCACGGGTCTTGTCCGACACCTTCACGGACAAGAATCCTGAGAGGGAAACCGTGTCGCCAACCTGAAGCCCGGACGGTTCCTCGAAGAACACAGCCCAATACGTCTTGAACTTTCCCGACTGCTCTAGAACAGTCACACCGTTGCCGCGTGAATGAACACGCTCAACACGGACGTCTTTCAACTGGACTACAGCCACTAGTTCTCCTTCTCGAACTCAACCGGCAGAACGACATTGCTTGGAACGGACTTGAACAGCCGTGCAATGTCCTTGACGGAGCGGCCGGCGATACCCGTGCCGACCTTCGTCACTAGGAACGTCAACTTGGGGTGTTCGGAAGCGAACACGAGGAACCTGCCGACAGCAGCCTCCAACTCGTCATCCGAACCCATTGTTGGCAGGGCGTACGACTGACCAAACAGTCCCTCGCCCTCACCCCAAACAGCGCCCAAATGGTTGTAAGCGAACAATGCCGCACCGCCCCCATGCAGGCCCTGGGCATTCGAACCGAAAACGAAGACATCGTTCGGTCCCAAGTCGCTCGCGCGAATCGCGTCAGGCGCGTTCTTCCACATCACACCAACTCACCGTCCTTCGTGACCTCCGCAAGCACCTTCCCCCGATGGAACTTCGCCTTCGGTGCGCCGCCCTGGTTGATCGGCCGCAACTTCTTCAGGCTCGTTTCGATCTTCAGGAACCGGGTCGCAGAACTGTCGTAAGTGTGCGCTTCGTAGGGGTGCGGGGAAACATGCAAACCGCCGCCGCAATCGTTGTCCTCCGACCAATCCGGTGCGGTGACGGTCTTCCCGATGGGGTACTCGAAGCCGTGATACGACTTCAGGTCATCCCGAACCGCCTTGTAGAGGATCGCCTTCCCGTCAACCACCTCAACACCGTTGACCTCAGCCCAGACTTCGGGGTTCTCAAGGTCGAGCGCGGTGCGGTCGATGACGTTCCCGCCAGTCACTTCCGCGGCCTTGTCGTACTTGATGATGATGACCAGACCGTCAGCGCGCTTGATCTTCGCGCGGCCCTTCAGGAACTGGACCACGACAAGGCCGCTCACCGCATCGATGGTGGCCGAGTCGTAGACGTACTTGATGGTGGCCGAGTCGTAGACGTACTTGATGGTGGCCGAGTCGTAGACGTTCTCGATGGTGGCCGAGCCGGAGACGTACTTGATGGTGGCCGAGCCGTAGACGTTCTCGATGGTGGCCGAGCCGTAGACGTACTTGATGGTGGCCGAGCCGTAGACGTTCTCGATGGTGGCCGAGCCGTAGACGTACTTGATGGTGGCCGAGTCGTAGACGTACTTGATGGTGGCCGAGTCGTAGACGTTCTCGATGGTGGCCGAGCCGGAGACGTACTTGATGGTGGCCGAGTCGTAGACGTACTTGATGGTGGCCGAGTCGTAGACGTACTTGATGGTGGCCGAGTCGTAGACGTACTTGATGGTGGCCGAGCCGTAGACGTTCTCGATGGTGGCCGAGCCGTAGACGTTCTCGATGGTGGCCGAGCCGTAGACGTACTTGATGGTGGCCGAGTCGTAGACGTTCTCGATGGTGGCCGAGCCGGAGACGTACTTGATGGTGGCCGAGCCGGAGACGTTCTCGATGGTGGCCGAGCCGTAGACGTTCTCGATGGTGGCCGAGTCGTAGACGTACTTGATGGTGGCCGAGTCGTAGACGTACTTGATGGTGGCCGAGTCGTAGACGTTCTCGATGGTGGCCGAGCCGTAGACGTACTTGATGGTGGCCGAGTCGTAGACGTACTTGATGGTGGCCGAGTCGTAGACGTACTTGATGGTGGCCGAGTCGTAGACGTACTTGATGGTGGCCGAGTCGTAGACGTTCTCGATGGTGGCCGAGTCGTAGACGTTCTCGATGGTGGCCGAGCCGTAGACGTACTTGATGGTGGCCGAGCCGGAGACGTACTTGATGGTGGCCGAGTCGTAGACGTAGACCGTCTTCGATCCCGTGTCACCCAGCCGGTAGTAATCCCCGCCGACGATATCGATGACCGACACCTTTGGGTCTGCGAGAGCGTTGTCCAGCTCGGTCTGATTGGTGACCTTCAATGGTCACTCCTTCCACAAAAAAAGACGCCCCGAAGGGCGTCAACCAAAGAGTCGTTTTCAGTTATGAAGGTTCGGAATGCATGATGCGGGCGTTCACGAAATGCATCGCATCGTCCCACGTTCGGAACACCTCGAACGTGAACGTTGCGGGGTGAGACACCCACCAATGCCAGATGTGAGTTGAGTCAGGGTCGAGCCGTCGAATCGTCCACTTGTGGCTCATACGACACGCTCCGTGCAACCATCGCCGCCATAGCAAGTGCCGTCGTTTAGCCACTTATGGACGTGAACCCGCGCAGGTCGAGCAGAGACGAGTCTGATGATGTCAGCGGGCATGATCCTTCGCGTCTCCGCCTGGTAGTGCTCCGCCACCGCGGCAAGAGCCTTGTCGTAGTCGACGTGCGCGAGAGCCTCCGTGAAAGCTGCGATCTCCAAATCGTCAGGCCGGCGAGCGTCATACCCTGAACACTTCGCCAACACCTTCACCGCGTGTTCACGGTTCATTGCTCGATGCCCTCCAGCTGGGGAACCATCTTGGAGCCCCACTCCGCAGCCCTATTCCTGCCCTGAACCGTTTGCGGTTTCGCACGCGATTCGGCGGTCTTCATCCAGTTCCGCCAAGTCCGAACCCAATCGGTCTTCCGACCTTTGATTCCGGGGGTGGAAAGCCAGTAGTCCGTGAACCTCTCGTGCTCCGCTTTCAGATCCACGTGAGGGGCGTACTGCCGAGCTGATGCGATCTCTTCAGTCGGGGGATTCCAACCTTCGGGAAGACGTGTGCCCTGAGCGTTCGACGGTTTGGTAGAGGCCGATTTCCCCACATCGGTAGAAGCGGACTTATCCCCACGTTTCGCTGCTTTCTTCTCACGCCATTCCGCCTTGCGGGCTCGGTCGGCTTCGCGGCGCGCATCGATGTCAGCCTTGGAGGGCTGGTAGTCATCCCAATCGTGGAAAACGAACCCGCGCTCATGCGGCTCCCATAACCCCGCATCGATCAACTCTTGAGACGCACCACTGACACCACCGAACACGGGCAGGATGTGCGCATCGATCACCCCATCAGTGCGGTTCTGAGACGCATAAGTCCCAGCTCGAACCCACAAAGCCACCGCCTCGGGAGACAACCGCAGCGTCTTCGGGTGCGACCAGAACGCATCATCGATCTTGAACCACGGCATCAGACCCCCGTCCTTACAGGCCCAACGAACGTCGCAATACGTTCCTGAGCGATCCCGGCGTTGAGCAAATTGCGGCTTCCGTCGTCGTGGAGTTCCCACCAGCCCGACCAAGACTGGAAGGGGATCACGGTCGGGTCGTTCCACGAGTTGACGGCCCATCCTCTGCGAGCGGCGGTCGTGCTCGCGTGAGCGTTGCCGTGGCATCCGGTGTGGTTTCCCCAGCCGCACAGCGCGACGAGGTTGGATGCAGTGTGTTCGCCGCCTCGTGACCGGAACTTGCGGTGGTGCAGCTCGAGCTCCGCGCATGCGCCGCAGCCCTCACAGCGGCCCTGTGCTCGGTCGAGAACGATGTCACGCACCTTCTTGGGAATGCTGCTCACGCGCGGCAACCTTTCTCACGTGATTGGTGATGGTTCTGCGCGACACCCCGAATTGTTCCGCCGCCTGATGTACGGACATGCCGCCTTGTACTGCAAGTGCGATCTGCTGAGACATCTCGGGAGTTACTTCCTTTCGGAGTGCGGGAACCTGGTCTTTTCGCCGACGCAGGCGGCGGCATTCGCGGCACATAGTCGTGCCGTGCCACTCGTAGGCGTTGTCGCCCTCGATTCGGTGGCCCCGCCCGCAGATAATCGACTTCTGGATGCGGCCCGCGCGCTTGCGGTTCTCTGCCGGCGTTACCTGTTCCAGATGATCCGGATTCACGCACGCGCGAACACGGCAGAGATGATCGATCTGCATGCCGGGAAGGATCGGCCCGACAGCAGTCTCATAAGAGACACGGTGAGCCTTCCGCATCGCGCCTTTCACGGAGACTTGCCCGTATCCTGCGCTGTCCTTCGATCCGATCCACAGCCAGCAGTCGCCACTCTTGTCGACCTTGTTCCAAAATCTCTTCTCGGGGACGTCCCTGCTGATCACCTGACGGATCAGCTTCGTGCTACTCATGCCGCCAACTCCTCGTCATCCAAGAGCAGATCGAGTGCGTAGTACGCCTGCTGCGGCACGACCCCGTTGCCGAGTGCCTTCAACTGCTGGGTTCGTGTGAGGCCGATTGCGGGGTCAGTGACCCAGCCGTCGAGGAGGCCCATCATCCATTCAACGAACACGGGTGCGAGGCGTTGCGAACCTTTGACGCTTGTTTCTGTCGGTGCGGGCGCTACTCGTCCGAGTGCGTGTTCCCATCGTCGAATCGCTGGTTCGTAAACTCCCCAAGCAACTGCACCGTGATCGTCAGCGGCATACCCATGCCGTTCCCGTTCACCCCGGTCGCCTTCACCCGTTCCCGGCGCGCTAGCCACGTCTCCGTGTCCTCGCCGTCGTTCGTCACCGACGCGCTCGGCGTCGGGAACAGCACCCATTCCGCCACCGATGCCAGATACGGGGTGTGACCGCCCGCCCGGCGCTTCTCCGGATGCTGCGACCCGCCCCGCTCGCCCTCGTACGCGTCCGGCGTCGGCAACAGCCGCACCGTCTCCGTCGACGAGGCTCCCCTCGAGGCGCGCGGCGTCGGCAACGACTGCGTGATCCCGCGCAGCGTCGGATTCCCCCGCCCGTACACGCTCGACGTCTTCTCCCCATCGGAAGCCATCGGGGTGGGCAGCACGGTCCCAGGCGACGACGAAGATCCGGAACCGCTCGTGCGGGGCGCCGACGTCGGACGCGCGAACACCTGCCCACGACGCGTCATACCCGAGATCGGAAAGGTCCCCGAGAACACGTCCAAGTGCTCGGAGAGCAGGTCGCTTGGGCCCGTACTCTCCCAGCAGTCCCTCCTCGAGTTCCACATCGCTAGAGGCATAGGCCGAATAGGCTCCACGAACGTTCTCCCAAATCACGTAGCGCGGTCGGATGACCGCGATGGCTTCTCTCATCTGCACCCAGAGGTTCGAGCGGGTGCCCTCGGTCATGCCCTTGCGGCGCCCAGCCGCACTGAGGTCTTGGCAGGGTGTTCCGCCAGCGATGATGTCGACCGGTTCCACAAGCGCCCAGTCGACCTTCGTCAGGTCACCGAAGTTCGGAACACCGGGCCAGTGCGCATCAAGCACCTTCGACGGTGCTTCCTCGAACTCGCAGAACCACCGCGTTTCGGCATCAAAAAAGGACTCAACCGCAAGGTCAAGTCCTCCGTAGCCGCTGCATAGCGAACCGATCGTCAGGCTCACATGGCCTCTTTCTTCTCTTCGAACATCCGGGCCACGTCCTCATGCCCGTTTCGGCGGCACCATTTCGCGAACGACACAGGCTTGAACCCGACCTCTTGCGCGATCAACAACGGGTGTTCGCCCATGCGGATGAGCCAGTCGACGTTCTCGAACAGCCGTTCAGCTTTCTCGGAACGAGCCGTGTTCGATTTGCGGGCTGCTTCACGGGACGCGTTCTTCTGCGCTTCCGATCGTTCGGGAAACCAGGTGTACCCGTTGAAGGTGTTGGCCCTGGCCCACGTCTTGAACTCGCGACTCCGCTTGTACGCCGCGAGGTCAGTCAACGAACACCGTCGAATCGAACGGTTTGCCGCTCCGCCACGAACCGTCCTTGAAGATCAGCCCGTAACCGGAGAACTTCATAACGGTGGGTTCGCGGCATATAACAGAGCCGTCAGCCTGAATGGTTTGGTGCGCGTCGAAAAGCGTTGTGCCCTCGAACGTGTGGCAACAGGCGGAACAATGACCCGTCCTGTTTCCGTGCTGTGCCCACGATTTCCCACAGCGGGGATGAGTGACGATCATGCGATTCCTTCGATGTCGAGCTGAGGATGTTTCCGCGCCCAGCGGATCTCGTGATCAGTGGCGTGTTCGCGCCAGTACCGAATCGCGGCCATGTCCGTGATGCGCACGATTTGCTCACGCGCAGCGTCGTGGCGTGTTCCGAAGATCCACCGATCCTTGATTGCCTCGGCCCTGTCTCCGTCCCATGATCCGTTTCCGGTGGGAGGCGGTCTGAGTCGTTGCCACGTGGGACGCCACACCCAGTTGCACGCGCGATAAAGAGCACCCGTGTGACCGTGCCCCGGGTCGGAGTAAGAGACGAGGGTGGTCACCTTCGGGAGTCGCCGGGTGATTGTCCTGACGGCGTATCGATGCATCCGAGATCCGGCGTTGGCGCCAGCTTCGGACGTGAGGCACCAGCGGGACAGTTCTAGCCATGAACCATCAGCGGGAAGATGACGTGATGTCGGATTGCGCCACACCTGAGCGGCGACAACATGGTCCTCGACTGATCCGATGATGATCAATTCATAGCCGCCCGATGTGAGTGGCCCGAGGTAGTGTTCGGCATCCAGTAGCGCATTAACGTCAAGGTCGGTGCCGATAGACCACTCGACACCGACCGAATCGACTTGCGCGTCGATTGAGAATAGGGCAGTCATTGCCAGGGCTGACGCCCGTCTGCCCAGATGACGAGGGCGCCTATGCCGATGATGAGAGCCCAGATGCCGGCGACGATCAATCCGCTCATGCGGTCCTCTTCTCGAGTAGTTCTTGGGGCCACGCGTCGATTCCCAGATCGCGGCGAATGCGCAGAACTGTTCTGGAATCGATGCCTGACACGTCTGCCGTCCGGTTGTCTGACCACCTAAGGTCGTGCGCTTTCCGCACAAGGAGTTCTCGTTCGAGACGGTTCAACGTGACGCTCTTGCCTTCCATCGCGAGATCGACCTTCACTTCGTCGCAGATCGGGGCAACTTCACTGAGAGGCGGTTCGGGGTCGTTGTCGATGTCATCCCAAGCGAGAGGCGCAACGAACCCCTTCTCTTTCGCCCACTTCAGAGCCCCCTTGTAGGCGCGGCGCTCGTATTGGTTGGTCATCGGAGGATTCTGGTTCCACAACCGCGAATAGTGCTCACCGATGCGCCGGTTCAAGTCCGAGGTGATCTGGGTGGAACGCAACAGGCGAACCATTTGTGGCCCGTACAAACCCATCTCTTCCGCCTGCGCGGCGAGGCTCCAACCCACTGCGATCAAAGCCTCAATGCGTCGCCTCGCACCCGTCGATGGAATGCGGGCTCCAGGGGTTGCGGTCGAATGATCAGGGATCAGGGCGAGGATTCGCTCTTCCGTTGAGCGCCGTACCTTCGGTTGCCCTGCGAGTATCTTCTCCACGGTCTCCCTAGACACCCCAGACCGGTGTTCGATCGTGTGGACACCCATCCCAAACTCCATCAGTTCGCGAATCCGGTTCAGCGACTTGGCGGGGTCAACGAACCCGTTGTCCCACCGCCCGTACGCTTGCGCCTTCGCGCGTTGACGGCGCCGTTCGCGATGCCCCGAAACGCACTCCGGGCATCGGCATTCGTGCATTCGGTAGCAGGTGAGTGTCAACGCATGCTTGTGATTGGGCGGGCAGATCACGCCGTGCGTGCCGCCTTCAGTCTTTCCAGTGTTGCCAGATGGCACGCCTTGCACCTCCGTTCGCCGTTCGAGAAGTAGATGTAATCCGCGTCGGATTCGAGACTGTGAAGCCGGGACTTGCAGTGCTTGACTTGTCTCACCCTCGGCATGCGCGCTCTTTGCGCTTCCGTTTTGCCGCCCCAGAAACCGTCCTGCGTGTCCGTGTCCAGCGCGTACGTCAAGCACTGAGCCCTCACAGGGCAGTCGGCGCACAAAGCCGCAGCTCGCGCCTGGTCCGAACCGTGAGGGGAGAAGAACACATCAGGGTCGTCGATGTCGCGGCAGGATGCTTCTTTACGCCACGACTCAGGATCATCAGGCAAGTTCAACCACCAGCACTTCCGCGCCGATTGGGTGATCCCGGTCGGCGTACTTCTTCTCGGATGTGGCGCGGACAACTTGGGAGTCGTCGCCGTACACCCCGGCGATGGTCATCGCGTCGAGCATCGCCCGGGAGAGCTTCTCGACATCCGGGGGGACGGTCGGCCACAGTCGCTTTATCGTCGTCGGACGCTTCAGGTAGAACGTCGTCAACACCGCAACAGGGGTTTGACGTTCGAAACCGTCACGCCCATCCATTGCGATTCGCGCGGCAGCGACAACGGACGCCCGCCAGTCCTGCAACGCTTCCTCGTTGGCGTCAACGATGCGCACGAAGTTCCCAACCTTGTACGCCTTCTTGCTGCCCTGGGTGATTGGTTTCCCGACAACAGAAAAGGCCAGCCGGCGAATCCGCTCGACTGGCCCCTTCAGGAACTCATCACTCACTGCTCAACCTCTGGAATCTGCACAACCTCATCAGGGAAGAACTCAGTGACGGGGATGCTGTCCTGGGTGATCGACGTGAACACCCTCACAAGCCCGGAGACATCCAAGGCGTCCCACTTCGCCTGCGACTTGTTCAACCGCTTCTCGAGCTGCGCTTGCGTCACCTTCAGGTCAGCGAAAGCGGCAATCGCTTCACGACGACGTTGCTCGATCGGTTTCCCGTCACCGTTCTTCAGAGTCGCCCTGAGGGTGGCTTCCGCTTCAGCGAGCAACCATCCGGGAATGACGGAGAAGATGCACTCACGTACGGCACGCGCGGCGACGTTCTGGTTCTGAAGATAGATGTCCGATAGGTCAGTGAGGCGCTTGCGGGCCCCCTTCACCATGCGCTCGTGAGGCTGAATGAACGAACGGGTAGAGCGGACATTCTGTTCAGCGTCCCAAGCGAACGCCTGAAGTTCTGACACGCCCTTGTCATCGTCGCGGTTCAGTTCGCGCACGCCATAGTCAAGGTTGCCCCAGATGCGGGCGAGTTCGCGGGCGATGTGCACTGACAGGCCGGCGCCCCTGTTGGGAACTTCGTAGAACGCACGCTGAGCTACAGCGAGACGGGAGCAGAGTTCCTTCGTCGCGGCGATGACTTCCGTCGTGTCACGAGGGAACTCCTTGGCAAGCTTCACCGCAGCGGCGACTTCTGCCACGGCCCGAGTCTGCTCGATCATCGTCCCTTGTGAAGCGGGAATCCGCTCAACGGGCAACTGAATGTCGGTCATGCTTTCCTTGTCCAGAAGTCCTCAGTGTTCTCAGGGGTGATCTCCGCATCTCCGAGATCGGTGGGGTATTCGGAGAGCATTTCTTTGAACGTGGTGAACACGGGAATGTCGGGGTAGTTGCGGCGAACCTTCGCGGCGGTTCCGAGGGGGACGTTCTTGTCCAGGGTGATTGCGAGGATCTTCGCCTTCATGCACCGGAAGCCTCGGGTGCCGACGACTGTCTCCCCGTACCCTTCGATTACGGCCGAAACGAATCCTTCTTTGTAGTAGTCGTTTGAGCCTTCGTAGTAGGCGTAGAACCCGTGCGCGCAGGTGTCCATCTTGTGCGTCTTGTCACGGTCGGCTAGCGGAAGCATCAGTTGCGGGTTCGCCATGATTTGCGATGCGATTCGGGCGGAGATGAACTCGACGGACCCGTTCGCCAACTGAATCTCGTACTCGTCCGTACCGGCCCGGTAGTGGATGACTGTCGCGGGTTGGCCCTTGAAGTAGAACCCCGTCGAATAGGCGTCTTCCTGGCGCATGCACTTCGCAAGGTTTTCCCCGGGAGTCCACGTTTCCGGGTAGGTCACGCCTGTAAGCCGCCCGAGACGGTCGACTTTGAACGACCGTGCACCGTGCACAACACCTGGTGCCAAGTCCAGGCCGGCGAACTCGCCGGAAGTGGAGGATGCCGGAACGAGACCGCCAGAGCGGTAGGGATTCGCGTACGTGTACGACATCTGGTACGAGAACGGGTTGTACTGGTTCACGCTGGCACCGGTTCCTGTGCGGGCACTGTTGCCGGGACCGTTGACGGAACCTCCAGAGGTTCCAGTTCGATGTGCTTCAACGGCTCCCCGATGTCCCCGGAGAGCGGCGAGCTTGTCGCGTTCACGACTCGCCAGATAGTCGATGTCGTCAAGTTCCCGCTGGTGGATCTTACCGAGGAGCGAACGCTCCCTGTATTTGAAAACACAGGTTCCTGCTTTCTTGAAAAGCGCGGGCACGAATGATTCGTTTTCGTGCCGTGGTCCGTAGATGAGTAGGTCGAACAGGGCCGACCCGACGATGAGGGCGAGAATCGCGAAAGCGGCGACCTGGAACCAAACGGGTCCGATCATGACTCGTACTTGTCCTGGAATTCGTAGACGCTCCATACGGGTGCGGTCACAAGCTGAACCTGCTCGGGATACCCGGGCCACTTACCTGAGGCGGTGCATTCGGCGAACAGCTCGCGCGCCCGTTTCGCTTTCACTTCCCCCATTGACGCGAACTCGGGTGCGAGCTGATGAACCCCAACGAGGTAGGGCGGTTCCTTCTCAACGACGACGAACACAAGCTCTGAGTCGTCCTCAAGCGTCTCCAAGTAGTGACCGCGTTGCACGTCGTACCCGTAGCTGGCGGCGGATTTCGCGAACCCTGAAGGGTCGGCTTTCCCTGAAGTAGTTTTCAGGTCCGTTGCGACTCGTCGCCTGTCGGTCGGGTGGGGGAGATAGTCGAATCTTGCCCGCATGTCCACACCCGTCAGAGGGTCCGTGTAGAACACGGATGCTTCAGCTTGTCCGGGCTGCTCGAACAATGCTCGTGCGATGGGGTGAGCCAACACCGATTCGGACATGAGGTTCACCTCAACCATGTCTTTCTTCAACATGGGGATCTTGCCCTCAGCCCGAACGTCATCCCGTTCCTGCTGGGCGGCTTTCGTGCGCCAGTCGGGATAGTCCAACTCGACAACCCCGTACCCCGTCCCCAGGACCTTCGCGTGCACAGAAGAACCGGCATCGAAGAACGATTCGTGCTTCTGCGGGTGATCCTTGAACCACCTGTACTTGGCCGGCGAGTCAAGGATTCGGCGCGCCTCAGTGGAGGACAGTTCAGGGCGAGCGTGATACTCCGCTTCGGACATGGACGGCACTATCAATGACCGCTCGCCTTCAGTGCTGCGCCGCCGCAGATGATCACCAGCGCGAGGAAGATCACCCCGTAGGCCAAGAAAATTGCCCCCGGCGCGAATACGACGAGGGCAGCAATGAACAGCAGGTCTGAGAGTTTCAAGGCATCACTCCAATCAGGGCGAGAACACCGAGGGTGAGCATCCCGAGGGACACGGTTGAGGCAATGGAGAACATCACCCAGCCGAGAATCTGAACGTCTCGAGGGGCTTCGGATTGTTGCGCGGTCGCGATCGCGTAAGCGAGAACACCCGCGAGGACGCCATACAGCAACGCGAAAACAGCGAGTACCGCCGTTCCGACGCTCACGCGGCGTTCATCTCCCGGAACGTGACCACGGCGCCCTTCTCGGAACGCCACTTGGCCCCGTCGAAGTGAACGGTGTAGGTCCAATCAACGCCGGAACGGTCAAGTCGGAAGACCTTCAACCGGTCATTCTCGAAGCGCAGCTCGCCAGGAACACGCTCAGTTTCGATGTCATCGCCTGACCGGTACCAGTAGGTGAGCTCGAATTTCCTCACCGGGCCACCAAGATCACAGCAAGGGCGATCAGCGAGAGAGGAATGAGGCCGCTGATCGTTGCGGCGCTGAGGACCACCACATCCCGCCAGTCGGCCTTGTAGTCTTCGAACTCGTCCTGCCACCTGGCCGCGTACTCTTTCGCGCCGATGCGCTGCAGCTCATCGAGCATGATCGTCCTCGATCCATCGTTTGGTTTCCGCGAAGTTGTGGCGGAAGTACTCCCGATCGGGTGCGGTCGGGATGAAGTCGGGTGTGGGGAAGTCGATGACTTCCGCTTTGGGTTGGCAGTCGGGGCACGGTTGAAGGTGCCGGTGACGGAAGCAGACGTAGATCGTCATCTGATCTCCCCAATGACGTTCCAGCGGATCGTGGCGTCAGCTCCGACCCACCACGTGTTGTTGACTTTGTGGGCGGTGACGGTGTTCAAGGACCCGTCGCGGGTGAACACCTTCGTGTCGGGCCGGTCGACCCAAAGTCCCCATTTGGCGCGCATCGTCTCCGTTGAGTAGTGCCCCGTCCAATAGACGGTGACTTCGCAGAGCTTCACGCCAGGTTCCGTTTGATCTTCAACACGGTGGCGTAGTCGCGTGCCGCTTTGTACTCCTGAAAGCGGTCGAGTTGGCGGATGCGTTTGTCCAACTGGGTCAGGCCGGCCACCTTCTCAACCCGCAACCGTTGATGTCTTCCGGTGCGGCGTTCGCGTTTCTGCTTCTTCTTCACCTCACGCCGACGTTCGTTCTGTTCGTGCGGGGTGAGGCGGTTCATTCCGGGTCCAACCCGAGAGCTGCAAGAAGTTCGTCTCGCATCGCGTCGGAGGTTGAGTGGCGGTTGATCACCGTCCGGGCGGCGCATTCGTCAGCGAAGTTCCGCACGGTTTCGGGAATGAGAGTGAACCTGAGGTCAACAGGTGTCTTGTAGTTCATGACTGCTGAATTCCTTTCACCCAGCCGTCCCGGTAGGACCGTTCAGTGCGGTACGTGTCCCGGCACGGCTCACCCTGAAGTCCGTCAAGGAACCCCAGGTCGAAGAGGCTGAACTCTTTCGCTTCCTCACCAGCGGGAAGTTGCTCCTGTTCGGGCATCACGAATCCCTCCGCACTTGCCACTTGCCTGACTGCCAACCGCGCAGGTACTCGTCGCGGTCCGTTTCGGGGATGTCCAAAGAAAGAGGACGGCCGTCATAGCCGTCCTCGAAACCCCTGCTGTATGCGGTCACCATTCGGCTTCCGCCTGCTCGTCAATCGACGGGAGGGAGTACGCGATGTCGCCTTCGTCCTGCGGGGACTCCTGCAACTCGGACGCATCAAGCGCATCCGCGAGACGGACGAGTCCCGTCAGGTCCTCGCGGGTTAGGAAGAGGTCGAAGTGATCAGACGGGAACTGATACTTCCCGGTAGACGTGCGCCTCACAGTGGAGAACTTCACGCTGGAATTCGCGACGAAAGATGCCATTGCGGCCTCCTGGTTCTTGGATACGAGAAGGCCCCGAGGGTGACTTCCGCCGCGACTCTCCATGCTTTCTCCGCCTGTTCGTTCAGGCGGCATGAGAAGTTGGCAGCCCTCGGGGCCCAGGTGACTGGCGGGAATCGAACCCGCATTAGCTGGTCCACAACCAGCCGTTCTACCTTTGAACTACGGCCACAGTGCGCGTCACGGACTCGAACCGTGATGTCTGCCAGTCGCGCTTGACCTGTGACGGTCAGTTCCCGACCACTCGCAAGGGAGTGTCGAGTTCTTTGCCGAGCACTCGCGCGCCGATGGTCGCGAACTCTCGGGTTGAGTATTCGAACGGGGTACCGTTCCTGCGGAGAATCAGGTTCCCCTCACGATCGGACAGGTTGAACATCAGGCTTCCTCTCGATCGAATCCGAGGCGACCGCCAACGCTGTGCTTGATGACCTTCCCGTTTGTCGGGTCGGTCACGCATCCATCGCGGTAGTCGTCGCACCGGTAGTGCTCGACTAGGGGATAGGCGAACCGGTCGTCTTTGACGAATCGACACAGGTCACCGGACTGCATCTTCGGCAGTTCCAGGACCGCTTCGTGCTTGCCCATCAATTGGTTACTCCTTCGTGGATTGGTCAGCTAAGTGGCCGGTCGGAATCGAATCCCACGCCTGAAGCGCCGGCCAGTGACTGATTTCCGCTGTCACCGCGTCCGCACGTACTGCTCTGCTCGTGCGCCTCAAAGCTCTGTTCCGTGAGCAACGTCCACCCCGCGAATCCACCATCAGAAGGCGGCGGATCCGTCATTACGGGTGCCTCAAATCGATGCTGATTTCCGCTGCATCCGCGTCCGGGCCGCGCATCACTGCGACTAACCGCCCGCCTCTGAAGTCATTTGCTCAAGTGCCACAAGAGCGACGCATCCAGGTCTAGATGATTGGTGCCGACGGCGACTCGGCATGAGCGTCAATACAAAATCGAGAAGGCCCCAAGCACCATGCACGGGGAACTGCCTAGAACAGCACCGGGCTCTGACCCCGATAGCTTCTCTAAAGTCACTGTGGAATTGAAGTCGTACTTGCGAACCCGCATCCGACAACCGTTGAGGTTGAGAAGGAGGGGTGAGTGCCTGATGCCGGAATCGAACCGGCTAGGCCAGATCAGGCCGCTTGCTGCTTGGCAAGCTCTCGAAGGCGGTCTTCCTCGATGCGGATGACGATCTCCGCCAGAACTTTGGCGGCGTTTCGCAGCGCCTCATCGCGAGTCATGACGCCGCTTTCAGAACGGAGAACACATCCACGCCAAGAGCCTTTGAGATCAGCTCGACGTGAAGAACGCGGAGCCGGCGAGGGTTGTGGCGGAGAACGTCTCGGAGAGTGGAATAGGGGATTCCGGTCTTTTCAGACAGCCATGTCGCGGAGCGCCCTTGCTCCTTGCGAATGGCCTCGATCCGAGCTGCGATGCTGCTCGGGTCGGGGTAGGTTTCGGGGGCCATGCAGTAAGTGAATTACTGTTTGGCGTAATTGTCAACCCCTGAACAGGAATTGACTTCCTAAAGCTGCGAAGTCCTCATTTTTGCGGACAGACTTCATGCGATTCCGCCAACATGGAACGTGATTAGCGTGAACTGATGACGGATTTCCACAAACCGTCTAGCAATTCCGCATTGTTGGCGATAATGTGCCAGACATGGCAAAGGAAGTAAGCCCTCTCGAAAAGGCGATCGCTGCTGCCCTCAAGGGCGCGATCGCAGAGAAGGGAACTACGGCCAAAGACGTGGCCGAACGACTGGGGGTCGGCTCGTATCCCGCATTCACTCAGAGGCTGAACGGGAAAGTTGCCATGCAGCTCGGAGAGATCGTCGACATAGCTACGCTGCTAGGGATCGACTGGCACGAGATCCTGCGGAGAGCAGAGCAGAGCATTCAGTAAGCACCTCTGCAAGGCTCGCCCCGCACTCTTCACTGATGGCGATCACGTCTCGCAAGGGGGTCCGCCGGCCCCGGCAGCGCGCAATCGCGCGTGCGATGTTCCCGGCTAGTTGCTGCGGCTCCGGAGCGGTCAAAACGGTTCCCCCTGTGGTGCGGTCTTGGGTTGGTGCTACAAGGTAAAACCGCGCCGCCGACATTCGGAAGAGCTTTCGGCGCGTACACCCCCGCATTGGGGAAACCGGCGTCGTGGAACGATTTGAGCGCGGGGATGGTTGGAATCCTGCTGGCCGTATCCGTGTAACACCTTCGAGGCACTTGATTCCTGTTCTCAGCAATAGAGAATGTGCTGGTGTCACACGCAGCACCAAGTCCCCTGCGCAAGGGAATCGGACTCATCCGTGTCTCCTGGGAACAGGATGGAACCACTTCTCCTGACATCCAGCGCACTGCGATCGAATCTCATGCAGAACACGAAGGCATCCGCATCATCGACTGGGTTGTGTGCGCTGACGACCACAAGTACTCAGGGTCCCGAGATGACTCCGAGTGGTGGGCGATTCTTGATTCGCAGATCGAACGCATTGAGTCACACGAGGCTGATTCGCTCGTCGTATGGCAGTTCTCCCGCATTGCCCGCAACCGCCTGCGATGGGCGATGGCAAACGATCGCGTCGACAAGGCTGGCGGCTCGCTCGAATCCGCCCATGAAAAGCACGAGGACACCCCGTCTGGGCGCCTCATGCGAGGCATGCATGGAGAGATCAATGCCTATTACGCAGAACAAATCGGCGAGACCTGGAAAGAAACTCTTCAGCGGCGCGTGCGCGATGGCCTACCGGGCACTGGCCGGCCGCGCTTCGGCTATGAGTACGTCCGTCAAAGAGACGCGAACGGCAGATTCGTTGATTCGGGTCAGTTCGTCGTTGACCCCGAGACCGGCCCGGTGCTTGCGGAGATGTATCACCGCTATGTCAATCTAAATCACGGCTTCGGGCGAATCGCAGTGTGGCTGAACCGATCTGGAATTCCGACACCTCGCGACACGTCCTGGGACGGAACCAAAGTACGAGTGGTTCTGGAGTCGGGCTTTGGCGCCGGAAAGCTAGCTACGAACGTTCGGAACAATCGTGGCCAGTTCAGGACTCCAACCTACAATGCTGGACGCCAAACGCCGGTGATCGATGAAGACACCTGGTCGCGGTTCCTCAGCCGCCGCGCATCGGCACCGCAAGTCGCACGATTGGTCATGCCCGTATCGGCGCTTTCCGGTGTGCTGAAGTGCGGCGATTGCCGGGGCAATATGGTGGCGTACATCCGCTACTCAAACAAGGCGCGAGAACGCGCTTGGCGATGTGTTTCCGCGGCCCAGATCGGTGACGGACGACGAAACCTGTCCATCTCTGACAGCAAGGCGATGCGGCTTTTGAAGGAGTGGGTATCCGACCTCGCCTCCGATGTCGACGCCCTGGCGCAAGCGGAGCTGCACGCGCAACGGAGGAAGGTCGCAGTTATTGATGACGCTGCGGCGATTGATCGGCAACTTGAAAAGCTGAAATCGGACCTTGGGAAGCTAACCGTCAGGCTCGTCCAGGAGAAGATCACCGACTCCGCGTACGCCGCAGCCAGCGAGTTGCTTCAAGCCCAGATTGACTCGTTGACAGAGCGGCATCGAAATGCCGCCGAGGTGACGGGAACGTCAATAAACGTTCGAGAATTGACGGCCTCAATCCTCGACGTCTGGGACAACGCCACACCGCTCGAGCTAAACACGCTCATTCGCCAGTTGGTTCGGCGCGTGATGGTGGTTCCCGATCCCATTCACTTCCGTGGGCGACCGAATCACACGCTTGATCCAATCCCGTCGTGGGATGACTAGATTGTTTCTCCGAATACGTCGTCGCTGATCCAGCGCGCGATCTGCTCGAGCTCGCGGGCCCCAGCCAGAATCTCGATGACGCAGCGGGTCAGATTGGTGATGAGGGGATCGGGGTCGGGCAGGTCGGCCGTGCGCTGGACCCCGAAGTAGTCGTCGACATCGAACCGGTCATGGCGTTGTGCGCTCGCCATCGTTCCCCCTCAATCCTGTGCGGACCCGACGAGACGATCGTCGAGTGCTTGTGACCCTTTCATGGGGCAGCTATGCGAAACCAGAGGTTTTTCCCGCTGTTGATAACTTTTCCGCCGCCCCGATCAGGCGGCTAGCGTCGGCGCATGCGCTTCGACCTGCTGTTCGATGACCTCGAGGGCCAGCTCGAGTCCCAGCTGGCCGTCGGCGGCGAGCAGCAGCGTGCGGAGGAGGAGCGGTTGCGCGCGGCGCGCACGCCATTGCGTGAGCGGCTCGCGGCGCTTGCGGGCGAGTCGGGTCCCGGCATCCGTCTGCGCCTCATCGACGGATCCGCGGTCGAGGTGACGGTCGCCACCGTCGGTCGTGACTGGCTGGCTGCGCAGCTGTCGGACGGCGGCGAGTGCGTCGTGCCGCTCGGCGCGATCGCATCGCTCGCGTTGAGCGCGGCGCAGATCGCGGCGAGCCGAGAACGGATGCCTGAGCCGCAGCCGGGTCGCCCGGGCGCGCTCACCGCCAAGATCGGCATCGGCGTCGTGCTGCGCGACCTCGCCCGGCGGCGGGTCCCGCTCGACGTGCTGACCCGGGCAGAGCCCGCGCCCGTGCACGGCACGATCGATCGCGTCGGCGCCGACCATCTCGACCTCGCGGTGCACGAGCGCGGCGCCGCGCGGCGCGCATCGAGCGTGCTCGAGCACCGCGTCGTCTCGCTCGCGGCCGTCACGCAGCTGCGGCTCTGACCGAGCGGCTCGAGACCCGCGGGCTCAGTCGCCCGGCCGGATGATCGTGCCGCCGGAGAGCTCGGCGAGGCTCGCGAAGTCGGACTGCTCCCACAGGGCGCGCCGCCGTTGCTCCTCGTAGAGGCTCGCGATGTACGACTCGAGCACCTCGCGCTCGATGCGCCACTGTGCCCCGACCTTGATGGCGGGCAGCTCGCCCGTCTCGACGAGCGAGGTCACATCGGCGATCTCGACATTGAGGATCTCCGCGCAGTCCGCCGTCGTGAGGAAGCGCGCGGCGTCGCCTGCGGAGTGGCTGATCATGTCATCCATTGTGTCGACACCTGTGCGCCGCCGCGCCGGGTGTGGATAACTTTCTGCGTGAGCTCTGCGGATTCGCGAGCATGGGGGCATGAGCGCCCCGAGCCCTGTTCCACGACCACGACCCGCGTGGCGCGAGCCGCGCTTCCTGCTCGGCGTGGTGCTGGTGGCGGCGTCGGTCGCCGGTGTCGCGGGTCTGGTCGCGGCATCCGATCGCAGCATCGAGGTGTACGCGGCGCGGCACGCCCTCGCGGCGGGCGACGAGGTCGCGGCGAGCGATCTCGTGGCTGTGCGGGTGCGCCTCGGGAAGACGGCCTCCGCGTATCTGAGCGCGGCGCCGCAGCCCGACACCGTGGTCACGCGCACGATCGCGGCTGGTGAGCTCGTGCCGGTCGGAGCACTCGGCGCCGCGTCCGCGCAGCGCGAGACGAGCGTCGTGATCAGCGTCGACGGCGAGCTGCCCGCGTCCGTCGTCGTCGGCAGCGCCGTCGACGTGTGGTCGGCGGCGGCGACGGGGCAGTCCGCGGGGGCCGGTTCACCGAAGTTCGCGGCCCCGCGCGTGCTCGTGCCGGGCGGCACCGTGGTGCGGGTCGTGCGCGACTCAGGGCTCGGCGCCACCGGCGGCGTCGCGGTCGAAGTGCGGGTGCCCAAGGACTCGACCGCGGAATTGCTCGAATCGCTCGCCAACGGCGACGACATCACGGTCCTGCCGGCGGGCGCCTGATGCGGGGGAGGGGCTGAGATGGCACAGCTCGCGTTGAGCCTCGACCGGCGCACCGAGGACGCGCTGCTGCCGGGCGCGCTGCAGGCAGGGCACGCCGTCGTGGCCCGGGTGCAGACCGCGGGGGAGCTGTCGACGGTGCTCGCGGCACACGAGATCGACCTCGCGGTGGTCTCGGCCGCGCGCTCGCGTCTCACGCCCGAACTGCGCGCGGCCGCCGCCGCGACCGGCACGCGGTTCGTCGTGCTCGCCGGAACCGCAGACGAGCGCGAGGTCGCCGCGCGAGCAGGCGCTCCCGAAGTGCTGCCCGAGCCCGCCACCTGGGCCGAGCTCGAGCGGCTGCTGACCGAGCGCGCCGCGCCGATGCCCGGCGTCGCGCAGGCCGCACCGGTCGAGGCATCCGTCATCGCCGTCTGGGGCCCGACCGGTGCACCGGGCCGCACCTCGCTCGCCATTCAGGTCGCCGCGGAGCTCGCCGCGCTCGGCAGCACGGTGGCCCTTGTCGATGCCGACAGCTATGGCGGAGCCGTGGCACCCTGGCTCGGCCTGCTCGACGAGACGCCGGGCTTCGCGGCCGCTTGCCGGCTCGCGGGCAACGACGCGCTGACCCGCGCGGAGTTCGACCGCGTCGCCCAGTACGTGCCCGTGCCGCGTGGCGCCCTCGCCGTGCTGACCGGCATCGCGCGCCCGAGCAGGTGGCCCGAGCTCGGCGCCGACCGCGTCGCGCGGGTCATCGACACCGTCGCGGGCTTCGTCGACCACGTCGTCGTCGATGTCGGCTTCAACCTCGAGACCGACGAGGAGATCGCGAGCGATCTGTTCGCCCCGCGTCGCAACGCGGCCACTCTGACCGTTCTCGAGCATGCGACCCAGCTGGTCGCGGTGGGGCTCGCGGACCCGCTCGGACTCTCCCGGCTGCTGCGGGCGCGAACGGATGCCGTGGCGGCGGCACCTCGCGCCCGGCACCGTCTTGTCGTGAACCGGGTGCGGGCCGGCGTGCTCGGCTCGGGGCCCGGCGCGCAGGTCACGGCGGCACTGCAGCGCTTCGGCGGCGTTGTACCCGATGCGCTCATTCCCGACGACCCGCAGGCCTTCGACGCCGCGATGCTGGCAGCCGCTCCGCTCGCAGCGGCTGCCCCGCGCTCGCCCGCGCGCGAGGCGATCCGCGAGCTCGTGCGCGGCACGCTGTCGGGTCTGCCTGCGCCGGCCGAGTCCGGCAGGCGCCGCGGGGCGCGTCTTCGCCGAGCACGGGCCGAGGCGGCATCCGCGATCCCGGTGGGAGCCGGAACCCTAGACTTGCAACGTGTCGACCCTCAGTGATCTGGTCATCGCGCACGGGCGCTCCACCCCCGAAGACATCGAGTGGATGCACATGCTCGTCGGCGACGCCCAGCTGCTCGCCGATCTCGCCTTCGCCGACATCGTGCTGTGGGTGCCGACGGAGGACGGCTTCATCGCCGTCGCGCACTCCCGGCCGTCGAGCGCGGCCACGCTGTTCTACCGAGACATCGTCGGCCAGAAGATCCGCCCGGAGTGGCGCACCCAGGTGAGCCAGGCGTTCGAGACCGGCGAGATCGTCGACTCGAGCGCGCCGGAATGGTATGAGGAGACGCCGACCCGGGTCCGTGCCGTGCCCGTGCTGCGCCGCCTCGGCTCGGCCAGCGCGAAGACGACGGATGCCCCCATCGCGGTGCTCACCCGGCACACCAACCTGAGCGAGGCGCGCACGCCCGGCCGCCAGGAGCTCACCTTCAACGACTGCGCCAACGACCTGTTCGCGATGATCGCGAGCGGCGACTTCCCCGACCTCGGCGCGCCGAGCGGGCCGAGGCGCGGCGCTCCCCGGGCATCCGATGGCCTGATCCGCCTCGATGTCGAGGGCATCACGACCTTCGCGAGCCCGAACGCGCTCTCGGCCTTCAACCGCATCGGCTTCACCGAAGAGCTCGAAGGCGAGTCGCTCGCCGAGGTGACGACGCGTCTGCTGACCGGCCACGCCGCCTTCGACGAGTCGCTGCCGTTGGTCGTGACGGGCCGGGCTCCGTGGCGCACCGACATCGACGTGCGCGGGGTGACGGTGTCGCTGCGGGCCATCCCGATCCGCAACCGGGGCGAGCGCGTCGGCGCCATCGTGCTCGTGCGCGACGTCACCGAGATGCGCCACCAGGAGCGCGAGCTCATCACGAAGGACGCGACGATCCGCGAGATCCACCACCGCGTCAAGAACAACCTGCAGACGGTGGCGTCACTGCTGCGCATCCAGGCGCGCCGCTCGCATTCCGACGAGGCGAAGGACGCGCTCGGCCAGGCGCAGCGCCGCGTCGCCGCCATCGCCGTCGTGCACGACACGCTGTCAGAGGGCCTCGCCCAGGCGGTCGACTTCGACGATGTCTTCGACCGGGTGCTGCTGCTCGTCGCCGAGGTCGCAGCGGGGCACAACACCTCGGTCCGTCCTGTGAAAAAGGGCCGCTTCGGCGTGCTGCCGAGCGAGGCCGCGACTCCGCTTGCGCTCGCGCTCACCGAGCTCGTGACGAACGCGGTCGAGCACGGCCTCGCCGAGCGCTCCGGCGAGGTGCAGATCATCGCCGAGCGCAATGAGGAGCAGCTCACCGTCAAGATCCTCGACGACGGCACCGGCCTGCCCGAGGGCAAGGTCGGCACGGGGCTCGGCACGCAGATCGTGCGCACCCTCATCCAGGGCGAGCTGGGCGGCTCGATCGATTGGCACACCATGATGGGCGCCGGTACCGAGGTGACGGTCGAGATCCCGCTGCGCTACCTGACCAGCGGGGCCGGCGCCAGCGCCTGAGGCGGCTGGCCCGGACCGTACGCGCGGCGCGTACGCGCGAGCAGGCGGGCGGGAGCGGCTTCGTATGACGCTCGAGGCGCGGGCGGCGACGAGCGGGCGCCTAAGCGGAACGGCGGGCGCGGGCGGCGCGGCGCTTGAGCGCGCGGCGCTCGTCCTCGGAGAGACCGCCCCACACGCCCGAGTCCTGGCCGGTCTCGAGGGCGTACTGCAGGCAGACCTCGGTGACGGGGCAGCGGCCGCAGACCTGCTTGGCCTTCTCGATCTGGTCGACGGCAGGGCCAGTGTTGCCGACCGGGAAGAACAGTTCGGGGTCAGCGGTCAGACATGCGGCCTTGTCGCGCCAGTCCATGGGGATGCTCCTCTTGTTGCAAGACAGCAGACGAGGGGGTTCGGGTTCGACTCGTCGGCATATAAATGACGACCGGATTCAGGGCCGAAGATCGTGGGGATTTTTGACCTGCCCACAGCCCCGTGAGCGATTAACCGGACCCATGTATCCTCCCATGGGGGACGGAGCCAGATCAAGAGTTTTGAGTGGGATAACCCTGTGAACACGAGCCTGAAACCCAGGTCTGCTATGGGAATGCGGCGTGCCGTCGCGAGCCTCGCGATCATCCTCGCCGTGGAGGCGGTGCTGGTGCTCGCTGCAACCGCACTCACGATAGTGCAGTTCGCGACGAGCGGCGCGCGTGTCGAGGCGGACGGTTTCGCATTCATCGCCTGTTTGGCGATCGGATTCCTGTGGGTCGGCCTCGCCGCCGTCGGAGTGTGGCTCGAGCGGCGCTGGGCGCGCCCCCTCACGATCGTCTGGCAGCTGATCCAGCTGGTCGCCGGCATCGGCGCGCTCGAGGGCCTCATCGCAGGCCCGCTCATCGGCGTCGTGCTGCTGGTGCTCGCTCTGGCGGGCCTCGTGCTGGTCTTCACTCCGCCGGTGGTGCGCGCACTGCGCCGCGACCCCGTGTAGCGCGCGCTACAGTTCCGGATCCGCGCGCCTGCTGCGGCGGTGGCGCAGATCCGTAGGTGTAGCGCGCCAATCGACTCAGCCCAGGTGCAGCTTCTTGCGCAGCATGCCGAGGTGACCCTTCGCCTTCACGTTGTAGAGGGCGTGCTCGAGGGTGCCGTCAGGCCCGACGACGAAGGTCGAGCGCAGCACTCCCGTGACCGTCTTGCCGTAGAGCTGCTTCTCACCCCAGGCGCCGTAGGCGCGGTGCACCTCGAGCGACTCGTCGGAGAGCACGGGGAAGTTGAGGTGCTCCTGCGCGGTGAACTTCGCGAGCTGCGCCACGGGGTCCTTCGAGATGCCGAGCACCGTGTAGCCGGCATCCGTCAACGACGGCAGCCCGTCGCGGAAGTCGCACGCCTGCGTCGTGCAGGCCGGCGTCAGCGCCGCCGGATAGAAGTAGACGATCACGTGCCGGCCCGCGAACGACGAGAGCGAGACGATGTCGCCGGCGGCGTCGGGCAGCGAGAACAGGGGAGCGGGGTCGCCTGCGGAGAGGCGACCGGGAAGAACATCGGTCACCCTTCGACCTTACGGCCGCGCGGGCCGGCTCGATTCGCGCACGACGAGCGTGCTGGGAGTCGGCGCCGCGGTGCTCCACTTCCGCCCGTCGAGCAGCTCGAGCAGCATCGCCGCGCTGCGCCGCCCCGCCCGGTCGGGGTAGCGCTCGAGCGCCGTGACGGTCGGGTACGAGAACTGGCACAGCATCGAGTCGTCCCAGCTGACGAGGGAGATCTCGCGGGCGTCCGCATCGGCGAGCGCACGCAGCCCGGCGACGGCCATCACGTCGTTCGAGAACACGAGCGCGGTGGGGCGACGGATGCCTGAGCCGAGCAGCTCCGCCACACGGGCGTGCGCCGTGTCGAAGGTGTAGTCCGCCTCGGCGAAGTCGACCTCGATGCCGCGGGCGGCGCACTCCTGCGCGACGGCGTCTCGCCGATCGACCTCGTGCGCGAGAGCGAGCGGCCCCGTCACGTGTGCGATGTGCCGGTGGCCGAGCTCGAAGAGGTGCGTGACGAGCAGCTGCGCGTCGCGGTGCTGGTCCTCGATGCGCTCCGCGCCCCCCTCGTTGCCGGGCAGCACCCCGTGCAGCACGAACGGCAGCCCGAGGCGGGTGAGCAGCTCGGGGCGCGGGTCGTCGATGGCGCGGTCGAGCACGATGACGCCGTCGACCCGCCCTTCGCCCGCCCAGCGTTCGTACACGGCGGTGTCGCGCCCAGGAGTGGTGCCGACCATGCGCAGCAGCAGGCTCTGCCCGGCATCCGACAGCACGTCCTCGACGCCCTCGAGCAGGCGCATGTAATACGGCTCGGTGCCGAGCAGGGTGGGGTCGCGGCGCAGCACCATGCCGATCGCGTCGGCGCGGGAGCGCGAGAGCGCGCGGGCCGAGAAACTGGGGTGCCAGCCGAGCTCGGCGGCCATCGCGACCACCTTCTGCCGGGTGGCCTCGCTCACGCCGGGCTGGCCGTTGAGCGCGTACGAGACGGATGCCTTCGAGACGCCGAGCCGCTCGGCGATGTGCGCGATGGTCACGCGTGCCATCTGTGCGCCTCCTCGCGAACGCGACGCGGTGTGTTGCGTCTGACGCCGATGATATCGACGGATGCCCGATCAGAACGCTCGCGCACCGCGCACCCCTGCCGTCCGCGCTCTGCACCTGGTCGCATATGGCTCCTTTGTCGTCGCGAAGGGGGCCGTTTGCGACCATGCAGGGGGCCGTTTGCGACCAAGGTACGGGCGTGAGCGATTAGCGCAAGGTCGTGAGCAGCCGCTGCAGGGAGTCCAGGCGCACGGCGCCGGCCGGGCCGAGCTTCCCGGCCTCGACCGCCTCGGCGATCGCGCAGTCGGGCGCGTCGGGCAGGTGCGTGCAGCCGCGCGGGCAGTCCTCGGCTACGCGGGCGAGGTCGGGGAAGCCGCGCAGGATGTTGGCCGGGTCGACGTGGCCGAGGCCGAAGCTGCGGACACCGGGCGTGTCGATGATCCAGCCGCGGCCGGCATCCGTCTGCACGCGCAGCGAGACGGTCGAGCTGGAGGTGTGCCGCCCGCGCCCCGTCACCTCGTTCACGTGACCGGTCGCGCGGTGCGCGTCGGGCACGAGCGCGTTGACGAGCGTCGACTTGCCGACACCCGAGTGCCCGACCGCGACGGTCGTGTGGCTGACGAGCGCGGCCGCCAGCTCGGCGGTCGGCATCGCTCCGCGGGCGCTGGTGAACACCGTGAGGTGGTCGAGCGCACCGAAGTTCGCGAGGAACGGCGCAGGGTCGGCGAGATCGGTCTTCGTGATGCACAGCAGCGGTTCAACGCCGGCGTCGTACGCCGCGACGAGGTAGCGGTCGACGAGGCGCACCCGTGGCTCGGGGTTCGCGGCCGCGATCACGATGAGCATCTGGTCGGCGTTGGCGACGATGACGCGCTCGACGGCATCCGTGTCGTCGGCCGAGCGGCGCAGCAGGGTCGTGCGCTCGCCGATGCGCACGATGCGGGCCAGAGTCCCCTCGCCGCCGGTGGTGTCGCCGACCAGGTCGACGCGGTCCCCGGTGACGATGGCCTGCTTGCGCAGCTCGCGGGCGCGCGAGGCGGTCAGCTGGTGCTCGGTCGGCTCGTCCTCGTCGAGCAGCACCGTGTAGCGCCCGCGGTCGACGGAGAGCACGCGGCCGGTGACGGCATCCTCATGCTCCGGCCGCTGCTTCGTGCGCGGACGATTGCCTTTCGGGTTGGGCCGGACCCGCACGGAGGACTCGTCGTACTCTCCGTACGGCTCGTCCTCGTCGTCGGCGTCAGACCACCAGCTCAAGCGGGCAGCGCCCCCTGCGCGGGGCCGGAGACCATGCGGCGCCACAGTTCGGGGAACTGGGGCAGCGTCTTCGCCGTCGCGCCGATGTCGTGCACCTCGACGCCGGGCACGCGCAGGCCGATGAGCGCGCCGGCGGTCGACATGCGGTGGTCTTTGTAGGACTTCCAGACGCCGCCGTGCAGCTCGGCCGGCTCGATGCGTAGGCCGTCCTCGAGCTCGGTCGCGTGGCCGCCCAGGCCGTTGATCTCGGCGACGAGCGCTGCCAGGCGATCGGTCTCATGATGGCGGATGTGGCCGATGCCGGTGAGCTCGCTGGGGGAGTCGGCCAGCGCCGCGAGGGCGGCCAGGGCCGGCGCCAGTTCGCCGCCGGTCGAGAGGTCGAGGTCGACGCCCGAGATCGTGCCCGTGCCGCGCACCGTGAGGCGGTCGCCGTCGAGGCTGACCTCGGCTCCGAACAGCGGCAGGTACGTCGCGAGGTCGGCACCGACCTGCGTGGTCTCGGCCGGCCAGTGCCCGATCGTCACCCGGCCGCCGGTCGCGACCGCGGCGGCGAGGAACGGCGCGGCGTTCGACAGGTCGGGCTCGATCGCCACGTCGCGGGCGCCGATCGGCTGCGGCCGCACGACCCAGGTTCCGAGCTCGGGCGTCTCGACCGTGACGCCGCGGGCCGCGAGCGCGGCGATGGTCATCTCGATGTGCGGCAGGCTCGGCAGGCGCTCGCCGGAATGGTGCAGCACGAGGCCGTTCTCGAAGCGCGGCGCCGACAGCAGCAGCCCCGAGACGAACTGGCTCGAGCTCGACGCGTCGATGGTGATCTCGCCGCCCGAGACCCGGCCGGTGCCGTGCACCGTGAACGGCAGGGCGCCGCGGCCCTCGTCGGCGAGGTCGACACCGAGCGCGCGCAGGGCGTCGACCATGGCGTGCATGGGGCGGCCGCGGGCCGAGTCGTCGGCGTCGATGGTGACCGGGCCGAGAGCGAGGGCGGCGACAGGCGGCACGAAGCGCATCACGGTGCCCGCCTGGCCGGCGTCGATCGTGGTCGAGCCGGTCAGCTCAGAGGCCGGCACGATGCGCAGATCGGGGCCGAAGGGGCCCGCGGGAATCGCTGGGCGCGACGACCCAGTGGGTCGTCGCTGCGATTCGCGCTGAGCAAGCTGTGCTTGCTCAGGCATCCGTTCTACTCCCGTGCCCAAAGCCGCCAGGGCCTCGACCATGCGGTCGCTGTCCTGCGAGTGCAGGGGGGCGGTGAGCAGCGACGGACCGTCGGCGAGCGCCGACAGCACCAGCTCGCGGTTGGTCTGCGACTTCGAGCCGGGCAGGGCCACATCGGCGTCGATCGGGGCGGTCGCGACCGGCGCCGCCCAGAGCTCGGACACCTCGGGCTGGCGGCTGTCGCCGTAGGGATCGAACTCGGGCGCGGAATAGGTGCGGAACTGCATCGGTTGCAGGATATCGAGGATTTCGTCACGCCATCGAAAGGAACCACGTGCCCGCCAGCGCGCTCATCGAGCGGCCCGTCGCCGGTCCCGTTCAGGGCACGGATTCGACGGATGCCCGGGCCGTAGACTGGGCCGCGATGACAGACGACCTCGAGCTCTCGAGCGACACGCCTCCGCGTTCCTTCGAAGAGCAGGCGCTTCCTTTCATGGACCAGCTCTATGCCGCGGCGCTGCGCATGACGCGCAACCCGTCCGACGCGCAGGACCTCGTGCAGGAGACCTTCGTGAAGGCCTTCGCCGCCTGGAACCAGTTCCACCAGGGCACGAACCTGAAGGCGTGGCTGTACCGCATCCTCACCAACACGTTCATCAACAGCTACCGCAAGAAGCAGCGCGAGCCGTACCAGACCCCCATCGAGGACCTCGAGGACTGGCAGCTCGGCGGCGCGGAGTCCACGACGTCACGCTCGACCCGCTCGGCGGAGGCCGAGGCGATCGACCACCTGCCGGACTCCGACGTGAAGAACGCGCTGCAGGCCATTCCGGAGGACTTCCGGATGGCCGTGTACTTCGCCGATGTCGAAGGCTTCTCCTATCAGGAGATCGCCGACATCATGAAGACGCCCATCGGGACCGTGATGAGCCGCCTGCACCGTGGCCGGCGACTGCTTCGCGATCTGCTGTCCGACTACGCGCGCGACCGGGGGAGCGCCGCCCAGACCCCACCTGCCAGGAGTACACGATGACCGACTGCGGCTGCGACAAAGCCAAGAAGGACCTTGAAGAATACCTGCACCACGAGCTGCAGGCCGTCGATGCCGCGGATATCCGCGAGCATCTCGAGACGTGCGCCGACTGCGCCGGCGAGGCGAAGGTCGGCGTCGTGCTGATCGAGGCCGTGCAGCGCGCCTGCCGCGAGACGGCCCCCGAGGAGCTGCGCGTGCAGGTGCTCGCGCGCATTCGCGAGCTGCAGACGCACGCGTAGCCCGGCATCCGCCCCGGCTTCGCGCTCTGCGCTACACGTGCGGAACGGGCTACACGTACGGAACGGCGCCACCCTTTCGAGAGTGGCGCCGTTCCGTAGCTGTAGCGCGGGCTAGATGGTGAGTGCGTCGCTCATCAGCTTGGCCTGCTCGACGGCGTGGCGCTTGGCCGTGCCGACGGCGGGCGAGGCGGATGCCGGCCGCGAGACCACCTTCACGTCGCGCTTGCCCGCGCGGCGGGCCGCGTCGACGAAGTACGGCGCGGCGCCCTGGTTCTCGGGCTCGTCCTGCACCCAGGCGACCTCGGCGTTCGGGTAGCTGTCGAGGACGCCCTCGAGCTCCGGCTTGGGCAGCGGGTAGAACTGCTCGAGGCGCACCACCGCGATCGCCGGGTTCGGCGCCTTCGCGAGCTCGGCCTTGAGGTCGTAGTAGATCTTCCCGGCGCAGGCGAGCACGCGGCGCACGGCCGACTTGTCCGTGACATCCGGGTCGTCGATCACCGGCTCGAAACGGCCCGAGGTGAACTCGGCGACGTCGCTCGTCGCACCGCGCAGGCGCAGCATCGCCTTCGGGGTGAAGACGATCAGCGGCTTGCGCGGGCGGGCGTACGCCTGACGGCGCAGGAGGTGGAAGTACGACGCCGGCGTCGAGGGGCGCGCGATCGTCATGTTGTTCTGCGCGGCGAGCTGCAGGTAGCGCTCGATGCGCGCCGACGAGTGGTCGGGCCCCTGGCCCTCGTAGCCGTGCGGCAGCAGCAGCACGACGGAGGAGCGTTGCCCCCACTTCTGCTCGCTGGCCGCGATGTACTCGTCGATGACGGTCTGGGCGCCGTTGGCGAAGTCGCCGTACTGCGCCTCCCACAGCACGAGCGCGTCGGGGCGCTCGACCGAGTAGCCGTACTCGAAGCCCATCGCCGCGTACTCGGAGAGCAGCGAGTCGTAGACCCAGAAGCGGCCCTGATTCTCGCCGAGGTTGGCGAGCGGCACCCATTCCTGGCCGTTGACCTGGTCGTGGAAGACCGCGTTGCGCTGGGCGAAGGTGCCGCGGCGCGAGTCCTGGCCGACAAGGCGCACCGGGGTGCCCTCGAGCACGAGCGAGCCGAAGGCGATGAGTTCGGCGAAGCCCCAGTCGATGCCGCCCTCGCGGCTCATGTCGACGCGCTTCTTGAGCAGCGAGGTGAGCTTCTTGTGGACCGTGAAACCGTCAGGCACGTTCGCGAACGCGTCGCCGACCGCGTGCACGACGGATTCCTGGATGCCGGTCGTCGCGAGCTCGCCCGTGGCGGGCTCGTCGTTCTTCGGCAGCTGCGTCACGACCGGGATCGGCGAGGTCTGCGCCTCGTGCGTCTCCGCGAAGGCCCGCTCGAGACGCGCCTGGAAGTCGCGGTGCGCCTCGTCGTACTCCTCTTCCGTGATGTCGCCGCGGCCGACGAGCGCCTCGGTGTACAGCTTGCGGGTCGAGCGCTTCGCCTCGATCAGGCCGTACATCAGCGGCTGCGTCATCGACGGGTCGTCGCCCTCGTTGTGGCCACGCCGGCGATAGCAGACGAGGTCGATGAAGACGTCGCGCTTGAACTCCTGCCGGTACTCGAAGGCGAGGCGCGCGACCCGCACCACGGCCTCGGGGTCGTCCCCGTTCACGTGGAAGATCGGGCACTGCACCGTCTTCGCGACATCGGTCGAGTACACCGAGCTGCGCGCCTCGGCGGGCGAGGTGGTGAATCCGACCTGGTTGTTGATGTTGACGTGGATCGTGCCGCCGGTCTTGTACGCCCGCAGCTGCGACATCTGCAGCACCTCGACGTTGATGCCCTGGCCCGCGAGCGCGGCGTCGCCGTGCACGAGCACGGGAAGCGTCGAGTAGGTGCCCGCGGGGCGGCGGTCCTGCTTGGCGCGCACGATGCCCTCGAGCACGCCGTTGACGACCTCGAGGTGGGAGGGGTTCGCCGCCACGTAGATCGGCACCTCCTTGCCGTCGGGCGACACGAAGGTGCCCTCGGTGCCGAGGTGGTACTTCACGTCGCCGGTGCCGGCGAGCTCGAACTCGCCCTCGAACTCGCGGAAGATCTGGCCGTAGGTCTTCCCCGCGATGTTCGTGAGCACGTTGAGACGGCCGCGGTGCGCCATTCCGATCGCGACGCCGTCCATCTCGGCATCCGCCGCGCCCTGCAGCAGTTCGTCGATCAGCGGGATCGTGGACTCGCCGCCCTCGAGGCTGAAGCGCTTCTGGCCGACGTACTTGGTCTGCAGGAAGGTCTCGAAGGCCTCTGCCTCGTTGAGCTTCGTGAGGATGTGCAGCTGCTCGTCATGGCCCGGCTTGACATAGGGGCGCTCGAGCTTGTTCTGGAACCAGCGGCGCTGCGCCGGGTCCTGGATGTGCATGTACTCGACGCCGACCGTGCGGCAGTACGAGTCGCGCAGCACGCCGAGGATGTCGCGCAGCTTCATCTCGCCGTAGTTGCCGGCGAAGCCGCCCGCGACGAAGGTGCGGTCGAGGTCCCAGAAGGTGAGGCCGTGGCTCGCGATCTCGAGATCGGGGTGGGTGCGCTGCTTGTACTCGAGCGGGTCGATGTCGGCCATCAGGTGGCCGCGCACGCGGTACGAGTTGATCAGCTCGTGCACGCGGGCGGTCTTGTTGACCTGGTGGGCGAGGTCGACCTTGATGTCCTGCGCCCACAGGATCGGCTCGTACGGGATGCGGAGGGCCGCGAAGATCTCCTGGTAGAAGTCCTGGCCGCCCGCGAGGAGCTCGTGCACGATCTTGAGGAACTCACCGCTGCCCGCGCCCTGGATGACCCGGTGGTCGTAGGTGCTCGTCAGTGTGATCGTCTTCGAGATGCCGAGGTCATTGAGCGTCTCGGGGCTCGCCCCCTGGAACTCGGCCGGGTACTCGAGGGCGCCGGCGCCGATGATGCAGCCCTGGCCCTTCATCAGGCGCGGCACCGAGTGCACGGTGCCGATGCCGCCCGGGTTGGTGAGGCTCACGGATGCCCCGGAGAAGTCGTCGGCCGTCAGCTTGTTGCCGCGGGCACGCTTCACGAGGTCCTCGTAGGCGGCGAGGTAGTCGGTGAAGCCCAGCGTCTCGGCGCGCTTGATGGCGGGTACGAGCAGCGAGCGGGTGCCGTCGGGCTTGGGCAGGTCGATCGCGATGCCGAGGCCGATGTGGGCGGGCTTCACGATGGACGGCTTGCCGTCGACCACGTCGTAGAAGACGTTCTGGCTCGGGAACTGCCCCAGAGCCTTGATGAGCGCCCAGCCGATCAGGTGGGTGAAGCTCACCTTGCCGCCGCGGGTGCGGGCCATGTGGTTGTTGATGACGATGCGGTTGTCGATCATCAGCTTCGCCGGGATCGTGCGCACGCTCGTCGCGGTCGGCACGGTCAGGCTCACGTCCATGTTGGCGGCGAGCGTCTTCGACATGCCGCGCAGCGGGGTGACCTCATTGGCCTCGGTCGGGCCGTCGTTCTTGGGGGTGGCGGCCGGCGCGTCGGCCGGCACGGGGGTCGGCCTCGGTGCGACCGAGGTGGTGCGCGCGACCGGCTGGGTCGAGGTGGAGGTCGAGGGCGTCTGGGTGGCGGCGGGAGCCGGGGGCGTGGGAGCGGGGGATGCCGGGGCCGGGGCGGCTTGGGCCGGCGCGGGCGCCGCTGGCGCCGAAGCTGCGGCGGGAGCCGCCGCCGGTGCGGAGCCGCTCGACTCTGCTCGCTTCTGCTCCAGGATCGGCCACCACGACTGGTCCACCGAGTTCTTGTCGGCGAGGTACTGCTCGTAAAGCTCTTCGACCAGCCAGTCGTTGGCTCCGAACTGTCCCTCTTCCGTGCCAGTCAGCTGGCTTGCCACAGCCGATCGCCCACCTTCTCCATCGACGTCAGATCCTTCTGCCGCCGGGCGCACGGGTGTTGCCGCCGCGCAACCCAACGATCCTCAAGCCTAATCCCTGTGGACAACCGGCCGCGCCCGACGTGCCCGTGCGCAATAGCGTGGGACCATGAGGTTCTACGGCGCGGCACCCCAGCACGACCTGACCTACTCCGATGTCTTCCTGGTCCCGAGCCGCTCGGCCGTGACCAGCAGGCTCGACGTCGACCTGTCGCCAGGGGACGGCACCGGGGCGCGGATCCCGATCGTCGCGAGCAACATGAACTCGGTCACCGGGCCGCGCCTCGCGGCGACGCTCGCCCGGCGCGGCGGGCTCGGAGTGCTGCCGCAGGACCTCAGCCCGCAGGACCTCGCCGCAGGCATCCGTTTCGTCAAATCCCAGCCCGTCGCCTACGACACGCCCATCGTGATGTCGCCGGACGACACCGCGGCCGACGCGCTCGAGCACGTGCCGGCCGCGCATGGGCTCGGCATCGCGCTGCACGATGCGGACGACCACTACGTCGGCGCGGTGCTCGCCTCACGGCTCGCAGTGGTGCCGCCGGATGCCCGGCTGGGCGACCTCGTGCACGGCGAGCTCGCGGCGCTCGAGGCCGAGGACGTGCCCGACGGGCGCGCCGCCTTCGACCTGCTCGACGCCGCCGGCGTCGAGTTCGCGCCCGTCGTCTCGCAGGGCCGCGTGATCGGCACGCTGTCGAAGACCTCGGCGCTGCGCTCGACGATCTATCCGCCCGCGGTGGACGCGCAGGGGCGGCTGCGCATCGCCGCCGCGATCGGCATCAACGGCGACGTCGCTTCTCGCGCCCGCGCGCTGCGCGACGCCGGCGTGGACGTGCTCGTGCTCGACACGGCGCACGGCGATCAGGACGGCATGCGCCGCGCCCTCGGCGCCGTCGCCGGGCTCGACCTCGGGCTGCCGCTCGTCGCGGGCAACATCGTGACGGCCGCCGCCGTGCAGGACCTGGTCGCCGAGGGGGCGAACATCTTGAAGGTCGGCGTCGGGCCGGGCGCCATGTGCACGACCCGCATGATGACGGCCGTCGGGCGCCCGCAGTTCTCGGCGGTGCTCGAGACGGCGTCGGCTGCCGCCGAGCTGGGAGCGCACGTGTGGGCCGACGGCGGGGTGCGCTACCCGAGGGACGTCGCGCTGGCGCTCGCGGCCGGTGCGGCATCCGTCATGATCGGCTCGTGGTTCGCGGGCACGATCGAGGCGCCGGGCCTGCTGCGCACGGATGCCTCGGGCGCCCTCTACAAGGAGAGCTGGGGCATGGCCTCGAACAAGGCGGTGCAGGCGCGGTTCGCGCGGTTGTCCGCGTACGAGCGGGCGCGCAAGGAGCTGTTCGCCGAGGGCATCTCGTCGTCGAAGATCTACCTCGACCCGCTGCGCCCCTCTGTCGAGGACCTGCTCGACATGATCACGACGGGCGTGCGCTCGTCGTTCACCTACGCCGGGGCGCGGACCGTGCCCGAGTTCCACGAGCGCGCGCTCGTCGGTCTGCAGTCGGCGGCCGGCTACGAGGAGGGCAAGGCCCTCCCGGTCTCGTGGTGAGCCGCGCGCCGCGCCCGGGTCGCCGCGCTCGGGCCGCCTCGCCCGGCCCCGGCCCCGACTTCGGTCGCGCTACAGCTACGGATACGCGCGCCTGTCACCGGGGGCGCGGCGTTCCGGGGGTGTAGCGCGAGCGCAGATGCTGCGGGAGGCCCGCCTCGACCAGGAGACGCGCGAGGCGAGGAGGGCGTTGCAGATACGGGGTATCCCAACGAGCGAAGCGCGGCCCGCGGGCGCGGATTCGGTCCTCGCGGGTCTTTTCGGCGAGGACGACCTGCTCGATGGTGCGACCGTTCATGAGTTCAGGTTTGACGAACTTGACGCGACCGTCGAACTCGCCCACGAGGCCATGCTCTGGCCACCAGAAGTCCGTATCGCCGATGTGCCCGTCCGAGTCGAACCATTCCTGCTGGAGGACGGGCGGGGGAAATCCGAGTTCGTGGATGAGCACCCTGCTCTGCGATTCGCGGACCGAGTCGGACAGCGGGGTTGCGAACTCGGCCACGCGCCGCATCTTTGCGAACGCCGCGCGGCCACGCTGATATTCGAGTTCGGCGGCGAGCTCGTCGAGCGTCATCAGCGTCGGGCGCCGCTTGCGGTGTAGCGCCGCGTCGGCGAGAGCGACGCCCTGGGAGAAGCTCGACGTGCGGGCGACGTCCATGACGGTGCGGGGCGCCGAGGTCACGAGGAATCCGTCGACCTCGATGATCTCGTCGTCGCGCAACACGGCTCCGTAACGACGGAGATTGCCCGTCGACCGGCCCCCGGATGCCGGTGGGATCGTCACCTCCACCTTGTCCGGCCACGAGCCGAGACGGGGAAGCCCAAGGAGGACCGCCGCTGAGTTGTGCGAGAACACCACGTCGGAGGCGAGAGTTGTCGCAATTCCTGCTACGAACGCGAGGAAGCGTTCGTCAGGACCTTTGCTCTGCCACGCCTGCGTCTCGGCGAATACGCCGCGACTGACCCTGACCCGGAGCCCTTTGGCTACGTCACGACGGATCGCATCTGACTCGGTGGCGCGTCCGCGTGAATCGGTCGTGAGCTCGAGCCCGAGCTCGGCGGCCCGGACGAGTGCCCTGCTGTGTGTCATGCCGCAACTGTGACGCAGTCTCACGGTCGACGAGACGGCATGGTCGGGCATCCGTGGACAGGCGTGCAGCTTGACTTCCTGTGCTGGGGAAGATGCGCGGTCTGGCACCGTCAGATCGCGCTATAGGTACGGATCCGCGCGCCCGCTGCGACTGCCGCGCGGATCCGTACCTATAGCGCGGACGCGGGAGTCGCGGGAGTCGGGGAAATCCAGGGTGCGGGACCGCGGCGTGGGCAGGGTCAGCGGACGCACGGCGCGCGCCGATACACTGCACGTGTATGGAGCCCCCGTCTGCGAGCAGCCATAGTCCCCAGCCCGTGACCCGGCGGGTCGGCGCCTCATGAACGAGTGGGTTCTGCTCGGCATCGGTGTCGTCCTGATCATCGGCACGGGCTTCTTCGTCGCGAGCGAGTTCGCGCTCGTGAACCTCGACCGCGCCGACCTCGAGGCGCGCCGCGAGCGCGGTGAGAGCCGCCTCACGATGACGATCGATGCGCTGCGGCACACGTCCACGCACCTGTCGAGCGCGCAGCTCGGCATCACGCTGACCACCCTGCTCACCGGCTTCACGCTCGAGCCCTCGATCGGCACGCTGCTGCAGCCCGTCTTCGACGCGTTCAGGATGACGGATGCCGCAGCCGCCGTCACCGCGTCGATCGTGTCCATCGTCATCGCGACGCTCGCGTCGATGATCCTCGGCGAGCTCGTGCCGAAGAGCTTCGCGCTCGCCCTCCCCGTCGCGACCGCGCGCATCGTCATCCCGTTCCAGACGATCTTCACGCGGGTGTTCCGCCCGGCGGTCGCCCTGCTCAACGGCAGCGCCAACGCGGTGCTGTCGATCTTCGGCGTCGAGGCGAAGGAGGAGCTCTCCGGCGCCCGCAGCGCGGAGGAGCTGAGCTCGCTCGTTCGGCGCTCCGCCGAGCAGGGCGTGCTCGAGCAGGACACCGCGAGCCTGCTCGACCGCACCCTGATGTTCTCGCACCGCGTCGCGGGCGACGTGATGACCCCGCGGCCGCAGCTCGAGACCGTCAAGCGCGACGAGACCGCCGACGCCGTCATCGCGCTCGCCCGCGAGACCGGCTTCTCGCGCTTCCCCGTCATCGACGACGGCATCGACGACATCGCCGGCATCGTGCACCTCAAGAACGCCGTCGCGGTTCCGCGTGAGCGCAGGAACCGTGTTCCGGTGAGCGCGCTGCAGGCCGAGGCGCTGCGCGTGCCCGAGACGATGCACCTCGACAGCCTGCTCGCCGAGTTGCGCGCACGCAGCCTGCAGATGGCGGTCGTCGTGGACGAATACGGCGGCACCGCCGGCGTCGCGACGCTCGAGGACCTCGTCGAAGAGCTCGTCGGCGAGGTCGCCGACGAGCACGACACGGGCCCCATCGACATCGTCGCCCCGGGCCCCGAGGGCGAGTTCGAGTTCAGCGGGCTGCTGCGGCCCGACGAACTGCTCGACCGCGCGGGCGTCCGGGTGCCGGAGGACGAGCGCTACGAGACCGTCGCCGGCTACGTGCTGGCCATGCTCGGCCGGCTGCCCGAGCTCGGCGACTCCGTGCCCGTCGAGGGCGGCACGCTGCGGGTGACCGCGCTCGACGGCCGCCGCGTCGACCGCATCGCGTACACGCCCCTCGCACAGGCATCCGTCGATCTCCAAAGCGCAACGCAGGCGGCCAGATCCGCTGAAAGGGGGAGCACGGATGTCTGACTGGGCCGGCATCGTGTGGCTGTTCGTGCTGCTCGCGGGCAACGCCTTCTTCGTCGGCGCGGAGTTCGCCGTCATCAGCGCCCGCCGCTCGCAGATCGAGCCCGCCGCGGAGCGCGGGAAGCGCAGCGCGAAGACCGCCCTGTGGGCGATGGAGCACGCGACGCTCATGCTCGCCACCACGCAGCTCGGCATCACGGTGTGCTCGCTGCTGATCCTGAACGTGTCGGAGCCGGCGATCCACCACCTGCTGCAGGGGCCGCTCGGGCTGACGGGCCTCTCGGACACGGCGATCGACATCGGCTCGTTCGTGATCACCCTCGTCGTCGTGTCGTTCCTGCACGTCGTGCTCGGCGAGATGGTGCCGAAGAACCTGTCGTTCTCGTTCCCCGATCGCGCCGTCGTGCTGCTCGCGCCGCCGCTGGTCGCCGTCGGGCGGGCGTTCGGGCCGATCACGCACGCGCTCAACTGGGCGGCGAACGGCATCGTGCGGCTGTGCGGGGTGACGCCCCGCGACGAGGCCGTGTCGACCTTCACGCTCGAGGAGGTCGAGACGATCGTGCAGCAGTCCACGCGCGAGGGGCTGCTGCAGGACTCCACCGGCACCCTCACGAACGCTTTCGAGTTCAGCGCCAAGACCGCTGCCCAGGTCGCGGTGCCGCTCGGCATGCTCGAGACGCTGCCGCCGTCCGCGACACCGGCCGACGTCGAGCACGCGGTCGCCAAGCACGGCTTCAGCAGGTACGTCATCGAGGACGAGCGGGGGATGCCCGTGGGCTACGTGCACCTCAAGGACGTGCTCGACCTCGAGGGCTCGGCCTTCGACGCGCCGATTCCGACGGGGTCGGTGCGGCCGCTCGTCGATGTCGCGGCCGACGCCGAGATCGAGTCGGTGCTCGCCGTGCTGCGGCGCTCCGGCACGCACATCGCACGGACGACGGATGCCTCAGGCGAGGCCATCGGCGTGCTGTTCCTCGAGGACATCATCGAGGAGCTCGTCGGCGAGGTGCACGACGCGACGCGGCGCGACTGAGTTCATTGCCGCGCCGGTCCTCGCCCGGCGCGGGTCGCTGCGCGACGCGCCGGACGCGACCGCCGCGTCGCTGTGGCTGGGTCCATCACGCCGGTTACCGGCGGGCGCGAATGTACTGCGGCTGCCAGAGGGCGGGGGAGTCGGCGCCGAGCTCGCGGGCCCAGCGCTGCGGGGCGTGCGGGTCGCGCAGCGCCTCGCGGGCGATGAGCACGGCATCCGCCTGACCGCTCGCCACGATCTGCTCGGCCTGCGCGCCGTCGGTGATGATGCCGACCGCGCCGACCGGTACCTCGCCGAGCGAGCGCACGTAGTGCGCGAAGCGCACCTGGTAACCCGGCCCGATCGGGATGTCGGCCTGCGCGTTGCCGCCGGTCGACACATCGAAGAAGTCGGCGCCGGCGTCGTGCGCCCAACGGGCGACCGTCGCGGTGTCGGACTCGTTCCAGCCGCCGTCGACCCAGTCGGTGGCCGAGAAGCGCACGAAGACGGCGGCGCGGCCGGCCGCGGCATCCGTCACCGCGTCCAGCACCCGCATGAGCAGGCGCGCGCGGTTCTCGAGCGAGCCGCCGTACTCGTCGTCGCGCCGGTTCGACAGCGGCGAGAGGAACTGGTGGAGCAGGTAGCCGTGCGCGGCGTGCAGCTCGAGCACGTCGAATCCGGCGTCGATGGCGCGGTGAGCGGATGCCCCGAAATCGGCGACCACCTTGTCGAGGCCCGCGGCGTCGAGCGCTTCCGGAGTGTCATAGCCGGGGAACGCGACGGACGAGGGGGCGAGGGCGATCCAGCCGCCGTCGGCGGCGGGAACGGTGCCGCGGCGATCTGTGCCCCACGGGGCATACGTCGACGCCTTGCGCCCCGCATGCTGCAGCTGGATGCCGGCCTTCGCCCCGCGCTCGTGGATGAAGCCGACGATGCGCGCCCAGGCCTCCTGCTGCTCGCCGTTCCAGATGCCGGTGTCCTGCGGCGAGATGCGGCCCTCGGGGCTCACCGCCGTCGCCTCGGTGATGACGAGCGAGGCACCGCCCGAGGCGAGCGAGCCGAGGTGCACGAGGTGCCAATCCGTCGGCACGCCGTCCTGCGCGAGCACCGAGTACTGGCACATCGGCGCGATGAAGACGCGGTTCGCGAAGGTGACGGGGCCGAGGGTGATCGGGGTGAAGAGCTGGGAGGGCATGAGGGCTTTCTTGCGGGCGCTGGCTTCGAGACGCGCTGCGCGCTCCTCAACCAGCGGAAAGCGTGAGGAGGAAGGCGCGGAGCGAGGCGGCGTCGGTGAACACGTGGCCCGTGATGCCGAGCGCCTCGGCGCCCGCGACGTTGTCCGCCCTGTTGTCGGTGAACACCATCTCGGCCGCGGTGATTCCGAGGTCGGCGAGAACGTGCTCGTAGATCGCGGCCTCTGGCTTCAGCAGCTTCAGCTCGCCCGAGACGTAGAAGGCGTCGAACCAGTCCGACAGCGGCCCATGCCGGAAGTACGACCCGAAGTCCGGCCCGGCGTTCGACAGCAGGGCGAGCTTCGTGCCGCCCGCCTTGAGATCGGCGAGCACCTCGATCGTGCCGGGGTTCACCGACAGCCACGAGCGGAAGTCCGCGGCCCAGAGCTCGTGGATCCGCGCGTCCGACCACGCGACGCCGAGTTCGCCGGCGATCGCCTGCCAGTAGGCGCGCACGCCCGCCGTGCCCTGGTCGAGCCCGTCGCGGTGGGCGAAGTACGCGCGCCAGAAGGGCTCGGCCGGCACCCCCGCGAGGGCGAGGATGGCGGCCCGATCGGCATCCGTCGGCGTCAGCGAGATCACCTCGCCGTAGTCGAAGACGACGGTGCGGCCGGGAAGAGAGATGGGCGAGCTCATGCCGTCGAACCTATCGTGGTGACATGACGGCTGAGCGGGTGTGGACACCGGAGGACACAGCGCGGATGCTGCGAGCACCCGCGCGCGGCGACGACAAGTACAGCCGGGGGGTGCTTGGCGTCGCGACCGGCTCCGAGGCGTTCCCGGGGGCCGCGGTGCTCGGCGTCGAGGCCGCCGTGCGCACGGGGGTCGGCATGGTGCGCTACTACGGACCGCCCACCCCGACCGGACTCGTGCTGCACCGCCGACCCGAGGTGGTCACAGGCACCGGCAGGGTGCAGGCGTGGCTCGTCGGCTCCGGCATCCCCGGTGCCATCGAGCGCACCATGGACGACAACACCCACATCGGCGCCGCGCTCATGGCAGGCGTGCCGCTCGTCATCGACGCGGGTGCGCTCGATCGCCTTCAGACGGTGACCTCGCCCGCGGTGATCACGCCGCACTACCGCGAGCTGGAGCGCACGCTCGAGCGCACGTCCGCCCCGCTCAGTCTTGAGGAGATCCAGACGGATGCCGCGGCCGCGGCCGCCCGCGCGGCAGAGGCGCTCGGCGTGACGGTGCTGCTGAAGGGCGCGACGACGCATATCGCATTGCCGGGCGGCGAGCCCATCTCGGTCTCGCTCGGCACCACCTGGCTCGCGACGGCGGGCAGCGGCGACGTGCTGGGGGGCATCCTCGGCGCGCTGCTCGCGAGCCACGCCGCCGACATCTCCGAGCGCGGGCACGCCGCCCTCGCCGAGCTCGCCGCGACGGCAGCGGCACTGCACGGCCTCGCGGGCGTGAAGGCCTCGGGCGGTGGCCCGATCGCGGCGCTCGACATCGCGCGGGCGCTGCCGGGAGTGGTGGCCGCCCTGCTGCAGATGCGGGAGGGGGAGGCGTCGGGCTGACGGCATCAGTCGCGCGCCAGGGCAGCTCGGTCTCCGGTGGCCTGATCAGCTCAGCGCCGCGGCGAGCCGCGGCCGGTCGGCTGCTTGGGGTCTGGTCAGCACAGTGCGGTGGCGAGCCGCGGCCGGTCGGCTGCGGTGAGCTCGAGCAGGGCCTCGGGGTCGCCGAGCCGCTGGGTGGGAAGCGCGAGGGCGAGGCCCGCGACGAGGGCACCATGCGGGTCGCGGATGGCGGCGGCGAAGCATCCGTGCCCCGGCATCGGCCCGTTGGGCACCGCGACGTACGGCACGGGCGCGCCGCGCCGCTCGGCGAGCAGCAGCCTGCCGAGCGCGGACGAGGTGAGGTCGGAAAGGAGGCGCCGCTCGTCGGAGAGCGGGAAGTCCGGGTCGACGTCGACGAGCTCGAGCACCCCCTCGCGATACGAGGCGAGGTGCACGCCGCCGCGGACCCGGCGGCGCACCTCGAGCAGGATGTCGTGCACGCCCTCGGGCGTGGCCTGGACAGCGAGCCCCGCCAGCAGCGCGACCTTGCGGCCGAGCGCGAAACCCGCGAGGTCGGGCAGGCGCACGAGGTACTCGTCCTGCACGAGCAGGTTGAGCAGGCGATAGGTCGTCGCGCGCGGCAGCCCCAGCGCGGCCGAGATCTGCTGGGCTGTCACGCCGGGACCGACGCGCGCGACCTCCTCGAGAACGCTGAGCGCGCCGTGCACCGCGCCGGGCTGCCGCCCGGTCAATCCGGGGTCGCGCCCGGCCTGGCTCATGAGCCGCCCAGCAGGTCTGACGATGTGGTGTGGTCGAAGAGCCCGACCCGGGCGAGACCTCGCGAGCGCGTACGGCGCACGTACACATAGGCGAGCGCGGCGAGGGTGGCCAGGCCGCCGACGACCGCGACGGCGACCGGCTCACCGGGGACCATGACGACGAGATAGGTGATCAGCACGCCTGCGAGTCCGACCGCGGCGACGCCGGCGACGAGGTCGGTGCGCCTGCTCGACTCGCCGATGCGCCGGAGGAATGCGGGCAGCGCCGCGGTGGCCAGCACGTACGCGGTGATGTAGCCCGCAGCGGAGACGACGATCAGGAACTCCAGTGACTGCCACGGCGACCACCCGATGGCGTGCAGCACGAGCGGCACGGCGACCGTCACGGGCACGACGAGCGCGAGCGCGCGGTACGGCGTCTTGCGCAGCGGCTCGATGCGGCTCATGGCGCGCGGCAGCACGCCCTCGCGACCCAGCGAGAAGACCGCTCGGGCGAGGGCGGTCAAAGACGCGATCGCGCAGGCCGTGAAGGACGCCGCGAGACCGAGATCGAGCACGGTTCCGACGGCCGCGACGTCGGTGTCGCTCGCCAGCCGCGCCACGGCCTGGCCGCCGTCGAAGCCGATGCCGAAGGCGCCGGCGCCCGCGAGCTGCGTGTAGGCGGACAACAGGTAGACGGCGCCGACGCCGAGCACCGTCCACCGGATCGTGCGCGGCACGGTCAGGAACGGGCGCGCCGCCTCGCGGCCGAGCGACGCCGCCGACTCGAAGCCGACGAACGCGGTGAGCGCGACGGCTGTTCCTGCCACCAGGCCTCCGATCGACGGCAGCGGGTGGGTGAACGGCGCGGCGAGCTGCGCCGCATCGAGGCGGCTGAGAACGATGGCGAGCAGCGCGAGGATCACGACGAGCGACGTCAGCTCGATCACGAGCGTGACACGGGCGGAGAGACGGATGCCACGCCGCAGCACGCCGAAGCACACGGCCCCGACACCGACGAGCAGCACGGCCGTCACCCACGGCGCCGCGGCCGTCGGGCCGGCGAGCACCCCGACGAAGCTCTGCAGGAAGTACGCCGCGCCGACGACGCCGAACATGGCGATGAATCCGTAGCCGACGAGCAGACCGGACGCCGCGGCGAACCCGGGCCCCGACCCCAGCCCCTTCGAGGTGAAGGTGTACAGCGAGCCGGGGGCGGCGATGCGCAGCGCGAACTGGTTCAGCGTCGCGGCGACGCAGATCGCGAGCAGCCACGCGGCGGCGACGGCGACGAGCAGGCCCGATCCGGCTTGCGCCGCGATGAGCGCGGGCACCGTCGCGGTGCCCGCCGCCGGGGCGACGGCGCCGATCGACTGCGCGAGCACGTCGACGAAGCCGACGGTGCGCCGCTCGAGGCCCGCCATGGGGCTGTGCTGCGCGACGCCCGCGACCACGGGCGGCCGCGCGATCGCGCGGCCGAGCGCGACGAGCTGGTCCGGCGGGTTCTGGGCGGTCATGCGCACAGGGTGCCAGCGCCGTGTTGCAGGCGCGTTTCGAGGCCGCGGGCTGCTGTCTCATTCGGGGTGCGATGAGCGTTACGGCGGGGTCATTCCGGCGAAACGGCCCGCGTCGACGATAGGGGCAACCCCGCTTCGACCCCCGTTTCGACCCCTTACGAGGAGGCTCGCATGACCACTGCGGATCCCACCGCCCTTCCCGCGGCGCCCGGCGCCGCAGCAGCCGCGACACGACCCGCCCGGAAGCTCTCGGGCCGACTCGGCGTCGGCTCGATCGTCTTCATGGTGATCGCCGCGGCTGCGCCGCTCACCGTCGTCGGCGGAGGCTTCCCCGTCGGCGCCCTGCTCGGCGACGGCGTCGGCGCCCCGACCATGTACCTCATCGGCGGCGCGATCCTGCTGTTCTTCGCCGTCGGCCTCTCGACGATGAGCAACTACGTGCCCCGCCCCGGCGCGTTCTTCACCTACGTCGGCTACGGACTCGGCCGGCCGCTCGGCCTCGCCGCCGCGTGGCTCGCGATCCTCACCTACACGACGGTGCAGGTCGCGGTGTACGGCTACGTGGGCGCGGTGCTGAACAGCTACATCGTGTCACTGCACGGCCCCGAGCTGCCCTGGTGGCTGTACTCGCTCGCCATGGTCGCCATCGTCGGGCTGCTCGGCTACCGCCACATCGAGCTCTCGGGCAAGGTGCTCGGCGTGTTCCTGATCTGCGAGATCGGCGTCGTGCTGGTGCTCGCCGGCGCCGTCGTCGCGACGGGCGGCGCCGAGGGCCTCTCGGCCGCCCCGTTCCACCCCGCGAACGTGATGAGCGGCGCGCCCGCCCTCGCGCTGATGTTCGCGCTCGCCGGATTCATCGGCTTCGAGTCGACGGCCATCTACCGCGACGAGGCGAAGGACCCGCAGAAGACGATCCCGCGCGCGACCTACGCCTCGCTCATCATCATCGCCGTGTTCTACACCTTCGCGTCGTGGGCGCTCGTGATCGGCATCGGCCCCAGTCACCTGATGAGCGAGCTCGCCAAGGACCCCTCGGCGTTCATCGGCACCGTCACCGCGCAGTACCTGGGCGCGGCAGGCGGCTGGGTCGTCAACACCCTGATGATCACGAGCATGTTCGCCTGCGTGCTGTCGTTCCACAACGTGATCACGCGCTACCAGCACTCGATGTCGAACGCCGCGGTGCTGCCCGGAGCGCTCGGCAAGGTTCATGCGAAGCACCGCTCGCCGCACGCCTCGTCGCTCGTGCAGACGATCACGGCCGCCGTGCTGATGATCGCCTTCGCGCTCTTCCACCTCGACCCGGTGCTGCAGGTGTTCACCTGGTTCAGCGGCATCTCGACCTTCGCGATCGTCGTGCTGATGGGCCTCACCTGCCTCGCCGTGATCACCTACTTCGCCGCGAAGAAGATCAAGGCGGGCGCGTGGAGGACCTGGATCGCACCCGTGATCGGATTCCTCGGCCTGGCCGCCGTCGCGGTGATCATCGCCCAGAACTTCCCCCTGCTCATCGGCGACGCCGACGCGAAGGGCAACCCCGTGTTCGGCACCCTGACCGTCACCTTCCTCGCCCTCATGGCGGCCTTCCCCGTCTTCGGCATCGTGCAGGCGCTCGTCATCAGGGCGAAGAATCCGGATGCCTACCAGAACGTCATCGACACCATCAGCACCATCGAGGAGTAAGACCGTGACCATCACCGACCACAGCCACGCCCACCACGACGACGCCGCGCCCGCGCCCGCGCCGCTCGCCAGCCTGACCGCGGCCGAGATCCGCGCGGCGAGCGAGATCATCGCGGGGGCCGGCCTCGTGACCCCGACCACGCGCTACGCCTACCTCGGGCTGCTCGAGCCCGACAAGGCCGATGTGCTGGCCTTCGCCGCGGGCACCGGACCCGCGCCGGCGCGCGAGGTGCGCGCCCTGCTGCTCGACCGCTCGAGCGGGGCATCGCTCGACGTCACGGTGTCGCTGGCCCAGGCATCCGTCGTCTCCTCCGTGCCCATCGACGGCAGCCGCGGGCAAGTGCCCATCCTCGACGAGGAGTTCGAGGACATCGCGGGCATCGTGAACGCCGACCCGCGCTGGGTCGAGGCGCTCGCCCGCAAGGGCGTGACGCCGGAGCAGGTCATCCAGGTGCCGCTGTCGCCGGGTTTCTACGAGATTCCGGGGGAGGAGGGGCGCCGCGTCATCCGCGTCTTCGCCTTCCGCATGGACCACGAGCTCGACCACCCGTGGGCGCACCCCGTCGACGGGCTGTGCGCGTACGTCGACGTGATCTCGCACGAGCTGCTGCAGATCATCGAGACGGATGCCGCGCCGGTGCCCGAGCAGTCGCACAACTACCACCTGCCCGAGGGCCGACCCGCCGACCTCGAGGGGCTCAAGCCGCTCGAGATCACGCAGCCCGAAGGGCCCAGCTTCGCGGTCACCGGCGAGCACGTCGAGTGGGCGAACTGGAGCCTCGATCTCGGCTTCGACGCCCGCGAGGGGCTGATCCTGCGCAATCTGGCCTTCGCCGACCCCGACAAGGGCGGCGAGGTGCGGCCCGTGATGTACCGCGGGTCGATCGCCGAGATGGTCGTGCCCTACGGCGACCCGTCGCCGTCGCGCTACTGGCAGAACTACTTCGACACGGGCGAGTACGTCTTCGGCCGCTACACCAACTCGCTCACGCTCGGCTGCGACTGCCTGGGGGAGATCCAGTACTTCGACGCGACGCTCGCCGACGAGCTCGGCAACCCGCGGGTCATCGAGAACGCGATCTGCATGCACGAGGAGGACTTCGGCGTGCTGTGGAAGCACACCGACCTGTTCACGGGCGAGTCCGAGGTGCGCCGGTCCCGCCGTCTCGTCATCTCGTTCTTCACGACCGTCGGCAACTACGACTACGGCTTCTACTGGTACCTCTACCTCGACGGCACGATCGAGCTCGAGGCGAAGCTCACGGGCATCCTGTTCCCGTCCGCGCACTCCGGAGACCTCGACTACCCCTACGCCTCGCTCGTCGCGCCGGGCGTCGGTGCCCCGTATCACCAGCACCTGTTCAGCGCGCGGCTCGACATGATGGTCGACGGGCTCGCCAACGCCGTCGATGAGATCGACGCCGTGCGCGTGCCGATCGGGCCGGGCAACGAGCACGGCAACGCCTTCACGAAGTCGGTGCGCCGCATCGGCTCGGAGGCTGAGGGCGCGCTCGACGCGAGCGGCGGCACGAGCCGCAACTGGATGATCTCGAACACCGAGAAGACCAACGGCCTCGGCCAGCACCCGGGCTATGTGCTGCACGTCGAGCAGTCGCCGACGCTGCTCGCCGACCCGGCCTCGTCCATCGCGAAGCGCGCCGCCTACACGACCAAGACGCTGTGGGTGACGCAGTATTCTTCCGACGAACGCTACCCGGCGGGGGAGTTCGTGAACCAGAATCCTGGTGTGGACGGCATCACGGCCTGGCAGGCCGCCGATCGCAACCTCGACGGCGACGACATCGTGCTGTGGACCACCTTCGGTCTCACACACTTCCCGCGCCCCGAGGACTGGCCCGTCATGCCGACGGACTACGTCAAGTTCACGATGAAGCCCTACGGATTCTTCGACAGGAACCCCGCGCTCAACGTGAAGCCCACCGTGTCGGACCACTGCGCGCCGGGCCACGCCGGCCACGCCGGTTCTGCCGCCCATGCCGGCCATTCGGAGCACGCGGGGCATGACCACCACTGAGCTCATCGGCGCGGCGCGCGGCCGCTGGGCCGCCAGGCGGGCAGTCGCCTGGCGGGGCCCGGCGGCCATGGCCGTCATGGTTGCGGGCATGCTCGACACCATGGTTCCGGGGCTGCACCTTGTTTCGGCGGTGCTGTGGGTGGCGCTCGAGCTGGGACTCGCTCTCATCGTCGCGGTGCCGGGGCGCGGCGCCCGCTGCTGCACCCCGCTCGCCGCGCACCGCGCGCTCGGGCTCATCGTGATGGCGGCGCTCACCGTCGCGATGGCCGGGACGATGACGGATGCCGGTTCCGTGCCCGCTTCGTCGGGCATGGCGATGCCGGGCATGGGCGCGGGGCTCGGGGTCGCGCCGCTCGCGCTCGCCGCGGGGGCGGCGTACACGGCGTGGTCCGTGTGGCGCGCTCGGCGGCACGAGGCCCGCGTCGAGATGCTGCTCTCCGCGGCATCCGTCGCCCTCATGTGCGCCTTCGCCTTCTGACAGCGAAGGATTCGTCACCGAACGCACGATCTGTCACACGAAGTCGGCTCTGCCGGGTGACGCATCGTGCGTCTCATGCCCGCGCGGCGTGTGCGCCGGCGGCCAGGTGGGCCATGATCTCGGCCAAGGTGGTCTCCCACCCGAACACCACCTCGGCATAGCCATAGCGCAGCACCGTGTAGCCCATGAGTTTGAGGCGTCTGTCCTGGCGTCGATCGCGGGCGAGCTGCACGGGGTCCTTCAGGTGCTGAAGCCCGTCGAGCTGAATGATCAGCCGCTCGCCGATCAGCAGATCGACAGGGTGCCCATCGATGACCACCTGCCGCTGGCAGGCGATGCCGGCCCAGCCCAGGCGCACGCGCGTGAGGGTCTCCAACCCGGAGTCCGCGTCGCCCGTCACGAGCGCGACCGCCTCGGCGAACCGGCCTCGGTGCACGAATGCCAGCCGCTCGAGCTCTTCGAGCGTGATCATCCCCAGGCGCACCGCCGAGTCGAAGCTGGCGACGGCGGCATCGAGGGGCTGGCAGCGAGCGATGTGGGCGAGCGTGTTGCGGCCGGACTCGATGGCCAGGCGAGAGCGATCCGGTTCGATGGGTGCTGGAGTCCAGTGCAGCACCGGCTCTGGTGCGAGACCGTCAGACCGGAAGCGGCCGTTGTGCGAGCGCGGGACGACATGGAACTCGTCGCTCTCGAGCACCCAGATGCCCATGGCGCGAGCTGCGGTCACGCAGGCGGCGCGACCGCCCATGGCCACCGCTCGCCTGAGCACGGGGTTCGCGGTCGGCCGACCGAGGATGTCGCGGGTGAACGCGACGAGGGCGCCGTCGGCGATGAGCGCACGGATGCCGTGGGAGGTGAGACCGGCACGGCGCAGCTGCGCGCGCGAGACGAACCCCTGGTTCACCGAGAGAAGAGTGTCAAGCCGCATGCCGAGAGTCTCCCGGCTTCGCGGCACCTGTCTCGTCGGCAAGGCCGGCTTTTGGGGATGGCTGCCCGGGTTGCGCGGCTGTGCTGGGGAAGAGCGGGCGCAGAGCCGCCCTGATGCGCTTGACGATTCGTCACGGAACGAACGATTGGTCACCCCGACGCGGGAGTTCGAGGTGACGAATCGTTCGAAAGGTGACAAACACGGGAGCGGGGGATGCCAGGGATGCCCAGCCGGAGGCGGGAGCGGGGATGCCGGGCAGGCGCCGCCGGTAGGGTGGGGCGCATGCGCGCCCTGCTCAGACGTCGTTCTGTGCTGTGGCCCGCCTTCGTCGTGGTGCACCTCGTGCTCGCGGCGTCGAACCTCGCGCCGGGGGTGACCGGGAACTCCTTCAACGACGTCACGGGCTTCTACCGCGTGTGGGCAGAGAATGCCGTGCACGGCTTCGGCTGGCCGGCGATCGACCAGCCGTGGGTGTACCCGATCGTCGCGCTCGTGCCGATGCTGATTCCGCTGATCGGCGGTTCGGCCGGATACGGGGCGATCTGGCTGCTGCAGGTGAGCCTGTTGAACGCGGTCGCGTTCGGGGTGCTGATCACCCGCCCCAGTGCTCCACGGGTGCGGGCCGCCTGGTATTGGCTCGCCGCGCTGCTCGCCCTCGGCCCGGTCGCCCTCGGCCGGCTCGATGTCGTGTCGGTCGCGCTCGCCGTGCTCGGCGTGGTCGCGCTGGCCACCCGGCCATGGCTTGCCGGAGTGCTGCTCGCGCTCGGCACCTGGGTGAAGTTCTGGCCCGCGGCGATCGTGCTGGCCGTCGTCGTCGCCGCGAAGGAGCGCTGGCGGGTGCTCATTGCCGCAGCCGCTTCGACCGCCGCCATCATCGCGCTCGCGTGGTTCGCGCTCGGCGCACGCTACCTGTTCAGCTTCGTCGGGCAGCAGTCGGGGCGCGGGCTGCAGGTCGAGTCCCCGTTCGCGACGCCGCTGCTCTGGGCTGCCTGGGCACGGATTCCGGGGGTCAAGGTCTACTACGACACGGGGATCTACACCTTCCAGGTGTCGGGCCCTGGGGCATCCGCCCTCACCCATGCCGCGGACTGGGCCATGCCGATCGCCGTCGCAGGCGCCGTGCTGGTCGGGCTCGTCGCGGTGCTGCGGAATGCGGAGCCGCGGTACGCGACGGCGGCGCTCGCGCTCGCCCTCACCGTGGGGTTCTGCGCCTTCGACAAGGTGGGCTCGCCGCAGTACCACGCGTGGTTCGCCGTGCCGGTGATGCTCGGGCTGATGGTCTCGGCGCGGCGGTTCGCGCTGCCAGCGTGGCTCGTGCTGGCATCCACCGTCCTGACTCAGCTGATCTACCCGTGGTTCTATGACGCGCTGCTCGCGCTCCACCCGGTCATGCTGGCCGTGCTCACGGCGCGCAACGCGCTCGAGCTCATCGTCTTCGCCTGGGCGCTCGTCGCGCTCTGGCGCGCCCCCTCAACGAAAGGAAGCAGCAGATGATCGTCGCGTTCTCAGTGGGAATATCGGGCGGGGCCGCCGCAAACGAAGAAGGCTCGGTGCACGACGCCGTCGCCGCTGCCGTGCGCGTGGTGCGCGAGTCGGGGCTGCCCAACAGGACGAGCTCGATGTTCACAGAGATCGAAGGCGAATGGGACGAGGTGATGGACGTCGTGAAGCGCGCCACCGAGGCCGTGCTGCTGTTCGGCACGCGGGCGTCGCTTGTGCTGAAGGCCGACATCCGCCCCGGCTACTCGGGTGAGCTCGACGGCAAGATCGAGCGACTGGAGGGCGCGCTCTCGAAGCTCGGCTAGGGCGCTCGAATCGTTTCGATCCTCGCGTAGAATCGAGCGCATGCCCCGCACCGCCGCCGGGTCGGCGGTGCTCTCGCCGGCTCGAATCCGCTTCGCCCTGATCGCGCTCGCGCTGGGCGGCTTTGCGATCGGCTCGACCGAGTTCGTCGCGATGGGCCTGTTGCCCGACATCGCGCACGCGATGCTGCCCGGGCTCTGGGCGGCGAACCACGAGGATGCCAACGCGCGGGCCGGCTGGATCGTCAGCGCCTACGCCCTCGGCGTCGTCGTCGGCGCCCCGACGATCGCCGCGAGCGCCGCGAAGCTGCCCCGCAAGAAGCTGCTGCTCTGGCTGCTCGTCGCCTTCACGGTCGCCACGGTGGCCGCCGCGCTCTCGCCCAACTTCCCGAGCCTGCTCGTCTTCCGCTTCCTGTGCGGCCTGCCGCACGGTGCGTACTTCGGCATCGCCTCGCTCGTCGCCGGCGACCTGATGGGCGAGGGCAAGCGCGTGCGCGCCGTCGCCTTCGTCATGACCGGACTCACGGTCGCGAACATCGTCGGCGTGCCCGGTATCACCTGGGTCGGCGAGACCTACGGCTGGCGCGTCGCCTACCTGGTCGTCGCCGGCCTGTTCGCCCTGACCTTCCTGGCGATCGCCGCGGCCGTACCGTGGCAGCCGGGCAATCCCGAGCAGACCTTCCGGCGCGAGCTCAGCGCGTTCCGGCATCCCCAGCTCTGGTTCGCCATCGGCATGGGGGCGATCGGCTTCGGCGGCTTCTTCGCGCTGTACACCTACGTCGCGCCGCTCGTGACCGACATCGCCCACCTGCCGCAGCAGCCGTGGGTGCCGATCGTGCTGGTGGTCTGCGGCCTCGGCATGTTCGTCGGCAACCTCGCCGGCGGCCGGGCGGGCGACTACTCGGTGAAGCTCACGATCCTCGCCGCGTTCGGCGCCGTCATGGTCTCGCTCGCGTTCACGGGGCTGTTCGCCCGCACGCCGGCGCTGCTCATCGTCGGCATCTTCCTCGTGGGCATCGCGTCGTCGGCCGTCGGCCCGGCCGTGCAGTCGCGGCTCATGGACGTCGCCCACGACGCCCACTCGATCGCCGCGGCGCTCAACCATTCGGCGTTCAACCTCGGCAACTCGCTGGGCGCCTACGTGGGCGGCGTAGTGGTCGGGCTCGGCTTCGGCTATCGAGCGCCGATCTGGATCGGCCTCGCGCTCACCCTGCTCGGCATGCTCATCGCGTCGGCGTCGTTCCTCGTCGAGCGCCGCACGGGCCGCCTGCGCGCCCACACGCGGCCGATGGACCTGACGCTGCCTGCGACGCACTGACAGATGTGTCAATCGGATGCCTCGGCATCCATCTCCCGCTAGCCTGCGATGGTGAGCAACACGACGCCTCCCGGCTGGTACCCCGACCCCTGGAACTCGAGCGCCCAGCGATTCTGGGACGGCGGCCAATGGACCGACCATGTGGCCGCGCGCAACGGGGCGGCCGAGCGGCCGCGGCTCGCCGACGGTGCACCGATCTACGGGCTGCTCATCTGGCTCATCGCCGCGCTGCCCGTCATCAGCGGAGTGCTCGTGTGGTTCATCCGCATCGACTTCGCCGGGTACATCGACCAGCTCCGCCGACTGGAGAGCTGGGACGGCACGGGGCCGATGCCCGCATTCGACCCGTTCTCGATGTTCGGGCCGGGCTACTGGGTGAACATGGTGGTGAGCATCGTGCTCTACGCGGCCCTGATCGTGCTCGCTGCGCTTGACCGCCGTCGGCTGCTCGCACTCGGCGTCGAGCGCCCGTTCCACTGGGCGTGGGCGTTCCTGGGCTCGATCGTCTACGTGATCGGCCGAAGCGTGATCGTGCGCCGGGTGGCTGCGCCGCGCGGACTCGCGCCGATGTGGGTGGCGATCGGGGTCACCGTGGCAGTGATCATCTCGAGCGTCGTCTGGAGCGCGATCTACAGCGCCCAGATGCTGAACCAGCTGGGCGACCTGGTGAACACCCTGCCGACCACCTGACGTCAGTCGTTATGCAAGAGGATGCCGTCGGCGATGGCCCGCTTGCGCAACGCCACCTTGGTGCCGACGTCGAAGCCGGCGAGCCGGTACTTCTCACGGATCCGCTTCAGGTAGCTCTTCGCCGTCTCGTCGCTGATGCCGAGCTTGTAAGCGACCGACTTCACGGGCTCGCCGGCGCCGTACAGCGCCATGACGCGGCGCTCCTGAGCGGACAGCTTGGGGCTCGAGCCCTCGGATTCGTTGAGCTGCACCTCGAGCTCGGCCGACACGAAGGTCTCACCGGCGAGGGCCGAGCGCACGGCCTCCGCGATCATCGCGGCGTCCTCGCTCTTGACGACGTAGCCCAGTGCGCCGGCCGCGAGGGCCTCGCGAACCACATTGGGGTCGGAGTACGCGCTCATCAGCACGGTGCGCGCTCCGGCGGTCTTGAGCGCCGACAGCTTCACCGAGACGGGGATGTTGTCCTTGAGATCGAGGTCGAGCAGCACGACGTCGACGGGGAAGGCGGGGCTGGTGAGCAGCTCGGGCCAGGTGGCGACCGCGGAGACGACCTCGATGTCGTCGGCGGCGTTGCGGATCCACTCGGTGAGAGCGCCGAGGATCATGCGATGGTCGTCGACGATCGCGATCCGAATGGGTTGGCCAGTCACATCGTCTCTTTCTTTCGGGAACTCATCGGTCGGCGACCACGTCGAGAGCGCAATCGACATCGATTCTCAGAGTAGGCGTCTGGAACGAATCCGAATAACGGCCCACTCGGCTGATAGCTTGCCATGCCGCCGGGTCGATGCGCCGTTTCGGCACACCGATGAGCTCGAGGATGATCGCGAGCCGCTGGTTCTGGCCCGCGGCCCCGCTCGACCGGCGCACGCTCACCGTCAGCGACTGGGCCACCCGCTCGCCGTCGCCAGCGAACATCCAGATCGCGGTGAGCAGGCCGTCGCGCTGGTCGGGTGCGAGCCCCGCTGCGAGCCCGTCGGGGTCGTCGATGGTCGAGATCGAGCCGAGCACGCTCGACTCGGTGAGCGCGTGGTACAGCCAGGTCTCGCTCTTCCCGGCGACGAGATTCATGCGCAGCTGGGTGGCGATGGCGGATGCCTCCTCCGCGATCTCCTCGGGAAGGGGCAGCGGCGTGCGCCCGCTCGCGACGTCGTCGAGCAGCTTCTCGGCCTGGGCGTCGAGCCGCACCAGCTGTTCAGAGGCCGACAGGCCGAGGCTCGCGCCGGCGCCCGTGGTCGTGCCCTTCGCCTGTGACAGGTCGGACTGGAACTCGACCATGTTGCGGAAGGACTGCACGATCGCGACGGCGAGCGTCGGCGGGATGATCGCGATCGCGATCGAGACGATGCCGGGCGCCGCGTCGAAGGCGTACGCCGTCTTGGCGGTGAGCACGATGTCGGCGACCAGCAGGATGCCGAGCGCGCCGGTCGCCATCAGGATGCTGCGCGCCTTCTGGGTGGTCGCGAACATCGCGAGCCCTGCGCCCGTGGCCATCGCCGCTGTCGGGAACGGCCCCCACACGTTGGAGCCGACCTGATCGAGCACGCCGAACACGTCGAGCACGAGCACGACGCCGAAGGCGATGCGCGCCCACATGAACCAGCTCGAGGGCAGCCGCACGCGGCGCGAGGTGCGCAGTTGCGTGAGCGTCGTGACCACGATGAGGATGACCCAGGCGGCGAGGTCGAGCGGCAGCGCCGTGACGAAGGTGATGTCGGCGATGAAGAACAGGAAGCACAGCGCGAGGATGACGTTCGCGGCGAGGTTGATGCCGCTCGACAGCCGGTCGACGCTGGGCGCGGATTCCGCGATCGGGGCGGGGGCGGCGACGTGGCTCACTTGGGGACCTCCAGAACGACGGTCGTCCCGCTTCCCGGCGCCGAGAACAGCCGGGCGTCGCCGCCGACGTCGCGCAGCCGGGCCACGATGGACTCGCTGAACCCCAGGCGCCCCGGCGCGATCTGGTCGAGGGAGAAGCCCACGCCGTCGTCCGTCACCATCGCGCGCACGCTCTGATCGTCGTCGGTGATGGTGACGTGCGCCTCGCCGACGCCGGAGTGCCTGCGCACGTTCTCGAGGCTCTCGGAGAGCGCGAGCAGGAAGGCGTCGAGCGTGTCGCTCGGCAGCAGCACCTGCCCCTTGCCGTGCCAGGTGACCTCGAGACCCATGCGGCGGAAGCGCTGCTTGACCGATTCGAGGGTGTTGCCGAGGGTGGACTCCTCGACGGGGCGTAGCTTGTACTCGCCGCTCGCGGCGGGGTTCGGCGTGAAGCCCATGCGCAGCTGGCGCAGCAGGGCGGCATCCTCGCCCGCCTGCTCGCGCAGCGATGCCTCGCCGACGCCGACGCCCGAGTGCGCGAGGAGCGTGAGCGTCGCGAGCACGGTGTCGTGCAGCAGCCGGGCGCCCTGGCGGCGGCGCGCCTCGGTCTCGCTCGCGACCCGTTCGGCGCGGTACGCGTCGCTCATGTTGGCGATGCGCCGCATCGCCTGCGGCACGATGCGGCCGAGCCACAGCGCCAGCACGGTGCAGAAGACCCACCCGGCCACGCCGATCGTGATGGTGTGGAACTTGAACTCGCTGCGGCTGTCGGGGATGACGAGCGCGGCGATCGACGTGATGAGCGTCACGACGTAGAGCACCATGCGCGGGCCGGTCGTGCCCAGCATGATGCCGGCTCCCGCGATCGAACCGCCTGCGATGATGCCGATGCCGTAGGCGATCGCGGCGTTCGTGATGCCCTCGCTGCTGGCGCCGGCGAGGATCAGCGCCGCGACCGAGACGGCGTCGATCGCCACGATCCACCCGATGCCGCTCGTGACCCTCAGGTACAGGAATCCGATCAGCGCGATCAGCAGCAGGCCGACGACCGTGATCTGGAGCCAGGTGGGCTCGACTGCGCGCGGCAGCACGAAGCAGACGATCGCGGTCAGGGTCATCATCGACCCGTAGACGCGCGCGGCGGCCGCGAGAAGGCGATCGCGCTCCTTGGAGATCCGGTTCATCCGCTCACCCGTGCGTTCACTCGGCCAGCAGCCGGGTCAACTGCTCGCCGATGAGCTCGTCTTCGATGAGGAACCCGTCATGACCGTACTCCGAGCGGATGACAACGGCGTGACCCGCATCGATGTTGCCGCGGATCCCCGCCGCGATCACGCGCTGCCCCTCCACCGGGAAGAGCCGGTCGGTGTCGATGCCGACGACGACGGTGCGCGCCGTGACGCGCTCGAGCGCCGTGGCCACGCCGCCGCGGTCGCGCCCCACATCGTGCGAGTTCATCGCCTGCACGACCGTGATGTAGCTGTTCGCGTCGAAGCGCCGCGTGAACTTGTTGCCGTGGAAGTCGAGGTACGACTCGACGGCGAAGCGGCCGCCCGCGCCGAGCGGGTTGATGTCGCTCTGCCAGCTGCGCGCGAAGCGCGCGTTGAGCTCGTCGGGGCTGCGGTAGTTGAGCAGCGCCATGCGGCGGGCGAGCGCCAGCCCGCGGTGCGGCCCCTCGCCGTCGGCGGCGTCGTAGTAGTCGCCGCCGTGGAACAGCGGGTCGGTGCGGATCGCCTCGAGCTGCACCGAGTTGAGCGCCACCTGGTCGGCGGTCGTCACCGGGGGAGCGGCGATCACCGCGAGCCGCTCGACGCGATCCGGGTAGCTCACCGCCCATTCGAGTGCGTTCATGCCGCCCATCGAGCCGCCGATCACCGCGGCCCACCTCTCGATGCCGAGCTTGTCGGCGAACACGGCCTGCGCCGTCACCTGATCGCGGATCGTCGTGAACGGGAAGCGCGGGCCCCACGCCTCGCCGTCGGGGGCGGCGGATGCCGGACCCGTCGTCCCCTGGCATCCGCCCAGCATGTTCGGCACGACCACGAACCACCGGTCCGTGTCGATCGCCTTGCCCGGCCCGATGATGCCCTGCCACCAGCCCGAGGTCGGATGCCCGTCGCCGGCCTCGCCGACCGCATGGCTGTCGCCGGTGAGGGCGTGCTCGATGAGCACCGCGTTGGAGGCGTCGGCGTTGAGCTCGCCCCAAGTCTCGTAGGCCATGCGCACGAAGGGCAGCGACTGACCGCTCTCGAACGTGAACGGGCCGATCCCCATGAATCGGCGGTTCCCGGGCGGATCGCTCTCGCGCCAGGCGCCCGTTGCGGGCGGCTTGCCGAGGAGCGAGCGGATCTGCGCGTCGGTGATGAAACTCGACGGCACCGTGTCTTCGGCGGTCTGCCACTCCATAAGGGGATTCTTTCAGGGAGCGGCAGACCGCCTGCACATATGACGCCTTCTAGGCGCGGCGGGCGGCGAGGGTGACCTCGCGGGCGGCCGCGAGACCCTGCTCGAGGTCGGCCTTCAGGTCGTCGATGTTCTCGAGGCCCACCGACAGGCGCACCAGGCCCGGAGTGACGCCCGTCGTGAGCTGCTGCTCGGGCGTCAGCTGCGAGTGCGTCGTCGACGCCGGGTGGATGACGAGCGAGCGCACGTCGCCGATGTTCGCCAGGTGGCTGAACAGGTTCAGGCTGTCGACGAAGGCCTTGCCGGCCTCGACGCCGCCCTTGAGCTCGAACGACAGCACGGCGCCCGCGCCCTTCGGGGTGTACTTGTTCGCGGCGGCATACCACGGGCTCGTGGGCAGGCCCGCGTAGTTGACGGATGCCACATCGGGGTGCCGCTCGAGGAACTCCGCGATCTCCTGGGCGTTCTGCACGTGCCGCTCGACGCGCAGCGACAGGGTCTCGAGGCCCTGGATGAGCAGCCACGCCGACAGCGGCGCGATCGCCGAGCCGAGGTCGCGCAGCAGCTGCACGCGCGCCTTGATGATGAAGGCGAGGCCGTCGCCGACCGCGTCGGTGTAGACCACGCCGTGGTACGACTCGTCGGGCGTCGTGAGGCCGGGGAACTTGTCCGCGTGCTCCGACCACGGGAAGCGGCCGCCGTCGACGATGACGCCGCCGATGGTCGTGCCGTGGCCGCCGAGGAACTTGGTCGCCGAGTGGATGACGATGTCGGCGCCGTGCTCGAAGGGGCGCAGCAGGTAGGGGGTGCCGATCGTGTTGTCGACGATCAGGGGCACGCCGTTCGCGTGGGCGATGCCGGCCACGGTCTCGATGTCGAGGATGTTGATCTTCGGGTTGCCGACCGTCTCGGCGAAGAACAGCTTCGTGTTCGGGCGCACGGCGCGGCGCCACTCGTCGGGGTCGTCCTGGTCGACGACGAAGGTCGTCTCGATGCCGAGCTTCGCGAGCGTGTACTTGAACAGGTTGTAGGTGCCGCCGTAGATCGAGCTCGACGAGACGATGTGGTCGCCTGCCTGCGCGATGTTCAGCACCGCGAAGGTCTCGGCCGCCTGGCCGCTCGCGACGAGCAGGGCGCCGGTGCCCCCCTCGAGCGCGGCGAGGCGCTCTTCGACGACGTTCTGCGTCGGGTTCTGGATGCGCGTGTAGATGTTGCCGAACTCCGAGAGCGCGAAGAGGTTCTTCGCGTGGTCGGAGTCGTTGAACACATATGACGTGGTCTGGTAGATCGGCGTCGCGCGCGCGTTGGTGGTCGGGTCGGGCGCGGCGCCCGAGTGGATCTGCTTGGTCTCGAACTTCCACGTCGTGGGATCGGCGGTCATCGGTTCTCCTGTGGGATAGGTCGCGGTGTCGCACTGACACTAGGAGCAGGCATCCCCGCCTGCAATATGGTCGACACACGCCGTCACGCCGCACGCAATATCACGTCATGAACGTCGGGCGCATCCGTGTTACGCAGGCGCGCGGTGCTGGTGGAACAGCCACTTCGCCCTCGGCTCGACGAGGGGCCGGAACACGCGCCGGATGAACCTCTGCGAGAGCAGCACCGCGATCCCGATCGACAGCAGCACGGTGCCGGCGAGCACGGGCACGTTCGAGTGGTCCTCGAGCCAGCCCGACTCGCGGATCGGATAGAGGAAGAAGGTGTGCAGCAGGTAGATGTACATCGTCGCCGAGCCCCACTCGGTGAAGAAGGTGTGGCGTCTCGGCACGAGCACGAGCACCGAGAACGTCATGACGAGCGCGAGCGCGATGACGAGCAGCCGCAGGAATCCGGCCCACCACTGGTCGTAGCCGAAGCTCGAGTACTCCTCGTCGAAAAGCAGGAACCGGCGCACCAGCAGGTCGCGCCACGCGTCGATGCCGAAGTACATCGTGACGCCGGCCGTCACCAGGATCGCGGCGGCGACCGCCCGCACCGGCCAGACGACACCCTGGCGCGCGGCGATCCACCAGCGGGCGTACTGGCTGCGCCGCCGCAGCTCCCAGCCGAGCACGAAGAACGGCAGCAGGGCCGCGACCCGCGCGAGCGACAGCGTATCATCGGCGCTGCTCGCGTAGCCGGAGACGAAGGAGATGAGCACGCTGATCAGGAACGGGAACTTGAGCATCGCGAGATACGGCAGCACCATGCGCCAGATCGCGAGGGCGATGAGGAACCAGAGCGTCCACTTGGCGCTCGTGTAGTCGAGCGTGAACGGATGCTTCGGCTCAACCGCCCACTGGATGACGATCCAGATCGACTGGAAGATCAGGTACGGGATGACGACGTCGGTGAGCAGCCGCTTGAGCTGCCGCCCGCTCGGCGGATCGGCCTTCGCGAAGTACCCGCTGACCAGCACCAGCACCGGGACCTGGAAGGTGTAGACGAAGAGATAGAACGCGTAGGCCACGTCGCTGGCGGCGATCAGCTTCAGCGTCGCGTGGCCCATGATGACCAGCGTCACCGCGATCCATCGCGCGTTGTCCCAGAAGGGCGTGCGCTTCGTCTTGGGGGGCGTGTGCCGGGTCGTCTCCGCTGCCGTCATCGTCATCAACGGTACGGTGCCCCGTTTGGAGCCACCACAATTGAGCTATGAGCGAGGTCAAGCGCGTAGTCGTCACAGGGGCCAGTTCCGGCATCGGGGAGGCGACGGCGCGGCTGTTCGCCGCGTGCGGCTGGAAGGTCGTCGGGGTGGCGCGTCGGGCCGAGCGGCTGGCCGCGCTGGCGTCGTCGTCGCCCGAGATCGAGACCTTCGCCGCCGATGTGACGAGCTCCGACGACGTCGCTGCGCTCGCCGCATACCTCGCCGAGACCGGCCCCGTGCACGCTCTCGTCAACAACGCCGGCGGAGCGCGCGGCTCCGACCCTGTCGACACGCTGTCGCTCGACGACCTGCGGTGGATGCTCGAGGTGAACGTCGTCGGAGTCGCCCGGGTCACCCAGGCGCTGCTGCCGCTGCTGCGCGCGGCCGCTGCTTCGGACGGCTCCGCCGACATCGTGACGGTCTCGTCGACGGCGGGGCTGCAGGCCTACGCGGGCGGGGGTGGGTACAACGCCGCGAAGTTCGCCGTGCACGGCCTCATCGGGGCGCTGCGCCTCGACCTCGCGGGTGAGCCGATCCGCGTCATCGAGGTCGCCCCCGGAATGGTGCAGACCGAGGAGTTCGCGCTGAACCGCCTCGGCGACGCCGCGAAGGCCGCCGCCATCTACGAGGGGGTCGACCACCCGCTCGTGGCCGACGATGTGGCATCCGTCATCGTCTCTGCCCTCGAGCAGCCCTGGCACGTCAACCAGGACCTCATCGTGCTGCGCCCCATCGCGCAGGCCGCCCAGTTCGCGGTGCACCGCGGCCCCCTCGCGCCGAAGGCCTGATCCCTACGCGCTCGAAGCACTGCCCCCGCCCCCGCCCCCGCCCCCGCCCGGCGACAATAGATGTGCGATCGGCTTCGCGCGGCGACAAACGATGTCGGAAAACTCGCCGTTTTCCCACATCGACTGTCGCCGCGAGCGGCAGTCACGGATGCTCGGGCGTCCAGCCGTTCGCGCGAAGAGCTTTCTCGACCATCCGTTCGATGTCGGCGCGGGTGTGGTGCTTGCGGACTCGGACGATAGTCCAGAGCAGAGCCGACAGCGCGTTGAACCGGTCGACGTCGATGATCGAGCGGTCATCGGCGTGCCAGCGCTCGCCCTCGTATTCGACGACCGTCATGAACTCTTCGAGGACGAGGTCGCCGATGGCCACAAGCTTCCCGTTCTCGTCGTAGATCGGCTTGTTGTTCTCGGGCTCAGGCATCCCGGCGCGGACCATCGTGAGGCGCACGGTCGTCTCCTTCGGCGACCAGACGCGCTCTCGCAGCTGGGGCAGCGCTTCCCTCAGCTTCTTCGCGCCGGCACGCCCGGCATGACGTGCCACTGCTGCCTCGAGCTGTTCACGAGTGGCCAGCCTGAAGGGCTTGTCGGAGAGAAGACGATCGCCGGCTTGGATCAACTCGTCGATATCGAGCACGGATGCCAGTTCACACCACACCTCGGCGGGTTCCCGCACCGGCCGCCCTCGGAAGGTGCCGACGGTAGCCCCGGGCGCAGAGTGCCCCCGCACCCAGCGCCCCCGCGGCCGCTCATGTGGGACGAGTGAGCTGACGTGGACCTCCATGCGCTCGAGGCGGTGCGGCACGGGGATGCCCATGATCCGCGCGGCCGTCGGGCCGCTGAAGAACCACCGCGGCGGGAGCTTCGTCTGGTACGCATCGCAGAGTGCAGCGAACTTCTTCTCGGGCTTCGCGTTGGCGACAAGCGCGAGGGGAACGCGCACTCCGCGAAACGGGCTGGTCAGGTCGCGGGCGCGAAGGCGGTTGCGCGAGATGTTGCGGCGATCGGCGTCGCGCACGGCGAACGGGGCCGCCGTGAGGTCGGCGGGAAAAGGCTCTGGATGGCGCATGCCGGAGAGGATGGCCGATCGCGAGAGCGCGCCGCCCAGCCGCGGACTCTGATCTGGGGACGGCTGGGGCGAAGTTCTGCCTGTGCCGGGCAAGAGCTAGCTGTCTGGCGCGCCGCGGCGGGCGACAACGGAGGTGGGAATGGGGCGCGGATTGCCACATCGAATGTCGCCGCGCGCGGGCGGAGATGCGCAGAGACTCAGGGTGCGGCGGGAGCGGGCTCCGCGGGAACGTCCGCGAACGCGGCGCGCGGCACGAAGAAGAGCAGCGCCGTCGCTGCGAAGGCGCCCAGCGCGCAGATCAGCCACACCGCGATGTAGCCCGTGAGGCTCGCGGCGGTCGAGGTCACCGTCTCGGACGCCCCCGTGAGCAGCACCACGCCGAACACCGCCGAGGCGATCGACCCGCCCACGGTCTTCGTGGTGTTGGTCATTCCGGTCGCGACCCCGGTCTGCCCGCGCGGTGCGGCGGCGGCGGCCGCGGCGGGCAGTGCACCGACGAGCGCCCCCGACCCGAGCCCCGCGATCATCATGTTGACGAGCACCTGCAGCGTCTGCGCGTGGAACGGCAGGAACAGCAGATACCCGACACCGACGAGCACCGAGGCGATGATGAGAGCCCAGCGCGGGGTCGTCCAGTTCGAGACGAGCGGGAAGAGCAGTGCGCCGATGATCATCGAGATCAGGTAGACGCCGATCAGCAGCGAGCGGGCGGATGCCGCGAGCCCCAGCCCGTACCCGTTGGCGGGGTCGGTTCCGGCGAAGGTCGACAGGGGCGCCTGCGCGCCGAGCAGGCTGATGCCGATGAGGCCGGCGGTCGTGATGACCGGCCACATGGCGGGCTTCCGCATCACGCGCAGATCGATCGCGGGGTCCGCCTTGCGCAGCTCGATCAGCCCGAACGGCAGGAAGGCGAGCACCCCGAGCGCGATGAGCAGCCACACCCACACGCTGCCCGGCCCCTGCGCGCGCATCAGCGTGAGGCCGCCCGTGACGAGCAGCAGCGCGACGGCGAGCACCGCGAAGCCGGTCGAGTCGAGCTTCCGGCCGGGCAGCGGCTCCGACTCGGGCACCCCGAACAGGATCGCGAAGAACACGAGCGTCACGCACACGGCGGGCAGCGCGAGGGTCGCGGGCAGCGACCCGGTGGCGGAGAACAGGATGCCGGAAAGCAGCGCCCCCGCGATGGCGCCCGTCTCGAGGGCCACCACGAGGAGGCCTGCCGCCCTGCGGGTCTGCGACACCCCGGCATCCGATCGCCTGCCTCGCTCGAAGATGAGCGCCACCTCGAGGGGCAGCCACACGACGTAGAAGCACTGCAGCGCGAACGCGATGAGGTAGGTCGTGAAGCTGCCGGCGAAGGCGAGCCACCACGTGGCGCCCGCGGTCAGCGCCGTCGCGATCAGCAGCACGCGCTTGTGGCCGTACATGTCGCCGAGCTTCGCGAGGATCGGCACGACGATCGCCGATCCGAGCAGCTGAGCGGCTTCGAACCAGTTGTAGTCGGCGTCGTGGATGCCGAGGTGCTTCACGATGTCGCTGATCAGCGGCACGTAGTAGCCCTGCAGGATGCCGCTCGTCAGTTCGACGCAGAACAGCCAGCCGATGAGCGACGCCGACACGCCCAGTGATGTGCGCGCCGGCGGCGCCGCGGTTGTCATAGGGGGATGGTAGCGTTCGGCGCTCAGCGGAGGCGGCCCGGTGGGCCGCCTCGCGCCGGACGCCGAGTGAGCTGTGCTCGCGAGGTCACCGCTTCCCGGCGAGCTGGCGGCTCACGATGTCGCGCATGATCTCGTTCGTTCCGCCGTAGATGCGGTGCACACGGGCGTCGGCGAAGGCGCGGGTGATGTTGTACTCGTTCATGTAGCCGTAGCCGCCGTGCAGCTGCAGGCAGGTGTCGAGCACCTCCCACTCGCGCTCGCTCGCCCAGAACTTGACCTTGGCGGCTTCCTCGGCGGTCAGCTTGCCGTCCTTGTAGGCGAGCAGCGCGCGGTCGATGTAGGCCCACAGCACGTCGACGGTGACGGCGACGTCAGCGAGCTTGAAGCGCGTGTTCTGGAAGTCGATGATGCGCTGGCCGAAGGCCTCGCGGCTCTTCGTATGCTCGAGGGTCCAGCCGAGGGCGGCCTGCGCCGCAGCGGCACCGGCGACGCCGATCGAGAGTCGCTCGAGCGGCAGGTTCATCATCAGCTGGATGAAGCCCCTGCCCTCTTCGCCGCCGAGCAGGTTCTCCTCGGGCACGAAGACGTCGGTGAACGACAGCTCGGCCGTATCGTGCCCGTGTGAGCCCAGCTTGTTGAGCTTCTTGCCGTGCTCGAAGCCCTCCATGCCGTTCTCGATCAGCACGATGCTGAACGCGTCGGGCCGGTTCCCCTCCCCGGTCTTCACGAAGGTGACGACGAGATCGGCGGTCTTGCCGCTGGAGATGAAGGTCTTGGCGCCGTTGACGACGTAGCCGCCTTCGACCTTCTTGGCGCTGGTCGAGATGCCGCGCAGATCGGAGCCGGCGCCCGGTTCGGTCATCGCGAGGGCGCCGATCACCTCGGCCGTGGCCATCTTCGGCAGCCACTTGGCCTTCTGCTCGTCGGTGCCCATGTGCACGATGTACGGCACCGCGAGGTCGTCCTGGATGCCGAAGGCGCCGGCGAGCGAGCCCGCGCCCGCGGCGATGACCTCTTCGTTCACGACGGTGCGGAAACGGTAGTCCTGCAGCATGCCGGCGCCCCCGAACTCCTCGGGAACCGAGAGGCCGAGCAGCCCGGCCTCTGCCGCCGCCTTCATGGTCGCGCGGTCGATCTCGCCCTCGGAGTCCCAGCGCTGGATGGCCTCGTTGGTGACGTGGCGCTTGACGAAGTCCTTCACGATTCCGCGGAAGGCCTCGTGGTCGTCGTCGTAGATGTCCCGCTCCATTGCGAGGGGTCCTTTCTGTCGTACAGATCTGCCGGACAGATCGCTCAGATTGCTCAGCTCGTTCAGCCGGATGGCTGAGACGCTATTCGCCCGCCGCCCAGTGGGCGGTGAACGCTGTGGATTCGACGAATCGTTCCGGGCACGCGGGCCGTCTCGGCTGTCGAATGGCGACAGTCGCCCCGGTAGCGTGAGTGCATGACGACAGCTGAGCCGCGCCCCGTGGGCGCCGTCCACGAACCCGAGGTGGTCTTAGACGAGCAGGGGCGCGAGGTGCTCGGCTGGGCCGATTTCGGCGCCGTCGCCCGCGTGCTCGGCAAGGACGTGCTCGACTCGGGCTTCGAGCCGGAGGTGGTCATCGCGATCGCCCGCGGCGGCCTGCTGCTCGCGGGCGCGATCGCCTATGCGATGGACGTGAAGGCCTGCGGCGCCCTCAACGTCGAGTTCTACACCGAGATGGAGAAGACGCTGCCTGAGCCCGTCGTGCTGCCGCCGATGCTCGACGCCGGCGCGCTCGCCGGCAAGCGCGTGCTGCTCGTCGACGACGTCAGCGACTCGGGCCGCACCCTCGACCTCGTGAAGCGGCTCGTCACCGAGATGGGCGCCGAGGTGCGCACCGTGTGCCTGTACGTCAAGCCGCGCACGATCCTGCGCCCCGACTACGTCTGGAGAGAGACGGATGCCTGGATCGCCTTCCCCTGGTCGGCACTGCCGCCGGTGAACGCGGTTCCTGCCGCAGACGCGAGCGCGATCGTGAACGGCTGACGGATGCCCGGCAAGACGCTCGCCCAGCTCGCCGCCGACGGCGCCATGGACGCCGGCTGGGCCGCCGCCCTCGAGCCGGTCGCGCCGCAGATCGCCGCGATGGGGGACTGGCTGCGCGCCGAGAACGCCGTCGGCCGCGGCTACCTGCCCGCCGGCCCCAACGTGCTGCGCGCGTTCTCGTATCCGTTGGCAGAGGTCAAGGTGCTGATCGTCGGCCAGGACCCGTACCCGACCCCCGGGCATCCGATCGGCCTGTCCTTCGCGGTCGAGCGGCACGTACGGCCTGTGCCGCGCTCGCTGCAGAACATCTACCGCGAGCTGCACGAGGACCTCGGCGTCGCCGTGCCCGACCACGGCGACCTGACCGCATGGGCCGAGCACGGGGTCATGCTGCTCAACAGGGTGCTGACCGTGCGTCCGGGGGCGCCCGCATCGCACCGCGGCAAAGGCTGGGAGGTCGTGACAGAGCACGCGATCCGGGCGCTGGTCGCGCGCGGCGGGCCGCTCGTCGCGATCCTGTGGGGGAGGGACGCGGGCACCCTGCGCCCCCTGCTCGGGCAGACTCCGATCATCGCGAGCGCGCACCCGTCGCCGCTGTCAGCATCGAGCGGGTTCTTCGGCTCGCGCCCCTTCAGCCGCGCGAACGAGCTGCTCGCGGCGCAGGGAGCGGCTCCCGTCGACTGGTCGCTCTAGACTCGCCCCATGCTGGAAGAGGAGTACGAGACGCGGCGGGTGCTGCCGCCGCACCTCCGCAAACCGGTCGCGCCCGAGGCGCCCTTCTCGTACAGCATCCGCGACGCCACGCCCGAGGACCTGCCCAGCGTGCGCGAGATCTACAACTACTACGTCACCAACTCGACGGTGACCTTCGACGACAAGCCGATGACGCTGCGGGCCTGGCGCACGAAGTACGAGCACATCCGCAAGGCGGGCATGCCGTTCCTCGTGGCCGAGAGCCCGAGCGGGCAGATCCTCGGGTACACGCTCGTCTCGCCGTGGTCGGCGAAGGCGGGCTACCGCTACACGGTCGAGAACTCCATCTATCTCGGGCCGGCTGCCACGGGCAAGGGACTCGGAACCCCGCTGCTCAAGGCGCTCATCGAGAAGGCGCGCGAGGCGGGCATCCGCGAGATCATCGCCGTCATCGCCGACCAGGGCGCCGACGCCTCGATCGCGATGCACAAGAAGCTCGGCTTCACAGAGGTGGGTCGCATGGGCCGCGTCGGCTTCAAGTTCGACCGCTGGCTCGGCACGGTCACGATGCAGAAGTCGCTGCGCAAGAAGTAGCGGCCCGCGCGCCGCCCCTCTGTGCCCCTCCGTTGCGCTACAGCTACGGATCGGCGCGCCAGGAAGAGCCGTGGCGCGCGCCCGTAGCTGTAGCGCGCCTGCCGGCGGGCCGGGTGGCGAAGGCCGCGGGCCGGGGCCGCGGGACGGGCGAGGGATGCCGGGGCGGGTCAGGAGCGCGGCACCGCGCGGCGCAGCGCCAGGTAGCCGATCACACCGCACAGCGCCGTGACGGGCAGCGACCAGGCGACCACCCCGAGCGCGCGGTTGCGCGCGAACCATGCTCCCACCTCCGGCCATCCGTGCGCGAAGGTGATGAGCGCGGCCGCTCCGAGCAGCACCGCGATCAGGATGCCGAAGATGGCATACAGCCCATAGGCGCGCCACCTGACGAACACCGAGCCGAAGATCGAGCCGAGGAAGAGCACGGCGAGCAGGCCGAAGAACACGGTGAAGACGCGCTGCCAGAGCGGCCCCGTGCCGAGATAGACGGTCTGGAACATGTGCCCGCCGACGCCCCAGCCGCCGGTCCATTGCTCGACGTAGCTCAGCAGCACGATGCCCGCGGTGAACTGCGCCGCATGCACGACGAAGAACAGGGCGGAGCCGAGGTAGAAGTCCCGCCGCGTCGATGACACCCCCATTGCGAAGCCGAAGCTCAGGTTCATGAGCTGCACGGCGACGATCGCCTGATAGACGAACAGGTACGACAGCGAGCCGGTGTACTGCGTGCCGCTGATGTGGTCGGCATGCGTCGTGATGACGACGAGGTACCAGATGGCCATGTTGACGCCGAGGATGCCGACGAGGATCGCCCACGGCAGCAGCAGCGTCATGCGCCAGCTGAGATAGTGCAGGCGCACGATGCGCCAGACGCGGTCGAAGGACGATGCGGAGCGAACGGATGCCTGCGGCAGCGCGCTCAGAGTGGTCATGGTCTTCACCTCAGCTCTTGGGGGTCGCCCGGCGCAGCGCCAGGTGCCCGATGACGGCGAACAGGGCGGCCGGTACGAGCAGCCAGGCGGAGAACCCGGCCGGCCCGACCTCGACGAACCAGCGGCCGACGGCCGGCCACGCCTGGGTGATGGTGATGAGCGCGACCGCGCCGAGGATCGCGACGAGGAACGCGGCGCTGATCACGTACATCCCCATGGTCCGCCAGCGCACGAACGCGGCGCCGAACACCGAGCCGATGCACTGGCAGACCAGCACCCCGGCGAAGAAGGTGACGAGGCGCTGGCCGACACCTCCCGTGCCATAGGCGACGCTTTGGAAGACCTCGGCGTGCAATCCCCACCCGGCTGTCCACTGCTCGAGGTAGGACATCGCGGTGAAGATCACCGCGAACCCCGCCGACTGGATCAGGAACATCAGCCACGTGCCGTAGGAGAAGTCGCGGCGCGTCGACGACAGCCCGAGCGCGTAGGCGAAGGTCAGGTTCATCGCCTGCACGGCGAAGACGACCTGATACGGCAGGAAGTACACGAGCGCGGTCGAGTAGCTCTGGCCGGAGGCGGTGTTCGTGCCCGTCGAGTAGTCGTAGATGCCCTGCACCGCGAGCCAGACCAGGAAGATCAGGAACGCGATGTTAAGCGGCACGAAGATCGAGTTGACGCCGTTCGCGTAGTGCAGCCGCACGATGCGCCAGACGCGGGCGAAGCGGCTCGGCGGCTGCAAGCTCGCATCGCGGGTGCCGGGCTCGGCGAGCACGACGGCGGTCATCGTGACGCCCCCTGTCGGGCGCGGCGCGGGGTGCGCGTCTCGGGGGAGTGCCCGGCCTCAGCATCCGTCTGCGCCAGCGCTCCGCCCGTGCGACGCACGATGAGCTGCTGCAGCGAGACGGGGGTGAGCTGCAGACCGGAGTTCAGGGCGTCGGCGCGCACGACCTCGTCCACCCCGTCGACGAGCACGGATGCCGTGCCCCCGAGCTCGTCCCGCTTCAGTATGTCGAGGCCGCGGCGCACGACGAAGGCGTCGACGTCGGCCTTCGCTCCGACGATCGAGGCGGCCCGGCCGCGCAGCTCGTCGGCCGGCGCGTCGAGGATGATGCGCCCCTGGTCGATGACCACGACGTGCTCGAGCAGGTTCGCGACCTCGTCGATCAGGTGCGTCGACAGCACGATCGTGCGCGGGAACTCGGCATAGTCGGCGAGCAGGCGGTCGTAGAAGATCTGTCGGGCGACCGCGTCGAGGCCGAGGTACGGCTCGTCGAAGAAGGTGAGTGGAGCGCGGGATGCCAGGCCCACGATCACACCGACCGCGCTGAGCTGCCCCCGGCTGAGCTTCTTGATGCGGCGGTTCAGGGGCAGCCGGAAGTCCTCGACGAGTTGCGCCGCGAAGTCGGCGTCCCAGTTCTCGAAGAACCAGGGGGCGCTGCGGAAGACGTGCGACGGCTTGAAGTCGTCTGGGTATTTCTGGCTCTCCTTGATGAAGGCCACGTGCTGCAGCACGGCCGCGTTCTCGGCAGGAGTCTGCCCGAACACGCGGACCTCGCCGCTCGTCGGGAAGTCCTGCCCGGTGAGCACGTGCATGAGCGTGGTCTTGCCGGCGCCGTTGCGACCGAGCAGGCCGGTGATGGAGTCGGTCGGGATCGTGAGGCTGATCTGCTCGAGCGCCGTCATGGAGCCGAAGCGCTTGGTGAGGTCGCGGACCTCGATCACAGGGGTGGTCATCGTGGTGTCCTAGCTGCGTGCGGTGGCGGCGGATTTCTGATCGGATGCCTCGGCTGAGGTATCCGTGATCAGTCCGCTCAGGGTCCTGGGGTCGATGCCGAGCTTCTCGGCCTCGGCGAGCAGGGGGCGCACGTAGTCGTCGACGAACTGCGTGCGGCGCTTCTTCACGAGCGCGTCGCGCGCGCCGGTGGCGACGAACATGCCGATGCCCCTCTTCTTGTAGAGGACGCCCTCGTCGACCAGCAGGTTCACGCCCTTGCCGGCGGTGGCGGGGTTGATGCGATGGAAGGCGGCGAACTCGTTCGTCGACGGGACCTGGGATTCTTCGGCCAGGGTGCCGTCGATGATGTCGTTCTCGATCTGCTCTGCGATCTGCAGGAAGATCGGCTTGCCCTCATCGATCATGCGCACCTCGCTGGTTGGTTAATTACTCGACTAATGAACCACCGAAGCGTGCGGGTGTCAAGAGCGGTGATTGACTCCGCCTTGGTTACGGTCGTAATGTACGAACCGGTACGTACATAGCGGTGCACGGCCGTGCGACGAAGGGCGGGATCTATGAGTCGGTTCGTGGTCGGATTGATCGGCTCCGGGATCGGGGGCTCGTTGACGCCGCTGATGCACGAGGCGGAGGCCAGGAGGCTCGGCCTCGACTACGAGTACCGTCTGATCGATCTCGACGCGCTCGACGCCGGCGCCGACGATCTCCACGCGATACTGCAGCGCGCCGAGGCCGACGGTCTGGCAGCGGTCAACGTGACGCATCCCGTGAAGCAGGCGGTCATTCCGCTCTTGACCGATCTGACGGCGGATGCCTCGCAGATCGGAGCCGTCAACCTCGTGAGGTTCGAGGGCGGACGCCGCGTCGGTGACAACACCGACTGGCTGGGCTTCCGCCTGGGGATGGAACGGCAACTCGCCGGCGCGGCGACGACGGCAGTGGCCCAGTTCGGCGCGGGCGGCGCGGGGGCCGCGGTGGCGTATGCCCTGCTGGGCCTGGGGGCGGAACGGCTCGCCTTGGTGGAGCCCGATCGCAGCCGAGCCGAGCTGCTCGCCGCTCGGCTCGGCTCGGCGTTCCCCCGCGCACGAGTGGAGCTGGTCGAACCGTCGGAGACGCGGGCGGTGCTCGCCAAGGTCGACGGCGCGGTGAACGCCACGCCGTTGGGCATGCACGGTCATCCGGGCATGTCCTTCGATCCGCGGCAGCTGCGCGCGGATGCGTGGGTCGCCGATGCCGTGTACTTCCCACTGGAGACCGAGCTGATCGGGGCGGCGCGTGCCGCCGGCCTGCCTGTCGCAGACGGGGGATGGATGGCGGTCGGGCAGGCTGTCGCGAGCTTGAAGAAGATCACGGGAGCGGAACCGTCGCTGGATCGGGTGCGCGAGGACTTCATCCGCTTTCAACGCGCCGGCCTCACAGCGGCGGCGCGGGACGCGGCTCGGGTGGGGGGAGGCGGCCATTAAGCGCTCGATCGCCACGGTGTGCCTCAGCGGCACCCTCGAGGAGAAGCTCGCCGCGATCGCCGCGGCCGGATTCGACGGCTTCGAGCTGTTCGAGCCGGATCTCGTGACGAGCTGGCTGTCGCCTGCGGACGTCCGGTCGAGGGCAGCCGACCTGGGCCTTTCGATCGAGCTGTATCAGCCGTTCCGGGATTTCGAGCAGGTCGACGATGACCAGCTGAGGGCCAATGTGCACCGTCTGCGGCGCAAGCTCGATCTGATGGCCGAGCTCGGGGTCTCGACGCTGCTGATGTGTTCCAATGTGGACACGGCGGTCGACGACAGCGACGCGCGCGCGGTCGACCAGCTCGGCATCGCGGCACGGGAGGCCGCGGATCGCGGCATCAGCATCGCGTACGAGGCTCTTGCGTGGGGCCGCAGCGTCTCGACCGTCGATCACGCATGGGCGCTCGTGCGGCAGGTCGATCATCCCGCTCTCGGAGTGTGCGTCGACAGCTTCCACATCCTCTCTCGGGGTACCGACCCGGCTGTGCTCGACGACATCCCCGGCGAGAAGATCCTGTTCTGCCAGCTGGCGGATGCCCCTCGGCTGCAGCTGGACGTGCTGAACTGGAGTCGTCATCATCGCGTCTTCCCCGGCGAGGGCGACTGGGACCTGGCCGACTTCGTGGCACGCGTCATCGCGATCGGCTATCGCGGGCCGCTTTCCCTCGAGGTGTTCAACGACACCTTCCGGCAGACCTCCCCGGAGCGGACGGCGATGGATGCGTACCGTTCGCTCGTTGCTACGGAAGGGGCGGCATTCGAGCGGCTCGGAAGCACCTCTGGCGAACTGCCGCCCGATCGGGCGCAGCGAATGGGATTCATCGAGCTCGCTCCGGATTCGGACGGCCGGCTGAAAGCCGCACTCGACGCACTCGGCTTCGAGCGCCACGGCGCGCATCGACGCAAGGCCGTCGACCTGTATGAGAGCGGCAATGCACGGCTGATCGTGAATCGAGCGGAGGCGGGGCCGCGCGCGCGGATCCGGGCACTCGGCTTCGAGGTGGAAGACGTCGCGGCCGCCACCGATCGAGCGCTGGCACTCGGCTGCGAAGTGCTTCCCCGCGATCATGCGGACGGCGAGGCCATCTTGAACGCGGTGTCCGCGCCGAATGGCGCCGAGATCTATTTCGCGCCGCGCGCGGAGAGCGGGTTTGACTGGGCCGCCGAGTTCACCCTGACGAACGACGGACCTCAGGTCTTCCATGAGGTGGATCACGTGGTGATGGAGCAGTCCTGGCAGCGCATCGATGAGGCCAAACTCTTCTACGAAAGCATCCTCGGGCTTTCCGTGCAGGCGTCGAGCGATGTGCCCGGTCCTGACGGGCTCGTCCGTAGCCTTGCGCTGAAAGGTCCGGGCGGCATCCGCGTCGCTCTGAATGTGCGCCCCCTGGAAGCGGCCGGGCGGCCGGGCTTCGCGGATCACATCGCGCTCGGCACAGACGATGTCCTGCGGCTGGCCGAACGCCTCGCGGATTCCGGAGTGGCCACCTTGCCGGTCCCGGACAACTACTACGCGGACCTCGATGCGCGGTTCCGGCTCGAGCCCGAGCGGCTGGAACGATTCCGTCGCTTCGGCATCCTCTACGACCGGGATGACAGCGGCGAGTTCCTTCAGCTGTTCACCGCCCCCATCGATGACGTGGTGATCGAGATCGTGCAACGCGATCGCGACTACCTCGGCTACGGAGCGGCGAACGCCCCCATCCGGCTGGCCGCCCAACGTCTTCTCGCCTCGGGCGGAGTCGCTTCAGCGGCGTGACGAACACAACCCACCGAATGAAAGGTTCAAAGATGAGCACTTCAACCGTGCCGCCGAGCGGCAACGCCGTCCGGGCCGCCAACGCCGCTTGGGTCGGCAGCGCCCTCGAGTACTACGACTTCTTCATATATGGCACGTCCGCTGCTCTGGTGTTCGGGAAGGTCTTCTTCTCCAACAGCTCCGGCTTGACCGCGACCTTGCTTGCGATCGCCACCTATGGCGTGGGGTACCTCGCTCGCCCCGTCGGCGCTCTTTTCTTCGGCCACTTCGGCGATCGACTCGGCCGAAAGCAGGTGCTGCTGTGGACTGTGGGCGGGATGGGCGCGGCGACGTTCCTGATCGGATGCCTTCCTGGCTACGCCCAGATCGGAGCGGTCGCTCCGGCGCTTCTCGTCCTGCTGCGTCTCCTCCAGGGCTTCGCTGCCGGCGGAGAGCAGGCAGGCGCCAGCTCGCTCACGCTCGAGCACGCCCCAGCCAATCGCCGCGCCTTCTTCACGAGTTTCACCCTGGTCGGCACGCAGGGCGGTCAGATCCTTGCCACAGCCGTGTTCCTGCCGATTGCAGCGTTGCCGTCGGAGTCACTGCTTTCCTGGGGGTGGCGGATTCCGTTCTGGCTGTCCGCCGTCGTGGTGGTGGTCGCGCTCGTCATCCGGAGCAAGACGGAAGAGACTCCCGTTTTCCAACGGGAGGCAGAACGGGGACTCATCCGTCGGGCGCCGCTCGGTGAGCTGTTCCGGGGGCACTGGCGAGCCGTCGTGCGTGTGATGTTCGCTGCGCTGATCTCGACACCGAGCACCGTGTTCACCGTCTATGCGCTCTCATATGGGGTGAATCAGGTCGGTCTGAGTTCGTCCGCGCTGCTCTGGGTCGGTGTTCTCGCGAATGTCGCGGCGCTGTTCAGCATCCCGCTGTGGGGCCGGCTCTCCGACCGTGTAGGCCGCAAGCCGGTGTTCATCGGCGGGTCTATCGGCATCGCGTTCGCGATGCTCGGCTATCTCTGGTCGATCTCGACCGGCAACTATGTCCTGATCTTCGTGAGCGGCATCCTGATGTTCGGTGTCGTGTACACCGCGACCTCTGCGGTGTGGCCGTCGTTCTACAACGAGATGTTCCCGGCATCCGTCCGGCTCTCCGGAGTCGCATTCGGAACACAGATCGGATTCGCGGTGTCGGGCTTCATCCCCACCATCGCGGCGGCGGTCGCCGGCGACAGCTCCCTGGCGTGGCTCATCGTCTCGGGCATCGTGGCGCTCGTCTGCCTCATCAACATCGCGGCCGTCGCGACGGGGCGGGAGACCTACCGGGTGCCGACCGAGTCGCTCGGGCTGACCACTCCGGCGGTCGATCGCACAGCGGGCCTCGCTTCGCCGACGTCATGACGGTGCACTGGCGAGTGCTCGCCATACGAGCCGGCCTGCGGCGCGGCACGCGTGGTGAGCACTTTCTGGAGCCCGGCGCGTGGGACGAGCCGCACGAGACGGCCTACTGGTTCTGGGCTGCACGACGCGGAGCCCGCACGGTCCTGATCGACGCGGGCATGTCCACGGAGCGCGCCGCAGGCCTCGCCGGGCTCGACTGGGCGGGCCCGGCCCACGAGCTGCTGGCAGCGGCGGGCATCGCCCCGGAATCCGTCGACCGGGTGATTCTCAGTCATCTGCACTACGACCATGCCGGCGGTGCTCGCTACTTCCCGCACGCGCGCGTGGCGATCCAGCGCGCGGAGCGCGCGTACTGGTCCGGTCCGGTGGCGGAACGGGTCGTCTCGCAGCGATGGCTCGTCGATCCGCGCGATCTTCGGGAGCTGGAGGAGGCCGCGGCTCAGGGGAGACTCGAAGAGCTGGACGGCAGCGTCGAGCTCGAGCCGGGCATCCGTGTCGACCGCCTCGGCGGCCACACGCCGGGCATGCAGGCCGTGACCGTCGCTACGGAATCCGGGCCCGTCGTGATCGCCTCCGACGCGAGCCACTTCTTCGAGAACGTCGAGGGAGACAAACCCGGGCGCCTGTTCCTCGATCTGCCTGCGGTGTATTTCGCCTTCGACACCCTCGCCGCGCTCGACACGACGGGGAACGGCATCGCCCCCGGCCACGATCCCGATCTCTCTCGGCGGCACCGCGTCGTGAGCACCGCTCCGCACACGGTGCGGATCACTCCGTGATGAGCGCGGGGGGGTCCGAGACCTGAGGCAACTCAGGGCCGCCCAGGTCGGTCATGAAGGCGACCGCCATCGCGCCGACGAGCGCTCGGTACCGTTCGTGCCGCTCGACCGCGAGCATGTCGCGCCCGAAGATCGTGCGGAAGGTGTAACGGTTCGCGACTCCGAATACACAGTAGGAGCTGATCAGCATGTGCAGGTCGAGCGCATCGACGTCCTTCCGGAACTGACCGCTGGCGATCCCGCGCTGCAGCACTTCCTCGAGGATGTTCACCGCGCCCTCGTTGAGCCGGGCCAGCTCCTCTGACTCCCGGATGTTCTCGGCCTGATGGATGTTCTCTGTCGCGACGAGGCGAATGAAGTCACGGTGCGTCGTGTGGTGCTCGTACGTGCTTTCGGCGATCGCTCGAAGCGCATCCACTGGGGCCAGACCGGTGACGTCGAGCTTCTTCTCCGCGGAGCGGATTCCCTCGTATGCCGCCTCGAGCACGCTCAGATACAGCCCTCGTTTTGAGCCGAAGTAGTAATAGATCATCCGCTTTGTGGTGCGCGTTCTCGCCGCGATCTCGTCGACCCGGCCGCCGCTGAACCCGTGCCGCGCGAACTCCTGCGTCGCGACGAGGATGATCTCCGTGCGAGTGCGCTCACGATCCCGAGAAGCGGTTTCCCGCTTCGAGCCCTGACTCGTCACATGCCCCTCCGACCCGAAGGCTGCCCTCGGGTCTACCGACAATATCAGCGACCACAGCGGTCGAGACGGCAGGGCGTCGGCGGACGTCTGCCTACGGCCGCAGCAGCACCTTTCCGACGCGGCCGGGCTCGAAGTTGGCCCGGCTCGCCTGGGCGATGTCGTCGAACGCATAGGTGGCCGAGACCGGCAGCGTGAGCGCACCCTCGCGGATGCGCGTCACCAGCTCGCCGAGCAGGGCTCCGCGCTGGGCCGCGGGCATCGCCGCGCTGACCTTGAGGCCCCAGAACCCGGTGACGGTGAGGTTCTTGAAGATCACGTCGCCCGAGGCGAGGTTCATGATCGGCGAGGCCATCGCGCCGAACACCACCAGCCGGCCGTTCTCGGCGAGCAGCGAGAGCACGTCGCCGCTGGCGGCGCCGCCGACCGAGTCGACGCCCACCGCGATCGGCGCGCCGCCCGTGAGCGCGGCGGCCTGCTCGCGCCAGTCGGGGGCGTCGGTCGCGACGACTCCGGTGATGCCCTGCGCCTCGAGCTCGGCGACGCCCTCCGCCCGGCGCACCAGGCCCAGGACATGGATGCCGCGCGCGGCCGCGAGCTGTGCGAGCAGCCGGCCGACGGCTCCGTTGGCCGCGTTCTGCACGAGCCACTGCCCGGGCTCGAGCTGCAGCGTCTCGAGCAGCGCGATCGCGCTGAACGGCATCGAGACGAGCTGCGCGGCGGTCTCGTCGCTCAGGCCGTCGGGCACGGGGATGAGACCCGCGGCGGGTGTGACGAAGTACTCCGCCCAGACGCCGAAGGTTCCGCCGGTGGCGACGCGCTGGCCGATCGACAGCGACTCGACACCCTCGCCGAGGGCGTCGACCACGCCGACCGCCTCCGTGCCTGACTGCGCCGGCAGTGCGGGCTTCACGCCATACGTGCCGCGCACGGTCCACAGATCGTGGTTGTGGATGGGGCTGAGCAGGGTCCGCACCCGCACCTGGCCGGGGCCAGGCTCCGGAAGGGGAAGCGATTCGACCTTCAGCACCTCGTGGGGTTCGCCGAAGGTCTCATGCACGAGCGCGCGCATCGAAGAAGTCATGACGGGGCATCCTTCACAAATATTGAAACGACCATTCCACTATATACTGGAACGGCCGGTTCACAAAAGCGAGGAGAGGGCGAGCACATGGGACGCACCAGGACGTTCGACGCGGGCGAAGTGGTCGAGGCGGCGCGCGGCGTCTTCTGGGATCTCGGCTTCGCCGAGGCATCCGTGCCCGAGCTGGAGCGTGCCACCGGTCTGAACCGCTCGAGCCTCTACCAGGCCTTCGGCAGCAAGCGCGGGCTGTTCGACGCGGCGGTGGAGAGCTATCTGGACGAGGTGTTCCGGCCGAGGCTCGCGCCGCTTCGGGCCGTCGCCGTCGAGCCGGGCGCGCTCGAGGACTACCTCAGCGGCCTGCGTGAGGCGATGATCGACCACCCCAGCGCGCGGGCGGCGAACGGATGCCTGCTGCTCGCCGCCGCCGGCGGCCCTCTCGGACAGGACGCGGCGCTTCAGGGCATCGTGACCCAGTACTACGCCGAGCTGCGCGCCGCGGTCGCGGCGGGGGTCGCGGCGCGCCACCCCCGTCTTGGCCCGGCGCGATCCGGCGCCCTGACGACGAGCTGCACCTCGTTCGTGCTCTCGGCCATGGCCCTGGTGCGCGCCGACCCGGCCGCCGCGGGGGAGATGCTGGATGCCGCGCTCGACGCGGTGCGTGCGATTCGGTAGCGCACCGCGTCGAGCGCGAAGCAGCTCAGCCCAGCTCGAGCCCGTGCCCGAACCGGAACAGCGGGTCCGCCGTGTCGAAGGGGACGTCGGGTCGCGACGCCTCGACGGCGGCCATCGAGCGCGGCAGGTCGAAGGGCAGCCTGCCCTCGGGCGGAACCACACCGCTCAGGGCGTCAAGCAGTGCGCGGGTGGACGCTCCGTAGTTGACCACGAGACCGGCGACGCGCCCGGCGAACGGGGTCAGCACGGCCGGGCGATCGAGGTAGACGTCGACGATGGTCGGCACGCGCGCGGCAAGGGCGAGGACCCTGTCCACCTCATCGGCGGGGAACTCGAGCGAGCCCGCGTGGAAGAAGGACTCGAAGCCCGGGCCGCGCTGCTCGAACGGCGCCGTGAGGCGGACGATGGCGATGTCGGCGCCGTCGGGGGAGTCGACGAACTCGACGCGGTCGTGCGTGATCCCGCTCGCAATCGCGCCCTCGATGAAGACGCGCGTCCCTGCCGCGAGCGGCAGCGCCGAGCGGCCTGTCGTGGCGGCCTCGAGCACGGTCACCGAGCGCGACTGGGCCCGCAGCCCCGCGGCTCGGGCATCCGGTGCGCCGACGAGCGCGTCCGCCGCCTCGACGTCGACGTAGCGGCGCTCGTCGAACAGGCCGAGCAGGAACTTCTCGACGAGAAGCCGGCGCACAGAAGCGTCGATGCGCTCCTCCGAGACGCGCCCGCTGCGCACGAGCTCGACGACCAGCTCGGGGCACGCCTCGCCGCCGAACTGATCGGCCCCGGCATCCAGCACCTTCGCCGCACGCTCGAGCGGCGTGAGATGCTCGACGCCCCACGCGCGGGCCGGGAACGGCAAGCCGTCGAACTCGGCGTCGGTGATCAGGCCCCAGTCGGTGCAGATCACGCCCTCGAATCCCAGCTCGTCGCGCAGCAGCCCCGTGAGGATCTGGCGGTTGAAGCCGAAGCCGACCTCCTCGATGGGCTCGCCATCGACCACAAGGCCGACCGGCATGCCGTAGTACGGCATCATCTGCCGCGTTCCCGCCGCGATGAGCTCGCGGAACGGGGCGAGGTGCTCGTCGAATCTGCCGCCCGGGTAGACCTGCTCGCGGCCGTAGGGGAAGTGCGGATCCTCGCCGTCCTTCTGCGGGCCGCCGCCGGGGAAGTGCTTCGTCATCGCGGAGACGCTGTCGCCGCCGAAGCGGCCGTCCCCGCCGCGCTGCCGGGCGACCTCGCCCGTCGCCTGCAGACCGTGCACATAGGCGGCGCCGAGCTGCCCGGTGAGCTCGGCGCTCTCACCGAAGGTTCCGGCTGCGCGCGCCCAGCGCGGCTCGGTGGCGAGGTCGATCTGCGGGTGCAGGGCGGAGCGCAGGCCGACCGCGAGGTACTCGCGGCGCACCGTGTCCGCATACTCCTCGACCAGCTGCTCATCGCGGGTCGCGGCGAGGCCGAGCGTCTCGGGCCACTGCGAGAACGGCCCGGCGAGCAGGCCCGTTCCGGGGTTGTCGGTGAAGGAGTGCCGCGGGTCGGTGGCCACCGTGACGGGAATGCCGAGGCGGGTGCTCGCGGCGAGCTCCTGCAGCCGGTTGTGCCAGAGCGCGAACTCGCGCGCGGTGCCGGGGGCGCCCAGCGCGTTGAGGTGCGTCAGGCCGCGCTCGAGAACGAGCTCGCTCGTGCCGGGCAGACCGAAGCGCCCGGTGTCCTCGACGAGCGTGCCGTCGGGGCCGAGCTGCACCATGGTCTGGAACAGCTGCCCCGCCTTCTCCTCGAGCGTCATGCGCGAGAGCAGGTCGGCGACCCGCTCCGCGACCGGGGCGCTCGGGTCCAGATAACGGGCTCCGCCCGCCTCCTCCGCGCTCACGCCTGCGCCGATGACTGTGCGGCGGCCTCGGCGAGGGCGGCCTCGTCGAAGGGGGCGCCGGGGAACCGGGACAGGCGCACGAGCGGGATGGCCCGCATCATCCGCCCGTGGGTCTCGTCGAAGAGCATCGCGCCCATCTCGGTCTCCGCGAGCGTCTCGCGCAGCCATGCTCCGCCCTGCGGGTGGGCGAGGAACTGCTCGGCAGTCGAGTCGACGCTGAGGGGCGGCGTGATCTCGGCACCCGTGAGCGTGATGGTGTCGGTGAGGCGGATGTCACGGCTGGACGCCCCGACCCGGATGCCGAAGCGGCCGCCCTCGACGACCCAGGCGTGTGCGGCCGTGCTCCAGAACGCGAAGGCGCGGGCGTCTAGCTCGACGGCGACGGCCTGCGACTGCCCGGGCTCGAGCTGCACGCGCGCGAATCCGCGAAGCTCCTGTTCCGGGCGGTAGACGGATGCCTCGGCATCCGTCACATAGACCTGCACGATCTCGGCACCCGCGACCCGTCCCGTGTTCGTGACCGTGAGACCGACCCTGACCCGGGGCGAGGCGCCGTCGTCGAGGACCTCGACCGCGAGGTCCGAGTAGGCGAAGCTCGTGTACGAGAGGCCGTGACCGAACGGGTACGAGACCGGCAGCGCGTGCGCGTCGTACCAGCGGTAGCCGATGAGCAGGCCCTCGCCATAGCGCACGACGCCGTTCTCGCCGGGGAAGTTGCCGACGGCGGGGTTGTCCTCGAAGCGCACCGGGATGGTCTCGGCGAGCTTGCCCGACGGGTTCGCGTCGCCCAGCAGCAGCGCCGCGGTGGCCGACCCGCCGGCCTGGCCGAGCAGCCAGCCCTCGAGAATCGCCGTGGCGCGGTGCTGCCAGCCCGAGACCGTGACGGCCGACCCGTTCGACAGCACGACGACCACGTTTTCGTTCACGGCGGCGACGGCCTCGAGCAAGGCGAGCTGCTGCGCGGGCAGCTCCATGTGCTCGCGGTCGTAGCCCTCGGACTCGTACGAGGGCGGCAGGCCGAGGAACAGGAGGGCGACGTCGGCGCCGCGGGCGGCCTCGACGGCCTCGGCGACGAGCGCCTCGTCCGCGGCATCCGCCTCGATCTCGAAGCCGGGAGCGAAGCGCAGCTCGCGCTTACCGAGCAGGGCGATCTCGAGCGCGTCCAGCGCGGAGTCGACGCGGGTCGGGTTGACCTGGGACGAGCCCGCGCCCTGGAACCGCGGCGTGCGGGCGAACTCGCCGATCACCGCCACCGCTCCTCCCTGCGTGGCAATGGGCAGAATGCCGCCGTCGTTCTTCAGCAGCACCGCGCTCTCCAGTGCGGCTTCCTGCGCCAGGGCGTGGTGCGCGTCGACGTCGAACGCCTCGAGCGGCTCGCGGCTCTGCGACTTGGCGACCAGGCCGAGCACATTGGCGACGGCGGCGTCGACGGATTCCTCGCTGAGCGTGCCCGCGGCGACCGCGTCCAGGATGCGGCGCTGCCCGACGCCCGCGGACGACGGCATCTCAAGGTCGAGGCCGGCCGCGACCGCCTTGTCGCGCTCGTTGACGGCGCCCCAGTCGGAGACGACGAGGCCGTCGTAGCCCCAGTCCTCGCGCAGCACCTCGGTCAGCAGCCAGTGGTTCTCGGACGCGTAGACGCCGTTGACCTTGTTGTATGAGCACATCACGGTCCAGGGCTGCGCCTCGGTGACGACCTTCTCGAATGCGGGAAGGTAGATCTCGCGCAGCGTGCGCTCGTCGACCTGCGCGTCGATCGTCATGCGATCGGTCTCCTGATTGTTGGCCGCGAAGTGCTTCAGTGACGTTCCGACCTGCTTGTTCTGGATTCCGGTGACGAGGCCGGTGGCGAGAGAGCCCGCCAGCAGCGGGTCCTCCGAGAAGTACTCGAAGTTGCGGCCGCACAGCGGCGAGCGCTTCATGTTGACGCCCGGGCCGAGGAGGACCGCGACGTCGGCGGCGCGGCACTCGTCGCCGAGCGCGGCGCCGACGCGCTGCATGAGCGCCGGGTCCCAGCTGGAGGCGAGGCCGGCAGCCGGGGGGAAGCAGGTGGCGGGAACCGAGGCGTTGAGGCCCAGGTGGTCAGCGCCCTCTGCCTGCTTGCGCAGGCCGTGCGGGCCGTCCGTGAGCATGATCGCGGGGATGCCGCGGCTCTCGTCGCCCTGGGTGTGCCAGAAGTCCGAGCCGTCGAGCAGGGCCGCCTTCTCTTCGAGGCTCAGCTCGGCGAGAAGACGCGTCACGTCGAGGCGGGAGGTGGTGTCAGTCATGTCTGCTGTGCTTTCGTGTCGGATCAGCGTGCGCCGCGGATGAACATGGTGCTCACCGCGCCGATCACGATGATCACCGCGCCGATGAGGAAGAGGGAGGTGTAGTTCGCGTCGCCGCCGCCGGCGCCGATGGCGAGCAGCGCCGGGGCGATCGCGGGGGCGAGGGACTGCGGCAGCGCGTTGGCGATGTTGAAGACGCCCATGTTCTTCGCGGCCTCGGTCTCGCGGTTCGGCAGCACATCGGTGACCAGGGCCAGGTCGACGGCCATGTAGGCGCCGAAGCCGAGGCCGAACAGCCCGGAGGCGACGTAGAGGAGGCTGGGGTGGCCGGCCAGCGCGAAGACGGCGAGGGCGGCGCCGGCGAGCACCGTCGCGATGACGACGAAGACCTTGCGTCGGCGCAGCCGGTCGGACAGCCAGCCGCCGAGGGCAGCCGAGACGGTGAGCAGGATCGCCTGCAGGACCATCAGGCGCAGCTGCCACGACAGGGCGGTCGCGGTGTCGAATCCGAACCGGTCCTGCAGATAGTAGAGCTGGTAGTTGTTGTACGAGGCGAAGCCGAACAGCATCAGGAAGCGCCCCAGCCATGCCCAGCCGAAGTCGGGGAACTTGCGGGGGCTGACCCAGAAGCCGGCGAAGAAGCGGCCCAGGTGGAACGGCTCGGCGCTCGCCTTGTCGAGCACGCGGTCGCGCAGCACGAGGGAGAAGAGCACGACGCCGATGAGGCCGAGCGCCGCGGGGATGATGATCATCCAGGCCGTGTTGATGCCGGCGCCCGCGAGCACCGTCGCGATGCCGATGCCGACCAGGGCCGAGACGTTCTGGCCCGTGCCGACCCAGCCGGAGACCTTGGCGCGCCGCGCCTCGTCCACCTGATCGGGCAGGACCGCCTGGAACGCGGCCTGCGCAGCGTTGAACGCGGTCTGCGCCAGCGCCCACCCGACGACGACCTGCCAGATCGCGCCGGCGAAGGCGATGATCACGAGTCCGAGGACACCGCCGACGACGCCGACGAGGAGCCACGGCTTGCGCATCCCGAATCGCGAGGTCGTGCGGTCGGAGAGCGCCCCTGCGATCGGGTTCGCCACGAAGGCGAAGAACGCCCCGACGCCGGTCACCACGCTCAGCGCTCCGACGCGGTGCGCGTCGTCGGTCAACGTCGAGACCTTGACCGCGAGGGTGCTGACGACCGGTGTCATGACGGCGATGTACATCATGAAGAAACCGACGACATACATCACGAGGACGCCGGTGCTGGCCGAAGCCGAGCGCGCTTCCTTGTGTGCAGACGGGCCAGGCGCAGTCGCCTGGCCAACTTGCACGTTCATCACTGAACTCCTCTGTCCGGCGGCCCACTCTGGCCGCGCTGGGACGAGGTTAACACCGATAACTGACCGAATGGTAAATATTCGGGATGCCTCGGCCGCGGCATCCCGAAGCGGTCCCTGCCGCCGCCGCAGTGGAACGCTCAGCTTCCTCATAGGCTGAAGGGTATGGAACTGGGCGTCTACGCGATCATCGGCGTGGGGGTCATCGTGGCTGTCGCGGCGTTCTCGCGCCGCCTCGGCGTCGCGGCGCCCATCATCCTCGTGCTCGTCGGCGTCGGCATCTCGTTCCTGCCGGGGGTGCCCGAGGTCGAGGTGCCGTACGAGGTGATCCTCGACGCGGTGCTGCCGCCCGTGCTGTACGCGGCTGCGCTGACCGTGCCGATCACCGATTTCCGGCGGAATCTCGCCCCCATTGCGAGCCTCTCGGTCGTTCTGGTGGCCATCACCGCGCTCGGCTCGGGGTTCCTGCTGTATGCGCTGCTGCCCCACCTCAGCCTTGCGGCGGGCATCGCGCTCGGCGCGATCATCTCCCCGCCGGACGCCGTCGCGGCGACCTCGATCGGGCGGCGCCTCGGCCTCCCGCCTCGGCTGCTCACGCTGCTCGAGGGCGAGGGGCTCGTCAACGACGCGACCGCCCTGGTGCTGCTGCGCTCGGCGCTCGCCGTGGTCGCGGGCGGCATCGGCACGCCGTGGCACGTGGCGACGGACTTCGGCTACGCCGTCGTGGTCGCGGTGGCCATCGGGCTGGCGGCGGGCATCGTGACGACGTGGGTGCGCTCGCGCTTCACGGATGCCACGCTCGACACCGCCATCTCGCTTGTCGTCCCCTTCGTCGCGTTCATGCCCGCCGAGGCGCTGAATGCCTCGGGTGTCCTCGCCGTGGTAGTGGCCGGGCTGTACGTCGGGGGTGTGGGGCCTCGCCGCCTCTCCGCACAGGCCCGCATCAACGAGCGCATCAACTGGGGCACGGTGCAGTTCCTTCTCGAGAACGCGGTGTTCCTCGCGATCGGGCTGCAGATCCGCTTCCTGGTGGACCACGTCAATCAGTCGGTGCTGAGCATCGGGGCATCCGTCGGCATCGGGCTGCTCGCCACCGCCGCGCTCATCGTCATCCGCTTCGCCTGGATCGTGCCGCTGCTGGCGGGCATGCGACGTGGCGTCGCCCGGCGCGAGAGACGACTGCTGCGGCAGTGGCTGTGGCTCGCGTATTTCCGCACCCACCCGGTCGCGAGACCTCGTGATGCGCGGCGGAAGCAACGCGCCGAGCATGACTATGCGCGTCGCCGCGCGGACCTCGACCATGACCGCGAGAGTCAGATCGATTGGCGCGGGGGCATCGCGCTCGGCTGGTCGGGCATGCGCGGGGTCGTCACCCTGGCGGCGGCCCAGTCGCTGCCGAACAGCATCCCGTACCGCTCACAGCTCATCCTGATCGCCTTCACCGTCGCGGTTGCGAGCCTCGTGCTGCAGGGCGGCACCCTGCCATGGCTGATCAAGCTGCTGCGGATTCCGGGAGTGGACAGCGACGCCGACGGGCGCGATGTCGCCCGCTTGCTCGACGAGGTCAGCGACGCGGGGCTCAAGGCACTCGACGATCCGCACGAGGCGCTCGGCATCGAGGGCGAGATCGACCCAGAGGTGCTCGAGCGGGTGCGCCAGAGCACCTTCCTGCGCTCCGAGGTTGCCTGGGAGCGCGTGCGGGCCTCAGACGTGCCGCTCGAGCAGCGCCCGCACCAGCTGTTCATGGCGCTGCGCCGGCTCGTCGTGGATGCCGAGCGCGAGAAGCTGGTCGAGGAACAGCGGCTCGGCCGGTATTCGACGCGGGCGCTGGCGTCGGTGCAGACGATGCTCGACCTCGAGGACACGAGGCTGCGCCCACCGCGCGCCGGGCACTGAGCTCACGGCCGCCGCGCGGCGCTCGCGTGCTCGCGCGGGCTCACGCCGAACTGGCGCTTGTAGTCGCGGCTGAACTGCGACGGGCTTTCGTAGCCGACGGCATAGGCGACGCCGGCGACATCGCTGCGGTCGGCGAGCAGCCGCACGCGCGCCTCCTGCAGGCGCAGCTGCTTCTGGAACTGGATAGGGCTCGTCGCCGTGACGGCGTGGAAGCTGCGGTGGAACGCGGACGGGCTCATGCGGGCGAGGGCGGCGAGGTCATCGATACGGATGCTTTCCGCGTAGCGCTCGCGGAGGTAGGCGACCGCGTGCCCGACGCGGTTGAGGCTGCTGTCGGCGAGGCCGAGTTGGCTGACGGCGGGTCCGTGCGGTCCGCGCAGCAGCAGCCAGGTGAGCTCGCGCTCGATCAGCGGAGCGAGCACGGGGAGGTCGGTCGGGCGGTCGAGGAGCGAGACCATGCGCGAGACCGCATCGAGCACGTCGTCGCTCAGAGGGGCGACATCGACGGCGGATGCCGCGCCGCGGGAGCCCTGGCGCACGGCTGCCGCGGCGGAGTGCAGCAGCAACTCGGCGACCAGCGCCGGCTTGAGCGTGAGAGCGAAGCCCAATGCCGGTTCCTCGGGGGTCGCATCGAAGAAGCTGCCTACGGCGGGCAGATCGATCGATGCGACGAGTGACTGGCCTGGCCGGTACTCGTGTACCCGGTCGCCGACCGCGAGTCGCTTGCCGCCGCGCGCGAGCAGTACGAACACGGTGCCCGTCATGTCGAACTCCGGCGGCCCCGCCTGGCTCGTGGCGGAGATGACGGCGGCGTCGCCGATCCATGTCTGGCCGCGCGGAGCATGGCGGACGATCAGCGCGCCGAGACGTGTGAGGTCCATAGTCGATAGTGAAGCATCCGTCTGCCTCATTCATTGCAATGAAAGCAGAATCAGGCAAGAATCCGACGCGATCGTTCTACGCGATGGAACCGTGCTCGCGTTGACTTCGTATGTCATCAGCAATGTGCAGACAGGGAGTCAAGAAGATGAGTGTTGCCATCGTCATCGGGGGAAGCGCGGGAATCGGGCAAGCGGCGGCAGTCGCGCTCGCACGCCAGGGACGCGGGGTGATCCTCACTTACCGCGGGCATCCGGAAGGCGCCGCAGAGGCGGTCGCGTCGATCGAGGCGGAAGGCGGGCAGGCGGTCGCGCTGCCGTTCGACGTCGGCGACTCCGCGTCATTCCCGGCGTTCGCCGAGCGCGTGCGCGCCGTGCTAGCCGAGACCTGGCAGACCGACCGCATCGACGCACTCGTGAACAACGCCGGCATCGGCGAGGTCGCGCTGCTGGGTGAGATCACCGACGAGCACTACGACCGACTGAGCCGGGTGCTGCTCAAGGGGCCGCTGCTCCTGACGCAGGCACTGCTGCCGCTGATCCCCGACGGGGCGGCGATCGTCAACACCACGAGCAGCTCGACGCACGCGACGGGCGCGACGCCCGGCTACTCGGTCTACGCAGCGATGAAGGGCGGCCTCGTCGTGCTCACGCGGTACCTCGCCAAGGAGCTCGCGCCGCGCGGCATCCGTGTGAACTCCGTCTCACCCGGCGTGACGCGCACCCGGCTCGGCGGCGACGCGTTCGAGAAGTACCCCGAGCTGATCGCCCCGCAGGCCGCGCGCACGGCGCTCGGCCGCATCGGCGAGCCGGCGGACGTCGGCGACGTCATCGCCTTCCTCACGACCGATCAGGCACGCTGGATTACTGGGCAGGACATCGAGGCGTCCGGCGGCTGGGACCTCTGACGCGCCGTCACCGGCGCCGCTGGTTGCGCTACTCGGATCCGCAGTGCGCTTCGCGGATCCGAGGCGCGCAAAGCGGATTTCGATAGCGCACGTGCGCGGCCGAACGCGCGGGCACAACGATCATGCGGGCTCGGTGCGAGAGTGGGGGAGTGAGCGACGATTCCGGCGACTTCTCCGAGCTGCATGAGTACACCGCCCTCGAACAGTGGCAGCTGCTGCAGAGCGGGCAGGTGAGCCCGGTCGAGCTGACCGAGGCGTACCTCGAGCGCATCGAGGCGGCGAACGACCGGCTGGGGGCGTTCGTCACCGTCACCGGCGAGGCGGCGCTCGAGCGAGCCCGGTTCGTCGAGACCTCCGTGCCGAAGACGGCACCGCTGTGGGGGCTGCCCTTCGGCGACAAGGACCTCTGGAACCGGGCCGGGGCGCCGACCGGCTACGGCTCCCGCGCAATGGCGGGCTACGTGCCCGACGTCGATGACGAGCAGGTCGCGCAGCTCGACGCGGCGGGCGGCATCAGCCTCGGCAAGACCGCGGCGCCGGAGTTCGGCATGCCGAGCTACACCGAGACGCTGACGGCCGGACCGGCGCGCAACCCGTGGCAGCTCGATCTCAACGCGGGCGGCTCCAGCGGGGGCGCGGCGGCCGCCGTGGCCGCCGGCCTGCTGCCGTTCGCACCGGGGTCCGACGGCGGCGGCTCCATACGCATTCCCGCGGCGGCATGCGGCCTCGTCGGGCTGAAGCCGGGCCGCGGGCTGGTGCCGGCCGGCAGCGGGCTCGCCTCGCCGGACGGACTCGTCGTCAACGGACCGATCGCGCGGACGACGGCGGATGCCGCGCTGCTGCTCGAAGGCATGATCGGGCGCCGCCCCGACGGCGTCATCGACCATCACTACGCGGTGCGCGCCGCCGGCGGCGATGGGCCGTTCCTCTCCGCCGCCGTGCGCGGCGAGCTCGACGACGGCACGAAGCGGTTCCAGCTGGGGGTCATGACGAGTTCGGCGTGGACGTACGAATATGCGGGTATCGAGGTCTCACCCGAGGCATCCGCCGCCCTCGAGGCCGCCGTGACGGCGCTCGCGGAGCTCGGCCACGGCATCGAGCAGACCGAGCTGCCGCCCGACCCGACGTACGCGCCCGCGTTCCGCGACGTGTGGCAGGGCGGTGCGGCGGCGCTGCCGCTCGGCGACGAGCAGCTCGCGCTCACCGAGCCGCTCACCCAGTGGCTCGTCGCGGAGGGCCGCGCCCTCTCGGCGCGGCGGCTGGCCGAAGGCCTGCGTGCGCTGCGGGCGTTCGAACGGAGCTTCATCGCGCGCTTCGCCGCCTTCGACGCGATCGTCACTCCGACGCTGGCGATGACGCCGCGGCCGAACGGCTGGTACGACCAGAACGACCCGGCGCGCAACTTCGAGCAGCAGTGCCGCTACACGCCGTTCACCTCGATGGTGAACGTCTCAGGACTGCCCGCCATCACCGTGCCCGTCCACCAGACCGAGCCGACGGCGGATGCGCCGGCCGGCCTGCCCATGGGCGTTCAGCTCATCGGGCGGCCGGGCGGTGAGCGCACCCTGCTGGCGCTCAGCGCGCAGCTGGAACGGACGTTCCGCTGGCGCTTCCGCCGTCCGCCGGTGTGGTGAGGCTCCGCTAGGTGTGGTGTCCGGGGAGGTTGGTCAGTCTGGTGACTGGTGGCTTGCCTCCGAGGGCGGAGTGGGCTCTGTGGTGATTGTAGAAGTGCAGCCAGGCCGGTAGCGCCTCGTCGCGTTGCGTGGTCGAGT